>NZ_JANYGH010000053.1 GCF_025362475.1 Mucilaginibacter sp.
TAATATCGGCTGTCCGGTAAAAAAAGTACTTTTGCTCATGTTGGTTATTAAAGTGTGGTAACTCTAATATCAACACAAAAGGGGTGGCTTTTAGCTACCCCTTACTTTTTTTCAAAAAATTCGTTTACCGGACAACAGTGAACGCAGTGAAGGATCTAATCGCAGACTTTACAGGTCGAAAAAGCATGGCGAATAATAGATCCTTCACTGCGTTCAGGATGACAAAAAGGTTTTTTGCAAAAAAGAAACGTCATACGAGTGAAAGAATTTTGCGGAACTCTGAAGGAGAAATGACGCTCTTAAAAAAGGCTGTCTTGCTGAGTTTTAAAATCCGTTTCGGCCTGTGAAGGAGAAAATGACGTAACAAAAATGGCTGTCACCCTGAGTGGTAAAATTCGGTGGCCTCTGAAGGGGAAATGACGTAACAAAACTGGCTGTCATCCTGAGCCTGTCGAAGGATAGCGGGCAAAGGCCTCTCCGCGCGAGTCTTCGACAGGCTCAGACTGACAGGCCGACACGCCTCAAAATCCAATACGTCATGGGTAGCCTGTCGAAGGATAGTGGGCAAAGGCCTTTTCGCGCGAGTCTTCGACAGGCTCAGACTGACATGCCTACCCACCTTGCAATGACGGTCGAAAAATGATTAATAGGGAGAAAAGCAAAAAGCCGATTACTCGGCTTTTTTTGTAGTCTTTTTAGCTTTTGCTTTGGGGGCCTCGGCTGGTGCAGATTCTGCTGCTACGGTTTCTGCAACCGGTTCTTCTGCAACCGGAGTTTCAACTGCGGGTGCCTGGGTTGGATCAACTTCGTTAAAAAGTGGCAAATCCTTTAATAACTGGAACCATGATATGATCTTTTTCATATCAGAGGCATATACTTTTTCTTCGTCGTGCTGTGGTGCTACTTCATAAAAGAAAGTTCTTAGCTTTTTACCATCAGCCTTAGCATCCGGAACATTTGAAGCAGCTTTCATTTGCTCAAATACATCAGTAAGCCTGATATCATCATCAACACCAAAAATGGTGATCTCGCTCAGTGCAGCTAATTTGGCTGTTGAAAGGTTGGCTACCAGTTTGGTTTTTTGAGCATCAAGGCTCTCCAGTACATAACCGGTTTTATTTTGTGCTAAAGCTCTCCACAAGCCCGGTTTACCCGATACGGCTACAATTCCTTGTAAATTCATTTGTTTTGGTTGATTAGGTGAGTGGTTGATTGAGTGAAGTTGTTTTGGAAATTTAACCTGATCAACTCAATCAACCGTTCACTATTCGCTATTCTTCTATTACTTCGATTGTTAAAATTTTATCGCCCTGGCGGATAGCATCAACTACGTCAACATTCTCAATCACTTTACCAAACACAGTGTGGTTACGATCTAAGTGAGCTGTATTTGCGCGGCTATGGCAGATGAAGAACTGTGAACTGCCAGTGTTACGACCTGCATGAGCCATTGAAAGTACACCACGATCATGGTATTGGTTTTCGCCGGTAAGTTCGCAATCAATTTTGTAGCCTGCGCCACCAGCACCAGTGCCGGTTGGGTCGCCACCTTGAACCATGAAATTAGGGATAACGCGGTGAAAGGTTACGTTATCATAAAACTTTGATTTTGCTAATTTTTTAAAGTTAGCTACAGTATTTGGGGCATCCTGATCGTAAAACTCTACGGTCATATCACCTTTTTCAGTTTTGATTATTGCTTTGCTCATTTCTTTGTTTTTTTAAAAACAGTTGGCAAAGGTAATAAAAAAGCATAAAGCCAAAAGCATAAGGCTTAAAGCTTTTTATACAATAGTTGTAAGATAAAAAGACAAGCCTTGCATGGTAATACATTAACCGTTTATTCGTTACATTTGATAAATCGACACCCAAACAAATACTACCGGATAGTGAATAATCAATTATATAAAAAACGTTTTTTATCTTCTTTCCGGCTTTTAGCTTTCTGCCTTTTGCTTTTAGCTCCAATAATATCCCGGGCTGCATCTATCCTAATCCCCATGGATGAGGAGCAAAAAGACCACCTGAAATCATATGGTATCGCTTTTCTGGCTTTAAAAAATGGCGAGGAAGTTGACTGGCTGCTTAATTACCGTGGCGGGAGTTTTATGCTGAAGTACGATGAGAAGATAGAGCAGGAGTGTAAGATCCGCGGGGTAAGCTACCAGGTGCTGGCAGATGCTAAGGTGAACGAGATTGTGACCGAAGTAAGTGATCCATCTGTAAATATGGATTTGGTAAAACTGGAGAAAGCTCCCAAAATGGCAGTATACTCGCCCAAGAATAAGCTGCCCTGGGATGATGCCGTTACGCTGGTGTTAAAATATGCCGAGATTCCTTATGATGTGGTTTATGATGAGGAAGTAATAAAAGGCGATCTGCCTAAATACGACTGGCTGCACCTGCACCATGAGGATTTTACCGGGCAGTACAGCAAGTTTTATGGCGCATTCAGGTTTGCGCAGTGGTATAATGATGATGTAAAAGGGCAGGAGGCATTGGCGCACAAACTGGGCTTTAAAAAGGTATCGCAAATGAAACTGGGAGTAGCCAAAAATATCCGTGATTTTTGTGCAGGCGGAGGCTTTTTATTTGCCATGTGTTCGGGTACCGATACGTTTGATATTGCCCTGGCATCGGCTAATACAGATATTTGTGAGCGCATGTTTGATGGTGATGCTGCCGACCCGGATGCGCAATCAAAGCTTGATTTTACCCAAACCTTCGCCTTTCAGAATTTTACGCTTGATTTGAATCCGATGTCGCATCAGTTTAGTAATATTGATGTAACCACCACCCGGCAGGTTGAGCGTCAGCGGGATTTTTTTACCTTGTTTGATTTTTCGGCCAAGTGGGATGTGGTGCCGAGTATGCTTACGCAGGATCATGATAAAGTAATTAAAGGCTTTATGGGGCTTACCACCGCCTTTAACAAAAGCATGCTTAAGCCAGGCGTAACTATCATGGGCGAAATGAAAACATCCAACGAGGCCCGCTATATTCACGGCGAATTTGGAAAAGGCCAATGGACTTTCTACGGTGGCCACGACCCCGAAGATTATCAACATGCCGTTGGCGATCCGCCAACCGATCTTAAACTACACCCAAATTCGGCAGGTTACAGGTTAATACTTAACAACGTATTATTCCCCGCTGCTAAAAAGAAGAAACAGAAAACGTAGTCGGGTTCGGGGATCGAGGTTCGGGTTTCGAGGTTCGGGTTTCGGGTGTTTGCAGTTTGCAGTTTGCAGTTTGCAGTTTGCAGTTTGCAGTTTGCAGTTTTTTGAGAGGCCCATCAAGTTAGGTAAAATTCTGAGAATTCTTTAGTTCTGAAAATTCTGATTCAGACAAATGCGTAAGGGATATTAGCGGATACCGTCCGCTAGCCAGCGGATAAGGCCTGGGTAGTATGAGCGGTTAGCCCGGCCCGAAGGGATACGCCCAATAAGCTTTTAATTCATAACAAATTCTTTCTCCACGAACCTCGCAACCCAAACCTAGCAACAGGTATCCCGAACCTCGCAACCGGCAACACGACCCCCGAACCCCGCAACTCTAATTATAAAACGTCCAGCTTACGCCAAATTTTAACAGGCGATCTTGTTGCGGATACCGGTTAACAGTATAATATCCTTTGCTTTGAATACCCTGGTTGGCATAATCATACATCAGGAACAGGTTGGTGCGTTGCAGGGTGGCTTTAAAATACACAGATGCAACAGGATACGAGGAAAAGGTAATGTTTGGTCCGTTATAAAACTGGGCAATCCCTACTGCATATGATGGCGCAACATACGGGCTATTATAACGAACGCTCACCCCAAAATTTGATTTCAGTACCCCGAAAAATGTTTTGTTGAAATACAGGTTGCTATAAGTGTAAACCTCCGGTGTGCGCAGGGTTGACTGATAATCTGTTTTTTGATAAACCACATAATTATCAAAGTGCAGGCTATGGTAGCTTAAATTTTTACCAATACTGATTTTAAGCAGGTTTATGTCATTGCTTAACTGGGCAGGGTGTGCATCAATGCCGCCTGGCTGTGCTGTAAAATACAGGTAGTTGGCTATCAAAAAATACTCGGCCTTAATATCTAACTGTAATGGATTGTTCACATAGTTAAATGAGGCGCTTGTAGTTTTTTGATTATCAAAACTGTTGTGAAAAATGTAGTGGTTTGATACCCAGTTGGTGTATATTAACGGGGGCGTACTGTTTTGCGAGTAAGCTTCTAAAATAATTTTCCCTGCTTTGGCTCCACCGGCAAGGGTAAGCTTTGCGCCATAGTAATAATCGCCAAAATCGCGTCCCTGTACTATTTGTCGCAGATCGCCCTCCAGGCCAATTCTATCGCTAAAACGGTAGCTTAGTTTTGCTTTAAGGGTGATATCCTGGAAAGTATTATTTTGAACCTTATTCTGGTGAATGTATTGGTAACCATATTGGTTTAAGGTAGTATCACTTACATATTGCGCGTAATGATAAAGGTCATGTATCAGGCCCAGATCAAGCTTCAGCTCATTCTTTACAAACTTTACCGATTTGCTCCTCAGGTAAAAACTGTACGAAAACTCATTTTGAATATGCGTAACCACCAATGAATCTCTCGACCTGTTATTGCTGTAATAATAATCGGGGAATACATTATAGGTATCGGGCTGGTTGGTTTGCAGGTAATTGTAGGTGTTGTTTTGTACAAGGAAAGTATGTGCAACGCGTTGTGTTGGCAATATTTTAGAATTGGCGTTCCCTTTATTTAAGCTGTCAATCCGCCCTAAATAATAAAACTGTTTAATGTAAAGGCTTTTATCAGTCCAGTTTTCATAACTATTGGGTAGGCGTACTGCTGAGGAATTTTTATAAAAAAGGGTGTTGCCTGAGCTTGTAAAAACCGAGTCATTGAGGATAGCGCCAGTTTCGGGCGATTTTAAGTTGTTATATATCACATTAGCCAACAGGTTGTACCGCTTGCTTTTTGATTGGTACCAGGTAAATAATGCTGCGTTAACGTCGCTCACATTTTGCTGCAGAACATTGCTGTAACTATAGAAACCCCTTGATCCATTAAAATTAAGGTTAAAGCCCACATTCCAGTTAGGCTTAATGTTTTGGGTATGAATGATTTTAAACACCTGCTCGGCCGAACTGCCGAAACCGTTGAATAGGGTGAGATTGGAGTAAGCTACCCGCGCATTGTAATATTTTATATCCTGCGGTCGTAAAGCATAAACATCAAGCGCATGCTGACCGGCATCAAAGCCAATAGTTTTACTGGGCTCAAACAGCAAACTCCTTTGCGACAGGCCCGTATAGCCCAAACTAATACGCGGGTTGCGCGGATCCATGAGGGGACTATAGTTTTCAAAATTATACAAACCTGTATCCAGGGCGAAGGTTTGTGTACTATCGCTCAGGAACCGTTCCATAGTTACCCGGATAAATTTGGCGCTAAAAACAACGGAGTCTTTTTTATTGTCTTCTTTTTTACGCAAACTATCCAGCAGTTGGTCGTCGCTAACTTTTTTTTCCGTTCTTAATGTATCCCTTGTTGATAGTGGTTTTGCACGGTTTATTTGGCCGTATTGCGCAAAAACAGTGTGCACATTGAGGCACAACAGTAACAATAAAATATATTTGAGCTCTTTACGCATTAATTACCTGCTATCAGATTTTTTAAGATCATGGTCAGTTTGGGTTCGGCATCCTCGGCAATTTTTATGATATCCTCAAGAGATACAGGTTCCAGTACATCAGTAAAGCCTTCGTCTGTTAATACAGATATGGCAAATACCGGTAAGCCCATGTGGTTTGCAACAATAACTTCTGGTACGGTACTCATGCCAACTGCGTCGCCGCCTATAATCCTTAAGTAAGTGTACTCTGCCTTGGTTTCTAAATTAGGGCCGGTTACAGCAACATAAACTCCCTTGTGGCAGGTAATATTGTTTGCAACGGCAATACTTAAAGCTTTATCAATAAGTACGCGCTGGTAGGGCTGGCTCATATCCGGAAAACGCGGGCCTAGCTCTTCATAATTGCGCCCCACAAGTGGATTTTGCGGCTGCAGGTTAATATGATCGGCAATAACCATCAGGTCGCCTTTTTTAAAGTCGGGGTTTAGTGATCCGCTGGCGTTTGATACATACAGGGTTTTAATCCCCAGGTATTTCATTACCCTAACGGGGAAGGTGATCTGTTGCATGCTATACCCCTCATAATAGTGTAAGCGGCCCTGCATGGCAACAACCTTTACACCGCCAAGGGTACCAAATATTAATTTACCAGAGTGGAATTCCAGTGTGGAGATAGGGAAATCGGGTATATTAGAATACATTAATTGTTTTTCAACAACTATCTCTTTAACCAGGCCGCCCAGTCCTGTGCCTAAAATAATACCCACTTCGGGTTCAAAATCGCCAATACGGTTTTTAATATACCGGGCGGTGCTTTCAATATTGTCTAACATATTCAGTTACTAAATTATCAAACTGCTGCTGGCTTTTATTTAAAAAATTGATGCCTATTGGCAATACCAAAACAGGGAGTTTTTTTATGGCCGATTGCAATTCCTGTTCCCCTAAACGCTGCGCATCCTTTTCTGTTGTGATGATTATTTTTTTTTGTGATGGGCAGCCAGAAAAATCATCGGCAAGTTTACTGATATTTTTTAAGGTAAACTGGTGATGATCGGGATAATTATGGTGAATGATGAGCGGGGTGAACTTTTTTAAATGCGATAATAATGGTGCTGGATTGGCAATGCCAGTAAGCAGGAATACGGTTGTATGCTCATCAATAGTATGATAAATAGTAGAGCCTTCCATGTTACGCAAGGGCAGATAGCTTATTGACGTAAAGAATAAAGACTGATGTGGAAACGGCTTTATACGTTTGATAATTCTCGCTTGGTCCTCAGCAGATAACGTTGCCGGGCATTTGCTGATGACGAGGATATTCGCCCTTTCGCGACCGCTGAAGGGTTCACGCATATTGCCGGCCGGTAATAAAAAATGGGGCTCAAATACGCGGCTATAATCAAACAGTAAAATGTTAAAACCGGGTTTAACCGCCCTGTGCTGGTAAGCATCATCCAAAATAATAACGTTATGTTTATAAGCAAGCTGCTTAATGCCTTCCACCCGCTTTTCGCAAACGGCAACCGTAACGCCGGGGAATTTATTTTTAAATTGGGCAGGCTCATCGCCAACTGATGATGCACCGGTTGTGTCATCAGCAATTAAAAAACCTTTGGTTTTTCGGCCGTAACCCCT
Organism: Mucilaginibacter sp.; assembly: GCF_025362475.1. GTDB lineage: Bacteria > Bacteroidota > Bacteroidia > Sphingobacteriales > Sphingobacteriaceae > Mucilaginibacter. Next base: position 7,273 of record NZ_JANYGH010000053.1, read on the forward strand.
GCTCAGTGTGGCCAGTTTATACTTATCCTTAAACAGGCGAATCAGGTACTCCGTCATCGGGCTTTTGCCTGCACCGCCCACATCCAGGTTGCCTACAGCTAATATTGGTTTATTAAAAGTTGTGGTTTTAAATACCCCTGCATCATAACACCAGTTACGAATGGTAACTACCAGGTTATAAATTAGTGAGAAGGGAAACAGAAGCCAGCGCAGGTATTTCATATATGTTGTGAACTTCTTAAAACGTTATTGCTTTGTATTTTCCTATGACTTGTTGTAAAAAACTTTTTGTCATCCTGAACGCAGTGAAGGATCTACTATGCGCTATGCTTCTTCGCCCTGCAATGTCTGCGAATAAATCCTTCCCTGCGTTCAGGATGACAAATCTTTTTTATTATGTCATCTCCTCAAAACCCGCAATAACGTTTTAAGAAAACAAATCTAATTATTTAAAGCCCATTTTAATAACTTAGTGTTTCAACGTATCATTCCTTATGAAATTTAAACTCTTTACTCTTTTTACATTTCTCACTCTTTCTTCCTTCGCTCAAACTGATAAAAAGCTTATTGCCCAATTGCAAAATGCCATTAGCAGTTTTCACGGGCAGGCAGGTATCTATGTGCAAAACCTTAAAACGGGTAAAACAGTTGCCATAAATGCCGATACGCTGTTCCCTACAGCCAGTATGATCAAGGTGAGCATTCAATGTGGCTTGATGGATAAAATAGAAAAGGGCGAATTGAAGTACAATCAGAAACTTGTTTACCGCGATTCGCTTTTGTACGCCGGTGAGGATATTTTGGGCTCGTTTAAAGATAAAGATACCGTACAGTTAAGCAAGGTGGCCATGCTGATGATTACCATGAGTGATAATACTGCCAGCCTGTGGCTGCAAAAGCTGGTTGGCGGCGATTATATTAATAGCTGGCTGCAACAAAACGGTTTTAAAGTGATGCGGGTAAATTCAAGGGTAGCCGGTCGCGAGGCTATCCGCAAGGTTTATGGCTGGGGGGTAAGTACTCCTTATGAAATGTGCCGTTTGTTTACCATGATAAGACAGGGAGAAGCGGTAAGCCCGGCGGCCAGCGAACGTATGTATCGTAATATGGGCCGGATTTATTGGGATGAGAAAGCGCTGTCACAGATTCCGCCGTATGTACATACCATATCCAAACAGGGCGCGGTTGATGAATCAAGATCCGAAACCGTACTGGTGAACGCTCCTCATGGCGATTATGTATTCTCCATTATTACCAACCACAATACCGATCAAAGCTGGGGTACTACTAATGAGGCCGGTTTGCTTATAAAAAAGGTATCGGCGCTGCTGTGGCATTACTATGAACCAGGCAGCGACTGGAAGCCTGCCGATGGCGTTGATAAATACATGCTAAATGAGTAAAATGCAGATAAACTGAATAGTAAGGGTATTGAAGAACAGATAAGTATCGCCCTGTTTAATTTTTACTATGTATTGAGCTAAGCATCAACAAATAAGGTAAGTTTTAATAAATTAGAGTGATTTATTAAAACTTACCATTATGACTCAGCCTACTTCACCGAAATATAAAGTGTTAACGATTAAGAAAAAATTCCTGACGTTAATATGTCTCGTGGTTTTAACCTTGGTTTACCAACCATCCCGAGCCCAGGTAATTACCAAATACGGTGATAACGTGAGCACGCTTGACGGTATCATGAAAGCCTATTACGATGTAGTAACCGTGAAGAAAGGGGAGAAGGTAAGCTATGAGCGCGATAGCCTGCTGCATATTGCCGATGCGCGGGTAGGTTCGGGCTATATTGATAAGCAGGGAAAACAGCGTTTTAATTATATGACGCTTAAAGAATATCACCGCCTCTCGGATGCCTCACTTTCCCGTGATGGCTTTGATGAAAGGGAAATTTCCCGGAAGGTGGAAAAGTTTGGCAGTATATACCATGTTTTCAGTACCTATGAATCGCGCAATATTAAAAACGGACCTGTGATTGAGCGTGGCATCAACAGCATCGAACTATTTAATGATGGTATCCGTTTCTGGATCCTGGCCTGGTTTTTTGATGGCGAACGGAAAGATAACCCTATACCAAAGGAGTATTTAAATTAGTATCAAGTAGTTAGTATCAAGTATCAAGACTTGATTGGAATTGCAGCGAAAGGAAAAAATTCTGTCAATCCTGCCAAATCCTAAAATCGTGTTAGCTTTTCATCTTCTTCAACAGTGCTTCAACCACTTTAGGAAAATGCAGATGTTCTAGTTGCTGCCCCTTGAATTTTATCATTTCCAGGTTATCACCGGCCTCTATTTTGAATTTCGACTGGTGGATAACTTCGCCTTCGTCAAAATTCTCGTTCACAAAATGGATGGTGATGCCGCTTTCTTCTTCCTTAGCGTCTAAGATAGCTTTGTGTACATGATCGCCATACATGCCTTTGCCGCCATACTTAGGCAACAGGGAAGGGTGCAGGTTGATGATTTTATTGGGGAAAGCCTTTAGTAAGGATCCCGGTATCAGCCATAAAAAACCGGCCAGTACAATGAGGTCAACCTGGAGGTTTTTAAGCAGGCGAATTACATCATCTGTCTCAAAAAATTCATGACGGGTAAATATGTGCGATGGCACTTCAAAATTGTCGGCACGTTGTAATACGTAAGCTTGTGGGTTGTTGGTGAGTATCAGTACAACTTCGGCTTCGGCATTGCGTTTAAAATGCTCCATTAATTTTTGGGCGTTTGATCCCGAACCTGAAGCAAAAATGGCAATTCGTTTCTTCATTAAAGTTTATGCTTTTCAAAAGGTTATGAAGCTACCGGTAATCTGTATGCTACCGGTAATTAAGTAATAAATCGTTCAATTATATTTCAAATATATATTTATTACGTGTTTTAATTGGTAATTGTTGTCGCATTTTGCCTTATAAATCCATATCGTACTACCTGCCGCTTTTTCGTTGCCGAATAATTGGGTTCAACATCACCGGTTTGCAATACCAGCGAGTAGGTGCCAAGGTTAAATATCTGCGTGTTTTTAAATGGGGTACTTGTACTAAAGCCACCACCTGCTACATTAATCTTACAAACCATATCCGATGCAAAATATAACCTGTTAGGCGTCAGTGTCCAGGTGCTGTTTGTGGTTTGATCAAGGCAGTCAAAATTTGTATAAGAACAGGTATTGTCTGTTTTAAAGGTGAAAAACTGCGATTTTTGACAATCGGTATTTAATGTATCCGGGTCGCCTACCTGTGCATTGCCTAAGTAATGATAAACCTGTACAGAGGCCAGTTGCCAAACACCGGTTGTTAACAGGTGGGGTATATTGCTGTTATTGTCCTTTTTGCAGGAATTACTGAACAGGCTAAGCGTAACTAAACCAAGTATAAATATTAATGGGAGTTTATTTTTCATGTAAAGTGTACCCGCAAAAGTAAAAAATCCTGTTTATTAGTTGGCTATCAGGATGTATTTATAACTGTTTTAAAGAAAAATTATTACCTAACCCAATAACGGGCGTAAGAAAGGGCTTGAAAACCTGAAAATTGCCGATAGACCTGGTTATTGCTATAGCGCAAATTCTTGACTACAGAATCGGCATCAAAAATTGATTGTCCTGCTATAATAAGGATTGATTTTTTACATTTGAATTTTGACGTTAATACTATGCGTATTCCCTTCCCTCAACTCAAAGCCGAATTTAAACGTGTTTTGCAAAGTCTTGATTTTACAGAAACCAAGGCTGAAGCATGTGCTGATATTTTTGCGGGTAACAGCAGAGATGGCGTATATACCCATGGACTTAACCGGTTCCCGGTTTTGTACAGCATGTAAAGGATGGTTTGGTAAAGCCAGGCATGGAGCCAACCAAAGAAGGTGGTTTTGGCGCGATGGAACAATGGAACGGTAACTACGGACCAGGCATACTGAACGCTGTTTTTTGTATGGACAGAGCAATTGAGCTGGCTGATTTGAGTGGGATAAGTTGTGTAGCTATAAAAAATACCAACCACTGGATGCGTGGCGGCACCTATGGCTGGCAGGCTGCCGAAGCTGGTTATATTGGGATCTGTTTTACCAATACCATAGCAAACCTGCCGCCCTGGGGAGGGCTTGATCCACGTTTAGGGAATAATCCATTGGTTATAGCCGTGCCGCGTAAAGGTGGTCATGTGGTGCTGGATATGGCTATATCCCAATACGCTGTAGGTAAATTGCAGCAATACAAATCAAATCATGAAGAATTGCCTTTACCCGGCGGGTATGATAGTAAAGGTAATTTAAGTACTGATGCCGCTGCCATTCTGCAGTCTAAAAGATTGTTGCCGGTTGGTTTCTGGAAAGGCTCGGGCTTATCATTGGTGCTTGATCTGTGGGCAACGGTTTTAAGCGGGGGTAATTCCACAGCTAAGATTACTGAAAGCGGTGCAGAATCCGGCGTATCGCAGGTTTTTATATGTATAAAACCTAACAGCGATGCGCAAACAACTGCACTTATTGAAGAGATTATAGCCTATACTAAAACCAGCGCCCCTGAGCCCGGAGGCGGATCAATATCATACCCGGGAGAAAACACCATTAAAACGCGCGTAAAGAATTTAAATGAAGGTGTATTAGTGGATGAACGGATATGGGAAGAGGTGAGAGGGTTGTAAGGATGTTTCAATTCAGCAATTGAATAATAAATTCCCAATTCGGGAACTTTTCATTATGTTTGTTTAAAGAAAATGCTTTGAGAGTTATAGCAAAGAAAATACTTAGAGACTTTTGGGAGATACATCCAGACTGTCAGCAACAATTGAAGGCTTGGTTCCAGGAAACAAGTAGCAGTGAATGGCAACACCCAAACGATATTAAGAAAGAATATCCGAGTGCAAGCATTTTACAGGATAACAGGGTTGTATTTAATATTAAAGGAAATAACTATCGTTTAATTGTGAAAATAAGCTACAACTATCAAATGGTTTGGGTTAGGTTTATTGGAACCCATTCTGAATATGATAAAATAGACGCTACAAAAATCTAATCATCATGACTATAAAACCTATTAAAAATGAAAACGATTATCAACGGGCTTTAGAAAGGCTTGAATTGATATTTGATGCGCGAAAAGGTTCTGAAGATGGTGACGAGCTTGAAGTTTTAGGGATTTTAATTGAAAGGTACGAGGATGAGCATTTTCCAATCGATTTTCCAGATCCTATTGAAGCCATAAAATTCAGAATGGAACAAATGGGATATAACCAAAACGACCTTGCAAAAGTGATAGGGCTTAAAAGTAGAGCAAGCGAAATTTTAAATAAAAAGAGAAAACTGTCATTAGAAATGATCAGGCTTTTACATGATAACCTGAAAATTCCTACTGAAGTATTGATCCAGGCTTATTAATGATTAAAAATTTTTGATAATATACTAAATCAAGCTTTTATAGGATAGGAAATTAATCCATCATCCCCTGAAATTTTTCCCAAAAGCCATCATGCGGAACAGGCGCTACTATTTCAACCGGCTCATTTTTTACAGGATGAATAAAGGTTAACCGGCGTGCATGCAGGCAGATACTTTTACGCAGGCTGCCACGCGGATAACCATATTTATTGTCGCCCACAATAGGGGTGCCCAAAGTGGATAGCTGTACCCTGATCTGGTGAGGACGGCCGGTTATAGGGTCAACCTCAATTAAGTAATAGCCGTTAAGCTCGCCAACCAATTTGTAACTCAGTTCGGCCCGTAAGCTACCCTGTACTTCTTTGTCGTGCGCTTTAGTTACGTTTTTCTGCGGATTTTTAACCAGCCAGTGCACTAAAGTACCTGCTTCGGGGTATGGTTTTTTGCGTACTACGGCAAAATAAGTTTTGTGCATTTCGCGCCCCTTAAACATTTTATTGATTCGCTCCAGGGCCTTGCTTGTTTTGGCAAACAGGATAACGCCACTTACGGGCCTGTCAAGCCGGTGTACCACACCCAGGAAAGCGCCATTAGGTTTGCTGTATTTTTTGGCAATATATTTTTTTACCTTGTCATCAAGCGATTCATCGCCGGTATCATCAACCTGCACAATATCGCCGGCACGCTTGTTTATGGCAATAAGGTGGTTATCCTCATAAAGAATATCCGCATCGGTAATATCGTAACTTGTATAATTAAATTCTGGGCGAGCCATTTTTATTTAGTTCATGGTTGATGGTTAATAGTACATGGTAGCTGCAAATGACTATGAACAATAATCTGCTAACTATTAACTATTTAATCGGTTCATTTTCAAATCTTCAAATCATTTGCATATCTGCACATCTGAAATTTGCACATCTATTAATATTGTTCCTTATCATTAGGGAAGCTCTTTGATTTTACATCGCTGATGTAGTTTTTAAAGGCCCCGTTCATTTGCTCGTATAAATTGGCGTACTGGCGTAAAAAACGAGGTTTAAAATCGTTATTGATACCCAGCATATCGTGTACCACTAAAACCTGTCCGTCGCACTGGCCAGCGCCGATACCGATGATCGGGATCTGTACGCTTTCACTTACTTCCTGGGCAAGTTTGGCCGGGATTTTCTCCAGTACTATGGCAAAACAACCCAACTCCTGTAATTTTAAGGCATCTTCCCTTAGTTTTTGGGCTTCTACTTCTTCTTTTGCACGTACGGTATAGGTGCCAAATTTATAAATAGACTGTGGTGTTAAACCCAGGTGACCCATAACCGGTATGCCTGCGGTAAGTATGCGACTAACGGATTCTGCAATTTCTACGCCGCCTTCCATTTTAACACCATGTGCACCCGATTCCTTCATGATACGGATAGAGGAGTTCAGCGCTTCTTTTGAGTTACCCTGGTACGAACCAAAAGGCAGATCGACCACCACCAACGCGCGTTTTGCAGCGCGAACCACCGAAGAGGCGTGGTATATCATCTGATCGAGCGTTATAGGCAATGTAGTTTCATGACCGGCCATTACGTTGGAGGCCGAGTCGCCCACCAAAATAATATCCATACCGGCATCATCAACAATGGCCGCCATAGAGTAATCATAGGCGGTTAGCATGGCAATCTTTTCGCCACGGTTTTTCATCTCCTGCAGTATATGCGTGGTGATTCTTTTAACTTCTTTGTTTACAGACATTGTTAATTGTATTAAAGAAAGCACAAAGGTATTGAAAGGCACGAATTTCACGAATTTAATCGAATCGGGCTAACTGGATATATGAAATGAATAAGAAATATCAACTTTAAAAAAGAGATTTAGGATGGGTTTTATAACCAGCCATTAAAAAAAATGCAGCATAAATTCGTGAAAATCTGATTTTCTAATTTGTGAAATTCGTGTTTTATAAATTGATACTGTGGAATTAATGAATAAGAAATATCAACTTTCAAAAAGAGATTTAGGAAGGGTTACATAACCTGCCAGTAAAAAATCTGCTGCGTAAATTCGTGAAAATCCGGTTTTCTAATTTGTGAAATTCGTGTTTTATAAATTTGTCTTTTAAATCCGAAATAAATTCCTACTTTTGCACCGTGAATCCGGAAGTTCCTTACTTCAATATTTCTATCAGTTTTCACGGGGCTTTGAACCAGGCGATCCGATTTAATAATCCATTCAATTTTTTTGCTAAATGACTTACTTCACCAAATTACCGGCTGTACTTTTATTGGCCGACGGAACCGTTTTTCACGGTAAAGCCGCCGGAAAGATTGGCACTACAACCGGCGAGATCTGTTTTAATACAGGTATGACCGGCTACCAGGAAATTTTTACCGACCCATCATACTTTGGGCAAATAATGGTTGCAACCAATGCTCATATTGGTAATTATGGCATTGCCGATAACGAAGTTGAATCTGGAAATATCCAGATCTCGGGCTTGGTTTGTAAAAATTACAATATCGCTTATAGCCGTAAACAGGCCAATGAATCTATCCAGGATTATTTTCAGACGCAAAATATTGTAGGTATCTCTGATGTGGATACCCGCCAGATAGTTCGCCACATCCGTGATAAGGGTGCAATGAACGCTATCATCTCATCTGAAATACTGGATATTGAAGAATTGAAAGCCCGGCTTGCCGAAGTGCCTTCAATGGATGGACTGGAGCTTTCATCGCAGGTATCAACTACCGAAACTTATACTTTTGGTGATGAAAAGGCTGCTTACCGCGTTGCTGTGCTTGACCTGGGTGTTAAAAAGAACATCTTGCGCAATTTTGATGATCGTGATGTATATGCCAAGGTATTCCCTGCAAAAACCACTTTTGCCGAAATGGAAAAAGATTTTGCACCAACCGGTTACTTTATATCAAACGGCCCCGGTGATCCATCGGCTATGCCTTACGCTATAGATACCGTAAAAGAAATTTTGGCGGCTGATAAGCCAATGTTTGGGATTTGCTTAGGCCACCAGTTGCTGGCTTTAGCCAATGATATTCCGACCAAAAAAATGTTTAATGGTCACCGCGGCTTAAATCACCCGGTAAAAAATATCATCATTAACCATTGCGAAGTGACTTCACAAAACCATGGTTTTGGAGTAGTGCCGGAAGCTGTGCGCGCATCTGATAAGGTAGAGATCACCCACGTGAACCTTAATGATCAGTCGATAGAAGGCATTCGTGTAAAAGATAAAAAAGCATTCTCGGTACAATATCACCCCGAGTCATCTCCTGGTCCACATGATTCAAGGTATCTGTTTGATGACTTTATAAAATTGATGAAATAAGTTTTTTTAATTTGAAGATTTGAAAATCTGAGGATTTGAAAATGATTTTAAAAGCCTTTTGAGTTTTAAACTTGAAAGGCTTTTTTGTTGCTTTATCTACTAAACTGCTACTGCATTAGCAGCAGCCATTACAGGCACGGTAAACATAAATTCAGTGCCAACCCCCGGCTCGCTGGTTACCCATATTTTACCATGGCAGCGTTCAACCAGGTCTTTACAAAATAGCATACCCATGCCCGTGCCTGATTCATTTTTGGTGCCAACTTTACTATTCACCTTACCTTTAAAAAGTTTTTCGCGCTGATCTGCAGACATGCCGACCCCGGTATCTTTTACTTTTATAGTGATTTGCTGGTCGTTATCCTGCCAGGCGGTTATCTCTATGGTATCATGCTCGCGCGAGAACTTTAAGGCATTGGTGATCAGGTTACGTATAACAATGCGGATAGAGTTGGGGTCGGCCAGGGCCGATAGATCATTAGGGATGCTATCTACCAGTTTAATGCCTTTTAACGCGGCCTGTTCCAGGTAGCTATCAATTTCAAAACTTACCAGCTCCTTTATTGAAAAGTTTTTTACCGAAGCATCAAAGTTCTCCATCTGACTATTGATCCAGAACAATAAGGTATCTAAAAAGTCGGATGTGTATTCCAGTTTTTTCAATACGTTAGGTATCATCTCCAGCAACTCATGGTGACTGATACTATCATCCTGTAACAGATCAAACAGTCCCCGTAAAGTACTTAACGGTGCGCGCAGATCATGCGCTAAAATAGAGATAAGGCGGTCCTTTAAAACGTTCAGGTCATTTAGCTTCTCGGCCTGATCATCAATATTGGTTTTTTGTTGCAATATTTCATGGTTTCTATCTTCAAGCAGGGCGTTTATCTTTTGCTGTTTGCGTTTTTGCCGGTAATAAATGCCAACGGTAACTATCATTGCCAGGATGATAATGAGGAATATAGCATTTATAAGGCGTTGGCTTTTTATTTTTTGCTGATATATCAGGTCGCGCTCATGTTGCTGTTGGGTTAGTTGCCGCTTTTTTTCGGCAAATCCAAGTTCGTAATTATAGGAGGTAAGTTTTTGAATGCTCTCGTTATCATTGACTTGATTTTTCAGGTCAATGTATTCATTCAGCAAGCGGTTGGCATCTTTAAACTTACCCAAACCTGCCATTGCCTTATTTAGCTGCAATGCCGCGTTTGAGCGTACCGATATGTTGCCTAATTTAATGGCATATATTTCACCGTGGATGGCATATTTATAGGCGTTTTTATAGTCCTTCATCAAATTATATACAGTTGCATAACCATTTAAGGCATAAGCCTGGTTGTATACAATTTTAAATTTGGTGGCTATTTGTAATGAAGTGTCAAGATAGGCTATTGCCAGCTTCATTTGGTTTTTGTTGGCATAGCACAGCCCAAGGTCGGTATAAACAGAACTCAGGCCATCTTTATCATCCTGTTTTTTAGCAATATTTATCGATTTTAGTAAATAAGTAATCGCCTCATCATATTTGCCTTGTGCAAGCAATACCTCACCAATGTTTTCATTTATGGTACCCATAGCTTGTTTGTTATTGGTCGTTTCAAACACCTGGGCGGCTTTCTTATAATTTTCAAGCGCATTTGGATATACCTCCATGCCTTGCAATACTACACCTATATCATTATAAATCTCTGCCGATGTGGTAGTATAGCTGTTTTTCAGGGCAATAAAAAGGCCCTTGTAGTAAAAATCAAGCGCATTTGAAAGTTGTCCCTTGCTAAAATAGGTAATACCAATGTTTTTATAGCAATCCGTTAATGTAGCTTCATCATTATCTCTGAGGCATATCAAACGCGCCATATCTAAATAGTTCAAAGCCAATTTATATTCGGCAAGCAGGTTGTACATGCGTCCGTATGAAATATAGCACTTGCTTAGCCCCTTATTATCATTCAGGCTTTTGAATAGGGCAATGGCTTCGTCAAAGTTTTGTTTGGCTTGTGCCGATTTACCTTTAAAATAATTTACGTGGCCGGTTTCAAGCAACCCATTGGCTATGCCGGCCCTGTATTTGATTTTTCGGGATAGCTCGATGCCTTTTTGACCGTAATAGAAAGCACTATCAGGATTGGATTTGAAATAATTCGCCGCCAGTTTGTTCAACGTATTTATGGTGGCAGTATCCGGAGTTTTTTGATGAAGCGCGGCAGGAGAAAGCGAGTTTTTGATGCTGTCCACCTCGGGATTCGATGTTGCAAATGCCGGTATAAACAAAAACAAAAAGAAAAGCATCGGCAAAAGCTTCGACGGATGAGGATTACCAGTATCGATATGTTGTGTAAATTTCAAACTCAGTTAAATAGTTAAAGTACTTTATACGAAAGTAATAGACGATTTAGTTCGGTTTATTTTTAATTAATAATTTATTGTTGTGCCTTTTGATTTTATATAAATTAGCTATTTGTTGAGCTATGAAAAAGAATATCGATCTGAAGCTAAGTGCCCCTGAAAAGGCTTTACTAAAAGTGCAAAAGATAAAAATAAGTGAGTTGGGCGGATATGCACCTGATGAAATTGCGTCCGTATTAAAAGCCCCTGCCCAACGGGCAAAAGAGATAGCTGCACTGATTGAATTTCAAAGCATCCCATCATTAGGGATCAATTTCGCTACTGAGCTGATTGATCAGGGTTATTATTCGTTACAACAATTGGAAGATAAAGATCCCGTTGAACTGTTTAATGCTTTTGAAAAACATTGCGGCGCATGGGCCGATCCGTGCGTGGAAGATTCATACCGTTTGTTAACCCACTATATTCAACACCGGGACGATAGTAAACGCTGGTGGCATTTTACAGCTGAGCGAAAAGCTTATCGTGAAAAACATGGCTTCCCGACTGACAGGCCGGTTAAACCATGGCATCATTTACCGCAATATCAAAAAACTTGAATGACAGTAATTGATTTATGCGATGTTCAAATGTGCAGATGAACTGAAAACGTAATTAAAAAAAGCGGTGGAATTTAAACTTCACCGCTTTTTTTAATTATTAAAACTTTACTTTATGGCTGTAGCCAAACAACTTTCACACCTTTTCTACCGCTTTCTTTTGATAATTCAAGGGTTACATATACGTTGTTTTTACCATCGTAATCTGATATAGAGAATAAGCCCAGGTTATGGTCGTGTTTACCTGCCGGGTTACCAAAAACATAATCTCTTTTTGGTACAGTGCCGGCTCCCGTAAGCCCGTAGTAAAACCCATCTGAATCACTTACTCCTTGTATAGATACTAAGCTTCCTTTTTCCTGCTTTTCATTATTACGCTCTGTATCGTTAAATAAGATGAAGCTTTTTGTATTTCCACTGAGGTACGCAAATGATTTAAACTGGTTGCCTTCGTTAAGTTCCTGCCCGGTACCTTCTCTTAAAGAATGATAAAAAGGTTCCAGGTACGATTTACTTAAAATGTGGTTTTTACGGATAAGAAAGTCATTTGTAAATTCACCTGTTTTGCTGTAGTTAACTATGGCCATATCTCCTAAAGTTGTAGAAGAGTTACCGGCAGAAGCTATAGTTATACCATAATTAGTGCGGGTTGATGTTTCCATCTCTTCATATACAACAGTAAAAGTACCATCCTGGTTTATAAAAATATTTTGAGGCAAACCTCTAAAACCCTTTTTTGAACTTGCATATTGATTTACCCTGTCTGAGGGGGAAATAATATTAAATCGGTTTATCTTTTTTTCGAATGGATTAATGAATGCCAAAACAGATGTGTAACCATCATCATTTTTCTTTTCTTTAACAACGGCAGATAATATGAGTGATTTTGTAACCGGGCTATAACGGGTAATACCTACGTAAACCATAAGGTCTTTTGAAAAGCCTAATTCAGTAAAATTAACAGAAGAAGATCCTTTATCAAGGTTAGCCAAAATAAGCTCACTCGCATCGCCACCGCTGTGTTTGGTGTTGTAACCATAGGCTAATACACAAACTTTATCGCTGCCAAGTACAGCCATATCTACATATTTAAGATATTTATATTTTTCATCAGGCGATGCATAGTAGGCCCTGCTCACTTCTTTATTGTTTGCACCATAACTTACTATTTCTATGCGTTTGCTTCTTTCACTTTCAAAACTGTTGAACATAACTACCGCATAATTATCGCTGTTTGGATCTTTCCGTACAAAAAAGTCGGGTATTGGAACACCGCCAAAGGCCACAGAATAGCCTTGAAACATATTTACTTTATTTAATTCGCCAATTTTTGTATCGTCTTTTACGTTCCCGGTTTTACCGTCAACAATAATTCTGTATAAGGTGGGTACACGTGAATCAAGCGAACTGATCATCAAAACAGCATCTCCGTTAATTTCAAATGCGCCTTTAATGTTACCGCCCCTACTTATTTTGCCGTAAGATGGGTCAATGTGTGTTACTGCTGTTTCATGATGGCCCGGGTTATACATGTGAATATCAATCCCGTCTTTAACAGTAATGTGAATAAACATGGTGTTGCCATTCTTCATTTGTAAAATCTTGGCAAACCCTTCTTCAGGTTCTTTAAATACCGGTCCTTCGGCAATGAGTTTAAATTGGGCATTAGCAATGTTGAACGCTAAAATGGATAGAAATAGTAATAAGGTTTTTTTCATATTTTATAATAATAAGGAGGCTAAAGGTATAAGTAATACTTATAATCGGGGTTATGTGAAATAAACTTATATGACTATATCGTATTGATGCTACCGTTGTTTGGGATTGTTTTAAGTAAATTAATTAATATTTAATATCTGCCCGCGACTTTTACCGATGTCGCTCCATTTTCACCATACATTCATCGGTGTTTTTCCGCCGTTTACCGGAACTTTGGTCAACTTCGCCTAATAACTATTTCGTAAAGGGCTTTCTGTGTGCAATTTTGAATCAACAAATCGCAACCATCATGAAAACTTTACTTGCAATACAGATAATCCATTTGGTAATGAAGGCAGCCCAACATGCCGAATCCATCATTCACTCCATTGGTCACCTGGTAAAATAAGCCTCAACCCATAAAAGGGGCTTAAATCAAGAATTAAAAAAAGGGAATAATTAACCTGGAACAGGGTGAAACCGGAAGCTTAAGGCACGATGAACCCGTAACCAAAATCATAAAAGTGTAGCCTCACCCGGCTCTTATCCAAAGGATAGGAGCCGGGTGAGGCTTAAAAATAATTCATGGTTATTTCATTATTCTGATGCATTTTTACGCTATGGCAAAACAACCTATTATCACTGTAAAAAACCTGGTAAAAAATTACGGCGATTTTGCAGCCGTAAAGGGAATTAGTTTTGAAGTTTATGAGGGCGAGATCTTTGGCCTGCTTGGGCCTAACGGTGCCGGTAAAACCACCACCCTCGAAGTAATAGAAACCCTTCGCGAAAAAACATCGGGCGAGATCACCGTTGATGGTTTCAATATTGAAACTGATAAAGACAGCATTAAACAACGCATCGGGGTACAACTGCAAGCCGCGGGCTATTATCCAAATCTTAATCTGTCGGAGCTGATCGACCTGTTCTCTGGCTTGTACGGAATTGATAAAAGCCCCATGGAGATGTTGAGCAAGGTAGCACTCACAGACAAAGCCAAAGCAAAATACAAAGACCTTTCTGGCGGGCAAAAGCAAAGGTTCTCCATAGCCACTACGCTTATTAATAATCCAAGGATCATTTTTTTGGATGAACCAACTACCGGCCTTGATCCGCAGGCCCGCCGCAATCTTTGGGATCTGATCCGCGAGATTCGCGACCAGGGGACTACTGTTGTAATCACCACGCATTATATGGATGAAGCTGAAGTATTGTGTGATCGTGTGGCTTTTGTTGATGGCGGACGCATTATTGGTATTGATACCCCCGATCATTTTATTGATCAGTTGGTCGCATCCGGTTTCGAACGCAAGAAGCAAGTAAAATTGGCCAACCTGGAAGATGTATTTATAAAACTTACGGGTAAGGAGTGGAGAGAAGGGTAGCCCCCCGGCCCCCTTAAGGGGGAGCAAGTTTGCAGTTTTAAGTCGGCAGTTTAGGAGCCCAAAAACTATGGATGGATTACGCTGCAACCAAATGACCTGGCGATACTTCGCCAAAAAAGACCAATGAACTAATGAACAATTGAACCAATGAACCAAAATCCAAAATACAGCAATACAAAAGCAACCCTGGCTATTGCCAAAGCAAGTTTCCGGTCGATACTGCGCAGTCCTTCGGCGGTGGTGTTTACATTGGCTTTTCCTTTAATTTTCATTATTGTTTTTGCCAATATTGGCGGCGGCGGTGTTAAGGTTGATGTGGGTTTGGCTAAAACCAGCGATACTTTAAGCCCGGTTTACCAGGCGCTTAAAAATATAAAGGTTGTTCATTTGATACAGGATCAAACAGCGGAGGATATGAAGGGCAACCTGGCAAAGGGCATTATTGATGCCGTGGTTGATATTCATAAAAACAATGCACAACCCATCTATACCATAAATGTACAGTATACCAAAGCATCTGCCGAAAAGGGTAATATTTTGCGGTCGGTGCTGAGCAATATTTACTATAATATAAATAGCAGAACCTTGGGCGCTACCCCGCCCGTAGCCGAGATTAAAGAAACCACGGTGTCGGGTCGCGAATACAAATACATCGATTTTATTTTACCCGGGCAGTTGGGCTTCTCTATTTTAAGCAGCGGGGTTTTTGGTACAGCCTTTGTGTTTTTAAGCCTGCGTTTAACGCTGGTGATCAAGCGTTTTTTTGCTACGCCGGTAAAACGCTCCAGCATAGTTTTGGGCGAGGCGTTGGCCCGCATCACATTCTCTTTATTAGGTGCGTTGTTCATTATCCTGGTAGGCCATTACTTGTTTGGTTTCACGCTGATACATGGCGTAATTACGGTATTGAATATGCTGGTGCTCTCCACCTTAGGGCTTATCATATTTATGGGGTTTGGGTTTATTATATCGGGCATTGCCAAAAACGAAAGTACGGTTCCACCGCTTTCCAACATCATTACTATGCCGCAGTTTTTATTGTCGGGAACTTTCTTTTCCGTAACGGCGTTCCCCAAATGGCTGCAGGCAATCAGTAACGTGCTGCCGTTAACGCATCTCAACAACGCCATGCGCAAAGTAGCCTTTGAAGGCGCAGGTTTAGGCGATGTAACCCATCAGTTGCTCATACTGCTTGTTTGGTTTGTAATTACTTACGCCGTTGCGGTGAAGACGTTTAAGTGGGAGTAAGTTTTACTATTATCAGACGATCAAAATGATAACAACCGGCGACAACGGCCAGAAAAACGAGTTTCAGATGACCAAAACAACCCGGATTGTCGTTGGGTGTTTTATAGCATTTGCAATGGCTTTACCCCTTGGCTTAGCTTTGTTAGCAAACCTTACTAGGGGGCCCAGTGGTGTAGAGGCGCTTTCGATTGAAGCTTCAATCGAAATTTTAAATGGTAAAGTAGATTCCATTTACAGAGATAATCGGAACCATAATGTTGAAATGCTTGTGTTATCCAATGGGCAACTATACAAAGTTTGGTCGGAATGGGAGGGGAAAATAGAATTAGGGGATTCTTTATCAAAAAAAGCAGGCGTTTTTATATTAGAAGTGCATAAAAAAAGTGGGGCGAAAGTTATATTAAATTATAAAGACATCTTTAAAGATTTTAAGTAGCTATTTTATGTATGAATGGCGATAGTTCGATGGATATTGAATCAACAAGGAAAGCCTAAACTAAAACTTATTGGTATAACAATGGTATAAGTTTTCTAATTAAAGCACTTACTAATTTATCCTGTTCATTCTTTAATTCTGAAAATTCTGATTCAGACAATTCCTTTGTGATAGCAGATCAACCTTATGAACCCCTCTGTACAGCTTAGAGAATGCTTTGTACCTCGAATGACGATTTTTAAAGCCTACTACTGCCAAAACTTAACATTAATTTAACATTAACACTCTTGTATTTAACATTGAGATAACATTAAGGAAATACATTTGCAGAATTAAACTCCTGTAATGATGTATAAAGTGTTTATTAATATTGTTTTAGTGTTTGTTTTGTTAACGGTGTGTTCAATTACTGTTAAGGCACAGGATTCCAAATTGGGTACCTGGGGTATTGCCACCGTAGTTTTACCTGGCGATAGCAGCCATAAATGGGGTGGATATTCAGAACTGCAAATCCGTACCAACGGTGCATTTACCCAATTCCAGTATTACGAGGCTAAGGCTGGTGTAAGTTATGACCTGGACAGAAACTTTACCGCATTATTAGGTACCGGTACTTACCATACTTATGATTATACAGATTTAGGTAAAGGCCCTACTACAAACGAGTTTCGGTTATGGGAGCAAATGACCGTTAACCAATTTCTTTATCGCTTTAAATTCGAACATCGTTACCGTGTAGAGCAACGCTGGGTAAATGGTGATTTCCGAAACCGTTTCAGGTACAGGTTAAACCTGTTTATCCCTTTAAATAATACCAAAATTGTAGCCAAAACACTATTTATATCTGTTTTTGATGAGGTGTTTTTTAATAACAAAGCCCCCAATTTTGAGCGTAACCGTGTATCAGCAGCTTTAGGTTATCAGTTTGATAAAAAATGGATAGTACAGGCAGGTTGGATAAACCAGCACAATTATACGCTTACGCAAAGTAGCGGTAAAAATAATATTATGTTAATGTTAATGTATCGCATTGGTCGCAAAAATGCGGTTGAGCAAGAGCATGTTCCTACAACAACAGATTAAGAATTATAACAAATACGAAATTTCCATTGTGATTTCTTGTTTTTGCTATTAACTTAGCCGCCGGTTTACAAATTACAAATATCTGACAATAAAGAAATGAGCTTAATAATTGACGTACACGCCCGCCAGATTTTAGATTCGCGCGGTAACCCTACTATCGAAGTAGAAGTATTAACTGAGAATGGTGCATTCGGTCGCGCCGCGGTACCTTCAGGTGCATCAACCGGTATACACGAGGCTGTTGAACTTCGCGATGATGATAAAACAAAATACATGGGTAAAGGCGTGTTAAAGGCCGTTGCCAACGTAAATGACATTTTAGCTCCTGAATTAAAAGGTATTGATGTTTTTGACCAAAACACCATTGATGCGTTAATGATTGAGATTGATGGCACCGAAAACAAAGGTAAAATTGGCGCTAACGCTATATTAGGTGTTTCTTTAGCAGTTGCAAAAGCAGCAGCACAGGAAAGCCGCCAGCCTTTATACCGCTACATTGGTGGTGTAAATGCAAACACATTGCCTATCCCGATGATGAATATCGTTAACGGTGGTTCACACTCTGATGCTCCTATCGCTTTCCAGGAATTTATGATCATGCCGGTTGGCGCGCCATCTTTTTCTGAAGCATTACGTTGGGGTACCGAAGTATTCCACAATCTGAAAAAGATCCTTCACGATCGTGGCTTATCTACAGCTGTAGGTGACGAAGGTGGTTTTGCTCCAACTTTTGACAGCACTGAAGATGGTGTTGAAACTATTTTAAAAGCTATTGAAAAAGCTGGTTACAAAGCTGGCGAAGATATTTTTATCGCGTTTGACTGTGCTGCTTCTGAGTTTTACAAAGATGGCAAATACGATTACACTAAGTTTGAAGGCGAAAAAGGTGCTATCCGCACCAGCGCTCAGCAAGCTGATTACCTTGCAGAACTTGTAGCTAAATACCCTGTTATTTCGATAGAAGACGGTATGGCTGAGGATGATTGGGATGGCTGGAAAATTTTAACCGAAAAGCTTGGTAAAACTGTGCAGCTGGTAGGTGATGATTTATTTGTTACCAACACCAAACGTTTACAACGCGGTATTAACGAAGATACAGCAAACTCTATATTGGTTAAAGTAAACCAGATTGGTTCGTTAACCGAAACCATTAACGCGGTAACTTTGGCGCAAACTAATGGCTATACCTCTGTAATGAGTCACCGTTCTGGCGAAACTGAAGATGCAACCATTGCTGATTTAGCTGTAGCATTAAATTGCGGTCAGATCAAAACCGGTTCGGCTTCACGTTCAGACAGGATCGCTAAATACAACCAATTGCTTCGTATTGAAGAAGAATTAGGCAGCAATGCAAAATTCATTGGTAAAGATTTTAAATTCTACAAAAAATAATTTAACCTTATTAAAGAGCCATCTGCATAAAACAGATGGCTCTTTTTTATTTAAACCTATATATCAACCACAGTATTTTCGGTTGATAATTAAAGTAACTCCTGTTACGTTATATACTAATACCAGTAATTGAATTTTGATGAATAAGAAAAGGATTTCGCGCGGATTGGGTTTATTGTTGCTTTTAGCTTTCGTTATTGGTTTTGACAGGGTTACAAAAATATATGTTAGGGATCATATCCATTTTTCTATCGTGATCACCGTTATAAAGGATTTTTTAACCATTACCAGGGTTGAAAATACCGGCGCGTTTTTAAGCCTGGGTACTTCTCTTCAAAACCCATGGCGCTTTATAATTCTCAACCTTTTACCGGCGATAGCACTTGTTTGGGGTTTACTTTATGTATTAATTAAACCTAATCTGCACTTGCTCAACCAGGTTGGTATTATAACCATTTTGGCTGGTGGTATGGGCAACCTGTATGACAGGGCTGTTTACGGAAGCGTAACCGATTTTGTACATATGAATTTCGGCATTTTTGAAACAGGCATATTTAACATAGCCGATGTAGCCATCATGATTGGTGTAGGCATATTACTGTTAAACGCTTATTTACGTGAGCGTGATGAGAAGAAACAGGCTTCGGACGAGAAACCGGTTACGGTTTAAGTATCTATTCCCCTTTGCACATCTGGAAGCTGAGGTTACATACCCAAACAGCTTCCTGAACCTGCATATTTGCACAGCCAATATTATCTAAGATTAAAACTGTATCTTTGCAGAAATTTAATGCCTTAATTAAAACATGAGGACATTAGCAATCTATAATATTACCAGCACATCTGCACATCTGAAATTTGCACATCTGCACATTTAAAGAATCATGTCATTCGAAAATTTAAAATTGATTGAGCCTCTCCTCAAGGCCTTAAAAACTGAGGGATATACAACCCCAACTCCAATACAAGCGCAAGCTATTCCTATTGTACTAAACCATCGCGACCTGTTGGGATGCGCGCAAACAGGTACCGGTAAAACGGCTGCATTTGCACTACCTACCTTACAGTTGTTGTACGAGGATAGGATGGCTCATAAAGAGCAAAAAACCATCAAGGCTTTGGTTTTAACACCAACCCGTGAGCTGGCCATACAAATTGCCGAAAGCTTTACTGCTTACGGTAAAAATACCGGACTGAAAAACCTGGTTATATTTGGTGGTGTATCACAAAATCCACAGGTTGATGCCTTACGTCGTGGTGTTGATATATTGATAGCAACTCCGGGCCGTTTGTTGGATTTAATGAACCAACGCTTTGTACACCTTGAGCACGTTAAAATGCTGATATTGGATGAAGCCGACCGTATGTTGGATATGGGTTTTGTAAATGATGTAAAAAAGATCATTGCCAAAGTTCCTTCAAAAAGACAAACGCTGTTTTTCTCGGCTACAATGCCTAATGAGATCCAGTCTTTGGCTAATACTATATTAACTAATCCGGAAAAGGTTGAGGTTACACCGGTTTCATCAACTGCCGATACCATACAACAGTCATTATTTTACGTACAGAAAAACGACAAAAAATCATTGTTGGTCCATATATTAAAAGACAAAGAAATTAAAACCGCGTTGGTTTTTACCCGTACCAAACATGGTGCCGATAAAGTGGTAAAAGATCTTGTGCGGGTTGGTATAACCGCCGAAGCTATTCACGGTAACAAATCACAAAACGCGCGTCAGCGGGCGTTAACCAACTTTAAAAACCGTACTACACGTGTACTAATAGCTACAGATATTGCCGCCCGCGGTATTGATATTGACGAGCTTACCCACGTTATTAACTACGAGTTACCAAACATTCCAGAAACTTATGTGCATCGTATTGGCCGTACCGGCCGCGCGGGTGCAAATGGCATAGCACTATCTTTTTGCGATGAAGAAGAGATCCTGTTTTTAAGGGATATTCATAAACTTATAGCTAAAGAAATTCCTGTTGAAGAAGAGCATCCATACCCTATGAGCCCTGTAGCCATGACAGCAACCTTAATGGCTGGTCAATCCAAAAAAGGATCGGGCAGCTTTAAACGCGACAGCGGCCGGGGCGGAAGTGGACGTAAACCATCAGGTGGCGGCGGCAGGCCGGCCGGTGGCGGAAGTCGCTCAGGTGGCAACGGTATGAGTGGTGCAAGCCGTTCTTCGGGCAGGAGGTAAGTTATTGAGTTATTGGTTGATTAGGTTAAGTTGTTAGTTTTTTAGACTTAAATAGCCCAATCAACCAATAATTTGTTCAGCTGCCCGCTACTGAGCTTAAAAAATTTGTTTCCTTCAGAAAAAATAAATAGCTTTAAATGAAAATCATAGAGCTCATATCAATGCAACGCCTCATAAGCCTTTTTAAGAATAAATTCTTTTTGGTTACGTTGGCTTTTTTAGTGTGGATGATATTTTTTGATAAGAACGATTTGTTCTCGCAGTATGAGTATCGCCACCAGGTAACTAAACTAAAGCAGGAACGAGATTTTTATAAAGCAGAAACCGACCAGGTAACCAAGGAACTAAACGAGCTTAGCTCGAATCCACAGCAACTGGAAAAATTCGCCCGGGAAAAATATCTCATGAAAAAAGATAATGAGGATGTTTACCTGGTAGTACCGGAGAAAACGGAGAAGTAGAATCAAGAGTTTAGAGTCAAGATATAAGATAGCGATAGGTTTAGACCTGTCGCTTTTTTTGTGATAAAATATTTTGTGATAAAATATGAGGAGCAGGGGCCCGTGCGATTCCCTCCCAACGGGAGGGTGCAGGGAGGGGTTTCTGCAACATTAAAGCAAACGCTATTATTTTAATAAATCCAGGTTAAAATCCTTAGGTAATTTAATAGAAAGATCACTCCTGATAATTTCAATTACTTTACTCTCAAGAGTTCTTAATACATTAAACATATCGTTTTTCATTTCGGATTCTGTAAAACGTAAAAACTGTATTCCAAAGCTTTCTAATTTTTGCTGTCTTATTTCATCTTTGGCAAATGCCTCTTCATTGTTGTGCGACATGCCATCAATTTCAATAGCCAGCATTAAATCCTTACAGTAAAAGTCAATTATATAATTGTCGATAAAGCGTTGGCGATCGAAATCGAATCCTAATAGTTTATCATTTTTTAATTCATTCCACAATAATAGCTCGCCATCAGTCATGTTTTTACGAAGCTTGCGAGCCTGGGCTTTTAAAATTGGGTTGTATGGAATGATCTTTTTAGCCATGGTAGTGCTGTTTTATGCCGCTTTAAGAAACCCCTCCCTGCACCCTCCCGTTGGGAGGGAATCGCACAGGCTCGCGCTTTTGAATAGCTATTTCTTGTTGTTTTTAGCTTCTAATTTCTTGATTCCTGACTCTAACCTCTTGATTCTAACTTAAACCTCTCCTTCACGCTTCCTTAAAAACCACTCAGCACTTAGTAATAGAAGTATCAGCACAAATAACCATTTTACATCAATAATGTCGGCATAATGTTTGTCTTCATACACAACAGTTTTGATATTGTCATTCTTGCGGATTAGGTCTGCAAGCTGATTTATTTGAGAAGGTTGCAGCATTTGGCCTCCACTTTGTTTGGCAAGCGCGTTGAGCAGTTGATGATTGGCGGCGCTTTGGCGGGTTTCCAGGTTAAGGGCCTTTACAGTTAGCTGTCCGCTGGCTTTAAATAGGTTTTTGCCGTTTTGGGTTGATGCATTGTAAGTGTATTCGCCAACAGGTAAGGTGCCAGCATCAAGTTGGTAGCTTTGCCCGCTGCGGCTAAACAGGAAGCTATAATTTTTGCTTGTTCCGCTTTTTAGGTCGATTTTAACATCGGGGGTGTTGATGAGTTCGAGGGCATCATTATAAAGTTCGGCGTTAAGGATTACATTTTCGCCTTCATCAAATATAGTACGTGCCGGGTAAGCCCTAAAGCGCTGGCGGTTGGCGTTGGCGGTTAGGTATTGTACGGTTTGGCTCAACAGCTCATCTGTAGCATTGCGGTTGCCATAGTTTTGATATTCGGCTAATTGCCAGCGCCAGATGCCTTCACCGCTGAGCACAGCTGTGCGCCTGCCTGCTTCATCTCCAAATGCAAGTAATGGATAGGTGGTAGTAACAGCGCCAATTTTTTGTCGCAGCAAAATATTTGTTCCTGTTGATGTTCCGTAACTGCCAAAGGGTGCCAGTAGCGGCGGTAGTGTGGCAATCTTTTTACGGGACGAATCGGATAGGGTAAAGGCTGTAAAACCAGCTTCGGGCAGGGCATAAACTTCTTGCGTTTCACTTCGGCCCGCGCTTATTTTTACTACATTTTGTTGGGCATTAAAAGCCGGCAGGTTACTTTGCGAACCTATGATGTACCAAACAGGTATTTTGCTTTTGGCGATGAAGTTTTTTACCGGTTCAATATTACCTGCGTTTACCTGGTAAAGGATTATTAAACTATAATCTGCCAGTTTAACGCCTGCCATATCTGGTAGCGGCACAGTTTTTACTTCAAAGTTTTTGTTGGTTTCTATAGCTTGTTTAATAACAGTGATATCCGGGTGGGCACTTTGGTAAAGCGCCAATACCTTTTGCCGGGCATCCAACACATCTACATAAACAATTTCGGTATTGTTTTGGGTAGATAGCTCGTTTTTAACAGGGGCTATGCTGATGGTAAATTTTCTTAACCCTTTCTTATCTGCAGTTAATTTTATGGGGACAAGCTTTTTAAAATCAGCACCGGTTACTGGAATGGTTTGAGCGAAAACCTGTTTGCCATCTTCATTAACAGTTAGGCGCATGTTTTCGCCTTTGCTTTGATAGGCTGCCGTTAAAATCTCCACTTCAAAATCGTTGCCTAAAAAAGCGGTTTTGTTATAGTTTACATTGTCTATCAACAAATCGCGTTTGGCGGTGGTATCGCCCAGTGCAATGGTATAGATGCTGGTCTTGATGTTTTTGGCCTCGTATTGCGGATCGTCTCCCTGGTTATATACGCCATCGGTAGCCAAAACTAAAGCGCCTATGTTTTGATTTACAAATTTGTTATTCAGCTGGCGCAGGGCATTGGCAATATCGGTTTGTTTACCATTGAATTTATTGGAGAGGCCATTGTTCAGGTCTTTATCAAAATTAAATTCCTGTACATCGTATTTGTCACCAAGCTCCTGTTTCAATTTAGCCAAATCGGCAACGAATTTATCAGAATTGAAGCCGGGAGCTTTAAATGTGTTGATGGATGAGGAATTATCCTGCGCAACTAATACCAATGGTTTCTGCGGATCGTATTTTGTCGACTTCACTAATGGCGAAACCAACAGCATCGCGACAAAAAATACCACCACTGCCCGGATAGCCGAAAGCCCGTATCTGAAATACTTGCCCAGGTTAACCGGTTGCCGGTAAAGTAACCATGCGTACAGTGCCCCCAATACCAAACAGGCAGGCACCCACCATCCTGAAACCGAACCCCATGTTAGTGAAAATTGCATATAAGTTTACGTAGTACGCAATACGTTTTACGTTCACCTGCAAAATGCGAAATTATTGTGAAATGATTGGAATTAGTTTTAAGGTAGCAGGTATTAAACAAGTAAGGCAAGCTTTTCGCTTGCCTTACTTGTTTAATATAAGTCGTGCCGAACTTGTTTCGGCATCCCACATGCTAAGTGTAACGCATGCAGCTTACCTGTCCTGTGGGGTCCCGAAACAAGTTCGGGATGACTTCGGTGTTGTTTTTAACTTAATTACTACAACATTCCACCATCAACAGGGATAACTTGCCCGGTGATGTAGGTTGCCATATCTGATGCCAGGAAAACACATGCGTTGGCTACATCTTCAGCTTCGCCGGCGCGTTTAAGCGGGATTGCTGCTGCCCAGCCTTCAACAACTTTAGGGTCCAGTACTTCGGTCATTTCGGTTTTAATGAAACCCGGCGCAACCACATTGGTACGTATGTTACGTGAACCTAATTCTTTAGCCATTGATTTGGAGAAACCGATGATGCCCGCTTTTGAAGCTGCATAATTGGCTTGGCCTGCATTGCCCTGTACCCCTACAACCGAGCTCATGTTGATGAACACACCATTGCGGTTCTTCATCATGATTTTGGAGGCTGCTTTGGTAACGTTGAAGATAGATTTAAGGTTCACGTTTAAAACATCATCCCAGGCCTCTTCGGTCATGCGCATTAGCAAACCATCTTTGGTTATACCGGCGTTGTTTACTACAATATGGAGGGTGCCAAAATCGGCTATAATGTCTGAGATCAACTTTTCGGCTTCATCAAATTTGGAAGCATCAGAGCGGTAACCCTTTACCTGTGTGCCAAAACTTTGCAGTTCCTGCTCAAGCGCCTGGCCTTTTTCTACAGATGATAAATAGGTAAAAGCTACGTTGGCGCCGTGTTCGGCAAACTTTTCGGCTATTTTACGGCCTATTCCTTTTGATGCACCGGTGATAAGTGCGGTTTTTCCTTCTAATAATTTCATTTATGTACTATTTCGGGCGGTGAAGTTAGTTAATTATTGTGAAAAGTCCGAAAGTTGGAAAGTCCGGGAGTCGGAAAGTTTGAATTGGATAAAAGGAATTGCTGCAAGGTTTCATTGAAATTTATGCGATCGTAAAGCTTAAAAATTAGCCAGTACTTAATGTTGACTATCAAAAGATTGCTTCAAAAAAGCAGGAGAAAAAAACTTTCGATCTTTTCTGACTTTCGGTCTTTTCTGACTCTCCGACTAATAAAAAATATCACTACCTTTGCGGCTCAAAAAATCACTGTAAATGAGCCAGTCTGTTCAAATAAAAAATGCTTTAATTTCTGTTTACTACAAAGATAATTTAGAGCCTATAATCCACGAGTTAAATCGCCTTGGTGTTAATATATATTCAACCGGTGGTACCGAAACTTTTATACGCAATTTAGGCGTTAATGTAATACCTGTTGAAGATCTTACTTCATATCCATCTATATTGGGCGGTCGTGTTAAAACCTTGCATCCTAAGGTGTTTGGTGGTATTCTGGCGCGCAGAAGCTTTGATAGCGACCAACAGCAACTGGCCGAATTTGAGATCCCGGAAATTGACCTGGTGATTGTTGACCTGTATCCTTTTGAAGAAACCGTACAATCTGGCGCGGGTGCCGAAGATGTGATCGAAAAGATTGATATCGGTGGTATTTCCCTGATCAGGGCAGGTGCCAAAAATTTTAAAGATGTGGTGATCGTTGCATCAAAAGATGACTACGGTACGCTTGAAGATATTCTGAAAACACAGGATGGCGTTACCACTATTGATCAGCGCAAATTATTTGCCCATAAAGCATTCAATATTACTTCACATTATGATACTGCCATTTTTCAGTATTTTAACCAGGAAGAACCTTTGCCTGTTTTTAAACAAAGCATTCAAAAAAGCCAGACTTTGCGTTATGGCGAAAATCCGCATCAAAAAGGTGTTTTTTATGGTAACCTTGATGCCATGTTCAATAAGCTGCATGGTAAAGAATTATCATACAACAACCTGGTAGATGTTGACGCCGCGGTTGCTTTGATCGACGAGTTCACTGGCGAGCCAACCATCGCTATATTAAAACATACCAATGCCTGCGGTATTGCTTCCCGCTCATTTATTAAAGAAGCCTGGATAGATGCTTTGGCATGTGACCCAGTTTCGGCTTTTGGTGGTGTTATTATCGCTAATGACGAGATTGACGCGGCTACAGCTACCGAGATCAGCAAGATATTTTACGAAGTACTGATTGCCCCGGCTTATACAGATGAGGCGGTACAAATACTACAGGAGAAAAAGAACCGGATCATCCTGGTTCGTCAGCCTGTTGAATTACCTGCCAAGCAGTTTAAAACTTTACTGAACGGTGTTATTGAGCAGGATAAGGATGCTGTTATTGAAGGTCCGGCTCAAATGAACCCGGTTACCAACAGGAAACCAACCGAGCAGGAAATGAAAGACCTGTACTTTGCCAACAAAGTGGTAAAACATACCAAATCAAACACTATTGTGTTTGCTAAAAATAACCAGCTGATGTCAAGCGGTGTTGGTCAAACATCGCGGGTTGATTCATTAAGGCAGGCGGTTATTAAGGCGCACAGCTTTGGTTTTGATTTGAATGGTGCTGTAATGGCGTCTGATGCATTTTTCCCGTTCCCTGATTGTGTGGAACTGGCTGCGGAGGCAGGTATCACGGCGGTATTGCAACCGGGAGGATCAATAAACGACAAGCTATCAATAGCCATGTGCGATGAAAAAAACATCTCCATGGTTACCACGGGAGTACGTCATTTTAAACATTAATTTCATAAACACGAATTGCACTAATTATTTCGAATTTCACGAATTAATAAGGCAAGAATTACATTAATTAAAACGTATTTTCACAAGAGGATATTTACACGAACTGCAGGGGTAAAAAGTAACAAATAAAAGGGGTGGGGATACGAATAAGGGAATTTTTGAGTTATTATAACCAACCTGCATTAATTCGTGAAAATTGTGTAGGCAACGCAAGGATTCGTGAAATTCGTGCCCTTATATTATTTAACTTTGCAGATTATTTCAAGGAAACATTAGATGGGTTTATTTAACTTTTTTACACAAGAAATTGCTATAGATTTAGGTACCGCAAATACCCTCATTATACATAATGACAAAGTTGTTGTTGATGAACCGTCTATCGTTGCATTCGACAGAACTACCAATAAAGTTATCGCCATTGGTCGGCAGGCCATGCAAATGGAAGGTAAAACACATGATAATATCCGTACCGTTCGCCCGCTTAAAGATGGTGTAATAGCCGACTTTAACGCCGCCGAGCATATGATACGCGGGATGATCAAAATGATTAACCAGGGTAAAGGCTGGTTCTTCCCTTCATTACGTATGGTAATCTGTATTCCATCGGGTATTACCGAGGTAGAGAAACGTGCTGTGCGCGATTCGGCCGAGATTGCCGGTGCTAAGGAGGTTTATCTTATTCATGAGCCAATGGCTGCTGCGGTAGGTATTGGTATTGATGTGGAAGAGCCAATGGGTAACATGATCATCGATATTGGTGGTGGTACTACCGAGATCGCGGTTATCGCTTTATCAGGTATTGTTTGCGATCAGTCTATCCGCGTAGCGGGTGATAACTTCGATTCTGACATCGTTCAATATATTCGCCGTCAGCATAACATCATGATTGGTGATCGTACTGCCGAGAAAATCAAGATTGAAGTTGGCGCCGCATTGCCTGAACTTGCAGATCCACCGGCTGATTTTGCTGTACAGGGGCGCGATTTAATGACCGGGGTACCAAAGCAGATCATGGTATCATATACCGAAATTGCACATTGTCTTGATAAATCGATTTCAAAGATCGAGGAAGCGATATTAAAAGCATTGGAAATTACCCCGCCAGAACTTTCGGCGGATATTTATCAAACCGGTATTTATTTAACCGGTGGTGGTGCCCTATTGCGCGGACTTGATAAACGTGTGGCAGCCAAAACAAAGCTGCCGGTTCACGTAGCCGAAGATCCGCTGCGCGCCGTAGTACGCGGAACCGGAACCGCCCTTAAAAACATAGGTAATTTTAAATTTTTAATGCAATAGTTTTTAGAGTCAGGAATCAAGAGTCAGGAACCAAGACAACCGCGTTTGTTTTTTGTCTTGAATCTTGATTCTTAGTTCTTGATTCTATCTTCAATCTGAAAAGCAATGCGTAACCTCTTGATATTTATCACTAAGTATAACGCGTTTTTTTTATTCCTGATTTTTGAAGTAAGCTCGCTGCTTATCTACATTAAATACAACTCTTTTCAAAAAGCAACTTTTATTAATTCGCAAAACCAGGTTACCGGTAGCTTATTTGCGCAGGTAAGTGAGTTTAAAGGATATTTATCTTTAAAAGAGCAAAATGATAGCCTGGCACGTGAAAATGCCAAATTGAGGGGAATGCTTAAAACCTCATTTTATGTTGATACAGTTGAAAAGCATAAAGTGGTTGATACTGTTTACAAGCAACAATATACTTACCTTGTGGCCAGGGTTATCAACAATTCAACCAATCAATCAAATAATTATATTACCATAAACAGGGGCCGTAAAGACGGGATCGCAAAAGATATGGGTGTAATTTGCGGGGCAGGCGTTGTAGGGATGGTGGCCGATGTTACAGATCATTTTGCCATTGTTAAGTCGCTGCTGCATTCCAAAAGCCAGTTTAGCGCCATGCTGGCAGATGATAAAGCCGTAGGTTCGTTTACCTGGGTAAGTAATCTCGACCGGCATAGAGGGTTGCTGAGCCTGCAAAACGATGCAAGGCCAAAACTGGGCGAACCCGTAGTTACATCCGGCTATTCTCTTTTCCCTACCGGGATTCCGTTTGGTAAAATAACAAACCTTCATGCAAAGGAAGGTGGTTTATTGCTTAATGTAGAGATTGGCTTATCGGTTGATTTTGCGAAACTGCAATACGTATATGTGGTAGTTAACAAATTTGCACAGGAACAAACGGGGCTGGAGGCCGTACAAAGTAAATAATGGGCCGTACTATTATCATCAATACTATCCGCTTTTTGGTTTTGGTTTTTATGCAGGTATTCCTGCTTAAAAACATTGCCTTTTATAATCTTGTTACACCTTACTTCTATATCCTGTTTATTTTGTTGCTGCCGTTTGAGATTCCAAATGTGCTGCTGTTTGCATTGTCATTCCTACTGGGACTCACTGTAGATGCATTTTACGATACTCCGGGGCTGCATGCGGCGGCATGTGTAGTACTTGCCCTGGTGCGTATACTCTTTATAAACATAACCGTGCAAAAAGAAGGTTTTGATAATGAGCCCGAACCTACGCTGAGCATTATGGGCTTAAGGTGGTTTTTTACATATGCGCTAATACTTACCTTATCCCATCATTTTTTCCTGCTAAACCTTGAAGTATTTAGTATTTCTGCAGTGCAGTACACACTAAGCCGTGTTGTTTTGAGTTCAATATCTACTGTGTTTTTAATATTGATTTCTGGCCTTCTATTTTTCAAAAGGAAAGAACGTAAATGAATAAATTTTTTGAACGTCGCTACGTTGTAACAGGTATTTTTATTGCTATAATTTTTACGCTGCTTGCAAGGCTTTACTATATCCAGATAGTTGACGACCGCTACGCTCTTTATGCCACTAAAAATGTTATCCGCAATTTTATTGTATACCCGGCCCGTGGACCTATACTGGACAGGAACGGTAAAGTACTTGTTCAAAATGAGCCGATCTACGATATCATGGTTAACCCAAAAGAGGTAAAACCTTTTGATACCCTTGAGTTTTGTAGAATGGTAGGTATTGATAAAGCCGGTTTTGATAAACGATGGATCAAGGCCGTAAAATATTCACCCAATAAAGATTCTCCTTTTGAAAAGCAGGTACCAGCCGAGCTGTTTGCTTCGCTGCAGGAGAAAATGGGAGATTTTGTTGGCTTTTACATATTACCCCGTACGGTGCGTACTTACCCGGATTCTGTAGCTGCACAATTTTTAGGTTTTATTGGCGAGGTGTATGACCGGGATATTAAACTCTCGGGGGGATATTACCGCCTGGGGGATTATATTGGTAAAACAGGTGTCGAGAAAGCTTATGAAAATGTGCTTCGCGGCCAGCGTGGTGTTAAAAGCATGATGGTTGATTCGCGCGGGGCGCAAAAAGGCTCATTTGCCAATGGCGCTTTTGATACCGTTGCCCGTACAGGCGAGCGGCTTACATCATCGTTAGATATTGACCTGCAAAAACTGGGCGAGAAACTAATGACGAACAAACTGGGTAGTATTGTAGCCATTGAACCTTCAACCGGCGAGATCCTGGCCTATGTAAGCAGCCCGACTTACGATCCTAATTTGATGGTGGGACGCGAGCGTGGTAATAATGCGGCCAAAATGTACAATGATCCGTATAAGCCATTTTTCATCAGGCCAATACAGGCGCAATATCCGCCAGGTTCGTCATTTAAGCCATTAAGTGCTTTGATAGCGTTACAGGAAAATATTATCTCACCTTCAGAAACCTATTATTGTACAGGTCACTATAGAGCTGGTAACCGCTTGGTACCTTGTAACAACGGTGAAGCCCATGGTTCGGTTAATATGGGCAAAGCAGTAGCTGAATCCTGTAATGGTTATTTTTCGATGGTATTTCAACGCATTTTGGAACGCAGCGGAACAAAGTATACCGAAGCCGAATTTACCAAATGGAGGGCCAACGTAATGAAATTCGGTTTAGGCACCCGGCTCGACCTGGATATGCCAGCCGAAAGCCGCGGAAACGTTCCAACTCCATTGCATTATGATAACGTTTATAAAAAAGGTGCCTGGCGCGCCAGCACTATCATTTCTTTAGCTATAGGCCAGGGTGAGTTGTTGGCAACGCCTTTACAAATGGCTAACCTGGAATGTACTATTGCCAATCATGGGTTTTTTTACAAGCCACATTTAATTAAAGCCATCGGCACCGAAAACGTAATTAAAGCGGAGTATACCAAAAGGAATTATGTTGGTATCGATTCGCAATATTTTGAACCTGTTATTAATGGAATGCAAGCCGTGGTTGAGGGTGGTACAGCGCGGAGATCAAAAATCCCAGATATTATTATGTGTGGTAAGACAGGTACCGCGCAAAACCCGCGTGGCGAGGCCAACTCTGTATTTGTAGCTTTCGCCCCGCGCGAGAATCCTAAAATTGCTATAGCCGTAGTGGTTGAGAATTCTGGCGAGGGTGCACACTGGGCCGCGCCAATTGCCAGCTTTATGGTGGAAAAATATTTAAAAGGGAAGATTACTCCGCGCGAATCTGGAATTACGGTTGATTATTTTGCAAATGCCAATCGCCTGCCTGATCTTGGCCTTTATGAGCTCGACCTTAAGAAAGAGCGTCGGCGCGATAGTATCCGAACCGCAAGAGCCGATTCGATTAAAAAATTTAAGGCCGATTCTATAAAAAAAGCAGCTCGGAATAAACTGGCAAACAATAATAAACGTGGTGTGTGGGTTAATTTTTTAGCCGCAGGGAGGACTGGCAAATAATATGAATAACAATAATAACCAGCGCAGTTTCTTTTTTAACGTTGATTGGGTTACGGTATTTCTGTACCTGGTACTTTGCACCATTGGCTGGTTTAATATTCACGCAGCTGTGTTTGATGAAAGGCACC
Source organism: Mucilaginibacter sp. (assembly GCF_025362475.1). Taxonomy (GTDB): domain Bacteria; phylum Bacteroidota; class Bacteroidia; order Sphingobacteriales; family Sphingobacteriaceae; genus Mucilaginibacter. The sequence continues at coordinate 39,378 of NZ_JANYGH010000053.1, forward strand.
CAAGCATTATTGACGGGGCAACTAACTATGGCAAGCAGTTCATCTATATTATTGTAGCTGTAGTGGTGGGTATGATTATTTTATTGTTGGAGAGCCGTTTTTTTAGTGCGCTTTCTCCGGCTTTTTACGCTATAACGGTGCTGTTGCTTATCCTGGTTTTAATAATAGGCAGAAATGTGGGCGGTAACCAGGCCTGGATAAATATGGGTGGTGGTTTCAGGCTGCAGCCCTCGGAGTTTGCCAAGTTTTCTACCTGTTTATTATTGGCCCGTTACCTGAGTGGGCCTAATATTCGCGTTACCGAACCAAAATCATTTATGGCTGCAGCCGCAATTATTGGTGTACCGATGGTGCTGATTATGCTGCAACCAGATACGGGCTCAACGCTGGTATTTTGCTCCCTTATATTTGTGTTATACCGCGAAGGTTTATCCCCTTATTTCCTGGCTGTTTCAGGTTTGTTGATCACCCTTTTTGTGGTAGCGCTTTTGTTTAATCCAATAAGTATAATTATTGGGCTGGTAGCATTTACGGCCCTGGTGATCTTTTTATTTAGACGCAACCGCAAGCTTATCACTACCATGCTGATAGGGTTGGCCATTTCCATATCGTTTATTTTTTGCGTTAAATTTATTTATAGCCACGTTTTAAAACCTCACCAAACCGAGCGTATCAACATCCTGTTGGGTATTACTACTGATTTGCGGGGTAAGGGTTACAATGTAAATCAATCAAAAATAGCAATTGGTTCGGGCAAATTATGGGGTAAGGGGTATCTGCATGGCACACAAACCAAGTACGCGTTTGTGCCAGAACAAAGCACCGACTTTATTTTTTGTACCGTAGGTGAGGAGTGGGGCTTTGCCGGTTCTGTTGTGGTAATAGGGCTGTTCCTGTTTTTAATCCTGCGGGTAATTTTTATTGCCGAGCGACAGCGATCGCCATTTTCGCGAATCTATGCTTACGGGGTGGCATCAGTGTTGTTCTTCCACGTCGTAATCAATATCGGTATGACCATTGGTGTGGTTCCTGTAATAGGTATCCCGCTGCCGTTTATCAGTTATGGCGGTTCATCGCTATTAAGCTTTACCATTCTCCTGTTTGTGCTTATTAAGCTCGATTCAAATAGAATGGGAATTATTTAGATTTCGGATTTTCGATTTCGGATTTATCATGATGTCAAATCCCTCAAAAACAGACTAACATATCAATCCCGATTCAGGCAAAAAAAAGCCGCTTGTGAGGACACAAGCGGCGGCAAAATTAAATCCGAAATCACTACAACCTTACATTCATCCCAACCGAGTAATTTCTCAGGGGCGAAGCATTATAATATCGGTTGCCAATAGCATTCAGGTCATTACCCAAACTGTATTTTTCATTCAGGATATTATCGGCACCGGCAAAAAGCTCTAAATGGTTGTTACGGCCGAAAGTTGGTTGCCAGCTAATTTTTGCCTGCAGCAGGTTATAATGCCCTGCATAAACGGTATTGGCATCATTAAGCGGGATTTTTGAGGTATAGTTATGTTGTGCGAATAAGGAAAGATCTGCAGGGAACTTAACTTGAAATCCAGATACAAAAACATGCCTTGGTACGCCGGTTAAACGGTTACCTGCATAGCTGGCGTTTGTAGTGGCATCATTATAATCCCTGAACGTGAATTTACTGTAGGTGTATGATTCATTAAACTGCAGGCCACGGATAAAATGGGTATTGTTCTGCGCAATTAGCCAGTCTGTAAATGCCAGTTCAAAACCGGGCTGGTTGGTGCCACCGGTGTTGATATAGTATTCTGTTTCATTCGCATTTAAACGGCGTACAATGGCGTTGTTTAGCCGGTAGTAAAATACCGAGGCATCCAGCAACATGGTTTCATCAGTATTACGCAGTCTGAAACCTGTTTCATAGTTCCATCCTGTTTGTGCTTGCAGGGCGGTGTTGATGATGTTATCAGTCGGCCTTACTTCTGCCGTGGTAGGTGTGGAGTACCCGCGACTTACCGATGTTCGCCAAATAAAGTTATTGGTAACCTGGTAGCTTAAAGCCAGTCTGGGCATTAGTTGCGGTGTGAAATTACGGTTGGTAAAACCGCTTTGGTTAAGCGGGTAAATATTCCTGAAATCGTAACCATACCAATTTAAGCTCAGCGCGGCTTCCACATGCAGGCGTTTAAAAATATCAGCAGCGTACCGGCTAAAAATAAAATGTTGATTTGAGTGGATGTCATCGCTGGTTTGAGTGGTATCTTTCACACCCTTCCTGTTGCCGTAATTGCTGATACGGGAGTTGGTTTGCTGCCACTCCAACCCCAGGTTTACTTTCCAGTTAAAGTTTTCTTTAGGTGCGCCTGCCAGTTCAAAATAGGTACGCAGGCCGTAGGTGTTTTCGCTCCGCTGCTCAAAATTGGTGATGGCAGGGTTGGCAAAATCAACGTGGTTGCCAAACACAGAGATCACGTTTCTGATACGGTTGGTAAAATGATATTCATTGGTAAGGCCGCCCAGGTACATTTTGGTACTGATGCCTGTTTTTTGCTGAATGGCCCCCGGGAAAGCAGGAGTGGGCAAACGGGCCTGGCGGGGATTGGCTGTATACTGAGCCAGGTTTAATCCGCCGGGTGTTTCATAGGCAAGATTGGAATAGATGCCTAAAATCCGCAATTCGTTCTTATCGCTATAGTTCCATTTATCTGCAAGCTGGATATAATTACGATGGGTATCGCTGTTTTGCCTGTATCCATGATAGGTTTGGAAGCTTTGGTTGATGTTAAACAAATTGGTACCAGAGTGTACTTGCAACGTTACCTTTTCATGAAACAAACCATAACTCCCCGTATTTATTCCTGCCGATAAATAGCTGGAATCACTATACCGGTTTATAGGGCTTAATAAAACCACCCCGCCAGAGTTTGCGCCAAACAAGCTGCCATCGGGGCCTTTTAATATTTCGATACTGCCTATGCTGCCAATATCAATAGCGTTCAAATAAGAGTTACCTCCCGCATCTGTAAGCGGGATCTCGTCGAAATATATTTTTACATCCCTCACCCCAAAAGGCGACCGCAATAAACTCCCCCTGATTGATAGACGGTAACTGCCCGGCGAACGCTCCTCTGCTCTTATACCAGGCACCGTGTTTAAAGCGGATACGAAAGAATTATCGGGCTGTAACTTTAACTGGGCCGAACCAAGCACACTTACCGAAGCGGGTACACTTAATACAGGTTGCTCGCTCAAATAACCATGTACGGTTACCGTGCCGAGGTGTGTAACACTATCTTTTTGGGCGTTTTTTTTGGTTTGAGCGCTTGCATTTATAATGAGGGTAAGTACAAGAAAAAGGGAGAGGTATAGTTTTGTCATATAATGGCTTGGATAGACAAAAGTAGCTGTTTTAACTTTTAAACCCGTATCGCGTTTTACTAACAAGTTAGATAGGATCACTTAATTACGCTCATTCTTTCTCAACGCCTCATACTCTTTTATTAGTTTTTTGGTAGCGCGTGCCAGGTAAGCGGTAATTAACAAAGTTTTAAGATCATCGGGCGACACCGTTTCCAGGCGTATCAGCATGTATTTGTAGTTAAGGTAATGATCGGTAATGAAAAATGTATGCGGATCAACTGCCATCCACTTTTCACGTTCAACGGTGTGTAAGGCAAGCAGTTCATTCTTTAGTTTCACATTGGTGAAAATCTTATTATTTACATAAAATGCAGGATCATCAAAACACATCTTCTCGGTAACTCCAGGTAAGGGGAGCAGCATACTGCGCAGAAATTGCATGAAGATAGACATATCTGTTGCCATATTTAAAGTTAGTTAAATGTGATTGGTTTTGGATAGTACTATTTAATTTTCATTTATTGCCCCTGTTTTTAACCAACAAAACACGCTGGGATTTATTAAAAAACGCTAATTTTCGACCATGCAAAACAACCTCCAGCAAGCATTTGGCAATATTGATATTTATCTGTTCGATCAGTTATTAAAGGGACGGTTTGATAGCTGCAAAACCATCCTCGATGCCGGATGTGGCGGTGGGCGCAACCTGGTGTATTTTTTGCAGAACGGATATGGAGTATATGGGGTTGATCAAAGTGAGGCAGCTATTGATGGGATAAAACAGTTATCTACTTTATTATCTCCCCAAAATTCTATAGATAATTTTACTGTTGCAGGCGTGGAGGCTTTACCTTACGGCGATGATTTTTTCGACCTGGTTATATGTAGCGCCGTACTGCACTTTGCACATGATGAGCAACATTTTGATAGTATGGTACGCTCTTTATGGCGGGTGTTAAAGCCGGGTGGCTACCTGTTTGCAAGGCTGGCATCTGATATCGGTATCGAAGAATTAGTAGTATCAAGAGGTAACAGGCGCTACTTATTACCCGATGGCTCCGAACGTTTCCTGGTAAATGAGGATACCCTGTTGCACTATACACGTGAATTGAATGGTACGCTTTATGAACCTATAAAAACTACCAATGTGCAAAACCTGCGGTGCATGACCACCTGGTGTTTGCAAAAACGATAATCCTCCTATTTCTTTCTTTCATGCTGATTGAAGTATCTACTTGCCGATCTGCATATCTGTTGTGCATGGTTTTATAATGGATGCTTCGCTAAGCCTTGGATTAATAAGAGGTTTTTTTATTCTCCAAATCCGTCAACACAAATATTTTTCTCCAATAAAAAAAAGTGACTATATTCACATTTTCAAAACTGGTGTTAATCTTACACTTATTATAAACCAAATTATTGCTGTTCAGTATGTTTAAACAATTACCCGCCTTAAATAAAAGAATAAAACAATCGATTGCGATAATGTTTTTATTGGCAGGAGGTATAGCAACTCTCCCTGCAAATGCTACCATTAAATCATTTAAAAAAGGGGCCGATGGTGTTACCTTTTCCTTAGATAAAGGCTTGATGAAAGTGCTTGTACGCAGGGCCGACATTATTGAGGTAAAGTATACCATTTTTGATGCCTTTGAAACCAGGCCGTCGCTGGTGGTAGTTAACAGTTGGAAAACGCCAACTGCGTACCAGGTTGCCGAAACCAAAACTGAGGTAGTAATTACAACGGCGAAATTAAAGATAAAGGTAGATAAAGGTACCAATGCCATTACCTATACCACTTTAAAAGGGGAACTTATTACCGGTGAGGATACTGAAAACAAAACCATAACCCCGGCAACTATCGCCGGTATCAGCACCTATAATGTAAGTACGCAGTTTACTTCGCCACAAAACGAGGCATTATACGGTTTAGGCTGTCACCCGCTTGATTCTTTATCCATCAATTATAAGGGCCGAAACCAGGAGTTGCTTATAAAATATCTTACAGGCGCTATCCCTGTATTGCTCTCAACCAAAGGGTATGGCTTACTTTGGGATAATTATTCAGCATCTAATTTTTACGGTGGCGAAGCAAACAATACTAAATTTAAGTATGTATCTGAAAGCGGTAAGCAAGTTGATTACCTCTTTTTTTACGGACCAACTTTTGATCATATCATTGATCTTTATCGCACGGCAAGCGGTCGTGCCCCGATGTTTGGTAAATGGGCTTTCGGTCTTTTCCAATCCCAGGATAGGTACATGAGCGAGAAAGAGATCATTGGCGTAAAAGACAATTACCGCAACAACCATATTCCGGTTGATGTTATTGTGCAGGACTGGTATTATTGGGATCCCTTGCCAATTGGTTCGCACGTGATGAAACCCGAGCGTTACCCACATCCGCAGCAAATGGTTGATGAATTGCACCAGGCAAATATTCATGCCATGATATCAATATGGCCGGTATTTGGCAAAGGCACGCCAAATTATGATGCATTGGAAAAAATGGGTGGATTAACAGATATTACCTGGGATAATGTGGTTACCCACACTTTTGATACTTATTACGATGCCCATAATCCAAAAGCCCGCGAGCTTTACTGGGATCAGGCGCGCGATAGCCTGGTGAAGCGCTATGGTTTTGATGCCTGGTGGATTGACCAGTGCGAGCCGGATAACGGTGCTTTGCAGGATGCACGCCGCCAAAGCAACTTCAGCATTGGTAAGGGGATTGATTATTTTAACACCTATTCTTTACAACATACCAAGGGCGTTTATGAAGGCTGGCGCAGGGATATCCCTAACAAGCGCGCGTTCTTTTTGGTAAGGCAATCTTTCGCCGGCGAGCAGCGTAATGCGTCAACCTTATGGTCGGGCGATATTGAATGTACATTTAAGGATTTCAAGAACCAGGTACCACAGGGTATAAATGCCTGTGCATCGGGCCTGGCCTACTGGACATCTGATATTGGCGGTTACCACTTTCATTGGAAAGCTGCCGATTGGTCGCAGCCAGATAAACGCGAGCTGTTTACCCGTTGGTTCCAGTTTGGTGCTTTTAGCCCTATCTTCCGGATCCACGGCAAAGGCGAACGTGCTTTGTTTAGCTCAAACTGGGATGCCAATACCAAAGCCATACTGCTTAATTTTGATAAACTGCGTTACCGCCTGATGCCATATATTTACTCATTGGCCGGCCGTACAACTACCGAAAACTATACCATGATGCGCGCCCTGACTTTCGATTTCAGGAACGATGACAAAGTTTATAGCATACCAGATCAATACATGTTTGGTAATGCATTTATGGTGAACCCGGTTACAGAGCAGCTATACACATCGGCCGATGCGGATAAAAAAGCCAAAGCCCGCCAGGTTTATTTGCCGGCAGGCACCAAATGGTACAATTTCTGGAATGGCGAAGTATTGGATGGCGGACAAACCATTAGTGCCGCAGCCCCAATTGAAATTTTGCCTTTATATGTAAAAGCAGGCTCTATTATCCCGATGGGTCCACATATGGAATATGCTACCGAGAAACCTGCCAATAATATCGAACTAAGAATATATCCCGGAGCTGATGGAACATTTAAGTTTTACGAGGATGAGAACGATAATTATAACTACGAAAAAGGTCAGTTTTCAACCTTCACCTTCAACTGGAATGATAAAACCCGTAAGCTTACGATATCAGATACCAAAGGTCATTTCCCGGGCATGCTGAAAAGCCGCACCTTCAATATCGTGATGGTGAAAGGTGCACACGGATCTGATGTTGAGGTAACAGCTAAGGCCGATAAAGTAGTTAAATATGCGGGTAAAGCTTTAGTGATTAACATGTAATCATTATCTTTCCGAACAAATATTTACCTCAGCCCGCAATAATATGCGGGCTGAGGTTTGATTAAACCTTTTATAATTTAAAGTATTAAAAATTGAATTCCTTAAAACCGGTATCACTATTAAAATTCTTATTGCTGCTGGTTTTATGTTTTTTTTATTTTTCTTCATCGGCCCAAAAAAAGAATGATGGGTATCAATACCACATCCGCCGGGCTGCATCGGCCATAACTATTGATGGCATTGTGGATGATGCCTGGCTTAAGGCCGATTCTGCCAGTAATTTTTTTATGGTTACACCCATGGATACCAGCCTGGCAAAAGTGCATACCGAGGTACGCATGACCTTTGATAACAATAACCTATACATCATTGCAGTATGCTACACCGCGGGGCCGGGCCAATACATGGTTGAGTCGCTTAAACGCGATTTTAATTTTGTTAAAAACGATAATTTCATTTTCTTTCTTGATCCCTTTGATGCACGTACAGATGGCTTCAGCTTTGGAGCCAATGCCGCAGGTGCGCAATGGGACGGCACCATGTATGAAGGTGGTAAGGTTGACCTGAGCTGGGACAACAAATGGACCTCGGTAGTGAAAAACTATCCGGATAGGTGGGTATTTGAAGCCGCTATACCATTTAAAAGTATTCGCTATAAAAAAGGAGTGGGCCTATGGGGCATCAACTTTAGCAGAAACGATTTGGTAACTACGGAAAAATCGAGCTGGGCGCCTGTGCCAAGGCAATTTCCTACTGCATCACTGGCATACACCGGCTCATTAGTTTGGGACGAATTGCCACCAGATGCGGGCACAAATATTTCTATTATTCCGTATGCACTTGGTGGGATAGCTAAAGATTATACCGCTAAAACCAAAACAGATTGGCGAAAGGATTTTGGTGGTGACGCCAAGATTGGACTGACATCATCTTTAAACCTGGACCTTACTGTAAACCCTGATTTTTCGCAGGTTGATGTAGATCAACAGGTAATTAACCTGAACCGGTATGAGTTGTTTTTTCCGGAGAAGCGCCAGTTTTTTTTAGAGAACGGTGACCTGTTTGGCAATTTCGGCTATGCCGATATTCGTCCGTTCTTTTCACGGCGCATCGGGTTAAATGCACCCATAAGGTTTGGAACAAGACTCACGGGTAAAATTGACAGAGACTGGCGTGTAGGGTTAATGGATATACAAACCGGCGAAGCGAGTGACGCATCACAGCCGGCGCAAAACTATGGTGTGCTTACCCTGCAACGCAGGATGTTTGGACGATCAAACATAGCGTTTATGTTCATTAATAAAGATGCAACCGGTACAGCAACTCCCGGAACTGCGTATAACCGAAATGTAGGGATGGAGTACAACCTGGCATCCCCGAGTAATTTATGGACAGGTAAGCTGCTTGGGCTAAAATCCTTTACGCCCGGCGTAAAGGGCCATGATATAGTAGGGGCCGCTCACCTCCAATATTTAAGTAAATACTGGACGCTTTATTTGCAGGATGAGTACGTTGGTAAAAACTATACTGCAGGGGTTGGCTACGTGCCGCGCGTTGGGTATAATAAAATTAGTCCGTTGATATTGCATAACTTTTTCCCAAAAAGTGGTGATGTGCTAAGTCATGGGATACAATTAACCAGCAATTATTATTTTAACGAAAACCTTAAGCGTACAGATAATGAAAGCAACCTAACCTATTTGATGACCCTGCGCAACAGGAATACTTTTTCGGTATCGGGTATTGATACTTATATAAAATTGCTGGTGCCTTTTGATCCTACAAACACAGGTAAAACGCCGCTTCCCATAGGTTCAGAACATCATTGGAAAACGCTTGATGTGCAGTTTGTATCCAAGCCGCAGGCTTTATTCACTTATTTAATTGATGCCTTGCATGGTGGATATTATTTAAATGGTAACCGTACAAGTATTACGGGCCAACTGGGCTACCGGTTTCAGCCTTACGTAAACCTGGCTGTAAACAGTTCATACATCAACCTTAGGCTGCCACAACCTTATGGCAACACCGATTTTTGGCTGATTGGTCCGAAGGCGGATATCACCCTAAGTAATACGCTTTACTTTACTACCTATGTACAATACAACGGGCAGGTTAAAAACATGAACACTAATATAAGGCTGCAATGGCGGTACAAGCCTGCCTCAGATTTGTTTATTGTTTATGGCGATAATTCAATACCATCGCCTTACACTATTAAAAACAGGCAGTTGGTTATTAAATGGACCTATTGGTGTAATTTGTAAAACTGATGACCCGTTGCTGAGGAAACAAGATTCAGACTGAACATATTACAGGATTTTTCAACCACGCACCCAATTAACCATTCACTCCCCTTTCCCACACAGCATCGAAAAATAAATGGTTTCGCCGCTGTTAAACTTATTGTAAATATTTGAGCCGGGAACGCCCACAAAATCATTAATAGGTTTACGAAAGGGCTTAAGTACAATTTTTTTTATCATCGCCTCTTTGTAGGGTGCGCTCAATTCCATAGCCTGCAACACATTGGGTGTAATATCCTGTTCGGTTATAACCTGTAAGCCGCACTCTGTTAACTGCGCCGGCCGTTTTGGATAGTGTACACGGCCCATGAAATCAGCATATAAAAAAAAACCTCCGGGCTTAAGGGTGCGTGTCACTTCTTTAAAAAAATTCCCGCGGTTACCATAGCAGTGTGATGATTCTAGGTTAACAATAATATCAAAGCTATTATCATCAAACGGCAGGCTTTCGGCATTGCCAGCCACGAAATTTAAATTTGGCTGCTGATAGGTTTGCTTGCAAAAGCTAATCACGTTTTCAGAAAAATCAAGCCCGGTAATTGTTTTAGGCTGATAGGCCAGCATGAGCTCGCAACCACCACCACGCCCGCAACCAACTTCAAGCATGTTTTTACCGGCGAGCTGGGCCTTGCCAAGTAAATGATGGTAAAGGTTTTCGCTTAGTAAATTGAAATCATCGGTTACTTTACCCTGGGTATCTGCAAAGCCATAGTTCATGTACTTCCAGTTGGTTAGTTTTTTAAACCTGCGGGCTATAAATTCGTAAAATAATTGCCAAAGGCGTAAACTCAATTTTGGAGAAAAATCAACCAGGTTCCGAAACAGTTTTGCGACCATATGTATATTTTATGCTAAAGTAATGCATCATACTTAGCAATCAACCGGAAATAAATAAAAGATATATAGCTTAATCGTGTACTGCCAGTAATCGGTTCCACTCGGGATGCCGTTTTAAAAAAGCCAATACATAAACACAAAGAGGCACCAATTTAAGGTGGTTGCTCTCTATATAATTAAATGCCTTTTCAACAATAGCGGCCGCAACGCCCATACCTTCCAATTCTTCGGGTACTTCGGTATGGATCAGGTAAATCTTATCACCTTTTTGTTTATAATCAATAAAGGATCGTTTGCCATCAATAATTAGTTCAAAATTATGTAAAGCCTCGTTATTAATAAGTGGAATGTCCTGGTATTTCATGAAATAACAACCGATACTTTTTTTGATTTTGTATCGAGTCTAAATTAGTAACAAAATTTATAAAGCCAATTAGTTGCAGTATTTTTATGGCGATGTTTATATTCATCAAATAAAAATGATGATAATGGATTTGTTAAAGATTTTGGTGAGTGCAAATGCCTGATATTAACTTAGTTGTTTGAGTTTTTAAATTTTAATTAATTTTGATTTGTGCTTCTATTTTTATAAAATTACATACAGAAACGTCCCTGGTTTCGGCCGCTAATGAAAAACTATTGTGAAGCAATTTAAATGCACCATACTTCAGGCTATGCTTTTACTGTGCCTTACCAATGCAATGGCACAGGTAAAACAGCCGCGGTATTTGGCCAAACCTAAAAGAAAGCCCGTGCCGGCGCAAACCATTAGCCAGGTTAAGGGAAGCAAGCAGTTTAATGAGTTTTCGCGGCTTTTGGCCCAGGCCAATGTTACGTTTACTTTTCCTAAAGGTTTTAAAGAAATCCCAGCAGTAAATAATGAAGATTTTTCTTTTGATTACGCTATGGAAATTCCCGGTCAGGAGTTTGAGATCTGGTTCCAGGTAAAATCATTAAAGCAAAACTGGCTCAGTTATGAGCGTAACCACGAGCAGGAAAACCCGGATTCGTCATACCTTAAAATGGGGAAGGCGCAAGCTGCGGCCTTTACCGGCGAGATGGATAATTTTATACGCGCCATACCTGCTAATGTACTTGCCCGTTACCGGGCCGATGCAGGTAAATCATACCTGCTTAACCTGCTTGATCTGCCCGAAACAAAGCATTACAAGTACGCCTTGCTTATAACGCTGCAGCGCAACCATACAGGCACTATTATGGCCGTATGTTTTACCAACGAAAAAGACCCTGAATTTTTCAAGAATATTGATAAAGCCAGTAATAGTCTCCAGTTTAAACCCCGGTAACATAATGTTAATAAGTTGACAGTTTTGAACGCTCAATTCAAACCCTAAACTATATTTTTGCACCCGGCGCATATTTGTGCCTTTTTTAAAAATTCTACTCAATAAATGGCAGAACCAGTTAATTATAGCGAAGATAGTATCCGCTCCCTCGATTGGAAAGAACACATCCGTTTACGCCCCGGTATGTACATAGGTAAATTGGGCGATGGCTCGGCTTATGACGACGGTGTATATGTGTTGCTTAAAGAAATTATTGATAACTCCATAGATGAGTTTGTAATGGGATCGGGCCGTACTATTGAGGTAAATATGAGCGATCATAAAGTATCCGTACGTGATTACGGCCGGGGGATTCCTTTAGGTAAAGTGATTGATTGCGTATCCAAAATAAATACCGGTGGTAAATATGATAGCAAGGCCTTCCAAAAATCGGTAGGATTGAACGGTGTGGGTACTAAGGCAGTGAACGCGTTATCAAACAATTTCATTGTACAATCATACCGTGATGGCCGCACCAAACTGGCCGAATTTGCCAAAGGCGAACTGATCAGGGATGAAGCTGAAAAAGAAACCACCCAGCGCAATGGTACCGCCATTAATTTTATTCCCGATGATACCATTTTCAGGAACTACCGCTTTATACCTGAGTTTGTAGATAGCATGATCTGGAATTATGTGTTCCTTAATTCGGGCCTGACACTTAATTTTAACGGTCAAAAATATTTTTCAGAACGCGGCCTTTATGATCTATTAACTAAAAATACCGATGTTGAAACACTGCGCTATCCCATCATCCACCTTAAAGGCGAGGATATTGAAATAGCTATGACCCATGGTCAGCAATACGGTGAAGAATACTATTCGTTTGTTAACGGCCAAAATACAACACAGGGAGGTACACATCAGGCGGCTTTTCGCGAGGCTGTGGTGAAAACCATCCGCGAGTTTTATAAAAAGGAGTTTGATGCGTCGGATATCCGTGCATCCATAGTTGCCGCCATAGCCATTAAAGTGCAGGAGCCGGTATTTGAATCACAAACAAAAACCAAATTAGGCTCTAATGAAATTGCGCCGGGCGGTCAAAGTGTGCGCAGCTTTATCGGCGATTTTATTAAGCAGCAGCTTGATAATTATCTTCATAAAAATCCGGAAGTAGCGCGTGCCATTGAAGCTAAGATCTTAGCCAATGAGCGCGAGCGAAAAGAATTATCCGGCAT
>NZ_JANYGH010000076.1 GCF_025362475.1 Mucilaginibacter sp.
TTGATGGCGCCAAAGCCAGATGGTAGCAAAGAAGATTGTCCAAAAGCGCTTTTACCAACCTGTTTGATAAACCTGAAGGTAAAATTGAGCGTAAAGCCTTTGTATGCAATATCGTTAATCAACGATCCATAAAATTTAGGATCGGTATTGATGACGCTGGTATTGTCAATACCCGAAACCGGGTTGGCCGTAATATGGCCATCCTTATCATAAAATTGATACACACCTGTTTGCGGATTTACCCCGGCAAAATTAAATACCTTTTGTATGGTTGTTGGCATACCCAATACATAAGCGTTGGCGAATGATGTAGTATTGAGGCTTGGGTATTTAATAAGCGCAGTACGTGGTATGGTTAATAAACCGGTAGTTGACCATGTGAAATCTTTACCTTTAATGTTTACGCCAGTCAGGACAAACTCCCAGGCCTTGTTTTGCACCACAGCCGGCAGGTTTGTTGTTATTGATGTTGTCCCGGTAACTATGGATAGCGGGTAGCCATACAATACATCAGATGTGCGGTTACGGTAATAGCTTGCATCCAGAGTTATGCGGCCTTTTAAAAATTGAAGTTCGGCACCTATCTCGGCTTTTTTGGTGGTTTCCCATGATAAGTTGGGGTTTGCCGGGCTACCTGCAGAAAGCCACGGAATACCCTGGTAAGGCACGTTTACCGTTACGGCATAATAACTTTGTAAATAGCGATATGAGCCTATCTGATCGTTACCCGTAACACCATAGCTTGCGCGCAGTTTACCAAAGCTGATGAAAGGAAGGTTATCCTTTATGAATTTTTCCTCGGTAAATATCCAGCCTGCGCCTACCGCTCCAAAAAAATGGTATTGTTTGTTTGGGCCAAACTTGCTCGATCCATCGTAGCGGCCGCTTAAATGCAGCAGAAACTCGTTATCCCAAATGTAACCAATGCGGCCAAAAAGCGCGGCCATCTTGTTTTTATCATATCCATAAGGTACATAAGGCGTAATTTTTGTAGCGCCCGAAATACTTTTTAACAAGGCATCGCTGGTGTAACCGGTTGCAACTAACTGGGTAGACTCGGATGTTTGCTGCGCCAGGCTGGCACCTACTAAAGCGCTAAAATCGCCTTTACTTATTTTGGTGTTGTAATTAATCTGTGGCTCAACGCTCCATGTGGAGTTAACATCGGTTGTAAATTTGCTTTGACCGGTTGTTGCATTTAGAAAAGGCGCTGAGGCTGTGGTTGGCGTTCCTAAAAATTCGTTGATCTCCTGCCTGTTATAGCCCAGTGTTGCTTTTACTTCCAGTCCTTTAACCGGTTTATAGCTTAAAATAGAACTGCTGGTTAAATTGCTGGCCGGCGTATTGTTAATGAGTTTGGCTGATGTATAAGGGTTGTTGAAGGTATTGTTCTGGAAGTTTAATGATCCATCGGGGTTGTACAGTGGCGGGGCATCGGGTGCCAAAGAAACCGAGTTTGTAAAATCAACATTGGTTATTGTATTGTTATTATACAGATATCCGCCGGTAAATGATACCGAGAATTTATTATCTGCAGTAGCCGAATTTATGCTGAAATGTACAGACGCGTTACGATCAGAGCCACCTAACCGCATCAGGTTTGATTGCCTGTTGTAATTACCGCTGATGAGGAATTGTGTAGTGGCATTACCGCCAGAAATTGTAGCCTGCGCGTTGCTGGTGTGCGACGAACCGCCTATCAGCTCTTTTGCCCAATTGGTATAGCGTGTGGTATCCCAGGTGCCGTTAATATCATAAGCCTGTGAAAATGACGGGCCATCGTTTTTATAGGCCTCATGGCGCATTTCCAGGTATTGCTGAGTATTTAAAAAGTGAGGCAAGCGTGTAACCCTGCTTACGCCCGAGTATACGTTTACATCAACCTTAACATTGCCGGCTTTACCTCTTTTGGTAGTTATTAATATAACGCCATTGGCAGCACGCGAACCGTAAATGGCTGTTGCGTCAGCATCTTTAAGTACGTTAATGCTCTCAATATCCTGTGGGTTTATAAAGTTAAGCGCATCGCCGCCGATGCCAGATTTTCCCGGCAAGCTACCCAGCGTACCGTTCTGAAGATCATAGTAGCCACCCTGGTAGGGGATACCATCAACAATATATAAAGGATCGGTGCCGGTGCCGTTATTAATACCATTTTGCCCTCGTATTTTTACACTGTACACACCGCCAGGCATGCCTGTGGTTTTAACAATGTTCATGCCGGGTACGCTGGCTTGCAGGGCTTCTAAAACATTGGTAACGGGGTATTTGGCAATGTCTTTAGCGGTTATTGTAGTTTGGTTGCCAGTATTAAAACGTTTGGTAGTTTGGCCGTAAGCTATTACCTGCACTTCATCCAGCTTGCCAACATCGGGCTTAAGGCTTATAATAAACGGGGCTTTTATATCCTTAATGGCCACCTCCTGAGTGGTAAAGCCTACAAAACTTATTTGCAGTATGCCATTGGCGACGTTGGGGTCAAGAATTAAGGCGTTAAACTCGCCTTTGGCATCAGTAACCCAGCCCTGCAGTGTGTTTTTTAGTTTGATGCTTACCCCTGGTAAAGGATCATTTTGTGCATCAACCACCTTGCCATGTACCAGTACATTGGTTGGCTTTACCGATATAACTATTGGTTCGGGTTCTTTATCCTTACGCCTGATGACTATACTTTTATCAATAATAAGATAATCAAGCGGCTTGTTTTTAAAACATTTTTGCAGTACCTCATCAATGTTGGCATCGGTTATCTCCACATCTATTTTAGGGAGATTTTTTAAAGCGCCGGCTTTGTAAAAAAATGAATAACCACTTTGCTTTTCCAATTGCTTGAAAAGTTTTTCCATAGTAATGTTACTTGCATTTAAGTTTATGTGTTGGCCATAAACTGCTGCATTTACATGTAGAAAGCCTATCAGGAGGAGTAAAGTGGTTAGCTTCATTACCAATAGTATTTTTTTAAACCGCGTATAATTATAATTACAATGCGGCAAACAAGAAGTAGAAAATTGCATACTTTTGTATGGTTTTGGGTTAGTGTACAGTTTGTTTATCTCAAGTAAGTCAAATGAGGTTGGCCCATACTATTGCCGGACAGTGTTGGTAGCACTCTCCGGTTTTTTTATGGCCACCACGGCCAGGCAGCCTCGCCGCCCGATTGATGTAGTGTATTTATTTTACGATAATCTTTCTCCCTTCTATTTTAAAGTCGACACCAGAAAACGCCAGTATTTTTAATGCCTTTGAGGCAGTCATATTTCTCGAAAAGGTTCCGGTAAATCCATCGTTGCCAGGTATTTTGCCGGCGTATTCAACATCCACATCGTACCAGCGTCCAATTTGGCGCATTACCGTTTTAATATCGGCATTGTTAAAGTAAAATTTGCCATCCTTCCAGGCCATTACTTCTTCGGCATCAGCAACCTCAGTAACTTTAATTACCTGGGTTATTTCGTTATTGTTGATGGTGGATTGCTGCCCGGGTTTCAGCATGGCAAATGATATTCCTTTATTAACCTTTACAGAGCCTTCCAGCAGTGTTGTTTTAATCAACATTTCATCGGTATAGGAGTTAACATTAAAATGAGTACCTAAAACCTCAATCAACTGCCCGCCGGCGGATACATGGAAAGGCATGGCCTTATTTTTCGACACTTCAAAATAAGCCTCGCCAGTTAGTTCCACGTTTCGTTCTTTACCTGTAAACGCGGTAGGGAACTTTAGGGATGATGCCGCGTTGAGCCAAACCTGCGTTCCGTCGGGTAATATTACCTCATACTGCCCGCCTCTTGGGGTACTTACGGTGTTATAAGTTATTTCGGTAGTTTTTTGGCTTGATAAGGCAGCTGATAAATAAGTTAACAAACCGCTCCCTTTTTTTTGAATAATGGTTTGACCTTGCGTAGCAAGCCGGCCGTTCTTTTTATCATCCAATACCACCTTTGAGCCGTTGGTGAGGGTTAATATGGCCTTGTTGCCACCCGGTGCTATATCATTTTTAGCAATGTAGTTTGTTGTTTGTGTAGATGCCCGCTTGTTGTAATAATAAAAAGTAATAGTAATGGATAGCAGCAAAACTGCCGCTACCCATTTTAAATAATGCGGAAAAACATATTTGTTATTTTGTGCGGGGTATTTTTGAGGTTGTGTGTTGCCTATATGGGCCAATAAGTTGGTATAGGTATCCTGTTTTATCGCCATAAGGCGGTCATGACTTATGGATAGCTCTTCGCCGTTTAATTCTTCGTACCAATTTTCAACAAGTACTTTTTCTTCGGCCGTGGCAACACCCGAATTGTATTTCGAAATCAGTTTTTTTAACTCTTGCTCTTCCACGCTATATGCTATTTATATACATATACGTTTAAGGCGCAAAAAGTACTATGCGATTTTACAATTTAATTCAAATAAATTAACAGTGGAGTAATAAGGGCATGTAGCAAACCACAAAACCCACGGTAACGATAGGCGAATTGTAGTCTTTTAGGCAGGAACGCAGTCTTCCATAAGCGCTCTGGAGCTGATTTTTTACTGTTTGTTCGGATAATCCCAATTTTTCGGCGATTTCGCGGATAGAAAAGTTCTCTTCTTTCTTTAAAATATAGATTTCTTTCATTCTTGCCGGCATTTTTGTTACCTCGCCGGCAATTACAGTTTCCAGCTCCCGGTTTAACAGGAGATTTTCTGATGAAGTATCAAAAGGACTATCCACTATTGCTGCAGATTGCCTATATCTTAAGTGGATCTCGGATTTTTCAAATTCCCGCAACGTTTTATTTCGTAGGGTGCCATATAAAAATGGCAATATTTCATCGGGGCCTTTCAGGTTATCAAGGCTATCCCACAATACTATAAAAGCCTCCTGAACAAGGTCTTTAGATACGTCCTCGGCTTGCGTTTTGCGGTAAGTGTGGCGGTAAAGTTCGTCCCAGAAATTGTTAAAAGCCATCTCAAATACCTGGATCTTTTCAGACCAAACAATAGCAAGTTTATTGGAGATTGTAGCGGGCATTTAATGAATCAGCAAGTTTTTTTAAAGATACGAAATTATTAAAAAACTAAATTACAATACAGCATATACAGGAAAATCAATTAAAAACAAGCATGAGGCGCTTAGCTTCGGTGATATAGTTTAGTCATCTCTGACTCATAAAAAATATTAATCGGAACGTTCATTCCGAATTGAATATATATTTGCGGAACGATTATTCCAAATATAGAAAAAGTAATTAATACGCAAAATGAAAAAGTTAGCAAACAAAGTAGCTGTAATAACAGGAGCATCAAAAGGTATTGGTGCAGGTATCGCTAAAAGCCTTGCAGCAGCAGGAGCAAGCGTTGTAATAAATTATGCTTCGGCAAAAGCAGGGGCAGACCAGGTGGTTGCCGAGATCACTGCAAATGGCGGTAAAGCTATTGCTGTACAGGGTAATGTATCTAATGAAGCTGATATCACCCGTTTATTTGAAGAAACAAAAAACGCATTCGGTGCGGTTGACATCCTGGTAAATAATGCAGGTGTTTACAAATTTGGCGCTATTGAAGAAATTAACGCCGAAGATTTTCATACCCAATTTAACACCAACGTGCTTGGTTTATTACTGACTACACAAGGTGCGGTTAAAAGCTTTAATGAAAATGGTGGTAGCATTATTAACATTGGTTCGGCCGTTACTAGTATCACGCCTCCGGGAAGTTCAATTTACACCGCCACAAAGGGCGCTGTTGATGCCATTACCCATGTATTGGCAAAAGAGCTTGGTGGTAAAAAAATACGTGTAAACTCCATCAATCCGGGTATGGTTGAAACTGAAGGTACACACACAGCCGGATTTATCGGCAGTGACTTTCAAACTCAAATTGTAAGTACCACACCGCTTGGCCGCATTGGTCAGCCAGATGATATTGCTGATGTTGCAGTGTTCCTTGCATCAGAAGATTCACGCTGGTTAACAGGTGAAATATTACTGGCAAGCGGTGGCGTAAGGTAATACCCCCTGCTTTACAGAAAAATAATTAAAAATGAATAGCTTTGCTTGAATAAGCAAGGCTATTCCAGGTTATGGCAAGAACGAAAGATTTTGATGAGAATGAGGTGCTAACCAAAGCAATACAACTTTTTTGGCACAAGGGGTATAATGGCACATCCATGCAGGACCTGGTGGATGGTTTGGGCATTAGCCGGTCAAGTCTGTATGATACTTATAAGGATAAACACACCCTTTTTATGAAAGCGCTGGAGAGCTATCAAAATTCCGGCGCAGCTAAAATTCAGGAGATCATCGATCATTCCGGATCTGCCAAAGAAACTATCCAAAAGCTATTGGAACTTACGATTAACGATTTACTGGTTGATAAACAGCAAAAAGGCTGTTTCATGGTAAATGCCGAAGTTGAAGTAGCACCGCACGATGCCGAAGTTAATAAGCTGATATGCAAGAACGAACAACAAATGGATGAAGCCTTTTACCAGGTGATAAGGAAAGGCCAGGCCAGTGGCGAGATAAGAAACGGACAGGATGCCCGCGCATTGGCAAGATTCATATTTAATGCGGTAAAAGGCATGCAGGTTACCGCGAAATCAACTACAGATAAATCTGTTTTTGCTGACATCATCAAGCTTACCGTATCTGCACTGGATTAAAGTAGCTGATATTCATCGCCCAACATTCGTCCCGGATTTTCAATTAATTGAATAAAAATTATAGCCTTGCTTCTTTTAATCAGGAGCAAGGCTTTTAAATTTTCATCAATTGCCTCATTTAAAATGAAGCATTGCAAGTGTTTCGCCTTTAGGGAGTTCCCGGGCGGCATAATGGAGGCTGAGCTCGTGATTGGCATTCTTTTTTTCCAGCTGCAATAATTCTTTTACCGGTATCGTCATATTATAATCTGAAGCAGCATCAGCAAAGGCCCATTTTTTAAGGGTGTTTCCTTGCTCATCTTGTAGAACAATACTCCGGCCGGTGCCGGGCCCCTTAACGGTGCAATGTGTATACTTAATACGCAGGTTGTCGCCCTCATTTGCGTTATTCAGTTGCAGTACTCTTAAACTAAGTGGCTGGTTCACATACTGCTTCAGGATGAGTTTATTATTCAAATAGATTTCGTAACCGTCCAGCCCAAACTTACTGGTGAAACTAAATGCTGTTAAGCTTAATGTAATCAGCGTAAATACTTTAATAAACGCTTGTTTGAATGTGCTCTGTTTCATGACTTTAAATTTTAAATGAAAATATTTAGTGGTCCATGGAACAATATTAATCGAAAAGAAAACGCGGCAGAAAAATAGTAGAGCAACTACCAGAATAATAGACATCAGTCTTTTTATTCTTATACTCCTCTACTTTTTGTTTTGTGGGGATTTGTCTTTTAAGTGTTCAAATATCCTGGTACCCGGTTAAAGACAGCAGGTTGCCATCCGGGTCTTTGAACCAGGCCACTTTTGCCCCGCCGGGTGCCGCCCAAACACCTAAGCTATCCTGTTCTAAAAAACCAAAATGCTCACAAAAGACACCTTTGTCATTTAATGACTTGATCGTAGCGGTAATATCATCCACGTTCCAGCCCAGGGCAGTGAATGGGTGGGGCTTGAATTCTGGCACAATGGCCACACGCAACAACGTTCCGTTAGCATCAAATTCCAGTGCATACTGGTCCTCCGATAATAATTCCAGGCCCAATACTTCGCTATAAAATGACCTGGCCTTTTCCGGCATTATGGTCGGTACAAAGGCCTTTAAGTTTTGATTGGCAAGCATATCGCTTTTTTTAAACTAAGATACCGTGTTCTGTGTAAAATCGCTGCGATAATTTTGGCTTTTAAGTTAAAATAATAGATACCTCATTAAAACACTTCTTGCCTGAAAAACGATAATTTCGCAAAGCATGAAACCAGCAGAATCTACCAGCCCCACCGAAGAAGTAAAAGCCCATCTTGGCAGCTTCCAGGGAAACATTCCCCTCCATCGCCGTGAATCTAAACGCCCCTATACCTTTTCCGCACTGCCGTTTGGCGAACAACTGGCTATATGGGATGAACTTTGGCGCACTGCAGATCATTGGCGCACCCGGCTCCACGCTTTCTTTTTCCTGGAACGCCATCTC
>NZ_JANYGH010000007.1 GCF_025362475.1 Mucilaginibacter sp.
CCTCCGAAAGATGGTTGCTTCTACAGCATTTGCTACACGTTCAGGGTGGTCAGTTTGTCCCGGAATCCCCTGGTCAGTTTGCCCCGGAATTGGTGGTCAGCTTGCGCCGGAATCAGGTGGTCTGGTTCATCAGAATCTCCACTCTAATAACTTAACTATATCTGTTAATTCATTTTCATCAAAAATCACAAATCTTGATGAATCATTTTTGATGTTTTTCTTTTCGGATAGTGCCACTGGATTATCAGAAATTATTTTTTGTGTGACCAACGATTTAAAAAAAGTACTCAAATCCATTCGGTAACAATTGTATGATACTTTACCCCATTTCCTATCTTTTGCAGTAGTTTGTAAAAAATTATCAATATCCAGATACGTGAAGGAATTTGGTTTCCTATATAAAAACTGTTTAGCTGTTAGCCATTTCTTGAAGAAATCCATTAGATATGTGTTACTCTTTAAGGCTTTATCACCTATAGCTTCAAGTTTAGCAGCCTCAATACGGGTTTTCAGCCAGTATTCCATACATTCAGATATTGACGATAATGGTGTTATTGGTAAGTCGTTATAAGAATTGGTTACAGGGTTCCAACCACCGGAAAGTAAATCAGTTAAAGAATCAATTAATTCTTTAGCCTGTTTCTTTAGGGTTTTAACATCAGTGTACCTGTCCAGACCGACCGATTTTACAATTTTTTTCTTTTTGTTGGTATCAGGATTTAAATAATTGAAAAATACAAAGGGCTTATTATCTTTATCCCGGATAAATGGTATGTATAAATTGAACTCGATTTCTTCCCACGTTGAGACTAATATAGTCTGGCTTTTTTTCTCTTTCATTTTTTGTAAATTTATGATAATTAATAAAATTTTGTTCCCTGTTTCGTTCCCTACAACCTTAAAAAGTGCCTTAACGATATGAAAAACACACTATTTTGGTTAGTAAAAAGTGAGCCCGTAAAATATAGCTGGGAAAAATTTAATAAAGATGGACGTACCTTTTGGGATGGCGTACGTAACTACCAGGCCCGCAATAACTTAAAACTGATGCAGGAAGGCGACCTGGTGCTGTTTTACCATAGTAATGATGGTAAAGAAGTGGTAGGGGTAGCCAAAGTAGTAAAAGAGTTTTACCAGGATCCTACTACCGAAGACCCAAACTGGGTGGTAGTTGATCTTTCGCCGGTTGAAACGCTTAAAAAATCGGTAACTCTTGAGGTAATAAAAGCTGATGAGCAGCTAAAAGATGTTGGCCTGGTACGCCAGGGCCGCCTATCTGTGATGGCGCTTAAACGCGAGGAGTTTGACCGTATATTGGAACTGGGTAGTTAATGACCACCATATTTAAAATAGAGAGTTATATAAAAGCTGTTTTAATAACCGCCGTATTGCTTGCACCGCAGCTGGCAACGGCTCAATCACCCTTTGCGGGACTCGAAAACTTGTTTGCAGTTCCGCAAAATTATGTGGTAAAATACATTGCTAAGCCGCCGGTTATTGACGGGGATATTGACGATGCAATATGGCAACAGGCAAAATGGACAAGCGACTTTGTGGATATTGAGGGTGATTTGAAACCCAGGCCCCCATTGCAAACCAATGTAAAAATGCTTTGGGACGATCAATACCTTTACGTAGCCGCCCGTATTAATGATCCGCAGGTTTGGGCCACATTAAAAAATCATGATGATATCGTATATCACGATAATGATTTTGAGTTGTTTATTGATCCCTCAGCTACCACTCATAATTATTATGAAATTGAGGTGAATGCGCTGAACACTATTTTCGATCTGTTTTTAAATAAACCTTACCGTAACAACGGCGGCGGACTTATAGGATGGGATGCAAATGGGCTCCTATCGGCAGTAAAGGTGCAGGGTACGTTAAATAACACAGCTGATACCGATAAGGGCTGGACTGTAGAAATGGCTATTCCGTTTCGTGCTGTCACCATGGGGTTTAAATCTGCCCCACCCCAGCATGGAACTATATGGCGCGTTAATTTTTCGAGGGTGGAGTATGATACCAAAGTTGTAGATGGCCGCAACGTAAAACTTAAAGATTCACTCGGCCATGATCTGCCCGAGCATAATTGGGTATGGTCATCACAGGGCGAGATTAATATGCATAGTCCCGAGCATTGGGGATACCTGCTGTTTAGCAAACATGAGGCTGATGATGTGGTATTTACCATGCCTTATGCCGAGGAACAGAAGAAATACCTGTGGCTGGTGTATTACCGCGAAAAGTTATGGTACAAGCAACATCATGAGTATGCATCCTCTCTTGGTAAATTGGGTATAAAAGGCAAATATGATATTGCGGGGAATAGTAATAAACTAAATTTAGAAGCTACCAAAAGTCAGTTTGATGCTTCTGTAACGGATAAAAAGACTAACATAACCTATACCATAAACCAGGAAGGTTTCATAGAACAATTAAAACCGATACACCCATGAATAAGCGCCAATTTTTAAAAGCCGGTTTGTTGGCCGGCGTTGCTTCCCAATTACCTTTATTAAGCAATGCTGCTACGGTAAATACTCCGGTTGCAAAGAAAAAAGTAAAGAAAAACTGGATCTGGATAAACCCGAACCTGAAAGATGCAGACGAGGATTTGAAGGTCAACTATGCGGCTTATAAGGCAAAAGGGATAACCGGGATATTTTTTGAGAACGACAGTGAAAGGCATTTCCGGGCGGCTAAGGCAGCCGGAATAGAAGCTCACCGTTGGATATGGACCTTTAACCGCGCCGAGTTGCTTACCACGCATCCGGAATGGTATAGTAAAAACCGCAACGGCGATTCATGTGCCGATAAACCGCCCTACGTAACATACTACCGCTGGCTGTGCCCATCGCGCCCCGAGGTGCAGGATTACCTAACCAGTACCGTTGATAAGATATTGTCGCTGGATTACGTAGATGGTATTCACCTGGATTATGTGCGTTATTGCGATGTTGTGCTGCCGGTAAACCTTTGGGATAAATATAAAATTGAGCAGACCAGAGAACTGCCCGAATATGATTATTGCTATTGCGAGGTATGCCGGGCTAAATTTAAAGAGCAATACGGCCAGGATGTAAAAGCTATCCAATACCCGGATGCCAGTCTTTCCTGGCGGTTATTTAGGTATGGTAATATCATCAGGGTGGTAAACAGCATTTCGGCAATAGCTAAACAACATAAAAAAGCAATTACAGCGGCGGTTTTCCCAACCCCTGAGGTTGCGCGCCGCAATGTACGGCAAGACTGGACAAACTTTCACCTGGATGGTGTGTGCCCGATGATATACCACGGTTTTTATAAAGAAGGTGTAAGCTGGATAGGCGATGCCGTAGCCGAGGGCGTTCATTTCCTGGATGGAAAGTTTCCGTTATATGCAGGGTTGTATATTTCTGATTTTAAAAATGATGAAGAGGTGCGGGCCGGCATACAATACGCGTTGAAAAACGGTGCTGCCGGGATCTCATTTTTCGGCAGGGTAACACCGTCTATTTTAGATATCCTGCACGAGGAAACGAAGGGGTAGATGTGCAGATTTCAGATTTCAAATGTGCAGATGATGAATATACAGTAGCAGTAAGTTACTTCGCGATAACGGGAATAATTAAATTCAAATGAACAACAGAAATTTTAAAAACACTCCAATAGCCGAAGTAGGTCTGGGTACCTGGCAACTCGGTAGTGCTGATTGGGGGAATGTTAACGATGAAGACGCTTTTAACATATTAAAAGCTTACACCGATGCCGGCGGTAATTTTATTGATACAGCTGATGTATATGGCATGGGCGTAAGTGAATCGGTTATCGGTAAGTTTTTAAAAACTATTGATAAAGAAGTTTTTGTAGCCACAAAACTTGGCCGCAGGGGTGATGCCCCAAATGGCTGGCCACAAAATTTCACTTATGATGTGATGAAGCGGAACGTAGAAGATTCCCTAAAGCATTTAGATGTGCCGCAATTGTTTTTAGAACAACTGCATTGCATCCCAACGGATGAAATGAAGGCGGGTAAAGTGTTTGATCATTTGCGCAGCTTACAGCAGGAGGGGCTGATAACCCATTTTGGTGCCAGTGTAGAAACATCAGAGGAGGCTTTAATTTGCCTGGAGCAGGAGGGATTAGCATCCTTACAGATCATATTTAACTTGTTTAGGCAGCACGTAGCCGATGAGGTTTTTGCCAGGGCAAAAGAAAAAGGTGTTGCTATTATTGTTCGGGTGCCTTTAGCCAGCGGTTTATTATCGGGCAGGTTTAACGAGCAAACACAGTTTGCAGCAAATGACCATCGTAATTATAATGCCAACGGCGATGCCTTCAACACCGGCGAAACATTCTCGGGCATTGAGTTTAAAGAAGGGGTGAAGCTATCGCAAAAAATAAAAGGCTTGCTGCCAGATAACCGCATGCCGCAATGGGCAATCCGCTGGATCTTGGATCATCCGGAAGTGACCACGGTGATACCCGGTGCATCAAAAGTATCGCAGGTTAATAGTAACGTAGAAGCTTCTGCTTTGTCGCCATTGTCGGCTGATGTGCATCAGCATTTAAGAGAATTGTATGATGCAGAGATCTTTGGTAAAATAAGGGGGCATTTTTAAGAGAGGATTGTGCCTTCCCATAACATGTTTAAAAAACTTTTGTCATCCTGAGCGTAGCGAAGGATCTGTTAACAAACTTTACAGGGCGAAGAAGCATGGCGAATAACAGATCCTTCGCTACGCTCAAGGATGATGTTTTTGTTAACATAGTGCATTTAAAAAAAGCCTGTCACCCTGAGCCTGTCGAAGGGGCGCGCGCAGAGGCCTTTGCCCACATGCTTCGACAGGCTCAGCAGGACAGCCCTTTTTAAATGTCATTTTCCTTTCAGTGTCCCCGCGCTAGGATTTTAAAACGCAGGATGTTAAAAAATTTAACTTATCCCCTCAGCTTATCCAGCAGATCGCTGAGTTGGCCTGCTTCTTCGGGGCTCAAATTATCTTTAAGTACTTCACGGGTCTTAAATTCTTCATCCATTTTGGCCAGAGTTTCCAAACCAAGTTCGCTGATACGGATATCCACTGCGCGGCGGTCTTTATTGTTGGTGCAGCGCGAAACCAGTTCTTTTTGCATTAACCTGTCAACAATACGGCTGGCGTCAGACATTTTATCAATCATCCTCTCCTTCAGTAAATTGATTGTTGCCGGCTTAGGGTATTGACCCCTTAATATCCGCAGGATGTTAAATTGCTGCTGCGTAAGGTTATGCTTATCAAAATGACAGCGGAAAAAGTTGTTTAGCCAACCCGAAGTATAGGCAATATTAATAGCTACCTTATGATAGTTATCCTCAAACTTTGTACTTTGTATTTCGTCGTCTATCCGCATAATAGTTTTAATGACTAAAGTGCAAATATCTTTATTTATTTTTAAATTGTTGTTACCTCAAATGAGCTATCGATATTCGCTTAGTTTATATTCTTTGTATCCGCCTTGTTGTCAGGTGTTTTAGGCTTGCCGTAATCCCAGGGACAGTGCAGGCATTTGTTTTTGCAGCAATAGCCCCGGGTAAGGTGATATTGCTTTGTGAAAACAAAGTTACCATCCTCGTTTATGTAGTAATCAACCCCCTCCTGCAACATTAGTTGAGAATTTTTACAAATATCTGGTTATTGAAATGATTTTTTAAATGCTTGCCATCGCCATGCAGGGTCCATACCTGTTTGGGTTGAGTGCGGGCTATGGTTTCCAGGATGTCGTTCCAATCCACATGGTCGGATATGAACAGGGTATCCTGGTTGTTTACCTGCAGATTTTTCCAGCCCGAGGCAAACAGGCGTTTTACACCGGTAGCCCTGATGTAGCTATCAAACGTAAATGGCGGTACAATGTACACAAACTCGTCCTGTACCTTCATCAGCTTACGGCCATACATCTGATATTTACCCGGATGGAATCCCATCTTTTCGTAAATGGCATTAATGGGCATGATTTTATGATGCACCAAGATCTTTTTCTGCGGCGCGTGCTCGGTTATTAAATTGATGAGCCTTTGGCTTTTACCCAGGCCATAGGCACCCAGCAGGATATTGCTTTTAATAGCGTTTATTTTTTTGATCTCTTCAACCGGATCGGGATGAATTACAGCCGGATCGGCAAAGGTGCTTTCGGTGATCAGTACATCTGTAGTTACCCATTCTATAGGTTCACAGGTGGCATCGGGTTGCAGTTTATAGTCGCCGGTGTACAGGTAGCGGGTACCATCATATTCCATTAACACCTGGGCCGAACCCAGCATGTGGCCGGCCGGTATCAGGGTTATTTTTACATTGCCAACATTAAACGGTTCATTAAAAGGGATAATATTGAAAACTTTGGCCGCTGTGCGGTCGTACCGTAACTGCATAACAGATGCCGTAGCCCTTGTGCAAAAAACTTCGTTGTTACCACTTATGGCATGGTCTGCATGGGCATGGGTTATTACCGCGGTTTTTGCGGGTAATTTAGGGTCGAGATAAAAATCGCCGTATTTGCAATACAGGCCTTTATCATCTATCAGTACAAAATCATCAAGTATCATATATATAGGCTAAAAGCCGAATGCGTAAAGCAAAAAGCTAAGATTTGTTTATTGGGATAGCTTTCGGTTGATTTAATTATTAATGTACCAGGTTTAAACTTTTAGCCATTGCTAAATATTTATTGTGCAACGCAAGCACCTGCGGAATTACCAGTTGATGATCATCATTTATAATGATGTCATCGGCCATGTTTTTCTTTTCTTCTTCGGAGATCTGGCGGGCCTCGCGGCTTTCAACTTCGGTACGTAAAATGCCATCGCGCTGCATTACACGTGCAATACGTACATCAAGCGGGGCGGTAACCACTATGGTGCGTTGGCATGTTTTATAGGAGCCACTTTCAAATAATATGGCGGCTTCCCTAATGATATAGGGTGCGCCTTTGGCCTTTGCTTCCAGGTTATCAAAAGCTCTGAAAACTGCGGGGTGTACCAGCGCGTTTAATTTCTGTAATTGGGTGCTGTTATTAAAAACAATGCCAGCAATATGTTTGCGGTTAAGTGAGCCATCCTCAAAATAAGATTCGGAGCCAAAGGATTGTTTGATAGCATCAACCAGGATGGTATCGGTAACCATCACGTTTTTGGCTTCGTCATCAGCGTAAAAAACCGGGATCCCTAAAAGTTCAAAAACTTTGGCTACGGTGGTTTTACCGCTGCCTATATTACCTGTTAAACCTATTTTAAGCATTATTTTTTAATGATAAAATCAATATTAGCCGGGTTTACCTTCACTATTTTACAAAACGGGGGGAAACGGGTTAGCTGTACAGGCAGGGTTGAATAGCCATGATCGCGCCAGAGGTCCAGATCGGCAGTGGCTTCAAACAGGTCTTCGGTCATGTCCTTGTATCGGTTCAGTGAAGTTGTAAAAGTGACCTTAACCTTTTGCGGAAAAACCTTAACGTTATCAAAATGATGGTTATTGATTAGCTTAACCGGAATATCCAGCGTTTTTTCGGTGAACTCATCAACTGGGATAATTACCTGTACAGTTTTAGGGTAGATGTTTAAATTGCCTTCATTAACCGCCTGTAAATTTACACGGGTAGCTATGGTTTCATTAACATCAGCTGCCTGTATAGAATCGGTTTTCCAGGCACTGATTTTTTGCAGGCGATCCGCCGGGCCGCTTACGGTTATATAAGCCGGTTTTATAGTTACATTGCCCGATACTGCAAACTGTTTTTGGTACTTGATGTTCATCATGGCCTGTACAGGTACTTTCCTGGTTAAGCGGTTGCTGAAATCAAAATATAAGGTATCAGGATCAATAATAGTAATCTGCTGGTTGGCCTCCCGCTTGTTGTTAATCTGTTTAAGCTGGGTGCTTAACACCACATAATTGCGGGTCTCTAACGAAGCCAGATCCACCGTAATCGGCTTGCTTTCGGGTTTCATCCTCGAAAACAGCATCTGCCAGCCCGTACCCTGTATAGTAGCTTTAATAGTATCGGCCTGTAAGGAATGAAATGCGCGTTTTTGAGGAGCGTTTTTATAAGCTATAGTTTCATCAACAGTATATGGCAAAGGGCTTGAGAGCGTAGTAAATATCCATGCAATAACAGCCAGCCCCAGGCAGGTAAAAAATGCCGAAAGCCGTCGCCGTTCTGTTGTGGATAATTTTACTATAGCCATTTTTTTGGATCAAGGATTTTTGGATCAAGGATCAAGGATTTCTGGATCAAAGATCAAAGATTTTTGGATCAAGGATTTTGGATAACGGCTTAATAGTCAAAGACTTTTTTAAAAGCATAAAGGCGAAAGTTTAAGGTAAAATTACCGGTCATCTTTCGCCTTTTAAGGTTTTTAGTCTTTTGTCTTTCAGTCCTTATTCCTTGCTCCTTACATCCTTGCTCATAAAAGCTTAAGCTTTTACTACTGCAGGTGTATTTAATGCTTTTGAAGCATCTAAAGATATTGCTGATTTATCAAAACGGATCTTACCATTTTCAACTTCAACCAAAAATGTGGTATCATTAAGATCGATGATACGACCATGGATGCCGGCTGTAGTAACTACTTTGTCGCCTTTTTTTAGTTCATCCACATATTTCTTTTGATCTTTTTGCTTTTTAACCTGTGGGCGGATCATGAAAAAGTAAAATACCACTATAATTAATACCATTGGTATTAACATACCGTAACCACTTGAACCACCTGCCGGTGCCTGTAATAAAATAGTTGCTATCATTGTTTAAATTAATTGAATTATTTAGTTAAAACTTCGCCTATAAGGTGCACCATAGTTTGGGCAGGCACTGTATTGGCTGTAACTGTAATTTGCTTGTCTTGTAAACCGCTTTTACCGGCGCTGTTAAAAGTTACTTGTATTAAAGCACTTTCGCCTGGTTTAACGGGTGTTTTAGGCCACTGAGGTATAGTACATCCACATGTAGCATGCGCTTCTGAAATAATCAATGGCGATTTACCGGTGTTGGTGAATTTAAAATCGTAATTAACCTTATCACCCTGTTTAATTTTACCAAAATCATGACTGTCTTTTTCAAATTTCATGACTGGCGCGTTGGCTGCATTGGCGGTAGTAGTTGCCGCGCTGTCTGCAGCCGCGGTTTGGCCACTGCCTTTTGATTGATTACAGGCCGATAATAACAAACCTGCGGCTATTAAGCTTAAAAATAATTTCTTCATTTGGATGCTCTGCAATGTGGTTATTCTATTAATCCCCGGCCTATTTTACGTACTTTATTTTCGGCCTTAAGGTCTATCAAAATCTTGTCTAAGATACCGTTTATAAATGAATTACTCTTAGGTGTGCTAAACTCCTTTGAAATTTCAAGGTACTCGTTAATAGTTACTTTTACCGGGATAGATGTAAAGTTAATAAACTCGGTAATGGCCATCTTCATCAGCAGGGTATCCATCATCGCAATACGATCTGGTTCCCAGTTGGTAGTTTTGGCGGCTATCAGTTCCTGGTAAGGGCTATCAAAACGGATGCTTTTTTCAAACAGATCAACCACAAATTCGCGGTCTTCTACCCAGTTACCTGTAATTTCGGCCAGGTGATTTTGTTTGTAATCGTCGCTTGAAAAGTTTTTGAAAGTTTTGGCTATCAAAGCCTGCAATACATCACGATCAACCGGCCAAAAAATAAATTTATCTTCAAAAACCTGCTCGGCCAGTGATGATTTTAAAATTACTTTTTTGAAAATGAATTTGATGATGTCCTTGTCCGTTTGGATGGTATCGTCGGTTTTTGCCAGGTAAGCAATATACTCGGGCGAATTTTTAAGAATGGTGAACAACGATTTAGCCAGTTCTGGCTCAAACTGCCACTCTACTTTATATTTTTTTAAAGCGATGAGGTAGTCCCGGTTGTCATTTAAGGAGAGGATAAACCTGTTGCCAAGTATTTTAACGTCAGCATTCAAGTCTTCGGCGGAGGGTAAATATTTGTTGGCTCTTTCTTCCTTGTCGTTTGCCGCATAATTAACCACTTCGGATATTAATGATAACATCCAGATATACATTTCAAAAACCTGGTCGATACTGTGCAACATGTTTTTTTCATGGTGATTGATCTCCCTTGTATCTGACGAGTGGAACGCGTACAGTGCCTGTAATACTTTTACCCTTAGGTGCCTTCTGTTTAACATGTGTAAGAACGATTTGGTGAGCCATCAGGCTCACAGTTTAAATTATAATTAATATGATGATTTTACTTTTTTAATATCAGCTATCCGTCTTTCGGCTATCTTATTTGCCGCATCAATAGTTGAAATGTTTTCGAGTTTCGAAAGCTTTAAAATGTTACGCGTGACCTCGTAAATGTTTTCGGTAAGCTGCATGGTTCGTTTTTTACTAAAACCCTTTAACTCAGAATAGCAGTTGATGATACCACCTGCATTGATCACATAGTCCGGCGCAAACATAATGCCTTTATCCAGCAGCATTTCGCCATGCACGCTTTCATCCAGGAGCTGGTTATTGGCCGACCCTGCAATAATGCTGCATTTTAATTTGTTAATAGTTTCGCTATTTACGGTGCCACCCAACGCGCAGGGCGCATATATATCGGCATCTATATCAAATATACTATTATTTGATATAGCTTCAGCACCATATTTTTTTGCAATTTGCCCAATGCGTTCTTCCTGAATATCGCTGATGTAAACTTTAACGTTTTCATCTCTGAGCAGGCGCACCAGGTGCTCGCCCACATGGCCTACACCCTGTACAATTACCGATTTTCCGGTAAGGGTATCAGTACCAAACTGTTCTTTAACACATGCTTTAATACCCATCAAAACCCCTTGTGCCGCAACCGGGGATGGGTCGCCGCTACCGCCAATACTTTCCGGGATACCGGTAACAAACTCCGTTTCCATACGGATGTATTCCATATCGCGCGGGCTGGTGCCCACATCTTCTGATGTGATGAACTCGCCGTTAAGGTTTTTAATAAAGCGGCCAAACTTGCGCATCAACGCCTCCGTTTTATCCTTGCGCGAATCGCCGAGGATAACCGAATAGCCACCGCCCATGTTAAGCCCGGCAATAGCACATTTATAGGTCATGCTTTTTGACAGGCGCAACACATCATTCAGGGCATCAGCCTCTGATTTATAATTCCACATGCGTGTACTGCCAAAAGCAGGACCGAGTGTAGTATCATGAATAGCTATGATGGCTTTTAAGCCTGTATCCGGATCGCTGCAAAAAACAACCTTTGTATGACCGAATGTTTCGAGCTGGCCGAATATGGATTGTGATGGTAGTTGGACGGACATTGGATATGGCAGTAAATGTTTTTAAGGCGGTACAAAAGTAGCTGTTTTTTTTTGACTGACAAAGTTAATAAGACTGAAAGTAGTTAGCTCAAAGTCATAACTTAGATAAGGAACGTTAGTAAGGCAGCTATTTAACGGTAAAAATTGACCTTTAAAAAGGCCCGTCATATTGAATCCGCCGAAGGCATCCGGGCAGAGGGCTTTAACCGAGTGATGCTTTTACAGACCGGGGTAACAGCCCGGTTTAGAAGGCTGTATCAAATTGGCCGATATACCAAACGCAGTGCACGGCTCAAAACCATACAGCCCTTGTGTTTTGTAAGGGTGAGGGTGATAATCGTCGCAATATCACCCTTAAATTGTCTGTAATAGCCCCCTGCAATAAAAATATTTAATTTTAGGTTTGTATAGCAAAACCCTTCACCACATAAACCAAGCTGTATGTTACTCCAAAACAAAAATGCAATTATATATGGCGCAGGCGGCTCTTTGGGCAGTGCAGTTGCCAAAGCATTGGCCGCCGCAGGTGCCAGGGTATTTTTAACCGGTCGCAATGCTGGCCCGGTACAAAAAGTAGCAGATGAGATTATTGCCCATGGCGGGCTTGCCGAAGTAGATGAAGTGGATGCCCTGGATGAAAAAGCGATCAACGATCATATAAATAGCGTTGTGCAGCAAGTTGGTACGGTAGATATCTCTTTTAATGCTGTTGGGGTTGATGTTGTGCAGGGCATCCCCCTGGTTGATATGCCGGCAGATGACTTCATGAGCCCGGTAACCAATATGCTACAAACCCGGTTTTTGACCGCTACGGCGGCTGGCCGGGTAATGATGCCCCAACACTCGGGCGTTATTCTGTCGCTTACCGCAACGCCCGGAGGAATAGGTTACCCATATACAGGCGGCTTTGCGGCGGCATGTTGCGCTGTAGAAAGTTTTTCGCGGAACCTGGCCGCAGAGTTGGGCGTTTACGGGGTGAGGGTGGTAAATATCCGGTCTGGAGGTTCGCCCGATTCGAAAGTATTTGCGGATGCGATTGCCGCCCAACCCGAAGTAATGGCGCAGGTTCTTCGCCAAATGAAAGCCGACACCATGCTGAAAGAACTGCCATTGATGGAAGATATAGCCAATACCGCCGTGTTCCTTGCATCAGCTATGGCCGGCAAAATAACAGGAGTTACTATTGATGTAACCAGCGGCACGACAGCCGGGTTAAATTATAGGGTGGAACGGGTGGTGACTGATAAATAATCAATCGGCTAAGCATATCGGACGACTCACCCCGACCAGACTTCGCCGGTCGGCCCTCTCTTCAACTTCGTTGAAAAGAGGGCAAAACAGTTTTTTGATCAGAATTTTTAAATCCCCTCTATGCGCGAAGCGGAGAGAGGGGTGATAAGCGCAGCGATGTCGGGGTGAGTCGTCTGCGCACTGCAATCAAATATTCAATATAATAATAGATAACTATTAAAACTTATTCGCCATGAAAATAGTAAGAGTACAATACACCACCACAGCGCAATTTGCCGCAACAAACCAGCAAAACATTGCCGGCATTGTTGCCGAGTTAAAACAGCTTAACCATCCCGGTATAAAATATGGTGCCTGGTTACTGCCCGATGGCAAAACCTTTATGCACTTTGATCAGCTGGAAAACGAAGAAGCCCACCAGGTACTTACCTCCCTTCAATCATTCAAAAAATTTGACGAGGAACTTTGGGCAAGCCAGCTTGAAGTAGAACCGGTATTGAAGTTGTTAACCTTAGTGGCATCAACAGAGGAGTATTTTGGGTAGATAAGAATGCCCCTGTACTAAAGACGACCAGTCAAGATTTTACGCCAATACTGTTTTTTGTTTGATATCGATAGTTACGAAGGTATTTGGTATGCTAAAGACGTGATGCTTTATAATTTAGCGCGTATTAAATTATAAAGTATCTATATTTAGTGTAATAAACCTTTACAACAATTGATGAAAACTTATACCATTAAAGCAACAAACGGAATATCATTAAATGAACTATATAAAGGTTTAAATGAGGGTGCAAAAATTGTAATTTATGGTTATTGCATTTCGATTCTTGCTTTAACTTTCAGACTTATATCTCCCCCGTATTTTATAAGGCCCGGCGAACGGATATCCAAGTATCGATTGCGTTACAATATTCTTTCATTGATTTTTGGTTGGTGGGGATTTCCATGGGGGGCCTATTTATACTGTCGATATGATAAAGATCAACTTTAAAAATGGCGGTGGAATTGATGTTACTGAAGAAATAACAAGTAAGATGACGGAAAAATATAGCTCCTTTAATAAAGATGAAATATTTGTGGAAGGTATTACTGTTGATTTTGATGAAAAGGAACTAACCAGGTGATCTTCGGCGCGTCTTAGCATGTCGAACCTGAAGTACAACAAAAAAACAGAGTTGCGCTCTCTTATATCAGTCTGACATTTAAAGCTTTTTTTCATGAAATTCCCAATGCGTAAAATTCATTTATGTATTTCCATTTTATTTAAGCACATTTAGCGTTAAATACTGCCGCTTAACCATAACGGCATCATTAACCTGATTAAACCCAATTTTACCATTTATAATTATCACAAATTAAATGAATGCTTCGCCTGCTTATCCTGATTCAAAAAAACATTATCCAATTTTAGATGGCTTGCGTGGGGTTGCCGCGCTGCTGGTGGTGGCTTTCCACGTTTTAGAAACCTATTCGGGTAACCGTTTTAACCAGATCATTAATCATGGCTATCTGGCGGTCGATTTCTTTTTCTTGCTGTCGGGTTTTGTGGTGGCTTATGCTTATGATGATCGATGGGGAAAAATGAGCCAGTGGGATTTTTACAAACGCCGGCTAATCAGGCTGCAACCCATGGTTATTGTGGGTACTATTATTGGCGCCTTGCTTTTTTATTTCCAGGCAAGCCCGGTGTTTCCGCTGATAGCCGGTACGCCGGTTTGGAAGTTGCTGTTGGTGATGGTGGTTGGTTTTACAATGATTCCCTTGCCTATATCGATGGATATACGGGGCTGGCAGGAAATGCATCCACTGGATGGTCCGGCATGGTCGCTGTTTTTTGAATACATTGCCAACATCATGTACGCACTGTTTTTTCGCAAAGTTTCGCAAAAGGTGCTTGCGGTATTGGTGGTTATATTTGCCGGTTTACTTGTGCGCTATTTGGTAATGGGCCCGCAGGGGGATGTTATCGGCGGCTGGAGTATTGATAAAACTCAGCTTAATATTGGTTTTTTACGTATGCTTTACCCGTTTTTTGCCGGGATCCTGCTTTCGCGTATGGGCAAGCTGATTCGTATCAAAGGCGCTTTTACCGTATGTAGCCTGTTGATAGCCCTTGTTTTATTTATACCCAGGATTGGCGGTACCGAACATTTGTGGATGAACGGGTTGTATGAGTCGTTTGCTATTATTCTGATGTTTCCGCTGATTGTTGCCATTGGTGCCGGAGGCCACATAGACGGTAAGTTTTCGGCCAAGGTGTGCCGGTTTTTTGGCGATATATCATACCCGATTTATATTACGCATTACCCGCTGATATACCTTTATACAGGTTGGGTTTCAAAAAATAAGGTACCCATGGAGTATGGTATTTGGTTTGGCCTGCTTTTGTTTGTGGTTAGCATTGTCATTGCTTACGCCTCGCTAAAATTATATGACGAACCCGTTAGAAAATGGCTTGCGAAACGCTTTTTGGCGAAAAAAACAGTAGAGGCAAATATTGTAGCTTAACTGTAACTACCGGGGGCCCGCGGGCGTCTTTGCGGTATATTTAATAGTTTGATCATGAAAGCACCTCATTTGTTTTTCCGCATCTGTTTTTTTGTAATGTTTATTGCTGTTGGTTTTACCGCTAAGGCCCAAACCACAGCTTTTAAACCGAAGGACCCTGCGCTGTTTAAAACCATTGCCCGTATGGATAGCGTAATGTTTAACGCTTTTAATAACCGTAATATGGATGTGCTTAAAACCTTATTTGCCGCCGATGTGGAGTTTTATAATGATGGCAAAGGCGTTACCGGTTACGCTGCCACTATGGCCGGTTTTAAAGGGATTTTTGAAAATAAACAAGCGGCCGATCTGCGGCGTGACCTATTGCCCGAAAGCCTGGAAGTTTACCCTATGCCCGGCTTCGGAGCTATTGAAATGGGAACCCATCGTTTTACCCATACCGAAAACGGCTAGCCGGTGATAGGTGTCATGAAATTTGTACACATCTGGCAATATAAGGATGGCCAATGGAAAGTGACACGCGTTGTAAGTGTTGGGCATTGATGGGGCTGGCGCGGCCTGGTAAACTTTAACATGCTGCTTTTGCCGTAGCCGGCAACAAGATATAACACTCATGCAAAAACGGGCGTTAAATTATTTACATCCGTCAGACCTTTACCCTCGAACAATCCTCCCAAATTTTAATACTTTTGATCTGACGGATTTTCGGACTTGCCGGATTTTCGACTTTCGGACTAAAACATGAAAGACCTCGCGTACCTCAATAAGTTTTTTTACAAATACCGCTGGCGATTAATTCCGGGTGTGATGTTTGTAATTATATCCAATATTTTTGGTGTGCTGCCCGCGCAGGTTATCCGCGTAGCTTTTGATTTGGTTACCGAAAATATTGGCGCTTACCAGCTTTTTGCCGGCTTTAACCGTCAAAGTATGATCTATGATATTTTTGGCAGCAGCCTGATGCTTTTTGGCGCGCTGGTATTAGTGCTGGCGCTGTTGCGGGGGCTGTTTCTTTTTTTTATGCGACAAACCATCATCCTCATGTCGCGCCATATTGAGTATGATCTGAAGAACGAAATTTATAATCATTACCAGCTCCTGTCGCTTGCTTTTTACCGCCGTCACAACACCGGCGATTTGATGAACCGTGTTACCGAAGATGTAAGCCGGGTACGCATGTACCTGGGCCCGGGTATTATGTACACCATTAACACGGTGGTGCTATTTATTTTGGTGATATACGCCATGCTTACGGTAAATATAAGGCTGGCCATTTTTTCGGTATTGCCATTGCCTATACTGGCGGGTATTATTTACTACGTAAATAATATAATCAATTACCGCAGCGAGCAAATCCAGGAGCGGTTATCGGGTCTGTCCAGCTTTGTACAGGAAAATATTTCGGGTATCAGGGTCATCAAGTCATACGTGCGCGAAGGCTTTGTGCGCAAAAACTTCGCTGCCGAAAGCGAGAATTATAAAACTCATTCCATGGCTTTGGCCAGGGTGCAGGCTATGTTTTATCCTATTATGTTATTGCTGGTAGGTTTAAGTAACGTAATTACCATGTACGTAGGCGGGGTTGAGGTAATGAAAGGGAATATTACATCGGGTAACATTGCCGAGTTTATTGTGTATTTAAACATGCTTACTTTCCCGGTTATCTCACTTGGTTGGGTAACCTCACTTATCCAACGCGCGGCGGCTTCACAAAAACGAATCAATGAGTTTTTGCAACAGGAACCAGAGATTATGTCTGCTGATGGGGTGGTGCATACCATTAAAGGCGCGCTTGAGTTTAATAATGTGTCATTTACTTACCCGGATACCGGGATACAGGCCTTAAAAAATGTTTCGTTTAAAGTTGATCCGGGGCAAATGGTGGCCATTATTGGCCGTACAGGTTCGGGCAAATCAACCATTGCCAATTTGGTAATGCGCATGTATGATACTACCGACGGCGAAATAACTGCTGATAATATCCCCCTGAAGCAATTTAACCTGGAAGGTTACCGGTCGCAAATTGGTTTTGTGCCGCAGGAGGTTTTCCTGTTCTCGGATACCATAGCCAATAATATTGCCTTTAGTGCCGATGTGCTTGATTTGCCGGTTGTGGAGCAGGCCGCGAAAGATGCCGCTGTTTATAACAATATTATAGAGCTTGAGCATGGCTTTACCACCCTGATTGGCGAGCGTGGTGTTACACTATCCGGCGGCCAAAAGCAGCGGGTATCTATAGCACGAGCAATTTTTAAGCATCCGCAGATATTGATTTTTGATGACTGCCTCTCGGCAGTTGATACCCGTACCGAGGAGGAGATCTTGAATAACCTGGGCCGGGTAATGCAGGGTAAAACCAGTATCATTATCTCGCACCGGATATCGACGATAAAAAACGCCGATAAGATACTGGTAATGGACAAGGGCCAAATTGTTGAGCATGGCAACCATGAATACCTGATGCAGCTTAAAGGTACCTATTTTGACCTGTACGAAAAGCAATTGCTTGAAGAAGAGCAGGACGCGTAAACCAGGAAAATCGCTAAAAAAATCTCCATTTTGCCCTGTTTCTTAACATTTATTTGCGAAAATATTCGGTGCAAAAGTGTTTAAAAATCGGGTAAATTGAATCTCTAAACTGTAATAAATTTAACTTCAACACAAGTAAAGTGCCATTTTGTTTTAAAATGTGTAATAAAGTTGAATAAAATACTTGCTGTTTGAATTTTTATTTATATTTATGCCAACCAAAACTAATTACGGGTATATTCATATGGGAGATTTTGACAATAGAGAGCGGGAAGAGGTATTTTCAAAGAAGGTGAGAGCCGGGAAGAGAACATATTTTTTTGATGTAAAGGCAACCAGATCAAACGATTACTATGTTACTATAACAGAGAGCAAGAAACGTTTGGAGGACGGTGTGTTTATTAAACACAAGATTTTTTTATACAAAGAGGATTTTGAAAAATTTGCCGAAGGCTTAAAAGATACAGTTGACTATATAAAGGCTAACCAGGACGTTGTTGAAAAACGTTACGAATACAGCGAGAACTCTGAAGTTGCAAAAACATCTGCTGATGAGGATTTCTCATTCGAGATATAAGGCCGAACAACCACTAAACTATATTATTACAAGAAAACCCTGCTTTTGGCGGGGTTTTTCATTTTGTATAATAAGTAATACCAGTTCCTGATTCACATAGGTGCCTTTTTAAACACCAACCATAGAATTTTTCATGACTGCTGCAAATGCTATAAAGCCAATAATAGCTAACACATATATACATATGATAACTATGGTTACAATTCCCCATAATTTAAAAAAGGACTTTAGCTTGCCCAGGCCGGCAGTAATGTGAGTACTATCGCTAAAGTTGATACCCTTTTTAATTTTTGTTGCAAACTGATATATGTACAGTGCAAAGAAAAAATAAAGCAAATCAATCAGCAGATAAAAAATAGTAACGCCGCCGCCAAAACCCGCCATCATTTTTAGCCCCGGATTATAGGGCATCATTTCGGCCATTTTTGTAAAAATAGTACCTATTGATATGGCTACAAGTGAAAATAAGGCGCAAAATATAAAGCCAAGAATACCTAAAAAGGTAGCCCATTTACCGGCAGATAACAGATAGCTTTGAGCTTCGGGTGTTAAAATAAGATTGTTGTTTGGTTCTAAAGGAGCAACGTAGATTTCTTCGGTTTCCATTTTTTAGTTTAGGGTTTAAATATTTATATAGTTAGTACTAAAGATATAAATATTTAAACTAAACAATAATAGGATGCCATATTTATGTTAAAGCAACGTACCCTTCATAAACAGCAACGCTATCGAAAAGTAAATAATAAGCCCGGTAACATCAACCAGCGTAGCAACAAACGGCGCAGATGACGTAGCAGGGTCGGCACCTAATTTTTTGAGGATGAGCGGCAGCATGGATCCTGCTAACGACCCCCACAAAACCACACCCACCAGGGCGCAACCTACCGTTAACCCAACCAGCATCCAATACGGACCGTAAAGGTGAGGCCAAAGCATGGCAAAAGCAAAAATACGGAAGAAACCGATGATACCTAAAGTAGCACCCAGCATCAGGCCCGAGAGTAACTCGCGACGCATAACACGCCACCAGTCGGTTACGGTAACTTCGCCAAGCGCCATTGCCTGTATAATTAAGGTTGAAGCCTGCGAGCCGCCATTACCACCGCTTGATATAATAAGCGGGATAAACAGCGCCAGCACAACCGCCTTTTCAATCGACTTTTCAAAAAAGCCCATAGCAGTAGCCGTTAGCATTTCGCCTAAAAATAAAATGATAAGCCAGCCAACACGTTTTT
Source organism: Mucilaginibacter sp. (assembly GCF_025362475.1). Lineage (GTDB taxonomy): Bacteria > Bacteroidota > Bacteroidia > Sphingobacteriales > Sphingobacteriaceae > Mucilaginibacter. The sequence goes on from NZ_JANYGH010000007.1 coordinate 19,423, forward strand.
TTACCAGTTTAAAAAGGTTAATATCCAGGTAAGGCTCATCCAAAGCCTCGGTACCACCTATTTTTTGAATATCTTCGGTATACTCTTCGTTGGCTATCCATAAAATGTCATCCACCGTTACTATCCCAAGCAAAATATTTTCGCTATCAACTACAGGCAAAGCCGTGCGGTTGTTCATCCTGAAAATATTGATAGCTTCTTCCTGCGGATCACTTGCACTCAGCGAAATCAGGCGGCCATCCATCAGGTCGCTCACCTTTGTTTCGGGTTTCACCAGCAATATCTCGCGGATGCGGATATCATCCAGCAACTGGCCATTCTCGTCTATAACGTATATTACGTCAATCGTCTCGGAGTTTTTACCGTAACGGCGAATGTGTGATAATACGCGGGTAACGTCCCAGGTTCTTTTTACGGCAATGTAATCAGGCGTCATCAAACGGCCAACGCTATCCTCTTCGTAACCTAAAAGGGATAAAGCTTCCTTGCGGTTTTCCGGCGATAGGTGCTGGATCAGTTTTTGAACCGCATCGCCGTGTAACTCACTAAAAAGCGATGTACGGTCATCAGGCGGGAGCTCATTAATAAGCTCTTCCACTTTTTGGCCCGAAAGTTTTTTGATAATACGCTCCTGTGTTGGGAAATCCAATATGCGGAACACATTAACGGCGCGGTTAATAGAAAGGATTTCAATAAACAGGGCACCATGTTCAGGAAGTTCATCAATCAGTTCTTCAACATCCGATATGTTAAGGTTGTTCAAATAATCCTGTAACCCGGTATTGTCTTTCGTTTCCAGCAACAATTCTATTTGCTCAACCATCTCTTCCATAAAACGCCCTCGTTTTTTTACATCTTATTATAAACTGTTTTCTGTTTTTTTAACGATGGCAAAAGTCGTTTATTTTTTCAAATTATTAGGCAAAAATTTCTGTTATCTTTGCAGCCTTTTGGTCGATAGTCCATAGGCCATGGTCTATAGCAAATATCGGCCTGATAGTCAACTTTAACTATGGTCTGCGGACCATTGACTATGGACATATTTTAGAATTTAGAGTATAACAAAATGGGTTTACAATGTGGAATAGTGGGTTTACCAAATGTGGGCAAATCAACACTTTTTAATTGCTTATCAAATGCCAAGGCGCAGGCGGCCAACTTTCCGTTTTGCACTATTGAGCCAAACGTAGGTGTAATTACAGTGCCGGATGAGCGCTTAACAAAGCTTACCGAAATAGTTCAGCCAAAGTCTATTGTGCCCAACGTTATCGAAATTGTTGATATTGCCGGCCTGGTAAAAGGCGCCAGCAAGGGCGAGGGCCTGGGTAACCAGTTTTTAGCCAATATACGTGCTACAAATGCTATTATCCACGTTTTACGTTGTTTTGATAATGATAATGTGATCCACGTTGATGGTTCTGTTGATCCTATCCGCGATAAAGAGATCATCGATACCGAATTGCAGCTTAAAGATCTTGATTCGATAGAAAAAAAGATTCAGAAGGTTGAAAAGATGGCTAAAACCGGCGGCGACAAAGAAGCCAAAAAAACATTTGATGTTTTAACCGTTTATAAAAACCACCTGCTGCAGGGTAAATCTGCCCGCACCGCGCCGGTGGCCGAAGAGGATAAAGAATACATTGCTGATATATGGCTGCTTACCGCGAAACCGGTAATGTATGTTTGTAATGTTGATGAGGGATCTGTAAGTACCGGCAACGCTTATGTTGACCAAGTGAAAGCTGCAGTTGCAGAAGAAAAAGCCGAAGTACTGATCATTTCGGCACAAATTGAGGCGGAAATTGCCGAGCTGGAATCATTTGAGGAACGCCAGATGTTTTTAAACGATCTTGGCTTAACCGAGTCTGGAGTTAATAAGCTCATTAAAGCAGCGTACCGTTTGCTTAACCTGGCCACTTACTTTACCGCAGGTGTACAGGAAGTACGCGCCTGGACAATTACCCAGGGCTTTACTGCGCCACAGGCTGCAGGAGTGATCCATACCGATTTTGAAAAAGGCTTTATCCGTGCAGAGGTTATTAAATATGATGATTTTGTAAAATACAACGGCGTTGAAGCTACCATTAAAGAGAATGGCAAGTTGGGCGTTGAAGGCAAAACTTATATTGTGCAGGATGGCGACATTATGCACTTTAGATTTAACGTGTAAGGGAATAGGGCGAGAAGCTTTAACATAATTAAAAAAGGGTTTGCTGAAAAGTAAACCCTTTTTTATTGCTACAAGTTTTTCTTTTATATTCATATAATTATAATTAAAGAATTGACTATGAATAAAGCACGTAGACATGAATTGAAAATGCTAAGGTTTAAAAGGAGACTTAAGAACAGAGGCATAGTGGATAATGCTTCGATAAATACAAATTGCTTTCGTACTACCGGTAAGCCCTGTTCATGCTATTTCTGCAGTAGCAGATCCTACAAAGTTACAGGCGAAAAGAAAAAACAGTTTTATGACTTTAACAATGAGCTAAAAGAGGCTCATGGATAAAATCCACTCAAGAACCGCCCTCTAATCTGTTTAAAAGCCCCTAATTGATACAATTAGAGGCTTTATTGTGCTCCCGACGAGATTCGAACTCATATCGATGGTACCGGAAACCATAATTCTATCCGTTGAACTACGGGAGCAGAGACGCAAATATATAAAAATGCCATTACCTATCCGGGCAAATTTAAAAAACGGCAATAATAAAGCTAAACAACAGGCTTACAATGATTTTGCGGATCTGCTTTTGATTGTGTGCCTCTGTTGTAACGGTTTGCTGCAGTGGTTTGTAGGTGCGACCCTCATCATACGAAACAAAAAAAGCAGAGTTTTGGTCTGCTTTTTTTGTTTTGTGCCATTTGTATGCTTACTTAGCCACATCATCATGATCGGTACCGGTTACCACATCATACCAGTTCTCGATATCTTTTTCAAACGCGGCGGTTTTTTCACGGAAACGTTTTAGGGTATCATTACCTAAGGGCAGGTGAACCGGTGGGTTTTCGGCAGCGGCTAGTTTGATAAATGCCTGGGCCAGTTTTTCGGGATCGCCGGGTTGTTTATAATTTGCCTCGGTTGCAAATTGACGCATGGCGCCAACGGTTTCGGCATAATCGGCAATTACATTTGCCGAACGGGTAAGCGACGACTCATCAAGAAAGTTGGTGCGGAAAAATCCCGGGGCCACTACAGTTGCATGAATACCCAATGGGGCAAGTTCCTGTGCCATGGCTTCTGTAATGCCTTCAATAGCAAACTTGGTTGAACCATATAATCCCCATCCATAATAAGCGCTTAATCCGCCTACTGATGATATATTGATCACATGGCCGGCGCGTTGTTTCCGCATATAGGGTAATATTGCCCGGGTGATGTTTAACATTCCAAATACATTAACCTCATAGTTTTGTTTTACCTCCTGGTCGGTAGCTTCCTCAACTGCCGATAGTAAGCCGTAACCGGCATTATTAACCAACACATCAATACGGCCAAAATGATTAATAGCCTTTTCTGTTGCTTCTTTAGCCTGTGCCTCGTTGGTGATATCAAGCTTTACTATGAATAAATTTTCGGGATGATTTAGCTGGTCGGCTAAGGCTTCCGGGTTGCTCCGTATAGCAGCTACTACTTTGTCGCCAGATGCCAATACGGCTTTGGTGATAACTAAACCGAAGCCTCTTGAGGCGCCGGTAATGAACCATGTTTTTTGAGTTTTCATTTTGCTTTTGTTTTTATACACCAAAGGTCGGCAGAAGCAGGAGGGGGGCTTGTAATAATAACAAAGGGCTTATTAATAATTTCAAAGATTGAAATATTAATTAAATTAGTTTAATGAGCTTAAGCCCTCAGGCAGCATGGTAGGCCTTGCGAAATTCGGCAGGTGTAACTCCCGTATTTTTTTTGAAAAACAGGTTAAAGCTTGGCTGTTCGGAAAACCCAATACTGTAACTGATGTTTTGCAGGGTCCAATCGGTTTGTAATAGCAGTACCTTGGCCTCTTCCAATATCCGGTTGCGGATGTGCGTACTTACATTTTGGCCTGTATGTTTTTTAAGCAAAGCGTTGAGGTGGTTGGGGTGTACGGCCAGCTGATCGGCAAATTCCTGCGCAGTTTTTAAACGGATGGATTTTTCAAAGTTGATATTGGAAGCTTCGCTCTCCAGTAAATTAAAAAACTGGTGAATATGACGGTATTCGTCAGATACATGGTCGGGCTTTGGGTAGCGGGCAACCTTCATGCTTTCAACCATCAGCAGTTGCAGGTACGCCTGCATCGAAAAATCCTTGTACTCGCTGCCCGATAATTCTTCTGATTGCATGCTTTCAAAAAGCTGGTTAAGCAAGGGCAGCTCGTTTTGGGCAAGCCGGATAACGCTTTTAGCTTTTTCATTAAACAGGCCAAACTGATCAATGGTAGCTTTTAGTTGCGGATGGGAATGAATGAACGATTTTTTAAAAAGTACATAATAACCGCCAGATTCTTCAGAAAGCTTTTTCCAGGAAATAATATCGTTGGGATGTATGTAAAGGAGGGTAGGTTCTTCAATAAAATAGGTGTTTAGCCCCATGGTAAACACGCCGGTACCTTTGGTAACAAACAATATTTTATAAAATTCGCGGCGGTTTGGAGATAGGTAATTGCGGCATTCGTGCTGCTCGCGATTAAAAACCCTGATGGTCCAGTCCTCAAAATAATCACGCATCACCGGGATCATATCCGGCAAATCGCGCAGGGTATCAATTACTTTACTATCCAGGGTGGCAGGGATCATTGGAGGAATGTTTACACAAAGTTAAAAAATTCCCCTGTTTACAAATACAGCTGTACCATCTGTTTCCAATACCTTGGCCTATGCGCGTAATTATCCCAAATGTATAACCTATGATCAATTCCTTTTGACGAGAGCACGTAGCTAAATTCGCGGTTGCTGGAAATAAAAGGGTCTGTTTGGCCAATAGCCATGATAATTTCTATTTTGCGGATAGCATCTAAATCATACCCTTCGCCGAGGTTGGCTACATATTGCAGTGGCATGTTGAAATAGATATCCTCGTTTCTGTAACCATCAAACAGATCCCTGAATTCTTCTATCTGCCGGGTAAGATCTTGCCGGCCGCTCATACATACTACCTTTTTAAAGATGGTTGGATGTCTTAGGGCCAGGTTTATAGCATGATAAGCCCCCATACTGCAACCGGCAACATCAAAAATGTTGCTGTCATTTTCAATTTTCATAAAGGGAATAACCTCTGTTAATATGTATTGCTCATACTGCTTATGGCGGTCGATACGATCAACAGGGTGTATCCAGGGGTTATAAAAACTTTCGGCATCAATACTATCTACACAAAAAAGCTGCAGTTCACCGTTTTCTATGCGGTGCTGCAGCGCCTCAACTATTCCCCAGTTCTCATAATCGAAAAACCGGGCCATCCGGGTTGGGAAAAATAACACCGCCCTGCCGCTATGTCCAAATATCAAAAGTTCCATATTACGGTGCAAACTTGCACTAAACCATTTATGGTACGCTCTTTTCATTTTAGGTTAGGTCTTTTGGTGCGGAATTTCCACAACAGATGTTACTTCAAATTAAATAAATAGTAATGCTTAGCGATTAATATGATCATTAATCACCTGTTTCCATAACTGGTAACCGGCCGGGCTTAAATGCAAACCATCACCCACAAAATACTCTTTTTTAGGATATCCTTTAGCATCAACCATCTCTTTATATACATTTATAAAATGCCAGTTATCGGTTTTCTTTACAATTTCTGTTTCGATGAGGTTATTGGCGTATTTAAACTTATCAATCATGTTCCAACGGCTGAGGCTCGGTTTTAGTGAAACATAATAGCAGGGCAGATCGCCAAAGCGCTGCTGCGTTTTGGTAACCAGTTGCTGAAAAAATATAAATACTTCCTCGGGGTGGCGGCCATCGCCAAGATCATTATCGCCGGCGTATACAATTAAACGTTTAGGGTGATAGCTGAACATCACCCGTTCAAAAAACCAAACACAGGCTGCTAATGTAGAACCGCCAAACCCAAGATTAATCGGTTTAACGTTTTTGAAATCTTCATTAAGGTTTGGCCATAACCTTACCGATGAGCTGCCATAAAAAATTGTTTCAGGTTCATATTCCCTATTCAAACTAACTTTTTCAAGTTGTTTAATGTCATCTTCGTACCAATACATGAAACTATTTTACTATGTTTTATTAAAAAATATTAATGAATGGTTATTAAATTCATTCGTTGGCAAGATAATATAATCATTTATGTATCATGTTAAATCATCCAACTTTTATAACCCCTGTTTTATACAGCTCAATACACTGTTTCAGGATATCAGTTATGGTTTCAACCGGCAGATCTTCATCTGCATTAAAAAGCATAATTTTCATGCGCGATCGTTTTTCTATGATCAGGGAGGGATGATCAAAGCGATGGCCTTCAACAATGCCGATATAAGGTTTCAGTAGTTTTTTGTGCACCCACAGGTAGCAAAACATTTTGCCCCGGTAACAAAAAAAAGGCATCCCATATTTCAAGGTTGCGGTAACAGCTTCGTCTTGTTTCAGGATGATCTCCCGGAGGGCCAGCAGGCAGCCCCTTATGGGTTCGTCCCTTTGCAGGTAAAAATTATCCAGTGGTGTTGGCATAGGTTTTACAGATCACGTTTTATCAACTCAATGGCCATATTCAAGACCTCTTCAATAATTTCAACGGGCAGCTCTTTTTCTGCATCAAGGATCATGATCTTGATACGCGAACGGTTTTCAAAAGTTAGACTGGGATGGTGCAGCCTTTTGCCCTCACTAAAGCCAATAAAAGGTTGTTGCAGCTTTTTATGCGTCCATATGTAACAAAACATTTTTCTCTTGTACAAAAAAAATGGCATGTTGAATTTCCAGGCGTTGGTAATAGCGGCATCATGGTTCAGGATTATTTGGCGCAGCGCTAAAAAACAACCTTTTAAAGGTTCGTCCTGTTGCAGGTAAAAGGTATCAAGTGCCGTTAGCATAGGCAAATACTTATTTCTTTTTTGATGCAGCTTTTACCGGGATTGTGCGCACATATTCAGCAGCACTTAGGGCAAACTCTTTCCACCGGTCATGATAAACATAGGGGATCTGGATCCATTCTTTCATGGGTCTGTTATCCATCGGATCAAAAAGCTGGGCGCCATCCAAGCTTAATGCTTCATCGCGGGCTTCACCATTAAGTTTTACTACCAGGGTATCCCGCCGAAAGATGGCCGCTGCTTTACCATTAGGCGTTTTAAAACATAAAGCGCCAAACATTTTGCCTGGTTCAACATCCGGGATCTGCCGGGTAAGTTCATGAAAGTATTTTTCTGCTTCGGTCATAAACGTCTCTTTATGTTATGGAATATATAATCACTCAGCGATGCCGGAAAATCCAATCAACCAAGCATCGATGGCGCTACCCCAAACGTTTTTTTAAATGTATAGCTAAAGTGCGAAAGATTCTCGAAACCTACATTCAAATAAACTTCGGAGGGTTTCTGGCCTTTTTCGCGGATAAGGTAATAAGCCTCTGCGAGCCGCTTTTGCTGTAACCATTGCCCCGGCGAAGCGCGGAACACCTTTTCAAAATCACGCTTAAAACTGGCCAGGCTGCGCCCGGTGAGCGTGGCAAACCGGGCCGTTGGCACGTTGTACATAAAATGCTGATTCATATATGCTTCCAGATCTATCTTGTAAGGTTCACTAAAATCGAAAAGGAAATCATAATAATCTGCGCCCAGCCTCAGCAGCAATTCAACGGCTTCCTTTGTCTTTAAGCTGGCCATGGCATCGGTTGCCAAAGCGGGGTGCTCAAAGTAGGGCACCAACGAATCAAAATAACCTTTCATAAAAGGATCCGGGGGTAATATCAGGATCTTGTCGCCTGTGTAGCTGTTTGCCGGCGCCAGTTTATGATCAGAGCTGTACCTGCGTAAAAAGGCCTGGTCAAGATATATGTTTATTGCCCTGAACTCTCCGCCGCCCAAAGGCGGCACTTTTTCTGCTTTCAGGAGCTGGTTCCTGCCTACCAATCCTATGCAGCCAACACCAAAAACGCGTATGCCATCATTCGTTTTTAGGTGGGTTTCGCCCGAAATTATATAGCCCAAAGCATGCTCCTGCACAAATGATTCATTGCTGCGCTGCTTTTTATCAACACAGGAGTATAGCAGGTTATTGAGCAGAATATGACTTTTATCTTCCATGTTGTTACGAACTAAATATACCAATTACTTTAATTGGCTCATAGCAAGCCTATCCATCATCCTATCGGATAGTATCTTCCTTAAAAACAACAACGGCCGGGCTAAAAAGCCACCAACATAGCGGGTTTTAGGTTGTTTGGCCCCAATTGCTTTTTGTACCAGTTTTACAATCACTTCAGGCTCTGCGGCGCGGTGCCCCTGGTTTTTAAACAGATCGATAAATTTTTGCACCATGTTTTTATAATAGCCACTGCCAGAAATTTTGAAAAGGTTTTCTCCTGCTATATCGCTCCATTCAGATTTTACACCACCGGGTTCTATCACTACCACATCAATACCAAATCCTTGTACTTCCATACGCAGGGCATCGCTCAGGCCCTCCAAAGCAAATTTACTGGCGTGGTACCAGCCGCCCAAAGCGCCGGCAAACTTACCGCCAATGGATGATATGTTAATGATGCGGCCAAATTTATGCGCGCGCATGGCCGGTATAACTAATTGCGAGAGGCGGGCTGCTCCAATAACATTTACCTCCAGTTGGTAACGGGCATCCTTCATGGGTACATCCTCCACCGCACCATATGAGCCAAATCCCGCGTTGTTTATCAATACATCTATCCGGCCCTCTGCCCTGATTATGGTTTCAATTCCTTTAACCATGGCGGCATCATCGGTTACATCCATGGCCAAAACTTTTACGCCCAGTTGTTGAATGTCGTCCATTTTTTCAACCCGGCGGGCAGCGCCATAAACTGTATGCCCGTCATTTAATAGCGCGATAGCCATTTCTTTACCCATCCCGGCAGATGCACCGGTTATTAATATGATCTTTTTCATTGTTTTTGCTTTGTTTTAATTACAAAACAAATGTCGTGGTAAAACAGGAGGGCAGGTTTGGTGAGAAGCTCAACTTTGCTTTGGTGTGGGGCTCAGAAAGGATGCGTGCAAAAATAGGTGTAGTAATGTTTCAATTAATGTGATAAGAGTAATTTGTGGGACTCAAACTACGGAAGTGGGAATTTTTTATATGCCTAAAACAAACACGCCAAAGGCACGCCCGAAACAATCACGAGCTATATTATCGCAGTTCGCGGTTATAGCGCTGTAATAGCCCCATTGGTAACGGTTACTTAAAACCTGCCGCTTACCAATCAGCATGTTCAATATCCCCCGTCTTTAATAAACAACCTCTTACTGTGTTCACAATATCAATAAGGTCAAAGGGTTTGGCAATAAAAGCATCAGAGCCATAGTTCCCTAAAGACTCCAGTACCCGCGGATAGGCCGAAACCATTACCACCGGGATATGGGATGTTACCGGGTTTGTTTTTAGCATGTGGCAAAGTTCGCCGCCGTTTATGCCGAAAAGGATGTAATCAAGTATCACCAGATCGGCATTAAATGCCATGGCAGCCTTGCAAATATCATCGGTGTAATTGATGGCTTTAATCTCGAAGCCTTCCATCTCAAGCACGTCTTTCATCACCTCAAGGATATCATCGCTATCATCAAGTATTAAGATCTTTTTAGACATAGACATAGTATTTATAATTGGTCAGATAATAACGTATTGCCTGTGTCCTTTGTTTTTTTTCCTATGAATTTATTTTTGTAATATTTGAGTTACAACTACGCGCGTTTAAGTGCCAAAACCAGGGCGTCAACGGTTTTTAAAACCTTATCGAGGCTGGCGGGTGTATTGGTTACTTTGGCTATCATGATACCGCCCTCAATCAGTGCTATCATAGATAGGGCAGTGCCGCTTATGTCCACATCTTCCTTAAATTCCCCGGCTTCAATACCGGCCTGTACCAGGTTTTCTATTGATTTTTTCCAGCGCAGAACCGCCTGTGCGGCCTTATCTTTTAATAGGGGGTTGGTATCATCAGCATCTACCGCTGTATTTAATATGGGGCAGCCACCAGCAGGGAAGTTTGCCCGGGTAAAGCTGTGGTAAACCTGGGCGTAAACCAGTAGTTTATCATAGTAGGTACTGGCTTTTTGAATGCGCTCCTGTACCTGTTTTCTTATTTTGGCGGAGTTATAGTCAAAGGCGGCTAATGCTACTTCTTCTTTATTGGCAAAATTGCCATAGATGCTGCCCTTGGTGAGGCCCGTAGCCTCTGTCAGATCAGACATGGAAGTGCCGGCATATCCTTTTTTATTAAAGATAGGAGCAGTGGTTTCTAAAATAAACAGGCGGGTTCTTTCTGCTTTTGATAATTCCTTTTCCATATTACAAATATACCAACTGGTATTTGAATGTTATAATTTTTGAGATTGAGAGCACTTTTTCCCCATTCCCCTCTGGAAAGGGGGCGCACCGGACTGTGAAATGGGAGGGGTGTGTTCTACGCGCAACTAACACAGCCCCTCCCTTTTTATCGTTTTTAATGATCACTCACCAGCACTATTGGCCCGGCTTGTTTTTTACGGTTAAGTACCAGGAATAACAAGGGCATAGCCATTAAAAAGAGCAAACCAACAAGTATGTACGCATCCAGATAACTTAACAGGAACGATTGCTTGTCGATACCGTTATTAACTAAAGCCATGGCTTTATTGTGCGCATCAAAACTTGATGATCCCTTCCCAGCAAAATATTGGGTTAAGTTATTAATGCGGTTGGTAGCCTGCGGGTTGTAAACGCTGATGTTGGAGATGAGATCATTCCTGTGCGATCCAAATCTTTTGGCCACATAGGTGTTGATCATTGCTATCCCGAATGAGCCTCCCAATTGCCGCATCATATTGTTTAAGGCCGAGCCCTGCGGAACGTCCTTAGCATCGAGCCCCGAAACTGCAAGCGCTGTTAGTGGAACCGTAAGAAACGCAAGCCCCATAGCCCTGTAAATAAGGATTAAAGCCAAATTGCCGGGAGTAGCTTCTAAATTCAATCCTGCCATTTTATAGCTAAATATCATGAACAGAAAAAATCCCGTGATAATTATTATTAATGGCGATACACCTTTTTTAAGCAAAGTGGCCGAAAATAGTAAACCAAAAATAGCCAGTATAGCACCAGGGAGCAAGGTAAGCCCTGTAATGGTGGGCGGGAATCCCAGTACCCGCTGCGCCAGCACCGGCGTTAAAAAAACGGAGGTGAACAGGCCAACGCCGGTTACAAAGGTAAGGATAGCCGCAACCGCCAGTGATTTGCTTTTTAGTACCCTTAAATCAATAACCGGGTTTGGTGTGGTAAGCTCCCACCAAATAAATGTAAGGATGCTAAATACCGCGGTCACCGTTAAAGCGATGATGTAATTGGCTGAAAACCAATCATCAGTTTCGCCACGCTCCAATACGGTTTGGAGCGAACCTATGCCAATAACCAGCAGCAGTATTCCCCACCAGTCTACCGCCTTGGCCTTAACTTTTATCTCGGGCTCGGTGACCAGTATTGTGCTTGATACGGCTACGGCTATACCAATAGGGATATTGATGTAGAAGATCCATGGCCATGAATAATATTCTGTAATGAAACCACCCAATGTTGGCCCGATGGTTGGGCCTAAAAATACACCTACTCCAAATAGCGCGCTGGCTATACCTGTACGCGCTTTGCCAAATACCTCAAATACAATAGCCTGCGATACCGATAACAAAGCCCCACCGCCCATGCCCTGCAAAAAGCGGAACAGCACCAGTGTCCATATATTGGATGCCAGACCACACATTGCCGAGAAAAAAGTAAAAGCGATAATAGAGCCGATGTAATAATTACGGCGGCCCAGCTTGGTGGCTAAAAAGCTGGTCATGGGTATTACTATAATGTTGGCAATAGCGTAGGCCGTTATTACCCAGGAAGTATCTTCCAGCGTGGCACCCAGATTACCGCTCATGTGCGATAAGGCTACGTTTACTATGGAGGTATCTATCAGTTCCATTACTGCCGCCGCGATAACGGTTATGATAAGAATGTTTTTTTTCATTGGAGTATAAAATTTGTCACTATAAAATATACTGATTGGTATATTTTATAGTGAATTTTTTAAATGGATTACCTTGGCAGGTTAATCACTCTTAAAGCTTCATCTGGGTTTGATAGGTATAAGCGGTAAAAATCCTCTGTATTACCTACCCTTATCTCGTATGTATCGGTTTCCAGGGCTGCAAAAAACTCGTCAGCAACCTGTGATGGTGGGATCCCATTTTTGCCGCCTATTTCTGCCGAAAATTCGGTATCAACCAATGGAGGCATCAGTTCAAAAACCTTCACCCTGGTTTCTGCCAATACCAATCGTAAAGCGCGGGTGTAGGCATGAAGCGCGGCTTTGGTAGCGCCATAAGTGGCTAATCTTGTGCTTGGTGCAAAGGCAACTACCGATGATACGTTCACTATAGCAGCTTCACTTTGGTTTTTGAGTGATGGTAACAGTTTTTCGTTAAGACGGATGACAGACAGGTAGTTGGTCAGCATTTCTTCGCCTGCTGTTTCAAAGGTATTGGTACCGGTAAGCAGGTTATTGAGGTTGGCTGCACCAGCGTTGTTGATCACTATATTTAGTTCAGGAAATTCGGTAGTTAACTTAGTAACCAACGCTTCTACATCTTCTGCATTTGATATATCGGCATTAATGGCTGTCACGTTTTTTAATTGATCGGCCGCTTTTTGCAAACGGTCATTATTACGACCAATAATGATCACATGATTATCTTGTTCTGATAGTTTTTTGGCTAACTCAAAACCTATGCCGGCACTGCCGCCAGTAATGAGTATGGTGTTTTCTGAAGTTTTCATTTTGATATGTTGAGTGATTAAATTCAACACCACAAAAATATACCAATCGGTATATTTTTACAATAGGGAAAATTCATTTCTGTGTCATCATTACAGGCTTGATTTTTAGGCTATGCTTTCGGTTTTTTTAAAGCTGCAAAACAGAAAATTTTGCGTGGTTTCAAATGGGGTAACATGATCTTCGGTAATGCACCTTATCTTTTTAAAGTGCTCGTGGAATTGGTTTTGTAATTGCAATTCGGAGTATTTTTTTATTGGTAAGCCGCTGCATTTTTCGGGGCCGTTTTCAGAAAAAGTACCAATCACTACATAATCACTAACCGCATTGGATACGATGTTCAAATAGTTGGTAATTTGATCTTCATGGGTTAAAAAATGGAAGGCTGCCCTATCATGCCAAAGGGTATAAGTTTCTGCGGGCTTAAAAGCGTTGATGTCGCAAACAATCCAGGTAACCTGGTCGCTTTTATCGCCAAGCCGGGCTTGTGCTTTTGCTAATGCTTTTGCAGATATATCTAAAACGGTAACATTGGTAAATCCCTCCTGCAAAAGGTAATCAACCAGCCTGCTGTCGCCACCGCCAATGTCAATAATTTTATCAGTTTTTGCCAGGTGGAAGCTATGAATAAAATCAAGCGAGGTTTGCGGAACCAATTGTGTCCAGCTTACTTCATTAGGATTTTTAGTTTCATATACCTGCTCCCAATGCTGTTTATTATTTTCTTCCATGGATAATGCTCATCTTTAAAAAATTAAAGTTCAAGATAAATATCCCAAAATGAAGAGAAATTGTTTGATTGCTATATTAAGTTTAATGTTTGTTGGTTTAATATCTATGAATACCCAGGCGCAGACCTCGCCGGCAACCATGCCAACGTTAAGCTCCACTAACCCCTGGACTGCCGATCAGTTAATGGAACCAGCCGAATTAGCTGCAGAAATTAAAGCAGGGGATGCGAAAGCGCCCGTCATTTTTAACATTGGCGCGGTAGAGGATATAAAGGGCGCTAAACATATTGGTGCAGTAAACAATGCCGAAAACCTGGAGAAATTCAAAAACGCGCTTGCTTTGCTGCCTAAAACTACAGTGGTGGTTATTTATTGCGGTTGCTGCCCTTTTGCTAAATGTCCCAATATTCGGCCCGCATTTCTGGAGTTACAAAAAGCTGGTTTTACCAATATAAAGCTGCTTAACCTATCAACCAATTTAAAAACAAACTGGGTATCCAAAGACTACCCTTTAGCCGCTAAATAATCACAAAAAAAAAGCCTGCCGTCAATCAAACGGCAGGCCTAATTAAAAATATATAACTCAAATTTAAATGGGGCTATGTTAGTATAAACACCGATAAACTCCTTGGCCCGTGTGCACCTATGACGAGGGACTGCTCGATGTCGGCTGTTTTTGAGGGACCTGAAATAAAGGCACCATAACCATATTCCGATTGGCCAATTTTTTGATAAGCCTGGGCCATGGTAGGTATAAGGCTGTTTTTACTGATAACTATGGCAAGGTGCTGGGCAATAAATGGCAATACCCTCACCGTCATTTGCTCCTCCGTTAACCAAAGTGCGCCATTTTCGGCCACGCCCAGGTTGGATGCCAGGATGCAAAGCTCTACATCGGCAAAACTGTGCGATAGATCGTGTTTTACATCATCAACAAAAGTATAATCTCCCAGTTCGCGAATGCCCGATATGATCTTTACGCCGGGTTTAAATTCTTTTTGCAGAATAGCTTTAATGGCATCATAATCGGCCACTTCATAAACAAAGCTGCCGCCGGCGCTGCCTACAGTGGTATATCGCTCAACTAAATTGTCGTTAGTGTTTGTTAACGAGCTTAATATTTCAAGATCGGGCAGTTCGGCATGGCTAAACTGGTTGGCTTTTACAGCCGCTAATATTTTTTCCCTGCTCATTTATGTTGATCCTTTCTTTTAGCATACCATTCGCCAAATGATTGCTCGGGTGCTTTGGGCATTTCGCGGTGTTTATACCATGGGTTTGCACCATTATTAACCGCGAATGGCGCATACTTAAATGTCCACCTGCCCATTTTACCAGCTGCGCGGTATAAGGCAGGGGAGGCCAGCGTAAAGGCCATGCCTTTCATAGCTAAAGTTTTAGCTTTGGGCGTGTACCCTGCCTTTACAATAACCTGCCGCCACTTATACAGCTGATCGTGAATATCAATTTTAACGGGGCATACATTACTGCATGATCCGCAAAGGGTGGAGGCAAAGGGCAGGTCGGCATATTTTTCCATATCCAGGTTGGGTGCCAAAATGCTGCCTATCGGGCCGGCAACGGCGGTATGGTAACTATGACCGCCACTTTTGCGGTATACCGGGCAGGTATTCATACAAGCGCCGCAACGGATACATTTTAAAGAGTTGCGGAAATCTTCCCTGCCTAATTGAATGCTGCGACCGTTATCTACAATTACAATGTGAATCTCCTTACCATCCTGCGGTTTGGCAAAATGGCTGGAGTAAGTAGTTATAGGCTGGCCGGTGGCGCTGCGGGTGAGCAGGCGTAAAAAAACACCTAAATGTTTTCTTTGGGGGATGATCTTCTCCATCCCCATAGATGCAATGTGGATCTCGGCCAGGTGGGCGCCCATATCCGCGTTGCCTTCGTTGGTACAAATTACAATTTCGCCGGTTTCGGCAATGGCAAAGTTTACGCCGGTAAGGGCGGCGCGGCGGGTTAAAAACACCTCGCGCAAATGCTGGCGGGCGGTTTCTGTCAGGATCTTGGGATCCGATTCGCCTTTGGCCGAGCCTAAATGCTCATGGAATATATCGCCTATTTCTTCCTTTTTTTTGTGGATGCAGGGCAATACAATATGGCTTGGCGGTTCGCCTGCCAGCTGAACAATGCGCTCGCCCAGGTCAGAGTCGATCACGTCAATGCCCTGTTGTAAAAGGTATTCGTTAAGGTGGCATTCCTCGGTAAGCATAGATTTGCTTTTTACCATGCGGTTGATGCCCTTGTCGCTTAATAGTTTATGGATTATCTGGTTATGTTCCCGGGCGTCGGCTGCCCAATGTACTGTAACGCCGTTTTTGATGGCATTGGCCTCAAACTGCTCCAGGTAGCTGCTCAGGTTTGATAATACATTGTTCTTGATCTGTGATGCGGTTTCGCGCAGTAATTCCCACTCGGGTAATTTATGCGCGGCAATATCTCTTTTGGCCCGTACCCACCACAGGGTTTCGTCGTGCCAGTCAACACGGGGTTCGTCCCGGTTAAATATGGCAGCTAATTGAGGGTGATCTTTTGTCGCGGTGCTGCTCATTTGATGCTGTGGTTTAAAATTTCGGCAACATGTATTACTTTAACATCGCTTCCCTGGCGACGTAAAATGCCTTCCATGTGCATCAGGCAGCTCAGATCGGCCGAGGTGATGTACTGTGCGCCATGCGCAATATGATCGTCAACCCTATCTTTTCCCATTTTGGATGATACGGCTTCTTCAACCACGCAAAAGGTGCCGCCAAAGCCGCAGCAATCATCGGCCCGGTTTAGCGGAACCAACTCCAGTCCCTTTACCATATCCAGCAGTTGTGCCGGTTTGCTGAATGGAGGCGCAACCAGCTCTGTCATTTGTGAAATGCGCAAGCCACGCAAACCATGGCAGCTTTGGTGCAAACCTACTTTATAAGGGAAGCTGGCATCCAAGCTCTCTACCCTTAAAATATCAACCAAAAACTCGGTCAGTTCAAAAACCCGTTTGCGGATGTCGGCCGCCATAGCCTCGTTTTGGTGGGAGTGGAGGTGTTCCTTAATATGCAGCGTACAGCTTCCCGATGGGCATACGATATAATCATATCCCGAAAAATTACCTATAAATAAATTATTGCAAGCGCCGGTAAGGTGCTCATAACCAGAGTTGGCCATGGGCTGCCCGCAGCAAGTTTGATTTTTTGGATAATGAACTTCGCAACCCAGTTTCTCCAGTAACTCCAATGTGGCAATTGCCGCGTTGGGGTAAAACTGATCAACATAACAGGGTACAAATAAAGCTACCTTCATTTTGTGTGCTTAATTAATTGGTTAAAGCAATATTAGCGCTTATGGTTTAAACAACTATCCTTGTGTATCTGCAAAAGTACGGTTGTATACAAGGTATCGAAATTACAGATATAGAGGGCAACTGTTATTCAGTTTTTTTTGCAAAAGGTTGAGTGGAATTAGCGTAATGGCGTAATGGGATAATCCATTAGGTAGATGGGAAAGTGAATGGGGTGATGTAAATATGATGATTGCTTTGTTTTCGTTTGTTATTTGAAAGGCTGTTTAAATTTGACTCATTAATGTTTTTATACTTCTAATGAAGCACTTAACCACCCGTCATTACGAGGCACGAAGCAATCCCAAACTATGCAGATCGGATTTGCAAAGCTTCTCTGCAAGGCCGGGATTGCTTCGTGCCTACCCCATGACGTATTGGATTTTGAAGTGTGTGGGCCTGTCAGTCTGAGCCTGTCGAAGACTCGCGCGTAGAGGCCTTTGCCCGCTATCCTTCGACAGGCTCAGGATGACAGCCATTTCTGTTACGTCATTTCCCCTTCAGAGGTCACCGGATTTTATAAACCGCAATGACGACCTGTTTCTTATTGTTAGACAGGCTCTGAGATGCAAGACCCTGCTTGTCCATATACATGGTGAAAAATAGATCCAATATAAACAGGAGTTTTTATGAGTTGTTGTTATTATGCGCTGAAATTTCGCGACAATATTTTGATTTATTAAGCTGATTTATAGTACATAATGAACTTATTTGAAAATATTCTACTATTCCTATAGGATTTATATAAATAATGTTTTATGTTTGCATCGTCATCAGAGACAAATCGTTCTTTATTTAACTTATCAAGAAAGACTGAGGGAAAGGCCCAAAGACGTCTTAGCAACCTCTACATCCGCATAATGTAAAAGGTGCTAATTCCTGCTCCATTCAACGGAGAAAGATAATAATACCATCTTCGCCCCCTGCCAATCTAATAAGTGATTTTATAGTTTTTTTAAGTCGCGTGACCGAGAGGATAGGTGGGGGTCTGCAAAACCCTAAACGGCAGTTCGAATCTGCCCGCGACATCAAATTTTTTACTACACATTTTCTTAAAAAGCTTTCTTTAATCTCCGTCATAGAGAGGTACGAAATAATCCCCTATTTAAAGGTCTGACTTGCAAGTTTGCTCTGTATCGTTAGGGATTGCATCGTACTTACTTATGACGTATTTACTAAAAAACTTTTGTCATCCTGAACGCAGTGAAGGATCTGTTATTCGCCATGCTTCTTCGCCCGGTACAGTCTGCGAATAGATCCTTCGTTCCTCAGGATGACAAACTTTTCAAACGTCATTTTCCTTTCAGTGTCGCCCCGAATTTTAACAACTTGCGGTGAGGCATGCAGAAAGCACTTTCCTTTCTCTTTTACAAATTCCCGATTGTAACTATATAAGTTATCTTACAAATACGACAGCCCATTATACCCGCTATTGGTATAATAAATCGGTTCAAAACCATCTTCGGCCAGTTCGCAGCTTACCTGCATGGTAGTAAAGGTAACATCCCCAAAAATGTTGGCTATGGCGGTATCGGCGGCATCGCGGCCGGTGGCAATTTTAATGAGTCCGTTAAGCGGCACCAGTTTGGTTGCATCAAACAAAACCCATTTACCACCCAGATAGGCTTCAAAACAAGCATGGAAATCGGCTGGTTTTAAATGATAGGCATAACCCGTAAAGTAGCGGGCAGGTATGGTTAAAGCGCGGCAAAGAGCAATACCTAAATGAGCAAAATCGCGGCATACGCCCACCTGCTCGGTAACGGTATCAAATGCCGATGTTTGGGCATTGCTGTAACCGCTCAGGTATTGTACATTGGTATGGATCCAATCGGTAAGGGTTACTACTTTTTCAAATGGGTTGGTGATATGCCCAAACAGGTTGTGCGATAAACGGTACAACTTATCCGACTGGCAATAGCGGCTGGGGTTAAGATAGGGGAGTACGGTAGCATCCAGCTGGGCTACCATTACCTCGTGCTGCTCGTGGTAATCTGTTAGTTCGTAACAATTATCAACCAGGGCTTTGTAGGTAACTTTAACAGTGCCTGGTTCGCTGATTTCAAAACGCATCAGGCGGTTTTCGCCCTGTGCAGATATTATTTCCTCTATCTTAACATAGGGTTCAACCGTAAACTCTTCGTTTAATACGGTTTGGTTTGGTGTGCGTAAAGCGTGTATGTTTAATATCAATGTGCCCGGCGACCGTACTACATATTCCATTTGGGTAAACACATCGAATTTCATTTGCTTAGCTTCCGGTTTTAATTTCTTCTAATCTGTTAAATGTTGTATCCATCCAGTCCTCGGAGATATGCTCCAGGGCCAGTTTCAATTCTTCGGCCCATTGTGCCGATATATATTCCAGGTCTTTCTTTTCGTACCGTGTTTCAATGATCTCGAAAGTATCCTTTTTGTAAAGGGCCACATCAATAGGGAAATCAACATTATTTGAACTTACCCTGGTTGAATCGAACGAAAGGAAACCTGTTTTCAATGCCAGTTTCAGGCTGCTGTCTTCGGTAAGTATGCGGTTTAAAATCGCCTTGCCATGGCCCGAGTTACCTATAACCACGTAAGGCGCACCCTGCCCCAGTTCAACCCAGTTACCTTCAGGATAAAGTAAAAACAGCTTGTGTTCATCGTCATCCTTTAACTGGCCGCCAATAATGGTGTTCAAATCAAACTTAAATCCGGCAGCTTCCAATGATGCCTTATCCTCAACAGCAACGCGCCTTACCTGTTCGCCAAAGGCATTTACGGCCTTGTACATTTTGTTAAACTCTTTGGTTTCCAGCAGCTCATTAAAATATACAATGGCTTTATCCCTTGCCGACCGCAAGCCGCTGGTCATGATAAAAAGGGAAAAATTGTCTTTTTGTTCTATGGTGATCTTCTTTTTTACAGTAGTATCTGTTCCCGAAGTTATCCGGGTATCGGCAATAGCCAATAAGCCTTCTTTAACCTTAATTCCGAGGCAATAAGTCATTTTAGTAAACCAGGATTTGTTATAAATTTCCCGATTGCCAAAATAGGGAAAAGAATTTTATTAAGACAGAGGATTTTTGGAGTAAGGAGCAAGGATTTTGAAGCAGGGGATTAAGACTTTTGGTGCATTTTGTAAGAACGTTGGAGTGAGGTACGTAACAAAGACTTTTTTATTTCAGGCGAAGTAATAGGCTCTGTATGCTGGCAACGACTCACCCCGACCAGGCTTCGCCGGTCGCCCCTCTCTTCACCTGCGGTGGAAAGAGGGGCGGGGAAGTTTTTTTCAAAGCCCCTCTATGCGCGAAGCGGAGAGAGGGGCAGACGAGCGCAGCAATGTCGGGGTGAGTCGACTCTGCGTCAAAAGGCAGACGTCTTAATTCTTGACTCTAACCTCTTGATTCTCTTCACTACAGTATATAAAATACTGCCTGTTTTTGAGGTTGGTTAGTTATCATGGCACCTATATCCTCTGGCAACTCATCCTTCATCATTTGTTTAAGGTTGTTTTCAATGGTACGGCTGATGGCAGTTGTGGGCGTATCGGTAGGCTTATTCTCGAACGGATCCTGCAGGTGTATGGCCATTTTTTCGATGAGGAAAAAAGCTGATGAAATGGCAATTACCAATGGAACCTGGAAAATACCAAAGAACTCTATAAGGCTAAACGGTAGCAACAGTACAAAAAACATCACCAGCCAATGGATATACACACTATAGGTAGATGGAAAAACCGTGTTTTTGATCCGCTCGCAGCCACCCATTGAGTTCATGAAACCTGTTAATGTACTATCCATAGCTACCTGCTGATATTCGTTTATCCAACCAAGTTTGTACAGCGTGCGCAGGTCATGCCCCTGCAGCTCGTTTATAGCAAGCGGGGTATGATCAAGGTTTTTGATGTTTTTTACATCATCATCACTTAAATAGGCTTCCAGGTTTTCTTTGGCGTTTTGCCCGCGCAGATGGCAGCTTAAACTGTAACACCAGGCCATTTGCCGCCTGATGATACGCTCTTTTAAAGCTCGCTTTTGTTCGCCATCATGACTGCTGTCAACAAAGGTTAACACCTGCCGGGCAAACGTGCGGCTATCATTTACTATGCCGCCCCACAAAATGCGGGCTTCCCACCAGCGGTCATAAGCCTGGTTTGAGCGGAAAGCCAGCAAGAGGGAGATGATAGTACCCAATATGGTTGATACGGTTAAAGGGATTGATACCGCTTTAAAATTATAATACTGGTGGATAAAATAAATTGCCGCAGAGTATACAGCCACCAGGATGAGTTCTTTTTTTATTTTACCGAATACGTAGCTTACCGGTATATTTTCTTTTAGTAGCATAGATGTTTTTTTAAGATGTTAATATTGATGTTCTGTTAATTCCGGCTCGGTAATCAAGATATCAGCCGGCATACCTGGAGTTTTGGGCAGCGCGATTATTTTAATGCTGCATTTGGATATCAGCATTTGGGGCGCGATACTGTTTTTAAAAAGCAACTGGTAGTTATCATGTGGCCTTACAATGGCATCAACCTCGTTAGCCTCCAGGTAATTATTAAATACAGCTACAGTGCTGCCATAAAAAAAGTTAATGGCAATACGGTTAATGAGGTGGCTATGCTTATTTTGCAGTTCGGTACAGCGGGTGTAAAAATTATCGGGGATATGCCTGTACTCCACACTGCGGCGCGATAACATCAGCAGCTCGCTTAATGAGTCGGTAATTTTAAGCATATGCACCAGTACAATATTTACCTTTTCGGGGTAATATTGATGTACCAATGCCGGGATGCCTTGAATAGATTGTTGGGTAAAATCGGTTGGGATTAATAGCGTTTTCATAGTCATGTTAATTATTGTTGAAACTTGTATCGTTTTGTTTGATACAAGTGTAGCAGCCAATAATTAGGATGATTTAAGAAACTTATTAGAATTTGATTAGAATTAATTTCAGCCCCCGGCCCATCCAAAGGAGCTACTGTGTGTGTACACATCTTTTAATAAAAGAAAATGTCATTTCGATAGAGCAATGGGAGGAATAAGTGGGGAGCGAAAGAGAAATCTTCTACACCTGCATAGTTGACTGCATGTCGTACAGGATTCTCCTCGTACCTCGTTCGAAATGACAACGTGTCTTTTACAAGCTCCCGTGGGGCTGAGGCTACTCCACCGGCAAAAAAATCTTAATCTCTGTACCAACGCCTACTTCCGAACTGATGCCCAGGCTGCCTTTATGCAGGCGGATGATGTTTAGCGTTAGCGGTAAGCCAACGCCGTGCCCCTCATAATCATGGGCGTTTGATGCCCTGAAGAAAGGCTCAAAAATATGCTGAAGCTCGGTTTTAGGGATCCCGATACCCTGATCCTTGATGGATACGATGATCTTGTTGTTTTCTGCCAGCAAGGCTACTGTTACCATACGGTTATCAGAGTATTTACAAGCATTGCTGATGATGTTGTTGATAGCCAGCCTTAACAGGTTACTATTACCTTTAACATATAGTAGCTTTTCATCATCGGGCAAATTTTCAAGGTTGATGAATATATTGCTATCCGGGTGGACTCTTTTAACCGATTCTGAAGCGGTAAGTAACAATTCATCCATCCTGATGCTTTCCCAGTTTTGCCTTTTACCATCAAAGCCCGACTGTGCAAGGGTGAGCAGGCTGTTCAGGATTTGTCCTAATTTTTCCGACTCGGCATAAACGGTGTTTAAAATTTCACGCTGATGAGGATTCAGGTCTTGCTTGTTTAAAGCCAGCTCAACCTCTGATGAGATGATGGTAAGCGGGGTTCTTAACTCATGCGACGCGTTGCTTACAAAATTATTCTGTGTTTCAAACGCGGTTTCCAGGCGGTTAAGCATGTCATTAAAAGTGAAGGATAGCTCGGCAATTTCGTCCTTGCCGCTTAATTCATCCAACCGGAAATGGAGGTTGTTTGCTGTAATGTTTTTTACGTTATTGATGATGCGCCGCACTGGCTGAAAGGTGTAAAAAGAAAATATCTTCCCAATAAAATAGATCAATATCATAGCTACCAGGAAGCCATAGATCAGGATCTCCTGCAGATCTTTCATCTCCTGGAAACCGGCCGGGTTTGATGCCGAGACAATCACAATATACCTGGAGCCGTCTTTGGTAAACACCGAGCCCGCGTAAAAAGTGTTATTATTTCTATACTGAGCGGACCCGTTGCTTAATATGTTTTGAATAAGTTTATTACGGATATTGCTGCCAGCCGGTGTTTTTACCTTATTGTTGCTATCGACACTTAAAAAATACCCTTTCTCCGAATCCAGCTTTTCCAGGTATTTGTTACGGACCTCTTGGGTGGCTTCGCTTTTGGCACCGGGGAAAAGATTCACTTCGGCCAGTATATTTACCCGGGCTTCCAGTCGTTTATAAAAATCATCAAAACTGAATTTATAAGCGAAATAAAAAATGGATGCACTGAGTAGTATCAGGATTCCGCCCGATAACAGGAGGAACAGCAGGGTGATCTTACTTTGTATTTTCATCGATATCTCCCTCTTTCATGATATACCCCATGCCAAAAACAGTATGGATCAATTTAATGCCTCCGTTTTTTTCGAGTTTTTTACGCAGGTAGTTTACATAAACATCAACCACGTTGGTCCCCATATTAAAATCAATATCCCAAACGTTTTCCAGTATTTGGATACGGGATAATACCTTTCTTTGATTCTTTATAAAATACTCCAGCAGCCGGTATTCTGTAGCGGTAAGTTTTAATACTTCGTTATTACGTTTAGCAATTTTTGATTCGGTATCAATGTGCAGGTTATCAATAGCAAAACTATTGTTTGCTTGTATTTCGGCACCGCTACGGCGCAGTAGCGTGCGCAGGCGGGCGGCAAGTTCGGCTATTTTAAAGGGTTTTACCATGTAATCGTCGGCGCCGCTATCTAAGCCGCCTACAATATTTTCGGTAGAGTCGAGCGCTGTAAGCATGATAATAGGGACAGTTTTTTTTTGCTCCCTAATGCGTTTACATACCTGTATGCCATCCATTAAAGGCAACATTACATCCAGGATAACGAGGTCGAAATTATTATCGAGCGCCATTTGCAAGCCTGTAACGCCATTAGCGGCAACACTTACCTCAAACCCGTATGTTGTAAGTCCGCGTTTTATAACCGATACCACATTAGGTTCATCCTCCACTAACAATATACCCATAAAAGGCCGATTTATTAATATTTGTTTAATCCTCCGGTTGCCAAAATAATTAAATAATCTGTTGATCAGGATATTTGTTGAAATATAGCGGCGGCATTATTTAACGCGAAGGCTCGTAATTGCCCGGTTAAGCGCAATATATATAGTACAGCAGCGCTATTGGGAATATCCTATTGCTAAACTTTGCCGGTTATATGGTTAACCATATAACCGATGAGTTCTTTGATATATGTATTCCATCCGGTTAGTACACCCGCTTCTGGTATCAGATCTCCAAAAGATAGGTTGCCGGTTCCTGCAAAATAATTGCACGGATAAGCAATTACATCAAAGCCTTTGCTTTTAAATATTTGTAGTGACCGGCGCATATGAAAGGCCGATGTTACCAATATATAGGGCCCTTTCAGTTTGTTTTTAATTAACAATGCTTTTGTTAAGGATGCATTTTCAAGCGTATTGCGCGATTGGTTTTCTACCAGTATACAACTATCCGGTATTTGTAAAGCTATTAGTTTCTCTTTTGCCCAATCAGCCTCCCTAAAGCCATCGGCGAAAAGGTGGCCGTTCCCGCCCGAGATCACAATTTTTTTTGCCTTTCCGGTGCGTTGCAGTAAAACTCCCTGTATAAACCTGTCCGCAGCCCAGTTAAATGCCCACTTGCCTTTGCCGTTATCGCCGGCAAAGCCTCCCAATACAATAACAGCACTGTAGGTTTTGCCCGCATCCAACTTTCCCGGTGCAACGTCCCAGGCTTTGGCGAATAAGTTTAAGAATAGTGGGGCCGAGAAGATCCAAAGTAAAACAAGTCCTGATAACAGGCAGTTACGCTTAGCTTTGGGCTTTTTTGAAAAAACGGCAATAGCCAGTAAAACAAAGATATATAGCAGTGGGATAAGTAAAAATGCCAGTACTTTTGAGAGGATAAAAAACATAGTTGAAGTAAAAATAGTTAAAACATTAAACTTTTTACAACGCTTTGTATCTTATCATAACGGTGCGTAACAAACTGGCACCATCATTGTCATATACTTACTCAATAAACAAATAAAAATATGGGCTTTATAAAAACACTTGCCATTGGTGCAGCAGTTGCGTACGGCATAAATTATGTTACCAAAAAAGGACCAGATGGCAAATCAATCATAGATAACCTGGTGGATGAAGCTCCCGAATGGCTGGACCGCGCTAAAAAATATGGTGAACTTACTTTAGAGCAAATAGCTGTACGCGCGCAAAATTTTAAGGATAATACCAGATATTAATTTTGCACCTGCGCATTTCACTATATGCAGAATATCCTTTTTTTTGGCGATAGCCTAACGGCAGGGTATGGTTTGCCGAATCATAAAACCGAATCGTTCCCTGCCTTAATACAACAAAAAATAGATGCGGAAGGCTTGCCATATCATTGTATTAATGGCGGCCTCAGCGGTGATACCTCCTCCGGCGGGCTTAGGCGATTGGATTATTGGATGAACCGCCCGTTGCACATTTTTGTACTGGAGCTGGGAGTTAACGATATCATTAGGGGGATACCACCTCAAGCCACCGCTAAAAACTTACAGGAAATTATTGATAAGGTAAAACTCAAGTATCCCGGTATAAAACTGGTGATGATGGGCATGGAGATTCCAATGTTTATTCCCGGCTCATTAGGTATGGATTTTAAAGCGATCTTCCGTAAGCTGGCCGATGTTAACCAGATGGTTTTTGTTCCCTTTTATTTGGATGGTGTGGCAGGTAAAGCGCACCTTAATTTACCGGATATGCTACATCCCAACCCGGCAGGGTATAAGGTAATGGCTGATAAGGTTTGGCCGGTGCTGAGAAGAAGCCTCATTTAAAAGTGTACCGGTTAAACAAAGCGCAGCAAAAGTTTTAAAGGTGTCAAATATAACATGGCAAATAAATGATGAATAATACAGCGCTAATACCTAATATTTCTGTGGGTCTTTTCAAACTTGGTGACAATATTAATAATTACAACAGTTATAAATCTGATTATAACAAAAAGAGTCATAACGACGAATACATGGAGGACTATTATGAGTTTGTTGATCCACCTCTTATTGTGTTTGTAAATGGCAATAACGAGATCACGACAATTAATTGTAACGTAGAATGTTTATGGGAAGGCATTAACTTAATTGGATTTTTGTTTGATGCATTTTTAAAGCTTGCGAGTATAAAACCTAATAATCATGAATTAATTTACGTTTTAAAAAATGCAGATAAAGGTCAGAATCAACATGTGTATACTTTTGAAAATTTTGGCATTCAGGTATGGACTTGGAGAAATAAGATTGTTACAGTAAGTTGTACATCTTATAATGTTTAACTGGTCAAAATAAAGGCTTTGACTTATTAACCGCGGATATTTATGTTGTTTTTGGCTTCACAATATTGGCCAAAATTATCTTCCTATTGCTTGAGTCTATTCCGTATACCCACCTTAAAATTTCCATCATACCCAGTTACTCCGTCAGGAGTTACCTGTTTGTAGAAATAGAACATAGCTTTTTTTGCATCATAGATGCTACCCTTCTTTGACAGATCTGTTGATTAAGGGTAGCACCTGCGGCGCAATTTTGCGTTTTTTGGATGTGTGCTACAAACAGGTAGCACCTACGGCGCAATTTTGTTTTTTTTTGCAGGTTCTACAAACAGGTAGCTCCTGACGGAGCATTTTGACATGAATACATGTTAGCCTCTATCAACTTGAACGCTCCAAGGTCTTCAGTCATCCGTACAAGACAGTGCAGGACGCGCAAATAAAAATATCACTTTACATTGCCAATCGTATTTTGAAGGCCCGCTTTCGGGATGTTATTTTTCTATGTTTTTGCTAAAAGCTTTTACTACTTTTATAAACCGATATATCTTGTTCCCATATGAAACAACCTTTATGTAAGCTCATGCTTTACATCGCGTTATTATTCAACAGTATTTTAATAATCCAATCCGCTAAAGCTGCCGAACCGGCCCAGGCAGTTAACCTAAAGTGCGAATATCTCAGCAATGCCATAGGTATTGATGCCAAACACCCGCGTTTAACCTGGGCCATGGCCGATGCACAGCAGGGAGCTGCTCAAACGGCCTATCAACTTTTTGTGGGTACTGATTCTGTTGCTGTTGGCGCTGGCAGGGGAGATAGCTGGACAACCACTAAAATTACATCCGCGGCAAACCTGGTTACCTATGGTGGTAAGGCTTTACAGCCTTTTACCAAATACTACTGGCGTGTTCAGTTATGGGATCAGGCAGGCAAAAAGCTAAGTTCATCGGGAATAACCAGTTTTGAAACCGGTATGATGGAGATGCGCAACTGGAAAGGCTCCTGGATCAGCGATAACAAAGGTATCGCGGTAAATCCGGCCCCGTATTTCAGGAATACATTTAAGGTGGGCAAAACCATCAAATCGGCAAGGGCCTATATCGCGGTGGCGGGTTTGTATGAGCTATATATCAACGGCAAAAAAATAGGTAACCATCGGCTCGATCCTATGTATACCCGGTTTGACAGGCGCACCCTTTATGTAGCTTATGATGTTACTGCCAACCTGCAAAACGGCAAAAATGCTATAGGGGTGCTGCTGGGGAACGGCTGGTATAATCACCAAAGTACAGCCGTATGGTATTTTCACCAGGCACCGTGGCGCAACCGCCCAACTTTTTGTATGGATCTGCGCATCACTTATACCGATGGTACGGTAGAAACCGTATCATCTGATACGCAGTGGAAAACAGCTTTAAGTCCGGTAGTGTTTAACAGCATTTACACAGCCGAACATTATGATGCCCGTAAAGAGCAACCAGGTTGGAACACGCCCGGTTTTATTGATAGCGCCTGGAAACCGGTTATCAACCGCTCGGCGCCATCTACGAATATCGTAGCGCAAAGCCTGCAGCCGATTCGCAATGTGGAGGAGATTGCCAGTAAAACCATCACCAAAATCGACAATAATTTATGGGTGTTTGATATTGGCCGCAATATCTCCGGTGTAAGCCAGATCACCGTAAAGGGCGATTCGGGCACTATCATCCGCCTTAAACATGCAGAACGCCTCAACAAGAACGGTCATGTAGATCAATCCAATATCGATCTGCATTATCGCCCAACGGATGATAAAGATCCATTCCAGACAGACATTTTTATTCTTGGCGGCAAGGGCGAAGAAACTTTTATGCCGAAATTTAATTATAAAGGTTTTCAATATGTGGAGGTAAGCAGCAGCAAACCTATTCAGCTTACCAAAGAGAGTTTGAAGGCTTATTTTATGCATAGCGATGTGCAGCCCATCGGTGATGTGAAATCATCCAACCCAACCATTAACCAAATATGGAGTGCCACTAATCATAGTTACCTGAGCAACCTGTTTGGTTACCCTACCGACTGCCCGCAGCGTGAGAAGAATGGCTGGACCGGCGATGCCCACATAGCCAGCGAAACCGGGCTATATAACTTTGATGCCATCACCATTTACGAAAAATGGCTGGCCGACCACCGTGACGAGCAGCAGCCTAATGGTGTGCTGCCATCCATCATCCCAACCGGCGGCTGGGGTTACGAGTGGGGTAACGGTCCCGACTGGACCAGCACCATCGCTATCATCCCATGGAATATTTATATGTTTTATGGCGATAGCAAACTGCTGGCCGATAGCTATACCAGCATTGAAAAATACGTGAATCATATTGATGAGCTGTACCCAACCGGCCTCACCAGCTGGGGCCTTGGCGACTGGGTGCCAGTAAAATCAGTATCGCCGGTGGAGTTGACTTCTTCGGTTTATTATTATGCCGATGCCAGCATACTGGCCAAAACTGCCAAAATATTAGGCAAACAGGCCGACTTTGTAAAATACTCGGCCCTGGCTACTAAAATAAAAAATGCCATTAACGCCAAATACCTTAACACGCAAACGGGCATTTACGGGCAGGGTTTGCAAACAGAACTGAGCGTTCCGCTGTATTGGGATGTAGTGCCGGAAAATTTAAAAGGTAAAGTAGCCGCCAACCTGGCCCAACGTGTAGCCGCCGATAATTTCCATTTGGATGTGGGTATCCTGGGCGCTAAAGCGATATTAGGGGCGCTGAGCGATAACGGCTATCCCGATGTGGCCTACAAAATAGCATCGCAGGAAACCTTCCCTTCATGGGGCTGGTGGATGGTTAACGGCGCTACTACCCTGTATGAGAACTGGCAGATAGATGCCAAATCGGATATCTCCCTTAACCACATTATGTTTGGCGAGATTGGAGCATGGCTATACAAAGGCATCGCCGGTATTCACCCGGATGTTAAGCAGCCGGGCTTTAAGAACGTGATCCTGGCGCCGCATTTTGTAACCGGATTAAATGAGTTTACCGCCACGCATGATGGTCCGTACGGAAAGATAATTTCTTCATGGGTGCGAACCGGTAATGGTGTCACCTACAAAGTAACTATCCCGGCCAATTCAACGGCCACCGTACAGTTGCCGGCAGGCAAAGCTTATTTGGGTGGCAAGCCGATTGCTAACGTTTACCAGGCAAAAGCAGGAAGCTATGTGTTTGAGGTGAGGTAGGAATACGATTTGCGTGTTGTTACGAACTTCTTAGCATAATTACAACAAAGACCACATCGCTAAATTGATGTGGTCTTTGTTGTTTACAGTGGCATGAATTTTCCAACCTCACCTACTGTATGGATAACGTCTTCGTTTTAAGAAAACGCTTACTTCCGGGTATATTCTTCTCTTCAGCAACTGGCACAGGCGTATACAGTACGATCTCAGTTTGTTTTTTGTCGATAAACACCGGAACTAAAAGATTATCCTTAACTAAAAAGCACTGATGATCTGCAATGGACAGGTAGTATAAGTTGTTTTGTTTTTTATTGTAGCTGATCTTGAAAAAGTAGATTTTGTTTTTGTGCAACTGTAATTTAGGGTTAAAGAAAAAGTCTAGTTTGCCATTTGGATTTTCACTCACCTTAATTTCCACTACATCTTTAGGCTCAATTTCAGGATATGACGGATACTTTTTTCCGGCCTTTGGATACCAACTCAAATCATACCCATTAGCTAAACTATCCATATATTTATTGCAATCGACGATATTGTTCACTGAAATATTGAGCTCATTCAAGCTAGACGTTAATTCTTGGCGACTGGAATATACCGCCAGTAGCTTTGAATTAATATCAAACGCAAACCAACCTTTTTTTTGTTGCCCATCAATAATTACTTCGTCCCCATAGCCATAAATGAAGTTTTTAGAAACACCAAAGCGTGAAAGCATTACTGTATTAGCAATATCCAATTCAAGCAACCATGAACGGCTGTTATCCGTACTTCCGGCTTTATATGGTTTAATGATAGGGATGCATACATAATCCCAGTCTACGGAAATAGTATCGTAAAATTTATCTGTATGTTTTTTACTGTGTGAATTGCAGGCAAGAGTGCATGGCATGACAGCTATCATTAGTATCAGGAACTGAAAAAATTTAGGTCTACAAAGCATGGTCTAATGTATATAATTTTGACCACCATATGGAAAGGTTGCTTATTTATGTCCCTGCATAGTCTCCCTAATATTATTAAGTTAAAGTTTTGCCTGCTCCAGGGGAGCAAAAGCTTTGTAGAAAAACATAAATAATAATTTAGCGTGCCAGAGGTACGCCACATAATGGGCCGCACCTCTGGAGCGGAAAATATCCTGTTTGATTTTTCTACAAAGCTTAGACCTCTCTGAGGTCTTATTTCCTTAGCTTAATAACATTGGAAAGAGCCCTGTTGCGACAAAATTTTCAACATCATGTTTTCGCAGCCCTCACTACTTGCTGAGAAAAAATTTAACTTTAATTATTAATACAAGTAAGATGGATAATTCAAGAGTATACAGAATGTCTTTTGCCAGTGTATATCCGCATTATATCAAAAAAGCAGAGAGAAAAGGTCGCACGCAAGCTGAAGTGGATGAGATCATCTTTTGGCTAACAGGATATAATAAGCAAACACTGCAAAACCATATCGACGATAAAACTGACTTTGAAACCTTTTTTGCCCAGGCACAAATAAATTCAAATGTGTCAAAAATTACAGGTGTAATTTGCGGCTATCGTGTGGAGGAAATTGAGGACAAACTCATGCAAAAAATTCGTTATTTAGATAAGCTGATTGATGAATTAGCAAAAGGAAGGACTATGGATAAGATCTTAAGGAAGAATTGAAATAAAACAATTTGAATGGACAAATCAACGGAAGCTTCAGAAACGCTCTATCACGGTACTAAGGCAAATCTAAAAGATGGGGACCTTATTGAACCTGGTTTTAATTCAAACTATGGGCAAAGAAATAAGGCCAGGTTTGTTTACCTGACGGCCACCTTAGATGCTGCAACCTGGGGTGCAGAACTCGCTGCAGGCGAAGGACCTGGCAGAATCTATATAGTAGAACCAACCGGATTGTTTGAAGACGATCCCAATTTGACGGATAAGAAATTTCCGGGTAATCCCACCAGGTCATACCGCACTAAGAATCCGCTTCGGGTGATTGGTGAAGTCGTGGATTGGAAAGGACATCCCCCGGAACAGCTTAATGCGATGAAAGATCACCTGGAGAAACTTAAGCAACAGGGTATTGAGGCCATCGAGGACTAAAAAAAGGGAAATAAGGCAGGTAAATACTTAGTTATCTCGTCATTACCACTTTGCTAAAACTACGATGTTATAAGTTTGTAACAGCGATTGACTTATAATATTTCAAATGGATACATATACTTTCCATGTTAATACCTACGACCTGGCTCTCTTTGGTACGATCTTTATCGCGCTCACTTTTGTCCTGCTTTTATGGTTCACCCCAAAAATAAACCAGGCTGCAAACCGGCTTTTGGCCCTGGCAATGGTTACGATTGTTTTGTGGATAGCCCGGATATTGGGTATCGACATCGGGCTGTCAACTTATATTACTAATTGGAGCCGGCTACCGCTGCAATTTTCGCTTGCTCTTGGTCCCCTTATTTTTTTTTTCGTGCTTAAAATAACCCGGCCGGAATATAAATTCCGGTCTAAGGATCTGCTGCATTTTAGTCCGTTGCTGCTGGAATTGGGTGCCCAGGCATTGGAAGTTAGGGATAGTATAAATACCGGTGCAGCTACTTATGAAACGCCGGCCTTTAAGCAACTGAACCCGGTATTGCAACTGCTGGCGTTTGTTTCCGTGGTAATTTACCTTTACCTGGCTCACAGGCACATAGGAAGCTTTTACCAGCGGTTAAAATTTAATGGGGGTGACCGTTACC
This sequence comes from Mucilaginibacter sp., assembly GCF_025362475.1. Lineage (GTDB taxonomy): Bacteria > Bacteroidota > Bacteroidia > Sphingobacteriales > Sphingobacteriaceae > Mucilaginibacter. The sequence goes on from NZ_JANYGH010000007.1 coordinate 51,966, forward strand.
GCAACGAGTTACTATGGATTGATCGTTTGCTTACCGTATTCGGTATGCTATGGTTACTATGGATACCGTTTACAGCGGTTGACTATTTTTATTACCATGATAAATCAGGAGCACAGTATTATTTTCCTTTGTACCTTCTTTTCATATCCCTGATCATTTGGATTGCTGCGAAGAGTCATTTAAAAGCAGAAACTCCTGAGAAGACGGATACTACAGTAAAGCTATTATTACCGGCAGATCTGAAGCTAAAAGGATCCTGGTTAAAAATGGAAGTAAAGGAAAAAGGCCACTACCGGGATGCGGAGTTAAGCCTGAGCTCTCTTGCTGAAAAACTTGGATTGCATACCCATGAAGTATCCCGAATTATTAATACAGTTTTCAAAAAAAGCTTCAACGATTTTATCAATGAATACCGTGTTCGGGAGGTTGCCCTTAAAATGCAGAACCCATCCTATGATCATATCACGCTGCTTGGTATTGCTTACGAATCGGGCTTTAATTCACAAAGTAGTTTCCATCGTGTTTTTAAGCAATTTACAGGTGAAACCCCTTTGGAATATAAAAACCGTATTCAAAAAGTTCTCCCATCTTATAACTTGAGAGGTTTTACTCAGCATATGCCGCTAATATTGAGCCATGTAAACTCTCCGGGGTGGACACATGAAAAATTAACCGGCAGTCGTATGTTTAAAACTTATTTTAAAATTGCATTCCGCGGATTTTGGAGGCATAAGCTATTTACACTGATAAATATTATCGGTTTATCCATCGGTATAAGCGCTTTCCTGGTCATTTACCTTATTGTACACTACGATTTTACGTTTGATAAATTTCACAAGGACAGCGACCGGATTTACCGCGTTGTTATGAATATATCATCTCAGGGGCATAAAATTTATTCGAGTGGCGGACCTGGCCCACTGGCGGATGCGATTAAAAGACAGGCCACAGGAATAGAGAAAATTACGCCGGTATATTCACTGTCGCCTCATTTTGTCTATATCGATAAAGATAAAAACGCACAAAAACGGTTCAAAGATCCGGACAGGATAACACTTGTCGATCAGCAATATTTTAAAATTTTTAATTATGCATGGCTTGCCGGCTCGTCGCAACACGCGCTTGATGCGCCCGGCCTGGTAGTGTTAACATCCCAACAAGCCAGGCTTTACTTCCCATCGTTATCCTATCATGAAATGATTGGTAAAGTAGTTATATATGATACCCTTAAGACAACAGTCAGTGGTATAGTTGAAACGTTTACCGAAAATAGCGACTTTACCTTTCACGATTTTATTTCCTTTAGTACCGCCACAACTAATAAACATTTAGCTGATGATCTGCATATAAACAATTGGGGCAGGTTTTCTTCGGCATCAGAGGTTTTTGTAAAGCTGGCGCCTGGCGCCCCGTTACCCGGGGTTGTAAAACAGATCAATACCATTTTCAGGAAAAGTAATCCGCCGCGTGCCGAACAAAAAATGCCTGCACCCATCGTGGATCTGGCCTTGCAGCCATTGGATGATATTCACTTCAATCCCGACTACAATATTTTTAATTTCTCATGGCCAGCCAGCAAAACAACACTTTACGGATTATTGGCCAGCGCTATCTTTTTGTTGTTGCTGGCATGTATCAATTATGTGAATTTAACTACCGCCCAGGCAGCCCAAAGGGCAAAAGAAATTGGGATCCGCAAAACTTTGGGTAGCAGCCGGATGCAATTAGTTGTTCAGTTTTTAGGCGAAACATTTTTTATAACATTCTTTGCGGTTTGCATATCGGTGTTGCTTGCCCCAATTATTTTAAAAATGTTTGCCGACGTTGTATCCCCCGATATTCATGCGAATATGCTGCAGCCGGATATCATACTCTTCCTGCTGATATTAACTATTGTGATAAGTACTTTGTCGGGTTTTTATCCCGCAGTTGTGTTATCGGGCTACAAGCCGGCATCGGTGCTAAAAAACCAGGTGCAGGGCAATAGTAATAAAATGCGGAACGCGTGGCTCCGTAAGTCGCTCACGGTTTCGCAGTTTGTCGTAGCCCAATTTTTTATAATGGCTACCATTTTGGTAAGCCAACAAATTTATTACGCCTTGCATAAAAACCTCGGGTTTAAAAAGGATGCCATCCTGGTTATTAATACACCCTGGCAAACCAGTAAGGCCAGCACCAACCTGGTATTGCTGAACGATTTTAGGTTGATGCCGCAGGTTGCCCTTGTGGGTTTGGGTAATGACCCACCTTCGGCTGATGCATTTAACAGGACGCGTATGACTTATAACGATGGAAAAAAACAAATTACAACAGAAGAAATAATAGTTAAGTCTGGTGATGAAAACTACATCAAAATATATCAGCTAAAATTGCTTGCCGGCAGAAACATAACCGAAGCCGACACCGGGAAAGCCATCATCATTAACAATACTTACGCTAAGTTATTAGGGTTTACTAACCCCCATGAAGCTATCGGGAAGCAGTTGAGTTGGTTTGGTGGCCGAAATATTAGTATTATTGGCGTAGTTGCCGATTTTAATCAGCGGTCGCTGCATTCCACCATTTATCCATCAATCATAACATCAGGAAGTCCAATCCCCCGGCCAATGATGACCTTACATGTTAGTTTGAAACCTGAAACCGCAGGCGGTAGTGAGTGGAAAACCGCAATTACAAATATGGGAAAGGTTTGGAAGAAGGCTTATCCCGACGATGATTTCGATTGCCATTTTTATGATGACACGATAGCCAGATTTTACGACGAAGAACAACACACATCAACCCTGCTTACCTGGGCAACGGGTCTCTCGATATTGATTAGCTGCCTCGGGCTGTTAGGACTTGCCATTTACACCACCAATCAACGAACAAAGGAAATAGGCATACGCAAAGTATTTGGCGCAAGCGTTGCGCAAATAGTAACCCTGCTATCAACCGAACTGATATCGCTTATTTTATTGGCTTTTATCATAGTAACGCCGATTGCATGGTACGCCGTAAATAAATGGATGGAAAGCTTTGCTGACCACGTAGCTATTAGCTGGTGGGTATTCGTTATCAGCGGCGCAGGGATGCTGCTAACAGGATTATTTACCTTAAGTTTCCGAACCATTAGGGCTGGCATGGCGAACCCGGTGAAGAGTTTGCGAAATGAATAAATTTATATTGCCCGTATCCCGTATCAGTTAACATATTATTTGAAACCATATACGTTCCATATCACCCTTTATGACGCTGCATTCTTTGCAAAGATCTTAGTCGGGCCTAGGATTGCCGTTTTTTGTATAAAGATAAATAGTACGCATGTGATAAACTTTGACCTCTAATTTATTCAAAAAATTTATTTACTCCGATATTTTAAAGCCACGATCGTCTTTATGTCCCCGCAGGGTCTCTCCAAAATTCTATTAAGTTAGGGAGTTAAGACCTCAGAGAGGTCTAAGCTTTGTAGAAAAAGCAAAAATGAAGCTCCGTGCCAGAGGTACGGAACCTTAGGTAGCGTACCTCTGGCACGCAAGACAATTTATTTATGTTTTTCTACAAAGCGTTTGCTCTCCTGGAGCAGGCAAAAACCTTAATTTAACACCATTAGAGATTTCCCGAGGTTCCCTGCGCTTGAGATCGGTCTCCTACGGCATTCAGCCCTGTGATTATTGAAATATTACTTTTCGCCGCCCAATTCTTCGATAGTTCTTTTTGCCTTTTTTAAACGTATCTCCTTGTTTTTAGCAATAAGTTTTTCAGTAGCAAGCTTTTTAAGTTTGTGGTGCAGGGGTACCAGTAAGGCTGCTATAGCAACCAAAGCCAGTAGCATCAATGCCGGAGAATGATGAGTTAATTGCTCCAAAAATGGGTGAAATATTAAATTGATAAATTCAAAAAGAATCAATAGGGTAATCACCCCTAAAAACTCAATCCATTTTGAATTGGTGATAAAACTCCGGCTTAGTAATAAAAACAGGGTTGTAAAAATGAAAAGTCCGACAGCGATCAATGCATATTGGATATTTTCTTTTCGTTCCTGAGCAGCCAGTTTTTTCTCGGATGCGACCTCCCGCTGCCGCAATTGTTCGTTAAATTCCAGGTTTTGTAACCGGGTGATCTTATCAAGGCTGAATACGCTATCTCTTATACCGATCATTAACTGTTGGTATTTAAAAGCGCTGTCAATATTGTGTCTTTCGTTATACAGTTTTGACAGCAGGGTACTTGCGGCCAGTTGCTGAACAAGGTAATGGTATTTTTTATCCATTAACAGACCCTTTGTTGCATAGTAAATAGCTGAGTCACGCTGATGATACCGGTCAAAATGTTCTGCAAATTCAAAATAAGACCTTGCAAGCAATCTGTGTTGATTTATTGCTGAATTTAGTTGAAAAGCCAGCCTGAAATAATCATCAGCCAGTTTTTCTTTACCCATTTTTGAATAAATGATGCCCATTTCAGCATGGATACCCCCGCCTGTCACATTTTTATTATGATGCTTACTCATAATTATTGCCATGGATTCCTGCACATAGATAAAGGCAGAATCTAATATGCCGAGTTGCTCGTAAGCTTTTCCTTTGTCAATGATGGCGGCAAGTAATAGACCATTATCAGGCAGGTGCCTGGCCAAAGCTTCAGACTTTGAATAATAATATATAGCTCGTCTGAAATTGCCTTCGTTCCTGTTAACAGCCGCTAATCCGTTGTAAATTTCGGCTACCAATATGGGGTCGCCAATAGTTTCTGCTTTGGCCAGTGCTTTAAAATAGGTCTCCTGGGCATCAGGATAATTTCCGGCATACCACAATTGGCCGGCCAGGAGAGCTAAAGCATCCACTTCAAAATCCGCCGGATAAATATTTCTATTTTTTATGCTTAGCAGCACTACCCGCTGCGCATAATATACCATTGAATCGGGATTAACATCCTGGTAGCTGGAGCTTTGATCGGCTAAAATCTGCATCCTGTCACTGTCTGTTTTAGCGGCAGCCAGCTTTTGTTTCAAATCTGCGGTGGTGGCTATCTGTGCATAAGCGGCAAATACACCAAACGAAAAAATAATTGTAAATACATGTTTGATCTTTAGTACAGACATGGTTCGAATTACGTAAAAGCAGTGCATTTTCCGTTGCTTTATTATGAGGTATTATTTTGATGTAATGATCATTGTGATGTATAAAGATAAAGGTTATCAGTGACTTATGTTTTGTCTTGCATTTTATTTCTTGCTTTATTGAACTTTCGGAAACAGCTTGATTTCTTTGTCAAGGCAAAAATAACAGTATTCTCCGCGGCTACCGAGCGAGCCAATGCTGTTACTACCACCAGGCAAACTCACAGCCCGCACACCCAATTGCCACGCCAATTTCACATTTATGTTAACCCAATGAGCAAATGACCCTGTGTTGACAGGTAAAATGAGCATTTGGCCTGTTTTGTATATAGATTTGTTACATTGAATATCGAAACTCAATGAAAAACATGTACAAAAAACTAACCTTATTATTACTGCTGATAGTAAATGTTGCTTTAGCGCAGGGCGACGAAAACTGGGTGTTAAAAACCAATAACGATGGCGTAAAGATTTTTACCCGTAAAGTAGCCAATTCAAGCATTAAGGCCATAAAGGTGGAGTGCTCTTTTGATGCCACTCCTTCACAGTTGGTAGCGGTATTATTGGATGTAAAAAACAGTGAGGATTGGTTGTATCATACCTCATCAAACTATATTGTAAAGCAGGTGTCACCATCGGAGTTATATTATTACTCGGTTGTAGAAGTGCCCTGGCCGGTACAAAACCGCGATTTTATTGCCCACATCAAGGTATCGCAGGATACCGAAACCAAGGTAATTACCATTGATGCCCCTTGCGTGGCCGATATGGTGCCCGTGAAACCTAAAACAGTACGTGTTGCCGATTCAAAAGGCAAATGGGTGATTACCCCTATAAGCAAGCACCAGGTAAAAATTGTATATACGCTGCATGCCGATCCGGGAGGTAGTATTCCCGCATGGTTAAGCAATATGTTTGTAACACAAGGTCCGGCAGAAAGCTTTAAAAAGCTAAAGCTGCAATTACAAAAGCCGGCCTATAAAAATGTAAAGCTTGCTTTTATAGCAGAATAATTGCTGATTGTAAATGTTTATTTCGCTGTGGTGGTAAGGCATGTAATGTGGCGTGCCGCTGGCACGCAAAAAATATTATTTTGTTTTGAGCTACAAAGCTTTGGCTCCTCTGGAGCGTGCGAATCTCAGCTCAATAATATTTAAGAGTAGTTAGTTGTCCTTTGTCCGGCATCCCTCATCCTTGTTTCATCTAACGAAAACCCTCGTGAATAAAATAACTTTTGGTAACGGTGCGCATACGGCTTTTGAGCATAACGTTGAGTTTAAGGGTAGTTTTCCCGTTTCTTAGCAGGCCATCTTTTATAATCAACAATGCCTTTTTTACAAATAGCAGTTGATTTTTTTCGCCCTGCACGTAGGCAAAGGCAGTAAAATAATAATCCTCATTAAAGCGCGTAAGATCAATAGTGAGGCCGGTATGCAGATTGAGCCTAAACAGCTGCCTGGCGTTTTTGCCAGTAATGTTTTCGTTGGTTTTGGGGTTACTCATAACCCAATCTACCAGCCCGGCCTCTAAAACCGGGAAAATCTCGTTTAAATAAGCTTCGGCCATGGCTATTCAAACAGGAACAGTTTCAACTCTTTTGTACATAGGCTGCTGCACCGGGGTATGGTTTGCAAATAGTATTCTGTTTTAAGTACCCTGGTAAAAAAATAATCAACCGCGGCCTTAAAATGATCAATATTTACATCCGCGCTTATGGGTAGGTTTTGGGTATCAATAGCCTCAAAAAGGTAGCTGCTATCTTTCACAAACACACCATCTTCAACGTACAACGTAGCCTCCAGCAAAGCCGAATTAGTTTCCTGCAGCGGCTTCCGGTTTTTTTTAACACTCATTTTAAACGGGTTATGCAACCGCTCTACAATGGTTAACCCGTCCTCTACCGTTATTGTGTACTCTTCCATTTGCCTTTGTATTTAATAAAACAAAATTGCTAATAAAATTAGCAAAATAGCAAATGGAAAGAAAGTTTATTTTCCACAAAATGAAAACGGATTTTGGTTTTATTTCAGTTTCTCAATTCTATATATGGTCGTTGCCTGCGACAAAAACTACTGATCATTTTGCCTGAATACCCTGATGGTTTTTAAATACCTGCCGTTGTAATAGGAGTTAAAAGGCGTTTCGGTTACGCCCTGGGCCTTGCCGGATGTGGAATGTAAAAAAGTGAGCGTTTTACCTGCGCTTACTTTTAAGATACCCATATGCCCCGGCACCCGCAGCGCGCTGTCGAGGCCGGTGAAAAGCACCAGGTCGCCGGTTTTGGCCTGGGCAATGGGAATCTGCCGGTTTACATATGTAAAATCAACCGAGCGCCGGGGTACAGCAATATTGAAATGGTTAAAAACATAGGTAATATAGCCAGAGCAATCAAAGCCACGGGCAGGATCAGTAGAGGCATACAGGTAAGGGATACCCTGCAGGCTTTGGGCAAATGCAATTAGTTGAGCCGGTGTTGTACTCCCGGTAACTACTCGGGTTACAAAACCGGCGCTGTCGGGTGGCGGGGGCGACAGGGTATCACGGCGTAATCCGCTCGCCGAACCAATCACCAACGCCTCTTTGCCACAACCATGGCAGCCGCTCAATGCCACAGCAACAATAAATAACAAAGCCAGGTACCGCATACAGGGTACTACATGCTTATGGCTTTAAATGTTTCTGCTTTCAGTTTTTATATAGATTGGGGTGGTAATCCATCAATAAAAGCGTATAACTTTTGTATTCGCCCATCCTTAAGCACTACCACATCCTGCCCTGTGACAGTATCTGGTTTATCCGGAGGCCCAAAATGCCAAAATATGCTGGCAATATGGTGGTGACTATTCACTGCACCCGCAGGCGTAAATACAAATCCCGGATTTTTGCTTTGCAGTTCATCAATAAAATGGTCAAGCTCCCGGGCGCCGGCAAAGAGTGAAAACGGGTCAATAAATTCCACATCGTTGGTGTAAATTTCCGCTATGCCGCTTTTGCGTTTTTCCGCATCGGTTTCGCTCCATATTTCCAAATGCTTTTTAAGCAATTGTTCTGCTGTCAGGGTTGCCATTGTATTATTTGTTTATTTGGTGTGCATCAAAATGAGCAAATGGCGTATATACTGTCGGTTCGCGTGTAACGCCCAGGTCTGCCAGGGTTTTTTCAAAAGCCACAGTTTCGGGTTTCTTCATCTGGATATTTAAAAAATCTTCCATGCTATAATTCCATGTTTCGTAAACCAGGAATTCTTCTGGTTTTTCAAGCCCTTCATGAAGGGTCGCATTTACAAAGGTGGATTCTTTGCTTATGACGTGGAAAAGATCAGTTATAACCCTTTTAAATTCATCTTTAGTTTCGGGAGTGGCCGTAAACTTTATGGATAATGTGAGCAGTTTCATTTTTTTGTTTTTATGAGCTGATAGATGCCCGGTTAATTGATGACATAAAGGTACAGTAGCAAAAAAAGACTGAGATTGATTGAATGTAAAAATTGAACTGATTTAAATGGTGGGCATCCTCATAGCGAGAATGCTGACATTGACTTAAACCAGATACTATTGTCCCTAATATCTTCGGCAAAAACATAAATTGCTGATTTTAATTTTTTTATCCAATATAATTATAGATATTTTCATCTTGATTCCTCCATCGTATTTTAATGAGTGAAGCTCTCCGATTATTAGCTGTTGAACGATTTGTAAATTATAATTTACAGCTCGACAACGAATTACAACAGCTCACCTTAATGGCATCCGAAATTTGCGAAACACCGGTTGCTTTGATTACGCTTATTGATAAGGATAAGCAATGGCTGAAAGTAAGACTCGGCACCGATGAAACAGTTCTTCCGCGGGAATTTTCGTTTTGCAGCCATGCTATTGAGCACGACCGGATTATGATAGTGCCCGATATGCTGAATGATGTTCGCTTTGTTGATAATCCGCTGGTTGTTAACGATCCCAATATTCGGTTTTATGCAGGGGCGCCATTGATTTCACGTGATGGATTTCGTCTGGGAACACTGTGCGTAGTTGACATGCAACCGCATGAGTTAAACAAATATCAACAGTTGATGCTTGAAATACTTTCAAGGCAGGCTATCAACATTATGGAGCTTAAGGTAAGCCGCGATTTACTCAGCAAACATGCGGCGGAGGTAGCAGAACAGAGAAGAATAATTGAACATGCCGAAACCAGGTTGCGGTCGTTTTTTGAAAGCTCTTCCAGCTTTCATGTTCTGTTGGGTGCCAGGGGCGAAGTGCTGGACTTTAATAAAACAGCCTATAATTTTCTTAAACGAATTCATAATGCCGAAATAAATATTGGTTGCCAGATGATCAGTTTCATAGATATGGGGTTTAAGAACGCGTTTTTAAAAAAGTATAATTTAGCCTTATCCGGAAAAAAATCTGTAGCAGAAGGTAAAACAGACTATCATAAGCACGGCTTAATTTACTGGGAAGCAACTTTTGAACCGGCAAAAAACAATGATGATAAAATTATAGGTGTATCCTATTTAATACAAAATGTTACCGAGCGAAAACTACAGGAATTGAAGATCATAGATCAAAATGAATCATTAATAAATATAGCCTATATTCAGGCACATGAGTACCGTGGGCCGCTAACGTCCATAATGGGCATGGTGAACGTAATTAAAGATGAATCTTATAACTTACCCGATGAAGTAATAAGTTTATTAGACGGTGCCGCAAATAAACTTGACAGAAAAATAAACGAAGTGATTAATACTGTTAATAAGATAGTTGAGACGGGTAATTAATTTGCTTCGTTTATAGTCAGTAGGGTAATTTTAAAAAGAATACTGTATGGCATTCACTTGCCTGCATTGGAATGGCAGGCCTCCCATGAATCCAATTATGAAAGGACAAAAAATATATGCTTTAGCCCTGCTCGTAAATGAAACATTGATTGGAATGTCAAGTAGTGTAACAGAAGAAGAGAGGAGGGGGAAGTATGACCAATATTTGAAATTTATTAGGATAGCTGCCTATCAGGGCCATGTGGAGGCTTTATTTGATATGGGGCAACAATATGAAGATATTGGTTTTCTGGGTATGCCCAATCCCATGTATAATGCTAAAAAATGCGTATACTGGTATACTAAAGCAGTTGAGAAAGGACACGCTGAGGCTTGCAATAATTTATCGAATTTTTATGCTTTAGGTGATGGCTGTAAACAGGATTTTGACATGGCCCTGGGATTGCTTAAGCGATCTGCTGAATTGGGATCTGTTCTTGGTAAAAAGAATTATAAGATGAAGCTTAAAGATTTGGCTAAAACAGGTAGGTACTTAAAATAAATAATAAGATTGCTGCTGCTGTGCGCGCTGCTCGTGTCATCATCATACAAACTATTTCATAACCAGATATTTTTTTAATTTAAGTAATTTTAATGCAGGTATAAAAAAAGCCAATTCGTTTTTCCGTTAAATTTATCAATCCAAGGCGTCAAATGGTTAAGCAAAATCCAACAACACGAAACCACATCCTGATCTTCAATTGGATTTTTATTGCCGGGCTGCTATTATTAGCGCTTAATGACCATTTCTTCAAGTGGAAATTCTCCAATTGGTTTACAGAGAAAATATCTGATTTCGCCGGGTTGCTCATCTTTCCTATGTTTCTGCAATTCCTGTTTCCGCGGCTTTCCAGGGTATCAGTATTGCTGACGGGGCTGTTGTTTGTTTTTTGGAAATTGCCTGTTTCAGCATGTTTTATCGATATTTATAACAAGGTTGCGCTTATCCCCATTATCAGAACAGTTGATTACAGCGATTTTATTGCCTTATCAATCCTTCCTTTCTCCCAATATCTTATTCGGCGGATTGATCAATACCGGGTAAGCCGTATTTCGGGCAGTTTTGCCGGCTACTTAATGGTAATACCAACAGCTATAGTTTTTATGGACACATCGCCTCCAATAAGTTATTATATGCAACCCGGCGGGGATATTCATATAGGTAAATCCTACAAAATGAAAATATCCGGGGAGCAAGCCTTAGCTAAACTTAAAGCGAAGGGATTTTTCATCACCCCAGATACCTCACAACATACCGGGACAAAGGCCGATTATTATATCATGAAAAACGTTGTTTTGGATGGTGGAAAAGATACCATTGAAGCCATACAATTCGGTTTTTTGGGGCATGGAGAAAAGCCCTCGTTATTAATTAACAATGTGAAACTAAAGCATGGTAGCAAAGTGAGCGATTTGAAAGTATTAAAGAAATATTATCAGCAACTTATTCGGTCGGAAATTGTTGAAGAAGTTAAGTGAATTTTGGCCTATGATTGTCGTCATCAATCCTTTTTTGGATTGGGGGCAGGCAGATAACATTTATAATTAAGGGAAGGCTGCCTTTAATCAACCTCCCCAACCCTAATTATTAAATCGTTTATCTAAATATCAGGATAACCATTTGATAATTAATAAACTATTGTTAAATTGTAACATAAGTGCGAAATTTTGTACAGGTAATGTGAATTGATTTCTTGGATAACTGTTTGGCCGGTAAATGTGATTTACTTGCACACAAACGATATTGTTAGATTGTTAATTGTGGCACCAATCCAACTCACTCAACAAATAAAAAACCATAAACAGCACAAATGAAGACAACAAGTAACACCATCCTCATCACCGGCGGGAGTGCCGGCATCGGATTCGAAATGGCAAAACTGTTTTCAGAAAACGGCAACCAGGTCATCATCACCGGTCGTAACCAGGAAAGAATGGCACAAGCCATCTCCAAACTAAAAAACACCAGTGCCATAGTAAGCGACGTAACAAACGCCGAAGACGTAGAAAAACTGGTAGCGCAGCTAAATAAAGATTTTCCCGGACTCAACGTATTGATCAACAACGCAGGTACCGCCAATTATTACGATATGACTATACCTGGCATTAACGCGTTCGGCAAAGCCAGCGAAGAAATACTAACCAATTACCTGTCTGTTATCCGCCTGAACGAATTGCTGCTGCCCCTGCTTAAACAACAGCCCGAAGCAGCCATTGTTAATGTATCATCTATAGTGGCATTTGCTGCAAGGGCCAATAGCCTGCCCACTTATGGCGCCAGCAAAGCCGCGTTGCACTCGTATACCAATAGTTTGCGCATTATGATGGAAGATACCCCGGTAAAAGTATTTGAGCTGATGCCACCGTTGGTAGATACTGAGTTCTCGGCAGAAATTGGCGGCGCCGCCAACGGCATCCCTCCAAAACAAGTGGCCGACGACCTGCTTACCGCCATGCAGAACGACGAATTTGAAATACACATAGGTCGCACGGCGGAAATATTTAACAACTTTTTCCCGCTATTTCCCCAGGCTGTACTGGCAATGAACGGGAAAACCGAATAAATGGAGGGGGATATGGAAGAAGAACAAATACGCGAAGCCCTGAATGCGCACTGGCAGGCGTCGGCAGCGGGCGATGTAAACGCTGAACATGATATTTACGATGATGATGCCATCTGTGATTATCCCCAGTCGGGCGAGCGAATCCTCGGGCGAAACAATTTGCAGGCTTTGCGGAGTCATCATCCGGGTAAGCCATCAGGCTTCAATGTAAGGCGGATTGTTGGAAAAGGTAATCTCTGGATCACCGAATATACCATCACCTACCAGGGGCGACCAGCATTCACCGTTAGCATAATGGAGTTCAGCAACGGTAAGGTAGTTCATGAAACACAGTATTTTGCAGATCCTTTCGAGGCGCCAGCCTGGCGAAGTCAATGGGTTCAGCAGATGGCCTGATGGCTCATTCAGGCAAGATTGATGAAGGTGTGCGGCTATGCTGTGCCTATCTTAACGTAAAAACGATAGCCTATGGCTGCCACTTGAGCCATAAGCCTTTTTAGGAGAATGGCTCAATGTGAATAAGCACATCTCTGATGGAAAGACTGCTTGCTAATAATTTATCTTTTGCCTGATGCGCAATACGGTGCCCTTCTGCAACGGACAAATGTTGATCTACCTGGATGTGCAGGTCGACAAAATAATCAAAGCCCATCTTTCTAACATAGCATTTTTCTATAAGTTTTACCTCATTAACTTCGGCTGCCAAATCCCTCACCTGGTTTACGATCTCGCCCGATGGAGCGGCGTCCATAATTTCGGCCAGGCCGGGGCGTAAAAGCTGTATGGCATTATAAAATACAATTCCAGATGCCAAAAGCGCTGCCCAATCATCCGCTCCTTCGTAGCCCTTACCGGCAATCAGTGCGATAACAATGCCAATAAAGGCCGCTATGGATGTAATAGCGTCGCTCCGGTGATGATAGGCATCGGCCTTCACCGCATTACTGCCAATTTGCTTTCCTACGTTCAGCACATATCTAAACATGCCCTCTTTAATAATGATAACCGCCAAAAGGATATACAAAGTAAATTTTTTTGGCATAGCATGCGGAGTAGCCACAAATGTTATCGCGTGCCAGGCAATCCATACGGCGGCACCCATCAGGAAAAAAGAGATTATAATTGATACAATAGGCTCAGCCTTGCCATGCCCGTAGGGATGTTCCGGATCTGCCGGTTTCATGGCAATTTTTAATCCTATCCACAATAAGGTAGAGCTGAATACGTCTGCACCTGTTTCTGTCGCATCTGCAATCAGGGCGTAGGAATGCCCTAAATGACCCGCAATGGCTTTTATAAAAACCAGTATAATACTGATCCCTATACCTATTTGGGTAGTTCTGATCGCTTTTACCGATGGATGGACATCAATTGCAGCCATAATTCAAATATTTCAAATTTAGGCGGCAAAGGTAAAAGCTTAAACCGTAATTATCCTACTTATTGTGATGTAATTGTTTACATTTTTTTTGGGGATGCCAGTAGCCATACCCTAAATGTGCAAATCCCAGATCAAATAACTATCCGGGATTTGCATATGCGGACACACAAGCCCGGAGGCTTAGGGCAGCGAAAAAAACACTTAGGGTAGCAGAAGTCATTATTACCTTGCTACAACAATTGATGTAATAATTGCGGCTAATTTTGACCTTTATAATTTTAATCATATATATTATGAAAACCATATTAGCCGCTACCGATTATACAGATCTGGCGGAAAACGCAGTTAGGTATGCGGCTGGCGTAGCCCGCCTAAACAATTATAAATTAATCCTGTTGAATGATTTCGCCATCTCTGTACATGCTACAAATGGACTTCTTTCGGCGGCGGGAGTTGAGGAATTAATAGATGAAAACAGGATACTCCTGGAATCAAAGGCTTTATTACTCGCTAATGAATATGGAATTGAAGTACTCGCCAAGACTACTTTTTCCTTTATCGATAATGCCATTAAGGAAGTGGTTTCCGAATACCAACCCGAGATGATCGTGATGGGAATGGAAGAAAAATCACTTGAACAGGAACTTTTAGGAAACACCACCACATCCATTATCAAAAAGTTACGGTCGCCGGTGTTGGCGGTGCCTGCCAATGCAAAATTCAAGATCCCCAAAAAGGTGCTTTTTGCGTGTGATGTATTAAATGGAGTTTCTGAACAAATATTGGCACGGATCAAAAATGTGGCCTTAACTACTCAGGCCGAAGTAGAAGTGCTTTTAATTAACCAAACCGTAGCGGAATTGAAAGAAATGGGCGTTGATGCAGCGGCATTAAACCGCATTGACGATGGTTTGGAAGGCATTGATTACTATTATAAAAATGTGAAATCAGATTCCATCATCGAAGGGATTGCCGACGAGGTGAAGAATTTATCAGCCGACCTGTTAATTATGGTGCCCGAGCAGCACGGATTTTGGGGCTCGATGGTGCATCGCAGCAAAACACGCATCATGGCCTCCGGCCTCAATATTCCCTTGTTTTCAATTCCTGTATAAACAGAACGATGAAAGCCAGGAGTATCGGATAACTCCTGGCTTTTTTATATCAGGAAAAACCTGTTAAACAACATTTAGCAATGAAGACACCGACCATCAACTAACCGGGCGTTTCCCTCCTGCGTCGGGTCAGGCTGTACGTTCATGCGCCTGCAGGCCTTATGCGCTTTGGCCGGTATCCACTTCCATCCCTAACGCGAAGTTGCAGGGTGTTTTAAGCTTATTGCTTGAAAAAGACATCTTTCGCTACGGCAAGGGTCTTCCCAATGTTATTAAGTTAGGAGAGTGATGGGGTGCTCCAGAGGAGCAAAAGCTTTGTAGAAAAACATAAATAAATTGTCTTTTGCGTGCCAGAGGTACGCTACCTAAGGTTCCGTACCTCTGGCACGGAGCTTCATTTTGGCTTTTTTGCTACAAAGCTATTTCCCCGCTGGGGGAGAAACTCATTAACATAATAGCATTGAGGGTCTTCCCTTGTGGTCCGTTCGCAAGGTCTGCGCTATGCCTTCGGAACAATCCACTATGTAATTATAATATTAACCAATCTATTGATTTTTATATAATTATTGGAATTGCTATGTAAATATTCGTAGTCGTTTTCTACAAAGCCAGCTACAACCGGGTTATTAAATTAATACATCGGGGTTTGCATATTTATATCAAATATGGTTAAAAATATAAAGACTCTGTATGGCGGCTCTGTGAAGTGTCTCTGTACAGCGTGCCACAAGGGAAGAGCCTTGCGGCAGCGAAAATGCTTGCGGGAGCGGGGGTGTATTTTAAGCTTATTGTTTTAAAAAGCATCGTGATGGCATGCGGGGGACAAGGCAAGGGCTTATTGCAGCGGCAATATATTTCCCATTATGCCAAATTGACGCTTTTTAATTTAATAAAACTGACAGTGATAAATATTTTAATACACTATAGTTAAATAAGTAAAGATGGAAATAATAAATCAGATAATTTTTAACTGAAAGGTTATTATTTGATAATAAGTTATTTATGGCATAATATTTAAGTATTAGGAATTAAAATATTAAACCTGAAACTTATGACATATTTAACATTTGACAATCTAACAAATCAATCTTTTATTAAAGCGGAAACATTTAATCTGAGTTTAAGCTCAAGAACTTATGTCGAAAAAATGGTCTTTTTATCTTATCGCAGAGAAGATAAGCAGTGGGTTGCAGGCATTGTTAGATTTCTAAAAAGTCTTGGTATATCAGTTTATGTAGATTATTTAGATGAAACTCTTGAAGATAAAGCCTCTGATGCTGTTGCCATGACATTGAGAAGCAGAATTAGTAAATGTTCTAAATTTATTTGCCTTGCTACTTCTAATAGCTCTAAGTCAAAATGGATGCCTTGGGAACTTGGACTTGGCGATAGAATAGTTAATTATCTAAATGTTGCAATGCTTCCATTAACAAATGATCCGAATCAATGGGGTGATCAGGAATATGGTAATATTTATGGAAAAGTAACAAGTAATTATTCTTATTCAGTTTCTGATTCAAATGATTGGTATCTCACATATCCCAACGGCAATAAAGTAAAGTTAAAAGATTGGTTAAATAATTAAATATCAAAAATGAAAAGAAAATGTTTTATTTCATTTAAAACGGAAAATAAAGAGTACAAAACATATATACAAGATTACTTGGATATAGATATGATTGATAAATCTTTAGATACCGCTATTGATTCAGAGGATGAAGAACACATTATGCGTAAAATTCGTGAAAATCATTTGCATGATTCTACAGTAACAATCCATTTGATTGGTAAATACAGTGCTGAGAGTTTGGGTACAGAAGAGCAAAAATTCATAAAAAAGGAGTTACAAGCTTCATTATATCATGGACGTGGCAATACTCAAAACGGAATACTTGGTGTAGTCCTCCCTGAAGCCTATGATCAAATATATGGTGGGTCATATCAATGTACAAGTTGTGGAGGTTCTCATAACAGCATTAATATTAATGATAATTCTGTCATAAAAGAGTTTAGTTATAATTTTTACATACCTAACGGAAAATGCTCGCATACAGAAGATGAAAGATTTTGCGTGTTGGTAAAGTGGGACGATTTTACCGTTGATCCTGAAAAATATATTGAACAGGCATTTGATAAAAGAAACCAATCCATTTCAGAAAAAACTCGTGTTAGACCTTAGTTAATAAATTAGTATGCCGAAAGAATTATGTTTTGTTATTATGGGGTTTGGTAAAAAGAAAGACCCAGATTCTAACCGTACTATCGATTTAGATGAAACCTATAAAAAAATTATTAAACCTGCGGTTATAGCTTGTAACTATAATTGTGTAAGAGCAGACGAGATCACAGATTCTGGTTTAATAGACCGAAGCATGTTTGCGTTGTTAATGAACGCAGAATTAGTAATCGCGGACATAACAACTTACAACCCTAATGCTATTTATGAACTAGGTGTGAGGCATGCAGTTCGGCCCTATTCTACAATAATTATTAAAGAAGAAGGCGGAAATATCCCCTTTGATTTTAATCATAATAGAACACTAACCTATAAGCACCTTGGTAGCGAGATCTCGGCAAGTGAGGCAAAGAGATGTATACGCGATTTAAAAAATCTGATAAATACCGTAACCCAGTCGCCACTGATTGACAGCCCTATGTATTCTTTTATACCCAAGGTGCAACGCCCACTGCTATCAGAAGAGGATTTTGCGGAAATAATTGGAGAACTGCGCAATAAGGAGAACACAATATATTCCTTAATGGAAAGCGCTAAAGACTTTATGGCGGAGAAAAAATTCACTGAAGCAGCTTTAAAATGGAAAAAATTAAGTGAATTGGTCGACAATGATTTATTCTTCATTCAACAATATGCATTATGTGTTTATAAAAGTAAGTCACCCACTCAATTGGTTGCTCTAACGAATGCTCTTAATATAATGGAGCGAATAAAACCATTTAATGATGCTGAATCCCTTGGCATTGCTGGCGCAATTAACAAAAACCTATGGAAAGAAACCCAAGAACTTGCATTTCTAAATATAGCTATTGAAAACTATAAAAAAGGATGGAACCTATTCACGGATTATTATACGGGCGAAAATTATGCACACTGTTTGGAACAAAAAGCTCTTCGTGAAAACGAGGTAAATTTAAAAAACTATTACCGAGTGGAGGCGCAGTTGACGCGACAATGTATCATTGATATAGTTCTACCAATGCTATCAGTACCGAAGGATGAGTTGGAGGATATAATGTGGAGATCAGCGACATTATCTAATTGTTATCTTGCACTGGGAGATACAGAGAATGCTAACATTTTTGAGAAAAAGTTTTTGGCGGCATCTCCCGTATCTTGGGAGATTGACACATTTACCACCTCAAAAAACGAATTAATTGAATTATCCTGTCAATAGCCATGGCCACAAATTTTAAAATTTTTATTAGCCATTCGTGGACATACCATCAAGACCTAGTAAACTTGAGAAATCTGTTAGAAGCGAGGGGATATTTTAATGTTGAATTTTTAGAGGCAACATCGGATGTGCCTATAAACTCAACAAATGCAACCTACATTAAACAGGCTCTTAAAACTAAAATATTAAACTCCCATATAGTTTTGGCGATTGCTGGTGTATATGCTACTCATAGTAGTTGGATGAATTATGAATTACAAACGGCTTACGAATATAAAATCCCCATAATAGGAGTTGCTCCACACGGCCAGGAAAGAGTTTCTGCAATAGTACAAAGCTTTGCTAGGCAAACTGTAAGATGGAATACAGAAAGCATTGTACAGGCTATAAGAAGATATTCTATATAATTAAAAGTGATAAATTTAAACTATGAAAATTCAAGAGAACGAATTGCCTTGTTATTATATCGATAGTGATAATGCTTCAAAGAGAGCTCAAAACGTTTACAAAAGAATAACTTGGGGGGCTCTTATTTTGATGTTTATTTCAACAATACTTGTTAGTCTCGCCTCATCGATTACAACTCAAATTTCCAATTTTGATAAGATCAATGGGGTTATCCTTTTTGCTTCTGGCACAATATCTTTATTTTTGGCCTACACTAAACCTGAAAGAAATTGGTACTTGGGCAGGGCCATTGCAGAATCAATAAAAACCCTAAGTTGGCGTTACATGATGCACGCTGAGCCGTTCCAACCTGATGATAAGAATCTTGATTTGAAGATTTTTATAGAAAGAATTGAAGCTATTAATAAACAAGCTAACGAAGATCGCTTTATACCTAAGCCAAACAAGAAACATTCTGATATTATCACTAAAAAAATGGAAGAAATAAGATCCTTCGATTTTTTGGAAAGAAAATCTTATTATGCCACAAATCGCATCGATGATCAAATTAAATGGTACGGCGATAAAAGTGAAAGTAATAGATGCTATGCCAATATTTGCTCTTTTTTAATAATAGCATTTCAATTTATAGCAGCTATATATTTATTCCAATTCTTTGATAAAATAAAAATCATCAATTTAAACAACATTATGGTTTTTCTTGCCACTTCGATTATTGGCGTTATAGAAATGAATAAATACAAAGAGCTATTCCAGTCTTATGGATTTACTAAACAGGAATTAAATATCATAAGGACTAAGTTTGGAACTGTTAATAGTGACGAAGAACTGAACCGTTTTGTTTTGGAAGCAGAACAAGCAATTTCAAGAGAGCATACCACTTGGTTAGCGAGGCGGAGTAGTTCACATTATTAATCAAGGTTACTTTCAAACTATATGTTGGTTCTATGCCTTGTCATCAAAAAGGCAAAGGCTTTAAATTAACATCAATTGCTATCTCTTTTAATGACAGTGGCGATCTGACAAGGGTAAGGATAAGAATGATTTAAGACTTTTCAACTATAAACATAAGGATGCTCAGTTCGAGCTAATCGGATATGAGTATGGTCCTTCTTTAGCTATTAAAACTCGGGGTGGAGCACAATTTAACATTTTATATGAAATAACTGATGACGCTCTCCGCTGCCACAAGGCTCCAGCCTTGTGTGCCCGCATGCAAATCACAATGTTTTTTATAAAGCAATAAGCTTAAAATTTCCCACATCTTCGCGTTAAGGATGGAAGTGGATACCGGCCAAAGCGCTTAAGGCCTGCAGGCGTATGAACGTACAGCCTGACCCGACGCAGGAGGGGAACGCCCGGAGAAAGTATCAGGTAGTTAGTATCAAGTATCGGGATTTTTGGATGTGCGGACAATTTTGTCGGAACCTGGATTAAACGAATTAAGGAATGCACAGAATTATTTGAACGTTGAATATTCAGCTCAGGATAAAATTCTGTCAATTCTTTAATTCTGAAAAACGGCGTCGCCCTCTTGAATTCCTTAAAGATAGACAATACATGAAAAATTCTGATTTAGACAATGTGTTAGGAATTGAAACTAATACCCAACAAAGCGCTTGCTTTTTTTAACTTCTGATATAATGTGCTTATAATCAGTGTTTTTATTGATTGTAAAAAACTGAATGATTAAATTTACCCTGAATGTAAGTATACCGAACACGCTAATACCGCCCCCCTTACCGAACACCAAAACCTGGAAGATGAAAACACTGTTCGCCCTGATGGCGCTGCTGTTGATGCAGGCCTGTAAACCGGTAAAGAAATATGACCTGGCCATAATCAATGCCAGCGTGTTTGATACCGGGAAAGGTATTGTAATAATGCATCGAAGTATCCTGGTTAACGCGGATACCATAGCCGAAGTAACAGAGAGCGACATTTCTGTTAAAGCCAACGGAATTATTGATGCGGGTGGCAAACTGGTTACGCCCGGCATGATCGACGCGCATATTCACCCAACCCATTTCTTTGGCGACTACGATGCTGCACCAAAATACCTGGCCAAAGACTCGCTTAACTTTTTAAGAAAAAAATTCTCTGATAACTACCTGCCTTTTGGGGTAACCGCAGTGATGATTATGGGGCAGCCCGAAACATGGCTCGGCCCGGTTTTAAATTGGTCGGCACATCCGTTGCCTCATTATACGGATATTTATACCGTAGGTGGTGCATTGATCTCGCAGGAGGATCGCAAGCCTTATATCTGCCATACCATAGTCGCATCTCCTGAGGCGGCGAGGCAAAAGATGCTGGCCTATCACCGGATGGGGATTCGGCATATCAAGCTCTATTGGCGATTACGCAAGCCGGAATTTGAAGCTGCCTTTAAAACAGCCGACAGCTTAGGCATGCGGGTGTACGGTCATATTGATGAAGGTATTATGAATATGGATACCACACTCCGGATAGGTTTGATAAACTATGAGCATATCTTTACCATAATCCATAGCCTGCCATGGACGGAAAGTGATGATAAAGCGTTTGTTGCCTGGATGGACCGGTTTTACGGCAAAGGAAAAGGGCAGACCTTACCTTTCTGGGAAGTTACACTGAACGAAATCCGCTGGAGTGTTGACTATATGCCCGGCAGGATAGATGCTTTGATCGGGAGGCTTGCAAAACATCATGCCACATTTTCTACCACTATTCACCTCCCTGGTGAAAAATTCGGGCTAACTTATTTTTCTAACCCCGGTAACCGACCGGATACAGGTGTAAGTAAGGAGCGGGTGCAGCGTAACCGCGATAATTTCAAGGGCCTCATGGCGTTGGTGAAAAAAGTATACGACAGCGGTATCAAGATCAGGATCGGGACAGATGTTCCCAATGGCGGCAAGGCTGTTCTGTCCGAACAGGTATTATTGGCACAATATGGCTTTACGATTCCCTCAATCATCCAGATGGCCACCGTCAACGGGGCCACTGCTTTAGGGATGGCCAATAAATATGGCGCCATTGAGCCCGGCAAAAAGGCCGACCTAATCATTTATGACCAAAACCCGATGCAGAACTACCGCAATTTCCTTTCAAAAAGAACAGTGATCAAAGATGGGATCGTCGGATTTTAGGACTATTGGACGTTCGGACTATCAGACGTTCGGACAAAGGATTTTCGGACTATCGGACTATCAGATTTTCAGACAAAGGACTTTCGGATAAAAGATTAATGGAGCAAGGATTGACCGGATTGGCAGCTTACGTCATTTTGAGAACAAGTATTGTTAAAATCCTTGTTCCTTTATCCAAAAATCCTTTATCCAAAAGTCCGAACGTCCGATAGTCTAAAAATCCGAACTTCCGATCGCCCAAAAGTCCGATCGTCCAAAAATCCAAAAAATCTTATATTTGGCGATATACAGTGCTACCTTACATTAGCTGTACTCTATGCTAAAAAAAATAAACAATCTATGGTTTAGCCTGATTGGCAGCCGGCAGGCTTTCCCGTTAGAGAGCCGGATCTTCCACTCCATTAGTATCGGGTTAATTATAATAGCGCTGGTGTATGTTCCTTATAACTTTTTTGCAGGGCTGTACATTGCTTCATTATCAAGTTTTACCCTCGCCTTTTTTTTTGCGTACCAGTTTTATTATTCCCGTTTTCATGGCAGGCCGCATAATAGTATTGTATTTGGCCTAGCCGGTGTGTCAGTATTTTCGGTCAACTATTTTGCCAATTCGGGCATCAACGGCTCAACCGATTTAATATGGCCGGCTTACCTGCTGCTGGTATTTGCCATTTCGCCCTACCGGCAGCATATATACTGGCTACTGGTTTATTTAGTATCCTTCCTGGTGCTGCACTGGGTAGCATTTCAGTATCCATTTTTGGTTAAATACCCTTTTAGCGCAGGGAAGGGCGAACTGATAGACAGGATTACGGCATTCCCATTACCCGTGATAACAATTTACATTATCATCAATTTTATCAGGAAAAGTTACGACAAGGAAAAAACTATTACCGAAGAAAAAAACTTAGCCATTGAAGTGCGCAACCAACAGATCTTATTGCAAAAAAATCAGCTGGAACAAAGCGACGCCGAAAAGAATAAGTTAATGTCCATTATCTCGCACGATGTGCGGGCACCTCTTATACACATACAAGGCTATCTTGAACTACTAAAAGATCATGAACCAGATCACGAGCACCGCCGGATACTGGAAAACGAATTGCCTGACGCTACCAATAGCACTATGGATATGCTAACCAACCTGCTGCAATGGTCCAGATCGCAAATGGAAGGTTCGTCTGTTAACTTATTGAAATTGAACCTGCTTGCGGTCATAACAAGCACACTTGAAATGGGGAAAACCCAGGCAGAGAAAAAAGATATTACTTTTAACTATGTTATTGAACCTGGAATAACGGTTGTAGCCGATACAGACATGCTGCAATTGGTGGTCCGCAACCTGGTAAGCAATGCCATAAAATTTACGCCGAGCGGCGGCATCATTAACATAAACGCAGCGTTGCTACAGCAGGAGTGCAAAATAACCGTCAGCGATAATGGCAAGGGTATTGATCCGCAAAAACAGGAAAATATTTTTTCTATCAACGCTAAACCGACATTTGGCACCAATAACGAAAAAGGGGTTGGTTTGGGCCTACTGCTATGTAAAGAATTTATTGAACGCCAGGGTGGCCGTATAGGCTTTGAAAGTATTTCTGGGCAGGGCTCCAGTTTTTTTATTTTTATACCCGCGCTACCGGTCTGAAGACAGGGATTTTCAGACTATCGGACTTTCGGACTTTTAGACAAAAGACTAACCGAGCAAGGATTAACAGATTTAGGGTTTGCGGCATGTTTGGAGCAATGATTTTTAAAGTCCTTGTTCCTTTATCCAAAAATCCTTTATCCGAAGGTCTGAAAGTCCGATAGTCTGAACGTCCAAAAATCCAAAAGTCCAAAAGTCCAAAAGTCCCAAAAAATCACTTGATTCGGGCAAAGGCCATAGCATCTGCTTTATACCTGATATGTGATGAAACTGCTTCGCCATTAACATCAGCCTCAATGGTATAGATGTAGTCGTTATCGGTGCTTGATACTATACCGCATTGTTCGGCTCCCTTATTTTCCTGGAAATTAAAGAAAACAATATCGCCGGGTTGGGGATGGTCGGTAGGGGGGATAATATAATTTTTTTGTTTCAGCTGTTTGTAAAAAGCGGTGAGATCACTTGTTTTTATATCGGGCATTTTTGTTTGATTGGTTTGAAAGCACCAGATAACAAAAGGCACGCTCCATTGCGCGCCGTTGGGAGCGCCGGCTGTGTTCAAATATTTGCCTACCAGATTGTGACTGTTATTAGGATTTAATTTGGCGCTGTTGAGCTCAATGAATGCGTTGGAAAGTGCAATACTGCCGGGAGATGCCACTGCAGCACTATTGCCGGGAGTGGCAGCCGACTTACCCACCGCCTTGGATTTGCGCAAAAATATGGTGTTTAAAGCGCCTTGGGCACCCTGGGTATTTAATGTGTTTGCGGTGTTGATGGCAAAGGTGGTATCCATGGTATAAAAACTCAGCAGCGCCAGTTTTACCGTTGTTGAATCTTTACTGAGGATAAAGGGCATGAAGGATTGTATGAGCTGTGCTTTTTTAAAATTATAATCCATGGTAAATAAGGAGTCGTCATGCCGCTGTTTTAGGGTTTGGTGTTTGTAGTCTTCCATTTTTTCGAGCGACGAGCCATGGAGGGTTAAGTAAGCAACCAAAACGGTTGTGATGGTGGTGAGCACTATCGCGATGTTTTTTTCTATCCAGAAGAAAAACCTGTTTTTTGATCTTACAGTCATTGGCTTAGGATTATAAGTTCTAAGCTATGAAAATATTTTTACTGCATCAATTAGGAGGGGACTGTCAGATTATCAGACTATTGGAGGTTCGGACTTTCGGACAAAGGACTATCAGACAAAGGACTATCGGACGTTCGGACAAAGGACTAATGGAGCAAGGGTTTTTGGAAACCTTAAACCGGGTTAATTCTTACGCTATTAGTCCTTTGTCCGAAAATCTGAACGTCCGATAGTCCTTTGTCCGAACGTCCGAAAATCCGATAGTCTGACTGTCCGAACATCCAAAAATCCGAAAGTCCAAAAAACCTTCCCCCGTTCATCCATCTTTTTATATTTTTGTTTACAATCAAAAAAGATCATTACCATGAAAAAATTAGTTTTAGCCCTAACATTAACGATTGCCAGCAGCGCGGCTTTTTCGCAAAGCTTTTTAAAAAAGGTGCAAAGCGCCGCGTCGTCAAATAAAATAAGCACAGCGTCGTTGCCGTCGCTGAGCAATATAGGTGGTGTAAAAGATGCCATTATGGGCAAGCTGACACCAGCATTGGCGCTCACCGCGATTGAAAAACCTTCGGTAGCATCAACCATTACCGATTATTTGAAAAGCAAAGCCGATATTATGCCTTTGGCCAATACCGATAAAACTGCTTATGCCAGCAAATCATCAAGTTTAATCAGCGGCTTATCGGGCAAACTGAAAACCATACTTACCGTTGCGCAATACTCCAAGTTTTTAGGCCTGAAACCTAAAGCGCCAAGTGCCAGTAACGTGCTGTCGAGCCTATTTTTTTAAAGCATAGGGTAGTTGTATGCCGGTAACGATTCACCCGGTCTACGCTTCGCTGGACCACCCTCTCTTCACCTGCGGTGGAAAGAGGGTTGAAAACATTTTTTTACGAGGTTTTCAGCCACAGTGGAAATTGTCTGAACCGGAATTAATAGAATGAGAATTGCTGTTGTTTCCCTTCCCGTCAGCAGATAAGTTTCGGGCGAAAGCGGGCAGAACTTGGTGGGATAGTGCGCAGGAGGGGCATAGTGAACATTGCCGAAGGGTAGGCCTAAAGCGAACGAAGTGGAGGCAAGGTTTAACAGCCCGTGGTTCTGTCCGGTTTGCAGGGCAGAGGCCTGTGCGGCAAAGAAACCTATCTGCTGACTTGATTTTTTTGTTACTTTTGTATCAAGACAAAAGTAACAGCCCTCCCGCGGCAACTGAGCGGGCCAATGCTCTTTCATTCCCACAAAATAAATTCAGCCCCCAAACGGCCTTCCCGAGGCAACTGGCGCTGACTTTTCAGGGTGTTCGGGTCAGTACAATAGGACTGTTCGGAGGTGTTCGGCTACTGATTTCTTAAAATTATAAACTACTGATAATCAGTGTATTTTTATTTCGACTAAAAATAATCGAACGCTTAATTGATTGGCTATCAATAAACTAATTTTTACCAAATCCACCAACACCTGTACACCCACCAAAAAGCGAACACCCGGTAATAATATCCATTACCATGACCCGACAAAACCCTCCTAAAATCTTGCTACATGATACTAACTACTTGCTACTAAATTTCACATCTTTGCACTATGAGCAAGTTATGGCAAAAAACCACTAATGTTAATCAACTGGTCGAGAGTTTTACCGTCGGCCGCGACCGTGAATTCGACCAGGAAATGGCCGCTTTTGATGTGCTGGGTTCCCTGGCGCATACCCGCATGCTGCAAAGCATCGGCCTGATGGATGTTGCTGATCTTGAACTTGTACAGCGCGAACTGAAAGCCATTTATGCCGATATAGAGGCAGGCAACTTCACCATCGAAGATGGGGTAGAGGACGTACACTCCCAGGTAGAGATGCTGCTTACCCAACGCATTGGCGACGCCGGTAAAAAGATCCACTCCGGCCGTTCCCGTAACGACCAGGTGCTGGTTGATCTGAAACTATTCTTCCGCCACCAGCTGCAACAGGTAGTTGAAGAAACCGAAACCTTGTTTCGCCAGCTTATAACGCTAAGCGAAAAACATAAGGATGTATTGTTACCAGGCTATACGCACCTGCAGGTAGCCATGCCATCATCATTTGGCCTCTGGTTTGGCGCCTATGCCGAAAGCCTCTCCGATGACCTGGAACTGGTGCTGGCGGCGTATAAGATCACCAATAAGAACCCTCTGGGTTCGGCAGCCGGCTATGGCTCGTCGTTCCCCCTTAACCGTACCCTAACCACCGAGTTATTGGGTTTTGATAGTCTTAATTATAATGTTGTATACGCCCAGATGGGCAGAGGTAAAACCGAGCGTATTATAGCGCAGGCGCTCTCATCTATAGCCGCCACCCTTGCCAAAATGGCTATGGACCAGGCGTTATACCTGAGCCAGAACTTTGCCTTTGTAAGCTATCCTGATACGCTGACCACAGGCAGCAGTATTATGCCCCATAAAAAGAACCCCGATGTTTGGGAAATTATGCGTGGTAAATGCAACCGCCTGCAGGCCCTGCCAACAGATGTAGCCATGATGACCACTAACCTGCCATCGGGCTATCATCGCGAGCTGCAATTACTTAAAGAACTCCTATTCCCCGCCTTTGCCGATTTGAAGAGCTGCCTGCATATGGCCACCTTTATGCTGCAAAACATTACGGTGAATACCGATATATTAAAGGATCCTAAATATGCCTACCTCTTCAGTGTAGAGGAAGTGAATCGCATGGTGCTCAGCGGCACGCCGTTCCGCGATGCCTACAAACAAGTGGGCCTGGCCATTGAGCAAGGCGACTTTAACCCAGATAAAACCGTTAACCATACCCACGAAGGCAGTATAGGTAACCTGGGCAATGAACATATCACTGCCGCATTTAACAAACTGTTATCAAACTTTGATTTTGGAAAAGTTGAAGGAGCGATAAAGGGGCTGGTAGGGAAATAAATCACAACATATGAACGGACAGAACAGAAGTGACATATACCCGGGGCTTGAAGTAGATATCATCCTGAAAAAAGATCAGCGTAACGGCACCCTTACCCGGGGAATAGTAAAAAGGTTGTTAACCAGCGCAACCTACCATTCCCGTGGAATTAAGGTTCAGCTGGATGATGGGCAGGTTGGCCGTGTGGCCTGGATTGTGGAAGAGGAGGATTAAATTTTCTATAGTTCATCAATTCTACATAATTCATCTCCATATTTACATTTATACTTACCATAGTATAAACCTATATGCCTGCAAGCCTTCAAAAAAAATCGAAGTTATGGTTACGGATAGATGCTCATCACCGTTTACTTGTTTCCTTGTGTCTAGGCGCAGGTACATTATTTTTTTCCTGGGGACGGTTTAGCGCACCAGCCCTGGTATTGGTTACCTGGATTGGTTTTGCCTTAATGATTATTTTGATGGACTGGGTAATTATCCTTTCCTCTCATCCTATGGAGATTCGCAGGATAGCGAAGATTGAAGACTCCAGCCGTACCTTGATATTCTTGTTTGTTATAATAGCATCCTTAATTAGTATGCTGGCTATTTTCTTCTTGCTAAAATCCTCCAAACAGTTGTCACCCGCGGTAGTAACTGGTCACGTTTTACTGGGGATGGCATCGGTAATTGTATCATGGGTACTTGTGCATACTATTTTTACGCTGCGCTACGCGCACATGTTTTATGCCACTGATCCCGATGACGATAACAAGAAAAAACCTTTAGGAGGCCTTGAGTTTCCCGGCGATGAAAAGGAGCCGGATTACCTTGATTTTGTATATTTTTCCTTTGTTATCGGGATGACGTTCCAGGTATCTGATGTGGAGATCTCGTCGCGTAAGATCCGTCGCCTGGCCTGGATACATGGTATGATCTCCTTTGCTTTCAACACTGCCATCGTGGCGCTAAGCATCAACGTTATATCGGGCCTGGTTTCAAATTAAAACAAGCTGCTTTGTGCTTCAATAAATTGAGGCCGTTTCAATTGCATGCCTAATTCTTGGTTAAGTTTTTCTACCACATAATCGGCAAGTCTCGGTGAAAATTCCTCTTCGTGCTGGTGCATTAAAAACCATACCGATCTTAAACCCAATTGTTGCCAGATTTTGATCCGTGAAACCCATTCGTCTACACGGGCATAGTCAGAAGGATGCAGGCCATTACCTACAAAGCGGATAAACGCGTGGGGTGTAGGCAAGGTCATGTGTACCACATCACGGCGTCCGGTAGCATCGGTTATTACCGCGCCAATATTAAGATCATGAAGAAGTTGAAATACCTTGTCCCGGTTTTCAGCTACAGAAAACCATTCTTTGTGCCGAAGCTCAACAAAAACCGGCACATCCTTGGGTAAAGTTTCCAGGTAGGCTTTCAATTCCGGGAAGCTTTTAGGCGTATAATTATCGCTCAGCTGCAAAAACAAAGGTCCCAGTTTTTCGCCAAATGCCAAAATGCCTTCATAATAGCTTGTGGTGATCTCATCCGCATTTTTTAGCCTTTTAATGTGGCTGATGCTTTGCGAAAACTTGGGGCAAAACTTAAAATCGGGGTTGCTATCGGCTTTGGCTTTCCATTTACCAATAGTATCCGCCCCGTAAACATTATAAAATGTGGCGTTCAGTTCAATACAATCAAAATGCTTTACATATTCATCCAAAAAATTAGCCTCTTTGGTTTTAGGTGGATAAATCTGCCCCACCCATTCTTTAC
The DNA here is from genome assembly GCF_025362475.1 of Mucilaginibacter sp. Lineage (GTDB taxonomy): Bacteria > Bacteroidota > Bacteroidia > Sphingobacteriales > Sphingobacteriaceae > Mucilaginibacter. The sequence continues at coordinate 81,296 of NZ_JANYGH010000007.1, forward strand.
GGCCCCACTTGGCACAACCCACATGTACCTTTAAAGGTTCATTGCTTTTGGAAGCTTTTAGTGTGCTAAGCGTTGATTCTGTATCAGGCGGCAATGTAAAAAATGTAAAATCTGTTACAGCTAATTCTTCGGGAGATACACGGCCAAATTCCATGGTTTGTTGGTTTAATTATATTGCGCTAAGTTGCAAAAAAGACAGTCAATTTTTAAAATTCTGATTCAAGCAAAATTATCCTAATAAATCAACCTTAAACAAAGGCTTAACCCTTTTTTTGCTGACCTGCTCATAGGCATATCCCAATTTAATAATATCCCCCTCTTTGTAAGCAGTGCTAAAGAATGACAGGCCAATGGGCAAGCCCTGCACTAAACCCATAGGCACAGTGATATGCGGATAGCCCGCCATAGCTGCCGGGCCAGAAAACGAGAAGCCATTATCATAATCGCCATTCACAAGGTCGATGCAGACAGCGGGGCCATTGGTTGGGCCGATGATGGCATCCAGCTTATTATCAGTGAGAATTTTATCAATAGCTTTGCGGGTACCGATGTTGGTTTGTTTTACAGCGTCCAGATATTCTTTACTGTTCAAACCACCTTTGGCTTGTGCAAGTTCCAGCGTTTCCTGCTTAAAAAAGGGCATGGCTTTGGCCTCGTTCTGCTTGTTAAAGGCAATTACATCTGCAAGAGTTTTAACTTTCCCATTGGCTGTACTTAAATACTGGTTAAGGCCGTCTTTAAATTCATACAACAACACGTTAAATTCATTTTTGCCAATTTCTTTCAACTCTTTGTTCAGCTCTATTTCAACCACTGTAGCGCCCTTGCTTTCCAGGGTTTTAATGGCATCTTTAAGTAAAGCTACCATGCCGGCGTTGCCTTCCAATGCCGATTTTTCAACCCCGAGACGTTTACCATGAAGGCCGTCGGCATCCAAAAATTTAGTGTAGTCTGTTTCAGCTTTTCCCTTGCTGCCAATAGTAAAGCTATCCTGTGCATCTATACCCGCTAATGCTCCCAGGAATATGGCGGCATCTTTAACGGTGCGGGCCATTGGTCCGGCGGTATCCTGGGTTTTAGAGATGGGGATAATCCCCGTCCGGCTCCACAAACCTACAGTAGGTTTAATGCCCACCAATCCGTTCACGGATGATGGCGATACTATTGATCCATCTGTTTCGGTACCGATGGCTATGGTGCATAAATTGGCTGCAACCGCCGATCCTGATCCGGCGCTTGAGCCACTGGGGTTACGATCAAGAATATATGGGCATTTGGTTTGCCCGCCCCGGCTGCTCCATGCACTGGTAGAGTGCGTGGACCGGAAGTTGGCCCATTCGCTCAAATTGGTTTTTCCCAATAACACGGCACCGGCTTCGCGCAGTTTATGTACTATAAAGGCATCCTGTTTGGCAAAATTATCGCCCAGCGCCAATGAACCGGCGGTAGTATGCATATTATCGCCGGTGTTGATGTTGTCTTTTATCAGTACCGGTATGCCATGCATCGGGCCGCGTACTTTGCCTTGTGAGCGCTCTTTATCCATGGCATCGGCCATACTGAGGGCATCCTTATTAATCTCGATAACCGAGTTAAGTTTTGGGCCATTCTTATCAATTTCATCAATACGTTTCAGGTAAAGCTCGGTTAACAGGCGCGAAGTGTACTGCTTGGATTTCATTTTTTCCTGCAAATCCGTTATCGTAGCCTCCGAAAGTTCAAACAGGTCATCTTTACTGTCGGTTGCCGTAGTATCCGTTTTTTTATTATCGGTAGATGGCTGGCTGCATGATGCAGCAATCAAAGTTGATATGGTTAAACCTGCTAATGAGCCTGTTTTAATGAAATTTCTTCTGTGCATAACCGGGTTTTGAAAAAGCTTCTACAAATAACAAAATATTTAGCTAATTAAAAACTATCAGTCTAAAAATGTTACAACATATAATGGCGGTATTAACTGCTGATAGAGTCAGATTTTAACATATTATAATGCGATTATTACAAATCGGCATTTATAAATTTTCATTATTTACATTGTCTCATCTAAATATAAAATGATGAGGCTTCTTTTAATTATTCTATTGGTTTTGGCCATTACTACGGCAACATTTGCTCAAAACTTAAGCCCCGTAGCCCGTAATGGCGCGTTAAAGGTGCAGGATGGTAAATTGGTAAACCAGCAGGGGATTGCGCCACAGCTGCGGGGTATTAGCCTTTCATGGAGTTTGTGGCAGGGGCGTAAATATTATAACCCGGGGGTAGTTAGCTGGCTTGCCGGTGATTTCAAAATCTCTATGCTCAGGGTGGCAATGGGTGTTGAGCCCGATGGCGGTTATTTACAACAGCCCGATGAGCAGCAAAAATTGGTAACAGATGCGGTGGACCAGGCTATAAGGGAGGGTATTTATGTACTGATAGACTGGCACGACCATCATGCCAACCAACATTTAAGAGATTCGAAAGAGTTTTTTAAGCAGATGGCAAAAAAGTATGGCGATGTACCCAATGTAATTTATGAGATATGGAACGAGCCGGCAAAAACCGATTGGAAAACTGTTAAAGATTATGCCATGCAGGTAATCCCCATTATTCGTAAATACGATAAAAATAATGTAATTGTGGTGGGCAGCCCCAATTGGGATCAGGATGTGGATATAGCCGCTGCCGATCCGATTAACGGTTTTAGTAATATTGCTTACTCCTTTCATTTTTACGCCAGCGACAACTATCACCAGGAAGCATTGCGCGCGAAGGCAGATAAAGCTATAAAACTTGGGTTGCCACTCATCATCACCGAATGGGGCGTTGGCGAAGCTAGCGGCGACGGTGAATTTAATATGCAAAAAACTCAAATCTGGCTAAAATGGATGGAAGATAACCAGCTCAGCTGGGCCAATTGGAACATTACAGATAAACACGAAACCACGGCCATTTTACAAAAAGATGCTCCCATATATGGCGGCTGGACTGATGCTAATTTAACACCTGCTGGCGCGTATATCAGGAATGTGTTAAGGGAGTTGAATAAATAAATGACTTCATTATAGGATATGGCGCAACCATTACATGAATTTAAAGCAGGTGGCTTTGTATAAATTGCATTACAAATACTTAAGCAGATTAGTTTTGGGTATATTCATGCTCAGGAATGTACTTTGCTTTTTTATTGATGATGATGCCCAGATGTCCGATCAAAATGTTGCTCCCCGCTGTTTTAATGGCATTGTTATTTGGCTGCAACCGCGGTAAAAAGATTTTTAAAAGCGATTGTAATGATGATTATTCGCCGGTTTACAAGCGTATTGCTTTTACAGAGCTGGTAAATCACCTTAAAAAATACGATAGGCAATACGTGGAAGTCACCGGCAAATATGTTGAGGCACCAGAGCAGTCGGCTTTATTTAATGATAGCCTTTTTGCAGATCATTCAATTACGCAAGCCATCTGGATAGATTTTAACCCTGATTGCCCGCTTTATTTAGAGGGTACACGAATAGGCCTGTTTCAATATAATGACGGTCAGTTTATCCAGATAAATGACAAACATGTCACCATAAAGGGGAGAGTTGATGCTCATGATACCGGCCATTTAAACCAATATAAAGGTGCGATAGAAAGAATAAGTTATATCGCTTTATAACGCTAAACAAGCTAAGTAATTAAATCGTCAGCTTTAAGCCATCATAGGCCAAATGGATATTTGGAGGGAGCTCTTTTGTAATATCCTCATGCTTACCCAAGCGGTGACTAATATGTGTGAGGTAAGTTTGTTCGGCGCCTATTTCCTGTGAAAAGGCAACAGCTTCGGCAAGTGTAAAATGCGAGATATGGGTTTGTTTCTGCAGTGCGTTTATTACCAATATTTTACTTCCTCTTATTTTTTCCTTTTCTGCTTCTGATATAGTTTTAGCATCAGTGATATAGGTAAAATCATTTACCCTGAAGCCCATTACCGGGAGCAGGTAGTGTAACACCTCAACCGGCGTAAATGTTACGCTGCCGATAGAAAATGGATTTAAACCTATAGGATGTACGGTTACCTGCGGAACTCCGGGATAACCATTGCCATCAAAAATATAAGGAAATTCGCGGATAAGCGCCCGCTGCACGCGGAAATCGGCATAAACATCAATCGGTGTGTTTTGGCGGTAATTGAAGGCACGGATATCATCCATACCGGCAATATGGTCTTTATGTTCATGCGTAAATACAATAGCATCAAGATGCTTTACACCGGCGCGCAGCATTTGGTACCTGAAATCCGGCCCGGAATCAATAACGATGGTCTTATCTTCGGCTTCAATTAAAACAGAAGTACGCAGGCGATTATCGTAAGGGTTTGCAGAGGTACAAACCTCGCATTCGCAGGCAATAACAGGTACGCCCTGTGAAGTTCCGGTTCCTAAAAATGTTATGGTCACAGTTGCAGTTTTGTTTGTTTAATATCTTGCAAAAATGCAATCTGTTTTTCGTCAAGCAGTTTAAAATCTACTTCCAGCTCGCGCAAAAGTTCAACAAGAGCTAATATTTTGCTTTCCAGATTCGAGAAACGGTTAACTATTACCATCCGGCTATTGAGTAACAGGCAGGCGCCTGTTTTAAAGTTCCCTTTTTCATACCGCACCCGGTAACCTGCTGCTTTAAGCAGCATCTCCAGTTTTTCGAGGGTGTGGTTAGTAGGAGGAAGCATTATTTCAAAAATAGTAAATTAAGTGTAATTGCAGATTCATTTTTAGATATCGCGATGGTTGTTATCAATAATCAATATCCCTATATTTATTAACCAATTATAAGCCCAATATCACAATGAAAAAACTCATTCTGTTTGTTGTAGCCATTGCTGCATGTTTAGCAAGTTATGCTCAGCAAACTAAAACCTATGCCGAAAAACTTGGCTGGCCCCAAGGAGCACGCGTAATTATTTTGCATGTAGACGATGCGGGCATGTCGCACGAATCAAACGATGGAGTAGAGACAGCTATTGATAAGGGCGTAGCAACATCAACCAGCGTGATGATGCCTTGCGCCTGGGTACCCGATTTTAAAAAATACCTGGATAAACATCCCGGTACAGACGCCGGCTTACATTTAACTCTAACATCTGAGTGGGATAACTATCGCTGGGGGCCATTAGCCGGTAAAGCCGCGGTACCCGGCCTTACCGATAAGCAAGGTTGTTTATGGCCATCTGTTGTGGAGGTGTATTTCAAGGCATCGGCAGATGAGGTTGATAAAGAGATAAGGGCGCAGCTGGATAGAGCTTTGAGTATGGGCTTTGTGCCTACGCACCTCGACTCGCACATGGGTACGCTCTTCGCCAAGCCATCTTATATGGAAAAGTATATTAAACTGGGTATCGAAAAACAGATCCCGGTTATGTTTCCCGGTGGAGATGACCTGTTTTATCGCGCAGAAGCAAAAGCCGCTACCATCGCCGATTTGAAAAAGCAAGGTAAATACACTGAAGGAATGGTTATTGCCGAGCCTGCTGCCTTAGCGCAAGCTAAAGAAGTTGGCGCCATGATCTGGAAGGGTGGTTTGCCTGTTTTGGATGATCTGCATAATTCAAGTTATGATTGGCAAATGCCTGATATTGATAAGATGACGGATACCCAAATTCAAAAATGGTACACTGATCATTACATTGAAAGCATCAGGCGTTTATCGCCGGGATTAACTATGGTAATCATGCATTGCACCAATCCAACGCCAAATTTTAGCTATATATCTGATACAGGCAAAAAACGCAAAGGTGATCTGCTGGCCATGACCGACCCACGTTTAAAAGCATTTTTAAAACAACAAGGATTTATTTTAACTACCTGGCGCGAAGTAATGGAACGGAGGATTAAAGCAGGGGATATTGAATAGTGTATCTGAACCGGGATTAAACAGATTTTTTGGATTATCGGATTTTAAAACTTGTATTTTTCTGAAATGGGTTTAATAAAAGAATCAGGGAAATCTGAAGAATCTGTTTAATCCCGGTTCAGACAAATAATCTGCACATGTAAAATCTGCACATCTGCACATCAAGTATTAGTTCTGTATCAGTTTATATCTGCCAGATTTGATGAGTTTTTGTTGTTCGGCGGTAAATGAGGTTCGGCCGCCAAAATCCTGTACCCAGTACGTTTTATATTCGGCTATGCCAACCTCCTTAAAGTCGCGGTTCATGAGGTTTTTGCAATGGCCTTCGCTTTTAAGCCATCCATCCATTACTTCGGCTATACTTTGCTGTCCCTGGGCAATGTTTTCGCCTATGGCGAAGCTTTTAAAGCCTTTAAATTTATATCCTGCAGAAACTACTCTATCCTCCATGCTGCGGCCATCTTTGCTGGTATGGCTAAAATAACTGCTTCTTGCCATATCTTTTGCATGGCCTGTAGCGGCATCAAATAGTTTATTGTTCCAGGTGAGGGGTGGGGCCGGCGGAAAGTAAGTATTGCCGCAATTACAGCCTTTACTGCGGGCTGCATTTATACGGGCTAAAAATTCACTTTTAAACGGCTCGCTTTGCCCGTAGGCGGTTCCAAACGATAATGATATAGTAAGTATGCAAATTACTTTTGCAATTAAATTCCTCATATGGTGTATGACAAATTAAATGAAACGAGGTTTAATTTTCAATAGTATGGCGGGCTGCACTTATTATTTGCGTTTCCTGAGCCGGAGGCGCCAGCGACCACGTTTTTTACCTCGCCAGTAATAAACCATAACAGCTATGGCCATTAGGGCAAGGGCGATAATAAGCGTTATAAAGAGACTGTATGCCTTGCCGAGCTGAGTTTGGGCCCTCTTTTGTAAGTCGAGGTATATACTTTTTTTTTGACGATGATTGAATCTTGTTTTTTTATCTGTACCGAGTCCTTTTTATTTATAAGTGCAAGGCGGTCTTCCTCGGCCTTGTGTAAGATGCTATCATCCAAAAACTCGTGCCTTTTTATCGCGATAGTGGCTTTTTCATAATCTTTCATATGCCGGTACAAAGCCGCATAACCTACCTGTACGGTCGATTCATTTTTAGGATCAATATTTTTAACTGCAAGTTTAAGGGCCTCGTTCAAATCGCGCATGGCCAGGGTATAGTCCTTAATGTCGGTTTTTATGGCCGATAGTTCAATTAAGGAGGCTATTATATTTGGTACATCGTTCTTTAATCGCGATATGGTATTTGATTGCAAAATAAACCATTTAGCCTGGCTGTATTTGCGTTGCGAACGGTAAATTTTCGACAGGTTATTATAACATGTACGTAAGCCCAATGTATCATTAAAGCGTGAATAGCTATGCAGCGCCAGCATGGTATAGTTTAAAGCTTCGCCCTGGTAATAATACCTTACGTGCCTGTTTAAAACAGTATCATAATTTAAATATTGAGCAGCTATCTGGGTGTATATAGGTCCTTTTAACGAATCGCTGGTGAGTTGTAGTTTTTGTTTCAAACTATCAAGGTCACTGGCAGATGCAGATAATTTTGATCCGGCTAAAAGGATGAAGATGAGACAGGTAAAAAGTTTTTTCATATAGGGGCTATCGAATACCAATATATTTTGAATATTGAATAGTCAAATAGTGTGCCTGTTTTATCAAATACTTTGTACTAAATAATACACGGTGGATAGAAACGACGAATACGGGGTGGAAACGGCGGTTTTTAAGAAAAAGTGCAGGGCCAGGATTATAAAGCGCAATCTCTCTGCTTTAATTGCGCGTTATAAGTAGTATAGTAAACAGTACAGTTATTACTCAATAGCAGTACTAAACAATAACCTGCTCGTACCGGCTTATGAAATGCTGTAGTGGCTTAAACCTTGAAAGTATGAAATTGAACAGCGTAATACCGATGCTGGCGCAGATGATACCTGCTAATACATCAAGCACATAATGATGACTTGCATATACCGCGGTAAACCAAATACCAAGCATTACAATTGCAAAAAAAACATTAACAATGCCCAGGCGGTTTTTAATGCCATAATATAAAACAATTACCGGGTATGATGAATGTAAGGATGGCATTGCCGCAAAAACATTTGAGCCTTTAGCGTAGATAGATTTAAATATACCCGCGTTAAAATAAGCATCAAACTTTGCCAGGCCGGCAGTATTGCCTTGTGTTAGTGGATGAAAAAGTAACCCATGATATTGCACATACCATGGCGGAGCAGCCGGGAAAGTATAATATATAACAAAGCCCAGTAAATTTACCAGCACAAACGTAAGCGAGAATTTAAGAAACTGCCTTTTGTTTTTAAAAAACAGGAAGGCTGCAAAAGCAAGTGGTACCGGAATCCAGCATAAATAAAATATACCTGCAGCCACATCAATAAATGTATTGCCATTTACCCGCCAGTATTCGTTGGGTGTTAACAGGTTGCCTTTGTATTGAATGCCAAATAAATGCTTCTCGAAATTGTAAATATCGGCTATGTGTACAGCGTTGAACTTATAGTTTGGAAAGGCTTTCATATAATCAAATATGATCCAGTATACAATGAATATACTAAAGCCAAGGATAAACTTGCGGGTAACTGCCGAAGCGTAAAAAAGAGAATTGAATATTAAAACCAATACCAATTCATCGGTTTTGTAACCTATTAAAAAGTAGGAGAGTATTAAATAACCTAATGAAATCAGCGAAACAACAAGTACAGTTTTGGTATTGATTGTTACACCAGTGTGTGCCGTGTTATTCACCTTATTTTTTTAAGAATCCTGAACGGAATATTTTATCCCACAGTGGTGAACTTACACCGTAACCCCTATCGGGATCCTGGTAATGATGTAACATGTGGTGCTGTTTAATTTTTTTAAATAAGCCGCTTTTAAAGTTAAAATGATGCATAGCGTAATGCGATATATCATAAAACAGGTAGCCTAATATAAAACCAGGGAAAAAGCCGAAAACATGGTTTACAGGCAATATCGCCTTAAATAAAAAGTAAAAACCTGTAGCTAAAGGGATACTAAGCGATGGTGGCAATACCAGGCGTTTGGCATCGCTGGGGTAATCATGATGCACACCGTGCATGATAAAATGCAGTCTTTTTGCCCAATCCCAGTTTTCGTTTGGTTTAAGATGGAATACAAAACGGTGCATAATGTACTCCGTAATGGTCCACACAAATAAACCTAAAATAAATAGCGCAATGTATGTTAATATATCAATGCCCTTATCAAAAGAAAGGTATGTTGAGTATATAATAACGGGTACAAAAATATACAGGGGCACAGTATAATGCACCTTTGATAAACCCTCTAAAAAGTCGCTTTTAAACATCCTCACAGACTCTTGTGAGTTTGATACATAATTCTTTTTCATAGCATATCAGGTTTAAAATGTTTAATGATTTGTCTGCCTGTTATTTTATTTTTTAGTTGAATGTATTAGCCGGAACTAATCATTTATCCGGTTAAATTTTAATAAACATTTACCCAAAGTAAACGCAATTATTTAATTGTCGCGAAGATATGATATTTTGCTCAGCTCTGAAGCCTGAAGTGCTAAGTCTTGAGTGTGCTCCGAAATCAAAATTTCGGATAAACCTTTATGGATACTATTAAACTTACGCCCTATTAAAAGCTTATAACCTATCTTCTTCCTCTTGTTTTATTAAAGCCCTTTTAGCTTCCCTAAGCCTGTTAAAAGCGGTAATGTTGGTTAATACAGCCAGTATAACAATTGGAATGGTAAATATCGATATGGTTTCAAATACATGGAATTTGATGCCTGGAACAAATAATTTATAATTACCTCCAATATACTGGGCTACAATTCCGCTTAATGCAGCACATAGGCCAATGGTAACTACACGCTCTGGCCTTTGCATTAAACCTCCTTTAACCTCAACGCCTAAACCTTCGGCACGTGCCCTCACGTAGCTTACCATCATAGAACCTATTAAGGCAATAAAAGCAGCTATCGAACTTAAAAAATAGTGGTGGGCAACCAAATAATAACAAATGCCCAGGAACATGATGAGTTCGCTGTAACGATCAAGAACAGAATCATACAGCGCTCCGAAGGTTGATTTCATATTACCCAAACGCGCCACCTGCCCGTCGAGCATATCAAATAAGCCTGCAAACAGTATTAAGCCACCTGCCCAGCCCACATAGCGCAAATCGCCACGGTTACCTTCTTCGGCACCTAAAATAAATATTGCGGCTACGCCTACGTTTAACACAAAGCCAATTGATGTAACTGCGTTTGGTGTTAAACCAACCTTGATCAGAATTTTTACAACGGGATCAATTACCCTGTAAATACCTAATTGCAGGTTTGTTCTGAGCGATATTTTCTGTTCCATCTTTGTAATAGTTTTATGTTACAAAATTAAAAATCAAATTTAATCCTTACACGGAAGCCCCATGAGGAGATATCCGGATGATCTAAATAATTTAACCTCTTAACAAAATCAATTCGTATAAATTTAAATATATTTTCAACACCAACGCTACCTTCCACGTAAGGTGTTTTACCAAGCGTATAAGTAATAGGAACGCCATTGCCATCAATTGGAAACTGATATAACGACGGATGGAGGTTTGGATTGTTTTGATCACTTAAACCACCATACAAAACTTTTGCCGAAAATACTTCGCGCCACTTTAATTTTTTGAACAAAGGTACTTTATTAAAAAAGAAACCCATAAAGTGCTGATCTATCCTGAAGCTCGCGTATTTATCACTCGCAAACTCCAAAAAGTTCATTAAGTTGTATGAATCAATATCATACGCATATGTTTGGTTGGCCTGGTGAATAGTTAATAATGGATACGGTACCGAACCAAACGTTTTACCGCCGCTTAAATTAACATCGGCATAGCCCAGCTGCGATTCATAAACACGCTTATCAATACGTGCATCTAGTTTTTGATAGCCGTACTCGCCGCCTAACAAGCTTTTTACAGCTGCAGTATATTGTAATTGAAAAGTTGGGTATTTATTTGGTATAGGTATACGGTAAATTTTGCCCTGGTAAAATTCTTCATGCGGTGCATAACGTAACCCGGCAGTAAACTGCGTGGTGGTAAGGTCATGAACCGAATTTGGCTGTCCGTTTAAAATATTGTTAAAATAGAGTGAGCCTGCAGGTTCCTGTGTCCATCTGTTGAAACCGGCACTATATGAAAAGTGACTTTCAAATTCGTGTACATAATCTATCTTGTAGTTATCATTGTACAGATATTTATCATTTACACCACGTTTAAATGATAGCAATAAATTGTCTTCCTGAACAAATTGCAGGTTTAACCCCGGAATTTTGGTATCCCGCTGAAAGCTTGCCCTGATATAATTTTGAGGGAATTTGTAAATTGATTTTTTGTTTAAAGAGTACGTACCGCTCAGGAAATATTTCCAGCGTTGATCTTTAAAACCGTAGGCGGCATACGTTTCAAAGTAATAACGTTTGCTCAATTCCGGCGTAGTACGGCCACCAAATCTTAATTTTAATCCTTCTACAGGGTTAAAGCTGTAAAATGTATTCGCGGGGCCAATTTCAAACTTACCAAAGCCCTTGTAGCCTGCAAGTAGCAGGGTGGCAATATCAACGGTACGCTTAAAGGATGGCATGTTTTTTAAGCTGTCGATGTTTTTGTAAACCTTTGATTCGGCAGTTGTTAAAGTATCCAGGCGGTTTTGTGCCCAGAAAGCTTCACTCCGGTTGCGTGCTTCATCTGATGCTTCTTCTGATTGCTTGGTATATGCTGTATCCGGGCGGGGCTTGTTTACAATGTAATTGCCGAAGGTTATGGTACGCATACCAAATAAACTGCTTTTGGCATCTTTTTTTGATGCGCCAAAATCGGCAGTGGTATTGCTCTTGCTTAAGTGGTAACGGCCATCAGGGTTTTGTTCAAAATCAAGGTCGACCTGGATCGATCTGATGAAGTTGATATTGATGTGCTTATTTACTAATAAGGTAGCTTTTTGAACCGCATAATTACCATCAAGCGTTATATAAATACTTCCCTCAAATAATACATCATTGCTATTGCGGGGCGTAAAACTTAATTGAACCAGTTTTTGGTTTTTACTATCAGTAATTGTATCAGTGATAAAGAACTTATAATAATTAGGAGAGTTGTTTGATATCGGGCTTAAAAATTGGCTTGTGATCAGGAAAACATTGTTATCGTAAATATCAACCTTGCCATAAAGGTGTTTAAAATATTGCGCTAAACCAGCGTTATCAACCGCGGGGCCAAAGTTTACATTTTTTTCGCCCAAAATTATCTCCCGGTTTTTTTCCGGATTTTTGCGGTAATAGTTTTGCAAAATTTTCTCGTTCAGGAAAATAGGGAGTATTGATTTACCCGGCACGGAGGTGCTATCCCGGTTATCTAAAATGAACTTATACTTTCTGAAAAACTTACGGTCAGAAAACTGTGCCGAAACATTGGCAGCGCCAAACATCATTTTATCATATTCCCTATACTCTACATAGTCGTAGTGTTCGGGGCGGTTTTTCTCTTTATTTTCTATAACCTTACGAATCAATTCAACCGCGGGGTTATCCTTGTTGCGGTATTTAGGCTTTTTACCGGCTTTAATATTAACCTCGTTCAGTTGCTGAGCCGAAGGGAATAGCTTTACATTGATAACTTGCTCTTTACCGGGTACAACTGCTAAAAAAGCATCTTTATAACCTAAAAACGATATTTTTATTTGTTTGTATGAAAGTTGGTTTGTTGAAAGGCGGTACTTACCATTATTATCAGTGGTGACACCTGTAGTGGTGCCGGTAAAACCAACCACTACGTATGGGAGGGTTTGTTTATTGCTTGCATCAGTTACCGTTCCCGTTATTATAGTAGTTTGGGCAAATAATGATGTAGCAGATAAAAGAAATATTGAAAAGAATAAACTTTTGTAAAATTTTTTAAACTCCATGTACTTTATGCAATTATGCAGATACAAACTTTTTTTGATTGATAAATAGTAACCAGCAACCTGAACACTGAAACCCCTTTTGATTGCTGATATTGTAAATTATCAGTCCAAAATTATAGATCGATCAATCGCTTAGCACTTTTCTATCCAGTCGATCTGTCTGGTGATTCACCTGCTTTTTAGCACGTTTCCTGCACCCTTTACAACCTTTAAACATGGCCTGTAACCGCGTTTCAAAGGTAAAAAAAATCCCTACAGACTAATGTGGTCAAAAAGTCAAATATTGCCTACATCAGTTGCAATGCCATTTACCTTCAAATAAATTACCTTTAAATTATACTAATGCGCAAACGATACTAATTAATTTATATTATAACTTTTGTTGAAGGTAATATATGCAAATTACGTAAAATGTTGATTTTTAGATGTGATTATTAAGTTCGGGTGCAATTTTAAGTAAAATGATATGTTTTACAGCTATAGACAGCTGTAATTTAACAATTATTAACAGCTTAACTTAAAGGATATTGTTAACTAAAAAGTATGTTTAAATAAAACAGCCGCACCAGGTGATAAATCCCAATGCGGCTGTTTTTGTTTTATGGTATTTTATTATGCCTCTTCGGCAAACATATCATCATAGTAATCTAAACCAAGGTGGGTTATCAAATCCTCGCCCATTAAATAGCGGAGGGTGTTTTCTAACTTAATCAGCTGTTTAAATATATCATTTTCAGCATGTAAGCCCGGTGCAGTTTGCGGCGATTTCAGGTAGAAGGATAACCACTCCTGTATGCCACTCAGGCCGGCTCTTTTTGCAAGGTCGCTAAATAAAGCAAGATCAAGCGCTATAGGAGCAGCCAGGATTGAGTCGCGGCAAAGAAAGTTAATCTTGATTTGCATTTTGTAACCTAACCAGCCAAAAATGTCAATGTTATCCCAGCTTTCTTTGTTATCGCCATGCGGCGGGTAGTAGTCGATACGGATTTTGTGGTAAATGTTACCATAAAGTTCCGGGTTATCTTCTGGTTTAAAAATATCTTCCAGTACGCCTAATTTTGACACTTCTTTGGTTTTAAAGTTATCCGGATCATCCAATACCAAGCCATCGCGGTTACCCAGGATATTGGTAGAGAACCATCCACGTACACCCAATGAACGTGCAGCCAAGCCGGGGGCTAAAACTGTTTTCATTAAAGTTTGACCGGTTTTAAAATCTTTACCGGCGATAGGGGTTTTGGTTAGTTTAGATAGCTCAATTAAAGCCGGGATATCAACTGTTAAGTTAGGGGCGCCGTTTGAAAAAGGTACACCTAATTTTAAAGCAGCATAAGCATATATCATACTTGGCGCTATCAGTTTATCATCATCCTTTAGGGCTTGCTCAAAAGCTGCAAGTGATTGGTGGATAGCCGATGCTTCGTAATAAATTTCTGTTGATCCACACCAGATCAATACAACCCTGTCAAGTCCGTTTTTTTCTTTGAAGTTTTTAATGTCCTCCATTACCTGTTGGGCAAGCTCATAACGGGTACCGGTTTTAACATGGGTGCCAATAAGGTTTTTGGCGTAGTTATGGTCAAAAGCCGCCTTCATAGGCACAATGGCTTCCAACTCGGTTTTTACGGCGTTTAATAAAGAGGCATCAAGCACTTTAGCGTTTGATGCAGCTTCAAAAACGTTATCTTCATAAACATCCCATCCGCCAAAAACAACATCGTTTAATTGCGCAAGCGGAACAAACTCATTAATTTTAGGGTTGCGGTTTTCGGTTCTTTTGCCTAAACGGATGTGTGCCATTTGTGTAAGGGAACCAATTGGCTGCGAGATGCCTTTTTTTACAGCTTCAACGCCGGCAATCAATGTGGTGGCTACTGCGCCTAAACCAGGGATAAGTATACCCAGCTTGCCTTCGGCAGGAGAAATTTTGATTTTCATTGTAATTATTTATTGTTTTAATTGTTGTTTCGTGGCCAAGCCGCTACTGGGCTTTACCGGTTTTTCTTGCTTGTTTTAATATGAAATATAAACTGTGTCAGTTTATGCTAAGTACTTGATTTTAAAGTCACTTAAACGTTTAAGTAAATGATTTTAGTTTCTCTTTTTGTCAATTTAAAATATTCGTTTTTGTAATGATTATTTAATTACAGTGCTACAGCCAGTCATTGGCTCTATACCATTTCAGCGTTTCAGTTAGGCCCTTCTTTAAGTTGTAGGCAGGATAGAACCCAAGTTCTGATTTTGCCTTTTCAATATCAACAGACCAGTTTACGGCCATAAGCTCGTTTAGCTTTTCTGAATTTAAGATAGCAGCTTTATTGGTCAAATAACTTACTTTTTCTGATACCAACGCTATTATTTTTATAAATATTACAGGCAAATGAAATTTGATGGTTTTTAAGCTCAGTGCTTCCTTTGCTAAATTAGCTAACTCATATTTGCTGTAAAAATTGCCATCGCTTAAATTATATGCTGTAACATTCCAGTCATACAATGATTTTATGGCTGCTTTTGCAACATCTTTAACATATATAAAGGTGAGCTTTTGCTCGGCACTGCCCATGTAAGGTTCAAGGCCACGGGTAAGCTGCTTAAAAAATATGAATATGCCAGTATCCCGCGGGCCGTAGATGGCAGTAGGGCGTAAAATGGTATAACTTAAGTTTTGTACGGTTTTAAGTTGTTCTTCGGCCAATAGCTTGCTTCGGCCGTAAGCTGTTACCGGATTGGGCTTTATGTTTTCACTAATTGTGCCCACCAATGTTTTAAGCGGGCCAAGTGCAGCAAGGCTGCTGATGAGCACGAATTTTTTTAGATTGATATCTGCCTGTGTGGCCGCCGATGCCAGGTTAAATGTATGAGTGGCATTAATATGGTTGTACGCTGCCTCTGATTTGGCTGCTGTAACACCCGCGGCATGAATTATATAATCGGGCTTCATATCGGTTAATTGTTGTTTTAGGACAGAAAGATCATTATAATCAAGATTTATAAACTTGATGTCAAAATGTTTCAAATGATCTGTCTTGCTGCTTTTGCGCACTGCGGCATACACCTCGAGGTTGTTTTGTAACGCTTCCTCAATAATGTGAAATCCTGCAAACCCACTTGCCCCGGTTATTAAAACCCGTTCCCTCATATCGCTTTCTGGTATAACCTGTATTTTTTGTACGGATCGCCTTTAATCGCTTCAATTGCGCGGTTCACCATTTCATTATGTTCCAAAGTCCATCCGGCTTCGGCGTGTTTAAAACCTTTAGCTTTGTACTCGCGAATGATGGTGCCGTATAAACAAGCTTCGATGCCCATTTTACGGTAGCCATCTACCACACCTAAAGCATAAATGCGAATGCTTTGAATGCTTTTTTTGCCAAACAGTAATTTGAAAATACCTGTAGGCAATAAGCGACCGCGTTTTATTTTTTGAAAGATCTCGTTATAGTTGGGTAAGGCTAAACCAAAGGCGACTATCTTGCCATCCTGCTCGGCAACCAATGCGAAATCGGGGTCGAGGATCAGCTTAAGATCTTTGGCCAGGTAATCAAACTCATCATCTGTTAATGGTACAAAGCCGGTATTTTGATCCCAGGCCGAGTTGTATACCTCGCGCAGTTTAATGGTTTCTTCTTTGAAGTTTTTAAGGCTAACCTTGCGGATGATGATGTTATTGCGTTTTAAGCGTTCCTCCAGGGAGTTTAACAACCTTACCGATTTATCGTCATATGCCTGCCCATCCCAATGCCAGGCAATCAGGTCGACATCTTTATCCAAACCATAGCTTTCTATCAGCTTAGCATAATAGGGCTTGTTGTAGGTTTGCATTAAAAACGGAGGGCTATCAAAACCTTGTATCAGTAAGCCACAGGGTTCATTGGTGCTAAAGTTTACCGGGCCTAATAATTTGCCGGTAACACCTTTATCTTTAAGCCAGCCCGTAACCACATCAAACAGCAGGTTTGAAACTTCAGTATCATCTACACAATCAAAAAAACCAAAAAAGCCATCGTTCTTTTTATTGTATTGGTTGTGCGCGTTGTTAAGGATGGCGGCTATCCTGCCAACTATCTTACCATCGCGGTACGCTAAAAGAGGCTGTACTTTATTGTGCTTATGAAAAGGGTGTTTGGTTAACAAATCGCGCTGGGCTATGAACAGCTCGGGAACGTAATTTGGGTCGCCCTCATACAAATCATGCGGAAAATCAATAAAGGAGGCCAATTCGCTTTTTGAACTAACCGTTACAATTTTTATCATGAGTAGTAGTGTATACTAATTGAATGCCCTTGGGCTATATGAACGTAAAAGTCCGTGTGTATAGGCTTGTTTTGTTAAACAGCAGCCAAATATACACCCGGACATTTTATTAGATTATTATATTTTTTCTTTAACAGAAGTAACGCCTACTTCTTTAAATGCTTTTGCAAGTTTTTCAACGGCTTCATCAATTTGTGCAAATGTATGAGTTGCCATTAATGAGAAACGCAGTAATGATGAATCTGAAGGAACCGCAGGTGAAACTACCGGGTTAACAAAAACACCATCGGCCTGTAATTGCTTGGTTACAAGGAAAGTTTTTTCGTTATCACGTACGTAAATAGGTAGTATCGGGCTTTCAGTAGGGCCAAGGTCAAAACCTTCATCCAGTAACAATTTCATGGCATAATTGGTATTATCCCAAAGTTTCTGGATTCTTTCCGGCTCCGTTTCAACAATATCCAATGCTGCAATAACGCTGGCAACAGATCCCGGCGGCATACTTGCGCTAAACATCAGTGATCTTGCACGGTGCTTGATGTAATCAATAGTATCCTTATCGCTGGCAATAAAGCCACCTAATGATGCCAGTGATTTACTAAAGGTACCCATAATAAGATCAACATCATCTGTAAGGTTAAAGTGCGAAGCGGTACCGGCACCTTTGTGACCAATTACACCAAGGCTGTGCGCATCATCAATCATGATGTTGGCACCAAACTGATCGGCAAGGGCAACTATTTGCGGTAGTTTAACAATATCACCTTCCATGCTGAATATACCATCAACGGCAATGATTTTCACGGCGTCCTCTGGCAATAAGGCCAGTTTGCGTCGCAGATCATTCATATCGTTGTGAGCATATTTGATTACTTTGGAAAACGAAAGCCTGCTGCCATCAATGATACAGGCATGATCATACTCATCTAAAATGATATAATCATTACGGCCGGTAATGCATGATAGTACACCCAGGTTTACCTGGTAACCAGTGCTGAATAGTACGGTGGCTTCTTTCCCAACATAGTTGGCAAGCCTGTTCTCCAGCTCGATATGGATATCGAGCGTACCATTTAAAAAGCGCGATCCGGCACATCCTGTGCCGTATTTATCAATTGCCTTTTTTGAAGCTTCCTTAATTTTAGGGTGATTGGTAAGGCCTAAGTAGGAGTTAGAACCAAACATTAACACTCTTTTGTTATCTATTAAAACTTCAGTGTCCTGAGCAGACTCAATAGGCCTGAAATAAGGATACAATCCCTTTTCCCGGAGCATATTTGCAACCTGGAACTCGGCGATCTTCCCATGTAGTTTTTTAACCATGTATTAACTCTGCTTAAATTTTGCGTAAAAATACCATGAATAAGCAAATAACTTATACGGTAAGTGTAATTTTTTTAAAAATAGCTTATCATTAGTTTAACCTAACAGGTAAAGCTGTGCTCATATCACATGGCAAATTAATTAATTTTTTTGTTTATTTCGCACCTAATATTTTCATTTTTTTGTAAAAACGAGAAATTCATAGGTTTTTGCCACGCTTTTATATAATTTACGTAATATTTTGGTGGTTCACAATATTTTGTTGATATTAATCACATATTCGCACGTCCCCTGTGTAATTGTATAAAACTATAACGATTTTGTTTTTTAGTTCATGTCGGTTTACATTGACATCTATTTTCTACAGCATGAAAAAACTAAAGTACCTATCCCTCTTAACAGTAATCAATTTAACATTAATTTTACATTTGCCGGTTTTTGCGCAAGGTGGTGCTGATACTATTGGTGGGCCGGTATCGCTTAAACAGGCAGTTGATTACGCGTTGCGCAATCAGCCGGCAGTACGGCAGGCTTCTATTGATGAGCAAATCAATGAGCGCGATATCAGGATAGGGCTATCAGGTTGGCTTCCGCAGCTTAACTCATCGGGTATATATAACTACTATTTTAAGGGTAACCCGCAGGCAGGCGCATCAGGTGCAAACATTCCGTCAAACAGTGGCAGTATCCGTAACCTGTCAACACTGGGTGTTACCGCATCGCAGGTATTATATAACAATGATGTATTCCTGGCTTCAAAGGCATCCAGATACTCGCGCGAGTATTATAGGGAGAACACACTGAGCACGCAGATATCGGTTATATCAGATGTGAGCAAAGCTTTTTTTGATGTTTTGTTATCGCAAAAACAACTTGACATAACCAACGAGGATATCACCCGGTTACAACGCAGCTTAAAGGATGCCACCAACAGATACCAGGCCGGAGTATCTGACAAAACAGATTATAAGCAAGCCACCATCGCCCTGAATAATTCATTAGCTACACGCAAGGCAACAGAAGAATCAATAAAAAGTAAAACGGCCTATTTAAAACAGATCATGGGTATTGGTGGCGAAAAGCCATTAACACTGGCATATGATTCAACGCGGTATGAACAGGAAGCTTCTATCGATACCAATCAAACGCTGGATGTAAATAACCGCATTGAATATAGGTTGCTGCAAAGTTCAAAAGCACTTAAAAATTTAAATATTAATTATTACCGCTACGGTTTCCTGCCTTCAATATCCGCGGTTGGCAGTTATAATTATGCATACTTTAATCATGATTTTAACAATCTTTATAGTAATGCCTATCCAACAGGCTACGCGGGCCTTTCTTTAAGTTTGCCCATTTTTCAGGGTGGTAAGCGCCTTCAGAATTTAGCCAAAGCAAGATTACAGGTTGAGCGTACCGATCTGGATATAGTAAACACCAGGAACAGTATCAATACAGAGTATGTGCAGGCTTTGGCCAGTTATAAAAGCAATTATACCAGCTACCGGCTGGTAAGGGAAAATGTTGATCTGGCAAAGGATGTATATAAAATAGTAAGTCTGCAATACCGCGAAGGTGTTAAAACCTATCTTGATGTTATTGTAGCACAATCAGACTTGCGCACTGCCGAACTGAACTATTATAATGCCTTGTTCCAGCTGCTGGCCAGTAAAATTGATCTGCAGAAATCATTGGGAACATTAACTGTACAATAGCTATACGATCACGCTTTTTTTTAATAAGAACTCAAACAAACAAATCACTATAATGAAACACAGATATATATATTGGTTGGCCCCCGCGGTATTATTAACATGGATGTCATGTGGTAAACCCGGAAAAAAGGGCGCCATACTGCCACCAACACCGGTTGCAATTGCCGAAGCCAAAACCGCCCAGGCGGTATATTATGACAGTTACCAGGGAACAGTTGTATCCATCAATACAGTTGAACTGCGCAGCCAGGTTCCTGGTTTTGTAACGGGTATCTTTTTTAAAGAAGGTGATGTTGTTGAAAAGGGTAAGGTGCTTTATGAAATTGATAAACGTAAATATGATGCGGCTTACCAACAGGCCCAGGCCAGTGTTTTAAGCGCCCAGGCCAATTTGATAAAAGCGCAAAAAGATATTGACAGGTATAATATGTTGTTAAAAAACGATGCTATTGCCCGTCAAACGGTTGACCAGGCTACGGCGGTTTATGAAACCAACAAAAGCCAGGTAGCGGTAGCCAAAGCGGGGCTTGCTTCGGCTGCTACCGATCTTTCTTATGCTACCATCAGGGCGCCGTTCACGGGCCGGATAGGGATTTCGCAGGTAAGGCTGGGTACACAGGTTGCTGTGGGTACCACCCTCATGAATACCATATCTGCCGAGCATCCTATTGGTGTGGATGTAGTAATTAACGAGCAGGATATTAACCGTTTTTACGGCCTGCAAAAAACAAGCAGCGATACCACTTTTAAATTGCGGTTGCCGGATGGTACCACTTACAATAAAACAGGTAAAGTTTTAGCTATTGATAGGGGGGTAAGCAGCGGAACCGGAAGTGTTAAAGTAAGGATCCAATTCCCAAATGAGGGCGATGTGTTGAAGGATGGTATGAGCTGCGTTTTACAGGTGCTCAACGAACAGTCTGGTAACAGGGTACAAATACCTAATAAAGCGGTAACTGAGCAAATGGGAGAGTTTTTTGTTTTTGTGACCAAGGATACTACAGTTAAAGATACCGCCCAGGATAAAAGTATAAAAGACAGGCGTGATACCATTGCCAAACAGATAAAGGTAAAGCTTGGTCCGCGTGTTAATACTGATATTGTTGTTATGAACGGTATTAATGCAGGCGACAAGGTGGTAACCGATGGTTTTCAACGTTTGCGCGATGGGGGTAAGATAACTCTTGGTTCTGGCGCGCCACCGCAAGGCGCTGCACCTAAAAAATAAGTTTGTTATAAAAAAAGAGAATTTAAGCGAGTAGCGGGGGCAATTCCCGAAAAACTTAATTTAAAAAAGAATGATCGCAGATACTTTTATACGACGACCGGTTACCGCAATAGTGATCTCCATAGTGATTGTAATTGTGGGTATACTGTCAATGACCAGCTTACCTATTGGGCAATATCCTGATATTACTCCGCCAACAGTATCTGTTACCGGAACCTATACCGGTGCCGATGCATTAACGGTGGAGCAAACTGTTGCAACCCCTGTAGAAGTGCAGGTAAACGGTGTGCCGGGAATGACCTATTTGCAAAGTAACAGTAGCAGTAACGGCCAAATGAGCATGACTGTGAACTTTGATGTAGGTACCGATATTAATATAGCAGCGCTTGATGTGCAAAACCGTGTGGGTATTGCATTGCCAACTTTACCGCAGGAGGTGCAGCGTTTAGGTATGATTGTGCGTAAACGTAACCCCAGTATATTAATGCTGGTGGCCATGTACGCGCCTAAAGGCAGCCACGATGTTACTTTTACTGATAACTATACCAACGTTTTTATAAAGGATGCCATATTACGTACCAAAGGTGTGGGCGACGTAGTTACACGTGCCGATGATTTTAGTATGCGTATATGGCTTAATCCTGATAAGCTGGCATCGTTGGGGATGACCGCCGGTGATGTTACCGCGGCATTGGCAGAGCAAAATGCCCAGGTAGCCCCTGGTACAGTTGGCGCCACACCCCAGCAAAAAGCGCAAACCTTTGAATATTCTGTACTGGTAAAAGGCCGCTTAAGCAAACCCGAAGAGTTTGGTAATGTGATAGTGAAAACGGTGCCAAGTACAGGTGCAATTGTACATTTAAAAGATGTTGCACGTATTGAATTGGGTAAATTCAATTACTCTGGTAATTCATTTGTTGATGGAAAAAGGGCCTCTTACTTATTGGTATACCAGGCGCCAAACAGTAACTCGCTTGAAACTGCCGAAAATGTATATGCCACTATGGAGGAACTTAAGAAAAGCTTCCCGGCTGATATTGATTATGTAGTGCCTTTTGAAGCGGTAACAGTTGTAAAGGTATCCGTGAGCGAGGTGGTTGATACACTCGTTATAGCATTAGGGTTGGTTATTGTGGTGGTATTTTTGTTTCTACAAAACTGGCGTTCTACACTAATCCCGGTTTTAGCCATTCCGGTTTCCATTATCGGTACATTTATATTCTTTATCCCACTTCATTTTACTATTAATACGCTTACGCTATTTGGTTTTGTACTGGCCATTGGTATTGTGGTTGATGATGCCATTGTGGTGGTTGAGGCTGTACAGCATTATATGGATGAGGAGGGCATGACTCCACGGGAAGCCACGGAACACGCCATGCGCGATATATCGGCGCCGGTAATTGCCATTGCATTAATATTAGCCGCGGTGTTTGTGCCGGTAGGGTTTGTGCCCGGTATAGTTGGGCGTCTTTACCAGCAGTTTGCTATCACCATTGCTATATCTGTATTGATCTCGGCTTTTGTGGCACTTTCACTAACGCCTGCACTGTGTACATTACTGCTTCGCCCGCATAAAATTGATGAAAAATCAAAAGGACTCAACAAATTCTTCTTTGTGTTTAATGAGTGGTTTACCCGCCTAACCGGCAGGTACCGTAAAACAGTTGATTTAGGTATAAAAAATTCAAAGTTCATCGTTATTATACTGGTGGTTATTATCATAGGTACCATCCTTTTATTCAGGGGTAAGCCATCAGGTTTTATTCCGCTGGAGGATGATGGCCGTGTTTATATCACCTATGATTTGCCCGAAGCGTCATCAACGGTAAGAACGGTTGATGTGCTGCACCAGATGATGAAAACCCTGGATAGCGTTCCCGAAATTGCACATTACGCGGCATTGGGCGGATTGAACGCCATCAGTTTTGCCAGTAAGGCCAATAGTGCTACCATGTTTGTTCAGCTTAAACCCTGGGACGAACGTAAAGAAAAATCGCAGCAGATAACTGCTCTTGTGGCCAAGCTTACAAAAAAACTGGCCCGGTTTAAAGAGGCTAATGTTATTGTAATTCAACCGCCTGCTATACCTGGTTTGGGCAGCACCGGTGGCTTCTCGTTTATATTAGAAGAAAAACAAGCGGGAGGCGATATAAAGGTTTTTGAAAAAACACTGAAAACGTTTGTAGGCGAGATTAATAAACGGCCCGAAATTGCCAGGGCATTCACCTTTTTTACCGCGAGTACACCAGCCTACCAGTTAACTATTGATAGAGAGAAGGCTAAAAAATTAGGCGTTTCTATAGCTGATGTTAACAGCGCCCTGCAAACTTATATGGGAAGTACCTATATAAATGATTTTACCATCTATGGGCGAAACTTTAGGGTGCTTGCACAGGCTGATACCGCTTACCGGAGTAATATCGGCAATATTGGGCAGTACTTTGTGCGTAATCAATTTGGTACCATGGTGCCGCTAAGTACTCTAACTTCATATAAAGTTATTGAAAACTCGCCGTTGATAGCCCACTATAACCTGTTCAGGTCGGCGGAGATCAATGGGAGTACAAGGCCCGGTTATAGTAGCGGTGATGCCATTACAGCTTTGAAAGAGGTTGCTGCAAAATCATTACCACAGGGTTTTGGTTATGAGTTTTCTGGCCTTAGCCGTGAGGAGTTATTATCCGGCTCAAAAACGGTTTATATTTTTGCCCTTTCCATAGGCTTTGTATTCCTTTTCCTGGCCGCACTGTATGAAAGCTGGTCAGTTCCGTTTTCAGTACTGCTTGCCGTGCCTTTAGGAGCATTTGGAGCTATCCTGTTCTTAACATTCTGGCCCGATTTAACCAATAACGTATACGCGCAGATAGGTTTGATAACGTTGATAGGTTTGGCGGCAAAGAATGCTATTTTGATAGTGGAGTTTGCCAAAGAACGTGTAGATAAGGGTATGAACCTTGAAAAAGCTACTCTTGAAGCGGTAAGACTGCGTTTACGCCCCATCATTATGACCTCGATGGCATTCATATTGGGAGTAGTGCCATTAATGATAGCCTCAGGAGCGGGTGCCGAAGCCAGGAAAACCATTGGGTGGACAGTGTTTGGCGGTATGCTTGGAGCTACCTCCCTTGCCATATTTATAGTGCCGGTTTTATATTATGTAATTACCAAATTTGCTTATGGTAAAGATAAACTGGCCGAGATGGAAAAAAACTACAAAGCTGATCCAAAACATGATTCGCACTTATAATATCGATTTATAAAAACAAAAAAAGAGAGGTAAAGCCTCTCTTTTTTTGTTTTTGGCAAGCCATAAGTCCAAATCGCGATACCCTTATTTTATAATTTTTAGCCAAAATCCTACAAAAATCTTCAATTGCGTACACTCCCTGTACTGTGTAGGTTCTGTTTTTCTGTACATTAATTTGATGTTAAATTAGTTTCAATAAATAGTATATAAATATCCTTTTAATACAAAAAACAATATTGATAATCAATATTTAAGCTGAAAACCTGCTTAAAATAAAGGGTACAAAACAGGGTATTCAAATGGTCATGCCAATCTCACAAGCGTTAAATATTGTCATAATGGCAAAGTATTTGTAAAGGAGGTATCAATACAATGAAAAAATTGTAGAGTTAATCTAAAAATTACAACTATGAAAACAATGACAAAAATTTTAGCAAGTGCTTTTACAGCAGCAGCTATATTTATCGGGACAAATGTTAAAGCACAAACTACTCCAGCTAACGCTCTTCGTTTTGGTGTAGGTTTAGAGACAGGTATACCAACAGGTAATGCCCATGACGGATCGAATTTTGAACTTGGTGGTACTGCTCGTTTGCAATATGGTGTAAATAAAAATGTTGCATTAACACTTACTTCGGGTTATTATAATTTCTTTGGTAAAACTTATTCTCAATCTGTAACAACCAGCACAGGTACATCAACTGTATCATTTAAAGGCAGGTCACTTGGAATGATCCCGGTTAAGGCTGGTATTAAAGCCTTTGTTTCTGATGGTTTTTATATTTCAGGCGAAGCGGGTGCAGGATTTGAAGTACATCCTACAGTAGCCGGTGGTACTAAAGATACCAAACTTATTCTTTCTCCTGGTTTAGGTTATGCAACCAAATCATGGGATGTAGGTGCACGTTATGAAAACTTCTCTGGCCAGGGTAACAACTACGGCCTGGTAGGTTTACGTATAGCTTACGGTTTCGGTTTATAATATTCCAAAACGCTAATAATAACAAAGCCCCTCGTCATGATGATGAGGGGCTTTGTTGTTATTATCTGAACCGGAATTTACAGAATTATCGAATTAGCAAAATTCTGATTCTGACATCTACGCCAGTTTCCCAAGCGCTTCTTTAATCCTTCTTACAGCTTCAATCAGTTTATCCTCAGCGGCAGCATAAGAGATCCGGATAGAAGTAGGATCGCCAAATGAATCGCCGCCAACGGTGGCTACGTGAGCTTCTTCCAACAAGAAAATGCTCAGTTCATCAGCATCCTTAATTGTTTTGCCGTTATAGCTTTTACCAAAGAACGAGGTAACATTTGGGAAAAAGTAAAACGCGCCATCGGGCAGGTTTAATTTAATACCATCAATTTCGCTCAATAGTTTATACACAATGTCGCGGCGTTTTTTAAAGGCGGCACGCATTTCAAGAACTGATTCCAAACCACCTTCGTAAGCGGCAATACCGGCACGTTGGGTGATAGAGCAGGTTCCGGAGGTTATTTGTCCCTGCATTTTATCGCAGGCAGTTGCAATCTCTTTATTGCTTGCGGTGTAACCAATTCTCCAGCCGGTCATGGCAAATGCTTTTGACCATCCGTTGATGATTACCACGCGATCTTTTATATAATCAAACTGAGCTATTGATTCGTGTTTGTCAATATAGTTGATGTGTTCATAAATCTCATCGCTCATGATATAAACATGAGGATGTTTTTCAAACACTTTGGCCAGGCCTTCCAACTCATCTTTGCTGTAAACACTGCCAGTAGGGTTACATGGCGATGAAAACATAAATAATTTGGTTTTCGGCGTAATGGCTGCCTCTAATTGCTCGGGAGTAATTTTAAAGTTTTGTTCAACAGTAGTGTTGATGAAAACACTTACGCCTTCGGCAAGCTTAACAACTTCACTGTATGATACCCAGTAAGGAGTAGGGATGATCACTTCTTCGCCCGGATTTACCAAACATAATACCGCGTTGGCAATAGCCTGCTTGGCACCTGTGGAAACTACTATTTGGCTAACATCGTAATCAAGATTGTTTTCGTTCTTTAACTTGGCAACAACAGCCTTACGCAGTTCGGGATAACCTGCTACCGGGGTGTAGTAGGTAAAGTTTTTATCCATGGCCTGCTTTGCAGCTTCCTTTATGTGTTCAGGGGTATGAAAATCAGGCTCGCCAAAGCTAAGACTGATCACATCCACGCCTTTTGCGGCAAGTTCACGGCCCATCTTGGCCATTTTAATCGTTTGTGATTCGGACAGATTATTTATCCGGTTACTTAATGCGCTCATATAAATTATGTTATCGCGGCAAATATAGAAAATAACTTTACTGCTACTTACGCTTGTTATTTATAAATTTGTCGCCTTATTCAATTTGCTTTGAAGGAACAGAAAAGGATCATATTAATTTCGTTGATAACGGGTATTGTGTTGATGATGGCAAAGTTTGCCGCCTACTTTTTAACCGCCTCCAATTTTGTACTAACAGATGCAGCCGAAAGCATAGTTAACGTAATAGCCAGCTCCTTCGCTTTTTTTAGTATTTACCTTTCTTCGCTGCCGCGAGATGAAAACCACCCTTACGGGCACGGTAAAGTTGAATACTTTTCGGTTTTTATTGAGGGAGCGCTTATAGGTATTGCTGGGGTTATCATCATCATTAAATCAGCCTACAGCGTATTTTATCCCAATATTATTCATGATCTGCTCATCGGTGCGGCCATCATCGGCGCTACCGGCGTTGTAAACGGTGCTTTGGGTTACTATATGATTCATAAAGGCAAGGCGCTGCATTCCATTACTTTGGATGCTGATGGCCGCCATTTGCTTGCAGATATGGTAACCAGCAGTGGTTTGGTGGTTGGTTTAATGCTGATTCATTTTACCAGCATCCTATGGCTGGATAGTGCCTTATCTATTTTAGTTGGCTTATATATAATATATAGCAGCTATAAGCTGATCCGTAAATCAGTAGCGGGATTAATGGATGAGGCCGATTTTCAGGTGGTAAGGGATGTGGTTAAAGTTTTAGGCCATCAACGCCGGGATGCCTGGATAGATGTACATAACCTGCGCGCCCAGAAATACGGTAACGAATTGCATATAGATTGCCACCTTACGCTGCCAAATTATTTTGATTTAAATACAGTGCATACCGAAGTATCACTGGTTGATAAAATGATTAATCAGGAGGTTGGTATAAAAACCGAACTGTTTATCCATACAGATCCTTGCGTACCAAATTGTTGCCACTATTGCAGCATGCCCAATTGCCCTATACGCTCGGAGGCCCAAACAGAAACTATTGAATGGACCCTGGATCTTGTTGTACGCAATAAAAAACACTTTGAGTAATGGCAGGTTATTTTAATGTACGTGTTTATGGTTTGCTCATTAATGATGATAATGAGGTGCTGGTGAGTGATGAGCAGGAGTACGGCATGCGCTTTATCAAATTCCCTGGTGGAGGATTGGAATTGGGAGAGGGATTAGCAGACGGATTAAAGCGTGAGTTTGTAGAAGAATGCGATTTGCAGGTAGAGATCATCGATCACTTTTATACAACCGATTTTTATGTGCTGTCGGCATTTAATAACTCACAAATAATCAGTGTTTATTATAAAGTTAAAAGTATCAGCCCTATCAACTTCACCATAAAAACGGTGGAGTATGATTTTGATGGAGAGGGTGACGTATTGCAGGCCTTTAGGTGGGTGAAACTTGACGATCTGTATCCCGAACATGTAACCTTCCCGGCTGATAAACGTGTGGTAGAATTATTAAGAGAACAATTATGACTTTACAGGAACGGGATTTAAAAGTAATATGGCACCCATACACCCAAATGAAAACTGCCGCGCCGCCTATTCCTATTGTGAGGGGCGAAGGGGCTTTGTTGTTTGATGAAACGGGGAAACAATATATAGATGCCGTATCATCATGGTGGGTAAATATCCATGGGCACGCGCATCCTTACATCGCTAAAAAAGTTGCCGAGCAACTGCAAAAGCTGGAGCATGTAATTTTTGCTGGCTTTACGCATGAAGGCGCCGTTGAACTGGCCGAGCGTTTATTGGCTATTTTGCCCGATAATCAGCAAAAAGCATTTTACTCAGATAATGGCTCAACAGCTATTGAAGTGGCCATTAAAATGTGCCTGCAATATTGGCTAAACAAAGGCGATCAGCGTACAAAAATACTGGCCTTTAATAATGCCTATCACGGTGATACCTTCGGCGCTATGGCCGTGAGCGGCCGCAGCGCGTTTACCAAAGCTTTTGATAGCCTGCTGTTTGAGGTAGAGTTTATTGATACACCAAATAAGGAAAATATAGATGATCTTAAATCTCATATCTCCAATCTGAAATCAGAATTAGCCTGTTTTATTTTTGAGCCATTGGTACAAGGATCAAGCGGAATGCTGATGTACGAAGCAGAGTATCTGGATGAGCTGATGGCCCACTGCAAACAGGAGGGGGTGCTGATGATAGATGATGAGGTATTTACCGGCTTTGGCAGAACAGGGAAGGCATTTGCCTGTAATTACCTGGAAACCAAGCCCGACATCATGTGTTTTTCCAAAGGCTTAACCGGCGGAACTATGGCCCTGGGTTTAACAACCTGTACCCTGCAGATCTACGATGCTTTTTTATCGGACGATAGATTAAAAACCTTGTTTCACGGGCATTCATTTACAGCTAACCCTATTGCCTGCGCTTCGGCTTTGGCAAGTTTAGATCTCTTTCAGCAGCCGGATACTGAAGCCAATATTCAACGCATTGTAGCTGCGCACGCTCAGTTTGGTAACAAGATCAAACATCACCCTAAAATAAAAACCGTAAGGCAAACAGGCTCCATTTTAGCTATGGAATGGGAAACCGGGGATAATACATCGTACTTTAATTCGCTGCGCGATAAACTATATCATTACTTTTTAGCTGCCGGTATTATACTGCGCCCGCTGGGCAACGTAATTTACATTTTACCCCCATATTGCATTACCGACGATGAACTGCAGTATGTTTACAATAAAATAGAGCAGGCCCTTCAAGAACTATAACATGATGTTAAATAAACTTTTACCTCAAATAATAGCCGACAATCAGTTACACTCACGGTGGTTAAACACGCTGTCGCTGATGGAAAATACCGGTGCGCGCAAGATCTCGGCAAGTGAAGATCCGCTGACGGTGACTTATATCATCCTGAAACATGCTGCCGAGGAGCATCGCCATGCCTTCTATTTAAAAAAACAGCTGGAAAAAACGGGAGTTGAATTACCAACCTATGCTGCTGAATACCTGCTGGCCCCCGGTTCAAGCAAATATTATTTAAACCAGTTGGATATTGATGTTTGCCGGTACCTTAAAACCGAGTTAAACCTTACCGGTGCCGAACTTCGCTTTGCCGCCTACCTGCTGGTAACTTACGCCATTGAAGTACGTGCTGATGAACTTTACCCTATTTACCAGGCTGCCCTTGACGAAGCTGGCAGCAAAGTGAATGTAAAATCAATCATCCTGGAGGAAGAAGGCCACCTGGAAGAAATGCTGAACCAACTGCACAAATTCTCGCCCGACTGGGAAAAGCACGCCAATAAAGCTGTCGCGTTTGAAACCAGGTTATTTAATATGTGGGTAGAGCAGTTGGGGACTTCGCTGAAGTAAAGCGCCGGAATCAGAATTTACAGAATTTGAAAATCCACAGAATTTCTCATCATTCTGCTCATTCTAAAATTCTGTAAATTCTGATTCAGACAGTTAATAACCCATATACTCCGTATACACCTCCTGCAAAAATGCCTTGCCATATAACAATGCCCTTTCAGTATCTTTTTGATCGGCATTTTTATTACCGGTATAAACTATCCTTTTGCCAGAGTTATCATAGGATACCGTTTGCTGAGGCATCATAAAACAAAAACCGTTATCCCAGTTAAAAAAAGCAAAATCGGCCGTGCCGGGGTTAAGCAAATCTTTTGACCATTTAAATTGCTTATGGGGCAGATTCAACTGCGCAAACAGGGTGGCGGCAATATCTGTTTGACCTCCTAATTTGCTGATTTTTTTGCCGCGGTATGCTGGTTTTATCACATCGCCAAAAAATAAAAGAGGGATATGGTATTTTACCGGGTTGTAGGCCTCTGATATATTATGAGGCAGGCGATGGCCATGATCGGCCACTAAAATGAATAGCGTATTTTTATACCAGTCCTGCAGTTTGGCCTGCTCAAAATAAGCGTTAAGGCATGAGTCGGTAAAGTAAGCGGTACTCCTGAATTTGTTGCTCGCGTCTCCATCCTTATCGTCTTCAGGAAAATGCCCTTTTACGGGTAATATAAAAGGTTCGTGATTGGTTGAAGTTTGCAGGTATGTAAAAAAAGGCTGTTTTTGCTGTTGCGCGTATTGCAGATGCTTAGTTAACAGTAGATCATCATATACACCCCATTGGGTTTTAATCTGGCTTTTGGTAAAGGTAAGCTCATCGGTAATTTGATCAACCTGGTGGCTTTTCATAAAGGTGTTAAAGTGCATATAGCTGCTTTTACCACCATAAAAGTATGATGTTGCGTAACCGGCATTTTTTAAAGTTGTAGCTATGGCCGGCAGTTTTGCCTGTTTCAATGTATCCGAAACTATGGTACGTATAGCTTGCGAGGGGAAGCCACTCATAATGGAGATGATACCCTTATCAGTACGATCTGCAGAGGAGTAAATGTTATTAAACAGGATGCCGTTTTTAATGAATTTTTCAAAATTTGGAGCAACACCTTTATCGCCTCCTAATGATTCAATAACATCCGCGGTATAACTTTCCATCTGGATGATCACCACATTGGGATGATTGGTGGTTAATATCCTTAAGGTGCTGTCGTTTTTAACGTTGTAAGCTTCTGCTACTACTTGTGTTGCACTGCCCGGTTGCAAAAAAAGGAAAGGATTGTATGGCGTACGCAAATTTTCAACCACATTATTAAACAGGTTCCACTCGGTATTGAGGGCAGCCTGGTTCAGAAACTCATGGTCGGAAAAATAGGCCGAGTTTTGGTTTACAGGTACGGATTGAAGACCTCCCCGTATCAGCAGGAAATTAAAGAACAGCAGCAGGATAATAAGCACCGCTTTAAGCCGGGGTTCAATCTTAGGCTTTTTAAACTGGTAGTCAATTATCTTGTTGGACAGCAATATGCCGGCTCCTAACAATGCCAGGCAAATAATAATACATCGGCCAACCGGAGACGATCCCGAAGAGGCCAGTGCTTCTGAGGGCGCATTGTACAGTGATGCAAATACCCTGAACACAACTTTGGTGCCCCATTCGCGAAATATATTGAAGTTAAGCCCTGTATTTAGCGAGATGCAAAACAGGCAAAACCAAACATATACTTTAAGCCAAATGGGTTTTATATATGATTTTGGGAAACACCAGTTAACAATAAATACCAGTAGGGGGATGGCGCTGATATATGCCGCTGCGGATGCATCAAGCCTTAGGCCATAGTAAAAGGTTTGCAGTATTTCGCCCAAACCGGCTACTTTAAGTTTAGGCAGAAAATATAATTCAAATGTTACCCTGGTTATTGCAAAGAACAATATCCAGAACACAAAAAATCTGATTAAACTAAAAAGGTTTCTTAACATAAGGGGTACAAAAGTAGTACTTTAACCCCAATGTTAAGAAACCTTTAATGAATAGTTAATGAAGTGGATTATCTTCCTCCACGCATCGCTTTCAAATCATCCATGGTGATCTTTTCAAAATCAGCAGGAATGCTAAATGTGCCTGCAGGTACTTTCTGCTCGGTTACACTTTTTACAGTAACCTCGGTTGATCGTCCTTCGCTAAATGAAGTATACTGAACTGGGAAGCCGCCAACACCCGCGTAATATTTTGCAATACCTGCCAATGGGATTTCCACATCATTGGTAACCCATATATCATAAGTTTTGCTGGTTTTTGAATCTGTAGCTACTACCTTTTTGCAGTTAAAGCCCGAGATTACTTTAGTTTCGGTGCTGGGTGCAAAGGTAAATTTAGGCATACCCGCTATTGCCTGGTCAATATCATCGGGGCTGGCTATCGCTGCTTTTTTGATGTTTGCAACAGCAACATCAACTAATATCACCATCGATTTGCTATTTGCGTCGGTAATGATCTTGATATTGGCCGGGCCATTTGAAAAAGCAAACGCGTTTGAATCGGCCCTGAAATAGCTTTTAGCGTTTATTTGTTGCCCCATCATTGATGTAGTAAAGTCAACTACGCCTTCGGTGTATTTTTTTTGTGCGCTTGCACTCATGGTGGTTGCGGTAAGGGCCAAACCCAGGGCAACATTTAAAAATTTTATCCTCATTTTTTTAGTTTGATTAATACCAATTTACTTGTTTTTAGTTAAAAGACAAATTTATCGGCGTTTAGTTTAATGTTGGTAATTAGATGCTGTTATTAATGAAATGTTACGTTTTAATATTTGGCACTTTATATGCAAACGTTTTGCTTCGCTTTCAAACTTAACAATAGTTTGGTTGCTGTTGCTGCCATCAATTACAAGCATTTGGTAATCAAAGTACTTGTTGATTGCAAATAAGCTTGAATGCGGATTGCCCGTTATATAAAGAAAATTGGTTTTTAATTTTTGTTGTAAAGGCTGGTTTTGTAATTGCTTATCAAATATAATTATTCTTTTATCGTAAAACTGGATAAGAGCGCCCTGTTTTTTTAAGTAAGGCAAACCGATGTTTTGATTCGGTTTTATAATTTGAGCATCGTTTACCTGCGTGCTATCCAGGTATGGCCTTACCGAATAATTGAAGTTTCTGTCTGTATCGGTAAGGTTGGTTAATATAACCGCGCTGTTGCCGCTTTTAAATACAATGCCGGTGTTTTTACGCAGGTTTAAAAAGGCTACGGAATTAGCAGTTTCGGCACGGTATTTTTTTATGCTGATACTGGTACAAACCAGCAGCATGCAGACTATCGCCAGCTTTATCAGCCATGATTTTTTATCATACAAAAAGTAAAACAGGCTAATGATAATGATATAAAGTAACAGGTACTCGGGTATGGTTAGCCATATTTTACTGATGCCTGCAAATGGGGCATGTTCTATTAAGGTCAATGCCTTATTCATGAACAGTATGGTTTGCTCCAATACATAAGCTAATGCACCCGATAGCATCGGTACCCACGAAAACATAAGGTAGGCAATTCCACTATACATAATAATAGTGGTGGGGATAATGATAAGCAAGTTGCTGAGTAAAAAATAAACCGGGAACTGGTGAAAATATAGCGCGCTCAATGGAAAAGTTATCACCTGTGCCGCTATAGATATGGAGCAGGCTGCCCAAAGCTTATCGGCCCATTTGTTTTTAAACTCAAACCATTTATACACCAAAGGCTGCAAAATTACCAGGCCTGCCACGGCGAGGTATGAGAGCTGAAACCCTACGTCAACAATAAAAAGCGGATTATAAAGCAACAGTATAAATGCCGATATAGCCAGTATATTAAGCATATTGATGTACCGGGCATAAGTTTTACCTATAATAACCATACTGATCATTACGGCGGCCCGGCAAACTGCCGGCGAAAAGCCGCTGAGCATAGAGTAGTACCAAATAAGCAGGATAATGATGCAGGCTTTAATATGCCTGCCATAACGGTAAGTGTTTAAAAAGCCCAGCACCCATTGCAGCAACAGGTATATTATAGCCACATGCGCCCCCGAAACAGAAAGCACATGGATGGTGCCTGTTTTTGAATAAGCCTGCAAAATATCATTGCTTAAATCGGCTTTGTAGCCCAGTATCAGGGTTGATGCCACGGCAATAGCTTGCTGATCATGCATTTGCCCGCGAAATTTGATCACCATTTGTTGCCGCAACCTGAGCGAAAAGGCGATAAGCGGATTACCCGTATCATGTTTTATTACGCGGTACATGCCCGGGTATAAAAACGCCTGGTAGTAAATGTTTTGATGCGCCAGGTATTTTTTATAGTTGAACTCGCCCGGATTAAACGGTGGGTCAATAGCATTATACTTAGCAGGTATCAGCAGCTCATCGCCATATTGCAGCGCTATTGATGCACTATCTTTTATAGTGATAAGCAAGGTGCCATTAGTTCCCGTAGCTTTTTTATAGTTGATGTTTTGCTGTACCGATGCTGTAAACCTCAACAGTCCGTTTTTAAGTTGCGGCTCATTGGTGATCTTGACCACAAAATACTGGGCGGCCGACTTTGAAAAATGGCGTTCATTAGCCAGTTCGTTATAATTAACAGCGCTGATGCAACCTGCGGCAAGTAAAACAAAAGTCATCAGCAAACCGCCCAGCCAGCGCGCCTTGTAAATAGCAAAACGTTTATAGGTTAAATTGAGGAAGATAAAGACTAAAGCGAGTCCGATAAAAATGCCCCAAAGCACAGGCAAGTAAGCAGCCTCAATAAAGCTGATACCTAAACCAATCCCCAGCAAAAACGGCAGGAGTAATACAACAAACGGAACCTCGCCTTTATGATTTGCGATCATTTATTTGGTAGCAAGCAATAAAGATATGTTTTAGGCCCGTACCTACAACTGGTCGCGCACTTCGAGCAGGAATTTTTTTATATTTTCAAGGGAATCAATAACGCGTTGGTTCTCGCGGGTATCGCCCATGTTATTTTTTAGATGATCTTTAGCCCCGTTAAGTGTATAGCCTTTATCGCGGATGAGGTGAAAGATGATCTTGAAATTTTCAAGGTCTTCGGGTGTAAAATAGCGGTTGCCTTTTTTGTTCTTTTTGGGTTGCAGTACATCAAATTCCTTTTCATAGAAACGGATCAGCGACTGATTCACATCAAACATGGCCGATACTTCGCCCATGGTATAATACATCTTGCTTATCTCGCGGTCTTTGTAAGGCATATGCAAATGTATTCTTTTGATTTCGAATTTGGGATTTTCGATTTCGGATTTTTTGTCTGGTCCTAAATTATTTATCATCCCAGTTCTTCGGCAGAATACCCGGTTGATATATTACAAATAGCGGAAAAGAGAAAATAATCCCATTCAAATATCTTCGGGCTGTTATTTGGTTTCTGTCCAGGGCAGGGATGAGGTTTTGCCGCTTAACAGATCGGCTTTACGGCGGGCTAATTCTTGCATATGTTCATCTGAAATGATGGGGGCATCATTATCCATGCTGAATCGATAATTTAAACTTTTAAGAAAAGCTAAAAGTACTTTCTTTTCCTGTTCGTTTTGAATCTCTATTTTTACTGTCTCCATGTTGCAAATTTAATCTTTATTTAATTAAAGTCCAATTAAGCAATAAGTTATGATCTCAAAAAATAAAGTGCTTTCTTGTCAGGAAAATTGCGGGTTAGCTTATAATATTATCATCTTTCACCTCTGGAAATATGATAAATAAGTGAAAAAATAATAATATCTTTCATCCACCTAATTATTATATGACAATTAAACAATTGATTGCATACAGCTGCTGTATGTTGTGCACCCTTGGCGCATTTGCATTTCAGGGAGATTCCCTGGTAAATATAACCTCATTAAAAAACGAGTACGAGTTTAAATGGAATAACCAAACGGCAAAGGTTGAGGTAAAGCAAAAGCTTAGCAACACCTATAGCAGTAATGCTTATAGTGTAAATTACACAGTATCTGAATTTTATAACAACAATATTAGTATTGATGCAGTATCGTGTAAGGTTGATGGTCATAATCAACGTGGGCTTAAACCTACTTACACCTATTACGGGCAGGATGATGTCTTTTATTCTGATGCCAGGGTTTGTTACTTTCCGCTTGTTTTGCCAAAAAAGGGAAGTACAGGTACGGTAACTTTTGAAGAAACGCTTAATGATCCCCGGTATTTTACCAATATTTATTTTTCTGATGCGGCCATTGTTCAGCAAGGCGAAGTAAGTATTAAAATTCCACGCTGGATGAAGGTGGATATTAAAGAACTTAATTTCAACTCCTTCAGCATAAAAAAAACAAGCGAGTATATTACTGCCGAAAATGCCGATCTGGTAACGTATACCTTCAGCAACATTCCCGCTATGAAGCGCGAAGACAATAGTCCCGGGCCAACCTATATATATCCACACCTGCTTATTTTATGTAAAACTGCTAATGCAGGCGGTAAACAGCTTACTTATTTTAATACTCTTGCAGATCAGTATGCCTGGTACCGCGAACTGGCCAAAAATGTTGTTGGGGATGAAGCCGTAATTAGCGCAAAAGCCAAAGAACTAACCGCCGGGCTTACCAATGATATGGACCGCATAAAGGCGCTATTTTACTATGTGCAGGACAATATAAGGTACATAGCTTTTGAAGATGGTATGGCCGGCTTTAAACCCGAAAAAGCAGATGAAGTGCTGCGCAAAAAATATGGAGATTGTAAGGGGATGGCAAACCTTACAAAGGCCCTGCTCGTATCGCAGGGTTTTGATGCCCGCCTTTGCTGGCTGGGCACCAGGCACATTGCCTATGATTACCAAACACCATCAATGGCGGTGGATAACCACATGATATGCGGCTTAAATTATAAAGGCAAAACCTATTACCTGGATGCTACGGAAACATACCTGGGTATTAACGAATACGCCGAGCGTATTCAGGGCAGGCAGGTTTTAATGGAAGAAGGCGATAAATTTATTTTAAGTAAAGTGCCTGTAGCAAAGGCATTGCAAAACAATGATCAGGAGGTAAGTAAACTGAGCATTATTAATAACGCGCTGGTTGGTAAGGTTAACAGGGTATGGAAAGGGGAGGATAAGGAAGGTATGCTAACTGGCTTAAACAGTATTAAGCACGAAAATGTTGATGAGGCTACCATGCGTTACCTTTCTGCTAATAATGCCGATTATTTAATAAGCAATTTGTTACTAAGCAGCACAAGCAACCCCGATAAAGATTTAACCGCGGCTTATGATGTTGAACGCAAAAGCGGGATATCAACCTTTAGCAAAGAATACTATATTGATTTGGATAGCCGTAAGGAGTTTGCAGAATCGGCTTTCAAGATTGCAGAAAGAAAGCATGACTATTGGTTTTCAAGTAAAAAAAATATAACTACCGAAATAGAACTGGCCATACCTGCCAATTATAAAGCTTCAAGCATCCCCGCCGATCTGAACATTGTTAAACCGGATTATGAGTTTCATATTAGTTACCTGAGCTTGCCGGGTAAACTGGTGTACAAGAAAGTGCTCATCATTAAGAATACTACACTTGCAAAGGCAAAATTTGTTCAATGGAACCAGGATATTGAACTGTTAAACAAAGCCTACAACGAAAATTTAATTATAAAACCTATATCACAATGAAGCAAACTTTACTCTTCTTATTTTTTTTAACATTAACCACTGCTGTATTTGCACAAAACGATAACGAAACCTATGCGCAAAAGGCAGCAGAAATTCAAAAGGAAGTTTGGGGTACAAAAGTGCCTGAGTTTTTAAACTCAACGGTACCTGCCAATTTAAGTAATGAAAGTGCAGTGGTTTTTGCACGTTCATACAGCATGCAGCGATCATTAAGCAGTAAGTTTAAATTTATGATCATTACGGCTACAAAAACTACGCGTGTAGCCAAGCTTGCCACCTTTCATGAAAAAGTTAAAATCAATGACAAATCCGCGTTAGAAAGTTTTTCTACCATATCTTACCAAAAAAGACTTGATGAAAGCGAAAGGATCCTGAGCGCCAAATTTGTGATGACACATGATACTTACATAGGTGCAAAAATTATTAAACCTAATGGGAAGGTAGTTATTGTTAATACCAGTGAGGAAGTGCTGATCAAAAATGAAAAGAACGATCAAAAAAGCAAGCTGGCTATATCCGATTTGCAGGTTGGCGATATATTGGACTATTACGTAAGCACAGTTGATATAAGCGATAAAGAAATGGGTGATAGTTTTGCCGCAAATGACGAGGTATTTGTGCTTGCCGGCGAATATCCAATACTTTATTATAGTCTTGATTTTCAGTATAGCAAAAAAGATATTGTAAAAAATATTAGCGCCAATGGGGCCCCTAAATTTGAACAAAGTACTAACGATGCAGGCGACCAGTTATTTAGCCTTAAAATGCGCAACCTGCCCAAATACCAAAGCGAATTATGGACATCAAAGTATCGCCAGTTTCCATATGTTGAAATAAGCGTATCTTATACCAGTGGCTTTAATCGGTTTCTTAGCGGTGGGCAACTGGGCGAAAGCAGTGCCGAGCGCCTTGAAGCAAATAAAACCTCATTTGAAAAAACTTTTAATGAAAGGGCACTTCCATTTTTTAACGAGCCGGTTGATCGCCTTAAAAAGTATTTCGATGGGAAAAAGAACATGAAAGCCGTTCCGCTTGATAGCTTAATGAAAGTGCTTTACAATATCAGGAAAGGCATGATTTTGGGCAGTTACGATAAGGATGATGTTGAAAAGATAGATGCGGTAAATTACAGGAGTGTAAAAACTAAATTTAACACGGCTTTAATGAGTATGGCGCTTAATGATATGAAAATTGATCATGATGTGCTGCTGGTATGTTCGCGTAATGCTAATACACTTGATAACATATTTACCTATGATGATTTTGATGCGTTTATACGTATCAATGATACCAAGCCGCTGTATATGTATTTTGATGATGCCACCACGCATTTTAACGAAATACCAGCCCGTTTCCAGGGAGAAAAAGCAATAGTGCTTACGCCAAAAAGGGAAAACGCTATCAGGTATTCATTTACCGAAGGCACTACGGTTTTACCGGTTTCTGTGGCGGCGGATAATTCCATCAAAGAGGATATTAAAGTTTCGCTTTTGCCGGGCAATATGCAAAGGCTTAAGCTGCAAAGGTTAGTTAAGCAAACCGGCGCGTTAAGGGTAGATGATCAGCGCAGTTTACTGCCGGTTATTGATATTGATAACAATATGATGGAGCTATCTAAAAGCGAACCGCTGGAAAAACGCCTGGCAGCTAATCCCGAAACGAAAAAAATGCGCGATGCCTTTGATTTCGCTTTTGCAGATGATCAGCAAAAGTCATTAAAAAAGTTCACAGCCGAAATAAAAGCGCAGTATGAGCAGGAGCCGCTACAGGTAACAGATTGTAAGATCATTAATGCGGCACTTGACAAAAGCAGCCCGGTTTTTGAGTTTAGCGAATCATTTGTGTTGGATAACCTGGTAAAAAAAGCCGGTAATAACTTTATTATTGATGCTGGCAAACTGGCCGGTACTTTTTATAAACTGCAGGAAAAAGATCGCAAGCGTACGCTTGATGTTTATATGCCCGAGGCCCGAAGCTTTAAATATTCAATTGCCATTACCGTTCCGCCGGGATATAACGCTAAGGGTATGGAGGAGCTGAATATTAAAAAAGAAAACAAAGCAGGTTCTTTTTCATCAGTGGCTGCAGTAAACGGCAATATTTTAAACATAACTGTAAACCGAGCCTATTACCATAATTTTGAAAAAGCTACCGATTGGCCGCTTCTTGTAGCTATGATAGACGCCGCATCAGGATTTGAGAGCCAAAAGATTTTGCTGGAAAAGAAGTAGGTGTTGACGTAGATTGCTTGGCGTCGAGTCGACTCAGCCCGACTTCGCTGCGCTTGTCGCCCTTCTCTCCACTTCGCGCATAGAGGGGGGTAAAATAAAATGTTTTACCCTCTTTCCACCGCAGGTGAAGAGAGGGTCGGCCAGCGTAGCGTAGCCGGGGTGAGTCGTTTGCCAGCGTTCAATGCTAATGTTTGGGTAAAAAGAAACAAGTCAATAACGATTACTTTTTCACTTTTAAATAACCTCCCGAAAATCTGTATGCCAATTTGTGATTTTCCTTCTTTCCCACTTTCGGACTAATAACTACATTTGCATACTATGACAGCTACCGAAATACGCCAGGCTTTTCTTGATTTTTTTGTTTCTAAGGGACACGTGATTGTTCCTTCTGCGCCAATTGTAATAAAAAACGATCCAACCCTGATGTTCACCAACGCGGGGATGAACCAGTTTAAAGATATATTTTTGGGCGAAGCACCTGCAAAAGCATCGCGCGTTGCTGATACCCAACGCTGCCTGCGCGTAAGCGGCAAGCATAACGATCTGGAAGAGGTGGGTATTGATACCTATCACCATACCATGTTCGAGATGCTGGGCAACTGGAGCTTTGGCGATTATTTTAAGAAAGAAGCCATTGCCTGGAGCTGGGAGCTGCTTACCGAAGTTTATAAATTACCTAAAGACCGCCTGTATGTTACCTACTTTGAGGGTGATGAAAAGGAAGGCCTTGAAAAAGATACCGATACTTACAACCTGTGGAAAGCACTGGTTGCCGAAGACCATATCCTGCCCGGAAACAAGAAAGACAACTTTTGGGAAATGGGCGAAACTGGTCCCTGCGGACCATGTTCTGAAATTCATTACGATAGCCGGGAAGAAGGTGAAAGGTTAAAGGTGAAAGGCGAAAGTCTTGTAAATGCTGATCACGACCAGGTGATAGAGATCTGGAACAACGTGTTTATGCAGTTCAACCGTTTAAAAGGTGGCGCTTTACAGTCACTGCCTGCCAAACATGTGGATACAGGTATGGGTTTTGAGCGTTTGGTGCGTGTACTGCAGGGCAAAACTTCAAATTATGATAGCGATGTTTTTCAGCCAATGATCCAGTTCATTGCTGAAAAAAGCGGTAAGAAATATAACAGTGCAGCCAAACCTGGTGATGCCGATTGGAACGAAGCCGTTGCTATGCGTGTATTAGCCGACCATATCCGCGCCATCAGTTTCGCCATTGCCGATGGGCAGTTGCCGGCAAGCAATAAAGCAGGTTATGTTATCCGCCGTATTTTACGCCGGGCTGTACGTTACAGCTATCAAACCTTAGGTTTTAAAGAACCTTTCTTTAACCAGTTGGTGCCATTGCTGGCAGATCAGTTTAAAGGAGTATTTGATAATTTGTATAACCAAAAGGATTTTGTGCAGAAGGTGATTTTGGAAGAAGAGGTTTCTTTCCTGAGAACTTTGGGAAGGGGTATAAGTTTATTTGAAAATTTCATTGAAAAACAATGGGCAGATTTGAATAGTGGAAAGTCAATTACCGAACCACCTTATACTACAGTCAACGAAATTTCAGGAGCTTTCGCCTTTGAACTTTACGATACTTTTGGTTTTCCAATTGATCTGACGGAGTTAATGGCTCTCGAAAAGTCTTTTGTAGTTGACATGGAGGGATTCAATAAAGCACTTCAAGAACAAAAAACTCGTTCCCGCGCAGCATCGATAGTCGATACTGAAGATTGGATCACCCTAAGAGAAGATGAAGGCTCCATCTTCACCGGCTATGACGAAACCGAAACCATTGCCCACGTCGTAAAATACCGCAAGGTAACGGCCAAAGGCAAAGAGCAATTCCAGATTGTTTTGGATAAAACGCCTTTTTATGCAGAAAGCGGTGGCCAGGTAGGAGACAGGGGCGAGCTTATTTTCCCGGATGGTACCATTGTTTTGGTAACGGATACTAAAAAAGAGAACGGCCTCACTGTTCATTATGTAGATCAATTGCCCGAGGATATTGAAGATGCCTTAACCGCTATTGTTGATCCTGGTTTGCGCGGCCAAACCAATGCTAATCACTCGGCTACGCATTTACTGCATGCCGCCATGAAACAGGTTTTGGGCAGCCACGTTAATCAAAAAGGCTCATTGGTTAATAGCGACTATTTAAGATTCGATTTTTCGCATTTTGCCAAAGTTACCGATGAGGAACTGGCGCAGATAGAAGCTATAGTTAACCAAAAGATACGCCAGAATATTCCGCTGAAAGAAGAACGCAGTGTATTATATGCCGAGGCTATTTCCAGTGGCGTTACCGCGCTATTTGGCGAAAAGTATGGCGAGTATGTCCGCGTAATTACTTTCGAAGATGAGTTTAGCAAGGAGCTTTGCGGCGGTACACATGTACAGGCCACCGGGCAAATCGGCTTCTTCAAAATTATTACCGAAAGTGCAGTAGCCGCTGGGGTTAGGCGTATTGAGGCTATTACCGGGGTAGGTGCCGAGGTGTATATCACCAACCAAAGCCGCATGTTTAATCAGTTAAAGGATCTGCTTAAAAACCCTAAAGATTTGCCTAAAAGCGTTGAAAGCCTGCTTGATGAAAATAGCAAGCTGAAAAAAGAGATTGAGAAATCAATCCTTGAAAAATCATCGGGCTTAAAAAATGAACTGGCTCAAAAAGTGGAAGCTTTAGATGGTATCAACTTCATTGCCCAAAAAGTAGCCCTGCCAAACGCCGAAGCGGTTAAAAACCTGGCTTACCAGTTAAAGGATATTGTACCCAACCTGTTCCTGGTGCTTGCCGCCGATTTTGATGGCAAACCAAGCTTAACCGTGATGATAGCCGAAAACCTGGTGAAGGAAAAAGGTTTGCATGCGGGTAACATCGTAAAAGAATTGGCTAAAGAAGTAAAAGGTGGCGGCGGTGGTCAGCCTTTTTTTGCCACAGCCGGCGGCAGCGATGTAAGTGGATTGGATAATGCTCTGGCAAAGGCTAAGAGTTTTGTGT
Organism: Mucilaginibacter sp.; assembly: GCF_025362475.1. Classification (GTDB taxonomy): domain Bacteria; phylum Bacteroidota; class Bacteroidia; order Sphingobacteriales; family Sphingobacteriaceae; genus Mucilaginibacter. The sequence goes on from NZ_JANYGH010000007.1 coordinate 124,538, forward strand.
AGGGTTGCTAAATAAAACCAACTCCCACGCGTCATCTCCCACACGTCATTGCGAGGTACGAAGCAATCTCTACATATGCAGGTCGAACTTACATAGTGCCCTTTGTAGAGTTTGGAGATTGCTTCGTTCCTTACAGCAATGACGTATTGGATTTTGAGGCGTGTGGGCCTGTCAGTCTGAGCCTGTCGAAGACTCGCACGCAGAGGCCTTTGCCCACATGCTTCGACAGGCTCAGCAAGACAGCCCTTTTTTGAGCGTCATTTTCTTTCGCGAAATTTCATCACTTATTAAAATTCTCCACCCTCCTTTACCCTATCAAACACATCTGCATTATATTTTTTGCATTTGTTTAAAAGCCAAACCTGTTTATAGTGTATTAACTTTTATATATTTGGAATTCAATCAGCACATCACAGCTGAATTTTATTTTTATGACAGTACTCACAAACGGGATAGGTGAAAAGTACGAATTGGTTGTTGGCCTTGAAGTACATGCCCAGTTATCTACTTTAAGTAAGGTGTTTTCGCCTGATTCTGCAGCTTTTGGTGCCGAACCTAATCACCACATTAGCGCCATTTCGCTTGGGCACCCAGGTACTTTGCCTTTTTTAAATAAAAGGGCTGTTGAGTACGCGGTTAAAATGGGCCTGGGCTGTAACTGTACCATCAACCTGAGTAATAATTTTGCCCGTAAAAATTATTTTTACGCCGATTTGCCTAAAGGTTACCAGATAACACAAGATCATGCTCCCATTTGCCTGGGCGGATATGTGCCGGTAAGACTGGCAGATGGCACCGAAAAAAGACTGGCTATTCACCACATCCACCTGGAAGAGGATGCCGGTAAAAGTATGCACGATCAGCATCATGCCGATTCACTGATAGATCTTAACCGCGCCGGTGTTCCATTAATTGAGATAGTAACCCAGCCGGATATGCGCAGTGCAGAAGAGGCAGGTCAGTTTTTAACCGAAACCCGTAAAATACTGCGTTACCTTGATATTTGTGATGGTAACATGGAAGAGGGCAGCATGCGTTGTGATGCCAATATTTCGGTAAGGCTTAAAGGCGCTACCGAGTACGGTAACCGCTGCGAGGTTAAAAACCTAAACTCTATCCGTAACGTACAGCGCGCTATTGAGCATGAGTTTGCCCGCCAGGTAGAGGTCATCGAAAATGGCGGTCACATAGATCAAAATACGCTAAATTTTAATGCCGATACCGGCGAAACATCAGTACTGCGATCAAAGGAAATGGCTAATGATTACCGCTATTTCCCGGAGCCAGACCTGATGCCGCTGATGCTGGATAAAGAGTATGTAGAAGAAATTCGTGCTGGCTTGCCCGAATTACCCAACCAGCTTTACCATAAATATGTAGAACAATTGGGGCTTTCTGCCTATGATGCATCTGTAATAACAGCTGACAGGGATGTAGCGCACTATTTTGAAGAACTGATAAAATTAACCGATCATTATAAAGCCGCTGCAAACTGGCTGATGGGCGCGGTAAAATCATACCTGAATGATCACGATGTGGCTATTGGTAACTTTGCTGTTACCCCGGCAAAACTGGCCGGTCTTATCAAACTAATTGACGCAGGGGTGATAAATAATTCTGTAGCTTCGCACAAATTATTCCCTGCTATGGTCAGAGAACCAGGCAAAAAGGCTGATGATCTGGCTAAAGAGCTTAACCTTTTAATTAGTGCGGATAACGACGATGTAAGCCAGTTTATAAAGGCGGCCATTGCCAAATTCCCCGATAAGGTAAAGGAATATCAAAAAGGAAAAAAAGGTGTTTTAGGGTTGTTTATGGGCGAGATCATGAAACTATCAAAAGGAAAGATCGATCCGCAGAAAACAAACCAATTATTGATCAAGGAATTAGAATCAAAGTAGAATGAAATTAAAGAGTTTGGCAGTTTACAGTTTGCTGCTTTTAACAGCGTTTATTTATTCATGTAAAGATAGTTCGCAGTTTACCATCAACGGTACCATTAAAAATCCGGGCAGTTTAAGGCTGGTTTATTTAATTGAGGCCGATAGCACCCAGATAAAAGTTGTTGACTCCACCACATTGGGCGAGAACGGCAAATTTCAGTTTAAACATGTTGCGCCTTATGCCAACTTGTACAAATTGCGCATTGGTAGCGCTGGCGGTGGCGAGCAATCTGCTGGGGCAAATAATGTATTTGACCTGATAGCGAAAAACGGCGATGACATTGAGTTTAGCACCGATAATAACGATAATACCCACACTTATATCATTAAAGGCTCTGATGACTCTGAAAAAATAAAGGAGTTTAACAAGATCAGCAATTTTTACGGCGAAAAAAATTCTAAACTGGTTGCCGAATACCAGGAGAAATCACAAAAGCTGGGCAAACAATCAGATTCATTGCTGAAGGTATACATGCCTACTTTTCAGAAAAACCTGGCCGATTACGGTGCTGCTGTTTTAAAATTTGTGAACGATAATAAAACATCACTGGCAGGTTTTTATGCGGCAACATCATTGGATGTATATAAATTTGAACCGCAGCTGGTAGCTTATTCTGATGATATCAAAGCGAATTTTAAGGATAATCCAGGTGTGCAAACTTTTGTAAGGCAGATGGAAAAGATTAAACCCGTTTCCATTGGTCACAAAGCACCAGATTTTACGGTTACCGGTATTGATGGCAAACCAATTAAACTGGCCGATTATAAAGGTAAATACGTAATGCTTGATTTTTGGGCTTCATGGTGTGCGCCTTGCAGGCAGGAAAACCCTAACGTGGTTAAGCAATACGCTGCTTTTAACTCAAAAGGCTTTAATATATTGGGCATATCGCTTGATAAGGATAAGGCTGCATGGCAAAAGGCAATTAACGATGATAAACTAACATGGGCACATGGATCTGATCTGAACAGTTTTGAAGGCCCTACCGAAACGCTTTACCATATAGAAGCCATTCCATCAAATTTCATCATCGATCCGCAGGGAAATATTGTTGCTAAAAATATTACAGGTGCCGATTTGGAGGCCTTTTTAAACAAAACGTTCAATAAGGTTCAATAAATCGTTAACATAAAGTAACCTTTAACAATTTGTTAATATTGTGGTAACTTTAAGCTTTTGTAAAGTGTATACTTTTATACAAAAAAATTAACGCATCATGAGCAGCTCTCCAAAACAGAAAATACTTATTGTTGATGATGAACCGGATATTTTAGAGTTGATTGAATACAACCTTAAAAAAGAAGGCTACCAGGTATTTTTGGCACGCAACGGCCAGGAAGCTGTAGCTGAAGCCAAGAAATCACTACCTGATCTTATTGTACTTGACATTATGATGCCTAAGATGGATGGCATCGAGGCTTGCCGCATTATGCGCACCATGCCTGAGTTTAAAAACACCTTTATGGTATTTTTAACCGCCCGCAGTGAAGAATATTCAGAAATTGCCGGCTTTAACGTAGGTGCTGATGATTATATAGCCAAGCCAATTAAGCCTCGTGCACTGGTAAGCCGTATAAACGCCATATTGCGCCGCAATGCACCTGCCGAAGAAGCACCTGATAACAAATTAGAAATTGGCGATTTAATAATCGACCGCGAAGCATACCTGGTTTACCAGAAAGGTGTTAAGGTGGTATTAGCCAAGAAAGAATTTGAATTGCTATACCTGCTGGCCTCAAAACCGGGTAAGGTGTACACCCGCGAAGTGATCCTTAAAAACATATGGGAAGACTCGGTAGTGGTAACCAACCGTACTATTGATGTGCACATCCGCAAACTGCGCGAAAAACTGGGCGACGATTGTGTAGCCACCGTAAAGGGTGTAGGATATAAGTTTGAAGCTTAATCACCAAATATCCCCAATAGGGAACTTTGATTAGTATATTTAAAGTAAAGCCCCGGTCTTTTAATACAAGATCGGGGCTTTGCTTTTGTGCTCGCTGAGGGGCAGAAGAGGAAGAGACTTATAGTAAAACTGAACTGGTCGGATAATCTGTGTTTTGATCAATGGGGGAAATAATTAAAACCAATTCCCCTGAAATTTGTAATCCAGTTAACAAATTTGCTCCCGATGAAAAAAACGATCTCCATCACTGCTATATGCATACTTTTACTCACGGTAGGCTTTGTTGCGGCAGGTAACCTTACCGGTAAATGGAAGGGGCCTGTAAAACTACCTGATGATGGTATTTTTCAATTGGTGTATAATTTAAAGGTAGATAGCGGCAAGGTTACGGGTACAGCGCTAACACCGGCTGGCGAGGTAGCTATTACCGATGGGATGATCAACGGTGATGATTTCTCTTTTAACGTACCTGTGCCAAATGGCAATGCGCCGCATACCGGCAAACTCTATGGCGACTCTATAAAAATGCATCTTGTTTACCAGGGGCAACACCTGGCTGCTACGCTTTTGCGTGTTAATTGATATTCACGAACTATGACTATCGCTCAATTTATTATATAACACAAAAGCCACCCCAATTAAGGATGGCTTTTGTGTTATTGGTGTTTTAAATGTGCCGATGCTTTTAATAATGCCGTGCTGTTACGTATACTTAACAACAGCGGCATTTTAATTATTAAAATACAGCAACAGCATTAAAACAATTAAGCTTGTTTAGCAAACTGAACGTTGATTAACAGTTTTATATCTTCGCCTACAACGATTGAACCGGCTTCGGTAACGCCGTCCCAGGTAAGACCAAATTCTTTACGGTTTATTTTACCGGTGATTTCGAAACCAGCTTTAGTGTTGCCATAAAAATCTGCTGCTGAACCGCCAAATTCAACATCAAGAGTTACTGGTTTGGTTACATCTTTAATAGTTAAATTACCTTTCAAAGCAAACTCTTCATCACCGGTTGAGGTAAATGAGGTAGATTTGAAGCTGATTTGCGGATATTTTTCAGCGTCAAAAAACTCGGCTGATTTTAAGTGCTCATCGCGTTGAGTTTGATTAGTGTCGATGCTGTTGATATCCAATGTGAAATCAATCTCGGCATTTTCAAAATTGTCGTTATCTGTGGTTAATTCACCGGCAAAGCTTTTGAAAAAGCCGCTCACGGTTGAAATAACCAAATGTTTTACTTTAAATTGTACTTCTGAATGCATTGGATCAATGATCCATTTTGTTGCTGTTTGTGTTGACATGATTTTTATTTTTTTTTGTTGATACAAAGATAATACAAAAATAGATGTTTAAACATCTATTTTACTTTAATTACAATTCGCAGACATAGAGTAAGAAGTTAAACCCTACAATTGCTTTATTGTTTAATTATAAATCTAATTTTATCAAAAATTAATATCCGGTTCATTTTAAATTAACAGCTCATGAGAAAGCTCTTTATAGCGTCGTTCATTATTATTTTTACAGTGCTCACTGCGTGGACAATTATGTGGAAACCAGCGGCTTGGTCGTTCATTATAATGGTACCAATATATGTGGTGGGTTTTTATGACCTGGCGCAAAAAAAACATAGCATAGTTCGTAATTTCCCGGTTTTTGGGCACCTGCGCTTTGTAATGGAAGATCTCAGGCCCAAAATATACCAGTACTTTATTGAGAGTGACACTAATGGAACTCCCTTTAATCGTCAAAACCGCACGGTAGTTTACCAGCGGGCAAAAATGGTTGATGATACCCGCCCCTTTGGTACCGAGCTTGATGTTTACGAAAGCGGTTACGAATGGCTTAACCACAGTATATCTGCTATTGATCATCATCAATTAAATATGGAGCCGAGGGTAAAAGTTGGCGGTCCGGATTGTAAGCAGCCTTATATGGCAAGTGTGTTTAATATATCGGCCATGAGTTTTGGCTCGTTGAGTGAGAATGCTATACTTGCCCTTAACGGTGGCGCCAAACTGGGCGGTTTTGCCCACAACACCGGCGAAGGCGGCCTAAGCGATCACCACCTTGAACCGGGCGGGGATATAATCTGGCAAATTGGTACAGGTTACTTTAGTTGCAGGCATAAGGATGGAACAATAGACTATGAAGCCTTTGCCGAGCGCGCTGCGTTGCCCCAGGTTAAGATGATCGAGATTAAACTATCGCAGGGAGCAAAGCCGGGGCATGGCGGTATTTTACCCGCTGCCAAGGTAACACCCGAGATAGCACGCATCAGGCTGGTGGAGATGGGGCAGGATGTAGTTTCGCCGCCATTTCATACCGCTTTCAGTAATCCAATGGAGCTTACCACGTTCATTAAAAAGCTGCGCGAGCTTTCGGGCGGTAAACCTATTGGCTTTAAATTATGCGTAGGGCATAAGAGCGAATTTTTAGCTATTTGCAAAGCCATGGTTAAAACGCAGATCTATCCTGATTTTATAACTGTGGATGGGGGTGAGGGCGGCACAGGTGCTGCTCCGCTGGAGTTCTCAAACTCGGTAGGTATGCCGCTGCGCGAGGCCCTGGCGTTTGTTTACGATGCCTTAACCGGCTTTAATATTAAAAGATATATCAAGGTTATAGCATCTGGCAAGGTAGCCACCGGTTTCGACCTGGTAAAGAATTTTGCTTTGGGCGCTGATATGTGTAACAGTGCCCGTGGAATGATGTTTGCCCTGGGCTGTATACAGGCCCTCGAGTGTAATATGAATACCTGCCCAACTGGCGTAGCCACCCAGGATAAAAACCTGATGCGAGGCCTGGTGGTTGGCGATAAAAAAGTACGTGTGGCCAACTTTCATAAAGCCACAGTGGGCAGTGCTATTCAGATGATTGGGGCCGCTGGGTTAGTTAAACCCTGCGATCTGCACCGTATGTTCATCTATCGCCGCATTAACCACAGTCAGATCCTGACCTACGGCGAGCTGTTTCCATATATGCCTAAAGGGAGTCTGCTCAACACCCCATACCCATCAACCTTTGAGCTGGATATGGCCCTGAGCAGTGAAAATACCTTCGTGCCAGATTATACGGTGGTTACTAATGTGGATTATAGTAATGTGAGTTCGTATATGAGTTGAGCTTTCACCCACCCGTCATTGCGAGGCACGAAGCAATCCCCAATTAAGCAGAGCCGCTAAACTATGTCATTGAGGAGAAACGACTTGGCAATCGCGAACAATACACGGTGGGCAAGGCTTTCGTATTCCAACGGTATGTAGTTGTAACTAATACCATCGTCCCGCTCATGGCCGCGGGGGGCCTAGTTACTTTTCCTTGATGAAAAGTAACCAAAAATCAAGTCAGCAGAAAGGCTTCTTTGCCGCACAGGCCTCCGCCCCGCAAAACAGACAGAACCTGGGCTGGAATTATTTTGCCCTTACCCTCGCCGCCCTACGCATGCAAAAACTTCCTATGCCCTGCAGCCGCACAGTCCACCATCGTTCTGCCCGTTTTCGCCCGAAGCTGATCTGCTGACACTTTTGGGGGAAAGCGAAAGCACTTCGGTTATTATATTTGTTTTCACAAATTGTCATCTCGATAGAGCCGGGGAGGAATGTGCGGGAGCGCGAAAGAGAGATCTTATGCAACATACAAGTTGCCGCCTTTTTTAGCGCAGGTCTTGTGTTAGTAAGACCTGCTTTTATTAATTTATTAGCCGATATTTGCTTTAGATGGAGAAGCTAAGAAATTTTTATGCCCTGTTTTGGATTTTGGGTTTAGCCCTGTTGATTTACGCCTTCTTTAGGATTAAGCAGGAGATTTTTCGGCATAAAAAACCAGCCACAGAGATTAAGAAAGTCTCTATTCGATAATACTATAAACCGGCACTTTCGCGTTATCCCGCTTAATTATTTCCCGGGCTTCAAGGTCTAACTTTACGGTTTCGCCATACCAATGGGCATTGCCAGAGAAGGTGGTATGCACTTCATTGTGAAGGGCCTGCATCAGCTGGGTGTGGGTAAGGCTTTGGTGTTGCAAAATTTGTATGATGGCGGCCTTTATTATTTCATATTTTTCGACCGAAATAATTTTGTTTTGTTTATCGTTATCGGGATGCAGGGTTTGAATTTTGGCTTCTTTCATGTTAATCGGTCGAAAAAGTCGATGGCTATTTATATCAATAGGTTGCGCCTTTGGATATGTTTTTTATGAATGGGCTTTGTAGATGAATAAAATTAAGGATTTAATTTTTGCAATAAGGGAAATTATCTTTTCATTCCCATAATTGGAGTATGTTAACCTAATTCTTCAATTTGGCGTATTAGCCTTTCTCCCCAAAATGGAATAGGAGTATAGTAATTGATGCAATCTTCGAGCGTATTAAGATTTTCTAAGGCTGGCAAAATATGCTGTTCAAAATCCAATTGAAATTCATCTGTGAATTTTGCTAATTCAGTGCCTGCTTGAATAATATAGCCTGTTTTGTCTTTATAGTTATGTGTATGGCGGTCATCCGGCAGATAGCCGTTCTCCCGAATTAGGATATTCAAATCATTATATGATGGCTTTGAATGATCTTTAGTACTTGCTTTTAAAGCTATGCCTATATTAAAACAAAAACTTGCTTGCTCTTTCGTATTCCATGAAAAGTTTTGAAGATTTATAATGATATAGAAATCGTCACGATCTTTCCACCAAGTGTTACCGCTTGTCAAATAGCCGTATTGTTTTAATGCAGGCTTTAAATAAGTTTTAATAAAAGCTGTTTGCTTTTCTTTTGCATTCATAATGCCGTATATATTAAACGCAGTAATATATGTCCCCAAAACAAGAAAGGGGCACGGGGCCCCTTTCTCAATATGTTTATATTAGCAATTACAAAGCCAATACTTCTTTTACTCTTTCAGCAGCTTCTTTTAACAAAATAGCTGAGTATACTTTTAAACCTGAGTTATCAATCAGTTCTTTTGCTTCAACAGCGTTGGTGCCTTGTAAGCGAACGATGATTGGAACCGGGATATTACCGATTTCGTTATAGGCGTCAATTACACCTTGTGCAACACGGTCGCAACGAACGATACCACCAAAGATGTTGATCAGGATAGCCTTTACATTAGGGTCGCTCAGGATGATGTTAAAGCCTGCTTTAACAGTTTCGGCATTGGCAGTACCACCAACGTCAAGGAAGTTAGCAGGTTCGCCACCAGCAATTTTAATAATATCCATAGTTGCCATAGCTAAACCAGCGCCGTTAACCATACAGCCTACGTTACCGTCAAGCTTTACATAGTTAAGGTTTGATTTGCTTGCTTCAACTTCTGTAGGATCTTCCTCGTCAGTATCGCGCATAGCTGCGTAATCCGGGTGACGGTATAACGCGTTATCATCGATATTAACCTTGGCATCAACAGCTAAAATTTTGTTATCAGATGTTTTTAATACCGGGTTAATTTCAAATTGCGAAGAATCTGTAGCTTCATAAGCTTTGTACAAGGCAGCTATGAATTTGGTCATATCTTTAAAAGCTTCGCCTGATAAGCCTAAGTTGAAAGCTATTTTACGGGTTTGGAAACCTTGTAAACCAACTTTAGGATCAATTTCTTCTTTAAATATCAGTTCGGGAGTTGAGTGTGCAACTTCCTCAATATCCATACCGCCTTCGGTACTGTACATGATAATGTTGCGGCCTTTAGCACGATCAAGCAACACGCTCATGTAAAACTCTTTAGTTTCGCTTTCGCCTGGGTAATAAACATCCTGGGCTACTAAAACTTTCTTAACTTTTTTACCTTCGGGGCCTGTTTGCGGGGTAACTAACTGCATGCCAATAATGTTGCCTGCAATTTCTTTAACCTGGTCAATGTTTTTAGCCAGCTTTACGCCGCCACCCTTACCACGACCACCGGCGTGGATCTGTGCCTTTATTACTACCCAGCTTGAGCCCAGGTCTTCTTTCAATTTTTGGGCAGCCTCTGCAGCCTGCTCAACAGTATCGGCAACAATGCCTTCCTGAACTCTAACGCCAAAGCTCTTTAATATGGCTTTGCCCTGATATTCGTGAATATTCATGTTTTTTGAAGAATTTGCGGTAAATCTACAATTTTTGTTCAAAGGTTTGGGGCCTTTGTACACTTTATTTGCCCTATGTTTATTTAATAACAATGGTTTTACATTTGGGAGTAGTGAGTGGTGAGTAGTTGATTAGGTGAATGGTTGATTGAGGATATTGAATTGATTAGGCTGCTTCGCTCAATCATACTACGTTAAATCAGATCGTCTTTACATCACCACTCACCTAATCAACCCAATCAACCATTCACCACTTACAACCACTCACCAAAAAATATTAACTTTACGCCATGCTTAAAGCCAAATCCATCTATAAATCATACGGGCAGCTTCAAATATTAAAGAGCGTTGATCTTGAAGTTAAGCGTGGTGAAATTGTAACTATTGTTGGTGCATCCGGTGCGGGTAAAAGTTCGTTGCTAAATATTTTGGGTACGTTGGATAGGCCGGATTCCGGTCAGTTGTATATCAACGATATAGAGCTCAGCAAGCTTAGTAATAAAAACCTGAGCGATTTCCGGAATCGTAAAATTGGCTTTATTTTTCAGTTTCACCATTTACTGGCCGAGTTTACCGCTCTTGAAAATGTATGCATCCCTGCCTTTATTGCGGGCGTATCAAAATCTGACGCCGAAAAGAGATCGGCCGAACTGCTTGATTTGCTTGGATTAAAAGATAGAATGAGCCATAAGCCCAATGAGCTATCGGGTGGCGAGCAGCAAAGGGTTGCCGTAGCGCGTGCGCTGATCAATAAGCCCGCGTTGATTTTTGCCGATGAACCATCCGGTAACCTCGACTCGGTGAACGCGCTGGAGTTGCATGAACTTTTCATTAAGTTGCGTAAAGAATTTAACCAAACCTTTGTAATAGTTACACATAATGAAGATCTTGCCAACCTATCAGACCGTACGGTGATGATGAAGGATGGTTTAATTATACAATAAGTTTATTTATAAATTGAAGATATTAATAACAGCTGCTAATTCTGCACCGGCCTACAGGCTAAAAAACAAACTGAACGGCGATAACGTGATCATGGGTGATCATCTTGATCTGCCGGATTTTATGCTGAAACCGGGGCAGCTTATCCGCTTGCCCGATCCTCAGTCATCCAGTTATACGCATGAAATGTTAACTTTATGCCTTGATCTGGGTGTTGAGCTTGTTTACCTTTTTCGCGAAAGAGAGATGGAGTTGCTGCAACAGTCAGCCATATTATTTAATGAGTATAACATAACAATCCTTGCCGGGGACAATGAAATATAAAGATATTGATAAACGCAAAACCGCGTTCATTCTGGAGCTTGATGATGTTTTATTTCCAGCTAAAGATTATATATACCAGGTTTATTACCTTTTTGCCAACATGCTGGAGTATGTTGAGCTGGTTGATGCCGGCAAAACAACCAAACTGATGACTGATACGTATGTACAGGAAGGAGCGGAGGCTGTTTTTGATAAAGTTGCCCTTGAGTTTCCTGTTGCTGCCAGATACAGGGAGAATTTTGACAACCTTATGGTGACTGCCAAGCTCCCTCTTAAATTGCTTTTGTACCAGAATATGCTTACCTTCCTACAGGAAATTGTGGTTGATCGTAAAAAACTTTTCATTGTTACAAATGGCAATGTACCACTACAGGTAAATAAAATTAAACAGGTAGAATGGCATAAACTGGAGCCTTACCTAACCTGTTATTTTGCCGAAGAAACGGCGCCTAAGCCAGAACCCGATGCGATACACTTATTAATGCAGGATCATAACTTGCAACGCAGAGACATCCTGATGATAGGAAATTCTGAAGCCGATAGTTTATGCGCGGAGACTGTTGGTGTAGATTACCTGGGTGTTGAGGAATTTTTATAACGCTTGTTGTAACATACTTATTTTTATTACGTTAACACTTTTATAATTCATAGTACATGAAAAAAATATTTTACTTCACATTAGTTCTGGCAACCGGTTTACTTTCGGCCTGTAAAAAAGATAAGCCGGCTGGAAATACGGATGGGGGAGTACTTACCGGACCAACAAAAACCGGATCGACGCTCGACCTGATCAAGGATTCGGTATACCTGTATGCTAAAGAAACTTATTTGTGGTATGATGCCATACCTGACTATAAAACTTTTCAGCCCCGTAGCATCACCGGATCAGATGATATAACCGCGCTGACAAACGAAGTTGACCAAATATCACAGTTTAAAATCAACCCATCTACTAACCAGCCGTATGAATATTATGCGCCAGACCCGGGTTCGGCTAAGTATTCCTTTATAGATGATGGATCGGTATCTACCGAATTAGGTGGTACAAACGGCGATTTCGGTTTATCGGTACTATACCAGGAAACAACAGATCTGCGTATAAAATATGTTTACGCAGGTTCGCCTGCCGATAAGGCCGGTATTAAAAGAGGTTACCAGGTAGTAAAACTTAATGGCCGCACAACATTGGATTATGACAACGGAACCAACGTAAACTTTGTAGTGAATGGTGTTTATGGTAACAATCCTATTACTATGACGCTTAAAAAACCAGATGGCACAACGGTTGACGTTTCTTTGGCTGTAGCTACTTACACCATTAACCCGGTTTTAACTTATAAGGTTTTTACCCAAGGTGATAAAAAAGTGGGTTATGTGGTTTTCAATACATTTACTTCGCCTGAGAATGCTGGCCCTCAATTGTTAAAAGCATTTAATGCCTTTACAGCGGCTAATGTTACCGAGCTGGTTGTGGATTTGCGGTATAATGGCGGCGGTTATGTATCAACTGCCGAATACCTGGATAACCTGATTGTACCATCGGCAAAAAACGGCTCACAGATGTATACTTATTATTATAACGATAAACTGCAGGCTGATAATCATCCTTTGCTGAGTGCGATATATAATATTAAGAAAGGAGATTTTTTACCTACTAATCCTGATAACCGGATTCTTTTTACCAAAAATGGCTCGCTCAACATTAGCCGGGTGTTTTTTATTATAACAGGCTCCACAGCCTCGGCAAGTGAGTTAACTATTAACAACCTGCGCCCCGAAATGGACGTGAAGTTTATAGGCCGTACAAGCTATGGCAAACCTGTAGGCTTTTTTGCTATCGACATCAATAAATACCAATTGTATGTACCCCAGTTTGAAACCAAGAATTCAGCTAATCAAGGAGGCTATTATTCCGGGATGACACCTGGTTCGGCAGATTATCCGGGTAAACTTGATTATGATGATGTTACTAAGGACTTTGGCGATAGTACGGAAGTATTGCTGCAACACGCGTTGAATTATATCAGTACGGGCGTTTATGACGTAAGCGGGCCAAAAGTTCAGAGTTTGTCAAAAAGCAAATCGATGTCTGACCAACAGGTTACCAATATGACTCTTAAACTGGATGAACGTAAGTTTAAAGGCATGGTAGGTAAAAAGGAACTTCGCCATAAATAAAATATAGGCTGTTGAAAAAAACGCGTCATTGCTTCGTTCCGGTCGATGACGTGTTTCAAAAAAAGCTTTTTGTCATCCTGAACGCAGTGCACTGTTGTCCGGTAAACGAATTTTTTGAAAAAAAGTAAGGGGTAGCTAAAAGCCACCCCTTTTGTGTTGATATTAGAGTTACCACACTTTAATAACCAACATGAGCAAAAGTACTT
>NZ_JANYGH010000014.1 GCF_025362475.1 Mucilaginibacter sp.
ACCTGGAAGTAGAGCGAACCTGGAAGAGTTATTATAAAACTCAAAATGTGGATTTGTAAACCTATTTTAGGACTAATAAATATTGTAAACGTATAACAGGATTTATCAATTAAACTGTAAACCTATTTTAGGACAAGACAAACGATGGAAAAATGTTGCAGACCTATCAGCGGGGCACACTCGACACGCGTGCGACAGCGGAGGGTTACCCGTTCCCGGAGATCGTCTACTTTTTTGCGACCTTCTCTGCATCATGATTGTATTTTTTCACGGCTTCATACAATCCCTTTTTTTCGACATATTCAGTAGCCTTGGAATTACCGGTAACAATTTTCAACACATTATCCTTTGATAATTTTTCAATTGGCCCATCATTTAGCTGGATGCCAATTATTTCAGCAGAAACAAAATCCATTTTGGGTGCCCCAAATACAGGGGTGCCAACCACGGTAAGATAAGTGCCGCTTTTGGCATAAACATTTATTGCACCTGTTATTACTTTTATAGTCCACCCGCTATCAGTCGGCAATCCGGGTCTTGTTTCTTCATAGCCTTGATTATCGGGTATCAATGCAGTTATATTTGATGTTTGATTCGGATAAATTTTCTGAAAGCGATGCAGGGTGTCTGATTTCGGGAACTTCTTATCTACAAATACCAGGAAATTTTTATGCAGAACGGTATCCAGGTACATGTAAGATTTGATCTTTTTTATATCGCCGTCTTTTAATATCACAATATATCCTTGTCCCTGCCCCGCATTTTTTCGCCAATTTCTGTTCATGTTCAATTGCATCTGCATATTCATTTGCATATTCATGAATTGTTGGTTCTGTTGTGCACGAACTGCTGCCATCCCAGGATATTGGGCGTACGCTTTATAAGCAGAAAAGCTGGATAAAATAATTATCGTAAAAAAAAGTATGATGTTACGGATATGAGGCATGATAAGGATATTTTACTGAACAAAGATAAAAAAACAAATAAATTTAAAAACCCGTATAACAGCCGTTGTTGTTGCCCGGGGGCATTGTAACGAAAAATGAACATTATTTAGCTTATGGTCGGTGTTTTCACCGCACCATTTGTTGATGATCTCGTTTTTCAAAAAGGCCTTAACAGCCACTGTCATTATGTAAAGTTGTTAAGGTTGTAATAGGGTATTAGATGTCATATCCCGACCTCAAGCTGGTGCGGTAAAAGCGTCGACCAGAGCCAACAAGCGCCGGTATCGGTTAGCTATATACCTACTTCAACAGTTTATCTAACTGTGAATGCAATATTTGTTTTTCACTTGGGCGGGGGCTATTAATATCTACTATCTTGCCTTCGGTATCTATTAAACAGTAGTGAGGTATTCCACTTATGTTATAAGCCTGGCATACCGGGTTTTTCATCCAGCCTTCGGCTATCAGGTTAACGCCATGCAGGTTCAGTTTGGCAAGCCCTGCTTTCCACCCGCCTTCACTGCTGTCAACACAAATGTTTACAAATACAATATTCTTGTCCATATATTTTTCATGCAATGCCGGTACTCGTTTTTGATATCATAAACACAGGGACCGCAACCAACTCCCCAAAAATCAATATATACAACCTTGCCCCTGAACTGCGATAAGGAAACCTGTTTGCCGTTATCATCTTTAAGTGTAAAACCGGGTGCTGGCATACCGGGTTTTAACCGCTGGATATTAACGAAGAACTGTTTTAAAGTGTCGGCATATTTTGGTGTTTTTACTTTGCTGGCAAACGTCTTATATACAGTTACGGCATCATTAAAAGGCGCAAAATCAAAATTAGACAGGATATTTTTAGTGGTAAACCAATCGCTCATTTCAAGGGTGTGAAATGCTGCCAGCCCCCTGTACCCTTCCGATAAGCCGACAACATACGGAACCTCATTTCCCGCCCCGGTGACCCAGGAATTAAAGGCCTGAAAGAACCTTACGTAATCAAAAACAAAATCACGGTATTCGGAACTGTTCTTGTACCATTCGTCACATTCGGTTGTGTAGGCATTCTTATTGGTTAGCGCAGCATTGTTTTTTGTGTTTTCTGTCGGATGTTCGATAAATAGATCGTAAGCCGGTAATAACCGCAGCTGCAATAAATAACTGGCATAATGAAAATAAATATCCGTAGCGCTATTCCTATAATTATCTCTCGAACCACCCGCAAACAGTATTTCAATTTGTTTATTATAAAGGCGATTGATCTTCTTGAACTTTGCAGAATCTGTCAGCTCCATGTTTGTAAATAAATTGTGCACCTCTTCTGCTGAATTATTTTCGAACGTTCTGAGTGTTATAAATGTCTGAATTTCTTTATCCCTTTCAGGTTGTGAAGCACGTATTACAATCGTATTAAAAGCGTTTTTGCCGTCAAAATTCACCAGGATGGTATCATTTTTTTGAAGATTAACAACCAGGCCATTGCCATCCCTGAAAAATACACATTTGTAGTTCTCATCAATTTTTATCCGCTTAAAAAAATCACCGTTCTTATCAACCGGAACAGAAAGCGTTTTAAATTCGAGATAATTAATTTCGCTGTAGTCCCACATGTCTTCGATGTGATTTGTAATATGTCCCTTAATAATGGCATAAGCGGCAGGTGCCGGTTTTGGGTTTTGCGCCATTGCGTTAAGGCCGGACAGCACAGCCAATAACAGGATAAGGTGTTTCATAAGGCTAATAGGTTTATTAGTACACCGCAATTATAGGATTTTAATTTTGAAACTTTATTTAACGTTGACCGAAACCCCTGTTGTTTCCAACTATAGTAACCCCTTTATATATTTATCCTAAACAAAAGCACCAATCTTATGAAAGGCTACATTATCCGCTATCACCAATCAGAGGCTAAACAACCTGCACCGTTAGGTGCTACCTGTTTGTAGAAAAAACCACGCCATTAACCTTTGCCTCGTAGAGGCTACCCTTCGCCAGCATATGGTTATCTTGCAAATTTCGGGTAGCACCTACGGCGCAAAATTCATTTTTGTGTTATTTGCTACAAACAGGTAGCTCCTGACGGAGCATTTTTGCCTACTTAAAGTTTGCGTTAGCGATTGCAGCGGATACCGGCCAATGTGGCTAAGGCTTGTGCAGTATGAGCGTAAAGCGCGGGCCGCAGGTAACGCCATGATATAGATTTGAGATTGCGTTGCAGATCGGCACAAACCGCAGACTTATAGCGGCTCTGCATAGCATTGCTTTGTTCTTTGAAATGACAAGTATGTTATTACCTCTATACCTTATAACAATGACGGAGGAGAGGGTTCCGGGAAAATTGGAAATCGTGAGAATCTGTTAATCCTATAAATCCAGGTTCAGACAAAAGGGGCATTTGCTTGTCGGCTTTGCGCAGTTCGCTATTGCGTAGTTCCTGGTAATGACATAATAAATTCCAGTCATGTTGAACTTGTTTCAACATCCCATTTGCTAAGCCGGCTGCTAATCAAATCACCTACCTGTCCCGTGAGGTGCTGAAACAACTCAACGTGACTTGATGGACATGTCATTTTCCCTTCACGCTCCGATGGATTTACTGTCCCGCATTCTTTAAACTATCGGCCTTTGCTTTCTTCGCCTTGTCCTTAAAAAAACCTTTCAGGAAAAAGTTGTGTTGTGCGGCTTCCAGGTCGTCGTTTAGTTTAATGGAGCTTTGTTGCAGGTTGTTGAGGGTGGTTTGTACCTGTACGGCGCCTTTGGGGTCGTTTAGTAGTACACCAATGGCGTTATCTGTTCTGTTCAGCTTGTCGCTGGCTTTGTTGAGGTTATTGGTTAGGGTTGATGCATTGCTGGCGGCGCTTTGCAGCTGGGTTACTGCCTGCCTTATCCGGTTAAATGTAGCGGTATCGGTAAGCAGGTTATCGGCAAGGCCGCCTTTGGTGTTTAATTTATTGCCGAAATGATCAAGCTGTACAGCCATCCGGGCGGCACTTTGGGTCGCGGCCTGTAGGTTAAGCATCGATGCGCGTAACTGATCAGCCATGGTGTTATCGGCCATTAAAGCGCCAACGGTACCTTTCCCGGCCAGTATCTGGTGACTGAGGGCCTTAAAATCGGTAGTTATAGCCAGCAGGTTCTGGTTATTTTCCTGAAGGGTTTTGAGCAGGTCATCGGTCGAGAGCATTTTTTCGGCCTGCAGCACATCGCCATCCTGCACTTCGGGCGCTTGCGGACTACCGCCATCTATCACAATAATCTTATTACCTATCAACCCATCCGAGCTGATTTTTGCCTGGGCATTGCGGTGGATGTATTGCTGAGAGGCCTGGTCGATACTCATAAAAACCTGTACCTGTGATGGTCCGGTAAATCTAACAGCGCTGATGGTGCCTACCTTTACGCCCGAGAACCAAACGTTGTTTCCCTTTTTTAGCCCGGCAACGTCGCTGAAAACAGAGCTGAGCTTGATGTTTTTTACAAAAGTCTTTTGCTGCCCGCCAAGTGTGAATACGCCAAGGATAAACAGGATTAAGCCGAGGGCTAAAAATAGGCCTACCGTAATTGCTTTTTTATTTTCTGATGCGTCCATGATAATGGTATAATGTCTTTTCTATTGGATAAAGTTGTAGTCAAAAAAAGGTTTAACCCGGCTGTCGGTAGTATCAAATACTTCTTCGAAAGATCCGGTACGCTGAAATTGCCCATCGAGCAGCATGGCAATGCGGTCGCCGGTTTGCTTGGCGCAGGTTAAATCATGCGTAATGATGATGGATGAGGTGTTGTAGCGTTCCTGTACCTCATTAATCAGATCGTTGATTTCGATACAGGTGATAGGGTCGAGGCCGGCGGTAGGCTCATCATACAGCATAATCTCGGGGTTCAGGATCAGGGTACGTGCTATCCCGATCCGCTTACGCTGGCCGCCCGATAGTTCAGAAGGCATCTGGTTAATGGTTTGCGACAGGCCCACGGCATCCAGCACGGTTTCAACAGCGGTGTTTATTTCCTGGCGGGTAATGCCCTTACGGTTACGTACTAAGGGAAACTCCAGGTTTTTGCGCACCGTCATACTATCATATAAGGCGCTGTTTTGAAACGAGAAACCTATCCTTACGCGCAGCTCTTGTAATTCTTCTTCGCGGATATGGGCAATATTATGACCCAATACATTCACCTCGCCCTTATCAGGACTTAGCAAACCTGATATAATTTTGATCAACACAGATTTTCCAGAACCCGAGCGGCCCAGCACCACCAGGTTTTCGCCCTGGTAAAGGTCAAGATCAATGCCGCGCAAAACAGCGTAATCTTCAAAGGATTTTTCGAGCCCCCTTACGCTGATCACCGGGTTGGTATGGTCTGCTTTAACTATTTTCTTCTCCATGTTTCCCTTTGTTTAACGGAACCAGCTGGTTATCTGTACTATAATAATTTCTTCAATAAACACCAGGAACATGGCGGTTACCACGGCCCCGTTGGCTGCTTTACCCACACCCTCGGTTCCCTTGCTGGAGTTAAAGCCCTGGTAGCAACCTACTATCCCAATAGTAAACCCAAACACAATGGATTTCACAAGCGATGCCACAAAATCGGTAAAAGTTAAGGGATCAAATACTTCCTGGATAAATGTGCTCCAGGTAGTGCCCTCGTTTTGATTTACATTTAAAAAGCCCCCCACAATAGCAATAAAGCCTGTATAGGTTGCCAAAATAGGGATGGTAAGGGTGGTGGCAATTACGCGGGTACATACCAAAAATTTAAAAGGTTTGGTGCCCGATACTTCCATGGCGTCAATTTGCTCGGTTACGCGCATAGAACCCAGCTCGGCCCCGATGCTTGAGCCAACTTTGCCCGATGCTATTAATGCCGTAACTAAAGGAGCCAATGCCCGCATAATGGCTATTGATACCAGGGAAGGCAACCATGACTGAGCCCCGAATTGTGAAAGCGAAGGCCTTGATTGCTTGGTGAATATCACCCCCACTATAAACCCGGTTACGGTAATTAAGGTAAATGAGCGTACACCTACTTCAAAGCATTGCTTCATTATTTCTTTAAATTCAAAAGGGGGCATAAAGGCCTCCCTGAAAAAGCGCAGAATGAATTGGTTGATGCGGTATAAGCTGATAAAAAAGTCGGTGATGCTTTGTCTTAGTTTCGATCTTTTTTTTACTACCGCCGGTGTGGTGCTTTCTGCTGTATCCATTAAATATGATATAGTAGTTTTTGATTCATTTATATTATGGTTAATCTACAATAAATATTTACCATTTGTTTTGCTGGTGAGTATATTATAGGGCATAATGTTAAACTGTTATGACTAATGTTTTTTGTGCTAATTTAATGCCATAATAAAAGGATGTTTAAATATACGGGCTTTTATTGGCATAAGCCGGAGTTTTAAGTATTGACCGTTTGGGTTAAATGTTAAAACACCAATTGGGTGCAAACCTAATGCTTACAGTTTACATGCCGGTTAATGGATTGTAAAATTTTAATAACCAATAATGATAGTTTTACATACAGTAATTTATCGCTCATTAATGGCAATTTATCGCTCTTTTATTGGCGCGGATCGCTCATTATTGGCAATTTATAGCTCATTATTGAAGTTTATTGATGGTGAAAAATGCTGTTTGGGGTGTATTTGGGGATGAAAATTGGAAGTTTATTGATAGAATAAAATGCTGCTCAGGGGCGAATTTTAGTTGGAGATTGATTGTTTATTGATAGAAAAAAGGTCTTTTAAGAGGATATTTGAGGTTGAAAAGCAATGAAATAAGACTGAATTATAATCTGAAAATTACGAAATGGTAAATAGTTAATATAATTTGGTTAAATTCGTATCAGGATTTTCTTCTTTTTAAACCTATACAATTTATGACGACAAGTAATGTGATGCGTGAAATAACGCCGCTTACCCCCAGTGATTGCTTTACCATTTTTTCGAGAGTTAAAAAAAAGTTCGACTTCCCATTGCATTATCATGATGAATATGAGCTTAACCTGATCATTAATGCCAAAGGCGCCAGGCGGGTTGTAGGCGGGCATATAGAAGTAATTGATGATGTGGAACTGGCGCTGGTTGGTCCTAATTTGTATCATGCCTGGTTTACCCATCAATGCCTTAGCGAGGAGATCACCGAGGTAACCATTCAATTTCATAAAGATCTGTTTGATGAAAAATTTCTGAAGCGGAACCAGTTGAGCTTTGTAAAAAGCATGCTGGAACGCTCGCAGCGGGGTATCGTTTTTTCGCCCGAAACCATACTTGCTCTTAAAGATAGGATCATCAGCCTGGATAAAAAGAGTGGCTTTGATTCGGTGCTGGAGCTGATGTCTATTTTGCATGACTTGTCTATCTCCCGCAATATGAAGATGTTGTCGGATCCGAGTTTTAGCAACGATAAGTTTTATTACAACAGCCGCCGCATCGAAAAAGTGTTTGAGCACATGAACGTGAACTATAACAAACAGGTTACCCTGGCCGAGGTATCAAAAATTGCCAACATGCCCGAGGCTTCTTTTAGCCGGTTCATCAAAAAGCGCACAGGTAAAACTTTTATCGATAGTTTAAACGAAATTAGGCTCGGCCATGCCTCCCGCATGCTGATAGACTCCACCGCTACCGTTGCCGAGATCGCTTATAAATGCGGGTTTAACAATATCTCCAATTTCAACAGGATCTTTAAACGCAAAAAACTGTGTATCCCCAAAGAGTTTAGGGAAACCTACACCGGCAACCGGGTTTTTATTTAAGCGATTTGAAAATTTTAGAATAGCGGAATTGTGCAGATATTAAAATATAAGGTTAAAAAAGTATTATAAAATTAATCTTAATAAGTTCACTTTTGAATCAACCAATTTAACTTAAACTGTGAAGGCGGCATGCCTGGCGGATTTTGATAAAAAGTCAGTAATTTTTTGAGGGTTTTTCTGGAAGGAATTTCAAAAAAAAATCAAAAAATCACAAAGAAAAAACAATAATCATGTCAAATAAATGAAGCTACACGCACTTGATGCTGCCATTATAGTTTTGTACCTGTTGAGCACCATTTTTATCGGTTTGTGGTATCGTAAAAAAGCCCGCGAAAATAAGGAAAGCTATATGTTGGGCGGTAAATCATTACCCTGGTATAAGCTGGGGCTAAGCGATGCATCCGATATGTTTGATATCAGCGGCACCATGTGGATGGTGAGCCTGTGCTTTGTATATGGCATGAAAAGCATCTGGATCCCCTGGTTGTGGCCGGTATTTAACCAGGTGTTTTTGATGATGTACCTCTCGCGTTGGCTGCGCCGCTCAAACGCCGCCACAGGTGCCGAATGGCTGGCCACCCGGTTTGGTAAAACAGGACCGGGCGTAGGCAATTCTCATATAATTGTTATCGCGTTCGCGCTGCTTAGTTGCCTGGGTTTTTTAGCCTACGGGTTTATTGGGCTGGGTAAATTCATTGAAATTTTTATTCCCTGGGATTTGGTTAAAGCCTATGTTCCCTTCAACGTTGCGCCGCAATATGTACCACATGTTTATGGTATTGTTTTCACGCTATTCGCCATGTTTTATTCCATTTTGGGCGGTATGCACAGTATTGTTCTGGGCGATATGGTCAAATACGGCATCATGTCTGTTGCCTGTATCTGGATAGGTTTTATTGCGGCTCATAAATTAGCAGGTCATCATTTAAATGTGCCTGATGGTTGGTACAGCCCATTTTTTGGGAAAAATTTAGGCATGAGCTGGTCGGGCATTATTAATGAGGTTAACCAGAAAATTAAGGATGATGGTTATTCGCTGTTTGGCTTGTTTTTTATGATGATGACCTTTAAAGGTTTCTTCGCGGCGCTGGCTGGTCCGGCGCCTAATTATGATATGCAAAAGATCCTGTCGACACGTTCGCCCGAGGAAGCCAGTAAAATGAGTGGTTTTGTGAGTATCATTTTGTTACCCATCCGCTACTCGCTTATCGTAAGCTTAACCATCCTGGGCCTGTTGTATTATAATCAAATGAACCTTAAGGATGCTACCGGCGCTATCGATTTTGAAAGGATATTACCGGCTGTTATCAAT
Organism: Mucilaginibacter sp.; assembly: GCF_025362475.1. Lineage (GTDB taxonomy): Bacteria > Bacteroidota > Bacteroidia > Sphingobacteriales > Sphingobacteriaceae > Mucilaginibacter. Next base: position 9,025 of record NZ_JANYGH010000014.1, read on the forward strand.
AATTTTTTACCGGTTGGCCTGGTTGGGTTGCTGTTAGCCGGTTTGCTTGGCGCTTTCATGAGCACATTTTCCGGTACAATGAACGCGGCACAGGCTTATATCGTAAATGATATCTACATTAAATATTTTAACCCTGCGGCATCTACCAAAAAAATCATCGCCATGAATTACCTGGTAGGTGTGGTTGTGGTGGCGGTAGGGGTTATTCTTGGCTTCTTTGTAAAAGATGTAAACAGCGTACTGCAATGGATCGTATCGGCGCTTTATGGTGGCTACGTAGCATCAAATGTGCTCAAGTGGCATTGGTGGCGCTTTAATGCCAACGGCTTTTTTTACGGCATGCTGGCTGGTATTCTATCCTCCATGGTGTTTTCGCTGCTTATTCCATCCGGCGAGCTGTTGTATTGGTTTCCGCTCTTGTTCTTCATCTCCATGGCCGGTTCGGTTATCGGCTCCTATGCCAGCGCTCCAACAGATATGGCCGTATTAAAATCCTTTTACAGCAATGTACGCCCATGGGGTTTTTGGGAGCCAGTTAAAAAACTGGTAATGGCTGAAGATGGAAGCTTTGTGCCGAATAGAAATTTCAAACTGAACATGTTTAACGTGGTAATAGGGACTATTGCTCAATTATGCCTCACCATATTGCCCATGTATCTCATCCTCAATCAAAAATTGCCCTTGCTTGTAACCGTGGCATTGTTGGCAGTGATCATGCTGATACTGAAAAGGACATGGTGGAATAAATTAAAAGACTATTGATAGAAAGACATATATGACCCCTGAATTTAAACAAAGATTAACCCTGTTGCAGCAGGAACAACATCAACTTATAACAAAGCCTAACCAAATATCAGGTACCGGCAACGGTGTTTTTGATCGTTATATAAACCCGGTGCTAACAGCTGCGCATACTCCAATTTACTGGCGGTATGATCTGGATGCCGCTACCAATCCATACCTCATGGAGCGCTTTGGCATTAACGCCGCCTTTAATGCCGGTGCTATAAAATTTAACGGCAGGTATATGATGGTGGTGCGCGTTGAGGGAGTGGATCGCAAGTCGTTTTTTGCTGTGGCTGAGAGTCCTGATGGAGTCAGCAATTTTACTTTTTGGGAATATCCTGTCAATCTGCCGCAAACACATGAGCCTGATACCAATGTATATGATATGCGCTTAACGCAGCATCAGGACGGGTGGATTTATGGCCTGTTCTGCACCGAAAGGCGCGATCCTGCTGCCCCCGCACATGATCAATCAACGGCTGTTGCCGCTTGCGGCATAGCCCGCACAAAAGACCTGGTGCAATGGGAACGTCTGCCCGATCTTAAAACCAATTCACCGCAACAACGCAACGTAGTATTGCACCCGGAGTTTGTAGATGGTAAATATGCCCTGTACACCCGCCCGCAGGATGGTTTTATTAGTGCCGGCACTGGCGGTGGTATTGGCTTTGGCCTGACCGATAATATGGAAAATGCGGTTATTGACCAGGAAACTATCATCGATAATAAAAATTACCATACCGTTTACGAAGCTAAAAACGGACAGGGCCCTACACCTGTAAAAACTGACAAAGGTTGGCTGCACCTGGCTCATGGTGTACGCAATACAGCGGCCGGCTTGCGCTATGTACTGTACATGTTTATGACCGATTTAAACAACCTCACCAGGGTTACGCACAAACCCGGCGGCTATTTCTTAGCGCCAGAGGGAGAGGAGCGCGTGGGTGATGTATCTAACGTGGTATTCTGTAACGGATGGATAGCCGATGAGGACGGAACGGTTTATATCTATTATGCGTCATCAGATACGAGGATGCATGTAGCCACCACTACGGTTGCTAAACTGGTAGATTATGTGATGAATACACCTGAGGATGGCTTTAAGTCGTCAACTTCGGTGGATAAGGTTTATGGGATTGTTGATAAGAATAAAAATATTATACAGGAAATATTGTAGGTTTCGTAAGTGCCTATTCTCCGTAGAGACGCCAATTTGCGTCTCCCGTGTGCAAATCGGAAATGCAATTCCGCTCGTCTGGTGAGAGACGCAAATATGCGCCTCTACAGAAAATTGCCTTATTAAAATGTCATTTGATTTACAAGTATGACGGATAACACACCCCGGCCGCTGCACAAATTATCGACTGAACAGCGAACATTATTGAAAAATTATAAAACCGAGCTCAGCAGCGAGCTAAGCAACATCATCGCCTATTGGCAAAAATATACGCCTGATGAAGTAAATGGTGGCTTTTTAGGTAAGATAGATAATGACAACCACGTAACGCCCGATGCGCCTAAAGGCTCGGTTTTAAACGCCAGGATCTTGTGGAGCTTTTCGGCGGCTTGTAATTTGAAGCCCGATGAAGCCAGTTTGGAAATGGCTAACAGGGCTTATGCCTACATCAATGCTCATTTTATTGACGAGGAATTTGGCGGGGTGTATTGGTCTGTCGACGACAAGGGCAATATGCTGGATACAAAAAAGCAGGTTTATGCCAGCGCGTTTACGCTTTATGCCCTTAGCGAATACTATATGGCCTCTGGTTTAGCGGTAGTTAAAGATCAGGCTATTGCCCTGTATCATTTGTTGGTTGATAAAAGCTATGATCAGCATCAAACAGGGTACATGGAAGCCTTCGCCCGCGATTGGCAGCCAATAAACGATCTGCGTTTGAGCGCCAAAGATGCTAACGAAAAAAAGACCATGAACACCCATTTGCACGTACTGGAAGCCTATACCAACCTGTACCGCATTTGGCCCAATAACGAACTTAAAAAACAAATTGAAACGCTGATAGATGATTTTTGCGATCACTTTATTGATGCCGAAACCCATCACCTCGTGTTGTTTTTTGATGAGGATTGGAACCGTAAATCGGATATGATTTCTTACGGACACGATATTGAAGCAACCTGGCTATTGCTGGAGGCTGCCGAGGTAATTGCCGACCAGAGCAAGGTGGAGCAGATCAAAAAGATTTGTTTAGCAATTGCTGATGCAACCGTAACAGGCTTGGATACCGATGGTGGTTTATGGTACGAGTATGAACCTGCGAATAGTCATCTCATTAAAGAAAAACACTGGTGGGTACAGGCCGAAGCAATGGTTGGTTTTTATAATGCCTGGCAAATCAGCGGCGATCAAAAATACCTCGACCTATGCATCAATAACTGGATTTTTGTTAAAACTAAAATACTGGACAAGCAAAATGGCGAATGGTTCTGGGGGATTAAAGATGACGGCAGCATTATGCCCAGCGAAGATAAGGTTGGCCTTTGGAAATGCCCTTACCATAACAGCAGGGCTTGTATTGAAATTATAAAACGGATAAATTAGAAAATTAATGGCATGGTGAGTTGTAAAATCCGGTGGCCTCTGAAGGGGAAATGACGTAACAAAACTGGCTGTCATCCTGAGCCTGTCGAAGGATAGCGGGCAAAGGCCTCTACGCGGAAGTCTTCGACAGGCTCAGACTGACAGACCCACACGCCTCAAAATCCAATACGTCATGGGTAGGAGGATATATAAAAAAGGCTTTGATAAGGGCATTTATTGCATATTGGTTTGCGAATTGCAAGCCGCAATCTATTATTGTTTTGAGGCTTGTTAAGCCGTAAGTTTAAAATAAAAGCTGGCGTTTTTTTATGAGGATTTTTTATAGCGTAATTTTAATATTGATAATTTGTAGCTCGATGGCAAATGCACAACAAATGTATGCTCCTGCCGATAAAAAGGCCAGTCGCGAAACTCGTGCACTTTTCTACAGCATGCAGCGCTTACTGGGTGCAGGGGTGATGTTTGGCCATCACGATGATACTGCTTATGGAGTGGGATGGAGGTTTGAAGCTGATAGATCTGATGTGAAAAGTGTTACAGGATCATACCCCTCCATTTACGGCTGGGACCTGGCCCGTATTGAGCACGATAGTATTCACGATATAAATGGCATAGCATTTAAATTGCAAAAGCAATTGGTTAAAGATGCTTATGAGCGCGGCGGTATCAATACCTTTTGCTGGCATATGGATAACCCTGCCAATGGTAAAACCGCATGGGATACTACGGGCAATACCATTAAAGATTTAATTTCCGGCGGTATTTACCATGATGCTTACGTTCAATACCTGGATAGGGCTGCAGATTACCTGAAGGAGTTGAAAGGTAAAAACGGCGAGGCTATTCCTTTACTTTTCAGGCCATTTCATGAGCTTACGGGTAGTTGGTTTTGGTGGGGGAAAAAGCAAAATACTCCCGAAGAATTTAAAGCTTTGTGGCAGTTTACGATTGATTACCTGCGCAATAACAAGAAGCTTCATAATTTATTGATCGTTTACTCCGCTGCCGATTTTGATTCGGAAGCTGAATTTTTGGAACGTTACCCTGGCGATGACTATGTGGATTTTATTGGTTTTGACAATTACTGTACCAAAAGTGTAGCTGGATATCAAACCAAATTGGATAAGCGCCTTGGTATTTTAGATGTTATTGCTACAAGTCATCACAAGCTGGCCTGCCTGCCCGAAACGGGCTATGTACAGATTCCGCAAGCTGATTGGTGGACAAAAGTTTTATTGCCAACCATGCTTCAACATAAAATATCATACGTAATGGCCTGGCGAAATGGTAATGTTAATCATTACTACGTGCCCTATCCCAACCAGGTAAGTGCCGATGATTTCGTAAAGTTTTTCAATAGTCACCAGGTGATATTTCAGAGCAGGTTAACTCCGTTGAGTGTTTATGGGAAACCTAATTTGGGAAAGTAAGGAACTGCCCCCTCTAAATCTCCCCCGGTAGGGGAGACTTTTTGATCTTTCGTCCCCTCAGGATCTCCTTGAAAAGGGACCCTGAGGCCGCTTGCTTAGTATAAACGATGCGTTTTCGACTTGCATGCAATCTCAGGATCAGGCCCTGAGGGATTGTAAATCCTTCTTGCAAAATTTCACACTTTAGTTACATAATATCACTACGCCTTTAATTATCAAATAGTTATTTTGAAATTAGATTTGAATAATGAAATGGTTTTGGGGAGGTTGATTTCAGGCAACCTTTTCTTAGCCACCTGGGGAGGTTGCTTGAAAACAGCCTTCCCTTAATTATAGAATCTTGCCTGCCTGTTTCCTTTCCAAAAAGGATATACGATTATATTCAACAAAACGCACAACTTTACACCCCTGCAAATAATCCGATTATATTTCAAATATCGTCGGATTATACCATTATCCTGTTTTATTTTGTCCCCAAGTGCCGGCACACGTGCCAGCATTGGGCATTTAATGACATATTTGTTTGCGAATTGCAATGGCACAATCTAATTAATGGAAATTGAAGCAAACCTACCAGTACATCCTCCGTGGACAAAACAATGATGAGAAAAATAAAACAGGTGAAACTGTTGGGGATCAAAATAGAAAAAGTGAATAAATGATGAAAAAAGCAATAACAACTTTAAATTGGATTATATCTATAATGGTAATTATTTCTTTGAGCGAAAGCTTTAGTGAGTATTATGATTATAAATCTCAATATAATGTATTTGTAAGAATGTATAATGATAACTCTTATCTGAATATGTTTAAGGATTGTAAAGATATTTTTCATAACCAAATATTAGCACTTGAATTTATTAAACAAAGTTATCTACAACAATTCTATTGGAATATAGTAATTGTTCTATTGTCCCTGTTTTTATTATTTCTTAAAAATAAATATACGTCAAAAGAAGGTTAGTCGCTTTTCTTTTTGCTCTTCGATATTTTTTAAAGCCTTCCCTTCCGGCTACTGTGTGTACATAAGTTTGTTAGCATGGCTCTGATTTGGCTAAAGCCTTCCGTACTCTTTATTTATCCGTCCCATAAATGGGACGGCAATGAATTAAAGTATTGTTTGCCTTTAATTCTTGATTGCCGTTGGTTTCAACCAACGGATAGAAAGCATTATAAGCATGGCTTTAGCCTAAATAATCAGTATTTTAGCACAAATGCAGTGTTAAGTTATTACACCAACCGAGTGAAAAAGATGTGTACAGATAGTAGCCCTTCCGGGAGGCGTTGGCTGCAGATTTTTGCCCCTGATGGTCTACTCCGCTGGCGCCCGCGTGCCGCGTGTGCCCCGATGACAAGTAAACAGCGTTTTGACCAGAGGGGACGTGATTTACGATTTCTTCAACACAACAACCCCCAATACACCCGCCAATAATGAAGCCAGTAAAATACCATATTTGGCCTGGTCAACCATTTCAGCATGAGTAAAAGCAAGTCCCGAGATAAAAAGCGACATGGTGAAACCAACTCCCGCCAGTAGAGCTACGCCGGTAATTTGTTTCCAATTGGCCTTTGCCGGGAGTTGGGCACCAAATTTAACCATTAGCCAGGTGGCCATTAAAACCCCTGCAAATTTACCCGCCAGCAAACCAATGGCAACGCCCATACTTACCGGGTTCATTATGGATGTAAAAAAATCGGCACCAATAATAATACCGGCGTTTGCTAACGCGAAAAGCGGCATGATCACAAAAGCCACCCAGGGATGCAGTAAATATTCCACTTTTTGAAGCGGGGTTTCGGCATCCATACTTAGTTCCTTTATTTTTTCGATGGTATGGTGCTGTTCGACCGTGGTTAGGGTGCTGTTGTTAGGGATCTGTTTTTCAAAATCAAAAAGCAACTTCTTTAAGCTTTCTGCATAATTTTTTTCGTTGATCCTGGTGCGTGCGGGTATAGTAAAGGCTACCAATACGCCGGCAATAGTAGCATGAACTCCCGAAAGCAAAAATGCCACCCAAACAGCAAAGCCTATTACCAAATAAAACGCGATGCTGCGAATGCCCATTTTGTTGCCAATGAGCAGTATTACCAATAACCAAATACCTATTGTTAAGGGAACAAGCGCTATATGCGTGCTATAAAATATGGCTATTACCAGTACAGCGCCAAGATCATCGGCCACGGCTAATGCTGACAAAAATACTTTTACAGAGGTTGGGATATGTTTGCCGGCAAGAGAAAGCAGTGCAAGTGCAAAGGCAATGTCGGTTGCCATGGGAATGCCCCAGCCATGTTCAGATTCGGTGCCTTTATTGATGAAAAAGTAAATGAGTGCTGGCACCAGCATACCTCCCAAAGCGGCTACCATAGGCAATGATGCTTTTTTTATGGTAGATAGCTCACCTGCCATAAATTCGCGCTTTAACTCCAGGCCTATCACGAAGAAAAATAAGGCCATCAGGCCGTCATTTATCCATAAATGCAGTGGATGATTGAGCACATAATCGCCAAAACCTAATGAAAATTTAATATCCCAAAGGTGATGATATGAATGCGCGAACGGCGAATTTACCCAGGCAATAGCCGCCAAAACGCTGATGAAAAGTACAATGCCACTGGTGTGCTCCTGGTGAATGAATTTATTTACCGGCTCGGTGAACTTATCAATTGGTAGCTTTTGCCTCATTATTTTAAAGTATCAATTAATTAGTGTCTCGGTTTGGCATTCAAACAGAAGGTTCGCGCTGCGTTATAGATAAGTTTTCAGAACCGTCCTTGCGGTTTTTAGAGCCGTCATTGCGAGGTACGAAGCAATCTCTACACAGGCAGATCGATCTTATAGGGTCTCTCTGTAAAGCTTGGAGATTGCTTCGTGCCTCGCAATGACGGTTGGGAAAAGTTTCCAATCCAACAATCCTTGCTCCAACAATCTTTGCTCTAACCTACGGTTTCCAAACGTTATTTCTGTTGTCCGAGTCGGCATCATAAGTAGTGCCTAATACTATTTGTTTTATTGGGCCTTTTGCAGTGAAAGTTAGTGTGGTTGTTTTGTTGCCCTTTGCCCAGCAGGCTATGCTTGTACCTACTGATTGTTTGCTGCCATCGGCGTAAAAAACAGTGAGGTGTACGGGTACCATTTTTGTGCCAATGCTTGTGATGGTAGCCTTGTATTTTGATGCCACATGGGTAACTTTAGTAATGGCCAGGTCTGGTAGTCCATTATCGAAGAACCAGTTTTTCCAAAACCAGTTCATGTTGGTGCCTGCACCTGTATTCATACAATTGAAAAAATCTAAGGGCATAGGGTGTTTACCATGCCAAAGGTTGATATAGTTATGCAGGGCTTTGGTAAACAATTCATCACCCAGCATTTCTTTTACATAGAGGTATCCCAGGCCGGGTTTAGGATAATTATCGGTAAACCGGGCCACCCCCGTTAACGCCGGTGTAAGTGTCATGATAGGTGCGTCCTGCTCCGAGCCGGCAGAGGCATTTACCGCGCTCATGCCATAGGAGTCTACAATTTTAGGATCAATTTGCGGGCTGATGAGCCACTCGCCAATAGTTGCCCAACCCTCGTCCATAAAGCCATACTTGGTTTCGTTGGTCCCCATATAAAACGGGAACATGGTATGGAAGATCTCATGATCTGTTAGTTCTATCGCATCCTCAGTTTGATCCAATGGGTTGTCATTCACCATCATCGGGTATTCCATCTGGTCGAGGCCATCAAAAACGGTTTCATGCGGGTATGGATAGGGCCATTTAGGGAATTTATAGCTCATGGTCTCCACTGTTTTGCGGGCATAATTTACTACGGCGAAGTAATCCTTATGCGCCGGGTTAAATACTGCGTCTACACGGGTACGCCTGCCGGTTTTAGGATCAACTACCAGGCTGCTTGCCTTCCATATATAATGGTTGCTGGTAGCAAAGGCCAGGTCGGTAACACTATCGGCCTCAAATTTCCAGGTATTAGCAGGGTTCTTTTTAGTGATATCAGCAGCAGCTAAATCTGCTTTGGTGACAATATCAGTCACTTTATCATCCGCGCCGGCAGAGGTGATCAGTTTTACATATTTGGGATTATAAACCTCATCAGCATTTTTAAGATTGCCTGTCGCCCAAACCTGGTAATCGCCCGGAACGGTAATTTCGGCACTGAAATGACAAAAATCATTATAAAACTCTTGTGAACCTACGTAAGGATATTCGTTCCATCCATCAATATCATCATAAACAGCAATGCGGGGGAAAAAGTAAGCTATAAAGAAGGCGCCGTCATCTACCTGTCCAGTACGTATATGTGATGTTTTGTTAAGCGTATAGGAGTAGGCAATATCCAAATGAATTTTTTGTTTAGAACTGATAGGCTGTATTTTTAATGACATGTTGGTGCCCTTAATATGCAGTTTTGTGCTATCCAATAGCTGGTTATCCATACTTATTGATTTAATCTGTACTCCATCCGTCAGGTCGGTTGGTAATACCGCCATCTCTCTGATGCTGCCCTTTTGATAGATGTTTGGATAGAGCTTAAATTCGATCTTCTTCAATGTATCAGGGCTATTATTTACATAATCAATACCAACTGTGCCGATAAGCTGGCGGGTTTTAGGATCAAAATTTACTTTTATGGTATAGTTTGCCGTGTTTTGCCAGTAGCTTTTACCCGGTGTGCCGCTTTTGGTGCGGGTGCCGTTGGTATAAGTTTTTTGCAGGGTGGTAGTTATGGGTAAGGTTATTTGTGCCGATGCTATGGTAGTACCCGATAGTAAAACTATGGAGAGTAATTTTTTAAGGTTGATCATGAAGCCAGATTAATATCAGTTATATTTGAGGTAAATATAATAAAGAGAGAAATAATTCGGTTGAATTTAGGTTTTGATTGGCTATATATTATACATAGCAGATCCATTATTCTCCTTTTTAAAGTACTACCAATTATAACAGAACTAAGATGACTGCAGAAAAAATGATCATTATTACAGGCAAGCAATACCTTGAACTTAAACAAAGTTTAGAAGGCGGCGAGGGGCTTACCTACAATATAGGCACCGAGAAACACCCCGAACTGGTTAAAATAACCAACATGTACATGGATACTGATGCCGATTTTACACGCAACTCGGGCCAGTTTGCCAAAATGAATGAAGGGCTTAATATACAGGTGAAACTGGAGTATATTGTTGAATAAGTATTTTAAACCAGCACAATAAGAGTGGTGATATCACCACCCCCCTTTAAAGCCCATAGTTAGCGCATGGCGATAATTCTCCAGATCGAAAGAGTATAAATATGGAGCCTTATGTGCACCGCCTTTGCGGGGTTCCTCGGCGCGGTTCAGGATGCCAAAAGCCAGTATGCGGCGCTGAAAGTTGCGGCGGTCGAGTTTTTTATCCAGTATGGTTTCGTATAATTTCTGCAGTTCGGGCATCGTAAATTCCTTCGGCATCAGGTTGTAGCCAATGGGTTGATAGTTTAATTGCAGGCGCAGCGTATCTAATGCTGTTTTAAATATCAGTGAATGATCCAGCTGCAATTCGGGCACCTCACCCAGATCGCGCCATTCGCATATTTCAGAAAAACGATCAGGCGTTGGTGTTACCTCAAAAAAATCGACCAACGCATAATAGCCTATTGATAAAAATCGGCTGGAGAACCAGTTTCGTTCAGGGGGAAGCATATCTGCATACATATCATTATGCACTTTTGATCTGTCCGGATCACCAAATACATGGAACTGCTCTAAAAATATTTCGGCAAGACCAGTCCGTTCCTTTAAAATACGGTTGGCCGCCATTTCAATAGGTTCACGTTTAAGCACAAAGCCACCGGGCAGGTACCATTTTTCTTCGTTATGGGTTTTTAGCAGCAATACCTTCATTTGCCCTTCGTGAAAGCCAAAAACTACACAATCAATAGAAATATGATCGAGATAGGTTTCACGGGCGTCGTCGCAATACTCAATAAGTTCTTGTTTGGTTAACATTTGTGCTATTCTACAAAAATACTTTGATTATTTAATTATAATAATTACAATTGTGTACTTTATACACAATTGTAATGTTGTTGTATTATAGCCAATTATAAACGGTAATTTTAAATTAAATAGTTATAGAGTGAATAATGGCGCTCTTACCTGCCCAATATTTTGTAAATCTATATCCCTACAACGTAAATTTAAATAATGGAAAAGTATTTTTCAACTCAGCTTATAACCCGGGTTATTCCGCTTTGTATAGCGTTGCTGCCTTTAAATAAGGTAATGGCCCAAACCCAAACCGAGAATACAAAAATGAATGTTTTTGTAAGCGGTTTAATGAAAAAAATGACGCTCGACGAAAAAATTGGTCAGCTTAACCTGGTTACCAGTGGCGCGGCCACAACCGGAACGGTAGTAAATAAAGGAGTTGAAGAGAAAATAAAGAAAGGTGACATCGGCGGCGTATTTGGTGTTTGGGGAGCCGATAAGGTAAGAGCAGTACAGGACGTAGCCACTAAAAACTCCAGGTTACATATCCCGCTTATATTTGGTTTGGATGTTATACATGGGCATCGCACTATTTTCCCTATTCCGTTAGGAATGTCGGCCACCTGGGATATGGGTTTGATCAAACAATCAGCCCAGATAGCTGCGAAGGAAGCTACCGCCGAAGGACTTAACTGGGTGTTTTCGCCAATGGTGGATATAGCAAGAGATGCCCGCTGGGGCCGTATCTCTGAAGGATCGGGCGAGGATCCATGGTATGGCGGGCAGGTTGCCAAAGCTATGGTACAAGGTTACCAGGGCAGCAGCATGAAAAATAGCGATGCGGTAATGGCTTGTGTAAAACACTTTGCATTATACGGTGGTGCCGAAGCGGGGCGCGAGTACAATACAGTAGATATGAGCCGCATTAAAATGTACCAGGATTACCTGCCACCTTACAAAGCAGCGCTTGATGCAGGAGCCGGGAGTTTCATGAGCTCATTTAACACTATTGATGGCGTGCCTGCAACCGGTAACCAATGGTTGCTAACCGATCTGTTGCGTAAACAATGGGGATTTAAAGGTTTTGTAGTATCTGATTATACTGCAGTTAACGAAATGGAGGCCCATGGCCTGGGCGATTTGCAAACTATATCGGCACTGGCATTAAAGGCCGGTTTGGATATGGATATGGTAGGCGAGGGGTTTTTAACCACGCTTAAAAAATCGTTAAAAGAGGGTAAAATAACCCCATTTTATATTGACCAGGCTTGTCGCCGGGTGTTGGAGGCAAAATATAAATTAGGCTTGTTTGATAATCCTTACAAATCGATTGATGAGGCCCGGGAGGCAACGGATGTATTATCGCCGGCCAACCGCAGTGCCGCGAGAGAAATTACAAAGCACTCTTTTGTATTGTTAAAAAATGATGCGCAAACATTGCCGCTTAAAAAAACAGGCAGCATTGCTTTGGTAGGCCCGCTTGCCAATAATCAGCGCGATATGCTGGGTACTTGGGTTGTTGCTGGTGATTGGGAAAAATCAATTAGTGTAATGCAGGGTATCAAAAACGTTGTGGGTAACGGCGTTACAATTAATTATGCTAAAGGATCCAATATTACAGAGGATACCACTTTTATAAAACGGTTAAACTTTGGTCCGGGAATGGTTTCTGTAGATAAAAAACCTGCCGACGAATTGCTGAAGGAAGCTATTGATGCGGCAAATAAATCAGACATTATTGTTGCAGTGGTAGGGGAGTCGCAAAGCATGTCGGGCGAGTCATCAAGCCGCTCGGATATCGATATTCCGGAGCCGCAGAAAAACATGTTAAAGGCTTTATCAAAATTAGGTAAGCCAATGGTTATTGTACTTTTCAATGGCCGACCGCTTACTTTAACCTGGGAGGATGAACACGCCAGCGCCATACTTGATGTTTGGGCACCCGGTACCGAAGCAGGTAACGCCATTGCTGATGTTTTATTTGGCGATTATAACCCGGCAGGTAAAATCACCGCTACTTTTCCGCGTAGTGTAGGGCAAATACCTATTTATTATAACCACAAAAATACCGGCCGGCCTTACGATGGTAAGGGACCATCAAAATTCAAATCAAATTATTTGGATATCTCTAATGATCCGCTTTATCCGTTTGGATACGGTCTGAGCTATACCACATTTGGTTACAGCGATGTTAAGTTAAGCAAAACAAAATTGAAAGGGAATGAAACATTAACGGCTACTGTAACGGTTACCAACACTGGTAAATATGCAGGCGAGGAAGTAGTGCAGTTATACATCAGTGATCCCGAAGCCTCGGTTAGTCGTTCAGTAAAGGAATTGAAGAATTTCAGGAAGATAAGTCTTAAGCCGGGTGAGGCTAAAGAGGTATCATTTACTATTACTCCGGAGCAACTGAAGTTTTACAACAGCCAGCTTAAATATGATTGGGAACCGGGCAAATTTGTTGTGCAAATAGGTACAAATTCAAATGATACTCATTTGGCATCATTTTGGTGGAATAAGTAAGCTTACAACCATTATGTGATAAGTTATTTTTTTTAATAATATATAATGCCTTATATGGTCTTTTAGTTTTTAAGGTTTAATACCTCCAATAAAAAACGCCACACATCTTAAATGTGTGGCGTTTTTTAGTTAATAAAGCTTTTTTTGCGGATGTATATGGTTCTCTTAAAGTTCTATAAATGTAATATTAACATTTATTATTTTATTTATAAATGTAATATTAACATTTATAACGTCGGAAAAATAATAAATGTGGCAATGACATTACTACTAAAACATGATGATATTTTAACATGTAAGTGCGATAAACTGTGTAACATTGTTATAGCATAAACCTCAGCAAAAATCAAAAGGTTAAAACCATTTTGCATTAATATAAATGTCAAAACTTTGTTTTTGACGATACATTATCCGTAACGGCAGTATTTTTACTTTGCAAAAATTTTAAGTAAGTGGCATTTTTGTTAATGATTTATTAATAAAATATTCACAATTTGTAATTTTCACGCTTTAAAGGTTTTATAAATAATTAATTTGCAAATCTGCATTTTTCACTTGTGTAAACAATACACTCTCTTTACATTAGATGCATAGCCAATATAAATTTCTGGAATACCAGGAACAACACAAATTCTGATATTATTATAACATTTAGTCGTGTAAACCTTAATATTTAAGGAACATGAAAAGAGGGTAACGGCGTAAGTTAAATTTGTTACAGGAAGTTAGTATATGATAAGACTTTTACATTCCAACATTTTCAAATCTTCATTTAGTGCCCGGTCGCTTTTTACGCGCCAACCTCACGCTTTTTTTGTTCTCGCCAAAAAAATCGTTATGAGGCATGTTATAACCCAATTGCAAACTTAAAAAACACCAAATAGGCACAAGATCTTAAATCAAATATATTAATCAACTAAATCTCAATCTCATGTTTAAAAGTTTACTCCTAAAGGGAAGATTCCTTGGCGTGCTACTATGCTGCTTAGTTTCTTCATTGGTAGTTACAGCCCAAACAAAGTACAAGGGTAAAGTTATCGGCAGCGATGACAAATTGCCTATCATTGGAGCGTCTATACGTATCCAGGGATCTACTACGGGCGCTGTAACAGATGTTAACGGTGAATTCACCCTTACATTAACTGCCGGCCAAACACTGGTGGTTTCTTACATTGGTTATCAAACCAGCGAAATTAAAGTAGGAACCAGTACTTCTTTAACAATTACCTTAATTGCGGGTAGCAATGCACTGAATGAGGTAGTAGTAACAGGTTACGGTTCACAACGTAAAAAAGACATCACCGGTTCGGTTGCTGTTGTTAACGTTGCCAACTTAAAAACTGTACCAGGTGGCCAGGCAGCCGCGTTATTGCAAGGCCAGGCTGCGGGTGTTACCGTTATTAACAGCGGTGCTCCAGGTGGTGGTAGTGCTGTACGTGTGCGTGGTATTACCTCAACCGGTAATTCAAGCCCGCTTTACGTAATTGATGGTGTTCAGGGAAAATTTGAAGACATCAACGCAAATGACATCGAATCAATCCAGGTACTGAAAGATGCTGGTTCTGCAGCTATCTATGGTGTACAGGGTTCAAACGGTGTAGTTGTTATTACTACTAAAAAAGGTAAATCAGGTAAAGCAGTAATTACTTACGATGCTTATTACGGCAGCCAAAAACCATTAAGTGATGGTTTCCACATGGCAGGCAGCCAGGAATATGCTGATGCGCTTCAAAGATCAGTAGGTAGCGTACAGTACCCGGGTACTGGCGGTGCTATATTGAAAGATTATATTACCCCAACTGCATCAAACACAGGCGATCCTAAAACAGATCCATCTACCTATAACATCAACAGTAACCAGATCACCAAAACCAATAAAGTTGGTACCGATTGGTTTCACGAAGTGTTTAAATCTGCACCAAGAACATTCCACAACATCACTGCAAGTGGTGGTAGCGAAAAATCAAGCTATTTGATGTCGGTAAATTACCTTAACGAGCGCGGTACATTGCTTAACACGTATTTAAAACGTTATGCAATGCGTGTTAACACAAATTTTGCAGTTGGTGATCATATCCGTGTTGGTGAAAATGCTTATTTATTCAACAAGGATAACCCCAATATTAATAACCAAAACGAAGGTAACGCTATTTCTTATACCTATCGTCAGCCTCCTGTTATCCCTGTATATGATATCATGGGCAACTTTGCCGGTACAAAATCTGCTGGTTTAAGTAACTCATCAAACCCTGTTGCAATACAAACACGTGCGGCAAACAATAAAGGTTACAACTGGACAATGCAGGGAAATATCTATGCAGAAGTTGATTTCCTGAAACATTTTACTGCCCGTACAAGCATAGGTGGTACTTTTGAAAATTATTACTATTGGAGCTTTAACCCAACTTCTGTTGAAAATGCAGAAGGTAATACTAACCCAAATACGTTCCAGGAAAGTGCTGGTTACCATAGCAAATGGATCTGGACCAATTCAGTTTCCTATAACCAAAAATTTGGGAAGCACGATGTTAAATTATTCGTAGCTGAAGAAGCACTTAACAATAACCAAAGAGGTTTACGTGCAGGCAGATCTAATTACAGTGTATCAACCACACCTGTATATGTGGATTTGGATACAGGTTCACCACAAGGTCAAAGTAACCAGAACATCGATATCGATTACCTAAGACTTTACTCATATTTTGGTAAGTTAGATTATGCCTACAGTGATAAATACCTGGTAAGTGGTACTTTACGTCGTGACGGTGCATCAGTGTTTTCTCCGGCACATCGTTATGGTACATTTTACTCGGTAACTGCAGGTTGGAGGATTTCGCAAGAGTCATTCCTGAAAGATGTTAGCTGGTTAAATGATTTAAAACTACGTGGCGGTTACGGTGAATTAGGTTCAATTAGTAACATTAACAAACTTAATGCAACTAATTTATTTGCGGCAAATCCACAAAATTCATATTACGATATTAACGGAACAGGTAATAGCGCTTTATTAGGTATTTATCGTTCACAAATTGGTAACGCATTAACTACATGGGAAACTGATAAAGTTACCAACGTAGGTTTTGATGCAACAATCCTGAACAATAAATTGGAAATTGGTTTTGAGCTTTACAAAAAAGATATCAAAAACTTACTTTTCCAACCAAGTGTTTCTAACGTAGGTGGCGGTCCTAATCCAGCTTTCGTAAATGCCGGTAACATCAGTAATAAAGGTTTCGATTTAAATGTTACTTACCATGGTAATGTTGGAAGCGATTTTAAATTTGATATTACAGGTAACATAACCAGCTACAAAAGCCGTGTTATTAGCTTACCAGAAGGTAAAAAATACTATGACTTTAACAGTGCCGGTTCAACCCGTATTGGTTCATTCACAAGGTTCCAGCCAGGTCAGCCAATGGGTGAGTTCTATGGCTATGTAGTTCAAGGTTTATTCAGGGATGCAGCCGATGTAAGTAGTTCTCCTACCCAGGAAAGTGCTGCGCCAGGTTTCTTTAAATACAAAGATGTTAACGGCGATGGTAAGATCACAACAGACGACAGAACTTTCTTCGGTAACCCTAACCCGGATTTTACTTACGGTTTTACATTGAATGCTAACTATAAGAACTTTGATTTTAACGCATTCTTCTACGGTTCAAAAGGTAACCAGAATATTAACTATGTAAAATACTGGACCGATTTTCCACAAGTATTTAAAGGTGGCGTTTCAAGAGGAATCATAGCTAATTCATGGACTCCTACTAACCAAAATGCCTCAATACCCGTATTAACTGCTGCTGCAAACTTTAGTAACACAGCTGTATTTAATTCATATTACATGGAAAGTGGTTCGTATTTAAGGTTGAAAACATTAACTTTAGGCTATAGCATTCCAAATTCACAGGTTAAACAAATAGGCATATCAAGATTAAGAATCTATTTGCAAGGTGGTAACTTGTTCACAATAACAAAATACAAAGGTTTAGATCCTGAGATCCAACCATCTGACCTGAACAACAGTACTAACTTTGGTATTGATTTTGGTAACTATCCAGCCAATCAAAAAACTTATTTAATAGGTGTACAGGCTACGTTTTAACAACTATTTTAATAGATACAAGTCATGAAAAAATTTCAATTAAAATTAATTATCCCGCTATGCTTGCTGTTAATATGTACAGTATACGCGTGTAAAAAAAGCTTTTTAGATAAGCCGGCCCTGGGTCAGATTGACCCTGCTCTATTGTCAAACAAAGCGGGTGTCGAGAGTTTATTAATAGGTGCTTACTCGGAGCTTGATGGTTACGGTGGTAACGGTGCAGGACAGTCTGCAGCTCCATCAAACTGGATGTTTGGTAGTATCACCGGTGGCGACGCCTATAAAGGTTCAGATCCATCAGATGGTGCAAATGATCAAACCCCGGTAGCTACATTTATTTTACCTGCAACAAATTCATTTATAATAGGCAAATATGCTGCCCAGTATGATGGTGTTCAACGTGCTAATGATGTTTTACGCGGTATTCCAAACGCGAAGGACCTATCGGCCGATGATATTAAAAGGATCACTGGTGAAGCAAAATTCTTAAGAGGTTATTTCTATTTTGAATTACGTCGTAACTTCTTTATGGTGCCTTATGCCGATGAAACAGCTACAGATTTCGCTAACATCAAAAACGATAAAGATATTTATCCTTTAATCGAAGCTGATTTTAAATTCGCAGCTGAAAACCTTCCTGAAACTCAACCTCAAAGAGGTCGTGCCAACAAATATGCTGCAATGGCATATCTTGCTAAAGTTTACATGGCTCAGGCAAAATACACAGATGCAAAACCATTGTTAGCTACATTGATGGGTGCATCCGCTGTAACAGCAGGTGGACAACATTATGCTTTAAATGATCATTTTCAGCAGAACTTTAGCCCAGAGGCTGGTCAAAAAAACAGTGCAGAATCAGTATTTGCTGTTCAGGCATCTGTAAATGATGGTTCATTGGGTAATAACAGTAACCAGGGTGATAACCTTAACTTCCCTTACAATGGTGGTCCTGGTGGTTGCTGCGGTTTCTTTAACCCATCACAATGGTTAGCAAACTCTTACAAAACCGATCCTGTAACTGGTTTACCGTTACTTGATAATTTTAACGCTGCACCAGTGGTAACAGATGTTACTTATACAGGTACATTAGATCCACGTATCGATATCACTATGGGTCGTAAAGGTATCCCTTATCTTGACTGGGGTCCACACCCTGGTGATGCATGGATTCGTAACCCTGGATCTGACGGTCACTTCAGTCCTAAAAAGAACGTATACTCAAAAAGCGAAGTTGGTACTAACACAAGTACAGAAAATACCTGGACTTCTGCTTTAAGTACTTCAAACAACGTTAACCTGATCCGTTACTCGGATGTCATCTTATGGGCTGCAGAATGTGAAGTTGAAATTGGTAGCCTTACAGCTGCTATGGCAGATGTGAACATGGTTCGTGAGCGTGCACAAAAAACCAGCGGTTGGGTTTATTTAAATTCACCTTACGATGCTTCTAAATCAATTTATACTGTTCAAACTACACCGGCAGCTAATTACAAAATAGGTCTTTATACCTCATTCCCTGATCAGACTTATGCACGTAAAGCTGTACGTTTTGAACGTAAAATTGAATTGGCAATGGAAGGCCACCGTTTCTTTGACTTACAAAGATGGGGTAGTGCTTACCAGGCTGCTGAGATCAATGCATTCTTTGCAAGCGATAAGAGCATAGATATTACTTTGAAAGATGCTCACTTTACTCAGAATAAGAGCGAATACCGCCCTATTCCTCAAGCGCAAATTGACATTTCAAACTCAAAAGGACCAATTGTTTTAAAACAAAATCCTGGTTATTAATTTTTGATAACTGGTTTGATTATTCTAATTTAGGTGGAGATAATTATCTCCACCTTTTTTTATAGCCTACGTTTAAAATTCATGAAGAATATACCCCTGTTAAGCTGCCTGTTTATTTGCTTGTTAACGGCCTGCAAAAAGCCCACTTTGTTCAAACTCATTCCGTCATCACAATCGGGCATTACTTTTAGCAATACGATAGTTGAGGATGATAAAATAAATCCCCTTACCAAACTTAACTTGTATAACGGCGGTGGCGTAGGCATTGGCGATTTTAACAATGATGGCTTGCAGGATATTTATTTTGTGGGTAACACCGTATCAAACAAATTATACCTGAATAAAGGCGATATGAAGTTTGAGGATATAACGGCAAAAGCAGGCGTAGGTGGCAAAGGCGGCTGGGGCAGAGGAGTAGCTGTTGTTGATATTAACAATGATGGCCTGGCCGATATTTATGTATGCTATACATTATTGGATGATTCTGTTAAAAGAACCAACCTGTTATATGTGAACCAGGGGGTAGGGAAGGATGGGGTACCAGTATTTAAAGAAATGGCTAAGGAGTATGGCTTAAATATCAATGTACACTCAACCATGGCCTCGTTTTTTGACTATGATAACGACGGCGACCTTGATATGTACCTTACCGTTAATGAAGCTATAGCCAGTGATAATCAAAGCACATTTAGGCCAACAATAAAAGATGGCAGTCATAAAAGTACTGGCAGGCTTTACCGTAATGATTGGAATGCAGCTTTAAAACATGCTGTATTTACCAATGTATCAAAACAAGCAGGCATAACTATTGAAGGTTATGGCCACGCATCCAGTATTGTTGATATTAACAAAGATGGCTGGAAAGATATTTATGTAACCAATGATTTTTTACCCGATAACTTACTGTACGTTAACAATGGCGACGGTACTTTTACCGAAAGATCAAAAGAATATTTTAAACATACTGCCTTTAGCGCGATGGGGCAGGATTTTGAAGATGTGAATAATGATGGACTGGTTGACGCGTTTGAAGTTGATATGAACCCCGAGGATAACTTCCGTAAAAAGATGTTTATGCCAGCCAATAATTACCAGATATTTCAAAACTTTGATTATTACGGTTACCAATACCAGTACACCCGTAATACTTTACAAATTAATAAAGGCCCGCGTCTTGGCCAAAATGACTCTATTGGCGCGCCCATTTTTAGTGAAACTGCTTTTTTAAGCGGGGTTGGCCAAACAGACTGGAGCTGGGGACCAATGCTTACCGATTTTGACAATGATGGTTTACGCGATTTAATTATCACCAATGGTTATCCGCGCGATGTTACCGATCATGACTTTATTACTTTCAGGAACCAGGCTTTTGCAATTGCTTCAAGCAAGCAGATACTGGATCAGATCCCGATTGTAAAAATACCCAATTATGCATTTAAAAATACCGACGGGCTACAGTTTACTGATGTAACCAAAAGCTGGGGGCTTAGTGCACCATCATTCTCAAACGGAGCGGCCTATGCCGATCTGGACAATGATGGAGCTATGGATATGATCATCAATAATATTGATGACGAGGCCTTCATCTACAAAAACACAGCCCGCGAACAAGATAAAACTGAAAGCAACTATTTACACATACAATTTCATGGCAGCCCGCAAAATCTGGGCGGCATTGGCGCCTTTGCCAATATTTATTATGATCATGGTAAGCAACAGGTGTATGAGAATACGCCATACCGCGGTTATTTATCAACCATCCAAAATATAGCGCATTTTGGTTTAGGTAAAACAAGCCAGCTTGATTCTGTTGTGATACGATGGGATAACGGCAAAAAACAGGTTTTGAAAAACGTAAAAACCAATCAAACCATTAAGGTAAATATGGCCGATGCCAAAGAGCCCTATACGTTTAAACAACCGGCGTTAAATACCAATTCACTCTTCCGCGAGGTAACAAAATCGGCAGGAATAACCTACAAACACCAGGAAAAAGATTACATTGATTTTAACGTACAAAAACTGATCCCTCACAAATTATCGCAATACACACCTGCCGTAGCCGTTGGCGACGTTGATGGTAACGGATTTGATGATATGGTAATTGGGGGCACAACACATTATCCGGCACAATTACTTTTGCAGCAGGCCAATGGCAAATTTATTGAGCGTGATCTTTTACCTCAGCCAAAAAATACTGCCCCGGTTAATAACGCAATGGATATGGGCATGTATGTTGTGCCAAAAGCAGGAGTAAAGGATGAAGGTTTATTATTATTTGATGCCAACGGAGACGGTCATCCTGATCTTTACATTGCAAGCGGCGGTTTTGAGAGCGAACATGGTTCGGTTAATTACCAGGATAGGTTTTACCTCAATGATGGTAAAGGCAACTTTACGCTGCAACCAGATGCCCTGCCTAAAAACCTTACCAGTAAACTATGCGTAAAGGCGGCTGATTTTAATCACGATGGCAAACTTGATTTGTTTGTATCCGGCCGTGTTGATCCCTGGAATTATCCTAAACCGGTATCAAGCTTTATATTACGTAACGACAGTAAGAATGGCGTTGTACGGTTTACTGATGTGTCTGCTGCCATGGCCCCGGCATTGAAAGATATTGGCCTGGTATGTGATGCCACCTTTACCGATTTTAATAACGACGGCTGGCCAGACCTTGTACTTACCGGGGAATGGATGCCAATAACCTTCCTTAAAAACGATAAGGGCGTATTTAAAAATATAACAGCTGGTACAGGAGTACAGGATAAATTAGGCTGGTGGAACACCATCGCAGCCGGAGATTTTGATCATGACGGCGATATCGATTATATAGTTGGTAATACCGGGCTTAACACATTTTACAAGGCATCAGATCAGCATCCTATTTATATTACAGCCAAGGATTTTGATAACAACGGTAGTTACGACGCCTTTCCATCTGTTTTTCTGAAAGATCAGCAAGGTGAGATGCAGGAGTTTCCGGCCTTTGGGCGCGATGATATTGTTAAGCAGATGATTAGCATGCGTATAAGATTTCAGAACTACAGATCGTTTGCTGTAGCTACGATGGATACAGTAATTACTCCAAAAATGCGCGAAGGTGCCATCAGGTTAAAAGCCAATTATCTGCAATCATGCTATTTGCGCAATGATGGCGGTGGTAAGTTTACGGTTTTACCATTACCAATGGAGGCCCAGATGTCGGCACTTTGCGGTATAACAGTTGATGATTTTGATGGTGATGGTAACCTTGATGTGGCCTTGAGTGGAAATGATTATGGTACCGAAGTTGCAACCGGCCGTTATGATGCGTTTAACGGGTTAATACTCAAAGGTGATGGGAAAGGCAATTTTAAACCGCTTAGTATTTTACAAAGTGGCCTGTATATCCCCGGCGATGGTAAGGCCCTGGTTAAGTTAAGGGGTGCTAAAGGTAATTATCTGTTAGCGGCTACCCAAAACCGGGATATGATGAAGCTATTTGAACTTAAACGCCCTGTTAAAACGGTTAGTTTACAGCCTTTGGATGCTTATGCCACTATAAAATACAAAAACGGTAAAATTACCAGGGAGGAGTTTTATAATGGTAGTTCTTTCTTGTCGCAATCCGGCAGATTTTTTAATATTGAAAACAATATGGCATCAGTAACCATAACTGATGGCTATGGCCACCAACGAACCATACAGCTTAATTAATTACTTGTATATGAGATGTTTTAAAATATTTGCAGCCGTTGCCTGTTTATTCCTGGTATATAGCTGTACACAAAAAAAGAAAACGGCTTTACTGAAAGATGCCGATGTGCTGCATAACAATGTTGATCAGTTAACCCAGGTGATCATATATGACGTATTTTCGCCCCCGGTAGCAAGTCGTATTTATGGTTATACTACCCTGGCAGCTTACGAAACCGCACGCTACGCCAACCCGGATTATAACTCAATAGCAGCACAATTAAAGGGCTTTGGCAAACCACCCGAGCCCAAAAAAGATTTAAAGTACAATTTTACGCTTGCAGCCACCAAAGCTTTTTTTACAGTAGCCCACAAGATCACTTTTTCTGTTGATACACTGCAGAAATATGAAGATAAGGTGTACGCTATGTACAAAGATAATCTTGATGATTCTACCTACGCGCGTTCTATAGCGTTTGGTACCCAAATGGGCAAATTCATCTTAAAACGCAGTGCGGTTGATAATTATCCTCAAACCCGTGGCAAACCTCGTTTTTTAGGTAATGAAGAGCCGGGTCAATGGCGTCCTACTGCACCAGACTATCTTGATGGTGTTGAGTTTTGCTGGGGTACTATGCATACGTTCGCGGTTGATACCTCAACACAGTTTAAGTTACCGCCGCCACCTCCTTTTAGCGAAGATAAAAACAGCGTTTTCTTCAAGCAAAATATGGAGGTTTACCAGTTGAGTAAAAATATTACTGAAGAGCAAAAAACAATAGCCCGCTTTTGGGATGATAACCCTTTTGTAATTCAGCATAACGGGCATATGATGTTTGCCAATAAAAAAATTACCCCCGGCGGCCACTGGATTGGTATAGCAGCTATTGCCTGTAAGCAAACACATGCCGATGTAGTAAAAACAGCCCAGGTTTACGCGCTTACATCAATAGCCTTGTTTGATGCCTTTATTTGTGGCTGGCAGGTTAAATATGAAACTAACTATATAAGGCCTGTAACCGTTATCAACGAAAAAATTGACCACAATTGGTTGCCCATGTTACAAACTCCTCCGTTTCCGGAGTATCCAAGCGGGCACAGCGACATCAGCGCGGCCTCGGCGGTAATACTTACCCACCTGTTTGGTGATAATTTTGCCTACCAGGATACCAGCGATTTAAAGTATATAGGGATGCAGCGCCATTTCGATTCATTTTTAAAAGCTTCTGACGAGACCTCTATAAGTCGTTTTTATGGTGGTATACATTACCTCAACAGTGTAAACCAGGGTGCCGCCCAAGGCAGGCAAGTTGGCGAATACATTTGGCAAAAACTAAAACTAAAAAAATAACTGTATATAGGTTTTTATGAATTTTAAAAAGAGTTACCTGGTTACTACTTACCTGCTTTTATTTACTGTTTTAATATCATTTGTTACGTTAATGTATGGTTGCAAACCCAAACCACAGCCATATAAACTAACCGGGAACGTTAAGGTGGATGGGGAAAACCTGGTGCAGTTAAAATGTACAAGGTGTCATGCCTTAACACCTGTAGATGCCTTACCCAAAAATGTTTGGTTAAACCATGTACTGGTTGGTATGGCGCCCATGCTCAATATCTCTACTTATGGCAGCTCTTTCTTCAAAAGCAATTCTAAAGATACAACGGGTGCCAGCATTGTGGAATGGTTAGCCATAGTTGATTACTACAGGAAAATGGCGCCCGATACCTTATTACCTGCCAAAAAGCCTGTTCCGTTAACGGAGGATTGGGCTGGTTTTACATTAAAAAAGCCGGCACCATTAAAAGCTACCAGCTTTACAACTACTATTGCATTTAACAGTGCAACCAAAAAGTTATACAGCGCCGATGCGGTAAATGAAAAATTATATACCTGGGATACCAATTTGAAGGCAGACACCATAGCGTCTTTACCTTCTGCAGGTGTCGATATTAGTTTTGATAAAGATGAGACCGGAAATAATATCGGTTTTATCTCGGCCGTTGGCAGAATGGCGCCTATTGATTTCCCGAACGGAAAGGTAATAAAACTTAACCTCGATGCTAAAGACGCGAACGGCGGCCAAACCTACATTGCATCCGATTTACCACGCCCCGTACAAACCCTAACGGGCGATTTTAATAAAGATGGGCTTAATGATGTGGTGGTATGCGGCCAGGGTAATAAAAAAGGTGGTGTATATTTATTAAAACAAAACAAGGATAAAACCTATACGCAACAAACTATTCTGGATAAGGAGGGAGCTGTACAGGCTGTAAAAGGTGATTTTAATAAAGATGGCTGGCCCGATGTAATGGTTTTAACTGGCACCGGTGATGAAGGGCTGTGGCTTTTAACCAATGATCAAAAAGGTGGTTTTACAACAAGGAAGCTGTTAACTTTCCCGCCAACAAACAGTTCAACCAGTTTCCAGTTAGCAGATATGGATCATGACGGTAATCCCGACCTGGTTTATACCTGTGGTTATAACTATCATGATTCGCGTATATTAAAACCTTATCATGGTTTGTATATTTTTACCAATACAGGCAACTGGAACTTTAAACAAAAATGGTTTTATCCAATAAATGGCTGTACAAAGGCCATAGCTGCCGATTTTGATGGCGATGGCGACCTGGATATCGCTACCATCGCTTTTTTTGCAGATATGCAAAATACACCTGCCGAGGAATTCATTTACTTTGAACAAACAAAATCATTTGATTTTAAACCCCATGCAGTACCGGTAAGTAAATATGGCCGCTGGATGTGTATGGATGTAGCCGATTTGAATAACGATGGCAAGCTTGATATTGTGTTGGGTAATTATGCTAATGGCTTTATGTTCATTCACGGTTTGCAACCGCAATGGGATCGTAACCTACCCCTCATTGTACTGGAAAATCACATGAAAAAATAGGATTAATAGGTTAATGTTATTTTTAACTTATAATTCATCAAATTAAGGCTTTTTAAAATGATCGCTTTAGCAAAAGGTGATAAGTGCGTACATGATTAAAAAACAAAAGTGGTCTGCAAATAAGATCTTTTTAATTATTCTTTCGGTGTTTACTATCCTGGTGGCTTTCAATAGCTGTGGGGGAGATGGTTTATCCTCAAGCGATGAAAAATATCTTGCCGAAGGTAAAAAGCTTGCTCAAATACGTTGCTCAAGTTGCCACCAGGCACCAGATCCATCGCTTTTGGATAAAACCACATGGGATAAAAGCATCCTGCCGGCCATGGCGCCAAAATTTGGCTTAAGGCCCTTTATGGACGATTACCTGGTTTCTTCGGCCTCAACCATATCTGCCGCCGATTGGCATAAGATCATGGTTTATTATAAATATTCGGCGCCCGATAAGTTGATTATTCCTAAGCCCGAAGCCGTGAAGGACTGGGCTGTTTTTAGCCTCCAACGTCCGCAAAAAGTTGACACCGCTAATGGGCCCGCCAAAACCACTATGGTTACCTATAATGTAAACGATAAGCACCTTTATACCGGTGATGCCGGTGGTAACTTTTATAAATGGGATAAGGATCTTCAATCAACCCTTGTAAAGAAATTTAATTCGGCAGTAGTTGATGCCAATTTTTTTAAAACAGCTGCCGAACCAAACGGCGCTGTTATAACCTGTGTAGGTATTTTGCCGCCAAATGATCGGTTGAAGGGTAAAATGATCAGCATCGGCCTTAACAGCAGATCAATAGATAAAGATTCCCTGTTAATTACCGATAGCCTGCCGCGCCCTGTAAAAAGCGCCTATGCCGATTTTAACAAAGATGGATTGATGGATTATGTTTCCTGTGGTTTTGGAAATAACCAGGGTGGATTGTACCTGGTGCAGCAACGGGCAAATCATACGTTTATAAGAAAACCTATCAGGGCGATGCCCGGCCCATCCCAGGTTTATATCAGCGATTATAATAACGATGGCTGGCCAGATATGGTGTGCCTGTTTGCCCAGGCCGACGAAGGTGTCTGGCTGTTTTTGAATGATAAAAAAGGTGGCTTTACGAGTCAGAATCTTTTACACTTTCCGCCGGTATATGGTTCAAGCAGTTTTGAAATGGTTGATTTTAATCACGATGGCAAGCTTGATATTTTGTATACATGCGGCGATAACAATGATTACTCCCCCATATTTAAACCTTATCATGGGGTTTACATTTTCACCAATACAGGTAACTGGAAATTTAAACAAACCTATTTTTATCATATCAACGGTTGTTCAAAAGCAATGGCCGCCGATTTTGATAAAGACGGTGACCTTGACCTTGCCGTGATCGCATTCTTCCCCAATTTTAAATACCTCCCAACTGAAGGGTTTACCTATCATGAACAAACCAGTAGTGGCAAATTCAAGGTTCACGAGATTCCTGTAAATACAGAAGGCCGATGGTTGGCAATGGATGTAAATGATATCGATCAGGATGGCGATTTGGATATTGTTTTAGGTAATTTTTCTATTGGGGGCGAAGGGCTAATCAATCAAAAAGACTACAAACCCAACTGGAATATGTACCAGCCTGTGATCGTATTGCAAAACACGCTTAAAAAGTAGAACTAAAATTGTATTTGGTATCATTTGTATAACAAAAGGATAAATTAGTACCATAGCATCATGCTGTTTGTTAAGTAGTTTTACCTCTGTTATTTATTGCCGGGAGATGTTTTTATGCCCATTTATTAAATGAGCGTCACATGGCCCTGTTAAAAAATCATTATGATGAAAAAAACTATTTATGCTGCCTTAGGTGTTTTAGTCGCGAGCGTTTTACCTTCCTTTTTGTTGGCTCAGTCTGCTCCTGTAAAACAGGTTAAGTTATCTGATTTTGATTTGCAGTCTTCGGCCCTGGTGAGTGCTACCGGTACCGAATTGTCAAGTATGAAATATCATTCGCCCGTGTACTGGTTTCCGGTTAAAGTGCCCTCAACTGTATTAACTGGTCTGGTTGCCAATAAAATTTATCCCGATCCTTACCAGGGCTTAAACAATATGCTGATCCCTGATGCATCTGATCAGTTTAACAAGGAGTATAACCTGGAGCAGTATAGCCATTTACCCAATGATCCTAATCCCTGGAAAAAACCTTACTGGTACCGCACAACTTTTAAAGTGGCTGCTGCTGATAAAGGACGCCAGTTTCAGCTGATATTTAAAGGCGTCAATTACCGCGCTGCAGTTTGGCTTAACGGTAAGCAAATTGCCGATAGTACCCAAATGGCAGGCATGTTTGCCGAGCATAACCTGGATGTAAGCAATGCAATTAATGCTGGTGGCGATAATGCATTGGCTGTAAAAATATACCCTTTGGATTATCCGGGCTATCCCGCAAAAGAACAGTTGAAAGCTTTAGGTCCGTTTTATGAAAATGGCGGCCCGACCGGAGATATAGGTAAAAACGTAACCATGCTCTGCTCTGCAGGCTGGGACTGGATCCCCCCGGTGCGCGATCGTAATATGGGCATCTGGCAACCAGTTTTTTTGCGCACAACCGGGGCGGTAACCATTGGAAGGCCGAAACTGGTAACCAGTCTGCCAAACCTCCCCGATACCAGCATAGCTAAGCTATCGCTGAATTTAACATTATCAAATAGTACCAACACGGCTAATAATGGCAAGCTTACCATCAGCATAAAACCCGAAAATTTTACAGGGCTGCCAGTCCAGTTTACGCAAGCTGTTTCAGTTGCTGCTAACTCAGGCAAGATGGTGGAGTTAAATGCCGATAAGATAAGCCAGCTTGTTATTCGTCAGCCAAAATTATGGTGGCCAAATGGTTATGGTAAAGCAAACCTGTATCGTATACGCCTGCAATATGCCGATGTAAAGGGAATAAGTGATGATACCACCTTTGTTTTTGGGGTGCGTGAGGTATCATCCAAAGCAAGTATGGTGAACGGTTTTGTGCGTCGCCAATTTTACGTGAATGGTAAGTTGGTGCATTTGGTAGGCGGTGCTTGGGTACCCGATATGATGGTGAACCGTGATTCGGCACGCTACGATTATGAGATGCACTTGTGCCGTAATGCTAATGTAAACCTGGTGCGCATTTGGGGTGGAGGTGTTACACCTCCTGATGCTTTCTGGAATGCAGCTGATAAATACGGACAGATGGTATGGTCGGATTTTTGGATCACCGGCGATACACAGGGTGAGTTTAAAGGCTCGCCCGATTGGCCATTGGAAGGAAGCATATTTGTAAAAAATGTAGAGAGCACGATTTACCGGATCCGCAATCACCCAAGTTTACTGGTATGGACGGGTGGCAACGAAGGTCATGCCCGTAAAGAACTATATGATAAAATGCGCAGTGATATCATCGAACTGGATGGTACAAGGCCGTTCATCCCAAGTTCATCAGGCTTTGCCAAACTGCCCGAAGGATGGAAAGGCTCATGGCCGGATGATATGCCATCAGGCGTTTATAGTGGTGGTCCGTATGCCTGGAAAGATCCTAAGGATTATTATAAACTGGCAGATGCCGGCAAAGACTGGGTATTTAAGGATGAAACAGGCCTGCCATCGCAGCCGCCTTACACTACGCTGCCAAAAATTATCCCCAACCTTACCTGGGATAAAAATCTGCCATTCCCTTTAAATAACAGTTGGGGGTATCATGATGCAGCAACAGGAGCAGGGCAATATGATAAATACTATGATGAAATGGCCAAAAGGTATGGTGCACCGAGTGATATTGTCAATTTTTCTGACAAGATGCAGTTCATGAACTATATAGGCTACCAGGGTATTTTTGAAGCCGACGGGCATAAACTGAATGAAACCGGTGGCGTAATGCTCTGGAAACTGAATGCAGCCCTGCCGAGTGTAATTTGGCAGATATACGATTGGTACCTGGAACCCAACGCGGGATACTATTCCATGCAAAATGCCTGTGAGCCTGTACATATTCAGTATAACTATGATAACTCCAGTGTGGCTATCATTAACCGTACCCATCATGCAACAGGCAGCCTTGTTGCTACCGCCGATATTTTTGATATCAACAGCAAGCTCATCAAATCATCAAAAGTAGAGCATGTTGGTTTGGCTTTAAATGGAGTACAGGAAGTTATCCAACTAAAAGAAATACTGGCAGGTACACAAGGCGTAAGCTTTGTAGTGCTTAACCTGAAAACGGCTACAGGCAAAGCGGTATCACACAATGTGTACTGGCTATCGGCCAATGATGATTTTAAATCATTGAATGGCATGAAACATGCTCAGGTAAGCGCCAAGGTTTTAAAAGCTGAAAAAGGTGTAAGCGAAAACAAATGGACAGTTCAGTTTACAAATAATTCAAATCAGATAGCATTCTTCGTTCGCCCGCAATTGATGAAAAACGGCGAAGAGGTAATGCCAAGCTACTGGACAGGCAACTATTTTACCCTTGCTCCGCACGAAAGTACAATTGTATCGGTAAGCGCTCCGGTAGCCAAATTAGGCAGTGTTACGCCAACCATATTGGTAGAAGGCTGGAATTTGGATAAGCAAACTGTCGTATTAGCGACTAAATAGTTCGGTCCATCATAAACAACAACGCCCCGTTCTTTTGAACAGGGCGTTGTTGTTTATGAGATTTAATAATTTATATAATCTGCATATTTATAATCTGCACATCTGAAATCATCAAATCTCCGGTTCCTGCTGGCTCAGGCAATGAAAGCTGCCTAATCCCCAGATAATATCTGTTGAATCAATACCCACCACTTCGCGGTCAGGGAAACATTGCTGGATAATCTGCAACGCCTTATCATCATTAACAGAACGATAGGTAGGCACAACTACTGCCGAGTTGGCTATATAAAAATTAGCGTAGGATGCAGGCAGACGGGTATCGTCGTGAATAACTTCATCAGGCATAGGTAATTCCACAACGTTAAGTTGTTTACCGTTGAGCAGGCGCATGGTTTTTAATGCTTCCAGGTTTTCCTGTAGTAAGTGATAGTTGTCGTCGTTTTTATTTTCCTCAACTACGGTAACCACGGTGTCTTCATTTACAAAGCGGGTGATATCGTCAATATGCCCATCCGTATCATCGCCCACAATGCCATCGCCCAACCATAAAATTTGCTCGGCGCCGTAATAATTACGAAGATAGCCTTCAATTTGCTGTTGATTTAACTGCGGGTTGCGGTTTTTGTTGAGCAGGCATGCAGTGGTGGTTAAAATGGTGCCCTTGCCATTAAAATCAACAGAGCCACCTTCCATTACAATACCCGGATTAAATACAGGCAAACCAAAATGTTTTCCGATTTTTGTAGGAATCACATCGTCCAGATCAAAGGGAGGATATTTGCCGCCCCAGGCGTTGTAGCCCCAATCAACAATAGCTTTCTGTTTAGTATCAGGATTGATCAAAAATGCAGGTCCGTGATCACGGCACCAGGCATCGTTGGTAGCAAATTCAAATAGTTCCACCCGGCTCATGTCGACACCTGCGTTTTGCAGTTGAAAAGCCACAGATGCCTTCATGTTTTCATCAACCACGTTGATGCGAACCAATTCGCCTTTGGCTAATACTTTGATGAATTCGATGTAGGAGGTGTAAATAGTATCTAACTTTCCCGGCCACGAAGCCTCTTTATGAGGCCAGCTTAACCAGGTTGCTGTATGGCGCGCCCATTCAGCTGGGAAGGAAAATCCCTGCGATGCAGGAGTTTGTATAGTTGAAGTATTTTGGCTCATAATTGATAAAGCAAATATTTATATCCCACTCGTCATTGCGAGGTACGAAGCAATCCCCGACCTATAGAGCCGCTCTGTAAAGTTAGAGATTGCTTCGTGCCTACCTATGACGTTTTTTTGCAAAAAAAACTTTTTGTCATCCTGAACGGAGTGAAGGATCTGTTATTCGCCCTGTAAAGTCTGCGAATAGATCCTTCACTCCGTTCAGGATGACAAACCTTTTAAATCGACATTTCCCCTTCAGTGCCCACTGGGTTTTAAAACTCGCAATGACGGTGGGAGGTGTTTTAGTCTTCGTCCAATAAACGTTTAGTTATCGGCTGATAACTGTCAATTCTTCTATCCCTCAAAAACGGCCAATGACTTCTGTAATAATCAGATTTATCTAAATCCAGTTCCTGCACAACAACTTCTTCCTCGTTATGTGAGGTTTGCTGAATAATTGCTCCAAATGGATTTGCAAAGAATGATCCTCCCCAAAATTTAACGCCAGCTTCTTCGCCAACACGATTAACACTTACTACGTGTATGCCATTAGCTACAGCGTGTGAGCGTTGAATGGTTTGCCATGCATTGTATTGCTCTACGTTAGTAGCTTCATCCTGCGTGGTTGCCCAGCCAATTGCTGTTGGGTAAAATAAAATATCGGCACCCATTAATGCGGTAATGCGTGCAGCTTCGGGGTACCATTGATCCCAGCAAATAAGTACGCCTAATTTGCCGTATTTGGTTTTAAATACTTTGTAACCCAAGTCGCCGGGGGTGAAATAAAATTTTTCGTAAAAGCCGGGATCATCAGGAATGTGCATTTTACGGTATTTGCCTAAGTAGCTGCCATCGGCATCTAAAACGGCGGTTGTGTTATGATAAAGACCTTGCGCACGTTTCTCAAACAGCGAAGCAATGATTACTACGTTAAGCTCGGCAGCAACTTTTGATAACTCATCCGTTGATGGGCCGGGGATAGCTTCGGCAAGTTTAAAGTTGTCATAATCCTCAACGTCACAAAAATAAAGTGAGGTAAACAGTTCCTGTAAACAAACTATCTGTGCGCCTTTGGCCGCTGCTTCTCTTACTTTAACAATGGCTTTTTGCATGTTCTGCTGCTTATCTGCAGTACAGCTCATTTGCACTATGCCAACCTTTACTTTATTCATATTGATAAAAATTTGCGCAAAAATACTTCTTTTTAAAGATTAGTGATTAGTTGATTAAAGATTAGTTAGAATTTTGACCATTAGATTAGAGATTAATAATTTGTGAACAAACAGTGAATTTATTAGTTGATAAAATTTAACTAATTACTAATTAACTATCTTTGCGGCCGAATGACAGAAATAGAAGATATAGTTGACGAAGGCACCGAGCATAAAACCTGGAAAGGTAAGCTTTGGAATGTAGTTAAGGTTATTTTAATAATAGTGGTTACCGGCGGCCTGCTTTATTGGGTTTTTAGCAAGGTTCCTTTTGCTAAAATAAAATTCCGCCTTGCGCATGCTAACCGTGCCTGGTTAACTGCTGCTATTCTTTGCTACATTGGCTCAATGCTGTTTTCGTCATGGCGTTTACTCAGTTTCTTTAAATCTATTGGCCTTAAGCTGGATTGGCGTTTCAACCTGCGCTTATATTTTTTAGGTCTGTGCTACAACGTGTTACTACCGGGCGGTATAGGCGGCGATGGTTATAAAATTTACTTACTGCACAAAACCTATAAACTACCTACCAAAAAAGTTTTCTGGGCTATTTTGTTTGATAGGCTAAGCGGCTTTTGGGCTATTGGCGCTATTGTGGTTGGCCTTATTATTTTAATCCCGAGTTTTCCGTATCATTTGGCCATTCCGCTGAGTATCGTGTCGGTGGGTTCAGTAATTTATTATTTTGTTGCACGAAAATTTTTCAGGGATTATACCCATAATTTTTTCTCAGGCCATTTAAAGGCTATCGGTGTACAAAGTATGCAATTGCTTACTATTGTATGCCTGCTGCTTGCACAGGATTTTAACGGCAAGTTTGCGCCTTACCTGTTATCGTTTCTCTTCTCTTCATTAGCAGCAATTATCCCCTTTAGTTTAGGTGGCGGCGGTATCAGGGATGCACTTTTTTTAACCCTGGCACGTCAGTTTAATCTTACGGAAGATATGGCTGTTTATTTAAGCTTTGGCTTTTACCTCGTCTCTATTTTTGTTGCCTTAATAGGTATTTACTATGTGATACGCCCAAGCCGGCTTGAGAAAGGGTTGCAAAAACCATCGGAATTTACTTCGGAAAATTAGTTGTTAGTCGGAATAATATTCCAATTTAAAACTCATATTAGAATCATATTCTGAATTTTGCAAGTGCGGCAACCATTTACTTAAATTGGCGTTCTATATATAAACCAATTTATTTTAATGAGCCATTTTAATGATTTTAATAATCCGCAGGTAGCGGCATTGCCCGGTCATTTAAAACAATTTATAGTAGATCAGCACTACGAACATTACACGCCCATTGATCATGCGGTTTGGCGTTATGTAATGCGGCAAAACTATAGTTACTTAAAGGATGTTGCTTATTATCCGTACATCCCCGGTTTAACCAAAGCCGGATTAACTATTGAACGGATCCCAAACTTACAGGAGATGAATGATGCCCTTACCAAAATTGGCTGGGGAGCTGTTACTGTTGATGGTTTTATACCACCTGCCGCCTTTATGGAATACCAGGCTTACAGGGTGCTGGTAATAGCTGCAGACATTAGGCAGTTACGCCATATTGAATATACACCCGCGCCCGATATTATACACGAATCGGCAGGGCACGCGCCAATTATTGCCGATAAGGATTACCATGAATATTTGAGCTATTTTGGTTCGATAGGGGCGAAAGCGATGTTTTCGGCGCAGGATTTTGAACTTTATGAAGCCATCAGGGCCCTATCAATTTTAAAAGAAATGCCCGATGCTGACCCTGAAGAGATCAGGAAAGCCGATGAACTGGTAGCTTTCAGGCAGGAAAACATGGGCGAGCCATCAGAAATGGCATTGCTAAGCCGCCTGCATTGGTGGACGGTGGAATATGGCCTGATTGGTACATTAGAGAATCCGAAGATATATGGTGCCGGCCTGCTGTCATCTATTGGGGAAAGTGCCAGCTGTATGACGGCCGAAGTTAAAAAGCTTTGGTATACCATTGATGCCCTTAACTACAGCTATGATATTACTAAAACCCAACCCCAGTTATTTGTAACGCCAAACTTTCAAAACCTGATAGATGTGCTGGAGCAATTTGCCAATTCCATGTCGTTCCGCAGGGGAGGAGCTTATGGTTTGGGTAAGGCTTTTGAAAGTAAAAACACCTGTACGGTGGTCTATAGCTCAGGCTTACAGGTTTCCGGTACGATTACCGATTTTAGAGTTGGTAAAAATGAAGATCCTTATTTTTTAAAAACCAGCGGACCATCTGTTTTGTCAGTGAATAACAAGCAACTAAAAGGTCATGGTAAAAATTATCATCAGGATGGTTTCAGCTCGCCTGTTGGTAAACTTAAAAATATGCAGCCTTTAGAAAACATGGGGTTGGCGGAGTTGGAAGACATCGGTATTGCAATTAAGAAAGACACGATCCTTGATTTTGAAAGTGGTATCACGGTTAAAGGCAGGGTTAAAAATATCTTTGTATCCGAAGGGAAAACGCAGATAATTACTTTTACGCATTGTAGCGTTACTGATGAAAAAGGCGTAATACTATTTGATCCGTCATGGGGCGTTTATGATATGGCTGTGGGCGAAAGCATCACATCGGTATTTTGCGGTGCAGCTGATAAGGAGGCATTTGAGGAAGTTATTTACAAATCAAAAACTGCCACCCATCATGTAGAGCATGACTTTAAAAATATAGAATTGCACAAGTTATACCAGCAGGTGCGCTATTGCCGTCAAAAACAAGGTGAATATAGTTTTTTAGGCAATGTTTGGCTTAAATTGCAAAAAGATCATCATGACGACTGGCTTTGTGCCCTGGAGATACTGGAGTTGCTGGAACATGAGGAGATTGAGCCGATACTGGTAGCTGAGATTCGTGGTTTTCTTAAGCAAAAGGTAAAAGACCAGCCCGAATTAAAAAAACTTATCACTGATGGTTTTTACCTTATTGAACATCCTGTTGAGCAAAAATTGGTATTTTAGTCGCTACTATGAACATCATTATAACAGGCGCCAGCAGCGGCGTAGGATTTGAAGCTGTAATTGAACTTATACTATCAGGAAACCATAAGGTAATTGCCCTTGCCCGCTCGCAGGATAAACTGGAGCGTTTGCTGGAGATAGCCCATGGCCTTAACCCCGATTGCCCGTTATATGCCCTTACTTTTGATATTGTGCACGATGATTACCTGGGTTTACAGCAATTTATCGAGGTTAATTTTGATAACAAGGTGGATATTTTAATCAATAACGCAGGGGTGCTTATTAATAAACCTTTTACCCAGTTGTTAGAAACCGATTTTGTAGAAATGCTGCAAAGTAATTTTATAGGTCATGTACGTATTATACAAGCGCTTTTATCATTAATTTCGGCAGGGGGGCATATACTAAATATTGGCAGTATGGGCGGCTACTCCGGTAGTGCCAAATTTCCGGGTTTGTCGGCTTATTCGGCCAGCAAATCAGCGCTGCACACGTTAACGGAGTGCCTGGCGCAGGAACTTGCAGATCAGGATATTAAGGTAAACTGCCTGGCATTAGGGTCGGCACAAACAGAAATGCTGGAGAAGGCTTTTCCTGGGTACCAGTCGCCGGTTTTGGCATTTGAAATGGGTAAGTATATTGCAGATTTCGCATTAACGGGTCATAAATTTTTTAATGGTAAGGTTTTGCCCGTTGCAGTAAGCACGCCATAAAATAATATTAAGTTATTACAAATATTTTATAACTTACGGGATATAAAAACCGTAAAAACCCCATATGGATATAAGATTCACATCCCTTTTTACTCATTCAAAAGATATTTTTTTTGTGATGGACGTGAATGGAGTGATTTTGCATACAAACCCTTCCTTTCAAAGCTTATTTGGCTATAGTGATGCCGAATTATCGGGTATTAATATTGCCGATATATGCCACCCGGCGGATAAAGAGCGAAAGGAGGAATCGCAAAACAGTTTGCTTTTACATAAGAAACTGCTGGGCTATCAAAGCAGGATAAAGGCAAAAAATGGCTGCTATTATAGCGTTACCTGGTCTGTAATTTTAAATGATGATAATCTTATCTATTCTACGGGTACCCCGCAGATGGATGCGCCTGTTCTAGCAGGATTGACGGGTAACGATATTGTACAACATACCATTCAAAGCCTGAACGAGGGTTTTATTGTGCTTGATGCCGATTGGAATATCATGGTTTTTAACCCGGCTTTTCTGGCTTTGGCCAATTTAAGCGCCGAAGAAATTAAACAATCGGGATTTACTCAGATAGAAAGCCTGGGTTTAACCCCAGAGGTACTAGCCGAATTTAAACGATCATTAAACGATAATGTATCATTACAGCTTCAGTATTTAAATGCTTACTCAAATTCTTGGCTTCGCATCAACATGTACCCTTATCAT
This sequence comes from Mucilaginibacter sp., assembly GCF_025362475.1. Classification (GTDB taxonomy): domain Bacteria; phylum Bacteroidota; class Bacteroidia; order Sphingobacteriales; family Sphingobacteriaceae; genus Mucilaginibacter. Next base: position 46,151 of record NZ_JANYGH010000014.1, read on the forward strand.
AAACAGATAGCGGTTTTTATCAGGGATATTACTGAAATCAAAATCCAGGAATGGGTGTTGGGATTGGAAAAAAAGGTGCTGGAGTTGAATGTTACCACACAATATACACTTGCGCAAACAACCACCGAATTGCTTAAGGGAATTGAAGCGATATTCCCTGATATGCTTTGCTCTGTTTTGGAAGTAGATCACGCGCAGGAAAGGCTATTTAACCTTGCCGCGCCAAGGTTGCCAAAACCATATTGTGATCAGCTGGAAGGCCTTGAGATTGGACCCGATGTGGGCTCATGTGGTACTGCGGTATATTATCGCGAGCAGATTATTGTAAGTGATATTGAAAATGACTCCAGGTGGGTTGATTATACCCAACTGGTAAAACCGTATGGTTTAAAAGCCTGCTGGTCTGCACCGGTCATGAATACAAAGGGTACAAAGGTTTTGGCTGTATTTGGTATTTATTACACCACCGTTCGTGAGCCCAACAATGACGAACTACGACTAATTGAACGCACGGTTAATATCCTGCGCGTGTTGATTGAAAGCAAAAAAAATGAGACCTATATTAAAGAGCAAAATAACAGGCTTCACGCTATCGCCAATATAAGTTCGCACGAGTTAAGGCGCCCGGTGGCCACCATTTTAGGCCTGGTAAATTTGTTCGATAAGCACAACGAAATGAATCCGCTGAACAATGAAATAATCGACTACCTTTATATATCAACCAGGGAGCTTGATAAAGTTATTCACGATATTGTTGAACAAACTATTAACGTAAACACCACCTGGGCAGAAGTTTGATAGTTAAGAAAAGGAATGCCTTTTATTACTTTCAGCCAATCATTTCGTGATTGCCGAACCCAGTGAAATATCTACTTGCCAACATACAATGCTTGCCGGTAGAATAGTTCACTGCATTTTAGGATAACAAAAAGTTCATAATTTTTCATCGGGAGGTGATACCGCAAAGCGATCATCCACAGAACCAACCCGCCATTGCGCTCCTTTTGGTTCCGGCCCTTTTGCTCTTCAGCCCTTCGCACCAATTTTTAAAAATTCATTCACTACAATTTCTGATACGTAACGTTTTACCCCGTCCTTATCGGTATAGTTGCGATTGGCCAGCTTGCCTTCAATGGCTACCTCATCACCTTTCTTTAAAAGATCTTCGGCAAGTTTGGCCTGTGCTCCCCACAAAACAAGATTATGCCATGTGGTATCGGTTATCTTTTCGCCTTTGTCATTTTTATAGCTCTCGTTGGTGGCTATAGATATCCGCGCCATTTTTTTGTTGCTGTCGAAAACTTTTACTTCCGGATCCATACCTAAGTTGCCTACAAGGCGTACACTGTTTCTTAATGAGTTCATCGTTTTGTTTTTTTAATGTTTGATATATGTTTTGATAACGATACAAAGGTGCGGCTATCCCGAAAATTTAACCGGATAGTAACCGTTTATAGTCGATAGTTTCCGTTTGTAAGCGTTTGCAAACGGATAGGTAATTGTGTATCTTTATGCTATGAACCAGGAAAGAAACTGTTTGGATTGCGGCGAACCCCTGCACGGCCGGGCCGATAAAAAATTCTGTAATGACCTATGCCGCAATAATTATAACAACCAGCTTAACAGCAACAGTTATAACCTGGTGCGCAATATCAACAATATCCTGCGCCGCAACCGTCGTGTACTGGAAGAGCTAAACCCAACCGGCAAAACCAAGACCACCCGCAAAAAACTGGCAGCAAAAGGCTTCGACTTTGATCATATCACCAGTATCTATCAAACCAAAACCGGATCAACCTATATGTTTTGTTATGAGTATGGTTATTTGTTATTGGATGGGGATGAGGTGTTGCTGGTTAAACGGGAAGGGGAGGGTTAGCAGTTGCCAGTTGCCAGTTGCCAGTTGCCAGTTGCCAGTTGCCAGTTGCCAGTTGCCAGTTGCCAGTTTTGAAAAAGGGCTAATCAAATTAGGTGAAATTCTGTTAATTCTTTAATTCTGAAAATTCTGATTCAGACAATGTGTTAGGGATGGTAGCGGTACCGGCCAATGAGCGTAATGCCTGCAGGCGTATTAGCGGACAGCCCGGGCCGCAGGCAACACCATGAAAATAGTATCAAGTAGTTAGCATTAATTATCAGGTTTTTTCGATGTGCGGATGATTTTGTCTGAACCGGAATCAAACGAATTGAGGAATTGACAGAATTATTTGAACGTTGAATATTCAGCGTCAAGGTAAAATTCTGTCAATTCTTTAATTCTAAAAATTCCGGTTCAGACAAAAAACTAAAGGTAAAACACCCCATTTTTAAAAATCTCAAATCTCATATCTCACATCTCATATCAAAATCCTATCTTTGCCCATGCAAGAAAAAATCCTCATTCTTGACTTTGGCTCGCAATTTACCCAACTTATAGCGCGCCGTGTCAGGGAGCTCAATATTTACTGTGAGATCCACCCCTTCAATCATTATCCCGAAATTGACAGCACTGTAAAAGGTATCATCCTTTCCGGCAGTCCTTATTCTGTACGCCAGGAAGATGCTCCCCGGTTTGATTTTGAGCAATTTCATAACACAAGGCCTATTTTAGGTGTTTGTTACGGAGCACAATATGTGGCACATTTCCACGGCGGCGAGGTATTGCCATCAAGCACACGGGAGTATGGTCGGGCTAATTTAGAATACGTTAACAAGGCAAATCCGCTGTTTAAAAATATACCTGAGAACTCGCAGGTTTGGATGTCGCATGCGGATACCATATCAAGCATTGGTGATAACTTTGAGATCATAGCCAGTACAGATACCGTAAAAATTGCGGCTTACCAGGTAACCGGTACTCAAACTTACGGTATCCAGTTTCACCCGGAAGTAACCCATAGTATTGATGGGAAGCAATTGTTAGAGAACTTTTTAGTTGATATCTGCGGATGTCACCAGGATTGGACTCCCGATTCGTTCATCGAAACTACTATTGCCGCCCTAAAAGAAAAATTAGGCGATGATAAAGTAGTATTAGGTCTATCTGGTGGTGTTGATTCATCAGTAGCCGCGGTATTGCTGCACCATGCCATCGGCACAAATTTGCATTGTATATTTGTTGATAACGGCCTTTTGCGTAAGGATGAATACGAGCAGGTGCTTGATTCATACAAACACATGGGCTTAAATATAAAAGGTATTGACGCCAAGGATCGTTTTTACGATGCGCTGGCGGGCCTAAGCGATCCTGAAAAGAAACGTAAGGCAATAGGCCGTGTGTTTATCGAGGTATTTGATGATGCCGCTCACGAGGTTCAGGATGTTAAATGGCTGGGCCAGGGTACTATTTACCCGGATATTATCGAGTCGGTTTCTGTTAAAGGGCCGTCGGCTACCATTAAATCGCACCACAACGTTGGCGGGCTTCCCGATTTTATGAAACTAAAGGTTGTTGAACCTTTAAATACCCTGTTTAAAGACGAAGTAAGGCGTGTTGGTAAGGCATTAGGTATTGATCCTAATATTTTAGGCAGGCATCCTTTTCCTGGTCCGGGACTGGCAATCAGGATATTAGGTGATGTAACCCCGCAAAAAGTTGCTATATTACAAGAGGCTGATGCGATTTATATCAACAATTTGCGGTCATACGGTGTTTACGATAAGGTTTGGCAGGCCGGCGCGATATTTTTGCCGGTACAGTCGGTAGGAGTAATGGGCGATGAGCGTACTTACGAGAACGTAATTTGCCTGCGCGCTGTAGAGTCACTGGATGGAATGACAGCCGATTGGTGCCATTTACCTTATGATCTGCTGGCCAAGATCAGTAACGAGATCATCAATAACGTAAAAGGAATTAACCGGGTAGTATATGATATCAGTTCGAAACCGCCTGCCACAATTGAGTGGGAATAAATGGTTATTATTTTTTATAGCGGTAATGTTACTGGCTGCATGTTCTCCAAAACTGCGGCCGGTAACTGCACCCGTAAAAAAACAAACTGAAAAGGAACCCGAAAAGAAGGTTGCCGAAAAAGCAACTACCAAACCGGCGGAAGCAAAACAGCTAAATATAGCCATGATTCTGCCTATGGGCCTGGATCACCTGAAACCGGGGGCAAAATATACTTCGGCGGGCTTAACAAAAGCCAACATGAGCGTGGAGTATTACCAGGGTTTTAAAATGGCTTTGGATTCATTAACTGCTGCCGGCGCTAATTTTAAACTGCATTTATACGACTCGAAGGATGATGCCGCACAGGCTCACAGCCTTGCCTTTAACCCGCTCATTAAAAATAGCGACCTGATAGTTGGCCCTGTTTTTCCTGATGGCATAAAAGTGTTTGCCGAGGTGCTCAATACAAAAGCACCAATTGTTTCACCGCTTTCGCCTGCATCGCCTGCCACCATCAACAGCCGTAATTTGATCACTGTAATGCCGCCTTTGGAGTACCATGGCTGGGGCGCAGCGCAATATATCTGCAATAAATTAAAGCCTAAAAAAATCTTTATTCTACGTTCGGGATTCAGTCAGGAGCAAGATTATGTAAGGGGCTTTAAAAATGCTACGGATAGTTTAAGTAAAAAGAAGGTTAAAATAATTACCGTTATCATATCAAAAGGGCAGTTGGCCGGGCTAATTCCCCAGCTTTCAAAAACTGAGCAAAATGTATTTGTTGTAGCCGCTACCGATCAGGCGTTTTTAAGCGTAACCCTCCGGTCGTTAGATACGTTGAACAGGCATTATCCGGTGGTGCTGTTTGGGCACCCGAGCTGGGAGAAATACAGTTTTTTGAAAGTGGATATTTTGCAGCGCTTAAAAACCCATATTACATCTGCAGACCAGGTTGATTACAAGTCTGATGCCAGTATGGAGTTTATCAGGGTATATCACCGGCTTTACCATGTTGAACCTACCGATTATGCCATAAAGGGGTTTGATGAAGGTTTATTTTTTGGTAAACAGCTGATTGATAATAATTTTGAAGCATTGGATAAGGCGGATTTTACCGGCTTGCACAATAATTTTCACTTTGAAAAAAAGGGACCATTAGGGTGGGTGAACACGCATGTTAATATATTAATGTACAGTAACTTTGAGCTAAAACAGGTAGAATGAAGGCAATAAATCAACTTAAAACGTTTCAGCGAATAATAGGTGAATACCCGGTTGATACGCCATTAAGTAAATTTTTACCAGGGTTTTACAGGCAAAACAAGCAGATGGGATCTACCGATAGGCGGGTAGCCAATCGTTTAATATATAACTATTTCCGCATAGGGCAGGCTTTGCCCAACCTGGCTACAGATGAACGGCTGATTGTTGCCGAATTTTTATGCAATACCCAAAGCAATTCCTTTTTACAGCATTTTAAACCCGATTGGGCCGCTTGTATAAATTTTAATGTTGATGATAAGCTTGCCCTGGTAAAAAATGCTTACCCGGCTTTTAAGCTGGAGGATGTGTTTCCGTGGATGGATCAGGTTTCTGACGGAATAGACAAAGACGCGTTTTTAAAATCTTTTTTTTGCCAGCCCGATCTTTTTATACGCGTGCGTAATAATTACGATCACCTGGTAAAGGCCGAATTGACTAAAGCCGAGATAGCGTTTAAGGATGAAGGTAACGGATGTTATTCACTACCCAATGGTACCCGCTTAGAAACCATATTTCCTAAACAGCATTGGTTTGAAGTGCAGGATCTTTCATCGCAGCAAACTGGCGGGTTTTTTAAGCCAAAGCGTTGGGATAGCTGGTGGGATGCCTGCGCGGCATCGGGCGGTAAATCGCTGTTGTTGCATGAGGACGAGCCAAATATAAAATTGGTGGTTTCGGATATTCGCGAGTCAGTACTCGCTAACCTGGATGAGCGTTTCCAATTGGCGGGCCTAACCAAGTATCAGAAAAAAGTATTGGACCTGACTACCAACATTGACCAATCCCTGCATGACTATGAATTTGACGGCATTATTTTAGATGCCCCCTGCAGCGGCTCGGGCACCTGGGGCCGTACGCCCGAAATGATAGCCCAGTTTATGCCGCCGAAAATTGAATTTTTTCAGCGCCTGCAAAAAAGTATCGCGCAAAACGTGGTAAAATACTTAAAACCTGGCAAGCCATTGATTTATATCACCTGCTCGGCCTTTAAAGGCGAGAATGAGGAAGTGGTTGATTATTTGGTAAAGGAATTGGGTTTAAAGCTTGAAGAAAGCAAGGTGCTGAAAGGATACGAGCATAAGGCTGATACCATGTTTGTGGCAAGGTTGTTAGGAGTTTGAAAAATGGCTGATTGGAGGATTTGAAAATGATTTGCTTCTGTTATCTTTAGGCCTGCATGGGTGATCAAAAAGTAAGAGTATTCGGGCTTGATTTTTTAAGATGCATCGCGATAATTTTAGTATTAATAGCGCATACTTTTTCTTTAAAATTCGCAAATCCCACCCTTGAAATCATTACTCGCTATTGGGGTTTAATAGGCGTTGAAGCTTTCTTTGTACTGAGCGGTTTTTTAATCGGAAGTATTTTAATAAAGACCCATAATTATTCGGGCATTACAAGCTTTTCTTCCATAAAGTTATTTTGGATCCGGCGCTGGTTCAGAACGCTCCCCAACTATTACCTGGTGATCATCATTTATGAACTGTTGTACTATCCAAGTTACCACCACCTTATTTTTAGCGTAAGTAATAATTTTACTTATTTGGTTTTTTTGCAAAACTTTTATACCCCAATGCCCGAAAATATATTTGGTGTATCATGGAGTCTAAGTATCGAAGAGTGGTTTTATTTACTGTTTCCCTTATTCCTGTTTGGGATGCAATACCTCATTAAAAGTAAACCAAAAGCATTTTTAGTTGTCGCTCTCGTTTTTGTTTTGTTCCCGCTTTTACTCCGGGTTTATTTAGCGTTAAATAATATGGATTTAAAATGGGATCAGGGCTTCAGAAAAATGGTTCCGCTTAGGCTTGATGCCATTGGTACAGGCGTGTTGTTATCTTACCTGAAATATTACCACGCAGACTTTTTTTATAAATATAAAGGCTTATTTTTCTCCATTGGATTAGCCCTGTTTATTGGGGTTATCAGCTTTTTTTATAGTTCTGGTTTACTTCATATTCCTTACTCAGATATTTTACAAAAAACAGTTGTGTTTACTTTTTTGAGTGTGTCCCTTGCCGCGCTCATTCCGTTGATGTATGAAATAAAAGCAAATAAGATCAGTAAGTTTATTCGGGGCCCCGTTACCTTTATTAGCCTCATATCGTATTCGCTTTACCTGTTACATCCTATTGTTATCATGGTGGTTTTCATATTTTCTAAAAAGTTTAACTGGAAGCTGAACGGGTATGCTTATATTACTGTAGTTTGGGTATTAACTATAGTTGTATCTTATCTGCAATATCATTTCTTCGAGCGTAAAATGACCGCATTAAGGGAAAAGTTTAGCAAAGGAAAACGAGTTACCGCGTTATAGCTGATGGTAGAGTTTGTTCTTGCAGCTCCATCTGCACATCTGAAATCTATCATCTGCACATCTACAAATGCGTATTAGCCCTAAACAGCTTTATCGCGATAGCCAGCAAAATAATTCCGAAAGATTTACGCAGGATACTTAAACCCACCGGGCCTAAAAGCTTTTCCAGGAATTTTACATTTTTTAATACAATATAAACAACTATGGTATTGAGTATAATACCAACTATAATGTTTTGCGTTTGATACTGCGATTTTAACGAAAGTAGGGTGGTCATGGTTCCTGCACCAGCAATAAGCGGAAAGGCGATAGGGACAATGGACGCTGACTGTGGAATCTCTTCTTTAAAAAAGTCGACCCCTAGCACCATCTCCATGGCTATAATAAATATCACCAGCGAACCTGCTATAGCAAAAGACGATATATCTAAACCGATAATAGCTAATAGTTCATCGCCAACAAACAAAAAAACAACCATTAAAACCAACACCGCTATACTTGCCTTTTCCGATTCGATATGCCCTACACGTTGGCGCACCTGGATAATTACAGGTATAGCGCCCAGTATATCAATAATGGCAAAGAGGATCATCGTAACGGATAATATTTCCCTGAAAATTAGTGGCTGCATGGTGATAGTGTTTTGTTTATTTTGACTTTGACCGGAAACTTAAAGCTGTTACAATTAAAATCAGTATGAAGATAATAAGAAAATACTACGAACTAATAAATATAAGGCAACAAAAAAGGTTCTGAAAAATCCAGAACCTTTTTTGTTATTATTAATATAGTTCTATGTTATTCAACATATTTTGGATTAATAGGATCAACGGCGGCTTCAACCTTGCCATGCCTAACGTGCGAACGTTTAATGCTGTAACCAAAATAGATTACAAAGCCTATTAGTAACCAAACAATTAGCCTTGCCCAGTTTTCCCAGCCTTCAGAAGCAATCATACCTAAGCAGATCAGCGCGCCAAGCGGGCAAACAATGTAATAAATAGGTGTTTTGAACGGACGAACCAAATGTGGATCGGTATTACGTAAGATCATGATACCAAAACAAACCAGTACGAATGCGAACAGGGTACCTATACTTACCATGTCACCCACTATCCTGTCAGGAATGAAACCTGCAAACAGGGATACAAAACCGAAGAATAACCATTGCGATTTGTAAGGTGTTTGGAATTTAGGGTGTAGTTTGGAGAAGATCTTAGGGATTAAACCATCAGTACTCATGGTATAGAATACACGGGTTTGGCCCATTAACATCACGAGGATAACTGATGAGAAACCTGCAAGGATAGACACTGTTACAAGGTTAGCCAACCAATGGTAGCTTGGACCCATAGCAGCTTTAATAGCATAAGTTACAGATGCTTCTTTACCCTGGATAAGGAATTCTTTGTATGATACCAAACCGGTTAATACGTGAGAGAACAAGATGTAAAGTGCAGTACAGATAACCAATGATATCAGGATACCTTTAGGCATATCTCTTTGCGGATTTTTTGCTTCCTGCGCGGCAGTTGAAACGGCATCAAAACCAATAAAAGCGAAGAATACCACACTGGCACCACGTAATACACCAAGCCAGCCATGATTAAAGGTATCACCATAATTTACAACACCTGTGCTCACTTTTACTGTGCCCGCATCAGCAGGGATCATGTATGGAGTGTGCAACGCAGGGTTTATAAAATGCCAGCCTAAACCAATTATCATTAATACAATGGCAACTTTAATAACCACAATAATGTTGTTTACCATGGCAGATTCTGCTGTACCTTTTATAAGTAATAAGGTTAACAGGAACAGGATCAGGATAGCTGGTAAGTTGACAATACCCCTGGTGCCCACTTCTGCGGCATACATACCAGCGGTTGTGTTGGATGTTTCAAAAAACGAGTGCGCCCATTGATAGGGTATGTGCACATTAAAAAAGGTGTGTAAAAACTCGTTAAAGTACTGCGACCATCCAATGGATACTGTTGCTGCACCTAATGCATACTCCAATACCAAATCCCATCCAATTATCCAGGCAATAAACTCGCCCATGGTTGCGTATGAATAGGTGTAAGCCGAACCGGCAATAGGGATCATACTGGCAAATTCTGCATAGCATAAACCGGCCAGCGCGCAACCAGATGCGGCTATAAGGAATGAAATGGTAACAGCCGGACCGGCATGTTCACCCGCGGCTGCTGCCGTTCGCACAAAGATACCGGCGCCAATAATTGCACCAATACCCAAAGCTATAAGCGATCCAACGCCTAAAGTCCTTTTCAGCGTTTTCTCCGTTTCTGCCGAAGCAGCCATCAATTGCGCAATAGGTTTTTTAATAAATAACTTCATTTTAAATTAGTAAGATCAGTCTAAAAAATTAAAAATTTACATTTCCCCAAACGTACTTAAATTTATTGAAAAGATAAAGGGCCGAATGTAAGAATGGATGCGCATAAATTACCCCAATTAAAGTTGGGAAAAGCGGACGGGATTGATTTTACTTGTAGATGAGTAAGTACCTCATTTGTTGTGCAATTGGATAAATAATAGTGTCTTGATAACACTCCTGTTTTTAAGGAAAAAAAAATTAATTGTGTTGTGGAAACAGGGCGGAAATTGTTTGGTAAATAAAGAAGATTTGAGCGCAAATGTTGACCGAACCTTGTTTTGTTTATGCAAATTAATCTTTAACACCCGGAGCTGTTGTTGCCGATAACAATACTCAAGGGTGATGGAAAAGGCTGTTTAGCTTTTAAAAAGCAGGAGTATGCTATAATAGAATGATAAATTTCCCCTTTTCTTGTCAACAGATAAGTTTCGGGCGAAATAGGGCAGAACAATGGTGGCCTGTGTGCTGGAAAAGGGTATTAGCGATTTTGCCGCAGAGGGATGAGCGAACAAAGTGGGGCAAATTCGCGGCCCGCGGTTCTGCCCGATTTGCAGGGCAAAGGCCTTGTGCGGCAAAGAAACCTCTCTGCTGACTTGAATTTTGGTTACTTTGTTTCAAGACAAAGTAACAGCCCTCCCGCGGCAACTGAGCGGGCCAATGTTGTTTATATGCAAAAAATAAAGTTAGAACCTAAATAGCTGCTCTGTAAATTGGAGAGTGTTTTGAGTCTACCCATAACATTTTTCGAAAAAAAACTTTTTGTCATCCTGAACGCAGTGAAGGATCTGTTATTCGCCCTGCTTCTTCGCCCTGTACAGTCTGTGAATAGATCATTCACTGCGTTCAGGATGACAAACCTTTAAAAACGTCATTTTCCTTTTAGTGTCCACCGGACGTTAAAACGTGCAATAACAACCAAAAAAAGCCACCCTCATCAGGTGGCTTTTCCTAAATATCCCAAACTGGTTATTAACCTTTCTTATCAACCTTGGTTATAGGCGATACAAAAGCCTGTACCGTAATTTGTTTTTTAACTTCGTGTTTCATCGCCGTTGGAGCAACGCGGTTTGCGTTTAAATGTGGTGCAATAACCAACGAAACGATAGACATCAGCTTGATCAAAATATTCATTGACGGGCCTGAGGTATCCTTGAACGGATCACCTACCGTATCACCGGTTACCGATGCTTTATGTGGTTCTGATTTTTTGTAAAACATCTCGCCATTGATCAAACAACCTTTTTCGAATGATTTTTTAGCATTATCCCAAGCACCACCAGCGTTGCTCTGGAAAAGACCCATCAGTACGCCGGATACGGTAACGCCGGCCAATAAACCACCCAACACTTCGGGGCCGAAAGAGAAACCGATAATAATTGGCGTAATGAGCGCTATCAAACCAGGGGCAACCATTTCGCGGATAGACGCTTTGGTTGATATAGCCACACATTTTTCATATTCGGGTTTGCCTTCATAGGTCATAATACCCGGAATTTCGCGGAACTGGCGGCGAACTTCTTCAACCATCGCCATAGCTGCACGGCCAACTGCCGAGATACACAATGCCGAGAAGATAAAAGGGATCATCCCGCCCACAAATAAACCGGCTAAAACATCAGCCTTGTAAATATCAATATGCTCGATACCTGCAACACCCACAAATGCCGCGAATAAGGCCAGTGAGGTTAATGCAGCCGAAGCAATGGCAAAACCCTTGCCTGTAGCAGCGGTAGTGTTACCTACGGCATCTAAATTGTCTGTACGGTGGCGTACTTCCTCGGGCAGGCGGCTCATTTCGGCAATACCACCGGCGTTATCGGCAATTGGTCCGAAAGCATCAATGGCTAATTGCATGGCTGTAGTGGCCATCATACCTGCTGCAGCGATAGCAACACCGTATAATCCTGCAAAATGGTATGACCCATAAATGCCCGATGCTAAAACCAGGATAGGCAATACGGTTGATTCCATACCTACAGCTAAGCCGCCAATAATATTGGTAGCATGTCCGGTTGATGACTGGCGGATGATGCTCAGCACAGGGCGTTTGCCCATAGCCGTGTAGTATTCTGTAATAAGAGACATTAATGTGCCTACTACTAAGCCTACTGCAATTGACATAAATACACCGTTTTTAGTAAACACCAACGACCCTGCTTTTATAGCATGGTTGGCATCCTCATCACGTACCATGTGGAAGCTATCAGCCGGTAACATCCATTGTACCACAAAATAAGTGGCAATGGCTGTTAAAATGATAGAGGCCCAGTTACCTATGTTTAAAGCTTTTTGTACACTATCAGTTTCCTTATTAATCTTCACCAGTGATGCACCAACTATGGAGAATATCAGGCCTAAACCTGCAATAACCATAGGGAGCAATATTGGGGCTATACCACCAAATTTATCATGCGATACAATTTCGCGGCCCAAAACCATGGTAGCCAGCATAGTTGCTACGTATGATCCAAATAAATCGGCACCCATACCGGCAACGTCACCTACGTTATCGCCTACGTTATCGGCAATAGTAGCAGGGTTACGTACATCATCTTCGGGGATTCCGGCTTCTACCTTACCCACAAGGTCGGCGCCAACATCGGCGGCCTTGGTGTAAATACCACCTCCCACACGGGCAAATAGGGCTATGGATTCAGATCCTAACGAAAATCCGGCTAAAACATCAAGTGCTTTGGCCATGGCCTCGCCATTAACGGTGCCCCCTGTGTTTTTAACATATACCGTATAAAACACAATAAACAGCGAACCTAAACCAATAATGGCCAGGCCGGCAACACCAAGGCCCATTACGGTACCTCCGGTAAAAGAAACTCTTAAAGCTTGTGCAAGGCTGGTACGCGCAGCTTGTGTAGTACGCACGTTAGCTTTGGTGGCAATGCGCATACCCATATAACCGGCAAAAGCCGATAAAAATGCGCCTACTACAAATGACACGGCAATAACCGGGCTTGAGGTAGCAACCGTAGTGCCGCTCCAGGCCAGTAATACACCGGCAACTACTACAAAGTAGCTCAGCACTTTCCACTCGGCACGTAAAAAGGCCATTGCCCCATCAGCAATATAGCCCGATAGTTTTACCATATCGCCATCGCCGGCATCTTGTTTGGTAACCCACGCGGCTTTAATGGCCATTGCGGCAATGCCGATGAGCCCAAAAACCGGAATCAAATAAATTAAGTAAGTGTTCAGAAAATCCATAGTCACAAGTTTGGTTTATAATGTAGTACTTTTTGGTGTTAAGTATAACAGGTGTAATTGGTGGTTGCAAAATAGTGATTTTATTTTCTTTACAATAGCCTGTCAATATTAAAGTTTTTGAATAGTTTAGGACTTTAAACCCTAAAACAATTTATGGCAAAAGATCCCGGACAACCCAAAATGAAACATGAACTGAGCCTGCTGGATGGTACCATGCTGGTATCAGGCTCCATGATAGGTTCAGGTATATTTATAGTTAGTGCAGATATTATACGCAATGTTGGCTCAGCAGGCTGGCTTATAGCAATTTGGGTTATCACCGGCTTTATGACTTTAACCGCTGCCTTAAGTTATGGCGAGCTTAGCGGTATGTACCCCAAAGCAGGCGGGCAGTACGTTTATTTAAAGGAAGCCTATAATAAACTCATTGCTTTTTTATACGGATGGAGTTTTTTCGCGGTGATCCAAACCGGAACTATTGCTGCCGTAGGTGTGGCTTTCTCAAAATTTACGGCTTATTTGATCCCTGCTTTTAGCGAGGATAATATTCTATTCAATTTAGGCTCTATCAAAATCAGCGCCGCACAGGTAGTATCCATCATACTGATCATCATCCTCACATTCATAAATACCCGTGGTGTAAAAGGTGGCAAGCTGATACAAACAACTTTTACTATGACCAAACTCATCAGCCTTTTTGGTTTGATAGGTTTTGGATTTTTGGCATTTAAAGGAGATATCTGGACAGCCAACTGGACAAATGCCTGGGATTTGCACAACCTCAACAAGGATGGCACCATCACTCAATTAACCGTAGGTACTGCTTTGGGCGCTGTGGCTGCGGCTATGGTAGGCTCTATTTTTAGCAGTGATGCCTGGAATAGCGTAACCTTTGTGGCCGGCGAAATGAAGAACCCTAAACGTGATGTGGCGCTAAGCATGATGTTTGGTACCATCATTGTTACATTGATTTATGTACTGGCCAACGTGGTTTACACTGGTGTGCTTTCGCTGCATGAAATTTCTGTGGCCGATAAGGATAGGGTAGCTGTAGCAGCATCGCATGTTATTTTTGGTAATGTAGGCACCTACATCATTGCAGTTATGATTATGATATCAACCTTTGGCTGCAACAACGGCTTAATATTATCAGGCGCAAGGGTTTATTATACCATGGCTAAGGATGGTGTGTTTTTTAAACGTACCGGCACGCTCAATAAATTTGCGGTTCCGGAATTTGGCTTATGGATTCAGGCCTTAGTTGCATCAGTGCTTTGCTTAAGCGGCCGTTATGGCGATCTGCTGGATATGATATCTTTGGTAGTTGTTATATTTTATGTACTTACTATTGTAGGTATCTATATTTTAAGGGCTAAACTACCTAACACCGAACGCCCTTACAAAGCTTTTGGCTATCCTGTATTGCCTGCCATTTACATTTTAATGGGTATAGCATTTTGTATTTTATTGCTGGTTTACAAAAGTACTTATTCGGTATTTGGTTTAGGGATCGTGTTGATAGGTATCCCAATATATTATATATCGCAAAGGAACGTTAAGCATGAGGATGAAGCGGTTATTAATAGTTAGTTTATTTATTTTAAGCGGAAGGGTTTACGCCCAGGATCTTCAGCAAAAATTAGCGACAGCTTTTAACAGGTTACAGGCCGATAGCCAGTGTACTTATGCATCGCTGTCATTAACCGTTATTGATGCTAAGACCGGCGAACAGGTGTTTGCCGCTAATCCCAACATGGGTTTGGCTACGGCATCAACTCTTAAAACCATTACCAGCATTACCGCTTTTAACGTTTTGGGTGCCGATTTCAGGTACCAAACCCAGTTGGGTTACAGTGGAGAGATCACCACCGATGGTACCCTCAACGGCGATGTCATCATCAAAGGTGCCGGCGACCCAACCCTGGGCAGCTGGCGTTACGAGCAAACCAAAGAAGCGCACGTATTGGCTTTAATGACCGACGCCCTGAAAACCGCAGGCATCAAAAAAATAAACGGACGAATTATTGGCGATGACAGTATCTTCGGCACACAATCAATCCCCGAAGGTTGGATCTGGCAGGATATAGGCAACTATTATGGTGCCGGAACATCGGGCCTTTGCTGGCGCGAAAATCAGTTTGATATTAAATTGCGCACAGGTATTGCCGGTAACCTGATTGGCATCTCGCACACCGTACCCAACATTTCGTACCTTACCTTTAAAAGCGAATTGCTGAATGGTTCGGCAGGGAGTGGGGATAACGCCTATGCCTTTTTACCGGTTGGCAGCAAAGTAATGTACTTGCGGGGGAGCTACGCTACAGACCAGGAGAAAAAAAGTATCTCGACCGCCCTGCCAGATGCTGCCTATGATGCCGCCCTGCGTTTGGCAGATACACTGAAAAAATTAGGTATCACCATAAGCAATGATCCTGAATCTGTTACAACGCTAACCGCTAAAGGATTACAGGCTCCGCTGATTTCGAAAAACCTGGCAACCATTCAGTCGCCGCCATTGAGTAAGATCATTTACTGGCTCAACCAAAAAAGTATAAACCTGTATGCCGAGCAATTACTTAAAACCATTGCCTGGAAGCAGGGCAAAAAGCCAACTACAACTAATGGTGCAGAGGAAGTCAGAAAATTTTGGCAGGCACGCGGCATCGACCCAAACAGCATCAATACCTATGATGGCAGCGGCCTATCGCCCGGAGATAGGGTAACTACCAATACACTGGCTAAAATTCTGCAATCTGCCAAAAAGGAAAGTTGGTTTAATGATCTGTACGAGAGCCTCCCCGTTTACAACAATATGAAAATGAAAAGCGGCAGCATCAACAGCGTGCTTTGCTATGCCGGTTACCAAACCCACAACGGGCGCGAGCTTTGCTTTTCTATCATGGTTAACAACTACAATGGATCTGGCAGGGGGATTAAGGAGAAAATGTTCAGGGTTTTGGATGTGTTGAAGTAGGGGTTTAATAAAAGTATGTTATTGCTTAGTACCAACTTGTGTTTGTGCCTCGTTTTGCACAAACATCGGCTTTGTGTATCAGATGCGATTCGTCATAATATTATACTAATTTTGTTATCTGCAACCTAATCCATGAAGATATTAACCTTAACTCCACGTAAACCAATAATCTATCCCCCGGGGATGATAAGTTTGTTTTTGTTGCCAATGTTTTGCCTGCTGTACTTGAAACAGCATAAGGCATTTGAGGGTCAAAGTTGGATGAATGTGGCTATGTGGAGCGCTGATTTTGACAAAATGCTTCCCGAAAAATATCAACATAAATTTCCTGCAAGTAGAAATTATCTCGATATCAACTTAGATGGGAATGATGTAAACGACAAAATACGGCTCGATTTTGCGAGGCTCGAAGTAAGAAGGATATTAGCTACCGGTGATACAATAAAAGGGGTGGACTTTCATTTTGGTAAAACTGCCCGGTATTGGACTTTTATTAATTCGCTTGATATTCTTGGAACAGAAAATGCGCAGATGTATGGGCCTTATAAGGATGATATTTATTTTTGGTATAAAAAACCTCAGATTTATCCGAAGTCGAAGTATGGAGGGTTTCTAGCAAACGATATTATGATTCTACCACTAACGTCAGATGAGGTAAGCCAACGTCTATGGAATGGAAGAATAGCGTTTCTTAACAAAGCATTAAAAGACTTTTGGGCACCCGGAATCGTATTTTTAATGATGCTGTTTTTTGCTATGAGAAAGCTTGTAGTAAACAACAGATTATACTCAACTCGTATTTCTCCTAATAAGTTAGTTAATATGGAATAAATAGTGCTTTTGCCAGTACTTATTATGTAAGACGATATTTCTATCCCTACAAATTCCTGTTTGTTTTAGAGTATCAGTTTAATAACAGGGCTATTTTATGCCAAAACCTTACTCTTCTTCGATAATCTTTTCCATTGCCCCACATATTGTCTTCCTATTGGTATTTCGATTTTACCAATTTCAACATCGTAATTGGTAAAGGCAGTAATTCTGCTGACCGCGACAATAAAAGACCGATGGACCCGGGCAAATAAATTATGCGGTAACTTTGCTTCCAATGCTGTTAAAGAATACTTAACTACTAAAGGTGCATTAAGCTGCCTGTATATCTTAATGTAATTTTTAGCGCTCTCTATGTAAATAATTTCGTCCAAAAAAATCTTAACTGTTTTTCTGTTTGCTTTAAGATACAAGCATTCGCGTTCTACATGGATATTCAGTCCTTCTTCAGGAGAAATGCCGGCCTCGATGACCTTATTAACAGCTTTAAAAAAACGCTCCAGGCTTATTGGCTTTAGTAAAAAATCCACCGCATTTAAATCAAAAGCTTCGGCAGCAAATTCTTTATAAGCAGTTATAAAAATTACTTTGGGGGGATTTTGTAGACTTCTTAGAAAGCTAATGCCCGATAATTCAGGCATCTGTATATCCAGAAAGAGTAAATCTATCTTTTCTGTTTTCATGGTCTCCATTGCCTGTAAGGCGCTGTTGCACACAGCTACAACTTCAAGCTGCTCTACCATGTCGGTCCATTTTTTAATTATCATTAAAATAATTGGATCATCATCTACGATTAAACATCTCCACCGCATATTTTAATCAGTTTATTTTATTTACTTATTGTATATGCATACAAGGAGTAAATAAAAATAGGCAGTATTTAAACTATTGCAAAAGTTAAAATAGGCTCTTCAAAGATGTTCTCATTATTATTTTTCGTGTTGATGTATTTGTATTTAATAAGAATAGAAATTAAAAAAAAGAGAACCCGCTTAACTTAAAATAAACACAGTTGTATCAATCACTTATATGACGCATCAACTGATAAATAGTTACAGAATGTCTTTGATTTTAGACAAATAACTAAAAAGTAAAGCCAACAACCCATTTCGATGGATAAACTGTGATTACCAATTAATAACGTATTCAATCCACATAATCTTGTCGTATAAATCCAGATTTCCGGCATCTATACACACTATTATTTAACCCATCAAATGTGATTTAGTTTTGCGTTTGATGTAAAATCTTTTTATTAAAAATTAAAATATAAGACACCATGAAAAAATTAATTATTCCCTTTTTGTTAAGCGGATTAATATTAGCAATAGGGGTCAACACTGCGTCTGCGCAGGTCCAACTGAAAGAAGTTACTATTTCGGGTGGAGCAACCAGAGTTGAGGTATCAAAAAAGGTCTCAGACTCGTTCGCCAGCTTATTTAAAGGCGCTGAAGCACCTAAATGGTTTCAGTCTAATAAAAATTATGTGGTTAGGTTTATTCTGAATAACCAGTCAAACAAGGCGGAATTTACAAAAAAAGGCAATTTAGTGTATCATATGGCTTTTGGGAACGAAAATCAGATGCCTGCTGATATCAGAACTATTGTAAAAAGTAAATATTTCGATTATAAAATTAACTCCACTGTTAAAGTAGATTTTGAAGAAAAGAGTGCTTGGATTGTTAATATTGAAGATGGCAAGCAGTTTTATGTGCTGAGAGTAATAGATGGTGTTATGGATGTCTTAGACAAAATTAATAAAGAAAAAGCATGAGGTCAGGAAAGTTGATTCAATGAACTGACATTTTAAACGGTTTGTAACAAGCGGCGAAAGACTTACGAAGTAATTTAAAACTTCGTAAGTTTTGGATTGAAATGAGGTTTTAAAAGGTTTGTCATCCAGAACGAAGTGAAGGAACTATTCGCCGATTTACAGGGCGAAGAAGCATGGCGCATAATAGATCCTTCACTCCGTTCAGGCTGACAAAAAGTTTTTTTTTACAAGTGATATTACTTACGCGTAAGTAACACTCAAGGTAATAGGCACACTTAGTGCTTTTGAAATGATGCAATTAGCTTTTGCGCCTTCGGCAATGCCTTTGAATGTAGCTTCGTCAACACCGTCAATAACCGCTCCGTTAAGCTCCAGAAGGATGCCGGTAACGCTTAGCGCTTGCATGTCCAGGTCAAGGATGGCGTTAGTTGTCAGGTCGCCTGGGGTGAAGCCGGCTTGTGTAAGAGCTGCACTAACTGCCATAGTAAAGCAACCTGCATGAGCTGCAGCTAAAAGTTCTTCGGGGTTGGTGCCAATGCCATCGGCAAAACGGGTTTTAAATGAATAGTTGGTTTTGTTAAGCACGGTGCTTTGAGTGGTGATCTCTCCGGTACCGGCTTGTAAAGTGCCATTCCAATGGGCGTTTGCTGTACGTTTCATAGTTTGTGGTTTTTGTTGTTTATGGTTTTTGTTGTGTTATTGATTATTGTCAAAGCAATCAAAAAGTATTTTGTCCTTTATCTAAAAATCCTTGCTCCAAAGAATTACCATTTAGCGCGTTCATATTGAACCGGCCATTTTACCTCGTGACCCAGCTCATGCGCCGCACGCAGTGGAAAATACGGGTCGCGCAGCATTTCGCGGGCTAAAAATATGAGGTCGGCTTCACCTTCTCTTATAATTTCATCAGCCTGGTGCGATTTGGTTATTAAACCTACAGCACCTGTAAGTATACCACTTTCTTTTCTAAGTTTCTCTGCAAATTCAACCTGATAACCTGGTTTTAACGCTATCTTAACACCTGCAATGTTTCCGCCTGTTGAGCAGTCTACCAGGTCAACACCTTTATCCTTTAGTATTTTGGCCAGTGCCACAGAGTCATCGGCTGTCCATGCGCCTTCTGTCCATTCTGTTGTTGAAAGGCGTACAAAGAGCGGGTTCTCTTTAGGCCAGGTTTCCTGAACACTTTCAATAACTTCCAACAAAAAGCGGATCCGGTTTTCGAAGCTGCCCCCATAGTTATCAGTACGTTTATTACTTACCGGCGATAGAAACTCGTTAATCAGGTAGCCATGAGCGCCATGCAACTCTATCACATCAAACCCTGCTTTTACCGCCCTTGCAGCAGCAGCCTTAAAATCGGCCTTTATTTTTTCAATTCCTGCTTTATCCAATTCAAGCGGTGCTTCTTCACTTTCGATAAAGGCTACCGGGCTTGGCGCGTAGGATTTCCATCCGTTCGGCTCACCGGAAGGAACCTGTTTGCCTCCGGTCCATGGTTGCTGGTGACTTGCTTTCCTGCCTGCATGAGCCAGTTGTGTACCGGCGTAAGCGCCATGCGCATGCATAAAATCGGTAATCTGTTTTAATTTTTCGATATGCTCATCCTTGTAGATCCCCAGATCTGCAAAGGTGATGCGTCCTTCGGGCGATACTGCTGCGGCTTCGGTAATAATTAAAGCGGCGCCGCCGATAGCGCGGCTGCCCAGGTGTACAAAATGCCAGTCGTTAGCAAAACCGTCTTCGCTGGAATACTCGCACATGGGTGATACCACGATGCGGTTTTTAAGTTCGATATTTTTTATTTTCAGAGGGGAGAATAGATGCGCCATAAATTGCTTTTTTACAAATATGGTAAGTAACATCCATTACAGCCTCAGTGTTTTGTAAATTATTGATGCGATGGAAAGGTGAAGGGCACAAAGAGCTGTAATAACCATAAAGCGGGAAGTTAAAGCACATTGCCCGCCTGTGGTAATTTTGTAAAATGGATTAACTTTGAATATTAAGCCAATTTGTGAATATCATGAATAATCAACAAAACTATGTAGAACTACCGGTGGCTGATGCAGGTACCATGGCTGCTTATACCGCGTTTCCTGCTGATGTTAAGCAGCCTGCTCCGGCAATCATAGTATTGCAGGAAGCATTTGGGGTGAATCATCATATCCGTAGCGTTGCGGATAGGTTTGCAAGCGAAGGCTATATTGCCATTGCGCCCGAACTTTTTCACCGTACTGCCTCTAAAGGTTTTGCAGGCGACTATGCTGATTTTAACACGGTAGTTCCGCATACTTCTAAACTAACTAATGACGGTTTTAAGGCCGATCTTGAAGCGACCTGGCAATGGTTAAGTACACAAACCAATGTAAATATCAATGCCGTGTATGCTATAGGTTATTGCATGGGCGGCAGGGTAGCGTTTATTGCCAATGCATTATTGCCATTAAAGGCGGCCGTATCTTATTATGGCGGTGGTTTAGATAAAGTTGCCTCAATGGCTGCGGATATACATGGCAAACACCTATTTTTTTGGGGAGGAAAGGATGCACACATCAAAACCGAAAATATCAAGACCATCATTAATGCGGTTGATGAGGCTGGCAAGGATTATATAAACGTAAAAATATCATACGCCGACCATGGCTTTAACTGCGATGAGCGCCCCAGCTACAACGAAGCGGCATCAAATGAAGCGTGGGCATTAACACTGGCATTTTTAAAGAATAACAGGTAAAAAGTTAAGTGTAAGAACGGAAATTTCATCCATCAAAATTTAATGGATACGATTCCGCTCTTCTTCATTACCGGTATCCCGGCTTTGGGTGCTGGTTTCGTTACCAAAGCGGTAACTGAGAGTTAGCTGTACAAACCTGTTAAGCTGAAAATTGGTAAACCTGGTATTAATGCCATTTACCGTATAGCTTACTGCTGATGCACTACTGTGGAAAGCATCATTGAGGTTTAGAGTTATATTCAGTTTCTTTTTCAGTGCAATGGCGGTAAGCCCAAGATCCAGTTTATAGTACCTTTCAGATCGGCCGATATGATCAACCTCCGGGAATTGGTACCAGAAATTTATAGCCGCGGCAAAAGTTTTATTGGCATTAAAATAAAGGGTGTTATTGGCGGCAATATACAAACCGTAGCCTTTGATGCTTTTGATATACGATAGGGAGGAATTAGCATCTGTATGGTAAAAAGTGACCTGGTTATTATTATCAAACCAGGAAGCAGGGTGGAGGGTTAAAGTTTCTGATAAACCAAGGCGGTAGGTTTTTATAAAGTTAAGCGGGAATGTACGCACCAGGTTGGTATCAACACTGGCAATAACTAAATTATTGAAACCATTATCCGTAATATTAAAAAATATAGAAGAGGTAAGTACGCTTTTATAAACGTGCGACAGCTCGAAATTACTGTTGTATTCCGGTTGTAAAAAGGGATTGCCCTCGCCATAGCTATAAGCTGTAAATAGTGATTTAAACGGGTTCAGGTTCCAGAAAGTAGGGCGGTTAATGCGCCTGCCAAATGTAAAGCCAAACGTGTTATTGGTATCTGCCTGGAAGGTTAGTGCTACAGACGGAAACAGTTTAAGATATTTTTTTGGGGTGGTTTGGTTCAGGGTTATCGATTGGCCTTTTGTTTCTGTGTATTCGGCCCGTAAGCCGCCCTGGTATTTCCATTTGCCCTTCTCTCTGTTGATATTGACATAAGCGGCCTGTGTGTTTTCAATATACCGAAATTCGTTACTTAGGTTAGTATTGTAGCTGAGCTTATCATTGGCGTCCTTATCGTAATAAAACGCGTTGCTGTAATTATTGATAAAGTTAAGCTTGGTACCCAACGTTATTTTCGCGAACGAAGTTGGTATATCGGCATCGGCTTTAAAGGTAAATATCTTGATGTTTTGTTTGTTGGTATCGTAATATCGGGTTGTAGAGGCCGGGATGAGTTGGCCGTTGGGCAAATAGCTGTTCCCCTTAAAGTCCGATCGGTCGGTACGGTAATAATTAAAGTAATCGGCGTTGAGCAGTAACTTTGTGCCGGTAGTGTCAAACTTGATCAACGCGTGCACATTGCCCGAATTGCTGAGTGCGATGGGATGATAAGTTGCATAGGTTCTTAAAATAGAATCTAAACCGCCGGCCCTGTTGTAAATAGGATTGTTTACATTGTCAGATCCGATGTAAACTTCCCGCCCGCCCAGGTAACTGATCCCGATAGTGGTTTTTGAGCTAAGTTTATAGTCAACACCGGCTACAATATTATAGCTATGCATTTTATAATCGCCGGTATCAGTTTGCATCCAGCTTTGTTTAGGATAAAATACATCCGTTTCAAAACCTTCCAGTTCATGATCTGCAGCAATATTTAAACTTCCGTATGCCGACCACTTATTGGAGTTGTAATTAAGATTTGCGCTGCCGCCGGCCAACCACCAGTTGCTGTTTCCATAAACGGTTGCGGGGCTTTGAAACCAGCGCCTGTCATTAAACTGTACATTGCCCGAGAAGCCATGTTGGGTGGTGTGCTTGGTAGTAATATTGATGAGGCCTGCGTTCCCTTCGGCGTCATAGGCAGCTGAAGGGTTTTTGATCAGCTCGATTTTCGAAATTTGATTGGCCGACATTGACTTTAAAAAACGGACCAGGTCAGTACCTGCCATTTGGATGATCCTGTCGTTCACCATTACTTTCACCAATCCTTTGCCGGCAATGCTGATATCATCGCCGGATACTTTGATGCCGGGCACTTTGCCAATGGCCGCGAGGGCATCGCTGCCGGTTGCAGTAACACTCGCCGATACGTTGTATACCAGCTTTTCCTGATTGTTTTGGATAACCGGCTTAGTTGCGGTAATAACCACCTCGCCCAACTGCGTGTTGGAAGCTTGCAGCGCGATATTTAAAAGAGTATCGGCATTTAGGTTTAATTTATTTTCAAAGGGTTGAAAGCCTGAAAAGGATGCGCTAAGCAGGTATTGGCCAACGCTAAGCTGATCAAATTTAAACCGGCCTTCGCCGTCTGTTTGTGTCGATATTTTTTTTTGATCGGCCAGGTTTATGATGCTGACGGAGGAGAAGCTTAGCGCATGTTTTGAGGCATCATCGGTAATGGTGCCTGTAAGTTTTATTTGTGCATGCAGGTTCAATTGCAGCAATAAGCAGATAAGAAGCGTAAAAATAGATCTCAAAGCAGGGTGGGCAGGTTAAAATTAAGGTAATAATAGGAAAAGAAACAGGAAACAGAAATTCAAAATGTATTTACATAAAGAATAAATCAGGATGCCAGTTCTTCATCGTCGTCATCATCAAGCTTAAAAATCCATACACCCAATATCAGCGGGAGTGAGTAAGGTAATAGGAGCATTGATAAAACCAGGGGCGGATATGCATCTTTTGCTACAATGCATACCAGGAATGAAAGGATAGTTAACACGCTAATAATTAATGTGGTCCATCGTTTTAACAGGATGGGTTTAATGTTTTTGCTTAATTTACTGATGGTTAAAATAAGCAGAAGCCCTACCGGTAAAGTGCATAAAAATACGATGCCCATAGATAAAGGGTAAGCGACAATATATTCTCTTGTGCTGGTTGTTAAATTAAACACAATCGCGTTTGACGACATCTGCAAAGCCGGCGCAAATACCACCATAGTGAGCCATACCTTTAAACTATAAATTTGTGCCTGGTTCATTCATGAGTTTGTATAAAGTAAATATACAGTATCCCGGGTTTCGGTCAAGGCCGCAATTTTAATCCCTGTTATTTCCTCACAAACAATACTTCAATTTGAACGTTAAGGCTGATTTAGGTATTCACCCTGTTAAGCTATCCTTAATTTGACTACATACACAACCCTGATTATACTCAGCGGACTGGTAATTTTCTCCTACCTGTTTGATCTGATAGCCGGCAAAACAAAAATTCCTTCAGTTATTTTACTGTTGCTGCTCGGCATTGGCATCAGGCAGGGTGTGGACTATTTTGGACTGAAGATGTTTGATTTTAAACTGATCCTGCCAACGCTGGGAACCTTGGGGCTGATACTTATTGTGTTTGAAGGTGCGCTTGAATTAAGGTACAACAGTAACAAAAATGCCATCATCAAAAAGGCATTCTTTTCTGCATTAAGCATTTTGCTTATAAGCGCTTTTGCCATCACCTTCATTATTTACTATTTAACCAATCACAGCATTTATCTGTGTTTTGTAAATGCTATCCCGTATTGCGTGGTAAGTTCGGCAGTGGCTATCCCTTCGGCATCAAACCTCAGCAAAAGTAAAAAGGAGTTCATTATTTACGAATCCTCGTTTTCTGATATCCTTACGGTGGTTTTGTTCAACTTCATTGTACGTAACCCACATATTGATGTGGTATCCTTTGCCAAACTTGGGGGCGAACTGGCAGGTATCATATTGGTTGCCATTATATCATGCCTGTTGCTGCTTTATTTAATCGGCAGGTTAAAACACCATATCAAGTCGTTTCTTATCATCTCACTGCTGATATTGGTTTATTCGGTTGGGCAATCATACCATTTGTCGGCGCTGATTATTGTGCTGGCTTTAGGCCTGTTTCTGAATAATGCCAACCAGATCACCTTCCCTTGGTTCAAAAAGTTATTTATCTATCCAACTTTTCAGCACGATATTAAACAGCTGTTCCAGCTTTCGGCCGAAAGCGCTTTCCTGATGCGTACCTTCTTTTTTATTGTGTTTGGGTATTCTATAGATGTTTTTCAGCTACAGAATGTTACGCTGTTATTAACCGGCGGAGCTATACTGTTGTGTATTTACCTGGTGCGTTTTTTGTATATCAAACTGGTATCCAAAACCGACCTGATGCCCGAACTGGTGATAGTGCCCCGCGGGCTTATCAGCGTTTTGTTGTACTACAACCTGCCCGATAATTTGAAAATACCACAGGTGGGTACCGGTCTGCTTTTTATAGTGGTGCTGGGTACAAGTTTGATATTGAGCCTGGGGCTATTGATAACTAAACGGCAGGCAGTTGGTAAGATATCTGAATGATAATTTAAAGAGTTTTAGAGCTGCCGGAATTTTTAATTGCATAAAAATTATTGAAGTTTGCTTTGTAGCCTGTTAATAATTAACGCTGTAAATTCCTTTCAGATTATTGAGCAAGTTCCGGGTTTTATAGCGTTCCTTATCAGCCTACATTTGTGGTGTAAATAACAAATAACATGATGAGCACACAAGAAAACATTAATTATGAGCGTATTGCCGAGGCAATAAATTATATAAAACTCAACTTTAAAGCCCAGCCCAATTTGGATGAGGTTGCCGAAAAGGTAAATCTAAGTCCCTTCCATTTTCAACGCTTGTTTACCGATTGGGTAGGCATCAGCCCTAAAAAGTTTTTGCAATACCTGAGCCTGGAATATGCCAAGGGGATATTGAAGGATAAGCAGGCCACCTTGTTTGATACCGCTTATGAAACCGGACTATCAGGAACCAGCAGGTTGCATGATCTGTTTATTAACATTGAAGGCATGACCCCGGCCGAATACAAAAACGGAGGTAAAGAATTGAGCATCAATTACAGCTTTGCGCAAAGTCCGTTTGGTAATATCATTGTAGCATCAACCCCTAAAGGGATTTGTTATATGGCTTTTGCCGACGACCATGCCGATGCGCTTGATCAGTTAAAACAACACTTTCCCAATGCCACTTATACCCAGGTAGTTGACCTGGCCCAGCAGGATGCTTTATTTATCTTTAAAAAAGATTGGTCGCAATTGCCTGCTATTAAACTGCACCTTAAAGGCAGTAGTTTTCAACTGAAAGTATGGGAGGCATTGCTTAAAATACCTATGGGTGGATTATGCAGTTATGGAGATATCTCGCAAAATATACAACTCCCCAATGCCAGCAGGGCGGTGGGCAGCGCGATAGGGGCCAATCCAGTAGCATTTTTGATTCCCTGCCACAGGGTCATCCGGGCCACGGGCGAGTCGGGTCAATACCATTGGGGCTCAACCCGTAAATCGGCCATAATAGGCTGGGAAGCAGCAATGCTAAATCAACCGGTATCAATATAAATGGCTATGGAAATTAAAGAAAGAATTGACGGTTTAAACTGGGCCGATATTAAAGCCCAAATGGATAGCAAAGGATATGCATTGGTTAAAAATGTTTTAACGGCCAGTGAGTGTGGTAGCCTGGTAGCCCAATATGCTAATGAAAATTTGTACCGTAAAACCGTAGTGATGGAGCGGCACCACTACGGGCGGGGCGAGTATAAGTACTTTAAGTATCCGCTGCCGGACCTTATTCAACAATTGCGAGGAGGTATTTACCCTCACTTAGCTCCAATAGCTAATAACTGGATGGAATTATTGAATAAGGAGCTGCGTTTTGCCGGCACTTTGGATGAACTGTTGCAGCATTGCCATGAGCATGAACAATTGCGCCCTACACCGCTTATATTGCAATACTCCAAAGGCGGCTACAATGCCATGCACCAGGATTTATACGGTGAAGTATTTTTTCCAATCCAGTCGGTATTTGTGTTGGATGAACCGGGTGTGGATTATGAGGGCGGCGAATTTATTTTGCTGGAACAAAAGCCAAGAGAACAATCAAGAGCGATGGTGTTAAAGCCAGCCAAAGGTGATATGGTATTGTTCACTACCAATTACCGGCCTGCAAAGGGAAGCAAGGGATATCACCGGGTAAATATGAAACATGGCATCGGCGAAATTACCGAAGGCGAACGCCGCAGCATGGGCATTATTTTTCACGACGCTAAATGATAAAAAACCTGGCACTGGGTGATACTAATTTTTCAAGAAGCAGGAGGCTAAAATACCTGCTTGATACCGGCGAAATTCAATTGGCGGGTAATGCCAAACTCAAAATATATGGTACACTCGGTTGTGGCTCCGGTAAAAGGATGAAGGCCAAAAACCGGGTGTTTTTTTATCAGAAACCGAGGCAATAGAAAAAAACTACCGCCCCTGTGGGCATTGTATGCGCAACGCTTATAAAAAGTGGCTTGATTTTGGTATTTAAAGGGTTGACAATGAATTGATAGTTAATTGATGATTCATTTGACGAGTAAATCGCTAATTATTTTTTTATTAAATTTAGCGCAGTGATATATTAACTCCCTTTT
The DNA here is from genome assembly GCF_025362475.1 of Mucilaginibacter sp. Classification (GTDB taxonomy): domain Bacteria; phylum Bacteroidota; class Bacteroidia; order Sphingobacteriales; family Sphingobacteriaceae; genus Mucilaginibacter. Next base: position 73,944 of record NZ_JANYGH010000014.1, read on the forward strand.
AGGATGGCCGATAAAATAGTCATAAGCGATGTGCAACTGATTGATCGATTAAAATCGGGCGATGATGGCGCGTTAACGGCTATTTATAAAAAATATTGGCAACAGTTATATTTATCGGCCTATCATATTTTGAAGGATGAACAGGCTTGCGAGGATATCATCCAGGAACTATTTATAAAACTTTGGGATAACAGGAGCAGCGTTCAAATATCGGTATCATTAAAAGCCTACCTATATGCGTCTATCCGTTATGAGGTGTATAGGCAGGTACGCAATAGCATGTCAACCAGCGATGTTTTTGACACGCTTTTTGATCGGCTGCAAACACCCGTTGATTATGAAAATATCGAATACAAAGAACTAATAGCCCAGGTAAGCTCGGCAGTAAATGCCCTCCCTCAAAAATGCCGCGAAGTTTATAAACTTAGCCGCGAAGAGTACCTGAGTCATAAACAAATTGCTTCACGGCTAAACATCTCCACCAAAACCGTCGAAAATCATTTGACCAAAGCACTAAAACAATTGCGTACTTCTTTAGGCTGTTTCCTGTTGTTGTAGATGGTGATTTTGTTGCCGGGGACGTAACCCATAATTTTTTTTTACTCCCAATAGGGGATGTCCCCATTTTTATACTCTCCCTATAAAAACCAGGGTTGTGCAAAAGCGAGAATTTCAACAGTTAATTGATAAGTACCTTAGCGGGGAGGCCTCTGACGAAGAAATTCAGCTATTAATGGATCTGTTTGATAGTTTTCAAACCGATGAAGATTGGGATGAACGGATACTTGGCGTAAAGCAACAACTGGAAGATAAAATGTTACAGCGTTTGCAAAGCGCTGTTCAGCAATCAAAAAAGCAAGATCAACCAAAAGTATTCAGGCTTTTTGCCTACCGGAATATTGCCGCTGCTATAGTGGTCATGTTTATCAGTGCCGGGGTTTATTACAGCTTTCAACACGCTGCTAAAAGTCCCTTAACAGCACAAAATAAAACCTCGGTTAAGCACGATGTTGATCCTGGTAAAAATAGAGCAATCCTAACCTTAGATAACGGCGACAAAGTGGTGCTCGATTCCGCAAGAATCGGCACCCTTGCCAAAAAAGGTAACATCAATATTAAAAAAACTAAAGACGGGCAGTTGATCTATACGGTTGAAAGCGACAGCAATTCACCGGAAAATGATGTTGTGAGCTATAACACCATCACCACACCCCGTGGCGGCCAGTACCAGGTAATATTGCCCGATGGCAGTAAAGTTTGGCTTAACGCGGCATCATCTCTTAAATTTCCAACCGCTTTTACAGGTAACCAGCGCCATGTTGAATTAACCGGCGAAGCTTATTTTGAGGTCAGCAAAAATCCATCAAAACCATTCACAGTAAATGTTAATACGCTTAATGTAAAAGTATTAGGCACACACTTTAATATTAATGCCTATAGCGATGAGGATGCCATAAGGACTACCCTATTGGAGGGTTCTGTACAATTAACCACCGGTACAGTAAGCAATTTGTTAAAACCAGATCAGCAGGGCATAATAAAAGGGAATAATATCCAGGTTGTTGATGTAGATGCAGAAAGATCCGTCGCCTGGAAAAATGGCATTTTTGAATTTAACCGCTCTGGCATCCAGGATATCATGAAACAGCTTTCGCGCTGGTACGATATTGAGGTAGTTTATACCGGGAAAATGCCCGATGACGAGTTTGTGGGCAAAATTGAGCGGAACGCAAAACTATCGCAGGTATTGCACATACTGGAACTTAGCCATGTCCATTTTAAAATAGAAGACAAAAAGATAATTGTATCACCTTAACCATATCGATTAATAACAATCACTTGAAATTAAATCGTTTACCTATGAAAAAAAACAGACCTCTCCATTAACACCCTACACCTACCTTACCTATAAAAAAACCGGGGGTACTGCAATACCCCCGGTTAAAATGTATGGGTCAAGTTTTTCCTGAGTTTTCTTAACAGACACATTAACCCAAAACGCAATAAAGTTATGCAATTAAACTTTAGGGGGAAAGTATTTTATGTCCCCGGTACACTAACCTCCAAGCTGTTTTTGACTATGAAGTTAACGGTTATTCTGATTTTTATTGGCTGTTTACAGCTTAGCGCTAAAAGTTATTCGCAAACTATAACGTTAAGCACAACCAATACTGCTATTGATAAAGTATTTACCGCTATTGAAAAGCAAAGCGGCTTTTACTTTTTTTACAAATACAAAGAAATTAAGCAGGCCAAACCTGTTACCCTATCATTAAAAAACGCCACACTTGATGAAGCACTGCGCATGTGCTTTAAAGACGAGCCTTTTACTTATACTATAGATAATAAAACCATCATTGTAAATAAGAAAGATGAAGAGCTGGTTGTACCTGATAAGATAACTGTAACCGGGCAGGTACTTGATAATGCCAAACAGCCTTTACCGGGTGTAAACATTACCGTTAAAGGAACTAATACCGGTGTAATAAGCGGCGGCGATGGTAAATACAGCATCCAGGTTGATGATAACGCGGTATTGGTTTTTAGGTTCGTGGGCTTTAAAAGCAGGGAAGAGCCGGTTAGCAAAAGAACCGTCATTAACATATCTCTTGAGGAAGATAACCAGCAGATGAGCGAGGTTGTGGTTGTTGGTTACGGTAACCAGGAACGGAAAGATGTTACCGGCGCCATAGGTACCGTTAAAATGGGAAACATCAAAGAGATAAAGGCCGCCAGTATTGATCTGAAGCTTGCCGGGCAGCTTGCAGGTGTTACCGTAAACCAGGTTACAGGTACCCCGGGTGGCGGTGTTTCTGTTAACATCCGTGGCGCGGGTTCTGTAGGCGCGGGTGATGATCCGCTTTATGTGGTTGACGGATTTCCAATTTCTCCCGGTTTTGACCAATATTCAAATCCCATAAGCACTATTAATCCTGATGATATTGAAAGCATCAGTGTACTTAAAGATGCTGCATCTACAGCTATATATGGGTCTCGTGGTGCAAACGGCGTTATCCTTATCACTACCAAAAGGGCCAAAAAAGGCGAATCAAGTGTTACGGTAAATACGTCAACAGGTATACAAACCATCCTCCCTAAGAGCAAGCTTAAAATGATGACAGCATCTGAATTTGCCCAATGGCGAACAGAAGCAATACAGGATGCCAACGCGGTTAATGGCACAAATAACCCCATCCCCGCCGCTTACAAAAATCCTAAATCGTTGGGTGTGGGAACCGACTGGTTTGATGCGGTAACAAGAGTTGCCCCCATGCAAAACTATGATGTCACTATTGCCAATGGTACCGAAAAAATGCGGTCGTTATTCTCTTTGGGGTTTTTTGACCAGCAGGGCACTGTGATAAACACAGCTTTTAAAAGGTATTCATTAAAGGCTAATATGGATGCCGATGTAGCCAAAAATTTTACAGTTGGCCTTAGTATAGCGCCTACCTATAGTTTAAGGAACTTACAGGAAACCGACGGCCATTTTATTTCGGGTGCTTTAAGCCAGGCCTACCTGGAAAGCCCACTCACCCCGGTAAAACAGCCCGATGGATCATATACCAATGTTGTTGGCTCGCCCGGTACATTTCAAAATGTTAACCCGGTAAGTGAGTTGGTAAATACAACCAATAATCGCAATGAATTTAGGGTGCTTTCCAATGTTTATGCCGATTGGGAAATACTTAAGGGCTTAAACTTTAAATCAACCTTTGGCGTCGACTATCAAACCAAATCACAGGATTATTTCAGGCCATCTTTTCTTGGTGGTTTCAACGTTCCCAATCGCGATGGAAACCAACAGAAGGCAGTAGGCTCTTTTACTTCAAGCAATGTTTTTAACTGGCTTAATGAAAACAGTATTAACTACAAAAAAACGTGGGGTAGCCATACTTTAACGGTATTGGGCGATTATTCTATCCAGCAGGAAAATTCCCATAATCGTTTAACCTTTGGCACCGGGTTTCCGGATGATGCTATAAGGTCGGTTAATAATGCAACTATTATTACCGCCAGCGCCACCGATGCAGAATGGCGCTTACTTTCCTTAATTGGCAGGGTGAACTACGCGTATAAGGATAAATACCTGTTAAGCGGATCTATCCGTCGTGATGGCTCATCCAGGTTTGCCCCGGGGCACAGGTGGGGTACTTTCCCTTCCGTATCTGGCGGCTGGCGTATTTCTGATGAATCATTTTTTCCTAAAACAGCAGCTATTGACCAGTTGAAGTTTACCGCCAGCTATGGTCTTGCGGGTAACAACAATGTTGGCTACTATGACTATATACCATCTGTTGATGCGGCCAACTATACATTTGGCGGCGCGCTTGCTCCCGGTGCTTCAGAAACCGACCTGATTGGAAATAAAGAACTTGGATGGGAAACCACCCGCCAGCTTGACATCGGTTTGGACCTTTCATTACTTAAAGGCCGCATTTATTTAATTGCAGAGTACTACAACCGTTTTACGCAAAAAATGCTGCAATACATCCCTATTCCTATTGTATCCGGCCATGGCTCAGCTTTAACAAACGTTGGTAATGTGCGCAACCGTGGATGGGAATTTACCTTAACCACCAAAAATATTGTTGGGCACGCGTTTAATTGGTCAACAGATCTTAACATCTCCTTTAACCGCAACAAAGTATTAAGTTTAGGCCCAAACCCGTATATATATGATGCGCCGGCCAATGATAACCCTACCAGCATCACTAAGGTAGGCTTGCCACTGGGCCAGTTTTACGGATATATTTTTGAAGGGATATTTCAGAACCAGGCCGAGCTTGATAAATACGCGCATTTTGATGGTGAGCAGGTTGGGAATATCAGGTACAAGGATATTAATAAGGATGGGGTAATTGATGGTAACGACCAAACCAATATTGGCAACCCCTGGGCACAGTTTACATTTGGTTTCAATAATCATTTTTCATACAAAAGCTTTGATATGAACATTATCTCCGCGGGTTCGGTAGGCGGGCATGTGTTTGATATGTACAAACAGTTTACCACCAACCTTGACGGTGTTTTTAATGTGGAAGAATCTGTTATTCATCGCTGGCGTTCTGCAAGCAATCCCGGCGATGGGTTGTTGCCTACAACCGTTTCAAACACCAACCTGGCCCGCGATTATTACCCATCCTACTGGGTTGAAAGCAACTCGTACTTAGCGGTTAAGAATATTGATATCGGCTACAATTTTAAAACCAGGTTCAGTAAAAATTTCAGGGTTTATTTCAGTGCGCAAAATGCCATCCTCATAACAGGTTATAAAGGCGGTAACCCCGAAGTTGGCATAGATGGACAGGATGGTAACCGCTCACTTTCACCAAATGTGAATTTTACGGGTTACCCGGTTTCTGCGGTTTATACGCTGGGGTGCAACGTAACATTTTAATTAAAATGAGAATTGAAAAGAACGATGGTGAAACCATAACAACTGAAATCATGAAAATTAACATATATGCTTTTCTTATTCTTGCAGCAATTGGTTTAGCCGGCTGTAAAAAAGATTACCTTAACCTGCAGCCAACAGGAACTCAAAATACAACCATTTTTTTTAAAACGCCCGCGCAGTTTACGCAGGCTGTAAATGGTGCTTACGCGCCTTTGCAGGGTTTATACAAGGGCAGTTTTTGGGCCATGGGCGAAATGCGGTCTGATAATACTTCCTATGAATTTGATCCTTATGATCGCTCCGGTACCAACAAAGAGGAAATAGACGAATTCAGGGAAGCGGGCAATAACGATATGGTTGGCGCTTTTTTTGAGGCCAGCTATACAGGCATTGGCCGGTGTAATGCTATTTTAAGCAGGCTGCCAGCAGCCAAACTTAATGCAGCAGTTGCAGATACCATAGCCGGGCAGGCCAGCTTTTTACGGGCCTTTAATTATTTTAATATGGTGCGTATGTTTGGCCAGGTTCCGTTGGTGCTCAATGAAGTAGAATCGGTAAGTGATGCCTTCAAGGTAGCTACCAAAGCCGATATTAATGCCGTTTATGCCGCTATTATTGCTGATGCACAGGTGGCTATTGCCAAACTACCGGTAAGATATAGTGGAGCCGCCAACAAAGGAAGGGTAACCAAGGGCACTGCAGAAACGATGCTTGCCGAAGTGTACATGACTCAAAAGAAGTTTGACCTGGCTATACCGCTGCTACGCAATATCATCACATCAAACGCTTATAGCCTGAATGCCGATTATGCCGATAACTTTGATAATACTAAAGAGAACGGTCCCGAATCGATATTTGAGATCCAGTATATTGAAGGCCCCAACGGACTGGGCAGCAATTTTATGGATACTTTTATTCCCTGGGATTATTATGACAGTGACGTAACCGGCTTCGAAATAGCCAACGGCGCGCAAAATGGCTGGAATATCCCAACGCAAGACCTTGTAAACGCTTATGAAGAGGGCGATAGCAGGAGAGATGCTTCGTTAATTGATTTTACATCTGATGAATATGGTATCGATTTACCCTTTATCAGGAAATTTCAAACCACAAGCGCTGTGCAAGGTGTAACTGGCAAAAATTTCCCGGTATACCGCTACGCTGATGTTTACCTGATGCTAGCCGAATGTTTGAATGAACAGGGTTTTGCGGGTGGCGGCGATGCATTTAAATATTTAAACCTGGTAAGGGAACGCGCCGGTTTGGAACATATGTCTGTCGGCAATGCAGATCCGGCATTAAATGTTTCCGGTCAGGATGCGTTTCGTGCAGCTATCGCGCATGAAAGGCAGGTGGAGTTAGCCTTTGAAAATCATCGCTGGTTTGATCTTTTACGCACAGGAAAGGCGGCTGCAGTAATGACAGCCCATGGCGCCAGGGAAAAGGCAGAAAAGAAGGATTCATGGACTATCAACCCGGCTGCTTACACCAACATCCGGTTGCTTTTCCAATATCCGGCAAATGAAGCAGCCTTAGAACATTAACACCTGTATTTGTGGCCTTGTGAAACTTTTACAGGGCTATATTACGTTTATATACAGGTATTGCAATTACCACATCATTTTTACTCAATTTGGCGATAAAAAAGTAATGCACGTTAAAACAAAATCGTTCTAAAGCTATATTTAATGGCATGAATTATACTCAACTCATAGGCGTGTTCAAAAAAACATGTTTAAGTATCGTTTTATTACTTTTTTTACAACCCCGGGGCTATACTCAGGTTCAGCCCGTCCCCGTTCCTTTTAGTGTTGATAAACTGATATGTGAATATAAAACCAATCCAATATCTGTTGATGCAGCCAACCCCCGCCTCGGTTGGAAACTGGTGACCCAGGATCGCGGCATTCAGCAAACTTCTTATGAAATCAGGGTAGGCAGTAACGCGGTATCATTAACCAAAGGCAAAGATATTATATGGGGTACCGGCAGGATTTACTCAGATCAGTCGATACAAATTTACTATGGTGGCCCGATGCTAACATCGAGGCAAAAAGTTTACTGGCAGGTAAGGGTATGGAACAATAAAAACCAGGTAAGCCCCTGGAGTATGGTTTATTTCTGGAAAATGGGTTTGCTAAAACCAACCGACTGGACAGCCAAATGGATCCAGGATACTTATTTGTCTGATACAACAGGAGGGCCTGCCCCCATGTTCCGTAAAGCATTTAAACTGGAGCATAAAGTACGCGCTGCTCATTTGTATATAACCGCACATGGCGTTTTTGAAGCGCAGCTGAACGGAAAAAAGATAGGTGCCGATTATTTTGCACCCGGCTGGACAAGCTATAACAAACGCATTCAATACAACGTGTATGATGTTACATCCATGTTGCTAAAAGGCGGTAATGCCGTTGGGGTAACCATTGGCGATGGTTGGTACCGTGGCTATACATATAACCGTAAAAAGGATGTATATGGTAAAAAACTGGCTTTGCTTTGCCAGCTGGAGATATTATATACCAATGGCAAGCGTGAGGTCATCAACTCCGATAAAAGCTGGAAGGTAAGTTATGGGGCTATCCAGTCTTCATCGTTTTTTGATGGTGAGGTTTACGATGCACGCAAAGATAAACCTGGCTGGACAAACTCCGCCTATCGCGACCTTACTTGGGATACGGTTAAAACAGATGAAACTATTAAAGATAATCTGATAGCCACTGCCGGGCCAACGGTAAAAAAGCATGAAAAATTTTTACCGCTGAAAGTATTTACTACACCAGCCGGCGAGCGGGTAGTTGATTTTGGGCAGAACTTGGTAGGCTGGGTACAGTTTAAACTTAAAGCAAAAGCGGGCGATACCCTCCGGCTGTTCCATGCCGAAGTGCTTGATCAAAAAGGGAATTTTTACACTAAAAACCTGCGCACTGCCAAACAGGAGATCAGCTATGTTTTTAAGGATGATAGTGTTGCCACCTTTGAGCCTCATTTTACCTTCCAGGGATTCCGGTTTTTGAAGGTAGTTGGCTATGATGGTCCGCTTGATTCAACTAATCTGGCGGCTTATGCATTGTACTCAGATATGGCGCAAACGGGCAAGTTCTCGACATCAAACCCGCTTATTAACCAGTTGCAGCATAATATTCAATGGGGACAAAAAGGAAACTTTATTGATGTACCTACAGATTGCCCTCAGCGGGATGAACGCATGGGGTGGACGGGTGACGCCCAGGCTTTTTGCCGTACCGCAACCTTCAATATGGATGTTGCCGGTTTTTTTACCAAATGGCTAAAAGACCTTGCTGCTGATCAGCATAAAGATGGTGCAGTGCCTTATGTAATTCCAAGTATGCTGGATAGCGCTTCTGCTGCAGCGTCGGGCTGGAGCGATGTGGCAACTATTGCCCCATGGAATATTTATCTGGCCTATGGCGATAAACGGATTTTGCAGGAGCAGTATGAAAGTATGAAAGCATGGGTGGGTTATATCCAGGCGCATAGCCGCAGCTACCTTTGGGATACCGGGAATCACTTTGGCGACTGGCTGTTTTATGCCGGCACCAATTATGAAGATGGCGCTGCCCTTACCGATAAAAATTTGATAGCGCAGGCGTTTTACGCGCATTCAACGCAATTGGTTATCAATGCCGCCAAAGTATTGGGCAAAAGCGATGATGTGCAAAAATACTCGCAATTACTCTACAATATCAAAAAAGCATTTAATAGCGAATATGTAACGCCAAATGGGCGCATGATATCCGGTACGCAAACCTCTTACGTATTGGCACTTAACTTTGATATGCTGCCCGAAGAGCTGAGGCAGTCGGCCGCGAAAAGATTGGTGAAAAATATTGATGATTATGATGAGCACATAACAACCGGCTTTTTGGGTACACCTTATATTTGCCATGTATTAAGCCGGTTTGGATATAGTGATGTAGCTTATGGTTTGCTGAGGAAGGAATCGTACCCTTCATGGCTATACCCGGTAAAAAATGGCGCCACTACCATTTGGGAGCGATGGGACGGCATTAAACCCGATGGCACTTTTGAAGATCCGGAGATGAACTCATTTAATCACTATGCCTACGGTGCCATTGGCGATTGGACGTACCGGGTAATTGCGGGTATTAATACCGATGAAAATGATCCGGGATTTCACAAGATCATCATCGCGCCGCATCTTGGGGGTAAACTAACCAGCGCCCAGGCCGAACTGGAAACATTGTACGGTAAAATTAAGTCGGCATGGAGCGTAGATAATGGCGTATTTACTTTGGATGTTATCATACCACCCAATACCACAGCTAAGGTAGTTTTGCCATCAGTAACCGACCAAATTACCGAGAGTGGACTTGATATAAACACGATAGAAGATATTACGGAAATTAAAAAAGTTGGTAATGACGAACAAGTGAATATTGTATCGGGCACCTATCATTTTGTTTATAACCTTAAAGTTACCGGGAAAAAGAACTAATTCACCGGGGTTAATCTATTGATGATCAAATAAAAAATGACAAATACGGTAGTTGGCGATAAGGCCACAAGCACCAGCAGACCAAGGCTGCTTTCGCTCGATTTTTTTCGTGGATTTACTGTAGCTGCCATGATCCTGGTAAATGATCCCGGCGATTGGGGACATATTTACTGGCCGCTGGAGCATTCCAAATGGAATGGCTGCACCCCAACCGACCTGGTATTTCCTTTCTTCCTGTTCATGGTAGGCGTATCTATCGTTTACGCGATGCAGGCAAAAAAAGCGGATGAAGTCAATCACAACAAAGTGATCCTTTCCATTTTGCGTCGTTCTCTTATCATTGTATTATTGGGCATTTGTTTACCGCTCATCAGCAATTTTCAGTTTGCTCACCTGCGTTTTCCAGGGGTATTGCAGCGAATAGGAGTAGTTTTTGGCATCACGGCTATAATGTACCTGAAAACCAGTACCCGCACACAAATTATTATTGCGGCCAGCTGTTTAATAGGCTATTATTTAATAATGACGTTTGTTCCGGTACCAGGCGTTGATCATCCTAATTTAGAAAAGGAAACCAATTTGGGAGCTTATATTGATAGAATTGTTTTTACCAGTAACCATCTGTGGGCGCAATCAAAAACCTGGGATCCCGAAGGTTTGCTGGGAACTATTCCCGCCATAGCTACCTGTTTATTGGGGGTATTTACAGGTACCTGGCTCAAAAGCGATAAACTTAAAAATACTAAGGAGATCTTTAAACTCACCGGAACAGGCGTATTACTGGTGATTGCCGGTTTAATATGGAACCTGTTTTTCCCAATCAATAAACAATTATGGACAAGCTCCTTTGTACTCTTCACCGCGGGGCTGGCTATCATTATTCTTTCCGTTTCCTATTGGCTTATTGATGTAAAGGGCTATAAAAAACTGTTACCTCCTTTCCAGGCATTTGGCCGTAATGCCATTGTTGCTTATGTATTGGCCGATGTAATTCCCGAAGTTTTATCTATTATCCCGGTTATGAATAATGGGCATAAAACCAATGTATGGTCGTACATGTACTTTCACCTGCTTACGCCAAATTTTTCGCCAGAGAATGCATCATTGATATCGGCCATACTTACCGTTATCATCATATTTATACCCGTTTGGATATTGTACGCCAAAAAGATCAATGTTAAAATTTAAGCCACTTCATAAATGAACATTATTCGCTTCAAAATAAAATATATAGCCGCAATCTTCAGCCTATGTTTATCAGTATCTGTAAAGGCCCAGTTGCATATTATCCCGCAGCCGCTGCATTTAACGGAGCAAAAAGGCGCGTTTGTTTTAAGCGGGAAGGCAGTTATCGGGGTTGATAAAGAAAGTGAAGCCGTAGGTAAATACCTGCAGGATTACCTTGCAACAAATTATAAGCTGAATTTAAAATTGAAGGTTTATCCTAAAATACCGATTGCTACGGCCATACAGTTGGTTACCATGGTGAGTAACAAAGAAGGTGCATACAGCCTTAATGTTAAACCAGGCAGCGTTAAAATAGCAGGCAATGGCGCAGGAGTGTTTTATGGCGTGCAATCGCTGCTACAACTGCTTCCGGCAAAAGCTATTGCGCCCTTAAAGATAACTACATGTGCTATTGCCGATGAACCTCGTTTTCAGTGGAGGGGGTTGAGCCTGGATGTTAGTCGTCATTTTTTTACGGTTGAGGAGGTGAAAAAATACATTGATGTAATGGCGCATTACAAACTGAATGTATTTCACTGGCATTTAACGGATGATGAGGGCTGGCGCATCCAGATTGACAAATATCCCAAACTAACCGAGGTGGGTTCAAAGATTAGTTTTTATGAAAAGCAGGGCAAGTTTCGCAAGCTGGATAATTTGATTGATGGCGGTCGCGATGGTTTTTATACCAAAAATGATATCCGCGAGGTGATCAAATATGCGCAAGCCAGGTACGTAACCATACTACCCGAAATTGAAATGCCCGGCCACAGCGAAGCAGCTATATTCGCCTACCCTGAACTGGGCTGCCAGGATTCGACCGGAGCCAAACACCGCGTGCGTATGCTGGATCCCAGTGAACACACTTTCGGTTTTATGGAAGATGTGCTTACCGAGGTGATTGCGCTTTTTCCTAATCAATACATCCATATAGGGGGCGATGAAGCTGAAATGATAGACTGGCTGAAAAGCCCTGCTGCCGTTGCGCTGATGAAAAAGGAAGGGCTGAAAAACGAGAAGGAAATACAAAGCTACTTCATCAAAAGGATAGAAAAATTCCTGCTCTCCAAAAATAAAAAGCTGGTGGGTTGGGACGAGATCTTGCAGGGAGGGCTGGCCGAGTCGGCTACGGTAATGAGCTGGCAGGGTGAAGCCGGGGGCATTGCAGCGGCTCAAATGCACCATCATGTGGTGATGACACCATTGCCATACATGTATTTTGATGCGCCGCAGGCCAATGAGGAGCTGGAGCCTGTTGGCTGGAATCCACCGGTAACGTGGCAAATGGTTTACAATTATGAGCCGCAGTCAAAAGAGTTAAGTCCGCAGGAGGCCGAATATATTTTAGGTGCACAGGGTAATATCTGGGCCGAAAAAGTTCCGAATGCACTACACCTCCAGTATATGGTTTATCCCCGTGCGCTGGCCGTGGCCGAGCTCACGTGGTCGTCAAAGGCAAACAAGAATATCAATCGCTTTGAGTATAAAATGAAGCAGCAATATGGCTACTTTAAATTATGGAACTTAAACGCCCGCCTGCCCAACATTGTAGGTATGGACAATATTGTTACCAATAGCAACCAGTTTGGGCTGGTACTTCAATACCCTTTGTTGGGTGCACAAATACGCTACTCCGTTAACGGTAAAATGCCCGATAGCAACGCAAAGGCACAGGGATTTCCCGTTAATATCAGTGCTATGCTTAAAGATAGTTTAGTGCTAAAAACCTACACTACCTGGACCCTGAATAAGCAACACATTTTCCAGGTGGCAACTATAAAGCACGCCAACATTACCGCAAGTAATGTTGACCAGGCAGGACTAATCCCCGGCTTAGGCTATGAACTCATAAAAAGCAAAGAAACCAATTTCGCCAAACTGGATACTACTGTTATTGCAACAAGCGCGGTAGTAAACACTACCAATCCAATGGTTTTACCTGTTACCGATGGCGACCTTACCTGGGTAAAAATGAGCGGCTACCTAAAAATTGATGTCGACGGTGATTATGAATTAACCTCGGGTTTTGAGGTTAGTCCGGCTTTGTTTTTGGATGGTAAGCCGGTGATATATAAAAATAAAAATACGTACGTTGAACCTCAAAAAGCGCTGCTGCATCTTAAAAAAGGCGTTTACAATTTAAGCGGATATTATATAGCCGATAATATAAACCGCATGCAGGATTTGTTATTGTTAAAGGAGGCTGCTACCGATAAATTGGTTGACCCCGGAAAATATATGTTCCATTAATAACAGGTTTATGATGCAATTGAAAAGCTTGTTTAAAATACTTTTGGCACTCAGCTGTTTGTTTACAAGCGTTATTGCTTATGCCCAAACTTATGGTAAATATGTTAATCCATTTATAGGTACATCAGCAACAGGGCATACTTTTCCCGGTGCTACGGTGCCATTTGGTTTGGTTCAGTTAAGCCCGGAAACAGGCAATTTCGGCTGGAATTATTGTTCCGGTTACCGGTATGAGGACCGGATTATCACAGGTTTTGCGCATACCCACTTAAGTGGCACAGGCGGTGTTGATCTGGGCGATGTATTGTTTTTTCCTTTCCAGGGGAATGATCCGGTCAAATTTACCTGTGCTTTCTCACATCAAACAGAAAAAGCTTCACCGGGCTATTACGAGGTGGTTTTAGCTGATCATAACATTAAAGTGCAGCTTACGGCTTCGGCTCACACTGGCTTTCACCGTTATGTTTTCAACAAAGCCGGCAAATCGCATTTGCTGATAGATATGCAAAGTGGTTTGGTTGAGGATGCCGAACAATTAAAAGAACATGTATCTGAAGGTAATATCACTATCAATAGCAAAACCACTATCAGTGGCTACGCGTATTCGAGCCAATGGGTAGATAAGAAGGTGTTTTTTACGGCGAGGTTTAGCAAGCCATTTACCGGTCATCATTTTATTGATGGGGATACCCATCGCCGTTTAGTAGTTGATTTTGATACCCATCCCGGCGAGGCGGTGGAAGCCAAAGTTGGTCTCTCGGCTGTAAGTATCGATGGCGCCCGCAAAAACCTGGCTGCCGAAACGGCAAATAAAACATTTACACAGGTTAAAACAGATGCCGCAAAAGTTTGGGAAAGCTACTTCGCCAAACTAAAATCAGAGGGTGCCGAAGAACAAAAGATAGCCTTTTATACCAGCATTTATCACGCGTTAATTCAACCCAATAACATTGCCGATGTGGATGGAAAATACCGTGGTGCTGATGGCCGGGTACATCAATCTGCCGATAAAGTGTATTATTCAACGCTATCCTTATGGGATACTTACCGCGCCGCACACCCGCTTTATACCCTCATTTGCCCTGATAAAGATGGCCAAATGGTTGAAACCATGTTGCAGCATTTTAGCGTTACCAAACTATTGCCCATATGGACCTTGTTTGGCAAGGAAAGTTACGCCATGATAGGTAACCATGCCATACCTGTGATTGTAGACGCCAGCCTGAAGGGTATTAAGGGTTTTAATAAGGAGCAGGCGTTTGAAGCCATAAAAGCCACACTCACTACCAATAAAAACCCAAAGTACAATTGGTCGCTTTATATGCAGCATGGCTATCTGCCATCAGATAGTGTAAAACGTGAAGCAGTATCCCGTACGCTTGAAGCCGCTTATGACGATTGGTGTGCTGCTGAGCTGGCTAAATCTCTTAACAAAACGGCAGATTACAACTATTTTCACAAACGATCAACGTTCTATGTAAACCTGTTCGACAGATCAACCGGTCTGATGCGGGGCAGGCTGGCAGATGGTAGTTGGGTGCAGCCTTTTGCCAACCTGGATAGCGGGCAACTGGCTATCGGGGGTGACTATACCGAAGGAAACGCATGGCAATATACCTGGCAGGTACAGCATGATATTCCGGGGCTAATAAAACTGATGGGAGGGAAGGAGCACTTCATAGCCAAACTCGATTCGTTGTTCAGTATGGATTCAAAAGTGTTTGGCAAAGGTTCAACGCTTGATGTCACCGGGCTGATAGGCCAATATGCGCATGGCAACGAACCTAATCATCATATTGCCTATTTATACACACTGGCCGGTTATCCGGCTAAAACCCAGCGGCTGGTAAGGCAGATAGCAGATCAGTTTTACCAGAACAAACCGGATGGCCTATCGGGAAATGATGATTGCGGGCAAATGTCGGCCTGGTATATTTTTACGGCAATGGGCTTTTATCCCGTTAACCCTGCCGATGGAAGGTATGTATTTGGCGCGCCGCAATTAAGCCGGATCAGCCTTGCCTTACGCGGCAATAAAAGTTTTGTTATTGTGGCCCAAAACTTATCAGTAACTAACAAGTATGTACAAAGCATCAGCTTGAATGGTAAGCCTTATTTAAAGAATTATATCAGTCATCAAAATGTAATGAACGGCGGGAAATTAGTTTTTGTGATGGGCGATAAGCCCCTGGCGGCAAAGGCCGATTAATCTTTTAAAAGCCTGATAATTTTTGTACCCTAAATTGGTATTTACTATTGAATACCGGTATTAAATTGATAATTCAATATCGGCTCCACATGTACACTTTTAACAATCTTCCATTCCTTTAATTCATGAATAAACTCCGGTTTTTCAAATCCTGAATTTAAGGCGGCGCTGGTGTAAAAAATAGATTTTGCAGGATGATTCGGCGAGCAGCCATTAAACAAATACCCAAAAGCATTTTTATCGATAATGGCCCTGGTTAATCCGATGCAATCATTCAAATGTATCAGGTTCACTGGTGCATCTCCATTGGGGATGTCTTTTTTACCCGCAAAAAATCGGCCCGGATCGCGTCCTGGTCCTATCAATCCCGCAAAGCGGATAATGGTAGTTTTAAACGTTTCCTCTTCCGTAAAAAGGCTTTCGGCAGCAAATAATATTTTACCGGCTTCGGTATTGGGTTGCGGTGGTGTGTTTTCGTCAACCTCCATATTCAAATCGGCATAAACACCGGTAGAGCTGATGAACACTATTTTTTTTAAGCCATGCTGATTTATAGCGTTGATGATGGCCTTGATCTTATTAGTAAAATTTGCTCCCTGGCCCGACCGTGCTTTTGGCGGAATAGCAATTAAAAGCACATCGCAATTGAAAAATTCGGCGTCGTAAGGTTCGTGATCAACAGACAAATCAATCAAATATGGTTCAATACCATCAGCCAAAAGCAGCTCCATTTTTTGAGGAGATGTGGTTGATCCTTTTACCTGTATACCATCATTGATCAATGTTTTGGCCAATGCCTGCCCGTACCAGCCGCAACCTAATATGCTGATGACTTTTTTATCCTGAAATGTGGCTGTTGTACCCAATTTTAATGTTTTGTGGCAAAGGTAATTAAATATTTCAGGGTGGTGCGAGGGGTAAATATGTGCTTATTGTTTAAACTTTTTGGGTGTGCTGGTCGTTATGGTTGTATGAAGAAAGAGATTTTGGCAACTTCTGTTGTACTGGGTTTGGCTGCATTGGCACTGCAAGCCCGGGAAAAACCATTGGAAACTGTTAACTATGTCGACCTTAAAAAGTACCTGGGTACCTGGTTCGAAATAGCCGCTTTCCCTCAACCTTTTGAGAAAGGGTGCTCATGTACCTCGGCAACTTACGGATTAAATAAAGATGGCAGCATCATTGTAAAAAATCGCTGCATAAAAAATAATAGCCTTAAAGTAACTGAAGGAAAAGCTTTTGTTACTGATAAGGGCACTAACTCCAAGCTGGCCGTTCAGTTTTCCTGGCCTTGTAAAAGCAAATACTGGATAATTGATTTGGCAAAAGATTACAGCTATGCTGTAGTTGGGCATCCAAACCGCAGGTTTCTTTGGATTTTGAGCCGCCGCCCAACACTGGATGATCAAACTTATAACCAACTAGTGGTACGCGCAGCCAACAAAGGATTTGATGTAAGGCACCTGGAAAAGACAGAGCAGATAGGTGATCTATCGGGCTTTTAATCCGGTAAATTTATTACCCTGATCTTGATAACCAACTTTTTAACGGTATCATAACCATTAACTTTGACGTTTGGTCGGTGTGCATCACCCGGAAAAAACAGGAAAAATGCATTTGGCGCGGCAGTATAAAATTTGCCTTCAAAGTTGTAATGAATTATATCTTTAGCAGCATCGTAAGGCTCGGTTACTGCGGCGCTATCAACAGGCGCTATTGCTATTTTTTCTTTACCCCTGATCACATATTGAAGGTCAATATAGTTTTTGTGGGATTCCCATGCCGATTGCTCAAATGTTTTTGAAGATGCTTCGGTTACGGATGCGTACACATTTTCGCCATCAATGGGGTATTTGCCGGGAGCTATGAGATCGAGGTTGCGATCGCGGAGAAAATCAATCGCCTTATCCCAGGCAGCTTTATTGGCCTTATACTGTTTGGCAAATTCAAGTTCATTGGCCGTTGAATGCAGTGAAATCTTTAGCCCATTTTTCCATATGCCACTTTTAACCCATTGATGTGCGGCTTTGGCCGTTAAGGGTTGCTGTTGCGCGTGGGATACAGCCCCCATCAGCATAAAAACAATGATTAAGGTAACATGCAGGTTTTTCATAATGGATTTGAATAATTGGTAAGAGCAATTTAATACTATCCTTTTACAAATTGAAAAACTATTATTGGGGGATATTAATTGTCTTTTTTAAAGTATTTTATCCATCAAAACTCCGGTCGGTCATCCAGGGTTAAGCATAAAAAAAGCCTGCCGGGATTACCGGAAGGCTTTTTGTAAAAAAAAATATTTTTGGATAATTAAAAGCTATATCCTAAAGTAAGGAAGGCATTGTTATTTGTCTTTTTTAAATATGCAGATGGGCTTGCAGCGGCTATCTCATATGGGTAAACAGTTTGCGAACCACTTAAATGTGCATAGGTTGCATCTACATAATAATTACCAAACCTTACACCAATACCACCGGTTACTGTTTTAATATCGCTACCATTTTGTTTAAGCGGGCTTCCCTGTATACTGTAACCACCACGCAGGTAAAGCATGCTGTTTAAACGGGCTTCGGCGCCAACATGCGCGTTAATGGTTGAGCGGTAAAGCGCTTTAATATTGCCATTGTCAAAATCGGCAGTATAACTATCATTACTGCTGATGTGGGTGGTTTTATAGTCAATATAATCTACGTCGCCGGATATGAAGCCGTATTTGCCAATAAAGATAGCGGCACCACCGGTAAATTTAAAGGGTGTACGCATATTGTAGGATAAAGAATAATCCTGCGGACCGTTTGCAAAAGCGCTGCCATTATTAAATTTGGTTGCAAGGCTTTCATCGTAAGAGTCATCGATACTATAAAACGTTGGCGAAGTAACTGTAAAGCCTAAACGGAGGGTATTAACCGGTTTATAAATTAAACCCAGCTTAACATTACCGCCAGAACCCTTGGTGATCTGGTCCTGAACAAAGCCCGAATTAAAGCCAACATTTGTGCCGATATTATTCACCAGTATGTTTGCGTTACCGGTTTCGTTAAATACGCTGTATGAGTTGTACCTGATATCTGATAACGACAAACCTAAACCTAAATACAGCTTGTTGCTGTAATTGGCTCCAAATGCAAGGTTTACTTCTGACTGGCCTCCAGAACGTATGGTATTGCTTAACTGGTCAACCGTGCCAAATGCATTCCTGCGGTATTCAGATCCGCCTCCGGTAGTACTATAGCTATCTATCAGGTTTTGCTGGTAAGCCCAATCATCAAGTCCGCCCTGGTTTACCTGGCCATTTGCATTGGCAAGGCTGGCATAGTAATCACCAATAGAGTTTGATGCGTTTTTACCGCCATAGGTTATGTTTTCGTAAAAGTTATTGGTGCGGCTGTAGGCAGCTCCATAATTAAAGCTTAACCATCCTTTTGTTTTGTCGCGGCCCTTTGGTGTATTCAATCGCTGGTAAATTACTACCGAAGCGTTATTGAAATTAAGGTTGCTTTTGCTGTCGGTGCCAAACTGGCCAAGGTAAGTTGAGTTTACCTTTGAGCCATTAAACTCGGGCGTTATGCTTATTTCCGAGTGGGTGAAAAAACCAAGGCCTGCAGGGTTTCCACTTATCGAGCTTAGGTCGCCACCAACAGCTGTCCCTGCATTGCCTATTGCTTTGATGCGCGAAGTTGACCCCGTTTGAAAGGTGCTGAAGCGGATGGCATCCTGCGAATATTGCGCAAAACTATCTTTTGTAAATGCTACTATAGCAATTACACTGAGTAAATATTTAATCTTCATAGATATAAGCTGATAAAATTATGGTCTAACTGGTCTGCCGCCACCGCCGCCACTGCTTGAGCCACCACCGCTGCTTGAGCCACCGCTTGAACTTGGCGAAGGTGATTGTGCAGGTTGTGAACGTTCAACACTTTGTGTTGCCGGCCTGGTATCTTGTTGCCTTACCGGGCGCGAATCGCGTGAGTAACTGCTATTGCTGTTATTTGAATTGCCGCGGGTGAGGCCGTCAGTAGTCCGGTTTGCCCGGCCACCTGGTATATAGCCTATACCTGTTCTTGAGCTTTGCGCCGGGCCGCCAACACGGGTGCCACGACCATAAGCACTATTTGCCGGTGTACCACGGCCACTTAAAGGGCTGCCTGTGCCACGAACCGGGCGTGGCGTACCCGATGATACATAACCACCGCCGCCGTAACCGCCGCCACCATAAAAGCCGCCGCCGTATAAACCACCGTAGCCATAACCACCATAGCCTCCATAACCGTATCCGCCGTATCCAGAGCCAAAACCTAAGCCCCAGCCACCATAACCATATCCTAAGCCCCAGCCACCATAGCCGCCGCCGTAAGCATAAGGAGAGTAGCCATAGCCATAAGGGCCGTAATTAAAACCTAAGCTAAAGCCGTTATTGAAATATGGATTACTGTAACCGTAATATAAATTATCATAATAACTAAACGGAGAGTAGTAACTGAAACGGTTTATGCGCGATGCATAATCATCATAGTAAAAGTAATCATCATCATCCTGCTGATCTTGCTGATATTCATCCCCATTTTGATTGTAAACAGGCTGTACAGCGTAGATAGGCTCATCGCCCGCCTTGGCATTTGAAAAATAAACGTCATCATTATTGGCGGTAGTAGCCAGTTTTTGAGTAGAGCAGGAACTCAGTGCAAGGGCACTGATGAGAAAAATTCCTATTGCAATGTTCCGTTTCATATACAGGTTGTAAAAGTTCGGGTTCGAATAAGTTTTAAATTTATAAATTTGAGCGCAATATACAATAATTGCAAAGTCAAATTCTATCCAATCAATATGAGCAAAGGTGTTATTAGTAAAGACGAAGATTATTCGCAATGGTTTAACGACTTAGTAATTAAATCTGACATGGCCGAATATTCGCCGGTTAGGGGCTGTATGATCATTAAACCATATGGGTATTCTATATGGGAAAAGATACAGGCCGTGCTTGATCAGATGTTTAAAGACACAGGGCATAGCAATGCTTATTTCCCGTTGTTGATACCCAAATCCTTCTTTAGTAAAGAGGCCAGCCATGTTGAGGGTTTTGCTAAAGAATGTGCTGTTGTTACACACTATCGCCTAAAAAACGACGGCGACGGAAATATTATAGTTGATGAAGATGCTAAACTTGAAGAAGAGCTGATCATTCGCCCAACATCAGAAACCATTATCTGGAACACCTATAAAGGCTGGATCCAATCATACCGCGATTTGCCCATCTTGGTTAACCAGTGGGCCAACGTAATGCGCTGGGAAATGCGTACCCGTTTGTTTTTGCGTACAAGCGAATTTTTATGGCAGGAAGGGCATACCGCCCACGCTACCGCAGATGAAGCTATCGCCGAAACAGAGCAGATGCTGGAGATTTATTCGGATTTTGCCGAGAACTGGATGGCTTTGCCTGTAGTAAAGGGTCGCAAAACGCCTAATGAGCGTTTCGCAGGTGCTTTGGATACCTATTGCATAGAGGCATTGATGCAGGATGGTAAAGCCCTGCAAGCAGGTACATCGCACTTTTTGGGGCAAAATTTTGCTAAGGCTTTTGACGTAAAGTTTACAACCCGCGATAATAAACAAGATTTTGTTTGGGCAACCTCATGGGGGGTATCAACACGTTTAATTGGTGCGCTTATTATGGCCCATAGCGATGACGCCGGCCTGGTATTGCCTCCAAAGTTAGCTCCTATTCAGGTAGTTGTTGTGCCGATATATAAACATCAGGAAGAGCTGGATAACATTGCAACATTTGTTGCCGGCTTAACTAAGGAATTAAAAACCAAAGGAGTATCGGTTAAATTTGATAAACGCGATACCCACCGCCCCGGAGCTAAATTTGCAGAATATGAATTAAAAGGCGTTCCGTTGCGCGTTGCCATTGGCAGCCGTGATATGCAGAATGGCACCGTTGAGCTTGCACGCCGCGATACCAAAACCAAAGAAACTGTAAACCAGGATGGTTTGGCGCTGCATATTGAAGCCCTGTTAGAAGAGATTCAGAATAATATTTACAAAAAGGCATTCAATTTCAGAGCGGAGAATACCACCGAGGTTGACACCTACGAGGAGTTTAAACGCATGCTTGATGAGCAGCCTGGTTTCCTGAGCGCCCATTGGGATGGCACGCCGGAAACCGAGCAAAGGATAAAAGAGGAAACTAAAGCGACAATCCGTTGCATACCTTTGGATAACAAACTGGAAGAAGGTAAATGCATTTTGACAGGTAAACCATCGACGCAGAGGGTTCTGTTTGCACGGGCATATTAGCCCCCCAACCCCTGAAGGGGGAGCTTTTGATTTGCAGCTTTGATAAGCAGTCAAAATCGTTGGGCTTAAATGAAATAATCCTTCCCTAAAGGATAATACAAAATAGGCTTCCTCTTAGGGAAGGAAGCAAATCAAAAATTCCCCCTTTAGGGGGTTAGGGGGCCACATGAAATTCGCAACTAAAGCAATACACGCAGGGCAGGAGCCCGATCCAACTACGGGCGCTATCATGACGCCGATATACCAGACATCTACCTACTGGCAAAAATCGCCGGGCGATAATAAGGGTTATGAGTACTCACGTGGTACCAACCCAACCCGCAAGGCGCTTGAGGATTGTTTGGCGGCATTGGAGAATGCAAAATTTGGCCTGGCTTTTTCAAGTGGAATGGGTGCTACAGATGCGGTAATGAAATTACTGGCGCCGGGCGATGAGGTGATAACCGGGAACGACCTTTATGGTGGTTCATACCGTATTTTTACCAAGATATACGCCAACTATGGCATCAAATTTCATTTCCTTGATCTTTCTGATCCCGAGATAATCCGCCAGTACACTAACGATAAAACTAAGCTGGTTTGGATAGAAACGCCTACCAATCCCACCATGCAAATTGTGGATATAGCGGCTATCGGTAAAATAACCAAAGAGAAAAACCTGCTTTTTGTGGTTGATAATACCTTTGCTTCGCCATACCTGCAAAACCCTATAGATCTTGGTGCCGATGTTGTGATGCATTCCGTAACTAAATACATTGGCGGCCACAGTGATGTGGTCATGGGCGCCCTGATGCTGAACGATGAGGATTTGTACAAAAAACTATGGTTTATTTACAATGCCTGCGGTGCTACACCCGGTCCTATGGACAGCTTTTTAGTGCTTAGAGGTATAAAAACATTGCATTTGCGTATGAAAGCCCATTGCGAAAATGGCCGCCAGATAGCAGCGTTTTTAAAAACGCATCCAAAAGTTGAAAAGATCTACTGGCCTGGGTTTACCGATCATCCAAACCATGAAGTTGCTAAAAAACAAATGCTTGATTTTGGCGGTATGATCAGCATCGTGCTAAAAGGAGCCGATCTGCAGGAAACTTTCCGCATAGCATCATCTTTCAAGGTGTTCTCACTGGCAGAATCTTTAGGTGGTGTGGAATCTTTAATCAATCACCCCGTAAGCATGACGCACGGATCAATCCCCAAGTCGGAACGTGAAAAGGCGGGTGTGGTAGATAATCTTTTACGCCTCAGCGTAGGGGTAGAGGATATTGAGGATTTATTGGAAGATTTGAAGCAAGCGTTGAGTTAGAATCAAGAGACAAGAGTCAAGAATCAAGAAGGGAAAAATCTTACCTCTTGATTCTTGACTCCTGATTCTTTGTAACTATGATAGAAAACATTAAGTCCTTTCTCGACGCCAAAGTTGCCCAATATAATCGCCCGGAGTTTATTGAGAACGACCCTATCGTGATCCCTCACCTGTTCAGCAAAAAGCAGGATATCGAGATCATGGGTTTTTGGGCGGCTACCCTGGCCTGGGGGCAACGGGTTACTATCATTAAAAAATGTAAGGAATTGATTACATTGATGGATGGTGCACCGCATGATTTCATCATCAACCACGAAGAAACTGACCTTAAAAAGCTGCTGCACTTTAAGCACCGCACGTTTAATGATATCGATACGCTGTATTTTATAGCGTTTTTCAGGTACCATTATGAAAAGTTTGAATCTTTGGAGGATGCTTTTTTACCGCAGCCCCCCAGCCCCCTGAAGGGGGAGCAAGCGAAACTCCTCGTAAATCAAGAAACTCCCCCTTCGGGAGGCTTGGGGGTCGAAGATTATCTCAACCATTTCAGGAAGTATTTCTTCTCCTTGCCAGACTTTCCTCATCGTACCCAAAAACATGTATCATCGCCCTCGCAAAAATCTACTTGTAAAAGACTGAATATGTTTTTACGATGGATGGTACGCAAGGATGATAACGGTGTAGACTTCGGTATCTGGAATCACATTAATCCCGCCGATCTCATCTGCCCGCTTGATTTGCACGTCGACCGTGTATCCCGCAAACTCCTCCTTATTACCCGCAAACAAACCGACTGGCAAACTGCCATTGAACTAACCCAAAGGCTAAAACAATTTGATCCCCTCGACCCGGTGAAATATGATTTCGCTTTATTTGGATTAGGGATTGAAGAGCGCTGGGGAGTGCAGTTTTAGGGTTGGTTTTTATATTTCGAAGTCATCCTGAACTTGTTTCAGGATCTCACAGGACAGGTAACCATCATGTTGTCCACTTTGCATGTGGGGTGCCGAAATAAATTCGGCATGACTTTTTGGTTTTTAAGTCGATTTTTTGAATAATTTTCTTCAAAATTCAACCCCTCTTACCTGCTATCAAAATGATAAAACCTATCATTTTGATAGGTTTTATCATTTCAGTTATAACTACTTTTTAATAGATAAGTATTTGTAAAATAGGTAATTGTGAAAATAAAACCGCGGCAGGCATGTGTTTTGGCTAAGCGATTTCATCAATAAAATTAGTTTATGGTGATAATATTTCCTGTTGCTGCTGCCAAAAAAACCAGAAAGGCTGGCAATTGCTCATTACGCAGCGGGGTCACCACGTTCCCAATCCCCTATTTTTTATCTTATTAAATGAATTCGCACGTTAAGCACCTCACTTTTGCGGGTATGATAGTTACCCTCGGTATCATTTTTGGCGATATCGGTACATCCCCCCTCTATGTTTTTCAAACCCTGCTGGTTGAGGGTGGTAAGGTTAACCAGGACCTGGTTTTAGGCTCAATCTCCTGTATCTTCTGGACACTTACGCTACAAACCACCTTTAAATACATTGTGATAACCCTGCAAGCCGATAATAAAGGCGAGGGCGGTATTTTTTCCCTGTATGCCCTGGTAAGGCGCTATGGTAAATGGCTGGCTATCCCGGCTATTATTGGAGCAGGTACCTTACTGGCCGATGGTATTATTACCCCGCCTATATCGGTAACATCCGCTATTGAGGGGTTAAACCTAGTACCGTATTTTTCAAGTGTTATAGTACCCGGTAATAACCTTATTTTACTAATTGTTATTGTTATCATCATATTGCTGTTCTTTTTTCAGCAGTTTGGCACCAAGGTGGTGGGCGCGGCTTTTGGGCCGGTGATGCTGATGTGGTTTATAATGCTGGGAGTTTTGGGTACCATCCAGGTAATGCATTACCCGAGTATATTTAAAGCATTAAATCCTTATTACGGTGCGCATTTGCTTATGGATCACCCTAAAGGTTTCTGGTTGCTGGGCGCGGTATTTTTATGTACCACAGGTGCCGAAGCTTTATACTCCGACCTTGGCCATTGCGGCCGGAAGAACATCCAGGTAAGCTGGATATTTGTTAAAACTACGCTTATCCTCAATTACCTTGGGCAGGGTGCATGGGTGTTGTCGCAGGCGCCAACCAAAAATTTTAGCGGGGTGAATCCTTTCTTCGAGATTGTGCCACACCAGTTTTTGATACCAAGCATTGCGCTGGCTACTATGGCTACTATCATTGCCAGCCAGGCTTTAATCAGCGGATCGTTTACGCTGATCAGCGAGGCTGTGAGCATGAACTTTTGGCCGCGGATAACCATTAAGTACCCATCAAACATTCGCGGGCAGATCTATATCCCCAGCATTAACTGGATTTTGTGTGTTGGCTGTATTTTAGTTTCGCTGTATTTTCGCACCTCCAGCGCCATGACAGCTGCTTACGGGTTTAGTATCACTATAGCCATGCTGAGCACCACTATTTTAATGTACTATTTTATGCGCTATGTAAAGCACTGGCCTGTATGGCTGGTAACTATTATATTGTGCGTCTTTTTAACGGTCGAATTCTCGTTTTTTGTAGCCAACGCGGTTAAAATATTAAAACGTTTATTCTTTGTTGGCTTTGAGGTAGGATTGATATTTACCATGTACATCTGGTTTAGAGCCCGTAAGATCAATAACCGTTTCCTGAATTTTATTGATATCAAAGAACAATTACCCTTGTTAAATGCGCTTAGCGCCGATACTACCGTTAATAAATACGCTACCCATCTTATTTACCTTACTAAAGCCAACAACGGCAAGCAGATTGAAGAAAAGATCATATACTCTATCATGAGCCGTCGGCCTAAACGTGCCGATACCTACTGGTTTGTGCACATTGAGCGTACCGACGAGCCCTACACCATGGAATATAGTGTAGACCAGATTGAGCCCGGCAAGGTGATCCGCATTGAGTATCGCTTAGGTTTCAGGATACAACCAAGGGTGAACGTGCTGTTCCGTAATGTGGTGGAGGATATGGTGAAACGTCAGGAGATAGATATTACCAGTCAGTATGCGTCGCTTAATAGATATAAAATAGCGGCCGATTTCAGGTTTGTGATCATGGAAAAATTCCTGAGCTATAACAACCTGTTCAGCATGAGCGAAGGGTTTATTTTGAACAGCTACTTCGCCATCAAAAAATTGGCCCAGTCAGAAGCTAAAGCATTTGGTCTTGATACCAGCGAAACCCGGATTGAGAAAATACCGTTGGTGGTGAAGCCGGTGAGTAATTTACACTTGAAAAGGGTGGAGCCCGTTACTTACGGAGCAAGTAGTTTGGTTGAGGTAGAATAGACCTTTACATAAATCAGGCTTACAGGATATGATATTCTGTAAGCCTGATTCATTAAGGCTATACAAATGTTTAGCTTTTTCTTTGTTCAATAATAATATCCGGGTTGTTTTCAACACGTTCCATACGTACTAATTTACCATCTACAAAATAGTAGTACATGTTTGCTGTTACTGTTTTACCGTCACTTTCAACAGCCCTTTTATAAATGGATCTTCCCCGGGATGCCTCAACTAAGGTTAAATTGTATTTTTGAGAAGCGGTAAATTCTTTTTCGCTCATGCCTATAGCGTAATTGGGGACTTTGCAGCTTGTAATAATAAATAGCAGTGATAAAATAAAAAGTAGTTTTTTCATTGAGATGTTGTGATTTGGTTAACTAAAAATTGTTTCGGTATTGTTAGTAAGACTTGGAACAATAAAAAAGGTTTATCAGATTAGATATTTTTCTGATAAACCTTTGTGGTTTTAGTTTAATAGGTTTATTCCTACGCTTCCTCTTTAAAAAATACCTTATAAAAGTTCATATTCTTACCATCATCAAAGCCCTTTTCAATGAGTTCTTTATCACCATGGATATAGATGTGGAAGTTTTTATCAAGCTTTAATACGCTTTTATAATCGCGGGCTTGTTTCTTTACGGCGTTGCCGGAGATTTCGAAGGTGTTGGCGATGGGGCTGTCAAAATCCTGCTCGTACTGATTTTTGAAGTTTTTGAATGATTCTATTGCTTCGGGGTTGCCTATTACTTCATTGCCAAATTCATCCATATCAAAGGTTTCTTTTTCTTTGAAGTATTTCATGGAGCGGTTAAGCAGATCGATTTTATCGGCCTTGCTCATTTCAAACTGATCGTCGAGTTTTTGGGTAACAAAGTTTTTGTAGATGCCCAGTGTATTACTGGTTTGGTTATAGCTATCGTTCCGGATCTTGAGCTGTAGAAACTCATCTTTCCAGTATACGGCGGCATCCTGGCCACCATTGGTTTTATCAACCACCACCACTTTATAGCCGTTTTCTTTTTCGATGTTAAAGATCAAAACGCCCTTATCCAGTTTGTTGATATTGATGGCATCCTGCTCATAGTCAACCTGGAAACCGCCCTTATCCGGGTAAACTTTCAGGTAAGTTTCTTTGTTTTCTGATTTAAATATGCCGATGGCATCCAGCGGGTTACCCTCAATTTGTACCTTGTTAAAGTATACCACATAAAGTTCGCCACCTTTAATGTTAGGGTGGGTGGTTACCTTAAACAAGTGCTTGGCTATCTTTTCAGATGCCTCATGAAATTTCTCTTTATCATCAAATGCCTGTGTGGCAAAATGGTGTAGTTCGTTAAGGGCCAGATCGCCGCTGCTATGCATCAGGTGATAAACCTCGTTAACCTTTTCAAATGGTTTTAAAAAATACTGCATCAGCAGGTTGGGGATAATATCATCCTTTAATTCCAGCGGATTATCTGATAAGGAGTACATCTCATCCTGCAATGGGTTGCCAACATGATGTACCGAAATAGTATCGAGCGAAGCTTCAAAAAAAGTTACCATAATTTGCGCAAAGCTAAAGCTTTTTAGCCATTGGTTACTGGTCATTCGTCATTTGTTGAAGCGTCATTAAGTCATTGAAAAGTAGTTCATTTGGGATGGTTCATAGTTGATGGTAATTTGTTTTACTTTTGCATTCTGAACCCGAATTAATCGAATTATAGAATTATAAGAAATTTAAAATTCTGCAAATTCATTAATTCTGAAAATTCAGGTTCAGACAATTAGCTATGGATAATCAAAACTCAGCAGTCACTCACCACCCACAACAGGAAACAATAGTTGCCCTTGCAACACCAAACGGAATTGGCGCTATCGCGGTGATCCGCCTTTCGGGGTTGGATGCCATTGCTATAGCCAACAGCGTTTGGAAGGGTAAGGATTTAACAAAGCAGGCTTCGCATACCATTCATTTCGGCCATATTGTAGATGGTGACCTGGTATTGGATGAGGTACTGGCATCATTGTTTGTGGCGCCGCGATCATACACCCGCGAGAATGTGGTTGAAATTTCCTGCCATGCATCGGGTTACATTATCGAGAGTATCATCAAGTTGTTTATCAAAAAAGGGGCACGCTCTGCAAAGCCCGGTGAATTTACCTTAAGAGCGTTCCTGAACGGTCAGCTTGATTTGTCGCAAGCCGAAGCTGTTGCAGACTTGATAGCCTCCAACTCCAAAGCATCGCAACAGGTGGCACTACAACAGCTTAGGGGCGGCTTTAGCACTCAGCTGCAAACCCTGCGCGAACAGCTGGTAAACTTTGCCTCGCTGATTGAACTGGAACTTGACTTTGCTGAAGAAGACGTTGAATTTGCCAACCGCGACCAGCTGAAACACCTTATCCATGAAATTACCAAAATAGTAGGCCGGCTCATTCAATCGTTTGAGTTGGGTAACGCCATTAAAAATGGCGTAAATACCGTTATTGCAGGCAGGCCAAATGCAGGTAAATCAACCCTGCTTAATGCCTTGCTAAACGAGGAACGAGCTATTGTAAGTCATATCCCGGGTACCACCCGCGATACCATTGAAGAGGTGTTGAATATACAGGGCATCAATTTTAGGTTGATAGATACAGCAGGTATCCGCGAAGCTACAGATGCTATTGAGCAGATAGGAGTACAGCGGACTATGGAAAAAATAAGCCAGTCGGCATTATTGATCTATGTGTTTGATGCCGAACTTATCACCTTAGACGAACTTAAAAGTGATTTGGAAAGTCTGCAGAAACCCGGTGTGGGCATGTTAATGGTGGCCAATAAAATGGATCTTTTAGATGAGGATATACTGAAGTTGGAAAGCATCCAGGCTTTTTTCACTACCTCGGGATTGCCGGATATGCAAACCACTTTTATATCAGCCAAAGAAAAACTGCATATAGACGACCTCAAGAACAAGATCTACACTGCTGCCATCAAAGACCAACTCAGTGGAGACGAAACCCTGGTGACCAACATTCGCCACCTGGAGGCACTTCAAAAAACCGAAGAAGCATTGGTAAGAGTTTTGGGCGGCATAGATGGCAGTATCACGTCTGATTTCCTATCGATGGATATTAAGCAAGCCCTGCATTACTTAGGCGAGATTACAGGTGTGGTAACTACCGATGATCTGCTGGAGAACATATTTAGTAAGTTTTGTATCGGCAAATAGGCCTGACAAACACCCTAAACTTACGACAACTTATGACAAGTAAATAACTCATTGTTAATAAGTTAGTAATATTTCGCTTGTCCAAATTCTTGGATAATTGGCAGTGTATTTCTTATATTTGGTTCTATCTTGGTACTCAAAATAAAGAAATTACGAGTCTGCAAGATTTGGGAGAAATTAAGTAGCTTATATACCCTTATTTACGCTTATTGCGCCTTATATACGCTTAATTGCCCCCATTAATGGAGCCATAACCACCGATGATTAATTACCCCTATCATCAGTGGTTAAGTCCCCGGTTATTTCGCCAGCGTGAGATAACAATCTGATTATTAAGGTTTTGAAAATGGCGAAATTATCGCCCTGGGATTGCTTTTGCCAAATTTTGACAAAGGCCTAAAAGTTGATTTTGACATGAGCTCGAATTTTACAGTAAATAGGATATGTATTCAATGCGGAAGTGTATTCGTTGCCAAGACTACTGTTACCAGGTACTGCAGTAAGTTGTGTGCAAAACGCTACAATAAGCAAATCAAAAGGGATTCGTCTATGGCTTCGATGAATGAGGCTGTAAAGAAAGTGCTTGAAGTTAACGACCCCGATCTGATATCAGGCGAGTTTCTAAATGTCAGATCCGCTGCGAAATTGCTGAAGGCATCAGACAAGATGATATATCATCTGATCAATATTGGGAAATTAACTGCGGTCAACCTGTCTAAAAGAAAAACCCTTCTCTACCGAAAGGACATTGACAGGCTATTTGAGCTGCCTCCGGTAGTTCAACTGAAGGAGCTCAAACCTCCACCGATATCGGAATGCTATAATATGGGAGAAGCCCAGCGGGTTTTTAATATCTCGGAGAAAGCATTATTCGATATCATTAAACGAAATAACCTGTTCAAGTTTCAAGATGGCTGGTACACTTACGTGGCTAAATCGGATCTGGACGGGGTATTTAATCCAAAAGCATAATATGGCAAAGGTCCACATTAGGAAAAAGGCGTTGACAAACGGACGTCATTCTATATACCTTGATTTTTCCCCACCGTTGCGTAATAAAAAAACCGGTAAACCGCAGCGATACGAATTTCTGGATATCATTACTTATGATAAGCCCACTAATTACCTCGAACGCCGTCATAATTGGAGATTCTGATGAACCAGACCACCTGATTCCGGCGCAAGCTGACCACCAATTCCGGGGCAAACTGACCAGGGGATTCCGGGACAAACTGACCACCCTGAACGTGTAGCAAATGCTGTAGAAGCAACCATCTTTCGGAGG
>NZ_JANYGH010000015.1 GCF_025362475.1 Mucilaginibacter sp.
TCAAATATCTTGTTTATTATAACTGGGAACGGCCACATCAGGGCATCAATGGTAAAAAACCTATCGATATGGTCACCCTAAACAACAAATAAAAATACCTGATTCTGTTACCGAATTACTAAACCCTTACAGCAATGACGGTCGGGCTTCCGTCATCTGCACATTTGAAATTTGAAATCTGCACATCTGAAATCCCCACATCTATTAATTAATCCAGCTCATTACCCGGTTCCATCTAATTTTATCGGCAAATGGTGATGTTTCATCCCAGCTCATCCACACAAACAAGGCTTTACCTACGATATGATCCTCTGGCACAAAGCCCCAAAAACGTGAATCTAATGAATTGTGGCGGTTATCCCCCATCATCCAATAATAGTTCATTTTAAAAGTATAGCTATTAGTTTTTTTACCGTTTATGCTAATGTTATTCCCGTTTACCTGCAGTTTATTATTTTCATATACCTCTATGGCCCGGCGATAGATTGGCAACGTAAAAGTATCCAACCTCACTGTCCAGCCCTTTTTTGGAACTATAATTGGGCCAAGGTTATCAACATTCCACCGTTGATTGGCATCATGCGGAAATACCTCGGGATCATAAACGCCCCTAAATTGTATATCGGGCCGGATGTATTTGACATGGGGAACTTTTTTTAAAGCACTTGCCGACTGCTTTGACATGTTCATCATGTAATCAACATTAGTAAATGCCTGGATATCTGACAAGTGAAGATCATATTGCAATTTGGGACTGATGGCATTGCTATCAATATTAACCATGTATTGCATTTGGCCATGCGGCGGAGTAATAACAGGTTTGCCGTTCACATATACCTGTGCGCTAATTAAGCTAATTGTATCGCCGGCAACTGCCTGGCAACGCTTAATATAGTTTTCCTGTTTATCAACAGGTCTGTAATAAGGCGAATCTGCATCCATTGGATAATTAAAAACAACCACATCCCCCTTTTTTACCTCACTTAATCCTGGCAGCCTCAGGTAGGGCAGCTTTAAACCATCCCAGTAGGATTTTGTGCCTATATATGGCATCTTATTGTGCGCAAACGGGAACGACACCGGCGTCATGGGCAGGCGGGCTCCATAATTAAACTTACTTACAAAAAGGTAATCGCCAATCATAAGCGAACCTTCCATTGATGCAGACGGAATAGTGTAGGCTTCTATAAAAAACAGGCGAATGATGGTTGCCGCCAATACAGCAAAAAAGATAGCTTCTGACCACTCCCTTACCGATGATCTGCGTATAATGGGCTGATATTTCTCATGAAAATCATCACTTGCAGACTGACCCAGGTAATGGGTATTTTTATCAAAACCCCAAATTGGCAAAAAAACAAACGGCAAAATGATAGCTCCCGCAATATGGGTCATTTTTGTTTTACCAAATGATTTTATAAAATCGATAATTATACCCACCCCAATGATGATATATATCCCGGGGATGAAACATAGCAAAAGCCACCATAAGGGCCTGCCGCTAAGCTTCAACATCATATAGGTGCTGTAAATGGGTATTAGTGCCTCCCAGCCGGGTCGTCCTGCTTTTTGAAATAGTTTCCAAAGGCCAACATGCACTAATATTAATAAAGGGGCTAATATGGTATAAACCCCGATATAACCAGCTATTTCCATTTACTGCAGATGGAAATTAACTTTTAAAATCAAACATGGCCTCAACCGAATAAAATCCTTTTTTATTATGAATCCACTCGGCAGCAAGCACGGCGCCAAGGGCAAAACCGTTACGGTTATGGGCGGTATGCTTAAATTCAATGGTATCAACTTCGGAATCATAAATTACGGTATGCGTGCCGGGCACACTGTCAATCCGCATAGATTCTATCAACAGCTGATCTGGCTGAACATTTTCGTCGTCGTCACTATCATCGGTAGTTAAAACATTAACCCAATCTGATTTAGATTCCAGGTTATCAATGATCCCTTCGGCAATGGTTATTGCTGTTCCGCTTGGGGCATCCATTTTTTGAACGTGGTGAATTTCTTCAACCTGTACGTCATAATAAGGATAGTTATTCATCACTTTGGCAAGCATCCGGTTAATGTGGAAAAAAATATTAACCCCCACACTAAAGTTAGTAGCGTACATTAATGAATTGTTACCCGCTTCGCATTGCTGCTTCACCTGGTCCATTTTATCATACCAACCGGTAGTGCCTACCACAATAGGTACACCGGCATTAAAGCAATGCTCAATATTGCCCAACACAGATGCGGGCATAGTGAACTCGATTACAGCATCGGCCTTTTGAAGGTTTTCGGCAGTAAGCTCATGCAGGTTTTGATGATCAATGGTTAAAACAATTTCATGCTTGCGGCTAATGGCGATCTTTTCTATGATCTTGCCCATTTTTCCATAGCCAAGTAACGCTATCTTCATTTTTAATATTTATTGAATTAACAGCTAAGATATAAATGTGCCGTTAAAACGTAAAGGTAACTTTTATACCCGGAATATAGGAACCAAACGAACTTTGGGCATAAACCGGCTGGTTGATAACACTTGGTGTAACCCGGATAGCAAAATTATTATCAACCGTATATGCATTTATGAATTTTGCATCAATATAGGCATCAATAGTTTGTATTCCCCAGGCACCTAAAATACCCAATATACTTAAATCGCGGTTACGGCGGTAGCCATCAAGCGCATCATATATATTTTGTGCAGGCACGCCTGCGGCCGTATACGCCTTATACTCTGCATAATATTTGTCGGTAACTTTTGGTGTTACGCCATTTTTATAATAATGTGCCAGTACATTAAACTGATTATAATATCCCTGGTTAAATATCACTGCCGAAGCCAGCAATCCAATCCCTCCGTAAACAATTGGAACTTTCCACCAGCGGTGATTGTACAGCTGCCCCCAACCAGGTATCATCAGCGAATGCATCACAGCCTTATGTGGGCTATGGGTACTATCGGGATGATACTCCTTCTCCTTTTTTATAGCCGGCGCAAATGAACCCGGAGCTGTTCCGGTTGCCTTTTTAAAAGTATCTTTTTTAGCTACCGATGCAGTATCTGCCTTTTGCTGCGCTTTAACAGAAAAGGCACACGCCGTTAACATCCCAATAATTAACAAATATCTATACATTCTTTTTATAAAAAATAATAAAGCACTAACGCCACGCTATACAGCGCGTCATTTTTATCTTATTGCAAAGGTAATTTTTATACCCGGATTAAAAGAGCCCCTATGGCTTACTCCATACACCTGCTCGACAAGTACATCACTAACTGGTTTAACCGCCAAATTATTATCAATAGAAAATGTATTTATAAATTTGGCATCAATATAAGCATCAATAGCATTAATCGCCCACATGGCGGCTACGCCTAAAGTACAAATATCGCGGTTACGGCGCCAGCTTTCGGCCAAATCGCCCACTTCCTTATCAGAAAATCCCTGGTAGTATCCGTACTCGGTTTTATACTTTACATATAAAGCGTGGTTAGGATTTTGTGGCGATGTTAACGCGGCCGAATAGAGGTAATGCTTTAACCTGTACACCGCAATTAGCTGTGCATAGTTTTTTTGATTATATATCACAGCCGATCCCAAAAATCCCAAACCACCATAAACAATGGGTATTTTCCACCATCGATGATTATATAGCTGCCCCAAACCCGGTAACATTAACGAGCGAACTACAGCGGCATGTGACTTGTGCAGACTATCGGGATAATATTTTTTCTCTTTTCCTGCAGATAACCCAAAGGAGCCGGGCGCTACTTCATTCTTGTTCTTAAATGCATCTTTTGAACTTAAAGATAACCTATGCAAATAAGGGGATTGCGCTTTAACAGTAAAAGTAATAATTGTGATAAACCCAATAACCAATGGATATTTATACATAAGGCAGGTAAATTATAAAATAAGCGTCAACAGGAATTTAGCCTGTTGAATAACCATAAACTGATTTGGCGGCCTATTATTATACCTGGGGTAGTATTATATAAACATATAAAAACAACGGTGATAAAAACATGGCCGATCTGCTCAAAGCCAGTGCATGGGTGTAGTTCTACGGGTAAAGACAACCCCATTATCACAAATTAAAAAGGCCGCATCATGTTATTTATGATACGGCCAATTATATAAGGATATTGTTAACTTTTACCAATCCAGCATCTCGAGGATACGGCCCAGGTCATCTTCTGAAAGAAAGGGAATTTCGATAACTCCATTACCTTTGTTGCCTACTTTAAGTGTTACCCTTGTGCTAAACTTTGAAGCCAAGTCGTCCTGAATTTTTTGTAGCTGATATGATACCGGCTCGGGTTGCTTGCCCTCTTTTTTTACCGGCGCCTTTTGCATATCACGAACCAACTCTTCTACCTTACGAACAGATAAACCTTGTTGAATAATATGCTGATGTAAATATAGTTGCTTGGCAGGATCATCAATATTTATAAGCGCCTTGGCATGGCCCATACTAAGCGCGCCATCGCGGATTGATGCCTGGATACTTGGTGGCAATTTTAGTAAACGCAAATAATTGGTAACTGTCGAACGGTTTTTGCTCACCCTGTCGCCAAGTTCTTCCTGTTTAAGGTTACACTCCTCAATCATCCGTTGAAAACTCAGGGCCACCTCAATAGCATTCAGATTTTCGCGCTGAATATTTTCTATCAATGCCATTTCCAGCATTTGCTGATCATTGGCAGTACGCACATAAGCAGGTACCTGGGTTAGCCCAGCCAGTTTTGATGCCCTAAAACGACGTTCGCCCGATATTAGCTGGTATTTATGCGCATTAATGCGCCTTACAGTTATTGGCTGTATCAATCCCTGCAATTTGATGGAATCGGCAAGCTCATTAAGCGCCTGCTCATCAAAATCAGTACGTGGCTGAAAGGGATTAACCTCAATTTCACTCAGGCGAATCTCATTAACTGAACCCAGGCTATTAACCTCGGCAGCTGATGTTGATGCTTCCTGCTGTTCTTTATTTTTATTTTGGTAGGGTTGTACGTTTACAGAGTCATTCAACAGCGCACTTAATCCTTTGCCCAGGGCATTTCTTCTTTCATTACTCATCTACTATACTGTTGCTGTTGCCGTTACTGTTTCGCTTTTTACAAGACCATTCTTTTGAATAATTTCGCGGGCCAGATTTAAATAATTAATTGCCCCCTTACAGGTGGCATCATGCATAATAACCGATACGCCAAAGCTTGGCGCTTCGCTTAAACGGGTGTTACGCTGTATAATGGTATCAAAAACCATATCCTCAAAATGTGTTTTCACCTCATCAACCACCTGGTTGCTCAGGCGTAAACGCACATCATACATGGTTAACAAAATACCCTCAATCTCCAGTTGCGGGTTAAGGCGCGACTGAACTATTTTAATAGTGTTTAACAACTTACCCAATCCTTCTAATGCAAAATACTCGCATTGTACAGGTATAATTACCGAATCGGCAGCGGTTAAGGCATTAATGGTGATTAAACCTAATGAAGGCGAGCAATCAATAATGATAAAATCATATTCATTACGCACCGCTTCAAAAACCTGCTTCATTTTGTATTCGCGGCCGCTCAGGTTAATCATTTCTATCTCGGCACCTACCAGGTCAATATGAGCAGGCAGCAGATCGAGGTTTGGAGTTTCGGTTTTTTGGATAGCCTCATGAGGATCAACCTGGTTGATGATACACTCATAAATACTATTCTTTATATTACGGGGATCAAAACCTATCCCTGATGTGGAATTTGCCTGTGGATCGGCATCAACCAATAGTGTTTTAAAATCTAATACGGCCAAACTTGCAGCCAGATTTATAGATGATGTAGTTTTCCCTACGCCACCTTTCTGGTTGGCTAAAGCAATAATTTTACTCATTCTATATGTTCAAAATTTGATATTACAATGATTTATAGTAACGTAAAGTAGCTTCAGAAATTTCTACTTTCGTAAAGTTTTTATCCCGTGATAAAGATACGAAATTAAACAATTAGGAAATCCACAGGTTTAGTCAATTTACAAACATATTCGTTTAATTAGTGAATTAATGATAGCGTGAATTAGTGATTTGCTTAAGCACTGATAATTAAGGATTAAGCTATTATAAATTCATTCAAATTCAAAAATACTAACTCGCTAATTCACTAACTCACTAATTAAAAAGAATGATAACCATCATAGCATCAACCAACAGACCGGGCAGTTCAACACTAAAAATGGCTAAATATTACCAGGAGCAATTGCAGGAAAAGGGGGTTGAAGCTAATTTATTATCGTTAGAAAATTTACCACCAAACCTGTTACAAACAGATCTGTATGGTAAAAGAAGCCCTGAATTTTCCGAAATTCAAAAGCTGATAACTGACACTGATAAGTTTTTATTTATAATACCTGAATATAACGGCAGCTATCCCGGTGTGCTTAAGGTATTTATTGATGCCTGCGATTTCCCCGAAAGCTTCTATGATAAAAAGGCAGCATTGGTAGGTGTATCATCAGGCAAGTACGGTAACATCCGCGGGATAGATCATTTTACAGGTGTTTGTCATTATGTACACCTTAACGTGATGCCTCTAAAACTGCATATATCAGCCATCCACAAGGAATTTGACAAAAACGGCCAGCTTTTACATGCTGATACATTGAAGTTTACCGATGAGCAAATAGACAAGTTTATTAAGTTTTGATCATTCGCTCTTACTCCATAAATATCTTCCTTAATTAACAATTAATACCCACCCGGTTAGCTTTGGCGAGCCTAATTTAAGATCGATAATATAGTAATACGTACCCGAGGGTAGCTTGGCACCGTTGTAAGTACCTTTCCAGGGTTTGTCATAACCAATACTTTTAAATACCTGCTGCCCGTAACGGTTAAATACGGTAAGTAAACTTTGGGGGTAAGTTACCAGCGCTTCAATATCCCAAAAATCATTATAACCATCTCCATTTGGAGAAAACGCGTTGGGTATAACAATCTTGTGATAAACCTTTACAAAAACACTGCTGGTAGCTTCACCACAATTTTGCGCCGAACTCACTGTAAGGAGATAGGTGATATCATCACCGGGAGTGGCAATGGGGTTAAGCACATGCGGATCACTAAGCCCGGTTGCAGGCGTCCAATTAAAAATATTGGCATTTTGGGCTGCTCCGTTTAACATTACCGATTGGCCCTCAAATATTTTCTTGTCAGCTCCGGCATCGGCCGATGGATTTCCTAATACATTTACTGTTACCGTTTTGGTATCTGAACAATCATTAGCATTGCGTACTGTAACCGCATAAGTAGTCGTTTCGATTGGGTTTGCAACCGGATTACTGGATGCGGGGTCAGACAAACCGGCCGCAGGGCTCCAACTGTAACTTGTAGCTCCCGGCGCCGAAGCGCTTATGGTAACCGAATTTCCTTTGCAAACAGTTGCTGTATTGCTTACCGTAATTACCGGCTTTAAATTAACAGTAACCGGAAATGTGTTTGAAGAAGAAGTACAACCACTCGCTGATGTTACATCAACCGAATAATTACCCTGAATTGCAGGTGTAATATTTTCAAGTTGCAGTGGGTTCTGATTTTTGTTAACCTGGGTTATGCCAGGCCCATGCCATTCATAAACTACCCCTCCTGTCGCGTTAAGTGTTAAGGCACCTCCTTCGCATGCAGCAGCAGGCTCCATATGTGGCACCACCGGCTTAGGATTTACTGTAATGGTAAGCGGCTCGGAATAAGTACGGCATGTTAGCGAATTTATGTTTTCTGCTTCGGCAGCAGCAATTCTGTATTGATAACTGCCGACCGGCATATCCGGGGTAGTTGTAAACTTCAAAATATTGCTGGTTTCATTTGATAGATCTGCCCACGTCCCTCCATCAACCCTCCGTTGCCATTGCCTGCGGACATCATCATAACCTTCGCCTATCTGTGCAACTAAATCATAGGCATGAGTTTCTCCTATACATATATTTTGTGGCGCGGTTGCGGTTATACTATTAAACCCCAATTGAATGACCGGACCACAAGCCCTGAATGCAATATCATCCAGCAGCAAATCATTGCCATTTCCGCCGGGGGCCTGGTTCTCTATTTTTAATACTACCTTATCTATATTACCGGGAGTTGCAAAAGTCACACTACATTTTACCCATTCAGGTGTTGTTGTGGGGTCAATAGTTTTGGTAATGGTAGCTAAAGGAGCTCCAGTTATTGTTTCAATGGTAAACTTTAATTTGGGTTGATTGGCGCCACCGCTTGCCGCCGGGGTAAGCAAATTAAGCACATATGCCGAAAACTCATAGGTAGTTTTTTGGCACAAGGGAACATCGGTTACCTGTTTAAAAAACTCACTGGCGTCATATGATGCATTAATAAACATCATATAACCATTAGGATCGCCTGTATGATCTTGAGGAACCGAAAACCAGTTCCCGGGAATACAATTTGAGCCACCATTTTTCACATCTGTGCTGTTTACAATAGTATAAAAATTATCATCTGGACAACCTGCTACATAAAGCATGGTAGAATAAGGCGACGGCGGACCAAAGTTTGCTCCCGCACCAAAAGTTACATTAATAACAGGATCGCCCAGACTGCCTTTACAGATTACGGGATCTTGCGCTTTAACACGATTAAGCGCCATTGCAAATAGAAGCAGCAATAATAATTTTAGGGTATAAGACCGCATTAATAGATTTAGCTTGAAACGCTATCTTCCAAAAGTATATTTTTTTATTGATGGATAGGATATAATTAACGCACAATTACATCACATCCAAATACTTAAAAGCAGTTTGCTGCCAAAACCAACTACGGCCTAAAAAAATTAATTAACAGAAGAAACCGGCTAAATTAAAAAGAAATTCTATCTGAAAAAACGATACGACTGCAGGGCAATCACAGCTATAAGGCGTCCCTTACTCCTTCTCATAACCCTTATGCACAATTAAAAAGCTGGCGCGTTCTTCTTTGTGGAAAGGGATATTCCAGTTGCCCTGGTAAGTGATTTTGATGGGCAGCAACTGGCCATTAAAATTATTAAGCTCGATGTTCATCTGCACATTAAAATCAAAGAACATATTGCTGAATTTCATATCAATGTAACGCCCAAGAATTTCGAAGGTGCGCTCATCAAAAATGGTGGTCATCTCCTTAATCATGGTGTCCCCATCTGATGTGCTTGGCTTGCATCTCACTTTAAAGCGATAAACGGGAATGGTATCCAGGTACTTCCCACGGGCAAACTCATAAAAGTAAAATTCGCGCATGTCTTTGGAAAAGATCTCTGTTTTGCTCCCAATAAAAGGAATCCCCTTAACCTTGCGACCGGGGGTGAATATCAGTGTCTTTAATTTATCCTTATAGCTTTCGTTTTTCCCGCCGGTGCCGGGTAGTTCATCGCCCTTCACAAAATCGGAGTTGTAGGCGTTCTGGAAAATAAAGTCGAACATTTCTACCGTGTACAACTGGTACTTGCCATTCTTTTTATAAACAGAGCCACTATCCTGCTTAGCAAAATATTCTATTTTATGCTGACCAACAACATTACTGTGGCGAAGCTTTCGATAAACCTTGCCATCAACTTTATTTTTTTTATCATAAGTATAAATGCGATTCTCGGCAGTAAAAGCATAGGCCTTCATATTCTGAAAAGCCTTGTAAAAACTGGTATCGGCCATTACCGCGTCTATAAAATCCTGTGCACTAAGCTTATGCGAACGAATATCAACCAATGAGTCGATAACGATGGTACGGATGGTATCTGGATTAAAGCGTTGTATTTGCTGGGAGAAGGCAAAACTGCTAACAATAGTAAATCCTACAACTAATAATAATTTCTTCATCACACTATTAACATTTTATCTAAGGGAACAGTTACGATTATTCCCATGTTATTGCGTAGAACCCCAGACTTACGAAGTTTTTAAAACTTCGTAAGTCTTTCGCCGCTTGCCATTTCCTCTTCCAAGCCCCCTGAATTTTATCAATCCCCATGACGTTTTTTCGAAAAACCTTTTGTCATCCTGAACGATAGTGAAGGATCTGTTATTCGCCATGCCTCTTCGCCCTGTAAAGTATGGAATAGATCCTTCGTTCCTCAGGATGACAAATCTTTTACTTTTTCGCCCTTTATCTATTTCTAATTCCCTAACTGTTTAATGGCCAGGTAAGCCATTAGCCCGGTGCTTATTTTAAACGCGTCTTCTTCCACATCAAAGGTGGGTGTATGTACCGATGAGGTAATACCACGGGCTTCGTTACGGGTTCCCAGGCGATAAAAACAGCTATCTGCTGCCTGCGAGTAATAGGCAAAATCTTCAGCGGCCATCCAAATGTCAAGATCAAGTACGTTCTCTTTACCTAAGTAATCCTCAGCGTGGCCACGTGTAGCGTGGGTAAGCACTTCTTCGTTGATCAGGAACGGGTAACCGCGCATAATATTAAATTCGCAGCTGCCGCCCATACTTTCTGCCATGCCTTCGGCCATTTTTTTCATGCGTTTATGGGCTTCTTCGCGCCATTTTTCATCCATGGTACGGAAGGTACCTTCCAGGTAAACCTCGTTAGGGATCACATTGGTGGCACCATTAGCTATTACTTTACCAAAAGACAATACCGAAGGGCTCTTAGGATCAGCAAAACGGCTCACTACCTGCTGCAGCGCGGTTAATATGTGGGCAGTGATAATAACAGGGTCTATATTTTGTTGAGGCTGGGCACCGTGGCCGCCTTTACCTTTAACGGTAACATATATTTCATCTGTTGACGCCATGTATTTACCGGCACGAAAACCCACCTTACCGGCTTCAATCAAAGGCATTACATGCTGCCCTAATACGGCCTGTGGTTTTGGATTTTCCAATACACCTTCTTTAATCATGATGCTTGCACCACCGGGAAGTTTCTCTTCGGCTGGTTGAAATATCAACTTAACGGTTCCGCCAAACTGACTTTTCAATTCGGTTAAAATACGGGCCGTACCTAATAGAGATGACGTATGCGCATCATGGCCACAAGCGTGCATTACGCCTATATTTTTTGATTTATAGGGCACATCATTAGCTTCTGTAATAGGCAAAGCGTCCATATCGGCACGCAGGGCCACTACCCTATCAGATGGCAGGTCGCCTTTTATCAGGGCTACCAAACCGGTATCGGCCATTTTTTGATACTCCAAACCCAGTTCTTCCAACTTGCCGGCCACAAAACCAGAAGTTTGTTGTTCATGAAAGGAAAGCTCGGGATTGGCATGCAGGTGGCGGCGGTTGGCTACCACATCATCAAATATTTTTTGTGATAAATCCTGTATTTTTTCTTTAATCATCGTTGGCATCAGCTTTAGGTAGATTTATTTTTTCGGATATGATGAACAGACTCGAAAACGAGGCTCTGAGTTCCTGCATCAGTTTTTGGGCTTCCAGGCGGGTCCTGAAATCACCTGCACGAACTTTAAAATTGGGTTCGCTATAAAGAATATAGGTGCGCAGTTCGGGATATTCGCGTTGCAGCCTGGCCTGGGCACTGTAAGCTTCCTGCCTGCTGGATCCGCTAAAGAACTGTACCCGGTAACCATACGATGATGACACTCCCGGTGCAATCCCGGTTTCTTTATTTAAAGTAAAGCGTTTGGCTATCAGTGTATCAACCAATGGGTCTTTAACTACTTCAACCTTGCCACGGGTTTGGGCAAAGGTTTTGGTTGAGGCAATTATCAGCACAAAAAAAAAGCAGTATTTGATGAGGGCTGATTTAGCTTTATGATCAAATACTGCTTTTTTCATTTTGGTAATTATCTTATAAAAACACCGTCATGCCGAACTTGTTTCGGCATCCCATATGCAAGGTATACAACTTGAAGTCGACCTTTCTTATGGGATCCTGAAACAAGTTCAGGATGACCTTCTTTTATTTTTCCTCCTCCCCTTAAGGGGAGGCCGGGTGGGGCTAATTCTGCCCTACGCCATGGCAGTTTTTAAACTTTTTGCCACTACCGCAAGGGCAAGGATCATTACGACCTATCTTTTGCTCAACCCTTACAGGTGTAGCTTTCTGCTGGTCGCGAAAATCATCCATAGGGATACCGTTAACTTCGTTAACAAGCTCAGCTTTGGTGGTTTTCATTTTACGCAAATCAAGCTTAGGCTCTGGTTTCGCTTCCCTGATCTCTTCAGCTTGTTGCTGAACCGGGATACCTCCCCTGAAAAGGAAACTCACTATTTCTTTATTCACATTGGCCAACATGCCACGGAACAATTCAAAAGCCTCAAACTTGTAAACCAACAATGGATCCTTCTGCTCATAAACCGCGTTCTGTACAGATTGTTTTAACTCATCCATCTCGCGTAAATGCTCTTTCCAGGCATCATCAATCAGGTACAGGGTAACGTTCTTTTCAAAAGATTTGAACACTTCATGACCGTGGTTGTCAATCGCCTTTTTAAGCGGAACAGAAACCTGGATACCATGAATGCCATCGCTGAAAGGAACCACAATGTTTTCTACGTATTGACCACGGGTATCATATACATCTTTTAATACCGGGTAAGCCTGTGCAGAAACGGCGTCGCCTTTACGTTTGTAAAAATCCATCACCGTTTGGAAGGTATGATCAACCAACGCGTTAATAGAGTTTGCAGCAAACTTATCAGCATCAATCTCCACATCAACAGAGAACAGCCGAATCATCTCTAAAGTGAAACCTTCGTAATTGTTAGCCTCTTTATATTCGGTGGTGATATCTTCAACTACATCAAAAATGGTATTGCTCAAATCAACATCCAAACGTTCGCCAAACAAAGCATTTTTACGTTTAGTGTAAACAACGGTACGCTGTGAGTTCATCACATCATCATACTCCAGCAAACGTTTACGAATACCAAAGTTATTCTCTTCTACTTTTTTCTGCGCGCGTTCAATTGATTTAGAGATCATGGAGTGCTGAATAACTTCGCCCTCCTCAATACCCATACGTACCATCAGGTTTGAGATCCGCTCTGATCCAAATAAACGCATCAGGTTATCCTCCAACGATACAAAGAACTGTGAAGAACCCGGATCACCCTGCCTACCGGCACGACCGCGTAACTGCCTGTCAACACGGCGCGACTCATGGCGCTCTGTACCTACAATGGCCAAACCACCGGCTGCCTGAACTCCGGCACCCAATTTAATATCCGTACCACGACCAGCCATGTTGGTGGCAATGGTTACTGTGCCCGACTGACCAGCTTCGGCCACAATATCGGCCTCCTTCTGGTGCATTTTCGCATTCAGTACGTTATGTTTAATGCCGCGCAGTTTAAGCATACGGCTCAATAATTCAGAAATTTCTACCGATGTAGTACCCACCAATACCGGGCGACCGGCCTGTGTTAATTTTACAATCTCATCGGCAACAGCATTATATTTTTCGCGGATGGTACGGTATACTAAATCCTGCCTGTCTTCGCGGCTTGCAGGGGTATTGGTTGGTATCTCTACCACATCCAGCTTGTATATTTCCCAAAACTCACCGGCTTCGGTAACGGCAGTACCCGTCATACCACAAAGCTTGTGGTACATCCTGAAGTAGTTTTGCAGGGTAACTGTCGCGAATGTTTGTGTTGCATCCTCAACCTTTACATTTTCTTTGGCCTCAATAGCCTGGTGCAACCCATCAGAGTAACGGCGGCCATCCAATACACGGCCTGTTTGCTCATCTACAATTTTCACTTTGCCTTCGTCCAAAATGTATTCGGTATCCTTTTCAAATAAGGTATAAGCCTTCAACAATTGGTTAACAGAGTGGATACGTTCAGATTTGATAGAGAAATCACGCATCAGTTCATCCTTGCGGGCAATTTTCTCTTCGGTGCTCAGG
Source organism: Mucilaginibacter sp. (assembly GCF_025362475.1). Taxonomy (GTDB): domain Bacteria; phylum Bacteroidota; class Bacteroidia; order Sphingobacteriales; family Sphingobacteriaceae; genus Mucilaginibacter. The sequence continues at coordinate 13,877 of NZ_JANYGH010000015.1, forward strand.
TTTGATTTTTCGATCTCGGCAATTTCGGTACCTACATCAGGCATTACAAAAAAGTGAGGATCCTCGCCAGATGAAGTAATCAATTCGATACCTTTTTCGGCAAGTTCAACCTGGTTGTTTTTTTCGTCGATAACAAAAAACAGTTCAGCATCTACCTTAGGCATATCCTTGCCCTGATCCTGCATGTAGTGATTCTCTACCTTTTGCAGGGTGCTCCTGTTACCGCCTTCACTTAAAAATTTAATAAGCGCTTTGCTTTTAGGTAAACCCCTGTAAGCACGCAATAATGCTAAACCACCGCCGTCAACATCGGCATTACCGTCGTTAATCGCTTTTTTGGCTTCATTTAATACGCTGTTTACATAAGCTTTTTGCGCGTTAACCAAACGTTCTATGCGTGGTTTCAACTCATAAAACTCATGCTCATCGCCACGAGGGATAGGACCAGATATAATTAAAGGTGTACGGGCATCATCAATTAAAACTGAATCGACCTCATCCACCATTGCATAGTGTAGTTTACGCTGAACAAGTTCTTCTGGGCTACGTGTCATATTGTCACGCAGGTAATCAAAACCAAACTCGTTGTTAGTGCCAAAAGTAATATCGGCAAGGTAAGCGGCACGGCGTTCCTCAGAATTTGGCTCATGTTTATCAATACAATCAACAGATAAACCATGAAACTCATATAAAGGCCCCATCCACTCACTATCCCTGCGGGCCAGGTAATCATTCACAGTTACAATGTGTACACCCTGACCAGCCAGGGCATTAAGGTATGCAGGCAGCGTGGCTACCAGCGTTTTACCTTCACCTGTTGCCATTTCAGATATCTTACCCTGGTGCAAAACGATACCACCTATAAGCTGTACATCGTAATGAACCATATTCCAGGTCATTTCATTACCGGCAGCAAGCCAGGTATTATGATGAATGGCTTTATCGCCCTTGATCAACACATTATTTTTACGCGCGGCAAGGTTACGATCAAACTCCGTTGCGGTAACTTCAATAGTTTTATTTTCAGAAAAACGCCTGGCAGTTTCTTTTACAACTGCAAACGCTTCTGGTAATATATTGATCAATATATCTTCAAGTTCCTTATTACGGTCTTTTTCCAGCTTATCAAGTTGAGTATATAGCTCAACTTTATCGGCAACGTCCATGTCAAGCTCGTTTTCTGTACGATCTTTTATGGCTTGGATCTCGCTATCGATGCCAGAAAGTCCTTCGGCGATAGTTTGTTTAAAACCTATTGTTTTAGCCCTAAGCTCATCATTACTGATGGTACCGAGTTTTGCAAATTCAGCCTTTACTTTTTCAACTATCGGCTTAATACTTTTTACATCCCGTTCTGATTTGCTTCCAAAAAGCTTACTGATAAAATCTAACATATTATTTTGATATAACCCTTCAAACTCAATAATTACGCCATAGCGACAATTAGAGTCATATTGACAGGCAAATGTACGGTTTTAGTTTTGAGTTTTAAGGGAAAACAAGGTGTTTTTAGGTGGTGATTGGGTACGGGGAGCTGGCTTTGAGGTAGTGATATTTTGTCTGACCCGGAATTTGTCGAATTACAGAATTATTTAGTTTTCTTTCTGAAGCTGAATATTCAACGTTCAAATAATTCCGCAAATTTCTTAATTCGATAAATTCAGGTTCAGATACTATCTAATAATGCCGTTACATCTATCTTATCCTGAGCCAATTGCACTTTCAGTTCCTCCAGCGATGCAAATTTCACGTCGCCCCGCACATAATGATGAAACTCCATTTTTATAGGCTGATTGTAAATCTCTTTATCAAAATCAAAGATGTTTACCTCAATATTGTGGGTAAGGCCGTTTACGGTTGGGCGGCTACCTATATATGCCATGCCTTTATAGCGTTGGCCTGCAACAAGTACCGTTACTGCAAAGATGCCATCTGATGGGATGAGCTTATATTTCTCTTCTACTACGATATTGGCTGTTGGATAGCCTATTTGCCTGCCTAACTGGTCGCCACGGATAACGGTACCTGTTATAAAAAAGGGATAACCTAAAAAGGTATTGGCAAGATCAATCTGGCCCTTTAAAAGAGCAGTCCTGATACGTGTTGAGCTGATGGCAACTTCATCGATATCCTGCTCGGGGATCTCCTCTACGTCAAATCCGTAAACCGGACCAAGTTTAAGCAGATCTTCCAACCCGCCCTGCCTGTCTTTACCAAAACGGTGATCGTAACCTATTACTATCTTTTTTGTACCGATTTTGTTCACCAGTACATCACGAATATAACCTTCTGCGGTTTGATTGCTAAAATCCCTTGAAAATGGGGTGATGATTAAATGATCGACACCTAATTGCTCCATCAGCTGGGCCTTTTCGGTAATGGTGGTAATTAGCTTAATGCTTTCATCCTCGGGATGCAATATCATCCGCGGATGCGGAAAGAAGGTAAGAATAACGGTTTCGCCTTTGATCTCGTCGGCAAGTTCCTTTATACCTGCAATAATTTTACGGTGCCCAATATGTACCCCATCAAAGGTACCAATGGTAACAACCGCATTTTTTATAGCTGTAAATTCGTCAATATTGTTGTATATCCTCATTTTATGAGTAAAAACACAAATTTAGTTTTTTAGTTCACCTGGCTATGCCAGGCAGCATATTTTGACCCCGAAATGGTTTATTGATCAACCCTGATCTGCAACCGGCTCGGCAGGGGCTTTTAAAGTCCTAATCATATTCACCAGTTCCATCACTTCCCAGGCATCTTCTACCTTATAATTACCACTCCGTGTACGTCTTAATTTTGATAAATATGCCCCGTTATTTAAAGTCGCGCCAAAATCATTAACCAGCGACCGGATATAAGTGCCCTTACTACATACTACCCTAAAATCAATTTCGGGTAATTCAATGCGGGTTAGTTCAAATTCGCTAATGGTTACATTGCGCAGGCGCAGTTCAACTTCTTCGCCACGACGGGCCTTTTCATATAACCGCTCACCATCAATTTTTATAGCCGAATGCGCCGGCGGATATTGTTGAATATCACCTGTAAATTGTTCGCAGTTATTACGCAGCTGTTGTTCAGCAAGTTGGCTGATGTCGAATTTATTATCCGGCTCGGTTTCCATATCATATGATGGCGTGGTTGCACCAAGCACCATAGTTCCGGTGTACTCCTTTTCTTCAGCCTGGAAAGTATCAATCTGCTTGGTCATTTTACCGGTGCAAATGATAAGCAAACCGGTAGCCAGCGGATCAAGCGTGCCGGCATGGCCTACTTTTAATTTAAGCGGCTTAAACGAATTACGGATTTTGCCCACTACATCAAAGCTCGTCCAGCTATAAGGCTTATTAACCAGCAAAAGCTGACCTTCGGCAAATTCCTGTATATTATTGTAGGTGTTCTTCAATTATTGTTATTAAAGCTGCAAAGGTAGGGAAATTTTGAAAGGAAATATCCATGCCAACATTGCGAGGGATACGAAGCAATGACATCCATTGGTTAACCATACAGAAAATCGAAGTTTTTAAATCTTCGACCTGGGTTATAAAACTAACGCGTCATCACTGCTTTTCAAGGATTACCCTGTTGTATCAGTAATGACGCGTGTTTATTGAAGTTGAAAAATTTTGTGCCTATAATGTTTCCAGCTGGTGGCCGCTCACTATTAAACCGATGATCACGATGCCGATAACAATACGATACCAACCAAAGATAACAAAGCCCCTACGCTCCAAAAAAGTAATGAATGTTTTGATAGCCAGCATAGCTACCACAAAAGCAATAACATTACCTATAGCCAATAATTTAATTTCTTCGCCGGTAAAGTTGTGCCCTTCTTTGTAAAAATCATACAGCTTTTTACCTGTTGCTGCAAACATGGTGGGCACCGCCAAAAAGAATGAAAATTCAGCAGCAGCGGTGCGGGTAAGTTTTTGCGACATACCACCAACAATGGTTGCTGCCGAGCGGGAGGTACCGGGAATCATGGCCAGGCATTGGAAAAATCCAATTTTTAAAGCAGTTAAATAGCTGATGTCTTTCTCCTCTTTTACAGTCGGTTTATTAAACCATTTATCAACAAAAAGCAAAATTACACCACCAACCAATAAGGTAATACCTACAGTAAGGGCGCTCTCTAATAAAGCATCTATTTTTTTACTGAACAGCACGCCAAATACCGCTGCGGGTATAAATGCTACTAAAAGCTTGATGTAGAAATTAATAGTTTGAAAAAATCTTTTCCAGTACAATACTACCACCGATAATATGGCGCCTAACTGTACCGCGATAGTAAATAATTTAATAAAAGGATCTGTAGCTATGCCCATTATAGACGAAGCGATGATCATATGCCCGGTTGATGATACCGGTAAAAATTCGGTTATTCCTTCAATTATAGCAAGTACAATTACATGTATAAGTTTTATAGTATCCATTGTTTTGGGGGAGTGATTGGATTAGGTGGATGGATTAAGTTGGAATGGTTATATAAGTGTATGTAAATTGAGTTAACCAAGCCTGGCATTGAAGGATAATACCATCAATCGCGTTCTTAATTAACCCAATCAAAAAAAAGACTTACTTTACTTCTGGCTTTTTTAATATCGCGTAAAAGCCTAATCCAAAACCAGCCAATACTACTATTGGAGCAATAACAATTTTGGTGGTACTGTAAATATCTGTAGTGCCAGACATTAACACAAAGCCGAAGGCTACTACTAATACACTGATAATTAAAAACTTGTAATTTCCTTTATCAAATATAAATTCAACCGGTGTGGTACTGGTAGTTTTAAGTGCTGGTTTAGCTGCCTGTGCCGATGATTTTAAAGGCGTAGTGGGTTTAAATTGCTGTGCCATTTTTTTAATTAGTGATTTATTGAATTGGTGAATTAGTGATTAAAACCATCCACCTCACATTTTTTTTAATTTTTAATTTTGACTTACCTATACAGGTCGTATATTTTTAAACGTAAAAACTTGTTAACCGCCAGGAATGTACTAAACGCGGATATAAATACTCCTACTCCAATAACGCCTAAAAATACGATACCAAATTCTGTATAATCCTGCAGAATCACTAAATCCGGCACTTCTCTGTAGGCCAGGTAAAGGGATCCAATGAGTATAATAATTGCTATTAAACCGCCTAACAAACCATGCCAGATACCGTATAGTAAAAATGGCTTGCGGATAAATCCTTTTGTGGCGCCTACCAATTGCATCGATTTTATAAGGAACCTTTGCGAGTATATAGCCAACCTGATAGTATTATTAATAAGCGCTACCGAAAGCACCACGAAGATGCCTGCAAATACCAGGATGATCAAACTGATGGAAGTGAGGTTTTGATTCATCTGATCAACTAATGATTGCTGGTATTTTACCTCTTTAACCAAAGGGTTCTTTAACAGGTCGGCTTTAAATTTCTCGATGTCTTTGTTGTTAGCAAAATCAGCCTTCAGGTAAACATCCAGCGATTGTGAAAGTGGGTTATACCCTAAAAACTTCACAAAATCCTCGCCCAAGTCCTTTTGCAGGTTACGGGCAGCAAGTTCTTTACTTACGTATTGGGTTTGTTTAACAATAGGGTTACCATCCAATTGTTTCTGTAACTGCAGTACATCAGTTTCATGCGCTGCGTCATCAACAAAAATGTTCAGCACAATATTTTCCTTTACATAGCGCGAAAGATTTTTGGCATGTACCAAAAGCAGGCCCAGCAAACCTATCATCAATAATACCATCGCAATTCCAAATACCGTAGAAATGTATATGGTTTTGGTTTTTTTTGCCGATGCACTTGCTTCAAATTCTTCCATGTTGTTTAGATATGAGAAGTGAGATTTTAAGATTTGAGAACAAAAAAAACAGCCGCATTTTGAAGCTTGTCTTACATCTCACATCTAATATCTCACACCTGCTATTCGTGCGAAATTAAGAAACACGCCTTAAAGGTAAAAGTTTATTGCTTATAAATGTTGTTTAATGCGGTAATAGTATGCAGGTTTTAACATTTATTAACGTCTCGATCAGAATTTTTTGTCTGAATCAAGGTTAAGGAGATTCAGCTGATTCCCGTATTTGGTAGTTCAACGTCGCGTCTGATGAATCCATTAGCTGGCTAAATCCTGGTTCAGAAAATAAACAATTCCGCCCCTCCTCCTGTTATATCATCCTGAATATATCATCATGAAAAAGCCAGCAAACGATAAAAGCAAACCATCACCTTCTGATACTCCAACCCGGCGGCCAGATGACAGGGGCGGTAAAAGCAAACTAAGAGAAGAAGACTTGGAATACAATGCCGATGAACCTCACGGCAGCGACATTGCCAAAAAACACGAAAAAGAAGAGCAACCCGTTGAGTCGGTAACGGCTGTACCGAAGGGGTGAGGAGGATTATGGGGTTCGGGTTACGGGGTTCGAGGTTCGGGTAAAAGCAACAAGTGCCAATAAATTCTTTATCCGGGCAACTCGCAACACGCAACTGATCAATTCGGGTAAAAGTTACCAGTAGAAATAAAACTTTTAACCGGGCAACACGCATCACGCAACCCGCAACTCAAATCACGCAACTCGCAACACGAAACCCGCAACAGATCATCGTGCTATTCCTGCCGAGTTAAACTGCAGATCATAGAGCTTTCGGTAATGGCCATTCTCTATTTTAAGCAATTCCTGGTGGGTGCCTGTTTCCATAATCTCCCCATGATCAAGCACAATGATCCTATCGGCATTTTGAATTGTGGACAGGCGGTGCGCTATCACTATAGCTGTACGGCCCTGCATTAATTTATTAATGGCGTTTTGTATCAGGATCTCTGTTTCGGTATCTACTGAAGATGTTGCCTCATCCAAAACCAAAATCGCGGGGTTGTATACCAGTGCCCTGATGAAGGAAATTAATTGCGATTGCCCTGCCGACAGCGTTGCTCCGCGCTCCATTACATTATAATCATACCCGCCAGGCAAACGTTCAATAAACTCATGCGCGCCTACATCTTTTGCCGCTGCAATAATTTGCTCGCGGGTTATTGATGGATTATTGAGGCTGATGTTATTGGCAATAGTATCGGTAAACAAAAATACATCCTGGATCACGGTAGCAATTTGCGAGCGTAAAAACTCTACCTCGTATTCGCGAATGTCATGTCCATCTACCTTAACATTCCCCTGCCCTATCTCATAAAAGCGATTCAGAATATTTATGGTTGATGATTTACCGGCACCGGTAGCGCCGACCAGCGCCAAAGTTTCGCCGGGTTTTATGTGGAAGCTGATATTTTTCAGCACCCAGTTTTCATCGTTGTAAGCAAACCAAACTTTGTCAAAAACAATCTCGCCTTTTAACCTGCCGGTTTTAAGTGTTCCGTTATCTGTGGCTACCTCATCAGTATCCAACACCTTGAAAATCCTATCAGCCCCTACCATACCCATTTGCAGGGTATTGAATTTATCGGCCAGCTGCCGTATCGGGCGAAAAAGCATGTTCAGCAACACAATAAAGCCTGTAATTACACCGGGAGTAATACCTCTTTTTGACGCTGATAAAGCCGCCAGCTGATTATCAGACAGCATCCGTTTACATCCATACCATACCAGCAAACCGATACAAACGGCAAACAAGATTTCTACCACCGGGAAAAATATAGAGTAGTACCAGTTGGAACGAATGTTGGCATCCCGGTACTTAAGGTTTACAGATTTAAACTTGCGCATCTCCTGATCCTCACGGGCAAATAGCTGAATGATACTGATCCCTGAAATATGCTCTGCCAGGAAAGTATTGAGCTGCGCTACCTGTGTGCGCACCTCCTGGAAAGAAGATTTAATAGCTTCCTTAAATACATAAGTTGATGCAAAAAGAAAAGGCATCGGAATAAGGGTGATCAGGGCCAGTTTCCAGTCCTGGTATAGCATAAAACCGATAACGGCAAATACCAGCAGCATATCCCCCATAATAGAGATGAGGCCTTCAGAAAATATATCAGCAATGGTTTCCAGGTCAGATACTGTACGGGTGATGAGCATCCCGATAGGCGTCCTGTCAAAATATTTTAAGCGTAAACTGGTGATATGGTTAAAAATATCAATCCGCAGATCGCGAATAACCGACTGGCCCAGCGCGTTGGTTAAGTAGGTTTGATAATATTGCGCCACAGTTTGAATAAGCAGCTGTGCTATCATCAGGCCAACCATGAAAACCAACCCGTTGTAATCATCATTTAGTATATCAACATCCAGCGTGCGCTGAATCAGGATAGGTTGCAGCAAGGCGCTCACCGCCAAAAAAACGGTTAAAAATGCAGCCACCACAAACGTAGTGTTGTACGGCTTTACATAATGCATCACCCGTTTTAATAATTTCCAATCAAGCGCTTTACCGGTAACCTCGGACATATTATCAAATAGTTAGTATCAAGTAGTTAGTATCAAGTATCAAGACCTTAGCTTCGCAAATATCGAATAAAAAGTTTCAAGAGTATGTTAGCCAACTGTAATATCAAGCGCTCAAATATAATCGCAAGACATCTTGATACTTGATACTAACTACTTGCTACTAAATAAGGATACTTCACCTCTGTTAAATATAACCCGCAGGCCGGCACACTCATGCCGGCGTTTGAGCGGTTTTTACTTTCAATTATTCCCCTTACAGCTTCGGGACGTATTTCGCCTTTGCCTACCATCATCAGGGTGCCCACAATAGCCCTTACCATGTTGCGTAAAAATCTATCTGCAGAGATATGAAACACCATACCTTGTTCCGTTTTTACCCATTCGGCCCGGCTTATTTTACAGTTATTGGTTTTTACCTGGGTGTTTGATTTACTAAAGCAGCTAAAATCAATATAATCCATGATCATGGCAGCGGCCTGGTTCATCAATTCCATATCGGGCACATCACGTAACTGCCACGAATATCCCCTCAAAAAAGGATCCTTATTAAAATGGATATGATACTGGTATGATCTCAGTGTAGCATCAAACCGGGCATGAGCACCCTCATGAACCGGGATAATGTTTTTTATGCTGATATCTGCGGGTAAGATAGAATTAAGGCCCCGAACTTTTTGGCTCATGGCTGATAGTTCATTGTTCATGACTAAAACATCCTGAACTTCATCCTTCGCCTTGCCACCAACTATGATCGATGGGGCATTAGCTTCCTCTTTCCCACTACGGTCTATGACCGACGATTCATGAGCCGCTACATCAAAATGTGCAAAAAACTCCTTTGCATGTACACCTGTATCTGTGCGCCCGCACCCCGTTGTTTCCACAGGCTGGCGCAGAATGATGGCCAGGGCTTTGTTCAAAGCTTCCTGAACACTGTGCGCATTTTGCTGCACCTGCCAGCCATGATAGGCTGTGCCGTCATAAGCCAGTTCAATAAAATAGCGTTGTTTATCTGCCACGCGCCAAAGTTAATTATTATGCCGGGCTCGTGCGTTCATAATTTGGTCAAAGTAATTATCAACGTTCAATTGAGACGCTGGCTGGCAATATATTTACTCTGCCGATGGCTCGCTAATGTATTCCTTGTAAATGGTTTCAAACATCAGTTTATCTTCCATGGCCTGGTTAAATGGCTTATCTAAAAAAGTGTTGCTGTATCCAATAGCCTTGGCCAGGTTTTTTAAAACTTTAAAATAGGTTACCTCGATACCTTCAATTATTTGCAGGTAAAAAACAATAAAAACATCACGCTCCATTGGAGTTTTACCGGCTTTAATGGCCGATATGTAAGCCTCCAGGGTCATAGCTTTCATACCCAGCACACTTATTTTTGATTGATCTTCATTGATAGACTTAAATATGCCTTCTATATGCTGCAACTGAGCCAGGGCATCGTCACAGCAATCCTGTATGGCGTTTTTCAAATATTGTAAAGACGCAAGCGCTTTTATCTCCTCAAAAAAAACAACCAGGTGTTGTTTACCACAGTAAATACTGTTTAAATGTTCAAGAAATATTTTCTTAAGATGGGCATCTTCAAACTTTACCTCCTGTGGAGATAAATCGCTAATTGAGGTCATACGATAAAACGGTTAAATAGAAAATTAGTTTAAATATACTATAATAATTATCATTAAAAGCAAAATATTGCCACCAATAAAAATGACTTAAGGCAATAGCTAAAACAACTATATTTGCCATTATAATTTTAATATCATGCTACAACGAATACAAAGCATTTACCTCTTATTTGCCAGCCTGGTGCTGTTTTCTCTATACTTTTTCCCGCTGGCTCATAACGTTTATGTTAATGATGTACCCGTAACTATTATGGTTACCGGAATTTTCCAGGACTTAGGCGGAGTTCATAAAAACATCGAGACTTTTACCGCACTTACCGCTGTAACCGCTATTGTGGCGCTTATCCCCCTGGTTATCATTTTCCTATTTAAAAACCGCAAGCAACAAATAGCACTTTGCTATAGTGCCATGCTTGTATTATTTGGTTACAGTTTCTGGATGGCGCAAACCGTTAAGAATGCTGTGGGCGAAGGTGTTCAGCTTGGGACAAAAACAATGGGGATCGGGCTTTTTCTTACTTCTATAAGCATCGTGATGTTGCTATTAGCTATAAAAAGCATTAAAAGCGATGAGAAGCTGGTAAAATCGGCAGATAGATTAAGGTAGTTTCCTAACCTTTACTGTTATATGATGCTTGTATTGTATAATTATACAGTGCGCACCTATTAAATTAAAAAGGCATGCTATAATGGCATGCCTTTTTTAATTTTTCACTAAACTTATGAATAATCAAAGCTCCCCTTTTTAAAGGGTAATTTGAAAAACGCTGTAACAACGTTTAAAATATGCTTGATGCGGTATGTTGCGTTCTTTTTAACCAGGGCAACACCATGTGCTTCCAGGTTCATGAAAGGCGTGGTAATAGTGCCGGTTTTTGATGATGTTGGCTGCGGGGTTGGCCTTTTCTCTATCACCACTATAGAATCATAATAGTGGATAGAATTTACCGAGCGGGTAAAATCATCAACCTTTAATGATTTCTCTACAGAATGATAAGCGTTTAGTTTATCAATAAAGTTCTTGGAGTACTCAATAAAACTGCCCCTCCTTTTATGCCCACCTCCGTATTTTAACCAGTATGAGGTATGAATATCCTCGCAAAGATAAACACCATCTGGCTTAACATGATTGAACAGCTCCTCGTATGATACAATTTGCTGCAGCATGGTATGGCCTCCGTCATCAATTAAAATATCAATCGGGGGGATCTCTTCTTTAACCTGTTTCAAGAAATTGCGGTCGGTTTGTGAGCCTATCAGTATTTTAATATTCTCTTCTTCAACGGCTTTACAGTTAGGGTTGATATCGATACCGTAAATTTTCGCCTTATCGCCAAAATAGCTTTTCCACATTTGCAGACTACCACCATGCAGTGTGCCTATCTCCAGTATTACGATGTCTTTACCTCTGTATTTACTAAAATGACGCTCATAAACATCAAAGTAATGTGCCCATTTATATATTACGCGTTCGGTATTATTTTTAAAATATATTTCCAGATCATTCATTTCTGCTTCAATTATTGGGTTTAAACCTACATAAAAAAACCTGTTCACCAAAATCAGGTCAGATTATGAGTGTCTATAAACTTCAGCTATGGGACCACAATTATCCCTGAAATACACTAAGTAAGCACGTCTCTATTTCTAAAATCATCTATCACATATTATTCAAAATTGTTACCAATGTCCAATCTAACAGGTTTTATTCGGAGATAGATAGCGTACTTGTTAGCGTCAGATTAACGATAAATTTGGAAAACTATTACCTGGTTTATTCATTTGATAAAGTAAAGATTAGTGCGCATAAGCCTATTTTGAGCTGATCTTTCTGATTAGGTTACTATAGGTATCTGCAACAAAAATTTCCCCTTTAGCCGTTAAGACAATTCCGCCCGGGCTATTAAAACTTGCGGCAGCCGCTGGTCCATTATCAGCTCCACGCCATCCTGCAATACCTGCAACGGTAGTTACGTCACCCGAAGCAGATAGTTTTCTTATATCATTGTTACCAGTTTCAGCAAAATAAATATTCCCATCCGCATCAACTGCCAACCCACCTATGTTATTAAACTGGGCGTTTAATGCTTTTCCGTTAACAGCGCCTTTACTTCCGTTACCTGCAATAGTTGTTACATTACCGTCAATTGCAATCTTTCTGATCAAATCATTGCCTGTTTGCTCACATATAAACTACCTTTATTATCTATTGCAATATGGCGAGGTAATTTAAAACTCGCGGCCGTTCCAAGGCCGTCTGTTTTACCTTGTGTAGCATTTCCCGCCAATGTGGTAACTAATCCGGTGGGCGTTATTTTTCTGATCCTTGAATTATTTTCATCAGCAACATATATATTATCATTTGTATCTGCCGTTAATCCACTCGGAGTATTAAACCTGGCTAAAGCGCCCATGCCGTCAGTCGTTCCCACCCCATCACCACCTGCAAAAAAAGTAAGCTCGCCAGCCTTTGATATTTTTAAAATATGATTACCGATATCTGATACGTAAAGATTCTCCTTAGAGTCTATAGTAATAGCAATTGGGTGTGCAACCCCGGCAGCAGTGCCAATACCTGTAATAGTTTCTACTTTGCCGGTCCCTACAAATACACTCGAAACCCCTGCAGGAGTAATTTTCCGGATAAAATTGTTATTAAAATCTGTTACGTAAAAATTGCCCGACTTATCTGCTACAATATCCTGCGGGTAATAATAACTTGTGCTGGCGGCGTCGCCATTTGCTGATCCTTGAGCCCCGCTCCCGGAGAAGGTCGAAACAAATAAACCAGTTGGTACCGGATCAACCGGCTTTACAACTAATGGAGTTAATGATGGGTTACCTTTTTTACAACTTATAGCGTTTATTGCCAAAACTGTCAAAAATAAGTATGCTAAGGTGTAGGTTGATTTATAAGCAGTGCTCATATAGAATATTATTTTACGAATGTAAAATAAATAATCAATCCAGTAAACCCAGTCCTTCATCTTATTAAAATGCCGGCCTATTAAACGCCAAGCATTGACGTAACTACTAAAAAAGAGTTTATAATTTAAGAAACTGCGAACAAAATTATTCCTGAGTAACCGCTTGATTGAAGTTCGCCAAACCAACCTATTCAAGAAAACAAAATCTCGAGAACATTACAGAATTGATTTTTTTTGCATAGCTCAATCCTGTTGATGAGCAATAAAATAGCTTTCATGCACCAAAAACTGCTTAAAAAAATTACAAACTCCATAATTAAATAGCTACTTTAAAGGCAATTAACATCAATTTGAAAATATATTACCAAAAAGCAATTTTGATTGTATATACTCATTGCTATTGCCAAATATTAACGCTATCTTTGCGGCCGATTTGGCGATGTTGCCAAATTCGTTATTTTAATTCATGAACCCATTTATTCAACTGGGAATCCGTCATGATATTGTTAATGCCATCTCTGAGTTAGGGTTTGAAAACCCAACACCAATCCAGGAACAGTCAATTCCGGTATTGTTAACAGGCAGCAACGATTTTGTCGGATTAGCCCAAACCGGGACCGGTAAGACTGCTGCCTTTGGCCTACCATTATTAGAACTGTTGGATTTTGAAGAAAATCATCCACAGGCACTTGTTTTATGCCCAACACGTGAACTGTGTTTACAGATCACGAACGACATTAAAAATTACTCCAAAAAAATGGACAACGTTCACGTTGTAGCCGTTTATGGCGGAGCAAGCATTATGGATCAGTTACGCCAGATTAAACGTGGTGTACAGATCGTAGTGGCCACACCAGGCCGTATGCTTGATATCATTAACCGTAAGGCGATAGATTTTTCGAAGGTAAAATTCGTAGTATTGGATGAAGCTGATGAAATGCTCAACATGGGCTTTCAGGAAGACATTGATAATATCTTATCTACCACTCCGGACGAGAAAAAAACCTGGCTGTTTTCGGCCACCATGCCAACTGAAGTTCGCCGTATAGCGAAAAAGTACATGAATGAGCCATTTGAGCTTACCATGGGCACAAAAAACACCGGTAATGCCAACATTGAGCACGAGTATTATATAGTACGTGCCCGTGATAAGTATGCCGCTTTTAAACGTATTGTTGATTTTAACCCCGACATTTTTGGTATTGTATTTTGCCGTACCAAAATTGAAACACAGGATATTGCAGAAGCCCTGATCAAAGACGGTTACAATGCCGATTCTTTACACGGTGACCTGTCACAACAACAACGCGATAAGGTAATGAAACGTTACCGCGAGCGCAGCCTGCAATTGTTAATTGCTACTGACGTTGCCGCACGTGGTATTGATGTTAATGATGTAACACACGTTATTAACTACTCGTTACCAGATGAGGTTGAAAATTACACCCACCGTAGCGGCCGTACTGCCCGTGCAGGTAAAACAGGTGTATCTATCTCTATCATCAACGCTAAAGAATTAGGTAAAATACGCCAGATAGAACGCACCTTAGGTAAGCGTTTTGTTAAAGCCGAAATACCAACCGGGTTTGATGTTTGCGAAAAACAATTATTCTCAATTGTTCATAAAGTACATAACGTACAGGTTAATGAGCAGCAAATTGAGCAATACATCCCGCGTATAATGGATGAGTTTAAGGATATGAGCAAAGAAGAGTTTATTAAACGCTTTGCATCAATTGAATTTAACCGTTTCCTTGATTATTACAAAAACGCGCCAGATCTTAACGCAAGCGTTGAAGAAAGCGGCCGTCGCGATAGGGACGATCGTTCTGACCGTGGCGAACGTGGTGGTGCGCCAAGCGGCCCATCTGCTTACACCCGTTTATTTATTAACCTGGGTTCTGTTGATGAGTTTAACCGCGGCGATTTGTTAGGTTACATTTGCAACACATCAAAAATTAGCGGCCGTAGCGTTGGTAAAATAGATGTTAAGGGTGTTTATTCATTCTTTGAAGTACCTAACGAGGATGTTGAAAAAGTAACCATAGGCTTTAAAGATGCCGAATACAAAGGTCGCCCTGTAAGGATAGAAGTATCCGGCGAAGGCACCAGCGATCGTCGCGAAAGCAGCGGTGGCGGGTATCGTGGTGGCGAGCGTCGCGAAGGCGGTGTCGGTTACCGTGGTGGCGAACGTCGCGAAGGCGGTGGTTCACGTGGTGGCGATAGAAACAGGAATGCCAATAGTGGAGGCGGTGGTTTCCGTGACTTCTCTGGCAAACCCCGTGAAGATCGTCCTGAACGCAAAAGAAGATTCTAATTTAAAAGAGTCAAGAAATTAGAATCAAGAGTTAAGACTTTAGCAACACAAATGCAGCTGTCTTAATTCTTGACTCTTAATTCTTAACTCTTTATTCTGAAGAAAAAGATAGTTTTCATGAGCTTCCCTGGTAAGGAAGCATAGTTTAGTTTAGTTTTGTTAACAAAGCCTTCAACTGCCGCCAGCAGTTATGAAGGCTTTTGTTTTTTAACGGATAAATTCAACAATATCAGAGTCGGGATAAAAAAGCGTAAGCTTATGATCGTCCAGGTTTTTGATCAGGAATTTGGTATAGGGCCGGGTTCCCTCGTACGAAGTAAAAATAGTATCGTTTTTAACAAAATAATCCTCGGTAACCGGCTGCCCGTCATCGGTAGTAAAACCTTTTTCGGTTATTTCCAGCTTGGTTTCACCATCTTTTGATTTCCATTTGCCCAACAGTTTTTTATCAACCTGGTTGGTAGTACAAGCAAAGGAAAATAGTATCAGCGCGCAAAACGAGTACGCAAAAATCATTGAGTAATTTTTCATGATAAGTTTTTTAAACCAATTACTTTTGCAGATACTGTTAAATTACTAAATTTTATTGAGCAGGTTTATCAATAAGCGCAGATTTTTTTACAAATACCCTGTGGCCTTTTTTGTTAATGTAGTAATAATGTGAATTTTCGTCTATGTAAACTGTTTGCCCACCCGGTGCAACTTTGCCCTCATATTTTTTATCAACTACACCTGCGGCACCTTTAGCAGCAATCTCCGAAGTTTTATGACCAACCTTTTTAGCTGTCTTGCTTATTTTGTGGCCAAGCGTACTGTCCTTGTGGGTTTGTGCAAAAGCTGGTGATATCACAAATGATCCCGCCGCAAACAGTACAATTTTGAATAGATTTTTCATGGTAATTTAATTGAGTTAATATTATTTAATATCAGCTCAATTTTTCTGCCAAAATCTTCATTTCAAGTACCGGGGAGTGTTTCTGGTACAAAATAGCGTAAACAGCATCACATATGGGCATATTTACTTTGTACTGTTTGTTAACCTGCTGTAGGCAATTTACTGCATAATATCCCTCGGCTATCATATTCATTTCTAACTGGGCCGATGTTACTGTATAGCCCTTGCCTATCATATTACCAAAAGTACGGTTGCGGCTAAACTGCGAGTATGCGGTAACCAGCAAATCGCCCAGGTAGGCCGATTCTTTGATATCCCGGTTTATGGGGTGTACTTCGGCTACAAATCTTTCCAGCTCGCGTATGGCATTTGATATCAGCACAGCCTGAAAATTATCACCATAGCCCACACCGTGGCAAATACCACCTGCTATAGCGTATATATTTTTTAAAACAGCACCCCATTCGGTACCATAAATATCATCAGATACAATAGTTTTAATATAACGGGTATTGATCATGCCGGCAAACTCAGCGGCTAAAGCGGCATCGCGCGATGCAATGGTTAGGTATGATAGTTTTTCCAGCGCTACCTCTTCGGCATGGCAAGGCCCGCTGATCACCATAAAATCATCAAAAGAAACCCCCATCTTCTGATTTAAAAACTCGCCGATAATTAAGTTCTCATCGGGTACAATACCTTTTATTGCCGATACTACCTTTTTTCCGACAAGGTCTTCTGCGGTAATGCCGGTAAGCGCTGCTTTTAAAAAGGCGGCAGGTACGTTTAGTAAAATGATATCGGCAACAGCGATAAGCGCTTTCAGATCACCGGAGATATTTTCTTTAGGCAGTTTAATTTCAACCGAACTTAAATAATTGGGATTATGCCCAAATTTGTGCAGGTGCTCAACTGCCTGCGTATTGCGCATCCACCAAAAAATTTCTTTCTCGGTAGTATTATCAGCCAGCATTTTAACATTAGCCGTAGCCCAGCTACCGCCGCCAATAACGGCGATCTTTTTCTTTTCCTTTAACATTAAACAGCGTTGCCAGGTTTTAATTGACAAAGCAAATTAATGAAATATTATTTAGAATGGTGAAAGGATAAAGGTAAAAGGCCAATTGATGGATGGAACAAGGACGAAGGATTTTCGGACAAAGGACAAAAGATCAGAGACAAAGGTTAAACTAAATTAGTTAAGTTTGTTTATAACGTATTACATTTAATACCGTCATTGCGAGGCACGAAGCAATCCCTAACTTTACAGAGCGGCTCTGTAGGTCGGGGATTGCTTCGTGC
>NZ_JANYGH010000068.1 GCF_025362475.1 Mucilaginibacter sp.
GCCTTCGTTCAAATAAATTTTGCGTAAGCGCATAGCAACCGGGGTTATCTCGATGTACTCATCGGCCTGGATGTACTCCATAGCTTCTTCTAAACTGAATTTGATAGCCGGGGCAATACGTACGTTGGTATCGCTACCTGATGCACGCATGTTGGTTAATTGCTTGCCTTTGGTTAAGTTGATAACCAAATCGTTATCGCGGATGTGCTCGCCTAAGATCTGACCTTCGTAGATATCTGCTCCCGGATCGATGTGGAAACGACCACGATCCTGTAATTTATCAATAGCGAAAGCAGTGGTTTTACCAGTATCCATTGATACCAATACACCATTTAAACGACCAGGGATAGTACCTTTCCATGGCTCATATGCTTTAAAGCGGTGAGCCATGATAGCCTCGCCACCTGTTGCTGTTAATACGTTGTTACGTAAACCGATGATACCACGTGCCGGGATATCAAATTCTAAGTGTTGTAAATCGCCTTTAGGCTCCATTACCAACAAATCGCCTTTACGTTGTGTTACCAACTCAATTACTTTACCAGCAACGTCGCCCGGTACATCAACAATGAGGGTTTCAACCGGCTCACATTTAACCCCGTCAATTTCTTTAACGATAACCTGTGGCTGACCAACCTGCAACTCATATCCTTCGCGACGCATGGTCTCGATCAATACAGATAAATGGAGAATACCACGACCATACACCAGGTATGAATCAGGCGATTCGGTTTCAACAACCTTAAGCGCCAGGTTTTTTTCCATCTCTTTGTACAAACGGTCACGTAAGTGGCGTGAAGTAACAAATTTACCTTCTTTACCAAAGAAAGGTGAAGTGTTGATGGTGAACAACATGTTCATTGTTGGCTCATCAATTTTGATAACCGCAAGTTGTTCTGGTTTTTCAAAATCAGCGATAGTATCACCAATATCGAAACCTTCGATACCAACTACAGCGCAGATATCGCCCGAACCAACTTCTGTTGCACGTACTTTACCTAAACCTTCAAAAGTATAAAGTTCTTTAATTCTTGATTTTTGGATAGTACCATCGCGTTTTACCAAAGAAACCGGTTGGTTTTCTTTAATAGTACCACGAGCTACACGACCGATAGCGATACGACCTACGAATGAAGAATAATCCAAAGAGGTGATCTGCATTTGTAAAGTACCTTCTTCTATAGGTGCAGGAGGGATGTTAGCTAATATAGCATCCATCAACGGGAAAATATCTTCTGTAGGTTGTTTCCAGTCGGTGCTCATCCAGCCTTGTTTTGATGAACCGTAGATAACCGGGAAATCCAGTTGATCTTCAGTAGCTTCAAGGTTGAAGAATAATTCAAATATTTGTTCGTAAACTTCTTCAGGGCGACAGTTTTCTTTATCTACCTTGTTTACAACCACAATAGGTTTTAAGCCTAAAGCCAAAGCCTTTTGGGTTACAAAACGAGTTTGAGGCATAGCGCCTTCAAAAGCATCGCAAAGTAATAATACACCATCAGCCATTTTCAATACACGCTCAACCTCACCACCAAAATCGGCGTGACCAGGAGTATCAATAATGTTGATTTTAACGTCTTTATACATTACTGAAACGTTTTTTGATACGATGGTAATACCTCGCTCACGTTCCAGGTCATTGTTATCCAATATCAATTCACCAGTTTCCTGACCATCCCTAAAAATGGCGCAACTGTGTAAAATTTTATCAACCAAAGTGGTTTTACCGTGGTCAACGTGTGCGATAATCGCAATGTTTCTTATTTTTTGCATGAAAAATGCTCTTCTAATTTTGGCGCAAAGGTAACGTTAATATATGAGATTATAAAACGTTGTCAAGTTATCCATGAAGATTTATACAATTCTATTACTAAAGGGTGGTGTAGAAGCTATCAAAACCGATGGTATGACAAGATGTTGCTATATATCCCCATCCATTGTCAATGAATTTGTTGGAACATTAAAATAAACGAGAATAATATTACTACTAAACCATCCGTGCCAACCAGAAATCCACGAAGAGGTAAATATCTGTTTATATTTATGAGGATCTTTCCGAAAATCAATTAGCTGAATTAGTATCACCCTCTCACCGGTTGGAGTAATAACACCTATATATTGCCTGTCGTAGAAAATCCAATTCTGCTGCCAGTTCAAACAAAATTTAGCTGATATCTTAGAAATAGCTCTTTTCTGCTCTTCAGATATTACACGTTTTACGGTGTCGTTTTCAGGCCAAAATAAGTTTATCCAATGTTTTTCATTTGCCGCACAATATTGATAGTTAATCTCTTTATCTACTTTTTTGATCAATGTTGAATCAGGAGTAAAAAAAGCTATGTTTTTACCCCGACCATTTCTTCCAAATATTTGCTTAGCATACTCCGCCGGGAAAATCACGCCTCTGGAATGAGTCGAATGGATGCTGCAAATGCTTTTTTGAAAATTGCTGTCTATTTTAGCAATATATGAACCGCCTCCTTTAATAGAGTCAATTCTTTTGCTATGAAATAACTTGCAACTGGCGAATGATAGTAGAAGTATGAAAAAGGTAAAGACTCGCAGCATAAATTATTTTTTAATCTTATGATGCGCTATCTTTCTATTTTCCATAAGCCCAACTCAAAAACTTACCCATTACCCTACCCCAGGTTTCGGCATTGTGATTGCCACCAACCACCTCTACATATTGAATGTCCTCTGGGCGTGAATAGCCTTTTGCTTCCAGTTCTTTAATCAAATCGATGGTGTCATCAATGGCATCAATAATACCGTTCTTATTCCTATCGCTGGTTTCGTCTTTAGTACCGGTTTGCAGCCAAAATTTCAAATCTGGCTTACCAACTGTTTCTCGTACCAAAGCGTGTGCTATTCTATCATTATCGGTATATCCTTTAGCGAGGTCTTTGCTTCTCCACCAAAACGACCCCGAGAATACGCCTACCTTATCAAATATATCCGCATTGTTCCAGCCAATATCAAAGGCCGACAATCCGCCTAAAGAAAAACCTGCAAAAGCGGCACTTTCAAATTCGTTGATGCCCGTATAATTTTTAACCTGCGGCAACAGTTCGGTGATGATGAATTGAGTATAAATATCAGCCATTGCACCACGGTCTTTAAAATCTGGCCTGCCTGCAACACCGTATTCCTGCAGGCGGTCTTCACCGGCATGTATGGCTACAATCAACACTGGCTTTAGGCGATTACTGTTGTATAACTGCTCCAGCGTTTGGCTCAATCCAAGACTTTCAAGCTCCTGGCCGTCGTTCAGTAACAGCAGGCTTAAAGGCCCTGCAATTTCCTGTTCATCGGGCATTAAAATGGTACAAAATACCTCCCTTTTTAGTAACCCGGAGTTTATAGTTATTATTTTTTCAGTAATCGTCATCTCTGTTTCAGCCCAGCCCAAATACATTCTATGTTAAATTTAAAGGGTGCAAAAGTACGCTATGTTTTTTATTTATTAAGCTAACGTATTAATTTATCAGTTAGTTGCCATTTTCAGTTAAACCACTTAACTTACATCTCTGAAAACATAAACCGACCATTTTGACAGAAAAATATCACCGCTGGTACTCGCCAAACTTAAACTTACACGTTGAAATGCTGGTGTTCGGCGATAAGGGATTTCCTGTTATTCTCTTCCCCACAACTAAAGGTCGTTTTCATCAAAACAAGGATTTTGGCTTGATAGATAGCGTAAAATGGTTTGTAGATGAAGGACTGGTAAAAATTTATTGCCCCGATACGCTTGATGACCGCACCTGGTATGACAAGGGCATTCACCCTGCCGACCGCGCCCGCAATTACAGCTGGTACGATAAAATGCTGGTAAACGAACTTGCACCCTGGGCCATGCATGAAACCGGCGTAAATAAAGTGGCTATGGCCGGTTGCAGCTTCGGCGGTTATCATGCCGCCAACTTCGCTTTTAAACATCCCGAAAAAGTGGCACATTTATTCACCATGGGCGGCGCATTTGATATTAAAATGTTTACCGATGGGTTTTACAACGATGATATTTTTTATAACAACCCGGTAGATTACCTGCCGGGCAGCGACCGGAGCGAATTATGGGAGATGAATATCATCCTCGGCACATCCGAGCGGGACATCTGCAAAGATTATAATATTCAGCTATCAAACATTTTAAACAAAAAAGGCATTAACCATTGGCTGGATATTCGCCCAAATGCCAATCACGACTGGCCGATATGGAAAGAAATGTTTCCGCATTATTTATCCACGATAAAATAGAATCAAGAAACAAGAGTCAGGAATCAAGACAAAAGACAACATCTACATAAAACAAAACACCGGGCACCGGCAACTCGCAACCGGTTACCGAAAAACTAACACTATGAAAAAAATAGGCATCTTATTCGGACAGGAAAATTCATTCCCGCAGGCATTTGTGGATAGGATAAACCAAAAAGCTGAGAAAAACATTTCGGCAGAATTTGTACGCATTGATAAAGTTATACAGGCCGAACCACTGGATTACGCCGTGATCGTCGACCGGATCTCTCAGAATGTTCCCTTCTATCGTGCGGCATTAAAAAACGCGGCTATTTGTGGTACGGCCGTTATCAACAACCCTTTTTGGTGGAGCGCCGACGAAAAATTTTTCAACAACGCCCTTGCTGTAAAAATTGGCATTCCGGTTCCAAAAACCGTAATTCTGCCCTCAAAGGATCTGCCCGATGATACTACCGACAAATCGTTCCGTAACCTGGCCTACCCGTTGCACTGGGAAGGAATCTTTGACTACGTTGGATTCCCGGCCTACATGAAACCTTTTGATGGAGGTGGTTGGAAAGAAGTTTATAGATTAGAAAATAAGGAAGATTTTTTTGCCAAATACAACAAAACTAAGCAGTATGTGATGATGCTGCAGGAGGAGGTTGTTTTTGACGATTACTTCCGTTGCTATTGCATTGGTGGCAAACATGTGCGCATTATGCAGTACGAGCCACGTAACCCGCATCACCTGCGTTATGAACACGGCAAGGCACCTGCGTCTAAAAAATTATTGGAAACGATTAAGGATTATGTGATTAAGCTTAACCAGTTTTTAGGCTACGATTTTAACACTGTTGAGTTTGCTATCCGCGATGGCATCCCATACGCTATTGATTTTTGCAACCCTGCACCCGATGCCGAAGTGACCAGTGTAGGCCAGGAAAACTTTGAATGGGTAGTTGAAACTGCTGCTGATTACGCCATTGAACGCGCCAAAAAACAAAAAGACGGGTTGGATAACCTTACTTGGGGCGAATATGTAAAAACATCAGCAGCTAAAACGCCGTTAGTAAGTGTAAAAGCCAAACCTGTTAAGGCAGATGTAACTGTTACCGCAGTTGACCATCCTATTGAAGCAGAGGGAGAAGTAAAAAAGGAGAAGGTGGTAAAAGCGAAAAAAGTAGAAGAACCGAAGAAAGCCAAAAAATAAACGAATGTCATTTCGAACGAGGTACGAGGAGAAATCTTATACTGTTTGCTAATCCGACTATGTAAATGGCGGGCCAGGCGTAGAAGATTTCTCCTCACGCCCGGGCTCAAAGCCAGCCCCAGTTCGTTCGAAATGACAACTTGTTTATTAACAATTATATCCTGTTGCCTGTGTCCTCACAGGCAACTATTATGATCGCCTGTGAGGACACAGACGATAGGTAAAAATATAACCTAACCAATTATGAACAAGTTTACCTTAGGTGTTGAAGAAGAATTTATGGTGATTGACCCTGTTACCAGGGAGCTAAAATCGCATGAGCAAAAAATTGTGGATAGCGCGCAAAAGATCCATGAAGACCAGGTGAAGGCCGAAATGCACCAGGCCGTAGTAGAAGTGGGTACCCACATTTGTAAAAATACCCAGGAAGCCCGCAAGGAAGTAGGTAAACTGCGTTCCACCGTTGCACAACTGGCTGGTGATATCGGTTTGCGGATTGGCGCAGCGGGAACGCACCCGTTCTCGCACTGGCAGCACCAGTTGATAACCGATCACCCACGTTATTTCGAAATAGTGGATGAAATGCAGGATGCTGCACGCTCAAATCTTATTTTTGGGCTCCATGTTCACGTGGGCATCCAATCGCGGGATATGGCCATTCAT
Source organism: Mucilaginibacter sp. (assembly GCF_025362475.1). Lineage (GTDB taxonomy): Bacteria > Bacteroidota > Bacteroidia > Sphingobacteriales > Sphingobacteriaceae > Mucilaginibacter. Next base: position 6,119 of record NZ_JANYGH010000068.1, read on the forward strand.
ATCGCCAACCAGGTGAGGTATTTTTTACCGCACGTTTACGCGCTATCAACCAATTCGCCTTTTTGGGAAGGCCGCAATACCGGGTTTAAATCATTCCGGACAAAGGTATTTGATAAATTTCCACGTACCGGCATTCCCGATTACTTCAGCAGCATTGAGGAGTATGATAATTACATCAAGCTGTTGGTAAAAACCAATTGCATTGATAATGCCAAAAAAATCTGGTGGGATATCCGGGTACATCCGTTTTTCGAAACCATTGAATTCCGCATTTGCGATTGCCCCATGCTGGTTGATGAAACCATTGCTTTTACAGCACTTTTCCAGGCTTTGTGCGCCAAACTTTATAAGCTGAGGCAGCAAAATATGAAATTTATTACCTACTCTCGCGCACTCATAAACGAAAATAAATGGCGTGCCGCGCGTTATGGTATCGATGGTAAAATGATCGACTTTGGTAAAGAAATGGAAGTAAATACACGGTCGTTGGTATTGGAACTACTTGATTTTGTTGATGATGTAGTTGACGAGCTTGGCTCGCGCGATGACCTGCAATACGTGCATAAAATACTGGAACACGGCACAGGCGCCGACAGGCAGTTGGCCGTTTACCAGCAAAATAATAACTTTGAAGACGTGGTTGATTATATTACCTCGCAAACTTTAAAGGGGTTGTAGCCTCCCAATCGCCTCTCTTAAAGGAAAAGGGGCTAAAAAAATCTTTTATAGTTACATAAAAGATTTGCCAGGCAAGGTTGAACAATAAGACATATGACAGCAAAACCGGAAATAAAAGTAGCCATACTTGATCTGTACAATGGGATAGCAAACGAGGGTATGCGCGGTTTCCAGGATATTTTAAACAGGTATAAGGCACAACACGATTTAAATATTACTTACAAAATTTTTGATGTTCGCAGAGGTTGCGAAGTACCCGGACTTGATTTTGATATCTATATTTCGAGCGGTGGCCCAGGTAGTCCGCTGGACGAAGGAACGGAGTGGGAAAAAAAATTCTTCAGGCTGACAGACAGATTGGAAGATCATAACCTATCCAATACAACAGATAAAAAACATGGCCTGTTTGTTTGCCATTCCTTCCAGCTGATGTGCCGTAAGTACGAATTGGGCGATATCAATACCCGTCGTTCCCCCTCATTTGGGGTATTACCCGTACATAAAACTGAACAAGGCTTTAACGAGTCTGTTTTTGAAGGCCTCGCCGAACCATTCTATGCCGTGGATTCGCGTAGCTGGCAGGTGATAAACCCCAACCAAAACCGGTTTAAGGAATTAAACATGCAATTGGTAGCCATTGAAAAAGAGCGTCCTCATATTGATTTGCCCAGGGCTTTGATGGCTATCCGTTTTAATGAGTACTTTTTTTCGACCCAGTTTCACCCCGAAGCTGATGCCAACGGAATGCGAAACCTGCTGTTAAAAGACGAAAAGAAACAAGAAGTGATCAACGAGCACGGCGATGTAAAATACAAAGAAATGCTGCAGCACCTTGCCGATCCCGATAAGATAACCCATACGCAAAAAACCCTGATCCCGAATTTTTTAGATCAGGCTGTGCTGAGCTTACAGGGGGTAATGTAGGGGTATACTATCACTCCCATTTGTCATCCTGAACATAGTGAAGGATCTCATTAACCAACAAAGCCGCAACCTTACAGGGTCGCGGCTTTGTTATTATATAGATAATTACTCCTTAGTTACTTTTGCCATCCTTATTATCCGGATTAAATAACTTCGCTTTGTCAACCTTTTCAACCACCATGCCATCGGCCAGTGTTTTTGATATGGCTGCATACGGAGCCGATACAACTTCATCGCCACTTTTAAGGCCACTTAGTACCTGGATGTAGGTATCATTCTGAATACCGGTAGTTACCTGTACTTGTTTAAGCTTGTTGCCGTTCAACACAAAAACATATTCTTTTGATGGTTGTGTTAACTGCGGTTTGCTTTTATCATCGTCTTTCTTTGGCGGGCCATTCTGTTCTTTTTTCTCCTCGCGGGTTGTAACCGATTGAATTGGCACCGATAATGATTTAACCTGGTTGGTATTAATATCAACAGTAGCTGTTAATCCCGGGCGGAAAGGTGAAGGGTTATCGGCAGTCTTTTTAAGCAAAGCCACATATGATGCAGCATTGATACGCACCTTAACCGTGAAGTTAGTTACCTGATCGGCAGTTGTACCAACTACGTTGGCCGAGCTTCCTATTTCAGAAACTACCCCCGTAAACTTTTTGCCTAAAAACGCGTCGATCTCGATATTGGATGAATCCCCTAAAGAGATGCGGTTAATATCGTTTTCATTCACATCCACGTTCACATCCATTTTGCTCAGATCAGATATGGTCATGATCTCGGTACCTGCAAACTGCTGGGTTCCTAAAACACGCTCGCCCAATTCAATTGATAGCTTTGATACCACGCCATCAACCGGAGAGTAAATGGTTGTTTTGGCCAGGTTATCCTGCGCTTCTTTAACCGATGCTGATGATTGCGCCAAACCATATTGAGAACCTATAACATTTTGTTTTGCTGCTTCAAGGGATGCTTTTGCACCTTCAAAAGCCGCTTTAGCGTTTTCATACTCTGATACGGTAAGTACCTTATTTTTATAAAGTTCCTGGCTGCGTTTAAAAATACCGGCCTGGTTGTTAAAAGTTGCCTCGGCTTGTTTCAACATCTGGCCAGAGTTACCCACACTTGCCTTTTGGGTATTGTATGATGCAATGGCACGATCATAACCAGACTTTAAAATGTCTGGGCGGATTTTACATAGCAACTGGCCTTTTTTAACCACGTCGCCTTCCTTTATAGGCAGTTCAACTACCTCGCCAGATACTTCCGGGCTTATCTTAACTTCAATATGTGGTTTTATTTTACCACTGGCAGATACCGTTTCATTAATTTCACGTACATCGGCTTTTTCGGTAGCAACCTGTGTTAAAGGAGGTTTACCAATTAAGCCGGTCGCTTTAGCTATGATCAGCAGAACGACCAGAGCGCCAAGCCCTATCAGAATATATTTAGTAGTTTTTCCCATGATTATGAGTTTGGATATTTACGGTTTTAGATTTTTTTATTTATAATGATATCGGTTTGCCAAGATAGTAATCAATCACTTTTGCCCTAAACACAACCATATATTGTGCGTTGATCATATCAAACTGCGATTTATTAAGGTTGGTTAAAGAGGTATTATAGTCAAGCGAGTTTACCAAACCAACATTATAGCGCTGCTGGGTAATATTAAAAGCCTCTTTATTAGCCTGGTACGTTTGCGTATATGACAGGTATGATTTTTCGGCAGCTTTTACATCCAATACGGCCTGGTAAATAATCTTGCTCAGGTTGTTGCGGGCCAGCTGTGTGGTTAACCTTGCACTTTCGTATTGAATTTTTGCTTTACGTACTGATGTACGTGCACTAAAACGGTTGAATATAGGGATCTGTAAACTAACCCCTGCCGATTGATTAAAGTTATCGCTAAGCTGTTTAAAAAACGGATACTTATTATATACCGGGGCAACATTAGGTAATGTTGCGGGTTGGTTGCGGTTACCATTAACAAAGCCGATGGTATCTACCCTGCCTGTAGGTGTAACGCCGCCAAATAAAGTACGTGCATCAGAATAGTTTGAACCCAATTGCCCAAATAATACCAGGCTTGGGTAATAATTACCCTGGGCTATTTTAATTCCCTGTTGGGTAGCTTTTTCCCTTTGCTCTGCCAACAGCAGATCAGGGTTAACCAATTGAGCGGTCTTTAAAACTTCCTCCGCATTATATAATGTTTGAATGTCGGTTAGCTTACTGATATCCGGTTTCTCAACAACTATATTTTCCTGCGGGCCCATTTCCATATATTGCTTTAACGTGAGCAATGAAATTTCATAGGCATTTTGGGCATTGGTATAGTTCAGGTCTGCAGTAGATACAGTAGCTTTAGCCTGAGACAGGTCCGCCAGTGTTTGGTTGCCAACATCAAAGTTTTTTTGAGCCCTGTCTAAAGTTATTTTCGATACATCAATTTGCTGTTGAGCGGCTACTACCAAATCCTGGTTGGTTAATACCTGCAAATAAGTAGTAACCACGTTTAAAATAAGATCGTTCCTTACTTTTGCTGTCGCTGTTTTATCCGCATCCAATAATAACTTGTTCTGAATTATGGTATTGCGCAGTTGCCCACCCTGGAACAAGGTTACCTGGCTTTGTATTGTACCATTTAAGGCAAAAATACGCTGGTTAATAAACTGGTTGGTTGAAGGGTCAATATTACGGCCAAAGTTAAATGAAGCTTGAGGGCCTGCCGTAAGGTTTGGCAACTGGTTATATTTTGATTGTTTTAAGGTTTCACCATCCAAAGCCTCGGTAAATTGCGATTGCTTGATGTTAAGGTTGCGCTCCAAAGCCAGGTTTACTGCTTTTTGCAAGGATATCACTTCCTGCGCCTTAGCCCTGAAGCTTAGCGACGAAAACAGTATGGTGCAAATAACAGTTGCTTTAAGTGATAATAGTAATTTTGGTTTCATAAGGTTTTTCTATACAATGGTAAGCAACTGTTTACTACATTGCAATGTTGATTTCTATATATCGGAAAATTTAACATTTATTTTTTTTATTGATATGTACCTGGTTAAAACTCCATGGCTGTTAAAAAAGCTCTATCCCGAACTAATTTGGAACGTAAACCAAAGCAACCGTTGCATTTATCTCACTTTTGACGATGGACCTATACCTATTGTTACACCCTTTGTATTAAATATTTTAAAACAATATGAGGCCAAAGGCACATTCTTTTGCATTGGCGATAATGTGGGCAAGCATCCGGATATTTTTGAGCAGGTTGTAAAAGATGGTCATGCCATAGGCAACCATACCTATAATCACCTCAAAGGATGGAAAACAGATAACAAAACCTACCTCGATAATTTTTTACTCACCGATAAATTATTGGATACCGATCTTTTTCGGCCGCCATATGGGCGCATTAAAAAACAGCAGGTGAAAGATTTGAAAGCAGCACGCCCCAATGTCAAGATCATTATGTGGAACGTGTTAAGCGGCGATTTCGACATCAACTTAAAACCCGAAGATTGCCTTAAAAATGTATTGAAACATACCCAAGCCGGATCAGTAGTAGTTTTTCATGATAGTTTGAAGGCTTTTGACAGGCTGGAATATGTTTTGCCAAGGGCGATGGAGATTTGGAGTAAAGCGGGATATAGTTTTAACGCCCTAATCCCTAAAGAATTTATTTAATTGTGGGTTCAAAATTCTTCCGGCAACGATTGCGTAGTTTTAATTGACCATATTCTTTTTTTGTTGTTCAGTAGTAATTAATCTTGTCAGCGGTATAAAATTATTCGATCAATTTATTGATTGACAGAATAATTACGCCATCATAGCCTAAAAAGTAACATACTTAAACCACAATGAAAAAGACAATCCTTCCAATTTTGTTCATGCTCATCGTTTCTGCTGCATTAGCACAGGAAACTGCTATTAAATACCTGTCGGGTACGGATAAAGATCATACCGTGCAATGGGATTTCTTTTGTACCGGCGGACGAAACAGCAATAAATGGACAAAAATTAACGTCCCCTCTAACTGGGAACTGCAGGGTTTTGGCACATACAACTACGGGCACGATAAAGTTAAAGCTAACGAACAGGGATTATATAAGCACGAATTTACTGCGGGTAACTGGAAGGATAAGAAAATATTTATTGTTTTTGAAGGCTCGATGACTGATACCAAAGTGATGGTTAATGGCAAACAAGCCGGGCCGGTACACCAGGGCAGTTTTTATCGCTTCAAATACGATATCACCGAATTGATAAAACCCAATGCGCAAAACCTGCTCGAGGTTACTGTTGATAAAACATCGGCAAACTCATCTGTAAATGATGCAGAACGCCGGAACAGTGATTTCTGGGTTTTTGGAGGCATTTACCGGCCTGTTTACCTGGAAGTTGTACCAGCCACTTTTATTGAAAGGCTTGCCGTAAATGCCAAGGCCGATGGTTCATTTCAGCTTGACGTATATCCGCAAAACTTAAAAGGCGACGAAACTATTGAAGCCCAGGTACAAAAGCTAAATGGCGAAAATTCAGGTAAACCATTTGCTATTAAAGCAAACACCACTAATGAACACCTGGAGCTGAAATCGAACTTTAGCAAGCCCTTATTATGGAGCGCCGAATTTCCTAATTTGTACCAGGTTATAGTGGCCATAAAAAATAAACAGGGGGTTATTCACCGGGTTAAGCAAAAGTTTGGTTTCCGCACGGTTGAGTTAAGGGCTAATGACGCGCTTTATGTAAATGGCGCCAAAATAATGATGAAAGGCAGCAATCGCCACAGTTTCTGGCCTGAAAGCGGTCGTACTTTAAGTCATAATGTTCATTTAATGGATGTTAAGCTAATGAAGGAGATGAACATGAACGCGGTACGTATGTCGCACTATCCGCCTGACGCGGATTTTTTGGATGTGTGCGATTCATTAGGCCTGTATGTGCTGGATGAACTAACCGGCTGGCAAGCTAAATATGATACTATAGCAGGCCGTAAATTAGTTAAAGAACTGGTAGTAAGAGATGTAAACCACCCTTCAATCCTTTTTTGGGATAATGGCAACGAGGGCGGCTGGAACCGCGGATTAGATAACGACTATGCCTTATACGATCCTCAAAAACGTACCGTGATACACCCATGGGAAAAGTTTAACGGCACCGATACCAAACATTACCCCGATTACAATTACATTGTTAACGCGGTGGCTACCGGGCAGGAAGTTTTTTTCCCTACAGAATTTATGCACGGCCTTTACGACGGCGGAGCGGCAGCCGGACTGGATGATTTTTGGAGCCTCATGGTGAAACACCCTCATGGCGGCGGTGGCTTTATATGGGCGCTTTTGGATGAAGCTGTTATCCGTACAGATAAAAACAACACCTATGATTCTGATGGGAACCACGCCCCCGATGGCATTGTAGGGCCGCACCGCGAAAAGGAAGGCAGCTTTTATGCCATTAAAGAGATCTGGTCGCCGGTTTATATAAACCCACAGCCTGTTAACGCAAACTTCAACGGGAAAATTCCTGTCGAAAACAGGTATTCCTTTACTAACCTTAACCAATGCTCATTTAAATGGAAACTGGTTAAATTTCCATCGGCACATGATAAAACTACGGCAGCCATTGTAAATGCAACCGGCTTACTTGCAGCACCCGATCTTAAGCCAGGCGAAAAAGGGTTATTAAATTTAGCCTTACCAACATCGTGGTCAAAAAGCGATGCGCTTTATCTTACCGCTTACGGGCCGGATAAAAAAGAAATATTTACATGGAGCTCGGCAATCACCATTCCGGCAACTATCGCCGGTAAAATTGCGTCAACGCCTGTTAAATCAGCAATAAAAACAGACGAAACAGATCAATCCCTTCGTGTACATTGCGATGGCATAAGCTATTATTTTGATAAGGGTACCGGATATATTCAAAAGGTTGTTAAACCTGCGGGCACTATCTCATTATCTGGCGGACCGGTTTTGGCAGGCGTAAATACCAGCTTAAAACTGTTTACGCACAAAGCCGTTAACAAACAATATATTATCGAAGCCGACTACCAGGGCGGGGGAGCATTACACATAAAATGGACATTCACCCCCGGCCGTCCTGTTAAACTGGAATATCAACATGCCCAGCAGGGTGATGCTGATTTTACCGGGATCACATTCAATTATCCCGAAGAGAAAATTACCGGCATGAAATGGCTTGGCCAGGGACCTTACCGGGTTTGGAAAAACAGGCTGAAAGGGCAACAGTTTGGCGTTTGGCATAAAGCTTATAATAACGCTATTACGGGTGAAACCTGGGGATACCCCGAGTTTAAAGGTTACCATGCCGAAGTTAACTGGGTAGTGATAGAAAATAAAGAATCACCGTTCACTGTTTACACAGCAGATAAAAACATGTACCTGCAAATGCTGCACCCGGCCAGGGAAAAAGATGCACTTAGCAACAATAACGTTGAGCCCGCTTTTCCCGAGGGTAGTATCGGGTTTTTAAATACCATAAGCCCTATTGGCACCAAGTTTCAGGCGGCAAAAGTAATGGGGCCACAAAGTCAAACGAATCATATCAGCGGCGAACCGGTAAATGGCACGCTCTGGTTTGATTTTACGCGTTGATCATAACCAAAACATTAAACCAATCAATACAAATAAAACCCTATGAAAAAACATCTTCCTTTAACCGCCCTATTATGTTTGGGCATTGCGGTATGCGTATTGCCGTCCTATGTTTTACACGAAATAAAGCCGGTTAAAAAAAGCGACGAGCCATCCCTCATTACGTTAAAAGTACAGCCCATTGCCGATAAATTGTACTCGCCAACAGCCCTAACATTTCCTGGCAATGGCGATATCTGGGTAACCGAGCAACCCGGAAAAATACGGGTAATAAAAAATGGAAAGTTAATTGAAGAGCCTTTGCTTGACCTCAGGAGCAAAATGCTAAAAGTAAATAAAGGATATGAAGAGCGCGGATTGTTAGGGATTTGCCTGCACCCGCAATTTAAATCCAATAAAAAATTCTATGTTTTTTACAGCGCGGCGTCAAGCCAGGCATCAGATCATAAGGATGTTATAGCCGAATATAAGCTGTCGCCAAATTCAAACCAGGTTGACCCTAACAGCGGCAGGATCATACTCTCAGCCGAGAAACCAGCCGGAAATCATGATGGCGGCTGTATACAGTTTGGCAAAGATGGTTATTTGTACATCTCATTTGGGGATGGTGGCGGCCAGGGTGATAAGCATGGCGACTTTGGGAACGGGCAAAGTATCAATACCTGGCTTGGCAAAATCCTGAGGGTTGATGTTAATACCGCATCTGGATACGTAGTACCCAAAACCAATCCTTTTGTTGACCGAAAAGATGCAAAGCCAGAAATATGGGCGTATGGTTTCCGTAATCCCTATCGGTTTTCTTTTGATAAGGCATCCGGGCAATTGTTTGCCGGTGATGTAGGTCAGGATTTATGGGAAGAAGTTGATATTGTTACAAAGGGCGCCAATTACGGCTGGAGGCTGATGGAAGGAACGCATTGCTACAATCCAGCCAGCGGTTGTGATATTAAGGGTATTACCATGCCAATTACCGAATATAGCCATACGGAAGGCATATCTGTTATAGGTGGCTATGTTTATAACGGAGCGCAGTTGCCGGTTTTAAAAAGCAAATACGTGTTTGCCGATTGGGTAGGAAAAATATTTTATTTACAAAAAGCAGGTACTAAATGGCTACGTGGTAAAATCACTTTGCAAAACATCCCCGCCAACTCAAAAATATTAGGATTTGGCGAAGACCCTGCAGGCGAAGTGTATGTACTTACCAATGCTGATACCGGGCCGGAAAATGCAAATGGAGGCATTTATAAGCTGGTGAAAAACTAAACAGGGAAGCAACTTATTTAGAATTTCTCCAAATAACATTTACCCAATTGACTAACAGCTTTTAGTTGTAATTTTTGTAAATTCGCCGCACTACGCTCCTATCAAGGGGTTTAGTGTCAATTCTTTTACTTTTCACCTAAAAATCAAATACAAATGGCTTTTGATTTAGATATGATCAAAAAAGTTTACGACCGCTACAGCACCCGTGTGGATGCTGCCCGTAAAGCGACTGGTAAACATTTAACTTTAACCGAAAAAATACTATACGCCCACCTTTCTGAAGGCGATGCCCAAAAAGCATTTGGCCGTGGTGTTGACTATGTTGACTTTGCTCCAGACCGTGTAGCCATGCAGGATGCAACGGCGCAAATGGCTTTATTGCAGTTTATGCAAGCTGGCCGTCCGCAGGTTGCTGTACCATCTACCGTACATTGCGATCACCTTATACAAGCAAAAGTTGGCGCAGTTGAAGATTTACATACAGCTATCGATATCAACCGTGAAGTTTATGATTTCCTGGCTTCGGTATCAGATAAATATGGTATTGGTTTCTGGAAAGCAGGAGCCGGTATTATTCACCAGGTTGTTCTTGAAAACTACGCCTTCCCGGGTGGTATGATGATCGGTACCGATTCACATACACCAAACGCGGGTGGTTTAGGTATGATAGCCATTGGTGTTGGTGGCGCCGATGCCTGTGACGTTATGGCCGGCTTACCTTGGGAGCTTAAATTCCCTAAGCTTATCGGTGTTAAATTAACCGGTAAATTATCTGGCTGGACATCAGCTAAAGACGTTATTTTGAAAGTAGCAGGTATCCTTACTGTAAAAGGTGGTACCGGTGCTGTTGTTGAATATTTTGGTGAAGGTGCACGTTCACTTTCTGCAACAGGTAAAGGCACCATCTGTAACATGGGTGCCGAAATTGGTGCAACCACTTCTGTATTTGGTTACGATGAAAAAATCGCGACCTACTTAAGCGGAACAAAACGCGCTGATATTGCCGAGCTTGCAAACGCCGTTGCTGAGCACTTAACCGGCGACGATGAAGTTTACGCAAACCCTGAGCAATATTTTGACCAGGTTATCGAGATCAACCTATCTGAGCTGGAACCACACATTAATGGCCCTTTTACACCAGATCTGGCCTGGCCTATCTCTAAATTTGCTACCGCGGTTAAAGAAAACAACTGGCCTGCAAAATTAGAAGTTGGTTTGATAGGTTCTTGTACCAACTCATCTTACGAAGATATCACCCGTTCTGCATCTATTGCAAAACAGGCTATTGATAAACACCTTACTACCAAGGCAGAGTTTACCATTACACCAGGATCAGAACTGGTACGTTACACAGTTGAACGTGATGGTTACCTGGATACATTTACCCAAATGGGCGGTGTTGTATTGGCTAACGCCTGCGGACCATGTATTGGTCAATGGGCACGTCATACAGACGATCCTACGCGTAAAAACTCTATCATCACATCGTTTAACCGTAACTTCGCAAAACGCCAGGATGGTAACCCTAATACCCACGCTTTTGTAGCATCGCCAGAGATTGTAACAGCTTTGGCTATTGCAGGTGATTTAACGTTTAACCCGCTTACTGATACTTTAACCAACCTTAACGGCGAACAAGTTAAACTTGACGAACCATTGGGTATTGAAATGCCGGTTAAAGGTTATGCAGTTGAAGATGCCGGCTACCAGGCCCCTGCCGAAGATGGCAGCCAGGTGCAGGTATTAGTTGATCCAAAATCAGCGCGTTTACAATTATTGGAGCCGTTTACCGCATGGGAAGGTACCGATATTAAAGGCTTGAAATTGCTGATTAAAGCAAAAGGCAAATGTACTACCGATCATATCTCTATGGCTGGTCCTTGGTTAAAGTTCCGCGGTCACCTGGATAACATATCAAACAATATGCTGATTGGTGCTATCAACTACTTTAACAACACTGCAGATAGCGTTAAAAATGAATTAACCGGCGAATACGGACCGGTACCAGCTACCCAACGCGATTACAAAGCAAATGGCATTGGTTCAATAGTAGTAGGCGACGAAAACTATGGCGAAGGTTCTTCACGTGAGCACGCGGCCATGGAGCCACGTCACTTGGGTGTACGTGCCATACTGGTAAAATCATTTGCCCGTATCCACGAAACCAACCTGAAGAAACAAGGTATGCTGGGTATCACCTTTGCAGATAACAATGACTACGATAAGATCCAGGAAGACGATGTGATTGACATCAATGGCTTAACAACATTTGCCCCGGGCAAACAGTTAACCGTAGTATTAAACCATAAAGACGGTTCTGTTGATTCATTCGCGGTAAACCATACTTATAACGCTCAGCAAATTGAGTGGTTTAAAGCAGGTGGCGCATTGAACATCATCCGTAAACAAATGGCATCTTAATTTCGGATATCGGATTTTCGATTTCGGATTTATATAATTTTTAAGCCTCCCTTTTCGGGAGGCTTTTTTGTTTGCAATTAACAATGGTTAATTTAATTTTCTTCTGTTTATCTTGTATATTGTAATCAATGGGATTATTTGATATGTTTAAAAAGAAAGAACCGACCTTTGAAGCTTTGCTAAAAAAGAGTGCCTTCGAACCTGCATATCGAATAGACATTTATGCAAGAATACTCTCTGAAAAATTCTTTGTATTGACCGAAGAAGGTATGTTTCCGCAAGGCTCATTTATTACAAACGGCAACACAAAGGCCCAGGTTCGAACATTAAACAACGGTAGTGTACCGGTCTTTACTTCGACGGACAGAATTTTTGATAGGGGAATAATTAAGACAGAGGTTTGTTTTTTAGAACTCGAGGGGAAAGATCTGTTAAAGATGCTGATTGGAAAAACACTGATCATTAACCCATATTCCGATTTCGCAAAAGAAATTCTCCCTTCAGAGATTGAACAAATATTAGATGGGAGTATTTTAACGTAAAACCAACTTAAGCTCGTTATGATGAGTGCTCATATGGAATAGCGTTTATAATACGATGGAAGAATAATGAAATATTCTTCATAACCCAAACGATGCCATCGCGAAACCAAGCTAAGCGTCCCTTATAAACGAGTGCAAGAAGATTGTAATATCACTTTTACACAATATTCAGTAAACCACCCGGCTGTATCTTAGTCTAACTAATCTAAACAATCGGGCTATGAAAAATCACTATTCATTTACTGCAGGTATTTGCTTATTGCTATCTTCCTGTGCTGTTCCTATTACTTATTTTGGCGATAGACTGAGCCCTACAACATCTGTAGAAATCTATTATTCTACCCATGATGTTAAAAGGGAATACAAGGTTATAGGCCATTTAACCTGCGAAAATTACCCGAAGCAGGAAGCTGTAAAGCAAAGACTATCAGAATACGCCAAAACCGTTGGTGCAGATGCCGTAGTTATTTTAGGCACCGATGCCACCAAGAATAACCAGGCCGCTATAGTAAATGCCGATGCGTTGAAGTATACAGATAAATAATACAGTTTATTAAACTATGTGCTCTCCCCCTTTATCGACTGTATTGACACATCTTTTGATTCTTGTCAATTAATAAAACGGATTGTCATTTCGAGCGAACCAGAGGAGGAATTGAGCGCTGGGGGTGAGGAGAAATCTTATATAAGCGACAAGCGAACATGCAGGTCGTATAAGATTTCTCCTCCCCCCTTCTTTTTCCCCACGCCTGTTCGGTCGAAATGACATTTTCTTTCATTAAAAAGCTATCTACTCACAGTAGTCCCTTTCAAGCATTTAAAGCCCCTTCACCACCCTCTTCAACACCAACAGATTTTGCCCGTTTAAACTATAACCCGAGATATTATTCTGATATAAATTCACCAGCTTATCATAATACAATACCACTACCGGCGATTGCTCCATTACCAGGTTATCCATTTGCTGGTACAGCGCGTAGCGGGCCGAATCATTTTTTACATGGTAAGTTTGTTCAAACAACGTATCAAACTTTTTATTGTTAAAGCCGGTGTAATTAGGCCCGTACGGAATTTTGTTTTTGGAGTAAAAAACCGACAGGTAGTTTTCACCATCCGGGTAATCGGCTATCCATTGGCCGTAAAAAAAGTTGATGCCGTTTTTGGATACTAACTCACGCAAACTGGCGCCCTGCGTAATTTCAACACTGGTTTTAATGCCGATCCTATCCAGCTGACCTTGCACATACTCTATCAGGCTGCGATAGCCAACAGTGGTGGCTAACGATATTTCGGGCAAGTTTTTACCATCTGGAAAACCGGCGTCTGCCAATAGCCTCCGCGCTTTTTCCGGATCGTAGGAATACCCTTTAACACATTTACCATCAAAGCCAGGCATGCCCTGCGGTATAAAGCCCGAGTACCCAGGTGTGCCCATGCTATTGCGCAAATACTTGATCATCTTTTGCCTGTCGATAGCATAGTTTATAGCCTGCCGCACTTTCAATATTTTCAAGGGCGATTTTTTCACAATGGCCAGGTTACTATCCACCAGGATCCCCAGGTACATGGTGTTCAAATACGGCGCTGTATTCAGAATAAACTTGCCCTTATATTTTTGCGTTATCTTGCCCGATTTGGTAAGAATATCATCCCGGTAGCTGCCATCAATATCATTCAAAAAGTCGAGCTTTTTTTTCACAAACTCCAAAAAGGAGGTTTGCTTATCGGCAATAAAAGTAGCCCTTACAGCATCCAGGTATGGTAGCCGTTTACCCCTTTTATCAAACTCCCAATACTTATCATTTTTAAGCAGTACCAGCACTTCACCCTCTTTCCAATACTTCAGTTTAAAAGGACCTGTACCTATCGGGTGACTTCTGAAATCCTTCCCATAAAACTCCACCACCTCTTTTGGCACTACAGAGCAATATTGGGCCGTAAGCATACTCAAAAATGGCGCGAAGGGCTGTTTAAGCTTTATTAAGAACGTGCTATCATCAGGGGCCGAGAATGCGCGCTTATCATCCACCTTATCACTAAAGATCCAGGAACCGGACGAAGCCACTTTTGGATCAATCAACCGGCCAAAGCTGTACACAAAATCTGCCGCTACAGCTTTACGCCCGATGCCATTTGCAAAATGCGGATCGTCATGAAAATAAACATCATTGCGCAGGTGAAATGTGTAAAGTAAACCATCGGCAGATACCTGCCAGTTTTTGGCAATGCAGGGAGTAACTTTTAAACTATCATTAATCTGTACCAGACCGTTAAAAACCTGGTTATCCATCCAAATGGTATAATGATTTCTGCAAAAAGCCGGGTCGAGCGAGGTGAGACCTTCCTCCAGGTTAATATTAAAAACTGCCTTGCCCGAATTGGTAGATTTTGTAAAGCAAGCCGAAAGCTGAAACATCAGCACCAATAGCAGCAATACAACCAATTTATTCATCAAAAGCTAATGTAATAATTATTGAATTAGCGAATTGGAGACCCGGCGATTTATTACTTAAAGATGAAAGAAATCTTGGTAAAATGGGTCTCCTGCTTATTCAACCACAAATATTATATTTGAGCAAAACCTGCCTTGTAATTATGATAACCCAGGAAGAACTTCAACAAAAATATGCAACGCTTTCCACCGATAAACTGATGGAAATTATTGAAAACAAATCCAGTTATACCGAGTTGGCCATAACTGTTGCTATCCAGGAACTTTCAAGCAGGGAAGTATCCGAGGATGACGTTAAGAATTATAAAGATAAACAGAACGAGAAGTTAAACATCTTTGTGAAAAGGAACATTGTTGACGACCTTAACCTTTTGCAAAAAAATCTTTTTTTTATTTTTTGGATCCCGTTACTAACGTTTGCCTTCAAACGAAATTTCGTCGAGGATGGCTATTTATTGAAGCTAAAGCAAGCCAATTACTATTCATGGGCTGGTTTTATATCTTTTATGTTTATTGGAACTGTCCCCGCTTTTCTGGAAATTAATCTTTCGGATTATTTAACAATAGCTATCTGGATCGCGTGCTTTATCCCTGCCTACTTACTTGATGAGTTTTTCAACAGGCGCAAGCAAATTAAAAAGATGCAAAACCTTTTCGTAGAAAACCAACCGGAAGATATGGGGAGCAATTAAAAGCTACAATTCCCGCCCTCATTAAGAAATAGTTCTGCAACAAAAAACCCCGCGTTTAGCGGGGTTTTTAATATCAGTAAATCGAAAATTATACCTCGGCTAAATGCTCGCCGGTAACGGTTTCTTTAATTTTAGCTTCCAGTTCTTCCATCAGTTCCGGGTTATCCAATATCAGTTGTTTAACTGCATCACGACCCTGGCCAAGGCGGGTTTCGCCGTAGCTGAACCAAGAACCTGCTTTTTTAATAATATTGTACTCAACACCTAAGTCAATGATCTCGCCGGCTTTGGAAATACCTTCACCAAACATAATATCAAACTCAGCAATACGGAACGGCGGCGCCACTTTATTTTTAACGATCTTCACTTTTACGCGGTTACCAGAAACCTCGTCGGTATCCTTAATCTGCGAAATACGGCGTACATCTAAACGTACCGAAGCGTAGAACTTTAAGGCGTTACCACCTGTTGTAGTTTCGGGGTTACCAAACATCACACCAATTTTATCGCGCAACTGGTTGATAAAAATACAGCAACATCCGGTTTTGCTGATGGTACCGGTTAACTTACGCAAAGCCTGTGACATTAAACGTGCATGAAGCCCCATTTTTGAGTCACCCATTTCGCCTTCAATTTCCGCTTTAGGAACTAACGCGGCAACAGAGTCAATAACTAAAATATCAATAGCTCCTGAACGGATCAGGTTATCAGCAATTTCCAGGGCCTGCTCACCATTATCAGGTTGAGAGATCAACAAATTCTCCACATCAACGCCCAATTTCTTGGCGTAAAAACGATCGAAAGCATGCTCCGCATCAATAAATGCCGCGATGCCACCTTTCTTTTGCGATTCGGCAATGGCATGAATAGCCAATGTGGTTTTACCAGATGATTCAGGGCCATATATTTCAATAACTCTACCTTTAGGTAAGCCACCAACACCTAAAGCGATATCAAGCCCTAAAGAGCCGGTTGATATAACTTCTGTAGGCTCAATAACGGAATCACCCAATTTCATGATGGTACCTTTTCCGTATGATTTTTCAAGCTTATCCAGTGTAAGCTGTAATGCTTTTAATTTATCCGAGTTATTTTTATCTATGTTAGCCATCTTCAAATTTTCTTCAACAAATATAAATGTTTTATTTTAAAATACTAATTTTTTTAGTAATTATTATTTCTTCACTGTCATGCTGAACGCAGTGAAGCATCTATTGGGCGATTTGCATTGCGGCTAATAGATCCTTCGTTCCTCAGGATGACAAAAGGGATAGTGGGTTTATTATTTATGTTGAAATTAATCAACCTAATAATACCAATCAAATATCTTTCTCCACACTACGCTTTTTCAATTCTTTACTAATCACGTTTAAAGCCTTTTTCTTTTTAGCTTCTTTCGCTTTTTTGATTTTGGCAGCTTCGGCGCGTAGTAATGCGGCCTCGGTATTATTACGTTCATAATACCGGCAAAACCAGGTTAGCGGGCATATTTCGCACTTAGGGCTGCGGGCCACACATATATAACGGCCATGCAATATCAGCCAGTGATGGGCAACGCCTATATATTCTTTTGGGATGTGTTGAATCAACTGCTTTTCTACTGCCAACGGGGTGGTAGCGTTGTTGGTTAAACCTATCCGGTTGCTTACCCTGAAAACATGGGTATCAACAGCCATTGCAGGCTCATCAAACACTACCGAAGCTATAACGTTTGCCGTTTTTCGACCAACTCCCGGCATTTTTTGTAAATTTTCTATTCCTGAAGGTACTTCGCCGTTGAAAACTTCAACCAGCATTTTACCCATACCAACCAAATGTTTGGCTTTATTATTAGGATAGCTCACACTACGGATATAAGTAAAAACTTCTTCGGATGTAGAAGCTGCCAGATCCTCCGGCGTAGGGAAACGTTCAAAAAGCGCAGGTGTAACCTGGTTAATTCGCTTATCTGTACATTGCGCCGATAAAATGACCGCCACCAGCAACTGGAAAGGGTTATTATAATGAAGCTCGGTAACAGGGTTAGGTTGACTTTTAGAAAAATATTCAACAAAATGGCGGTAACGGTCGGCTCTCAGCATGTTAGTTCATTGGTTCGCTTATTCATTAGTTCATTGGTAGCTGCATAATTCATTAATCTAACCGCTTATTAGTTTATAGTAATGCGGCATATCCAATACATTGCAATTATGCTCAATAAATCGCAATTGGCAAAATCGTTAAAATATCAGCTATAAAAATTTATCGAACTATTCACCAATGAACCAGTGAACTAATGAACCAATGAGCTATTAAATAGAAAGGTTCATAAATCACTTATTGGCTTTTGGTTATTTCGATTCACATCGGGTAACCTTAATCAACAATTGTGATCTATGAACCAGTGAGGTTAGTAATGCTTACCGTAAACTCTTCGAGTAGTCCAAAATCTGGTGTATAGTTTGCACTTTGGGCTTCTTTTTCAGAAGGTCCAAATCGGCACGGATAGAGTTATAAAAAATCATATCATCCGCATCCAGATATTCATGTACGTTATCGTTCATCTGAGCTTGGTTAGCAGTTCCATTTAATGTTTTTGTAAAGGTTTCATCCATAAGCTTTTTTAGTATAAATTTTATACGATTTATAACGGTGGCTTAAAGATAATATTTTGTTAAATGAAAATTAAATGAAATTTTTTTATTCTGCCATTTACTTATTAGTTACTAAGTATTTGATTTTTTGCTTGATAACGGCATTAACACAGAAAATCCGGTTAACTGATAATTAATCAGCAACCGGATCTACATATAAAAATACCTAAATTTAATATTAATTTTTTAAACTCATTTCCTTGCCCTGCATCATCTTGCGCAGGTTATTGAGTGCATAGCGCATACGGCCAAGAGCGGTATTAATGCTCACCTCAGTTATATCGGCTATTTCCTTGAAACTCATATCGCCAAAGTGGCGCATAATCAATACTTCCTTTTGTTCGGAAGGTAACAGCTGTATCAACGATTTAAGGTCCTTATAAGTTTGGTCTCTAACCATCTTATCCTCGGTACTTTCATCGTAATTACCCAACACTTCAAAAATATCAAAGTCGTCGCCATTACTTACCATTGGAGCACGTTTTTCGCGTCGAAAATGGTCAATGACCAAATTATGCGCAATACGCGTTACCCAAGGTAAAAATTTACCTTCTTCGTTATACTTACCGGCTTTAAGGGTATTTATTACTTTTATAAAAGCATCCTGAAAAATATCCTCGGCAAGGTATTCGTCTTTTACCAAAAGATAAATAGAGGTGTATATTTTTGACTGATATCGTCTTATCAATTCTACCAATCCTGCTTCATCACCGGCAATATATTGATGGATTAGATCCTGATCACTCTTCAATTGAAAATCCATAGAACGTACTACTTTAAACTTAATTTTAGTTAAAATCTTCTTACAAGTAAAGTATCTTCTATAGTATGCTCCTTAGGGGTTAAGAAATTGTTACCTCAAATAAAACAATTTCTATCTTAAAAAGCAAATTATATTTTTTATTTACTTCTGTCTATCAGGTTAATTGCTGTAAATAAGCATCGGGGCATAAAATATTTTGACGCTTACCTGTTCGACGATTCTTTGTAAAAAAGGTTTAATTCCGATTCAAATAATCCTCACAATATATGCATCTAAAAATTTATCGTAAACAATTAAAAGTCAGTAAACTGTAAAGTCGATACCTAATTCAATATAAACAACCAAACAAAGTAAAACCAATTTGGATACTGCTAAATATTTTAGGATTTTTGCACTCGCAAAAAGTTCATAGTTAACAGATCATAGTTTATGGCAAAATTTTTGCCGTTTTCTCCTGTTTAACTAATCCCTATGATCCATGAACTATGAACCATGAACTAATTCGAAGAATGAGTAAAGAAGCAGAAAAAGATCCGTCGAAACATATCATTATAAAAGGGGCACGTGTTCATAACCTTAAAAACATGGATGTGGCTATCCCCAAAAACAAGCTGGTTGTGGTTACGGGCATGTCGGGTTCGGGTAAGTCATCTCTCGCATTTGATACACTTTATGCCGAAGGTCAGCGCCGTTATGTAGAGAGCCTGTCATCATACGCACGCCAGTTTTTGGGCCGTATGAACAAGCCAGATGTAGATTATATTAAGGGCATTGCGCCCGCTATCGCTATTGAGCAAAAGGTAATTACCTCAAACCCGCGTTCAACAGTGGGTACCTCAACCGAGATTTACGATTACCTGAAGTTACTTTTCTCACGCATCGGCAAAACCATTTCGCCTGTATCGGGCCTCCCGGTAAAAAAGGATTCGGTGACCGATGTGGTGAATTTTATACTATCGCTGCCAAATGAAACCCAGGTAACTTTATTAGCGCCATTATATCCGCATAATAACCGCAGCTTAAAAGAAGAGCTTGCCGTGTTAATGCAAAAAGGTTTTGTGCGGGTAGAGTACCAGGGCAAGCTGTCAAAAATAGAAGCTTTATTAGAAGATGCCAGCATAGTTGATGATGGCTCATGGCTTATTGAAGAGGCGAAAGGCGAAACCTTAAAGCTGAAAACTAAGAGCAAAAAAAAGGAAGTTGAAGCAGATACCGAAACTAACCTTACCACACATCAGTCATCACTTACCTCCTACTCAGCAGTAAGAATTGTGGTCGACCGCATACATAAAAACGAAGAAGATGAAACTGTAAGCCGCCTTGGCGATTCTATACAGACCACCTTTTTTGAGGGGAAAGGCGATTGCTACGTGCGTTACCAGGAACCGGATGCTGACCAGGAAACGGAACGCTTTTTTTGCGACCGCTTTGAATTGGATGGCATAAAATTCGAAGAGCCGAGCCCCAATTTCTTCAGCTTTAATAACCCTTATGGCGCCTGCAAAAAATGCGAAGGCTATGGCAAGGTTATTGGCATTGATGAAGACCTGGTTATTCCGGATAAAAGCAAATCTGTTTATGAAGGTGCCATTGCACCATGGCGCGGCGAAAAAATGCGCGAGTGGAACGATAATTTAGTAAAACATGCACTAAAATTTGACTTTCCGATCCATCGCCAGTATAACCAACTTACGGCCAAAGAGCAAAGGCTGTTGTGGACGGGTAATAAGTTTTTCCGTGGCCTTGATGAATTTTTCAAGGAGATGGAGGCGCAAACCTATAAAATTCAATACCGTGTTTTGCTATCGCGATACAGGGGTAAAACCAACTGCCCCGAATGTAAGGGCAGCCGTTTACGCCAGGATGCCTCATACGTAAAGATCAGCGAACGCTCCATTACCGATGTGGTATTGATGCCTTTGGATAAAGCGCTGGAGTTTTTCCAGGGTTTAAAGCTAACCGAAACAGATTTAAAAATCGGCAAGCGTTTGCTCATGGAGATAACCAACCGCCTGGTGTTCCTGAATGATGTAGGCTTAGGCTATTTAACCCTCAACCGGTTATCAAACACCCTATCGGGCGGCGAATCACAGCGCATTAACCTGGCTACTTCTTTAGGCAGTAGCCTGGTGGGCTCCATCTATGTATTAGATGAGCCAAGCATCGGTTTACACCCCCGCGATACCCAACGATTGATAGGGGTACTTAAATCTCTTCGTGATGTAGGCAATACCGTTTTGGTAGTTGAGCACGAGGAAGAGATCATGAAAGCCGCAGACCATATTATTGATATTGGCCCGGAAGCAGGTACTCATGGAGGCGAGTTGATATTTACCGGCACCTATGACGAAATTATAAAGGACGATAACAGTTTAACCGGCAGATATTTGAGTGGCAAAGAAGAAATTGCTATACCCGCCACTCGCCGAAAATGGAATGATTTTATTGAGATAAAAGGCGCCCGCGAAAACAACCTGCAACACGTTAACGCTAAATTTCCGTTAGGAGTGCTTACGGTGGTTACGGGTGTATCCGGCTCGGGAAAAACGAGCCTGGTTAAACGTATTTTAGCGCCCGCGTTACAAAAAACGCTGGGCAATTACTCTGGCGAGCAAACCGGATCATACGACAGCATTGATGGCGATTATGCTAAAATTGAACAGGTAGAGATGGTGGACCAAAACCCTATCGGCCGTTCGTCGCGCTCAAACCCGGTTACTTATGTAAAAGCCTGGGATGAGATCCGTAACTTGTATGCCTCTCAACCAGTAGCCAAAGCAGCAGGCTTAAAGCCATCAGCATTCTCGTTTAACGTAGAGGGTGGTCGCTGTGATGTTTGCCAGGGCGAGGGCGAGGTGAAGATAGAGATGCAGTTTATGGCCGATATCTTTTTAACCTGCGAAACCTGCGGCGGCAACCGTTTTAAGCAGCATATCCTCGATATCACCTACAACGAAAAAAACGTTGCCGAAGTGCTGCATATGACTATTGATGAAGCACTCCTTTTCTTCGCCAAAGAGCCTAAGATCATCGCTAAAATAAAACCTTTGGTTGATGTTGGCTTGGGCTATGTGCAATTAGGTCAATCGTCAAATACACTATCAGGTGGCGAGGCACAGCGTATTAAGCTGGCATCTTTCCTGGTAAAGGGTAACAACACCCATAAAACACTTTTCATTTTTGATGAGCCGACTACGGGCTTACACTTTGCCGATATCAAAAAACTGCTTAAATCTTTTGATGCATTGCTGGATCATGGCAACACCATTATTGTAATTGAACACAATATGGATGTAATAAAATGTGCCGACTGGGTCATCGACATCGGCCCCGAAGGTGGCGACCGTGGCGGTAAAGTTGTTTTTGAAGGCGTACCCGAGGCATTGATCAAAGAAAAAAAATCACATACCGGGCATTATTTAAAAGAACGATTCGGAAAATAAAACCGCTGCTTTTTTTTTCTGAACCAGATTAAGCAGACTTTCCAAATTATAGAATTTCCCTTTGTTAGAGGCGCAAAATATGCGCCTCTAACTATATACAGCGTACATTCCAGTTTGAATTTGCACGCCGGAGACACCCTCTACGCACTCCACATTAAAAATAATTTCAGCTTAAATTTTATTTTGATATTCCAATCAGGAATATTTACATTTGATACACAAAGCCTATAAACTAATCTATCTCCCTTTTAAACAAGCCTTTAGCTTGCATATTTTTCTTTTATTGTTAACCACTAATCTATAAGATCATGCCAGGTACAAAAGAATTTTATGACGATGTCCGCCCCATGTTTGGCGGTCATATTTCACAAAGCCAGATTGATGGCATCGAAAACATTTTAAAAGCTATCGCAGAAGCCGGTATCACTGATGAACGCAAAGCAGCCTACATGCTGGCTACTGTTTTTCATGAATGTGCCAAAACCATGGAACCCATTGCCGAATTTGGTAAAGGCGCCGGGCACCCTTATGGTCAAAAGTTTAAAATGGGGAGTGGCCCTGGTCATCGCGTTGCCTACAGTTCCCCGGATAAATTATACTATGGCCGGGGTTATGTACAATTAACCTGGTATGAGAATTATGAAAGCATGGGTCGCTTGTTACACGTTGATTTGCTCAACAACCCCGAAATGGCCTTGCAGCCCGAAATTGCCGCAGCCATCCTGGTAAAAGGAATGAGCGGTGGCTTTTTCACTGGCGCCGGTTTGGGTAAATATTTTAATGATAAAGTTACCGACTGGGTAAATGCCCGTAAAATAATTAATGGCCTTGATGCCGCCGAAATGATAGCCGGCTATGCGCAGGTTTTTCATAAAGGTTTGACCGAAGAGGTGGCTATGGCGTAGTGAAACTCGTGATTGCCAGAACTAAAACCTGGAGGAGAGGTTCCTATGATTTAATGAAACGCATCGAGTTTTACTATCCGGAGGACACTGAAAGGAAAATGACGTTTGAAAAGTTTGTCATCCTGAGGAACGAAGGATCTATTCTCAGACTGTACAGGTCGAAGAAGTATAGCGGAGAATAGATCCTTCACTATCGTTCAGGATGACAAAAGCTTTTTAGTAAATATGTCATGGGTAGGCACGAAGCAATCTCTACATAAAAAAGTCGAACTTGCATAGTCCCATCTGTACAGTTTGGAGATTGCTTCGTACCTCGCAATGACGGGTATTTTTTTTAACCCGATTTTTCAATAAAATCTCAGGTACTTAATTAAAGGATTTTTATTAGCCCAATCAGCCAACCAACCTACTTGCCACCTGTTTTTATGTACATGTAAACTATACCTCCAATAACGGTAATAGCTAATACAATAAGCCCGGTAACTCCTTTTTTCTTATCCTGGCGCATCAGCCAAACTAAAAATACAACCAATGGCAGTACAAATACCGCCCAGAATATTAATGATGGAATGTTCATATAGCCCCCTAACCCCCTAAAGGGGGAATGTTAAATTTATACAAAGTTAATGATTTCTATTCAAGCCTCCCCCCTTTAGGGGCCGGGGGGCTTAAAATATCATCCTCGCCATAGGTGCAATTTCCTGCCCTACAAATTCTCCTTTTAAATATTTATAGTAACCTGCAATGGCTATCATGGCCGCATTATCAGTACAATATTCCATTTTTGGAATAAAACTCTCCCAGCCATTTTTTTCACAAAGATCTGCTAAACCTAATCTTAAACCGGTATTTGCCGATACTCCGCCTGCCAAAGCTAATTGCTTTATACCATATTCATTTGCGGCTTTCTGTAGCTTATTCAGCAATATGGTAACTATCCGTTTTTCAACAGAGGCGCAAATATCCGGCAGGTTTTGACTTATAAAATCAGGGTTCTTTGCCACATTATCTCTTATGAAATATAGTATAGATGTTTTTAAGCCGCTAAAACTAAAGTTAAACCCGGGGATCTGTGGTTCAGGAAATTTATACGCATCAGGATTACCCTGGCGCGCGTATTTATCAATCAACGGCCCACCCGGATATGGCAAGCCCAAAATCTTACTGGTTTTATCCATGGCCTCGCCGGCAGCGTCATCTAAAGTCTGGCCAATGATCTCCATATCAAAATAATCTTTCACCAACACTATTTGCGTGTGCCCGCCAGATACCGTAAGGCACAAAAAAGGGAATATTGGTTTATGATCACCAATAAAATGCGCCAATATGTGGGCTTGCATGTGGTTTATTTCAATAAGCGGAGCCTTTTGAGCCAGCGCAAATCCCTTTGCGAACGATACCCCAACTAAAAGTGAGCCTAAAAGTCCCGGACCGCGCGTAAAAGCTACTGCATCAATATCATTTTTGTTTACTTTTGCGTTCAATAATGCTTGTTGAACGGCCGGAACAATGTTTTGCTGATGAACTCTTGAGGCAAGCTCAGGAACAACGCCCCCATATGCTTCGTGAATGCTTTGATTGGCAATAACATTGCTCAATATTACACCATCAACGCAAACAGAGGCCGAGGTATCATCACATGAAGATTCAATTCCTAATATTACAGGCACGATTATGAATTATTGATTTATTGAATCAGCTAAATAGCGATTTATGAATATTTCCCAAACTATCATTCAGTTAGATTGTAAATGAAGGGAAAAGCTCACTAAATCAACAATTCAGCAATTCACTAATTAAAAAACACAAAGTTATTAAAAAAGCACTCAAAATAGTACTCGGGCTGGTGTTGTTGATATTATTGACACTGAGCATACTTTTATTGGCTTTTCAATATAAACCCGTGCAAACCTGGGCCGCTAAAAAAGCGGCCAAATATTTGTCGGATGAATTGAAAACCACCGTATCTATAAAAACCCTGTACATAAGGCCTTTTAGCTCCGTTGTTATTGAGGGATTATATATCCTTGATAAAAAAAAGGATACCCTGTTAAACACACCTAAGCTTGCTGTAGATATCAACGGTTTCTCGCTGTTTAACAGCATAAAAAAGCGTGTTATCAATTTTGAAAATATTGAGCTGGACAACGGCTCCTTTTACCTCAAAAAACAAAAAGATAGCACCACCAACCTTAAATTTATTATTGATTACTTCAACTCGGGCGGTACTGCCAAAAGCGATACCGCCAAAACTATCAGTAAACCCTGGACGCTTAATTTTGATAAGATTGTTATTAACAACTTTCATTTCAGGTATAAAAATCAGCTGGTTGATACAGTAATGCCACAGGTTAATTTTGAAGACATCGATGTTAAGCACTTCAGCACGGTATTATTAGGGATGGATCTTAAAAACCACCTGTTTAAAGCCAATGTGCAAAAATTAACACTGCAGGAAAAAAGTGGTTTCTATGTTAAAAACCTACGCTCCAATCTCACTATTGATACCAACCAGATCCTGGCGCAAAACCTTCATATTAAAACAGGGCACTCCGATCTGAAAGATTATTTCAGGATGCGGTTTAAATCATTTAACGATTTTAATGAATTTACAAGTAAGGTTTACATGGATGCCGATTTTAAATCATCACGTGTATCATCGGCAGATATAGCTTACTTTACAAGTGGACTTGAAAAGGTAAGCTTTGATCTTGGCTTAGAAGGGCGCGCCAGGGGGCCGGTAAGCAATCTAAAATCCAAAGGTGTTACCATCACCGCCGGCCAGGCTACGTTTATAAAGGGTGATTTTAATTTAAGAGGTTTGCCGGATTGGAACAACACCGTTCTTGAACTAAAGTTCGACCAGATCGCTTCCAACAAAAAAGATATTGACTACCTCATCAGTCATTTTTCAGGTCAGCCAAATCTTAAAGTTCCTGATATTGTAAATAAATTCGGCAATATCAATTTCACCGGCAGGTTCACAGGTTTACAAAATGATTTTGTAGCATACGGTATTTTTAAAACCAAACTTGGCCGTTTCGATTCAGACATCAATTTAAAGATAGACAAAAAAGGCAACCCCAGCTATAGCGGCAAACTGGATGCCTTCAACTTTGATCTTGGAACGCTGCTTGACGAGAGTTCTCTGGGCCGCACCACTTTTACATCAAATATAAAAGGCAGTGGAAACGACATCAAAACACTGAGAGAACAGGGAGATGCCCGAATCAAATACATCGACTTTAATAACTACACCTATAATAACCTAACCATCAAAGGCTCTTTTATAAAAAAACAGGCCAACGGGCATATCACCATTAATGATAAAAACGTAAAGCTTGATTTGAATGGAAAAGTTAATTTAAACCCCGAACTGCCATCCTATGATCTTACCGCAACCATTAAGGACGCCAAATTAAATGCATTAAAGCTCATAAAGGATACCATTACCATAAGCGCACAGTTAAAAACAGCTTTCTCTGGTAATGATCTTAAAAACTTACAGGGCAATATCCTGCTATCGCCGGTTAGGGTGATTGACCCACGCAATAACTACCTGGTTGATTCGCTGTATATTTCGGCAAATGGTATGGGCGAATCGAGAGAAATAGCCCTGAATTCTGATTTTGCAGATGCCAATATTAAAGGCAGCTTTGACCTGGCCACACTGCCATCGTACTTTAAAACCATCGTTAAAAAATATATCCCATCGTTAAAAACCACTATTGTAACCCCCAAGCCCGAACTTTTTGATTTTAACCTTACCGTTAAAAACCTCGATCCGCTTACGGCAATATTTCTACCCGATTTAAAAATACCAGACCGGGGAACAATTACCGGCAAATTTGATTCAAGGAATAAAACGGCTACGTTATCAGGCTATATTAAAACCATAAAATACGGTAAAACAATTTTCCACGATTTTATTATTGACGAAAGCACATCAGATAATTTGCTTGGCCTCAACCTTTCCTTAAGCAGGATTGATCTTACAGACAGCCTGTTTATAAAAGACATCAACATTACCAACTTCCTTAAAAATGATAGCCTCAACTTTAACATTAAGCTATCTGATAAAAACGCGGTAAATCAGCTGGATCTTTACGGCCTTGTTGAGTTTGGCCGCGATGCCACCGCCAAACTCAAACTGCTGCCATCAGATGTGATACTGGAGAAAGAAAAATGGAAGATACAGGAACAGGTAAGCATTCGCATCCTTGATGGCAAAACACAGGTATCGGGTTTTGAGCTATCAAATGGCATACAAAAGGTACGCATAAACGGATTTATATCAGATAACCCAGCGGATGAGCTTAAGCTATCGTTTGAGAAATTCAACATGCGTACGCTTAACCAGCTTACCAAAACCTCGGGGATATTTTTAAAAGGCGCACTTAATGGGGACGTTAAACTTACCGGCATCACCAAGTCGCCAGGGGTTGATGCGCATTTAACCATCGATTCCCTTACCATGAACAAAACCCTTATTGGTGATGTAAAACTGGTATCAACGCTGGGTAATGACCGCAAACAGGCGGATATGAAACTTAATATCGTAAATCGCGGACTTGAAACCATGAACCTGAGCGGAATTTACGCTTTTGGGAAGGACACGGAAGATAACCTTGATTTTGATGTAAAAATGAACCAAACAGAAGCCATCATTTTTGAGCCTTTTATCAAAGACCTGGTTTCTGACATTAAAGGAAATGTATCTACCAATTTAAAACTCACCGGAAGTCCCTTAAAACCACAACTAAATGGCGATGTAACTTTAATAAACACCGGGGTTAAGGTTAACTATTTAAAAACCGCCTACACCGTAAACACAAAATTAAACGTTGAAAACAGTGTTATTAAAATTGATAACATGGTATTAAAGGATAGGCGCGGCGGTACGGGTACCGCTAACGGCACTGTTGATTTAAACAATATATCAAACCCCGATATTGAAGTTGAACTTATTGCTAAAAACCTGATGGCGCTGAGCACAACTTTTAAAGATAATCACCTTTATTACGGTACGGCTTATGGTACGGGTAAGTTTAGTTTCAGGGGGCCGGTGGATAATATGAAAATAGATATTACCGCCAGTACCGAAGCAGGTACGGTTTTCAACATCCCGCTTAATACATCATCAACAACAAGTGATTTTGATTTTATAAAATTTGTGAGCCATAGCGATACCGCGAAGGTTGTTGCTAAAGAGCGTGCCTTTAACGGCGTTACCCTTAATTTTGATTTAACAGTTGATGAAAAAACAGTTGTTAAGATAGCTACCGATTACGGGCAACTGGAAGGCAGCGGCGTGGCCCACAACCTAAAGCTGAACATTAACAGCCTTGGCGACTTTGAAATGTACGGCGACTTTTTGATAACCACGGGTAAGTTTGAGTTTACTGCAAAAAACTTTATCAGTAAAAATTTCACCGTGAGCCAGGGCGGCACCATACGGTGGACTGGCAACCCATCAAACGCCGAGATAAACCTGAAGGCCTTATATGAGGTACGTACAAGCCGGGCCCCACTTTATACGGCAGCCGGTCTGCAATCGGCAAACACCAACCAGGTACTTGTACAGGCCGAGTTAATTTTGACAAAATCTTTATTACAACCTACTATTGATTTTGACTTTAACTTCCCTACCGATCCATCAATTAAGGATGATGTGGCCACCTACCTTGCCGATGCCAATAACAGGAGCCAGCAGGCCATTAGTATTATTGTACGCCGCAGCTTTAACTCCGGTAATAACGGTAGCTTAACCAACCAGGTTTTTAGCACAGCGAGCGAGGCGGTAAGTGAGTTTGCATTTAACAAGCTAAACAGCCTGATAGCACAATCAAACGTAAAGAATTTCGATTTAAACATCAGGTCGATCAATGAAGCCAATGCATCGTTTAGGTTTTTTAATAACAGGCTATCATTTAGCGGGAGCTTGTACACCAATACAGGATCAAACGACATATTCAACAACAATAACACAACGCTGTTCAACTCCAAACTTACAAAGGATTTTGAAACGCTATACCAGATCAGGAAAGATGGCAACCTTACCGCAAGGTACTCCTACAGGGTATTAAATAGCACTACCTTAAACAGTATCACCACAACACTGCAACCAGAATACGTGAGTGGTATTGGTTTGGTATACCAACGGGACTTTGACACATTTGGCGAGTTTATCCGTAACCTTTTCAGAAGCGGTAAACGCAACCAGGCACCTGTAACCCCTGCACCGGTTAACAATTCAACGCCGATAGTTACAAAGCCGGATGAGGATGATTGATGAAGGATGTGCAGATGTGCAAATTTCAGATGTGCAGATAAAATAAAAAATGGAGGTTGATGTTTATCGGCCTCCATTTTTTATTTATAAATTATTCAATCAATCTGCACATTTAAAATCTGCACATCTTCAATCAATCTGCACATCTGAAATCTAAAATCTGCACATCTATTTAATGATCGCGCATAATGGCGTGATCCATTTTATCGCGTTTGGTGCGCAGGTATAATTCATTATGAGGATTTGAGGCAATCTCGATAGGCACATTTTCAACTATTTCTAATCCGTAGCCAATTAAACCGGCCCGTTTTTTAGGGTTGTTGCTCATTAGCCGCATTTTTGAAATGCCCAGGCTCCGCAATATCTGCGCGCCGATACCATAATCGCGCTGATCCATTTTAAAACCAAGTTTTATATTGGCTTCAACGGTATCATAACCATTTTCCTGCAGGTGATAGGCTTTCAATTTATTGATAAGACCAATACCTCGTCCTTCCTGGTTCATATAAATAACCACGCCCTTACCCTCTTTGCTTATCATCTCCATCGCTTTGTGCAATTGAGGACCACAATCGCAGCGGCAAGAGCCAAAAATATCGCCGGTAACACATGAACTATGTACACGTGTTAAAACAGGCTCACCAGGCTCCCATGTGCCCTTTACAAGGGCAAGGTGATTTTCGCCGGTATCAAGCTGTGTGTAGGCTATCATTTCAAAATCACCCCACTCAGTTGGCATTTGTACCGATACTTCTTTTTTTACCAGTGTTTCCGCGCTTAAGCGGTAGGCAATAAGATCTTTTATAGAAACAATTTTGAGGTTAAATTCTTTTGCCATCACCAGCAGATCTGGCAAACGGGCCATATCCCCATCCTCCTTCATAATTTCGCAAATCACGCCGGCTGGTTCAAACCCTGCCAAAACAGCCAGGTCAATTGCAGCTTCGGTATGCCCGGTTCTGCGCAAAACGCCTCCATCCTGGGCAATCAGCGGAAAAATATGTCCCGGCCTTCCCAGGTCCTCTGGTTTGGTTAAGGGATCAATTAAAGCTAAAGTGGTTTTTGAACGGTCGGTAGCCGAAATACCTGTTGTGCAGCCGTGGCCAAGCAAATCAACAGATACGGTGAAGTTGGTTTCATGCGAGGTGGTATTATGACTCACCATAGGTTCAAGATCAAGCTCACGTGCACGATCTTTAGTAATAGGCGCGCATACCAGGCCGCGGCCATAGCGTACCATAAAATTTATAGCTTCGGGAGTTGCATTACGTGCTGCTGTTAAAAAATCCCCTTCATTTTCGCGATCCTCATCATCAACTACAATGATCATTTTACCTGACCTTATATCTTCGATAGCTTCTTGTATTGTATTTAACATTGTATATGTATTACGTACGGCAAGCTTAAAAGGGTGCCATGGTATATTTAAAGTTTAAACAAATTTAAAGTTTATTAAAATGATTCTGGTCGGTGTTGTGTAAAATCATCCCCAATGTGTTTTCCCATAATCAAGAGGAAAAAACAACAAAGATGAACGATGAAAAGTGCAGAAGCAGGCTTTCTCATCTTTACCCTTTATTCTTCCAGCTATTTAAGCCGTTTTACGTTTAAATAATCTATTGAAAAGCCGTTTATAAACGTCCATATCAAATAATGCCGAATCAGTAGCCGCCTTGTATGACAGGAACAATCCTATGGGCGTTAACACGATGATGGCTATCCACATGCCAAAAAATGTAGAAACGTTACCGGCCCTAACAGATTTTTCGCCTATGGTTGATATGATATAATAGATCAGGAAAAACACTACCGAAATTACAACGGGTAAACCCAGGCCCCCTTTGCGGATAATTGCACCAAGCGGCGCACCTATTAAAAACAAAGCGATACACGCAGCCGACAGGGTAAATTTCTTTTGCACCTCAGACGCATACCTGCGAATGGTCATGGAATCAAAATTATATTTATCGGTACGGTTTTTTAGCACATCCTTAATGGAACGCACCTCGGATGCGGCGCTTGAAAGCGTCATTACCTGGTTGCTTATGGTCATCCCTTTCAACAGATCCTTATCTGCAGGAATATATTTTATTTTTTTAGCAGACTTTGAAGGCATGCTAAAATATTTGATATAGGGGGTAATTAGCTTATAGTTCATAACAACTGCCGCAGTTACCGCATGCTGGCTTGAATCAATATACTTTCTTAGCTGACTGAGGTTCATCATTTGCGAGGCCGATTTAAACTCGTTCTCATCGGTACGCTTAAGTCTAAAGCCGGATAGATCAAACTTTTGTTCGCTCTCCGTAAATCTAAACCGGGTTAAGCGCTGGCGCATGTTATAGTTGGCGCCATCGCTTTTTGATTCCACGTAGTTTACACCATCCTTTAATTTTAAAACAAGGTATTTATCGCCCATGGTACGAAACATAGTTCCTTCGCGGGCCAGGGTAACTTCTGTATTATTTTCCTCATCATTTTTTTTGTATATCATGATGTCATACAAACGCTGCCCATCAGGATCTTTCTTTTTTACCCGGATAGTATAGCCTGGAAAACTCGCGCTAAAAACACCCTCTGGCAATAAATCGGCTGATTTTTGTTGACGGGCATCATACAACAACGAAAAATATTTGAGATTTGCTACCGGCAGCATATAGTCGGAAAAAAAGAAGGCAGCAGCACTTAATATGGATATAATAACAACCATAGGATACATTGCCCTGCTTAATGAAATGCCTGCAGCTTTAATGGCTACCAGTTCATAATTTTCGCCGAGCGCACCATAGGTCATAATGGTTGATAGCAATACTGATAAGGGCAAAGCCATAGCCACATTGGTTGCCGAGTTATACATCATCAGCTCGAGGATGGTGTACCAGGCAAAGCCTTTGCCTATCAAATCGTCAATGTATTTAAACAAAAACAGCATCAGCAACACAAACATCACAATGAAAAGCGTAACTGCAAAAGGCCTTATAAATGATTTAAGCAGTAAAAGATGGATCTTCTTCATCAGGGCAATTTGTATTTTACAGGATTAAAACCGCACATTATTGCAGGTTAATTTTCATTAACGCAAAATTAACGTTTCACAATACAAAATTAGCTAAAATTAAGTTTGCCTTAGGCGCCTAATACACTTATGAGGTAATCAATCTGGTTATCCCAAATAAGTTTGCGTTCGGGAATCAGCTCTTCGGTAGCAAAATCAGTAATACCTAATGCAACATCATTGGTAAGTTCATCCTGCAAAATTTCCATCTCAAAATAGCATTGCGGTTCGTCATCAACCCATTTAAACCTTACCAGTTTATTTTCTTTCACGGTGATAAGCTTGGCCTTTTGAGGCTCATCATCCCAGGTAAACGTATAAACCTGGTCGCGTACATTAACATCATCGGCAAACCATTGTGCTAACCCGTTAGGCTCATTCAAGAAGGTGAACAGTATTCTTGGAGATGATTTTATCTCATATTCTATAGTAAATTTCTTTTTTTCGGACATCTAAGTTTATACTTGAAAACGGGTTAAGCAGTAAATGTTAACATTTTTTCTAAAGAAAACGAATTTCTGCTATATTTGCAAACCTTTTTAAGGAAGACAATTGTTTTATAAACGTTGTCGCTCGGTTTAACAACCATAAAAACAGAGCTTTGAATTAAAAAGGATGCCACGAAGCTTAAGGCGACTTAAGCAGAAATAAGACGGCAGACAGACTTTGGCAAGCAAAGTTCAATAAAAACGGCGGGGTAGCTCAGATGGTTAGAGCGTAGGATTCATAACCCTAAGGTCGGCAGTTCGATCCTGCTCCCCGCTACCAAACAGGCGAAAGCGGCAAAATCCAGATTTAATTCTGGTATGCCGCTTTTTTTATTGCCTATAAGTTGCTGAAGATAAGTAAGATACAAAAACACAAAATTTATTCGAGGGGTTCGAACTTCTTCTTTTTTCTTGCTATAAGTAATGCCATCAGGAAACACTAATGTCTGGATCTTTTGCTTACCGACATAATCGCTTAAAACCCACTTTTCACCTATTTCTGAGGCTATTTCGAAAGAAATATCTATGCAATTTCCAAGGTTCGAACTTTTTTTAGAGGCTTTTAAAATCTTACCTTCCAATTCGTCTTTTTCCAGAA
>NZ_JANYGH010000006.1 GCF_025362475.1 Mucilaginibacter sp.
AGGGTCGGCAAAATCTCCGGCAGCAAAAATTTGTTGTGGCTTTATTTTTTGAAGCAGGTTGATAGTTAACTGGATATCTTCCTCGCCAACCGTATTCTTTTTGGTTTTACCTGTTTCGTAAAAAGGCAAAGCCATAAAATGGATATGGTCATCTTGTAAACCTGCATAACGTGCACCAGAGATCGCTTCTGTTTTACGGATAAAGCCTTTTACATTACGGATTTCGCGGGTATCAATCTGGTTAGGTTGTTTCTGCGGAAAAAACGCGCGCATTTCTTCGTATAGTTTGGTTAGGTGTGCACCATCTTCGCCAATGCTATTGGTAAAATCGATGGCGAATTCCATGTAACGTAAAACATCATCATCCCAAACGGCGGTATTACCCGATGTTTGGTAAGCTACGTGTACATCATGTCCCTGGTCTACCAAACGGATAAATGTTCCACCCATTGAGATCACGTCATCATCCGGATGCGGGGAGAAAATGATGGAGCGTTTTTTGGCAGGTAAAGCACGTTCCGGGCGTTGTGAATCGTCCGCCTCCGGCTTGCCACCCGGCCAGCCGGTAATGGTATGCTGTATCTGGTTAAAAATATCAATGTTGATATTATAAACCGGGCCTTGCTCTACCGCGAGCTGGGCCATACCATGGTTGTTATAATCCTCTTCGGTTAATTTTAATACCGGTTTGCCAATGGTATCGGCTAACCAGATCACCGCTTTCTTTTTCAGGATATTATCATCCCATGAACAATCTTTTACTAACCATGGCGTATCAAAACGCGTAAGTTCTGATGCCGCGTCTTCATCCAATACAAATTCTACATGGTCAGATAGTTGCAGGTAAGTAGCAGGTACCTCACCAGATATTTCGCCTTCTACCGCTTTTTTTACAATAGGCGCTTTCTTGGCGCTCCAGGCCATCAGAATAATTTCTCTTGCTTTGAAAATGGTGCCAATACCCATGGTGATGGCTTTGGTAGGCACATTTGCCTTGCCTCCAAAATCACGGGCGGCATCGCTGCGGGTCAGGTCATCTAAAGTAACCAGGCGGGTACCCGAGTTTGGTGCCGATCCCGGCTCGTTAAAACCGATGTGACCGGTACGGCCGATACCTAATAATTGCAGGTCTAAACCGCCTAATTCTTCAATCTGCTTTTCATAATTCAAACAGAAGGCCACCACGGCATCTTTATCTAAAGTACCATCGGGGATGTGTACATTGGCTTTATCGATATCAATGTGGCTGAATAAATTCTCATACATGAAAGTAACATAGCTTTGGGCGGCATCGGGCTTCATGGGGAAGTATTCGTCCAGGTTAAAGGTTGTTACGTTTTTAAAAGATAAACCTTCTTCCTTGTGCAGTCTTACCAGTTCGGCGTAAACCTTAATTGGCGTTACACCTGTTGCCAGGCCAAGCACGGCTTGTTCGCCTTTGCTTTGCTTATCACGTATCAGGGTAGCTATCCTTGCCGCTACTGCCAGTGATGCTTCCTGCTGGTTGCCATAAACGCTCACCGGCAGCTTCTCGTACCGGGTTTCTTCCAATAAATTTAATCGAGCCATGGGATGGGGTTGAATTTGGTTGAAAACAAATATATCAGATATTTACTTAGTGCGCCTATTATTTTAACTTTTGTAAATGCCCAACAAGTAGTAATTTAACCGGATGTTACCTTTTAACCAAAATTTGCAGCAGCTTTTCCATATCGCCCAAAAAACGACTAAAATTGGGATCGGTTTAATGTCTGGAACGTCGCTTGATGGGTTGGATATCGCCCTGTGCAGTTTTACCGGTAACGGTTTGCAAACCCGGTTTAATTTATTGCAATTTATCACTATCCCCTATCCGGAGAGTTTTAAAAGCGAAGTACAGCTGATATTTGCCCGCAAGACTATAGACCTGGAAAAGTTGACTGTTTTAAACGCTTATATTGGTAATTACCATGCCGACCTGGTGCTGCAGGCACTTTCAAGCTGGGAGATGGCGCCAGCTACGGTTGACTTTATAGCAAGCCATGGGCAAACCATTTATCATGCGCCTAAGAGATTGCATAAGCAGACGGATTATCCTAACGCCACCCTGCAAATTGGTGATGGCGATCACCTCGCTGTAAAAACTGGAATATTGACGATTAGCGATTTCAGACAAAAACACGTAGCTGCAGGCGGCGAGGGGGCACCGCTGGCATTATATGGCGATGTGTTATTAGGTAGCAAACCCGGCGAAGACAGGGTATTGCTTAATATTGGAGGCATTGCCAACCTAACCTATTTACCTGCTGATGGCGATACTACGCATGTGTTATGTACGGATATTGGCCCGGGGAATACCCTCATTGATGCCGCCTGCCGCAAATATTTTAACAAGTCTTATGATGAAGATTCCAATATTGCCAATAGTGGTAATGTAAATGATGAATTGATAAGGGCTTTACTTGGTCATCCATTTTTTGATGAATCAGCCCCAAAAACTACAGGACCTGAATTATTTAATTTGAGGTTTGTTGAAGAGGCACAGATTAGCTCGGCAACTGAAAAAATCAGCCACGAAGATCTGGTAGCTACTTTAAGTGAGTTTACTGCAACATCTGTCATCAATTTTATAAAAACTAATATTAAAGCTGCTGATCTTAAAATATTTGTAAGTGGCGGTGGCGCCAGAAACCCTTTTGTGATGGCCCGTTTAAAAAAAGCTTTTGGTAACATTGAAAACACCAACAGCCTGGGTATTGACCCGGATGCTAAGGAGGCTATTTTGTTTGCCCTGCTTGGTAATGAGGCTTTGTGCGGCGAGCCTATGCATATTGGCAAAAATCCAAGAGTCTTGATGGGGAAGTTTAGTTTCGCGGTTTGACAATATTTATCAAAACAAAAGATATAGTTCCTTACTTTAGAGGTATATGCTACCCCTACTCATTTCCGAACAAATACGAAAGGCCGATGCATTTACTATTGCTAATGAGCCTATCACTTCCGTAAACCTGATGGAGCGGGCCTCTAAGGCATTTGTTGGCTGGTTCATCAATCATTTTCCGGATAGGGCTTTATCCATATCCTTTTATTGTGGTACGGGCAATAATGGCGGCGATGGGCTGGCTATTGCACGCTTGCTGAATGAACACCATTATAAATGTATAAAAGTTGTTATAGCCCGCTTTAGCGATAAGCAGTCAAATGATTTTACTATTAACCTGGGGCGGCTAATACAAACAGATATTCCTATTACAGAAATAGACGCTGGTGGCGGCATCCCAGATGAAAACAGCGCTATAATTATTGATGCCTTATTAGGAACCGGCTTAAATAAACCCCTTGCAGGTGACTATGAACGCCTGGTAAAACATATCAATACTTTAAACAGTACGATAGTTGCAGTAGATGTACCCACCGGATTTTTTTCGGAAGGGGAAGTTGACCCGGACGCAACGGTTATAAAAGCCGACCTTGTAATTACTTTTCAACAACCGAGGATCAATTTTTTATTGCCGGAATCTGCGCTACATATTAACTGCTGGGAGGTAGTAAACATTGGGCTTAGTGAAAAATTTGTGCGCGATTTAAACTCTTCCTACCAGTTTGTGGAGGAAAAGGACATTCGTATTATTTTGAAACCGCGGCACCGTTTCAGCAATAAAGGCACTTACGGGCATGCCCTTATTATTGCTGGGCAGGCAAAAACAATGGGCGCAGCATTGCTTTGCGCGTCGGCCAGTGCTCATGCCGGTGCGGGATTGACAACAGCCTGCGTTCCTGATAGTGGTTTAGTGGCCTTAAATAGCTATTTGCCCGAAATTATGGCCATCGTTCGTAATGAAGATGAACCGCCGGAAATTGAATGGGATAAATTTAACGTCATAGCGGTTGGCCCAGGCTTAGGTAAGGGGGCTGATGCCGTTGACTTATTATCAGCCATCATCAAAAACTATAAAAAGCCATTAGTAATTGATGCCGACGCGCTTAATTTATTGGCTGCGGATAACAAATTATTAAAAGCGATACCTGCGGGAAGTATTTTAACGCCGCATATGAAGGAGTTCGATCGCTTATTTGGCGAGCATAAAAGCTGGTGGAAGAGATTGCAAACTGGAATAGAACAGGCGAAGAGCCTTAATATTTATATCGTATTAAAAAACGATTATACTATAATAATAACGCCCGACGGTAAATGCTATTTTAACCCTACAGGTAATGCCGCAATGGCTTCGGGGGGTATGGGAGATGTTCTTACCGGGGTTATTGCCGCTATGCTGGCTCAAAAATATTCTCCTTTAGAAGCTTGTTTGATTGGGACATATGTTCACGGTAAGGCCGGCGATGAGCTTGCGCTGCCAAACCGCCTCAATGTTATTTTACCGGGTAAGCTGGCTGCTCAGCTTCCGGCTACCATGGCAAAATTAATGGCATAAAAAAGGGATGCAAGTATCGTACATCCCTCTTTGATTAACTATTAACTGATCTTATAAAGAACAAAATACTCATGTTTATGAGTTAGATCTATCACTTTAATTTTCGTTACTTCACAGGTTCTTTTTAATCTAACTGGTTATAAGACGTCTCTACCGTCCTAATAGTTACAAAAAAACGAATAAATGGTTTGGGTTATTGTTAAATAACCATTAAATAATTTACAAAGTGCATATTTCTTTAACAAATATTGTGATAAATAGCTGGGAGAGCCTTGAAAAGGGGAGTTTGCAGCCCGGTCATCCTTTCAGGAACATGGTGATATCCACACAGGGAGATGGCAATATAGGTATGGCTACTGTTATTTTAAGAGCAGTTTCTGCCCATGATAGCTTGCTTATATTTTATACCGATGTGCGATCAAATAAGGTGTTTAATTTGCAGAATAATAATAGCATTAGCATGTTACTTTATAGTGATGCCGATAAATTGCAACTTATATTAAAGGGAAATACTACTCTTCATAATCAGGATGAGGTTACCGCCGGGCATTGGGCTGCTTTAACAAATCAGGGCAAAAGATCATACATGGCGCATCCTGCCCCGTCATCCAAAATAAATGATCCGGCTGATGGATTGGAGTACATCAATGATGATACCTGGAATGATGCATTAATAACGGGGTATCAGAATTTTGCTGTTATAAAGGTTGCAGTTAATCTAATGGAATATTTGAAACTAAACCAAACAGGGCATCGCAGGGCAAGCTTCAATCTTATAAAAAATAATTGGATGGGTAGCTGGCTGGTGCCTTAGTACTTGCCAAGAACCATCATTTGGTCCATCGTTGGGTTAACACTACCGCCCCGTGGCTCCAGGGTTACTGCGAAGGCATCGGCGGAGGCGATTGATTTCATCTCCTTAATATCGGTAATGGTATCTCTTTTGGCATCAAATACGCCAAGATCAACCGGTTTGCCACCTACAAGTGCCCAAAGCTGGTACTGATGTTCCTTATCATTTTCAGGCATTTTCATATTTGCCATGTCGATAACTACTTTTTTCTGCCCCGGGCTAAACGCAACGGTTACAACCGATGAGGGAGTTTTGGCTGTACCTTTTAAATGAATCAGCTTATATGAAGTATCACGAAAAACAGATAGTTCCTTATCCATCAGGTTAACCCTGTTTGCAAAATGCTGTTTATCAAGCTGCAATGCAACCAGCTGATTGTTTGAATCCTGTAATTTGCTGTAAACGCTTACCAAAGCAATGGTGCTGGCTATTAATAGGGCAAGACTTGCTGCGAAGGCGTATTTGTAGAAATCGTTTTCTTTTCGCGCAGGTAAGGGTATTATATTGTCGTCTTCTTCATCTGCAATATCGGTATCATCTTCAACATCAGTATGCCGGGGGGCGGCGGTAAAGTTTCTGTCATCACCTAAGTTGGTAAGCAGGCTGCCTAGAACCCGGCTGCGTAAATTTTTTGAAGGCTCAACCTCATTTTCTTTTGCATACAGTTCCATTGAGCGCTCTATTCCATCCAGTTCTGTTTTTATTTCCGGATATTTTGAAGCCATCTCTTCCACCTGTCGCTTTTCGTTGGGGGTTACATCCCCCAAAACGTAAAGTTCCAGAATGCCTGATTCTATATATGCCTTTATCTCTTCCACTTTCAATTAAAATATTTTCTGAGCTCCTGTATGCCCATTCTTAACCTGGTTTTAATGGTACCCAAGGGGATGCCTAACTCTTCGGCAGCTTCCACATGCGTGAAGCCTTTAAAGTAAACCAAATCGATAATCGATTTTTGATCGGGTTTTAGTGACTGTACCAGTTCTTTAACGCCCATTAACTCAGGTTTGTAAACTGTACTCCTTTGCGAGTCTATGGAAGTTACGTTATTTTCAATCTCCTGGTTTTTGTTTTGATTCTTAAAGTCTTTTGATCTGATTTTATCAATGGCGAGGTTACGTGCAATATTAACCATCCAGGTAAATAAGCGTCCTTTTTCGGTAGTGTAGCTTGAAAAGGAATGCCAGATTTTTACGAAAGTTTCCTGTAAAACATCTTCCGCTATTGCGGTATCAATAACAATGCGTGAAATAACACCATACAATGATGATGAATACATATCATAAAGCGCTTCAACGGCGATCTTTTCATGATTTCTCAATGCAAGAACCAGTTCTTCTTCAGAAAGCGATATTTTATGTTTTTTACTCAACTTGGTGAATATATAAAGGATTTTCTACAAATCAAACAGGTGTTTTTCTGCATGATAGGATGAACGAACCAATGGCCCGCTTTCCACGTACTTGAAACCTTTATCAAGGCCAATTTGTTTTAAATGAGCAAATTGATCTGGATGGATCCAATCGAGTACCGGGTGATGGTTACGTGTTGGCTGTAAATACTGGCCAAGTGTTAAAATATGTACACCGGCTGTTAACAGATCATCCATGGCCTCTAAAATATCTTCTTCAGTTTCGCCCAGACCAAGCATTATGCCCGATTTTGTACGAAGGCCAGCTTCAGACACGTGCTTTAAACACTCCAGACTACGATCATATTTGGCCTGGATGCGCACTTCTTTGGTAAGTCGCCTTACGGTTTCCAGGTTGTGTGAAACTACCTCGGGCCTGGTTTCCAGAACGCGGGCAAGGTTATCCCAGTTACCCCTGAAATCAGGAAGTAAGGTTTCTAAAGTAGTATCAGGGCTTTCGCGGCGGATGGCATTTATAGTTTCGGCCCAGATGATAGAACCACCATCTTTAAGGTCGTCACGATCAACAGAGGTGATAACGCAATGTTTCACCTGCATTAGTTTTACGGAAGTGGCTACACGGTTAGGCTCATCAACATCCACAGCTAAAGGCCTGCCGGTTGCTACGGCGCAAAACGAGCATGAGCGGGTACAAATGTTACCCAATATCATAAAAGTAGCCGTGCCGGCTCCCCAGCACTCGCCCATATTGGGGCAATTACCACTCTCGCAGATAGTGTGCAGTTTATGTTCATCAACCAAACCGCGCACGTGTGCGTATTCTTTTCCAATTGGAAGCTTTACCCTCAGCCAATCTGGCTTACGTTGTACCTGGCTTACTGCGGGAACTACCGGCAATTCAATCATGTTACAAATGTAGTTAAAAACCGTATAACCAATTATAGGGTTACGGCCTGGTTGTACGAATTATTACAGAACACTGATGTGACTGACATCCAGCCGAAGGTGTTCGCTTTTATGGATGTACACGCCCGATTTTGATTTTATTAAAAACAACCTGCTTATAACCAGTTACTTAAGTGTTCGTGAAATGTGCGGGTGTTTTTGGAGATGTTTTATTTTGCTTGAATATCAGCAAGTTATGTATTTGCCTGATAAAAATCCGAACACCCCGAACACTTGATTTATAAAAATCCGAACACCTGTTTTACTTCGCAATCTGTACAAACAAAAAATAGCCCCGGAATGCTTTGCCGGAACTATTTTTTATCAATTATAAGTATTGAAATTATCTTGTGCCCTGTTATCAGCTTAAAACCGATAACGCTTCTTCCACCGAAATTGCGCCGTGGGATTGATCAAGCACACACTCGCCATCCTTAATAAGCAACAATTGCGGCGACTCATGATGCACCTGGAAAAGTTGTGCTACCAAACCCGATAGTTCGCGGTGTTTGATGAGATCCAAAAAATAAAGGGGCATATCTTCAGGGAGGTCTTCCCAATCCAGCTCGAAACGTCTTTTTGCCATCATGCTGATGGAGCAACGTGTACTATGTTTAAATATCAGGCTATGGCCCTGGTGTTGTTTTATCTCGTTAAGTTGATCTGCCGATTCAAGCGGTATCCAATTCATAAAAAAATTATATATAGTAAAAGAGTCAGGGATCACGAGTTAAGAATCAAGACAATTGTAATCTGCACTATGCCTTATGCATCTGCTTAAATACTCCAATTATCTCAATTCTTACTTTTAAGTCCCGGCTCCAATCATAACGTTATTATAACACCAAAACTGATGATAGTTTTTAAGGAGCTGCAAAAAATGACATTTGCCTGTTACCGGCCGGCTTTAGGATATGATCCGTAAGCGGGGCATAATTTGTTTGAGCATGATGATATGCTGCCAATTACCAGGGCTATAATAGCTATGTAAATTATTTTTTTCATCGTTTTAACGCAATAGTTGTTTAACGCAAATTAACTGTTTAAAGTTGCGGCAAGCGCTGCCATTTTTATAGCAGTAATTGCAGCTTCATCACCTTTATTGCCATGTTTGCCGCCTGCGCGGTCAATGGCTTGTTGTTGGTTATCAGTTGTTAATACACCAAATATAACAGGTTTTGAATATTTTATGGCAACATTACTTACTCCGTTTGCAACCGCGTTGCAAATAAAATCAAAATGCCTGGTTTCGCCTTGTATCACACAGCCTAAGCAGATCACTGCATCCAACTTACCGCTTTTTAGTAAAAGATCGGCACCTGATGTGAGCTCAAAGCTGCCTGGTACGGGATGCACAAAAATATTTTCTGGCAGGGCGCCGTGAGCAATCAGGCTATTATAAGCACCCTGGTAAAGGGCGTTGGTAATCTCTGCATTCCACTCGGCTACAGCAATGCCAAAGCGGTAGGCCGCGGCAGACGGGATTTCGGTATTTGAAAAATCTGAAAGGTTTTTTAATTGTGTAGCCATTTTTTTATTTCGGATTTCGGACGTTCGATTTGGAATTTATTTTTTTATTTCGGAATTGAGCGTTCGGATTTTTTACTTACTGTTTGATATAAAAAAGAAATGTTCGATTCCTGATTCGTGCAAAGGTAATATTACCAATTCACAAATCCGAAATCGAACATTCGAAATCAAAAAATCCGAAATCAATTATAATTTCGCTTCGGCACGAGCAATATACTCGTCTATATTTTGTGCTTCTGCGCTTTCAGGATATTCTGTTTTTATCCTTTTGTAAGCATCAACAGCAGATTTATTGTCTTTAGTTTCTTCGTAAACAAGGCCCAGCTTCTTTAAATAAAGAGGCGATAAAAACTTGTTTTTTGCTTTATCAACAGCCTTGCTAAAAGAAGTTGCTGCTTTATCGTATTCTTTTAATTCTACATAAGCATCACCGGTGTTGCCAAGAGCTTCGGCAGCAACCATACTATCGTCGCCACGGTAGCTATCTAAGTTTTCAATGGCTTTGCGATATTCACCTTTGTTTAAATAAGCGGTACCTAAATAAAAATAAGCAAGGTTTGCAGCTTTAGTATTGCTGTAATCGCTGATGATCTTTTTAAAACCGGGGTAGC
This sequence comes from Mucilaginibacter sp., assembly GCF_025362475.1. Taxonomy (GTDB): domain Bacteria; phylum Bacteroidota; class Bacteroidia; order Sphingobacteriales; family Sphingobacteriaceae; genus Mucilaginibacter. Next base: position 9,724 of record NZ_JANYGH010000006.1, read on the forward strand.
TGGCATCACCATTAATGGCTTTATCCCAGTCTTTTTTGGCCCAGAAATCCTGAGCTACATACATTTGATTGGTAGCAGTAACTTCACGTGGACCTAAATACAATTTCAGGTATAAAAAATAAATTGCGATGAGAGCAATAACGGCTCCACCGATAAATAATAAGCTCTTTTGGTTCTCGCGTACGAAATTGCTGCTCTGTCCCAAATTGGTTTCTGTTGCTGCAACTTTGGTATTCGCCTGGTTTTTTGACATTGTTATAACAAAATTAAGTTTGCAAAGTTACGGTTTTCAAAATTTCTGGCAATAGCTTTTGTGTTAATTCTTTAGGGTATGTTTTTTTAGTGGTTTTGCGCCGGGGGCGGTGAGTGGAGAATGGTTGATTGAGTGAGTGGTTGGGCGCCTGGCTCGCAGGCGTTTTATGCCTGTTTCACCCTTATTTTACGCCATGTTGTTTTGGACCGCGTTTAGCTTGTAATAAACTCCGGAAAGCGCAAAGCTCTCAAAATTAATTACTTGCATCTTGAAATAAAAATCCGTTCCTTTATTATGCTTACCGAAAATTTTTATGGTACTAATAATCAATTGCCTGGAAATTGAACTACAACTATTACATACCAAAGGAGCCCTGTTTTAAGAATGTGATACATTCTGTTTGGCAGGTTGATGTTTTTCATCTCTTTCAAAAGGAATACATTATACCCAAAGGAGTGGTAGAAGTTATTTTTAACTTTAGTGACAGCGCTTCTATCCCGGCTCAATTGGGCAGTAAATTACATTATTTATCAAATTGCTTTATTAGTGGGTTTAACACAGCGCCCATACAGCTCCATCTTCCAAAACAACAGGTTTTTTTTGGCGTATTGTTTCAACCTTCGGCGGTAAAAGAGATTTTTAAGATACCTGCCTGCGAATTGTTAAATATTACGGTCGACTTAACCCTGCTTGATTCAACTTTTCAATCGCTTTGGCACCAGCTTGCCGAACAAAATGATTTTGATGCCCGGCTATCTGTTTTTCTTGCCTGGCTGAGGCGGAATTTGGTTGATTGGCAACCCCGGGAACAATTAATGAATAATTTTATATATGCGCCAAATCAATATGATGCATCTGTAACAGCGCTGGCCAATTCATTATGTTATTCGCCCAGGCATTTATCAAGGAAACTTTTTGAGGCAACCGGAATGAATACCGAAGAAATTTTGCTTTATAAAAAATACCTCCATGCGGTGGATTTAATTCACCAGGGTAATTTATCACTGACGGAAATTGCTTTACAAAGCAACTTTGCCGACCAATCGCATTTTATCAGAACTTTTAAGGCTTATGCAGCAATAACACCCGGCGAATACAAACGGAGCATGAGCAATATCAAGGGGCATATCTACGAAGATGTCCGTTAAATACAATTCTGCAGCTTATTGGCGAAGCATCTTTGCAGAAAAAAAACATGAAAACAATATTCTTATTTGCGTCCATCAGTATTGCCAGCGGGCTGCTGTTTGTAAACCTTTATACTTCTTTGGTTGATGCGAGGTCGTGGGGTGGCGACATTCCTAACTCCATAGCTACAGCAAGGGAGTATTTTAAAACGGTAAGTCCGGGTAACTTTTTCAGACTAATTTCGCCCGTTAACCAGGTATTGGGCCTGTTGGTTCTGATCCTTTTTTGGAAATCGGCTCCGTCTATCCGGCTGTGTTTAGGGGCTGCTTTTGTTTTATACATTTTAGCGGATGTATTCACCTTTGCTTATTTCTACCCTCGTAATGACATTATGTTTAAAACCGCGCAACTCAGCGATGTTGATTTGCTTAGAAAAACAGTATCAGAATGGAGTTTGATGAACTGGATCCGCTCCTTAATTATCCTGGCAGGGCTCTTTTTCTCTTTTATCTCGCTGCATAAAATTTATTTGCTTAATACTAAATAGCGGTATAAGGGGGGATAAGTCCTTCCTTGCGGGTTGCATTTTGAAAGGGAAAAAGGTGTAAACTAACCAAGGCTAAGACTCACCCTGTCGAGGCTTCGCCCGACTTTCCCTCTCTTCAACTTCGTTGGAAAGAGGGGATTTAACTTACGGTAATAAAGAATAAAAAAAATCTTCCCCTCTTTCCGCCGCAGGCGAAGAGAGGGGCGACCGGCAAAGCCTGGTCGGGGTGAGTCTTAGCCAGTATACAGAGCCGATTACAAGGTTTAACCTAAACAAATTATAGACTAAGTATAAAATCAGAGAGATCTTAAAAGCGAAACGACGTTTGAAAAGTTTGTCATCCTGAGTTGTAAAATCCGGTGGCCTCTGAAGGAGAAAATGACGTAACAAAAATGGCTGTCATCCTGAGCCTGTCGAAGGATAGCGGGCAAAGGCCTCTCCGCGCGAGTCTTCGACAGGCTCAGACTGACAGGTCCACACGCCTCAAAATCCAATACGTCATGGGTAGGAACGAAGGATCTTCTTCGCCCTGCTCTTCGCCGACTTTTATAGTGAAGAAGATCCTTCACTGCGTTCAGGATGATAAAAAGTTTTTTTAGCCAATATGTTATAGGTAGGAACGAAGGATCTATTTGCAGGCTGTAAAGGGCGAAGAAGCATGGCGAATAACAGATCCTTCGCTACGCTGAGGATGACAAAGGAAATTTGAATGCCGGAGCTTCTGGCTTATAAAGAAGCGCAAAGTTCAGCACTTCACCGTTTTTTTCTTTTTGCCGAGTGATCCGCGGTCTTTTACCTTGTTTATATAGTCAATGGCGTCGGGTACTTTGCAGCTGGTGCCGTTGGTATCAACATAAACGGGGCCAATTTGGGCTGCTGCTGCCATGGCTTCGTTGCTGAGGCTGGTGATGTAACAACCTACATTTATTACAAAAATGTTCATGCGTGATCTTACCCTGTTGCCCGCTGTGTGGATATTTTCTATCACTCTCGTCAGCAAAGCGCGGTATGTGTCCATATCAAGTTCACTATCTGCTTTCAGGGCACTGAGGTTGCCCAGGGTTGACCATCCTGCTGCCGCGATATGGTCCTGTTCACTATCTATCCATTCCATAGCCAGTTCAAAGCCGTAATTACTGCCCGCGGCTACCCATGGCACTGTATATTCGTTAATGTTATTGGAGAGGGCCTGCTCTGCCCAGGTTTGCAAATCGGCCTTAGTCATTTTGGTATCATCGGTAACAAGGCCGGCCAGGTACATGGCATCGGCATTGCCGGTGGCGTAAAGCTCCTTAGCCAAAGGGTAATCTTTTTTTACCTTTTTTTGGATTGTTTTTAAATGCTCAATCTTTACACCAAAAAAAGGTTCTTTAACGCCATGCTTTAACAGAATGGTTTTGATGCTTTCGCTGCCATGCGCTTGCAGGTCGGCCATAATTTCGGTTACAGTCATTACTAAGCAGTTTAGATAATTGATTTAAAAATACCTATTTTCAATTATTAAAAACACCCCGACTATTAAAAAGTTATACCGAAACAATCCCCAATAATTTATCAATGCTAGCGGCCAATGCCCTGTCCTTATCAGTAACGATATTGCCCTTATCATGAGTAGAAAGCCAAATTTCTACTTTGTTCCATTCATTTCTCCAGGTAGGGTGGTGATTGTTCGTCTCTGCCAACAGAGCAATACGGGTCATAAAAGAAAATGCTTCTGAAAAATCCTTAAATACAAAAGCTTTATAAAGCTTGTTATCAATTTCCTGCCATGCCATAATTTTATTACCTCCTGTTGCTTAACAGGTGAGTTGATAACATGTTTCATTATAGCAGCTTTTGTCATCCTTCAAGCTTTACTCATGATGAGTTTGTTTTACGCCATGCAATCGGCTCTGTATGCTGGCAACGACTCACCCCGGCTACGCTACGCTGGCCGACCCTCTCTTCGGCTTCGCCGGAAAGAGGGTCAAAAAAGGTATTTTAATTTCCAGTCCCCTCTTTCCAACGAAGTTGAAGAGAGGGGTGTCGGGCGCAGCCTCGACGGGGTGAGTCTTAGCCTTGGTTAGTTTACGTCATTTCCTTTTCGGAGTTTCGCGAAATTGTATTACTTAAGATGACAAACCTCTTAAAACGTCATTTCTCTTTCAATGTCTCCGGATTTTATTCCCGACAATGACAATCGGTTTTATTAATTGATAAGGTCCAAAAGTACTTCGTCCGAAAGTCCAAAATTCACACCTTTTCCGCTGTAATCAGCGCCGTTCCGGTTTCATCAATGTGCACATGGCAATCGGCGACAGAAATATGATGTTTAAATTTATTGATAGGTTCAATCCAATCGCGGGAAGTAAAAACCGGCGCGTGGATGCTTACAGAATCGACCAGTATTTCTTCACCATCCAAAACCAGGCGCCAGCACAGATCCTGGCCATTACTCTCGGTATTAAAACGTATTTGGGCAAGCGCCACTTGTTTGTTCATGTTGCAAATTGTGATGGAGGCAAAACGCTTGATTGGTGGGATTAGTATATAGGTGAGCAGGTTTTAAATGAAAGGATATATAATTGATACATATCATAATAAAATAGTTTATTACTGAGGATGCGGCTTCCAACGGATTAAAATCCGTTGTTACAATATGAGCCGGGGCCACGCCCCTGGGTTATTTAGAAGAATAATGTTGGGCCTTTTAAAATGTAACCCTGCCCCTTAGTATGCGTCTTCAGGATGCTTGTTTCAAAGAGAGCCTGAGGGGACTAAAGAGAAATTCGATTTTCAAGCCGGGTTAATTATCTTTTTTTCATAGAGCCATCGGCTCGAAAATATTGTAACAACGGATTTTAATCCGTTGACCATAGGCCAAAAGGAAAATGAGTGCCGTAGGCATGGCGCATAACTTTAAATAGAATTTAGCCTAACCCTCCTTCTATATTATCGTCATGTTTTTCTTATATAAAAGTATTATATTGCCCTTATATCTAAATCGCTATCAATGTTTCTTAATAATATTTCCGTTGTTGCCTGTTTTTTATCAGGTACAATTCTTCCCGTAGGTATAGTACCCCAACAAGTCGATTTTTTAGCTATTTGAAATCAATGGGCATTTTCAAATAAGCCCCTCAAAATGTGTGTAAGACCGCACTCGATCTAATGATGTTAATTAAAACTTTGTGATGCAAAAAATATCAAGTACACTAACCTTCTTTTTTTGTTTGTTTTTAATGTCCCAGGCAAATGCGCAAATTACCAGGGAGAAAGGCTATCTGATTAATGGTACTATAATAGGTATAGACACCGGTGTTGTGCGCATGGTTTCAAACGATTCGGATGTAATAGATAGCGCAATCATTGTGAAAGGTAAATTTGTTATGCGAGGAAAAATAGGGTTGCCCGATAGAAGGTCATTTTTGATCGCGCCGGGAAATTGGGCATTCCGGGGTTTTGTAGAGGATACAGTAATATCATTTGGCATTGATACCTCGGATGCTATGCACCAATATTCCGGAAAGAAAGATTACCCGATGATATGGCAAATCAAAGAAACGGGATCTAAACTATCTGATATTTACACCAAATATCAAAATGAAACAGGACAGACATACTTTCTTTCCCTTGTTAAAAAACCTAAAACCGCTCACCGTGATTCTATTGTTAATATCGAGAACAAAAGAGATTCTATCCACGAGCTTCTGATAGCTAAGGAAAAAGAATGGGTTGAAAGTTATATTCAGCAATACCCTGCATCTACCGCCGGGATTTACATATTTTATGACTTTTGCAATACATTACCTGATATCTCGCCAACTTATTTGCAGTCCGTTCTTAAGCAATTTTCAGGTTTAGCAAAAAGTTCCACTTACTATGAGGCGTTAAACAAAAAATTGGCAAACTTAGAAAATAAGCAGGTAAATAGCCTCGCACCTGATTTTACGCTGTTAAAAAAAGATAAAACAAGATTTAAGCTTTCTGCTACTCGTGGAGACTTTACAATGATAGACTTTTGGGCAAGCTGGTGTGTGCCCTGTAGAAAAGGTATTCCTAACTGGAAAAAAGTATATGCAAAATATCATCAAAAAGGGTTTAATATCATAAGCGTGTCTGACGACAGGAATTGGGATAATTGGATACGTGCGCTTGATAAAGAGAAAATGCCATGGTTACAAGTTGTTGATGAATATCATTCAAAGAGCTCAGCAGGTAGGGTGGGTGAGTTATATGGAGTAAGATTTTTGCCTTTTTTTGTATTACTGGATAAAGAAGGCAAAGTGATTCTTGCTTCAGGTGATGAAGGTGTAATGACAAAAAAAATAGAGGAAGTTTTGCAATAATATACGGCGCATGAGTTATATCCTTATCTTATGTGTTATAAAAAAGCCTAACTATTAATAGCAAGCAGTAGCCGCCAATTATTCAATTTATTCAATGAATAAACTAAGCAAAAGTAATTCTATTTTAATGGTCGTTTAATCATCTTTTTTCCTCAGAGCCATCGGCTCGAAGATATTGTAACAACGGATTTTAATCCGTTGATCATAGGCCAAAATGAAAATGAGTGCCGTAGGCACGGCGCATATCTTTTAAGATGATGCCGATATTTTTAGTGGATGGCTAAAAAACAGTTAACCTACTGATTATATGGGTCGAACCTATGGTTCTTTTATATACTGATTCTTTTTCAACGGATTAAAATCCGTTGTTACAATATGAGCCGTGGCTACGCCACTGATTTATTTAAAAGAATAATATTGATTTCCTTAAGCACTACTACTTTTTTATCCCCCAACCCCGCGTAAGGGATTGACGTGGATACCGGCCAAAGTGCGTAAGGCCTGCAGGCGTATGAACAAAAAGCCCGACCCGCCCCTATCGGCGGGTTACGCCATTATGGGTGAATGGTTAATTAGTGAGTGGTTGATTAGATTAAAGTTTTGTTGGTAAAAAGGTTAATATGGTTGATTGGTGAGTGGTTAAGTGGGTTGAACTTTTGTTAGCAAAAAGGTTAAATTATTTAAAACATAGGTAGCCGGTGGGAGTTCCCAACCTAACCAACCTAACCAACCTAACCAACCTAACCAACCTAACCAACCTAACCAACCTAACCAACCTAACCAACCTAACCAACCTAACCAACCTAACC
>NZ_JANYGH010000009.1 GCF_025362475.1 Mucilaginibacter sp.
TACTACAGCAGCAATTGATTCAACGTTATTTACCACTGTTGGGCAACCGTACAAACCAGCAATAGCCGGGAATGGTGGTTTAATACGCGGGTTACCACGCTTACCTTCTAATGATTCTAAAAGCGCGGTCTCTTCGCCGCAGATGTAAGCACCACCACCCGGTTGTACATACAGCTCCAGGTCATAACCTGTGCCTAATATATTTTTTCCAAGGAAACCGGCAGCTTTAGCTTCGGCAATGGCTTTTTCAAGGATCCGGATCTGCGGCATCATTTCGCCGCGAACGTATATGTATGATGTTTTTGCACCTAAGGCATAACTGCCTACTATCATTCCCTCAATTAATAAGTGAGGGATATAGGTCATCAAGTAACGGTCTTTAAAGGTTCCGGGTTCAGATTCATCGGCATTACAAACCAGGTAGCGCTCTACGCCCTCGGGTTTAGCCAAAAAGCTCCACTTCATACCGGTAGGGAAACCCGCACCGCCACGACCGCGCAAGCCAGATTTCTTTACCTCTTCCACAATCGCTTCTGGCGACATGGTTTTTATAGCCTTTTCAACAGCCGCGTAGCCCCCTTTTGAGCGGTAAACATCAAATGTATTGATGCCTGGTACGTTTATATGTTCTAAAAGTAATTTGCGTCCCATATTAACTGTTAATTTTTTGCCTTAACTCTTAAGTCGCCGATCAATTTATCAACAGACGCTTCAGTTAAATTTTCGTAAAAAGTATATTCAGGGCCTATTTGTAAAACCGGACCGTAACCACAGGCAGCAAGGCACTCAACACCTCTCCAGCTAAATAAGCCGTCGGGAGTAACTTCACCTTCTTTAACGCCTAAGGTTTTTCCAATATGATCCATTATCTTATCGGCGCCAACTACACCGCAAGGGCCTGTACGGCACACTTCCAGTACATATTTGCCACTCGGGCGCAAAAGGTACATGGTATAAAACGTAGCAACCTCATACACCTCAATAGGTAAAATATCTAAATATGCCGCTACTTTATCCATCGCCTGCGGACTAACCCAGCCAAACTCGGCCTGTACGTAATGCAGGATCGGCAACAGCCCTGATTTTTGTTTTCCTGCGGGATAGCGGGAAACCACATCAGCAAATTTATTCAGCAGTTCCGGGCTAAACTCAACCGAAACCTGAGCATCTTCAACTCTAAGCATCTAATTCTCCGGCTATAACGTTTAAACTACTCATATTAATAATCGCATCTGATAATAACATACCTCGGCTCATTGGCGCATACATCTGGTAATTGATAAAACTTGGCCTGCGGAAATGCAAACGATATGGGCTGCGCCCACCATCATTAACCAAATAAAAACCTAATTCGCCATTAGCTCCTTCTACAGAATGATAAACTTCGGTATTAGGGGTAGGTATTTCGCCCATCACAATTTTAAAGTGATAAATAAGGGCTTCCATGTTATTATAAACTTCTTCTTTCGGCGGCAGGTAAAACTCAGGCACATCAGCATGAAATATATCCGATGGTTCTTTTTCCAGCTTTACAAGGGCCTGCTCAATAATGCGCATACTCTGCCACATTTCTTCGTTACGTACCAAAAAGCGGCTGTAAACATCACCATTGGTACCAACGGGTACTTCAAAATCAAAATCTTCGTATGATGAATATGGGTTCATGGCCCTTACATCATAATCAACACCGGTGGCGCGTAGTATCGGGCCTGTCCAGCTATAGCTTAATGCATCCTCGGCTGTAACCGCGGCAACGTCTTTTGTTCTGTCAACAAAAATACGGTTACGGTTAAACAGCGATTCAAATTCTTTAAGCGTTTTAGGAAAATCAACTAAAAACTTACGCAGTTTTGCAAAGGCAATGCTATTGAAGTTACGTTCAAAACCACCTATACGGCCAATATTTGTAGTAAGGCGGCTTCCGCAAACCTCTTCGTAAATTTCATAAATGGCTTCGCGGTATTCCATCATGTACAGGAAACCGGTAAAAGCGCCTGTATCAACACCCAGTACACCATTACATACAATATGGTCTGATATACGGGCCAGCTCCATCACAATTACACGCAGGTAATCAACCCGCTTCGGGGTGGTGATACCCAAAAGCTTTTCTACGGTCATGTGCCAACCCATATTATTGATTGGCGATGAACAATAGTTTAAACGATCTGTAAGTGGGGTGATCTGGTAAAATGGGCGGTGTTCGGCAATTTTTTCAAATGCCCGGTGTATGTAACCTATGGTTGATACGCCGCTTACAATCCTCTCGCCATCCAACTGCAACACGTTTTGAAACACACCGTGTGTTGCAGGGTGGGTTGGCCCTAAGTTTAAGGTTGAAAGCTCGTTTTGAGGATCGTTATCTGTATATACAGGATGATTTTGCATCAGTATAAATTATTTTCTTTATGGTGATGCCGTTGAGGTTTCCCATACGGCATAATATTATCTTCCGAAAAAGTAATCCTTTTTGTCAACACGATTTGGGTCTTCCAACGGAAATTCCTTACGCATTGGGAAAGCCGTCATGTCGTCTACGTTTAAAATACGGCGCAGATCCGGGTGGCCATCAAATATAACTCCGAAGAAATCATACGTTTCGCGTTCCATCCAGTTGGCGCCTTCCCATAGCACGGTAGCAGTTGGGATATGCACGTCGCCATCAACCAAAAATACTTTTATCCGGATACGGGTGTTTGTGGTAAGGCTATGCAAGTGGTAAATGATACCAATTTGCTTTTCCTGCTCAGGATAATGTATAGCTGTGATATCTGTTAAAAATATAAATCGAAGTGCGGCATCTGTCTTTAAAAAAGTCAACAGATCAATAATCTGCTCGCGGCCGGTCTCTACAGTAAGTAAACCATAAGGCTCGCCAACTAAAGTTACCTGCTCGCCAAATTTCTCACCAATTCTTTTTAAAAGCTCTTCGTTGGGTATAGTAGCCATTATTGGATTCCGTATTTAGCTAATAATTCCTGGTATTTAGGCTCATTTCTTCTGCGAAGCGATTCTGTCTGTACCAGCTTTTGAATGTTGATAAAGCCATCGATAATAGCTTCCGGACGAGGAGGGCAACCAGGCACATAAACATCAACCGGGATAACTTCATCTATACCCTGCAAAACAGAATAAGTATCAAATATACCACCACTTGAAGCACAAGCACCTACAGCCATAACCCAGCGGGGCTCGGCCATTTGCAAATAAACCTGGCGCAATACCGGAGCCATTTTTTTTGCGATGGTACCCATAACCATCAAAAGATCAGCCTGTCGTGGTGAAAAGCTTAACCGCTCGGCACCAAAACGCGAAAGATCATAATGAGAAGCCATAGTTGCCATAAACTCGATACCGCAACATGAGGTAGCAAATGGCAGGGGCCATAATGAATTTGAGCGGGCTATACCTATTACTTTATCAAGCGAGGTAGCAAAAAAACCGGCGCCTTCTACACCTGCAGGGGCATCAACTATTTGAATATCACTCATTGAACAATTTTAATAGAAAATTATTACCCTATACAAGCAAGGATAATGACGGCAAATTTACAATAATAACGATGTAAAAGATACACTATGCGTTTACAAGGGCTATATTTAGAATCGTTCTAAACTTAATCCCAGTCTAACGCGCCTTTTTTAACAACGTAGATAAAACCTAATAAAAGAGTGCCCATAAAAATGAACATTTCTATCATACCATCTTTACCCATCGCCTTGAAGTTTACTGCCCAGGGATACATAAAAATTACTTCCACATCAAACAATACGAATAGTATTGCCACCAGGAAATATTTGATAGACATAGGAGAACGGGCATTACCCACAACCTCAATACCTGATTCAAAAGGCGTAAGTTTATCCTTTGTAGCACGTTTGGGGCCAATTTTATGCGTAACAAACATGGTGGTTACCACAAACCCTAAAGCCACAAGCATTTGAAATATGATGGGCAAATAATTAACCGGTAAACTTTGTACTTCCATGCTGCAAATATACTAATGGAACAATAATAAAAAAGGCCTCTTTTTCAAGAGACCTTTTTTATTTATTAAAATATGAATTCTAAATTCCTGTTTTTCTCAATTATTTGCTTTTACCGCCTGCGGCTTTACGTGCAAAGTAATTTACTGCCTGTTTATTTGTAGGATCCAATTCTTTAGCCTTGGTGTAGTTTTCTACGGCTTTGGCTTCGTCTTTTTCCTTAAACTCATAATAACCTCCAAGGTAAGCATAAGCTTCACCCATGAATGATTTATCAGCATCAGTTACTCCCTTTGCAGTTGTTAAAGCAATGTATTGCTCATAGTATGGCTTAGCATAGCCCTTAAACGCAGTTCTGTCTGCTGGCTCTTTCTGATCATTAGCACGCGCCTGGAATAAGGCTACAATACCTGATGGTGCTTTTGCTTTGTGCTGAATATAACTAAAAGCTGAGTCTGCTTTGGTCAATAAAGTGGTATCAGCAACCGGCTTTGGTTTGGCAGTGCTAAAATATTGATCATTATATGCTTTGTAATAGCTCATACCCATTGATAAGTAATCATTAAGTTGAACCTTGCGCGATTTTGCAATATAGTTGGCATAAGTTGCAGCAGCTTCGCCATATTTCTTTTTACCATATAGTGATTTAGCAATTTCACCATAAACATCAACCTGGGTAGTATCCAAAGAAATTGCTTTCCTTAAAGTGTTAATACCTGTTGAATCCTGTCCAGATGCAATTTGTAATCTGCCAAGGTATAAATAATCACGTGGTACAATCCTTTTTGGATCTGCTTTGGCTAACCAGGTGTTCATAGCAGCTAAGCCGGCAGGATAATCTTTATTTTCTAAAGCGGCATAAGCTAAGTAACGGTACGCTCTTAAGTTTGATTTTGCAGATTTTGACAAATCAGCAGCAACTGTTTGAAGCTCCTGAAATTGACCGGCGCTGATCAAAAAGTCGGCATAACGCATTTGGGATTCAACAGAAAGATCTGTTAAGCTCAGGTATTTTTTGTATTCCTCAACTGCTTGTTTAATTTTAACAGATGCCATTTTAGGATCGGCATTAGCCCAACGGTTATCAGTTTCAGCCCATTCGCGGTAAGCCGGCCCAAAATTAGGGTCAATGGCTAATGCATCCTGGAATTGTTTTTCTGAATCTTCAAAGTTATTTGCATATCTCCACAAAACACCGGTTGCTACTTTAGCAGCTGGATTTTTGGGATCAATTGTAGTTGCATCTGAATAAGCCTGGTAAGCTTCATTACTTTTTACCTGTGACGCATATGCATCACCTAAAGTAATCAATAACTCAACATCTTTTGGATTAGCGGCTTTACCTTTTTGCAAAACAGCGATAGCTGCACTTGCATCATCAACAGATATTTTACCATCTGCGGTTGTAGGCAATAAATAAGCTTTACCTACATATACAAATGGTTTACTGTTTTTACCGGCTAGAGATACGGCCTGGTTAAAATTGGTAGTTGCACCTGCTTTGTCTTTATCCAAACGGGCAACCGCACCTAAACCAGCGTAATTTAAACCCGATTTAGGATTTACAGCAATACCTTTATTGAATGCCGTTTTTGCAGAGTCGGTATAATCCTGTTTAATGTATACCCAACCCAGGTAAAAGAAGTTTTCGTCCTTATCGGCCTGTGTAACCGTAAGGTTTTTAAGCATTGATTTGGCTTTTTGATATTGTTCGGCGTCAATAGCTTTTTTGGCGTCGGCTAGACTTTGCGCAAAAACTGATGATGAACCTATAAATACCAGTCCTAATGTTGCCTTAGCTATTTTACTGATCATTTTCATCTTATTTAGTTATAATTTACTTTTTAAATTTATCTCTCTTGGCGGCATAACATCAGGCAATAAACCCGATTTTAATATAATCCGCTGCCCCACATCACTGGCTAAAAATGTTGCAAACCCGGTAGCTAAACCATCTTTGCTGGAAGTATTAACCAGGTATAACCCCCTGCTTAAAGGATACTGTTTTAAGACGAGTGATTCTTGAGAAGGTTTAAAGTAGTACTCTCCGTACTGCTTATTAGCCTCATCCTTAACCCCTACAATTTTAACTTTAGCCACATAAGGTATCATATCCTCATCCGGATCATTAAGCCAACTAAAACCTGTGACACCAAGTGCGTCCGGGTGTTCACTAACGTATTTAATAACCTCTTTATTTGATTTTAAGGCATAAATATTTTTCTGATTGAATTCTTTAGTACCAGAAAAGTACTTCAAATACCTTACCAAACTTGAGTTAGGGTTATCAAAAACAATTGTTTTATTTGCATCGCCTTTTCCACGGAGCATATTTTTTAATGCAGCAACAGTAATAGTAGTATCGTTTGATGCCTGATTTACTATCAATGTAATGGCATCAGTTGCAAACCGCAGTACTGCAACGTTCAAAGAGCGTTTAATGATAATATTACGTTCAGCAGTATCCAAATCCCTTGAAAGCACTGCCATCCTGACACTATCATTTAATAGCATATTCACCGCCTGATTTTCTGTTTTATACAAAAAAGTGGGCTGTGCCTCCGGATTTCTGCTTTTATAAACATATTCCTCCTGCCCTACTATTGGTGCAAAAGATTCGTCGGCAACAAAGGTACTTTTACCCGAATTGAATGTATCGTCGGCAATCGGTTTTGCAGCTTTTTGTTTACAGGCCTGTAAACCAATTGATACAATCAGCGCAAAAAAAAAGTATTTAAAATCAAACCTAATCTTCATCCTGATCTTTTTTGAACAACCTTGAGAAACGCAAAATCGCGTATCCGATAATAAAAGCTCCGAAAAGTATCCGCTGATATGGCTGCAACTGTAATGGAAGTTTATCCCAAAACATGATCATCAGGCCCAAAATTACAAAGCAAATAAATGCGGCAGTTCCTAAAATAAGCAAAAACCGCCTTTTGGGCGATTTTTGCTCTTTATTGAAATTAAATGGCATTATCCTAGTTATCGCTGGCTAATGTAAAGCTTACGGGTACGCTATACTGTACACGAACCGGCCTTCCGTTTTGAATACCTGGTTTCCATCTTGGTGAACCTTTTAGTGCACGTATTGCTTCTGCATCGGTACCTGCGCTAAGGCTTCTTGAAACCTTAATATCAGTTAATGATCCGTCACGTTCCACAACGAAAGTAAGGATTACACGTCCTTGAGTACCGTTTTCACGGTCAACTGCAGGGTACCTGATGGTTTTGCTCAAATAAGCACCAAATTTTTCAACACCACCCGGAAACTCGGGTAAGTTTTCAACAGATGCAAAGATCTTATTAGGATCTTCTTCAACAACCTGCTTAATATCTGAGTTACCTACCGGCTCATCAATCCTGATATCAGCATTCGGATCACCTTTTTGATCTTTTTGACCTGGATCCGCTACAGCGAGTTCCTTAACCGTTGGTGGATCTTTTTCCTTAACCTCATTATCTGGTTTTACAACCGGAGGTGGGAAACGAACCTGGTCAACCTTTGGTTTTGGTGGTTCTGGTGGCGGTGGAGGTGGTTTTTTGGTTTGATCCACCGGTGGTGGAGGTAACAGCACTACGTCTGTTATCTTCACTTTTTCATCAGCTTTAGGGATCAAGCCTTTCAGCTTGTTGATTATAGTAGGCAAAGAAATTATAAATACAAATAATATAATGGCTATTACAAGCGCCCTGTTAGTATTTTTTGCATTATCCTTTCTTAGTTCATAAGCACCATATGCTTTATTCCTGCTACTAAAAACAACGTCGATCCATTTCTGATCTAATATGTCTAATTTTGATCCAAACATTTTTTGTCAGGCTTTAATGTTAGTTAACGTTATTTATTATTATTTGGTATCGTTGTATAGGTTTTCCCTCTTCAACAACTCAATTTCTGGTGCGGTGATATCAACAATACCATACATTAGTATATTGGTGATGTTCATTTCATCCAATACGCTAACCATGTTTTTGTATTTTGACTTGTCACTTGGTTTTATTACAACAAAAATAGTTTTACCGGTTTTTTCCTGTACTTCTTTACTTTTTTCAACGAGTAATTTGCGTAAGCCATCCTTACCGTAGCTGATAACTTCAGGTGCCGATTTACCCGGCTCGCCAAGGTACCACTCCAGTTTATCATCACTACCCAATAAAAGGGTTAATGAACGCGAAGCAGCAATAGGCAACTGATCTTTGGTTTTCTCATCCTTATCCGGCATTGCAAGGTCCAACGCTTTAGGCTTGGCCAATGTGGTTGTCATGATAAAGAATGTGATCAATAAGAAAGCCAGATCCACCATCGCGGTTAAATCTATACGGGTTGATTGCTTTTTACTGCGTACCTTCCCACCTTTATGTTTCCCTCCCCCGGAGGTGTCTAATTCTGCCATGATTCCTTATTTTGATTTAGGGGCAGGTGCACCGCCACTAACTGAAGTTATTAAACTAAACTTATTAACTTTTTGCTTTTGCAAAATCCCAACAACATCCTTTATAACAGGGTACTCTTCCTTGCTATCACCTTTTATAGCGATACGCATTTGTACGTTATGCAGTGCTACGGTAGCCTTACGGGCTTCGCGGATCCAGTTAAACAACTCATTGCTTACCGAATCTCTCGGGATGCCTGGTTGCGCAAACTTTCTCTGCTGCTCTGACGACAGAGCAAGGAATTGCTTCATCTGCTGAATTGGCACACCGAATGACTCTACACCTGAAAACTTTTTCATTTCTTCTGGTGTAAACCCGATTTTATAAATCGAGCCCATTTGCTCTAAAGTTGCTTTACGAAGATCTGTTCCCTCAATACCGAAAAAAGCCTTGTTACTACCTACAGTTACTGTAGCAAAATTCTCATCAGGAACCGGCTGCTGAATAGAAGACCTTGGCACATCGATTGGAACCGGATCATCGGTTCTTGGTTTTGCAGTTAATATAAAGAAAGTTAACAACAAGAATGCCACATCGCACATGGCGGTCATGTCAATTGCTGTACTCTTTCTTGGAACTTTTATCCTTGCCATGTTTTAATTTTTTTAAAATATATAGTATTGTTAAGTATTAAAATCCCCCGCTTTTATTTTATGCGGGAAAAACTAAGCACTACTATATTTTTATGCTCTGTTGGCGTTTTTGTGAGATGAAGCAAATGTTTGTACAATGCTAAATCCTGTTTCGTCAATAGCGTAAGTCAGTTTATCAATTTTTGATGTAAATACGTTGTACATGATAATTGATATAGCTGAAGTACTGATACCTAAAGCTGTATTAATCAAAGCTTCAGAAATGTGTGCTGAAAGTTCAGAAGGGTTTGGAGCACCAGCGGCGGCTAATGTAGAGAACGCACCAATCATACCGATTACTGTACCTAATAAACCGGTTAATGTACCGATAGATACTAATGTAGCGATGATGGTTAAGTTTTGCTCTAACATTGGCATTTCTAAAGCTGTAGCTTCTTCAATGTCTTTTTGGATTGCCAAAGTT
The DNA here is from genome assembly GCF_025362475.1 of Mucilaginibacter sp. Lineage (GTDB taxonomy): Bacteria > Bacteroidota > Bacteroidia > Sphingobacteriales > Sphingobacteriaceae > Mucilaginibacter. The sequence goes on from NZ_JANYGH010000009.1 coordinate 9,480, forward strand.
TTTTGGTCAACATCTAAATTAGGTTCAGCTTCCATTTCGCCATATTTTTTCAAGGCTGATTTGATAACGTTAGCTACAGAACCTTTTTGTTTGTCGCACTCAGCTGCTGCTGCTGCAATGTTACCTGCGTTAAGAGAGGACTGGATTTTTCTAACAAAAGAATCAACACTGCCTGTACCTGATGCTTTACCGATTACTACGAAACGCTCGATAGAGAAAACGATAACCATTAAAAGGAAACCCATGATCATTGGTACAATAACACCACCTTTGTGTACAGTACCGAAGATATCTGCCGGGTTGCCGTGTTCAACATCTCCGCCTTTAAAGTGACTTGCATCGCCTAATATGAATATAAAAATACAAGTTGATACTATTAAACAAATAGGAATAGTTAAAGAAGCAAACATGCCCGATGCACTTGAGCTTTCTTTCTTAACAGGAGTAGTTGGTTTTGTTGGTGCGTTTGCCATTACTTTTAATTTTTAGTTTTTAGTTTTTGTTTATATTATAAGTTAGTTAAAATGTGCTCTAAAATGCGAATAACAAAAATAGAATTTTATTGAAATAAAAAAATCATTTATATTATTCTTTACAATTTTTTAATACCAAATTACATTTTGTGTGCAATTGGATATAAATAACGTAATAATGTCTGATTATTGTGTGTTGCCACTACAATTATTTGCAATGAAAACCATTTTTTTTAATATTATCAAGCAATCCTGATAAAATTTATGCTACTATTTCGTTACACTTCAAATTGGCGCGGCATTTATTATGCCCGTAATGCGAAACTCTGATAGCAAGGTTTAAATTTTCCAGTGTAAAAAATACGCTATCAATTGGTTTAATATTTGGTTAATGAGGCACTTATACAGCAGTTATCCGCCGGCCTTTTTTGCTTTATAGCCATCGGTTTGCAGCAGGATTAATATTTTATCCCTGAAATCACCCTGGATCAATATTTCGCCCTCTTTTACCGAACCGCCCACCCCGCATTTTGTTTTTAGCTTTTTTCCAATCGATTCCAGATCGGTATCAGTGCCTACAAAACCGGTTATCCGGGTAACCAATTTACTTCCACCCTTCCTATCAAGATATATTTTAAAGTTTTGCTGTTGTGGTGGCAGGGTTTGAGCAGCATTACTGCCATTTTCCTGGTATTCAAAGTCGGGATCGGTTGAATAAACTACACCTGTAAAATTCTTCTTAGCCATAATAATCTATTTTTTAATAGCCGGGGCCTACAATTACTTTTAATGAGCCGGGTATTATATTAATATGTATATCGGTATCCATTACATGTGGCTCGCCGTCAAGATGGATAGGCCCCGCCTTTTGCCGGGTAATCTTTATGTTCTTTCCTCTTATAATTTCAATATACTTAGAGGATTCAATTGTTTTAAGCATCAGGCGTGCGCCAATCTCGGGCAGGCGCCATATGGGGAATTTTTGAATCACACACACATCCAGTAAACCATCCTGCACCGATGCCTTTGGTGAAATGTGCACATCATTACCCCATTGTGATGAATTGGCAATACTTATAATAAAAGCTTCGCGCTCGTATATTTTTCCATCAATTTCAATCCGGTACTCCTGAGATTTATAGTTCATAATCTCCTGCATGGTTGATTTGATGTAGGTTAAAAAACCCCTCTTTTTACCATGCGAAAATACTTCGGCAATGTGAGCATCAAAACCCATACCTGCCATATTAAAAAACGGCAAACCGTTCATCTGTCCCGAATCAATGGTTTCTATTTTATAGGCACTTAACGCTTTTATTGATTCGGCAGTATTCATCGGAATTCCTAAAAACCGGGCCAATCCGTTTCCTGAGCCAAAGGGAACCACACCTAAAGCGGTGCTGCTACCCACAATTGCCGAAGATATCTCATTTACAGTACCATCACCGCCAACAGCAACCACCACATCAAACTTATTTGCCGCTTCGCCGGCTATTATTCGGGCATGTGATACACCATCACTATAAACAATGTCGGCATTAAACACATTCTTATCAAGGTTCTGGTCTATCAACTCTGGCACACCATCCTTCTTCTTCCCCCCCGATATCGGATTTATTATAAATAACGCTTTACGTTTCAACTATCTGTATTAATATTAAATAAAGTATCAAAAGTAAATGTATTTTCGGCTTTGTAAAATTTGTTTTATTTTTGCTACCCGAAAGTGGAATGATTTAATTGATTACCGACAGGTAACTGGATTGCAACCACGTAAAAAAGTGCTAAAACCAATGCTTCTTTTTACTACGATGCCTTTAAATCTCCTCTTTTGCTGTTTTAAATTAATTGTATAAAAATTTTATATGCCATATTTATTTACTTCTGAATCCGTATCAGAAGGACATCCCGATAAAGTTGCAGACCAGATCTCAGACGCGCTGATAGATCATTTTTTAGCTTTCGACCCCAATTCAAAAGTTGCCTGCGAAACGCTGGTAACTACCGGGCAGGTATTTTTGGCCGGCGAAGTAAAATCAAAAGCTTATTTAGATGTACAAAAAATAGCCCGCGAGGTAATCAACAAAATTGGTTACACCAAAGGTGAATATATGTTTGACGGCAGCTCATGCGGTGTGCTATCAGCTATTCATGAACAATCGCCGGATATTAACCAGGGTGTTGACCGCCAGGCTAAAGAAGAGCAGGGCGCCGGCGACCAGGGTATGATGTTTGGTTATGCTACTGTAGAAACCGATAACTATATGCCTTTGGCTTTGGATATAGCTCACGCCTTACTAATTGAGCTTGCAGCTATCCGTCGCGAAAACAGCGAGATCAATTACCTTCGCCCGGATGCAAAATCGCAGGTGACGTTAGAATATAGCGATGACAACAAACCACAGCGCATTGATGCCATTGTTATCTCCACACAACACGACGATTTTGACGAAGAGAAAGCAATGCTTGCCAAAATCAGTGCAGATATCATCAGTATCCTGATTCCTCGTGTTAAAGCAAAATATCCAAAATACGCCCACTTTTTTAACGATCAGATCAAATACCATATTAACCCAACCGGCAAATTTGTTATTGGCGGTCCACATGGCGATACTGGTTTAACCGGTCGTAAAATTATTGTGGATACTTATGGTGGTAAAGGTGCACACGGTGGTGGCGCATTTTCAGGTAAAGATCCTTCAAAGGTTGATCGTTCTGCTGCTTATGCCACACGCCATATTGCCAAAAACCTGGTTGCCGCCGGCGTTTGCGACGAAGTTTTGGTACAGGTATCATATGCTATAGGCGTGGCCCAGCCAATGGGTATTTACGTAAACACCTACGGCACTGCCAAAGTTCAATTACACGATGGAGAAATAGCCAAAATAGTAGAGGCTGTTTTCAATATGACTCCATACGCCATTGAAACCCGCTTTAAGCTGCGTAACCCTATTTACAGTGAAACCGCCGCTTATGGTCACTTTGGTAAACCAAGCGAAACCGTAACTAAAACTTTTATTGCCCATGACGGCAGCGAACTAAAACGCGAAGTGGAACTTTTCACCTGGGAAAAATTAGATTATGTTGATAAAGTAAAAGCAGCCTTTGGGTTGTAAGCTATCCAATATATATTATTGCAAAAAGCGACTGGTAAAAATCAGTCGCTTTTTTTGTTTTATATCTGGAACAACGCTATTCAGCTATATCACTGTTACTTGACGATATAAAGTAACGACACTAATTTAATGATTTACAATTGCCTTATTTTCAGTAGATTAATAACATGGCTTTGAATTTGCCGTTCTGATAAATAAGACACAAAAGCAATGGCAAATAAATGGGAGGCAGATACCTTCAAGAGTGTGATTTTTAAAATTATTTTCCTTTTTATATTTATAGAGCTTTCATGGACACCTGTTTCGCGCGCGCAGGAAAGCAGTTCTGATGATCCGTCAATGAAAATTTACCGGGCTACGGCACCGAGGATCAATAATCTCATACATACCAGGCTGGTTGTTAGTTTTGATTATAAAAAACGGTATTTGTATGGCAAGGAATGGGTTACAATCAAGCCACACATCTATCCTACTGATTCACTAAGGCTTGACGCTAAAGGAATGGATCTTCATAATATCGCGATAGTAAAAAACGGCAAAAATATTCCGTTGAAATATAAGTATGTTGACAGCCTTTCCGTAGCAATACAACTGGATAAAGTTTATAATAATAATGAAAGCTATACCATCTACATTAACTATACGGCCAAACCAAACAATTTAAAAACAGGCAGACATGGCATTATAAGGCACAAGGCTTTATTTTTTATTAACCCCGATGGCACCGAAAAGAATAAACCTACCCAGGTATGGACGCAAAGCGAAACAGAGAGTGCATCTGTATGGTTTCCTACCATTGATAAGCCGAACCAGAAATCGACCGAAGAGATCTCAATGACTGTTCCTTCAAAGTACGTTACGCTCTCGAACGGCCGATTGGCATCACAAAGAAACAATGCCGATGGAACCCGTACCGATACCTGGAAAATGGACCTTCCCCATGCCCCTTATTTATTTATGATGGCTGTTGGAGATTTTAAGATCTATCATGGCAAATGGCGTAATAAAGAAGTTAACTACTACCTGGAGCCCGAATATGCTCCTTACGCCCGGGAGATTTTTGGGATGACACCGGAAATCATGGAATTTTATTCAAAACTATTGGGCGTTGATTTTCCATGGAATAAATATGCCCAGGTTGTAGTGCGTGACCACCCGGGTGGTGCTATGGAAAACACCTCGGCTACGTTGCACAGCGAGATAGTTCAAGAAACTTCGCGCGAGCTGATAGACGCCAATTACGATGTTGGCAGACAGACTATTGCCCACGAACTGTTTCATCAATGGTTTGGCGATTATGTGACCAGCGAAAGCTGGAGCAACCTTACGGTGAACGAATCTTTTGCCGATTTTAGCCAAATGCTTTGGGCAGCGCATAAATATGGCAGGGATGAAGCTGATGCCGTTAACTATGCGGCATTACAAAATTACCTGAGCTCGCCCGATGCACATACTAAAAACCTGGTAAGGTTTTATTACCACGATAGGGAAGATACTTTTGATGCGATTGTAACTTACAATAAAGGAGGGCGCATTTTAAATATGCTACGCAATTATTTAGGAGATGCCGCATTTTTTAAAGGACTAAACATTTACCTTAAAACGAATGCCTTTAAAACTGCAGAAGCACACCAGGTTAGATTAGCTATGGAAGAAGCAAGCGGCCTGGATCTGAACTGGTTTTTTAACCAATGGTATTATGGCGCCGGTCACCCCATATTAAACATCAGTTATAAATGGGATAACGAAGCCAAAACCGAAACCGTTTATTTACAGCAAACTCAGCAAGGACAAATATTCAGGCTACCAATGGCTATAGATATTTATGCCGATGGAAAAAAAGAACGCCATAAAATTTGGATGAATGATAAAACGGATACTTTAACCCTGCATGTTGCCTCAAAACCCGAACTGGTAAATGTGGATGGTGATAAAGTGCTGCTGGCTGAAAAAAAGGATAACAAAACGTTGCAAGAATTAGTGTTTCAATATTTTAACGCCCCTTTATATCAAGACCGTTTGGAAGCAATAGATTCGGCAGCAAACCATCAGAATGAACAGGGAGCACAAAAAGTGCTGATAGCAGCCCTGCAGGATAAATATTATGGCTTGCGTATCAAAGCTGTCACGGCGTTAGATATGAGCAATGATGATATTCATAGTGCAGCTATACCGATACTTACTTTACTGGCCCAAACCGATAAAAATACTTTGGTACGTGCAGCAGCTATCTCCGTATTAGGTCAACTTAAAGTATCCGCTTATCTCCCTTTATATAAACAGGCATTAAGCAATAAATCTTATGCTGTAGAAGGAGCTGCTTTAAATGCCATTGCGTTATTAGATGCCGGGCAAGCCATAACTCTTGCCAAAAACTTTGAAAGCGACAACAAAGGCGAGCTCACCAAAGCTATTGTTGCCGTGTATGCCAAATATGGCAACAGCAAACAATGGCCTTATATTTATAATACTTACAACAGTAAAAACGCAAATAACCAGTATAGGATGATAGCTGACCTGGCCGCCATGACCTCCCGTATTGATACCCCTGCCTACGTACAGCAAGGCATCAATGCTTTGGCTATTTTAGGTACAGATTTCAAACAGTTTGGCTTAGCCCCAAAATTCATTAAGCTATTGAATGATATAAAAATCGGGCGTTCGCAACTGAACGATGTTATAGGGGCAAAAGCTGCAGATGATGCTATCAAACAGATAAACGACGCGAAGTAACCTGATCACCATTGCTGATTATGGCCCGGGTTTGCCTGCAGCATTCAATATCAAGGAAATAAACTCAATGATGTACATCCAAAATTTCTACAGAATTAATTAGGTAAATTGCGTAAAAACCAATTACTTATGAAAAACTTAAACCTACTACCAGCAACCATCCTGGTTGCCATTTTTATAATAACCAATCCCATTTACTCCAGGGCCCAGCAAAAAACCGGGTTTCATATATTGAAGAATATTCCTGTTAACAGCAATGGCGGCTGGGATTATATAACTGTTGATGGGGCTCATAAACGCATTTACACATCACATGGTAACCAGGTTAATATTTTATCAACCGCCGGCGATTCTATAAGCTATATCCCCAATACTCCGGGTGTACATGGTATTGCACTGGTTAATGCATTAAATAAGGGCTATATCAGCACCGGGCGTGCTAATAAGGTAATTGTGTTTGATCTTACAAGCTTCAAGGTTTTGGGCGAGATTCCTGTAGGTACAAATCCAGATGCTATATTTTATGAACCCTTTGCAAAAAAGGTATACGCATTTAATGGCCGAAGCATGGATGCCACTGTTATTGATGTGGCTACAGATAAAGTTGTAGCCACCATCCCCTTAGGAGCAAAGCCCGAAACCGGTGTATCTGATGGAAAAGGAAAGGTGTTTGTAAATGCAGAAACCACAAACGAAATAGTGGTGATAAACGCCACCACCTTAAAAGTACAGGACAGGTATAAAATTAACGGTGGCGATGAGCCATCAGGCCTGGACATCGATCGTAAAACCAACCGTTTATTTATTGGTTGCGGCGGCAATAAAACCATGGTGATCATGGATGCCACTAACGGTAAAAACCTGGCTAAATTCCCTATTGGCGGCTGCGACGGCCTGGTATTTGATCCTGAACTAAAAACAGCCTACGCTTCAAACGGCGAAGGAACAATAAGTGTGGTAAGAGAAATCAATGCTAATAAATTTGAATTTGTGGAGAATATTCCATCTGAGCCCAGCGCACGTACAATCGGTATTGATCTGCTAACACACAGGCTTTATTTACCGGCAGCTAAAACCACTCACGTAGCCGCAACAACAGAAAACCCAAACCCACGGCCCAAACAAGTACCCGGCACGTTTCATATAATTGAAGTTGGAAAATAAAACCAACCCATCAACTTAATTTGGCTACTGTATTGCGGAATGGGCCTGGCGGGCAATCAGGTATTGATATTAATATAGTTTAGTTGCGCTCGTTTAACTTACAAACAAGCGCAACTGAACTGAAAAACGAAGATCAAAATCCTTCATCCTTCGTCTTTTAACCTTCATCTTAAAATCTTTCGTCCAAAAACCTATCTTTGCCCACATGAATATCCTGATCCTCGGTTCGGGCGGAAGGGAAAGTGCCTTCGCCTGGAAAATTGCACAGAGTCCTAAATGCCAAAAGCTTTTTATTGCCCCCGGCAATGCCGGTACCCACCAGTACGGCACCAACGTTAACCTAAAGGTTACCGATTTTGAGGGCATTAAAACTTTTGTTATTGCAAACGCCATCAGCCTGGTGCTGGTTGGTCCCGAGGAGCCACTGGTTAAGGGAATTCATGATTTCTTTTTGGCCGATGAGCAATTGAAAAATGTACCGGTTGTTGGCCCGGAGCAGCATGCCGCCCAGTTAGAAGGCAGCAAGGATTTCAGCAAGCAGTTTATGCAAAAGCATAACATCCCTACAGCCGCCTACAAAACGTTTACCAAAGATACCCTTCAGGAAGGCCTTACCTACCTGGCTACCGCGGGTTTGCCCGTAGTATTAAAGGCTGATGGACTTGCGGCAGGTAAAGGTGTATTAATATGCCTTAGCCTTGAAGAAGCTCAATTGGAACTTACGCAAATGCTTGCCGAAGCCAAGTTTGGCGAAGCAAGTTCGAGTGTGGTGGTTGAGCAGTTTTTACAGGGTATTGAGCTATCTGTTTTTGTAATGACCGATGGCACCAACTACAAAATACTCCCCGAAGCAAAAGATTACAAACGTATTGGCGAAGGTGATACAGGTTTAAACACAGGCGGCATGGGTTCTATTTCGCCGGTTCCTTTTGCCGATGCTGCCTACATGAAAAAGGTAGAAGAACTGGTAATTATCCCTACTGTTGAGGGGCTGAAAAAAGATAATATCCCTTACAAAGGCTTTATATTTATTGGCCTGATGAACAAGGATGGTGAGCCATGGGTTATTGAGTACAACTGCCGCATGGGCGATCCGGAAACAGAAAGCGTTATGCGCCGTATTGAAAGCGACTTTGTAGACCTGCTCCAGGGTGTTGCCGAAGGTAACCTGGATGAAAAGGAACTCATCATATCTCCAAAAACAGCTGCCACCATAGTAATGGTTGCAGGCGGCTATCCCGGCGAATACCTCAAAAACAAAGTAATAACCGGTACCGAAAACGTGCGCGACTCCATAGTGTTTCATGCAGGCACCAGTAACGATGGCGAAAACGTAATAACTACTGGAGGCAGAGTTTTAGCTATCACTACACTGCAGGATAATATGTTTAACGCCCTGCAACAAGCCACAGCCGATGCCAGCCGTATTTATTACGATGGTATGTACTTCAGGAAAGATATTGGGTTCGATCTTCTTTAGTTTATAGTGGCATAGTTCTATAAAAGACTATTAATTAAAAAAGCCATGCCAATTAAATTTGGCATGGCTTTTTTTAAACAGTTCACTAATGAACAAGTGAACCAATGAACCAACTATATTTTCCCGAAGATCTCAGCAAGCTTATCTTCCAGATCATCGCCACGCAGATTTTTGGCAATGATTTTTCCATTGGGATCAATCAAAAAGTTTTGCGGAATACCGCGAACGGCATATAAACCGGCCGCTTTACTATCCCAGAATTTTAAATCAGAAACATGATTCCAGGTGAGGCCATCTTTGTGAATGGCGGCTAACCATTTTTCTTTTGCGTTTGGCTTATCAAGCGATACACCCAAAATAGTAAATTTTTGACCTTTATAGTGGTTATAAGCTTTTACTACATTAGGATTTTCCCTTCTGCAAGGGCCGCACCATGATGCCCAAAAATCAATCAACACATACTGCCCGCGAAATGATGACAGGTTGACAATCTTTCCGCTGGTATCAGCTTCGGCAAACTCTGGTGCAGTTGCACCCAATGCCACAGCCTTTAATTTAGGCATCCTTTCGCCCAGGGCTTTGCCTGCTTCAGTGCTCTTTACAGCAGCTGTTAAAGCATCATATAACGGTTTAATATCTACATAATCGGCACTGTAGGCTAAGGATTCAAGAGCATTGAGGCTGATAATAGATCCGGGATTTTCCTGGATAAATTTCTTATCTATAGCAGCGCTCATATCGTCGATGGCTTTTTCATCGGCTTTTGCTTTTTTGGCATACTCAGGCGAAGCTTTTTGCTCTTCTGTAGCTGCTTTTTGCCTTTCCTCAAGCGCAGCATAGGCATCACTTATTGGCCTTTGTCCAAGCTGGTATTTTTCGTTCTCCTGGTTTGTTTTTGGGCCTTCAACTGTTGCGTTTTCAATCTTGTCAGTAGCCGTTAGGTTGATAACACCAGGTTCAAGGTAAATTACGCGGTAACCATCAGCATTACCTGTGCCGGTACCTTTACGATTAAATAACAGGTAAGCATTAAGTGGCGCAGCGCCAACTGAACCGGCAAAATGAAATTTACCGTTAACAACCATACAGGAATCATAAATAGGTTTGCCTTTAGGAAACCTGTATTCGAGGTAAACTTTGGCAGGCGCGTTAAATTCGCCTATCTTTCCTTGTATGCTATATTTAGTATCCTGTGCAAAAGCAACAGCGGGTATTACAGCTAATGCCAATAATATTATTCTTTTCATGAATGATAAAGTTTATATCGCAATATAATATGTATTAACTACATATTAGTCATAGTCAATAAAAAAGTTACATTGCTGAGCACCTGAATTAAGTTTAACTGACAGGTATTACTCAATCACCACTTACCAAACTATATCTTCCCAAACAATTCCTGCAGCTTGGCATCAAGGTCTTCGCCGCGAAGGTTTTTGGCAACGATCTTTCCATCAGGGCCAATCAGGTAATTTTGAGGGATAGAGGTTACGGAGTAAAGTGCTGCTACCGCGTTGTTCCAGTATTTAAGATCAGATACCTGGGTCCAGTCAAGTCCGTCGTTTTTAATGGCGGCAAGCCAGGCCGATTTGCTTTCGGCCTTATCCAATGATACTCCTAATACTGTGAAGTTTTTTGTTTTGTATTTGTTATAGTTGCGTACCACGTTAGGGTTTTCCTGGCGGCATGGGCCGCACCATGAAGCCCAAAAATCAAGCAATACATATTTACCTCTAAATGATGATAGTTTAACAGGCGTACCGTTCACATCATTCTGTGTAAAATCCGGCGCTACTGAACCAACAGCAGTCGCTTTTAACATATCAAGCTGGCTTTTTAAAACCCGACCCGCCTCGGTTTCCCTTACACTTTGCGATAACGAATTGTACAATGGCTGAATTTCGCTGGGATCAGGCGATGGCCCACCTACCGAACTTAAGGCAAGTAAGCTAAGGTAACTATTAGGGTTATCGGTTATAAAGCTTTTTAAAGTAAAACTCTGCAGGGTTTGCAGCGCTTTGTATTTTGCCTGCATACTGCTTTGAAACGCAGGCGATTTTTGCTGTTCTGGTGTTGCAGCCTTAACCTCGGCCATTAATCTTTCGGCTTTTATATTGATACCTTTCAGTTGCGCCTGCAGTTTTACATTATCAATATTAAGTTGCGAACCGGTAATCTGTGCTTTTTTTAAAGAATCTTTACTGGTAATAGTTACTGTACCCTTATCAATAAAAAAACTCAGGTTATCGGCATTATTTGAAAGTGTTCTGCCATCAGAGTATTGCTGCGTAAATTTTTCAATACCCAATCCTTTATAGTCAACTACCAATGTTGCATTAACGGGGTTTAGCATTTTGCCGGTGAAACTAAATGCACCATTCTCCACGTTTGCAGAGTCGATAATGCTATTAGCGCCTAACTGGTATGATAAATAGACTTTAGCGGGGGCGCCGGTGCTTCCTATTTTGCCGTTTATGGTAAAGGTTTCAGGAGTTTGAGCAAATGCCATAACTGGCAGTAATGCAGTTACTAAAAAAAATATTTTCTTCATCAGAATATAAAAACTGTAAGTTTTGATAACGTTAAAATGCTGTTCTAATTGTAATTATCAGTTTAATTTTTGATACGTACGCCACCAAAGGTCGGGCAGCTCGCCGGATGTGGCTGTTTTATAATCGGCATAACTACAGGGCACCAGGTGAAAACGCTCATTGCGCGATCCGCCGCTTGGGTAAGGTACCTGCATCCACCAACGATCTGATTTTTTACTTTTTACAAATACAACTTCCTGGTCTTCATGCTTAAGGCTGGTTTTGTAAATAAGGTATTGTGATTTGGGGTTGAGCGGAAAATCACTTTTCCTGCCATAAAAACCATCAACAAAGTACCATATCATTTGCGCCAGTAACATAGCTGTTTGGCCATTATTATCATAAGCAGGGTTAAATTCATAAAAGCCTATAGAGCTCAGTTTATCATTAAACCCGGCATAGCGGCATAGCTGGCAGGCTTCCTGCCCGTTAAAGCCGTTGGGAGATGCATTGGCATTACCCATTGCATCTGATGACCGGATAGCGCCCACATCAAAACTGATCATACTGGCATTACGGATAGCGGGCTCCGTTATGGCTATATTGCCGCTTAGCTCGCCAAGGCGGTGTACATCAAAGTATAGCTTATCCATAACCCGAAGGCTCTCCTGGCTGGCAAAATAAGTTTGATAACCCAGGTTACTGAAATTGAACAGGTAGTTGGGTTCATGTAAAAATATTTTATTGAGATAAGATTGCGAGGTGGTTTCCAAACTTCCGGATGTTTCGTCTTCATCCAAATCGAACTTTGAATCAATCACCACCAGGTCTACCTTTTGCTCCAGGTCTTCATATCCCATATATTGGGCGTAGGTGAGGTCCTGCCCGCCACCTATAATAATGGGGATAATATCCTTTTTAACCAATTCTGACACTACAGTTTTAAGGGCGAAATAGGTATCGGTAACTGTAGCCCCGGCAACAATATTGCCCAGATCGGCAATTTTTAAATTATAGCCGCCCTCGTTAAGCTGGTATAATTTTTCGCGAATATAATCCGGACCAAGAGCACAGCCCTGGTTATCGGTTGCGTTTCTATCGTCCATAACACCAATAATGGCGAGGTCTGTTTTTTCCTCAAGATCGGGGAAATCGACAGAATAATGCACAATTTTATCGCCAAGCTGGCTGGTATAATACCCCTTTTTAGGAGCGATCTTTTTAAGATCAATGGGTGTAAAAAAATCAGCTAAGGACATAATGTTTGATGTGCAAATATGCAGATGTGCAAATGTGCAGATTGATGTGCAGATGTGCAAATTTGAAATGTGTAGATATAAGGGTTGATCTGCAGATGTGAAATTTAATATGAAAATGTAGATATGCATATCTTTTTTGTCCAATTGAGATCATCTGCACATCTGAAACGGCGACGTCAACGAACTTAATTTGCACGTATGCACATCTAACTAATATCTGCATATTTGCACATCTGAAATCTGCACATATGATTCTTATTACTGGCGCAACAGGTTTTCTCGGGGCCGAACTGGCAAAGTTACTGGCTAAATCCGGTGCGCGTATTCGCTGTACTAAACGGACTACCTCAACCATACCTAATTTATTGGTTCCTTTTCAAGGGCAAATTGAATGGATTAACGCCGATCTGTTGGATATTTTTGCATTGGAAAACGCGCTGGAAGGTGTAACACAGGTTTACCATTGCGCGGCATGGGTATCACTCAAAGCTGCTGATAAAGAGCCGATGATCAATACAAATGTTACCGGCACAGCCAACCTGGTTAATTTATGTACTGAAAAGGGCATCAGGATGGTTCATGTAAGCTCCATTGCCGCCATAGGCCTTGCCAAACCAGGTGAATTGACTACCGAGAATCATCACCTGGAACAATCAACAGAAAATGATGGCTATGCCATATCCAAGCTGGAAAGCGAGATGGAAGTATGGCGGGGAATTGCCGAAGGGTTGGATGCCGTAATTGTAAATCCGTCGCTTATTATAGGCGCGAGTGCTGGTAAGGAAGGTAGTGGCGCTTTGTTCGAGACTATACGTAAAGGGCTTAAATTTTACACCAGCGGCAGTATCGGTTTTGTTGATGTGGAAGACGTGGCCAAATGTATGACGGGCCTCATGAACAGCAATATTACAGCCGAACGCTATATCATTACTGCCGAAAACCATACCTATGAAGCTATAACTACAGCCGCCGCACACGGATTCGGTATAAAGCCGCCCGCCATTTTAGCCAAACCCTGGCTTATGGAAATTGGCTGGCGCGGAGCTGCTGTTTGGGCTGCGCTTACAGGCGGCGATCCGGCTATTGATAAAACATCTGCCCAGGCAGCCTCTGTTACACGCGAGTTTGATAACTCAAAAATTAAAAAGGCTATTGGGATTGAGTTTAAGCCGATAAGTAAAACGGTTAAGGAGATTTGTGAGGCGTTGAAATAATTAGCAGATCATGATAATTTGTGATCTAAATACGGCCCCCTCAGGGCAACGGCGTTTTCTATAATAAAGTAAAATAACAGCTCAGCCAATCAACTAATAAAACTCTACTTATTCTATCTACAAAATTTTTCGCACCTTTGCACCCAAGATGGAGCAGTACTTTATTATTGATTTCGACAGCACGTTTACACAGGTTGAGGCCCTTGACGAACTGGCCCGTATATCTCTCAAAAATCACCCCGACAGGGAGGGTATTTACAAACAGATTGAAGATTTAACCAATGCCTCCATGGAAGGCAAGTTATCCTTTACTCAAAGTTTAGAAGCAAGGGTTAAATTATTGCAGGCCAACCGCGATCATTTAAAGCAGCTGATAAGCCATCTTAAGAAAAAAGTATCTACATCATTTTCCCGTAATACTATTTTCTTTAAAAATCACCAGGATGAGGTTTTGATCGTATCAGGTGGTTTTAAAGAATTCATTACACCCGTGGTTACCGAGTATCACATCAAAAAAGAAAACATTTACGCCAATACCTTCGAGTTTGATGAAGAAGGTAATATTGTAGGTTACGACCGCACCAATCCCCTTTCGCAAGAGGGTGGTAAGGTTAAATTGTTGAAAGAATTACAGTTGCCAGGTGATATTTATGGCATTGGTGATGGCTATTCTGATTTCCAGCTAAAGGAATCAGGTATGATCAAAAAATTCTTTGCCTTTACCGAGAATATTGAACGCAAATCCGTAGCCGAAAAAGCCGACCATATTACCCCAAGCTTTGATGAGTTCCTGTACATTAATAAACTGCCAAGGGCTATATCATACCCTAAAAACCGCATTAAATGCCTGGTAGTAGGCAATATTGATGAGGATGCCCAGGCGCAGATGAAAAAGGAAGGTTACAACATCCGCAACAGGGAAGATATTGAAGAAAAATATTTAGAAGAAGCGGGAGTTTTATTCTGTGATGAAGGGCATCAGCCTAATCCAGAGCAGATCCAGAATGCAGGCAGGTTAAAAGTGATAGGTATTTTTGGAAAATGCAACCGCAAACTGGCCGATGCAGCTACTGGTTGCGGCATTATCATATTTGACGATCCTAAGCATAATCCCCATAACAACGATTTTATCCCCAAAAGAGTTATGGCTTTCATGAACGAAGGAAAAACGCATACAAGCTGTAACTTCCCTGATCTGCAGCCACCAAGGGTTAACAACGCTCACCGACTAATTCACATCCACAAAAACGTACCGGGTATACTGGCCAAAATAAATGATGTATTTGCGCGCCATAACATCAATATAGTAGGTGAATTTTTGGTTACCAACCCACAAATAGGATACGTAATTACTGACGTGAACACTGGTTATGATACCGAAGTACTCAATCAGCTAAAGGCCATTGAACATACCATAAAATTCAGATTACTATATTAAGGTTTCAGGATTCGGCTTGCATGGGTTGATAGCGAAAGCTTTCAAGCTTATGCCACCCGAACCACGCAACACGAACCCCGAACCGGACCTATTCTGCAAAAGGTACTACCATCACAGGTATATCTGAGTGTCGGATGACGCTCTCCGCTATACTTCCAGACAGCAAACGATCAAGACCCGAACGTTTGTGGGTGCCTACTACTATCAAATCTGCATTAAATTGTTTTGCACAATTTATTATCCCATTACCGGCATCGTCAAATTCAATAAACTTAGTTACAACTAGCCCGGTTCCAAATTCTTTTATCAAACCCTCTATAACGGTTGATGAGTGTTCACTTTGTAGGTTTACAAGCTCAACCTGCATCTGGCCCATAGCTGGATCCATGGACATACCGACTAAGCCATCGTTAGTATCGGGCGGATATATAACGGGTTCAATAATATGTACTAAACCAACTGCCGCGTTATACTTGCGGGCAATATCAAAGCCATAAGCAACTGCATTGTGGGCGTAGGTACTCTCGTCAACGCCTATGAGTACATTATTGATTTTCATGATATTTAAGGGTTAAGGATTTGAACAAACCGGATTTTTCTGGTTCTATAAAATTAACAGAATTACCTATACATCAAACAAGAACATAAAATTTTAGCAATTCGTTAATCCAATAAACTCAGATTCAGACATAATACGCTCTCATCTCAAAAATGTTTTATCTTTTGCAGATCAATACCCCTATTTAAGCTCATTTCATTTTTATTAACTTTGGCCATGCAATTCCATCCCGAGATTGAGGAGCGCCTGTCGCAACTACAAGAAAAATATGAGGCCATGGGCCAGGATATGAACTCATACTTAGACGGCTTACTTTATGCCGATTTTCTAACGTACTGGGATTATATCCACCTGGATACTTTACTGAGCCTGCAAAGTCCTAAAACACCTTTCCCCGACGAAGAAATATTCATCATCTATCACCAGATAACCGAACTTTACTTTAAGCTGGCCCTGCACGAGTGCCGCCAGATTGCAGAAGCCCAACCATTAACCGCAGAATTTTTAACAGCGCGTTTAAAACGCATTAACCGTTATTTTGGCGCTTTAACCCAATCATTCGAGATCATGGTTGATGGTATGGAGAAAGAGCAGTTCCTCAAATTCAGAATGTCATTATTGCCAGCCAGTGGATTTCAATCAGGACAATACCGAATGATTGAAATTTACGCTACCGATTTTATTAACCTGGTTGCTAAAGATAAACGGGAAGAATTGCGTGATGCCCCCATCGAAGAGCAGTTTGAATACCTTTACTGGAAATTTGGAGCAACCGAGTTATCAACCGGAAAAAAAACCTTGACACTTAAACAATTCGAAAAAAAGTATTCCAAAACTTTCATTGAACTTGGAAAAGCAGCGGCAAATTATAATTTTAATACCCTGGCCCTCAAATTTGAAGCGGCAGGTCAATTTACCCCCGAATTAAAAAATGAGTTGCGCCAACTTGATATCAATGTAAATGTGAACTGGCCGCTATCACATTATAAATCTGCCGTTCGTTACCTTAACCGCGAGCCCGAAGAAATTAAAGCTACCGGTGGCACCAACTGGCAAAAGTACCTGCCTCCGCGTTTCCAGAAACGTATATTTTATCCATCACTCTGGACCGTCGAAGAAATTGAAAACTGGGGTAAGGCCTGGGTAGATAGCGTGTTGGCGTAGATGATAACTTACGCGCTGGCAAAGCTTTTTAACAACGCTGCCAGCCTGTTCCTTTCAAGGGTATTCATACCGGGGTACATGGGTAAGTAAACCAAATTTTCAAGATTAAGCTCATCATCGTTAACTACTGTTACCGGTGATGAAAGCTTTACCAGACTTGATGCTTTTTGGGTTGCATCAAATCCATTTGATCGTAAATAATCAATAAGCATGGCGGTTTTTTCTGTTTTTACAGGTAAAACCCAATGGTTATGCTGCTTGGCGCAGGCGCCAATTAAAATTGTTGCCGAAACATCTTTTAAAATATCTGATGCCAGCTTTTTCCTTTGATCAATAACATCAGCTTTAAAGTTTTTCAGTCTGTAGTTAATCAACCTGATGTTTGGCGCACAGGGCTGGAATCTTATTTTTACCAGCATACTTTCGCCGGGAAAACCCTTTGTAAATCCGGATAACACTGCATCAAAATCTTTCCCTTTGGCTATGCATATTTTATAGAACAAAGTATAAATAACTTTAGCGGTTAGTATCTTCATCACTAAAACCTTGAAAAGTTTTTTGAAGAAAACAGAACTGCGCTGCGTGGGTGATTGCCTGTTAAGTGCAATTACTTTACTGCAAATGGAAGGATACTTTATTTGAAGTAAAGCACCACTTACCGTAGTGTTAGTTTTGATAAGGCCAAAACTAAACATGATTACATCCGATAGTATATTCCTGCTAAGAACAGGCCCCGCAAAGGCCTGTGCCCTATCTTCAATCACCATTATGTTATATTCCTTAGCTATGGCCACAATTTCATCCAGGTCTGTGATAACGCCGAAAAGATGGGTAATTAATATGGCCTTTGTATTGGGCGTAACAGCCTCTTTTAAATGCTGTGGCGAAATGCTCAACGTGTTTTTATTAATAGGCAACGGCACAGCAACCAATTGATGGGCAGTTATAATAGCAAACATATCGGGGATATTGATACAAGTAACTATTATTTCGCTCCCTATTGGCAAATCAAGCGCGCTCAATAAAACATCAAAGCCAGAACGTACGGAAAGGCAAATCACCTCATCCTCATTTATAGGAGTATTATATGCTTCTTTAATTTTAATAAAATCCAGGAAACAATAATACAGCCCCCTGAACACATCTGTATAAGTTATATCTAATATCCCCCTTGGAATCATTTCACCATTATTATTAGGTAATAAAGATATAAATACACACGCGGCTAAACAGATGTTTCAGCTTCCACCTTGGGTGGTTGTATCTGTTGTAGCGATAATGGGATCAGCTTTTTAGTTTTAAGGTAGGTAATGCCCACGATGATCATAGTCATGCTGCCACCAAATATCACTGAAGGCACGGTACCCAACAGGCGGGCAGCCGTTCCTGATTCAAAAGCGCCTATCTCATTTGATGAGCCGATAAACATCTGGTTTACTGCCGATACACGGCCTCGCATATGATCTGGAGTTAACAGTTGCATAATGGTACCGCGAATAATTACGCTAACGCTATCAAATGCACCTTCGGTAAATAAAAACAATAGCGACAGGTAAAAGCTTCGCGATAAACCAAAACAGATAATAGAAACGCCAAAACCCGTTACCGCGATAAGCAAATTACGCCAGGGCTTACCCATAGGCGAAAACCTGGTCATGACCAGCATGGTTAATACTGCACCTAATGACGAGGTTGCCCGCATAATGCCCAACCCTTCGGCTCCTACTTTTAATATCTCGTTGGCAAATATGGGTAACAATGCCACAGCGCCGCCAAAAAACACCGAGAACAGGTCAAGGCTCATGGCGCCAATCATCATTTTATTGCTAAACACAAAGTGGATGCCTTCAGAAAGGCTTTTCCAGATACTTTCCTTAGGTACAAATACCGGCGGATATTTACGTAATAATGCAACAAGCATTAATGACACCAGCAAGAAAAAGATAATTACAACAAATGTTGCTGTAATACCGCTTAAGCCAGGGATCAGCTTATCAGAATAGCCATAGATTAAGCCACCAGCCGCCGGACCTATAATAGAGGCAACCTGCCAGCTCGAACTGCTCCAGGTGCTTCCGTTAGGATATAATTCTTTGGGTATACTATGCGCGTAAATGGTGAAAGTTGCAGGTCCGTAAAAGGCCCTGGCAATACCATTGCAAAAGATCATGATATAAATGACAGGTACTATCCAACCGGCATGGATAACCCCACTCATGCTTTTGAGGGTAACCGTAAACATTACAAGAGAGGTAAGGATTACCCCGCTAAAAATGAATAACAGCATTTTGCGCTTTTCGGACTTATCGGCAATATAACCTCCATATAAGGCAATACACACTGCCGGTATGGCCTCGCACAAACCTACAAGCCCCAACGCAAACGCGCTTTTTGTTAACTGGTAAATATAAAAGCCGATTACAACGGCCTGCATTGAATATGCAAAGGTGAAACAAAAGCGCATCCCGATGTAAGACCTGAAATCTTTATATCGCAATGCTGCAAAGGAATCAATTTTGGGTTTACTATCTCCTTCTTCGGCCACAGTGTTGTTTTAGATGTGCCGCAAATTTACAACACGATTAACAAGATTTTGCAGGATTAACAGGATTTTTTTGTGATGCGGGATGTTGATGTGCAGATATGCAAATTGCAATTATCAAAGTAGGGCTTCCTAATCTAACAGAATAAAAAAGCCGCCTGTGAGGACACAGGCGGCGGGAAATAGGCTTATTAATCTATATACTTAATCTGCACATTTGAAATTTGCATATCTGCACATCTATAATCTGCACATCTACAATCTGCATATCTGAAATTATAACCCGTGCTGATCTATCAAATAAATTAAGGATGCTATACCTGCTGCACCCAGTTCAAGCTCGCGTTTGTTCACGTTCTCGAAAACATCGTTTGGTGTGTGGTGGATATCAAAATAGCGCTGAGAATCGGGCCTAAACCCAATCAGGATTACTCCCGGCAATTTCTCTTTCATCGGCTCAATATCTGTACCGGCTCCACCAATGGTTAGCTGGTCAACTTCGTACGGTTCAAATAGTGCTTTCCAGTTATTGTTTATCTTTTTTATAAAATCATTGGATACATCAGCAAAACTAAAGCCCCGTGGCGTAAAGCCGCCTTCGTCTGTTTCAATAGCCGCAATATGTTCTTCTTTGTTTTGTGCAGCAAGCTCGGCGTATTTGGCGCCGCCTTTGTCGCCATTTTCCTCGTTCATGAAAAACACTGCACGTACCGAGTTTTTAGGACGATATCCTATCGCTTTAAATACCCTTAAAACCTCAACCGATTGCATTACACCGGTACCATCATCGTGGGCTCCTTCTGCCAAATCCCATGAATCAAGGTGACCACCTACAGTGATAAACTTATTGGGGTGCTCGGTGCCGGTTAATTCGCCCACTACATTGTATGATAACACATCGGGCAGTGTTTGGCAGCTTTGTTTAAAGTAAAACTTAACCAATGGCAGCTTACGCAATTTAAGCATGGTGCTTAACCTGTTAGCCGCCTTTGTTGATATCGCTGCTGCCGGGATATTCTTCCCATCCTTATCAGCCAAAGTTGCACCGGTATGCGGATAATCATCCAGCGACTCCGTAAGTGAGCGAACTATAACACCAACAGCGCCATATTTGGCCGCAACAGCCGGCCCCATAAAACGCTGATCACCAGCAGTTCCGTAAGCGCGACCGGTTTCAATAAACCTTGGATCGAAGGGCCTGTTAAAGAAAACTATTTTACCTTTTATAACGCTTTCTCCAAGAGTTTCTACCTCTTTCAGGCTTTGTACTTCAATAACATTTGCGGTTATTCCTTCTTTTGGTGTCGCTACCGTCATTCCTAATGCTGCTATCGGCACCGGGATACGGGTTTTGCCATCAATGATGAAGGCGGTTTCTTTTGCGCCCCTAACCCAATGCGGAACCATAACTTCCTGCAAATAAACCTTATCAAAGCCATAGCTTTCCATCAATTTCTTACTCCAGTCCACCGCTTTTTGGGCGTTGGCCGAACCGCTTAAACGCTGACCGATACCTTTACACAGGTAGCGCAGGCTTTCGTAACTTTTGCCGTTTACAAGGGCTTCATCGTAAATTTTACGGATGGTTAATGAGTCCTGCGCGTGGAGCAGGTTTGCTGATAACAGCACAGAAAATAGTAGGGTAAATCTTTTTTTCATCGAAATTAATTAGTCAATAAACGGCGATAAATCATCAATAATGTACGTTTATGCACGATAATTATTGATGAAATGATCAACAAAAGTCAGTCGGAAACAAATGTAATATTTTGCGGCAATAATGAAAGACTCAGGAAATTTTATCCCAGCTTAAACCCGCATTTTTTGTTTGGAAGGAATGGTGCAACACCTGATTTTCGGGCAGGGCCAGCTGAGGATCTTTCGCCAATATTTGCTCTACCGTTTTGCGGGCTTTGAATAACAGCTCCTGGTCTGTTGCCAGGTTGGCCACCTTCAGGTCGAGCACGCCGCTTTGCTGGGTGCCATCCAAATTACCGGGACCACGCAGCTGCAGGTCAATTTCAGAAATCTCGAAGCCGTTATTGGTTTTCACCATGGTATCCAGGCGAATCTTACCATCCTGACTCAGCTTATGACTGCTCATCAAAATACAATAGGATTGCTCGGCCCCACGCCCTACCCTGCCACGCAGCTGGTGCAGTTGCGACAGACCGAACCGCTCGGCATTTTCAATGATCATTACCGAGGCGTTGGGCACATTCACCCCCACCTCGATAACCGTGGTTGCCACCATGATCTGCGTTTCACCTTTGATGAAGCGCTGCATTTCAAATTCCTTATCGGCAGGTTTTAGTTTGCCATGAACTATACTTATGCGATAATCGGGCAGTGGAAACTCGCGCGACATAACCGCGATACCATCCTCCAGGTTTTTCAGATCGAGCTTTTCACTTTCCTGGATCAGGGGATATACAATGTAAATTTGCCGGCCCAATGCAATTTCTTTTTTCATGAAGCCGAAAACCCGCAGGCGCTGATTTTCGAAGAAATGAAGCGTTTGAATAGGCTTACGCCCGGCGGGTAATTCATCTATTACAGATACATCCAGGTCGCCATACAAGGTCATGGCCAGGGTACGGGGTATGGGCGTGGCCGTCATCACCAGGATGTGAGGTGGTATAATATTTTTTCGCCATAGCTTTGCCCGCTGCTCTACCCCAAAGCGGTGCTGCTCATCAATCACCACAAAACCCAGGTTTTTGAATTGCACTTTATCCTCTATCAAAGCATGGGTACCTATGAGTATTTTCAATTCGCCGCTTTCCAGTTTCTGATGCAGTACTTTACGGTCTTTTTGTTTGGTAGAGCCGGTTAGCAGTGCCACCTCGATAAAGCCCTCGCCTACCAAACTGCTGATTGTTTGAAAATGCTGACTAGCCAATATCTCGGTAGGTGCCATGATACAGGTTTGAAAGCCATTATCAACAGCAATCAGCATGGCCATCAATGCAACAACAGTTTTACCGCTGCCCACATCACCCTGCAACAGGCGATTCATCTGCACACCGCGCTGGGTATCCTGCCTTATCTCTTTCAGCACGCGTTTTTGAGGCGTAGTTAATTGAAAGGGTAACTTATGGTGATAAAAATCATTAAAATAATGACCAACAGTATTAAAAACATTCCCTTTAAATTTTTGAGTATGCAGCAGCTTATTGCGCAATAGCTTCAATTGCAAAAGGAATAATTCTTCGAATTTTAAGCGATGCAGCGCCTCATTCAGTAAGTTGGCATCCGCGGGGAAATGAATATTCCGGTAGGCCTCTGCACGGCCAATTAGTTTAAAGTGCTGGAGGATATACAGCGGTAAATTCTCATTGATATCCTTAGCATGCAGACCTAATAAAACGGAGGTAAGTTTCTGGATTCCCTTACTATCCAGCTGAAACTGCTTTAGCTTTTCGGTAGAATTATATACCGGCTGCAAAGTAGCGTTTCCCTGCCGCTGCATGGTGGCAGGTGAGTATATCTCCATTTCGGGATGCGCCATTTGCGCCTGCCCGTTAAAAAAACCGGGTTTGCCAAATACAATATATACAGTACCGGGAACAATGGTTTTCTCTATCCAGTTAATGCCTTTAAACCAAACCAGTTCCAGTGTGCCGGTGTCATCACGGCTTTGTACTACAAGGCGCTTGGTTTGCTTTTCGCCCACTACCTGTTTGCTAATAACGCGGGCCAGCACCTGTACATAAGGCAGATCGGACTGAATATCTTTTACTTTATAAAACTTGGTACGATCAATATACCGGAAAGGAAAATGCCGCAGCAAATCCTCGAAATTAGCTAAACCTAATTCTTTTTTCAAAACTTCGGCCCGGGCCTGGCCAACACCTTTTAGGTATACGATGGGTGTTTGAAAAGGATCCATAGGTTTATTTGAGAACCATATATTATAAAATCGTCATTGCGGGGAACAAAGCAATCTCCGATTTGCAGGTTCGCCCTGTATAGTTTGGGATTGCTTTGTGCCCAGCAATGACGCGTTTGTTATTTAACGTATTTGCATTCTAAAAAGGCCTGTCACCCTGAGCTTGTCGAAGGGTCGCGCGTAGAGGCCTTTGCCCACATGCTTCGACAGGCTCAGCAGGACAGCCTTTTTTTAAAGTTTCCCAAAATTTCACTCCTCGGGATGACATGTTTATTTTAACCAATTTGTCATGCTGAACGCAGTGAAGCATCTATTATTCGCCATGTTTCTTCACCCTGTACAGTCTGCGAATAGATCCTTCGTTCCTCAGGATGACAAACCTTTTAAAACGTCATTCTATTTTACTGCAATAACCGAGATCTCCACATTTACCCCTTTTGGCAATGCAGATACCTGTACCGTTTCGCGGGCTGGGAAGTTAGCGGTAAAATAAGTGCCGTACACTTCATTTACCTGGCCAAAATTCCCAAGGTCGGTTAAAAATATGCTGGTTTTAACAATGTTTCCGAAACCGATGCCAGCCTCAGTTAAAATGGCTTTAATGTTTTCCATTACCAGCACAGCTTCATCTTTAATGCCGCTGGTTACCAGTTCGCCGGTAGCAGGATTAAGCGGGATTTGACCCGAAACAAATACAAAGTTACCGGCAACAGTTGCCTGGCTGTATGGCCCGATAGGTGCAGGCGCGTTATTGGTGTTTATTATTTCCATCATTTTTTGAGTATGAACACTTGTATCAGCTTATAGATGATGCCAGCTAAAAACATAGTTATGGCAATAGCATTTATAATATGCATAATGCGCAGATTAATGTTTGTTGGCCTGTTGGGATCTTTTTTTCTAAAGAAATACATAATACAAACTTACAATATTTTTCCTTTTTGTCATCCTGAACGATAGTGAAGGATCTATTTACCGACATGCATCGTCAGCTTTTAAAGTTCAATAATGGATTCTTCGCTATCGCTCAGAATGACAGGACTTTTTGGGCCCCTACCTCACCGGCTTAGGAAAAACCGGCAAACTCTCATGCCCGTCGGCATCTACAGCCTGTACTGCAAAAAAGTAATTATCTTTTGAGTAAGCCAGTGTAGCGGTTGTAGCGGTTACGTAAAATTTCCTTTCCCAAAAAGCGCTCGTAGTTTCGCGCATCAGTACGTAATAACCGGCTGGTTTTTTGCCGGTAGCCGGCGTTTCCCAAGTGAGTTTGGTTTTATTGGTAAGATCGCTGGTTATGATGCCTACATTTTGCGGTCGACCGGGTGCCGAGGCAAGGTTGGCCAATACCGACAGGTTCATGCGGGCTACTTTTTGCACATAGTTAAAATCAACAAAATCGGGCAGATCGCCATATTCCACTCCATTTTCTGTACGGATATTCTGGTGCTGGCGGTTAAAGTCCTCATTCATTTCGGTGAACCGTACGGCCGTAAAGCCCTGTTCCAAAAACGGCAGGTGATCGCCACCACGCAGGTAACGGTCGCGGCGGTAAATGAGTTTTACATCAAGCTGGTCAACATACCGTTCGCCGGTTTCCTTGGCGTAACGGGCCAACTCACGCGAGGGGCTGTCATTTTCGCCTCCTAATGATTTTAAGGCAGCCACCTGTTTGTCCGTAGCATTGGTTGGTATCCCATCGCTAAAAACCCGAACGCTGCGGTTATCTTTCAAATCTGTTTCCATACCGTGGGTATTGCCTACAATATCATTGTTCAGCATGGCATCTACGTTCCAGTTTTCGGCTTTGGCGCGTTTGGCTACGTTTGTAGATCCATATAATCCTTGTTCCTCGCCTACTACTGTCATAAAAATTATAGTTGCCGGGAACGACCGTTTAGCCATCACCCTTGCCAGTTCCATAGAAAGTGCGGTACCCGATGCATCATCATTTGCCCCAGGCTCCACCCCATTGGCGTCCATTACATCGTTAATCCTTGAATCATAATGTCCCGATACCAGGTATACACGTGTATCGGCCGGGTCGGTACCCTTTAATATGGCCAGTACATTTTTAAGTTTTACCGGTTTATCAATGCGTGTGCCCTTAGGCTGCGTGAACGTATCAAATTGAACGGTCATTCGTCCGCCCGATTCCCTGGCATATTTTTCCATTTCTGCCTTGATCCAGTTACGCGCCGCACCGCTGCCGGTGGCTTTGTTGCTGGTATCGCTCAGCGTATGCCGACTTTTAAAGGTTACCAATTTGCGAATGGTAGTCTCGATGTTTTTGGAGGACACCTCATCAACCATTTGTTTAATTTTTTCATCCTGTTTGATGATGGTTTGGGCCGAGGCTGAGGCTGTGATTAAAAGGAGGATTAGGGTGATGTATTTCATTGGGTGGTATTGGATTTTCTGTCGGAACCTTAATTTATAGCATTATTAGATTGATATGATTCTCTTTGTCATTTTTAAAATTCCCTCTTGAGAGGGGCGCTTGGGAAGGTGAAATGGCAGGGGTGTGTTTCTGCGCCTGACAAAACACACCCCTCCGCCCCTCTCAAGAGGGGAATCGCACATGCCCTCATTTTTTCACCCCCTTTACACTTCCTCTTCTTCCTCGCTCGCCGCGGTTAAAAGCTCATCCGCCTGTTTAAAATTGCTTTTTACAAAATGGCACCACTGGCACTCTTTTTTGCCACAACCGGTATTAAAATCATGGGCCAGTATTTTTTGATAAGTTTCGGTAATCTGACTGGTTACCAATTCTATATCCTGCGGGCTTATCACATACTTTTTCTTAAAGTATTCGCCTTCACTTTCTGGTTCTACAAAATCAAAAATGGTGTCAATTACTTCCCAATCGTTGGTGCGGTCATGGTCTACCAATATTTTGTAAAACACGCCCTGGCGCCAGTAATCGCCGCCCATAGGAACCTCAGGGGTTGGGGGCAGTAACTTGTCTTTGGCATTTTTTACTTTACCGGTTTTATAATCCACAACTGTTACGTTTTTGCCGTCAAACTCCATTTTGTCCAGGTTACCTTTTATGGGCACGCCTTGTATCTCAATGTTTTTGATGGATTTTTCGGTTACGGCTATTTTGTTCCAGGTATCAACATTTTGCTCATAGTATGGCGGCAATATCTTCCAGCCGTAAGCTAACCGGGTTGTATATTCTTTTTTGGTAAATGAATCCCTGTTACGCACCATATACCATTCAAACTCTTTCATGAATTGCTCGGTAGACAGGAATTCATTATCGTTTTCCTTCAGTAACCTGTAGGTTTTATTGAGCGCCCAGTGCACCGCTTGCCCAAATGTGGCCGACGGGCTTTTTCCCGAAGGCACCCGTATCAAACATTGAAAATAAAAACGCAGCGGACAATCCAGATAGTTATTTAAATGCGTTACCGATAGGGTATAACTTTGCAGCAACTGGTTAATGTAATTGGTATCCAGTAGCTCAACCTTAGGTTTCTCAATCTCACTAAACTGGGTGGCCACAAAGTCAATCATTACTTCAGGGGTAACTTTAGGGAATTTTACTTCCAGGTGCGTACTGGCCAATATCTCGCCTACAAATCTGCTGGCTTCCTGGGCCTTCCCTTTTTTATCCTGACCGGCGTAAGAAATCATGAGGCATTGTTTGGCACGGGTAACAGCCACATAAAATAAGCGGCGCGCTTCTTCTATCTGTGCAATATCATCAGATGAGGTACTGGTAAGTGTATCAGGCAAGCTAAAGCCATTGTTGCGGCCCTTGCTATCCCAGGTGCGCTTATCGCAGCCGATAAAAAACACATGTTCAAATTCCAATCCCTTTGAACCATGGGCGGTTAAAAAATTAACGCCATTGTCGCTAAAGATTACCTTGTTCAGATCAAGCCTGATGCTGTTCTTTTTCATCAGCTCAATAGTGGCCATCAGGTCGGCCAGTTTAATATCGGGGTTCTTACGACTTTCGTCCTTCAAAAAATCAAAAAAACTGGTGAGCATTTGCATGTAGCCTCCTTTATCGGTTTGCTGCATGATGTAACGCAGGATCCCCATTTTGGCTATCACATCCTGGAAAAACTGTTGCAGGGTTACATTCACCGCCGATTTTAGTAACTCATCAATATTGTTCATGAGGTACCTCATCTCCATATATTTATCCGGCGCAAACAGATCCGGCTGGGCGGGCGGCCGCAGCTCACTTATGTAACGACGGATGGATGTCCTTTGCTTATCCCGGTTATTGGCCGAAAAGTTTTCCTGCGATACCGCGATGCTTGCTTTGGCTATTTCGATGGGCTCAATGTTAAAGAAATCATAGTGCAATATCTCAAACAGTAACTCATCACCGCTATAAGGCGAATCCAGCTCCATCATGAGGTAGCTCATAATGTTGATGATCTTTTCGCCAAAGGGCTGGGTTAAGATATCTATTTTACGTTTGGTGTT
This sequence comes from Mucilaginibacter sp., assembly GCF_025362475.1. Classification (GTDB taxonomy): domain Bacteria; phylum Bacteroidota; class Bacteroidia; order Sphingobacteriales; family Sphingobacteriaceae; genus Mucilaginibacter. Next base: position 37,491 of record NZ_JANYGH010000009.1, read on the forward strand.
TACCGCTATCTTTTTTACCTCCAGGTATTGGATCATTTCCTCCACCTGGCTGTGGTTGCGGTAAATTACCGCTATTTCGCCCGGTTCGGTTCCGTTATCAATCAGGTGTTTTATTTGTGCCGATACATCTACCAACTCCTGGTTGGCATTTTCGTATTCACGGATCACCGGTTCCACCGTCATTTCCACAAAGCGGGGGTGCGATGCACGCAGATCTTTATCCAGTTGAAGCTGGGTAGTTAAACGCTCAAAGTTATTATTGATGAGGGCCTTTGAAATATCGAGAATATGCTGGTTTGACCGGTAATTGTGCCTGAGCACTACCGTCTGTAACGTGCTCACATAGTCGGTAGCAAAATCAAGAATGTTTTTCATATTGGCCCCCTGGAATTTGAAGATCGACTGATCATCATCGCCCACCACAAATACATTGGGCACATCCCAGTAATTGAGTAAAAACCGCAGCAGCTCGTTTTGCGATCCACTCGTATCCTGAAACTCATCAACCAAAATATATTGGTACCGTTCCTGGTATTTACGCAAAATCTCTTCATTATCGCGGAAAGCCCTCAATACCCAAATGATCATGTCGTCATAATCATACCGGCCACGGGCCTTCATTTTGGCATCGTAGTTCTGGTACTCGCGCACGGCAGCTACCAGCTTGTTCATGAGGTCATGCGCGGCATCAATATCCTTTTGCTTTGGGTCGCCTACTTTAATGCCGGTTTTGGAGTTGGCACGTTTGTAAACAAATTCCTCGCGGTTGGGGATATCATCCAGGTATTCCTGCACGGCTGTTTCAATCATTGCAGCATCCCAGTTCTCGCGTTTCATGGTGCTGAAGAGGTCTTTAAGGCGCTTGGTATCGTAATATACATCACCGGTAAAGCGCTTCAGCAGGTGGTCGTTATCAAACTCATCCACCAGTTCACGAAACAGCATAGCCGATTCCAGATCAGACAATGATTCCAGGTTCAGCTTACCAAAATACTCCAGGTTCTCCTGGATGATCTCGTTACAAAAAGCATGAAAAGTATAGATGTTGATGCGGTAAGCATCGGGACCAATAAACTCAAACAAGCGCTTGCGCATGGCTACTGCACCGGCATCTGTATAGGTTAAGCACAGTATTTCATTGGGCAGGGCATCTGTATCGGTTAGGATTTTCCCTATCCGCGCCGCCAGTATTTGCGTTTTACCTGTACCCGGCCCGGCAACTACCAGTACCGGCCCGTCCATTTTATTTACTGCAGCCAGCTGCTCGGGGTTTAAACCCGCTAAAGCCGCCTGGAATTTATCGTTGTACTTATTAAAGTTGGATTGCATAATTGTTTAGTAAAGATAGAAAACGATGGGCGGGATGGCAACTTGGTAAAATGAATGTTACTTGTTATATTATAGATGCCAAACAAATTCGGGGTCATTTATATCGAAATCCGGACACAAAAATGGAAACTGATTACCCCCTTGCTCATACCATCTATGAATAAGCTTATTTCTTCTTGGAGCTCCTGCTCCCAATCCCAAGCCTGTTGGTGTATGTAGTCTAAAATTTATAAGCCCATTTACATTACAATAATTTTCGATAATGGTTATTTGCTCCCCAAAAGGAGCATTGTTTCCTAAACGTGTAAAATAAACGGCTTTTATTTTATTGCGAATTATATACTCTATAATATTACTTGTGTTCCAAGTAATATCTGGAAAGTTATTGAGTTCGTTATCTAAATAACTGCCAATCCAATTACGGTGATCTTCATTTTCAACATCCACATCATTAATTGAAATTAATAAGTCGGTTAATGCAATTCGGTTTTTTTTAAGAAAATCAAATTGGGCCACCACGTCTAAATTATCAATTTCATCATAGCAGGCAAATTGAGGGATTGCCTTCCAGAAATATTGAGATCTCCCATAAAAATAATTTGCTTGGTTATTTATTACCCAATCGTTGCATGGATTAAAAGTCCCAATTATCAATGTATCAGCCTCCCAGGTTGGTAGCAATCCATTTTCTCCCGCCATGTGAGCAGGATGTCCATAAAATTTGTGAAAACAAGGCATAAAATTTAAGTTTTAAGTGATTAAAGGTTTGGGCTTTTTATTATTATAGCGAATTTATTTTGATGAAAAAACTATTTTTAGCTTTATACGATAAATTCACCTAAGAAAAATTTGGAGTCAAAAACTGATTGTTATGGGTAAACCACAAAAAGGAAAACATTACTTAAGTATTAACCAGCGCAATGAATTAGATAAAAGATTTGACGACCATCAAAAGGGCATTGGACAATCGTTTACCTGGGATGAAACTTTGGCTATGGCAAAAAAGTTAAAACCTGCCAATGAGAAACTTACGAAATTTTAAAAACTTCGTAAGTTTGATATTATACGCGACCAACATTAAACTCACCTCGAACAGTTCGCGATTGCCGCGCTGCGCTCGCAATGACATTTTACAAAATTTATATCTATTTTATTGCAACCCAATCCCCGTCCCCGTAGGGAAAAACACATTAACGCTTACCGGCAATTTACCGGTTGGTTTTAGGTTACCAGTTAACACCTTTGCTGCTGATTTTTGCAGCTCGGGGCTCATTTGGTAACATACCATTAATGCGTTGCAGTTTTCAATACCGGGCAGACCGGCTATTGTATATGCATTGGCAAATACACTCATTACGGTATTTTTGCGCGCGGCAAGGTCGGCAATCATTAGTTTTACATCACTGGTATAATCCAGCTTGCTTTGGGGGCGCAGGCGGGTATCATGTATACCTACTACTACTTGCTGGTATTGACTTAATAAACCCAGTATATTTTTTAATTCAACTGCCTGCGTATTTTTATCAACCATAAACAATTTGCTGTTAGGGAAACTTCTAGCTACTTCCTGCTGAAACACGGTGGGCGACGAAACACCGATGCTTAAAATAGCTGTTTTTAAAAATGGATTAAGCTTTAGCGTTGATGCATCGCCCTTTAATACGGTTACGGCAGCATCGCTCAATTGCTGCACCAGTGCTTTAGCGGTTGCGCCATTAATATCCTCACTTAAATTTGCCGGCGGTACTTCCTGGTAATTATTTAGCCCGACCCAATATTTAGCGGCTAATACCTTTTTCACCCTGGCTTTAAATTCGTCTTTGCTTACTTTACCCTGCCTAACTGCTTTCCTGATCAACTTGATGGCCCGTTTAGAATCTTCTGATAATTCAATGATGTCGTTACCTGCAATAAAAGCCCTTACATCAGCTTCGCCGTTGGGAAAGTACTTTACTACGCCCTTCATCTCCATTGCATCAGATACTACCAGCCCTTTAAATCTCAATGAATCTTTTAAAACACCGGTAATAATTGGGCGGGATAAGGTAGATGGTAAATGTGTAGTACTATCCAGCGCCGGAATGCTCATGTGAGCTATCATTACCCCGCTGATACCTGCATTGATCGCCTCGCGGAAAGGATATTCTTCCAGCGAATCTAACCGGCCACGACTATAGGGCAACAGCGGCAGATCAAAATGCGAATCAACATTGGTATCCCCATGACCGGGGAAATGCTTCGCAGTGGTTAGCAAACCGGCATCCTGCATGCCTTTAAAATAGGCAATACCCTTTCTGGCTACATTATACATATTATCGCCAAACGAGCGGTAATTGATCACCGGGTTATCAGGATTATTGTTCACATCCATATCCGGACCTAAATTTATCTGCGCGCCTATCCGTTTAAAATCATAAGCCACTTGCTGGCCCATTTTATAAATGAGGTTATTATCCTGTATGGCGCCAAGGGTCATCTGGTATGGGTATGAAATGGTAGAGTCCAAACGCATACCCAGGCCCCACTCACCGTCCATAGCTATCAGTAACGGCACTTTAGCCAGTTTTTGGTAGGTATTAGTGAGACTTGCCTGCCTGCCCGGACCGCCCTGAAAAAACACAAGGCCGCCAATTTGCTGTTTTTCAATCACCTTGCCTACCGAATCTTCATAAGCCTGGCCTTTATTGGTATGTGCCCTTACAAAAAGCAGCTGGGCTACACGATGTTTTTTACTCAGTTTTTTATAAACAGAATCCACCCATTGGTTTTGTTTATTTAAACTCTCTATATAGCTTTCCTTTTGCGCAAATGCATCAATACCCACAAAACTAAGGGCAACAATTGATATAAAGCAATAAATGATTTTCAATTTTGGCATGTCCAAATGTAGTGTAAATGTTGTTTTTGCAGCTTCACGACTGCGTAATTATTACAAAAATTAAATCGCTAATAAACCTTTAGTACAATTTTTACTCTATGAGTATATTAAAACATACTAACGATGAAAAAAATTATCTTTTTTACCCTTTGCTTATTTGCAGCCTACACCGCCAGTGCGCAACGATATTATGGACCACGCCGCAGACCTCCCTACCGCACCGAACGACATGAAAGACAACGCCACCAGGACGATGATTTTTACCGTGTTAAAGTTGGCTTAACTGCAGGCTTAAATATTGCAAACACTATTGACGCGTATGATTCAAATTTTAGTACAGATGCCATAGCTGCTTTTAATGCGGGGTTAACACTGGAAATTCCTATTGTTTACCCATTATCGTTTGCCCCGGAGATCATGTATTCTGGCAAGGGTTACGCCGCGAACACCCAATATGGCAGGTTTACCCAGCGTACAAATTATATTGATGTGCCATTGCTTTTAAAAGTTAAACTTGCGCCAAACTTTAACTTCCTGGTAGGGCCTTCTATAAACTTTTTAACTTCGACAAGTAACAAATACGAAACCGATTTTAATACCGATTATGAACACTTTTACAATAACCGCGGCGACCAAACCAATGTTAGCGGCGTTATAGGCCTAAGTGTTGATGTTGCCAGAAATGTGGAGTTAAGGGCAAGATATAATATTGATTTAACAGCTAACCATCCCGATAACGATTCATACCTGCCCGATTACCGCAACCAGGTGTGGCAAATTGGCCTCGGATTTAAGTTTCAGTAAAAACAATTAAAACAGTATGAAAAGAGTCATCAGGGATTGCCGGGTGGCTTTTTTTATGGGACTATTTTTTAAACGGCGACTTGATCCATCGTTTAAACCTACGGCGCAGTGTTTTGTCTTTTTTACGGCCAACTACATTAAACTCGCGACTTAAAGTAATATAATCGGCCTGTTTTTGCGGCACCATGTAAACAGGATGCGTTATTTGGCCAATTTCAACAACGGGAATGTTTGACTCCGCGCTATCGGCATGGGTAGTATGTGTTGCATTTACGCCAAAGCCTATGTTGCTGATCAGGTTATGGTTGGGTATAATGGATAAACTGTTGTTAAAAAAATTGGTGAAAGTTAGCTGATAATCCCACGTATCTATCAAGCCGCCTTTCATCTCCTTAAAAATCTCCTCCCATGCATCAACTATTAACGGCTCGTCAAAAATATTTGATAATACGCTACGCACATCATTTTCATCATATCGCGAAAGGTTTTTATCGTACTCTTTCCAAACGCGTCGCCAGCCGGCCCATCCCCAAACATGTGTCATATTTGAATAATAATAGCTGGCATCGCCCCATATTTTACCTCCCTGCAGATTACTGCCACCTATATGCCTTATACGTGTATCAAAGCGATACTTTTCAAGCAGTTCGTCACAATATTTAAAAAAAGTATCTGCCGGCAGGCAATCATCTTCCAGGATAATTCCTTCATCCTCATGCGAAAAAAACCAATCGAGCGCAGATGATACGCCATTTTTACAGCCTGCATTAACATCCTTAAAGAGCGTTTGCACCTGGCAGTCCCAATCTATTTCACTTACAATGGCCCTGGCCTGTTTACATAACTCAGCCTCGTTGGGCTTTGTTACCCGTGGCCCATCGGCAGCTATATAAAGGCGAGGCGGCTTCGCCTTCCGTATCTGGCTAAAAACCCTTTTGGTGGTATCGGGCCGGTTAAATATGATAAATAATACCGCCGATTTTGTTGAACTATTAGCAATAGCTGTTTCCATACTGCAAATATTGGTTATTTTGATTTAAATACGCTAATAGGTAAGGCTAAACAACCAAACCCTTATGCAGTAAATATTCTCTCGGAGTTTGCACCCTGGTAGGCTGTTATACCCAATCTGTCAATTTCAATATGCTTGTCCATTACCATTAAATAGTTTTTTATATCCCATTCAATAGGCGTGTCATTAACAAGTGAAAAATCTATACTATTAATGGTATCCAAAAACAGCCGTTTTTTTAAACAATAAAAAAAAGTATGATAGCCGTTCCCCTCAAAAACATCATCATCGTTTTTAAAGATACTGTCGAATTTATGCTGAAGCTCTATTACCTTTTCAAAAAAATAACTGTCGTCAATTATATATTTACCAGAAAGCTTAATGATAGGTTCAGAATCTTTTAATGTTGATCCCTCAAGAAAAACCCTCAAATGATTTAACTCATTTAGTCCCTTATTAGGGTACAGATTTCCCTCTGTGCTGTAAACAGTATTGTATTGATCGAGATATTCTTCTTTTTCAGATACACATTCCAATACAGTGTAAGAATTGAAAAGATGCGAGTATTTTAAACAAGTTTCAATGGAGTCGATATATTGCTGCTTCCTGCGCTCATATTGTTCAGGAATATTGGCAGTAGTAATTATTACATGGCTCATGCAAACAACAATCAATTAATGTTTTATAAATAGATGTAAGCTGTAAAAACAGCATAATATAATAACTCTTACTTGCTTGTATTATTTTCCCCGCCATCGTTAAAGGCCTGCATTTCTATCAATCTTTTGTAAATACCGTTCTTTAACAGCAACCCCTGGTGCGAGCCCTGCTCCGCGACACAGCCATTTTCAAGCACGATGATCAAATCGGCATTTTGAATAGTACTTAAACGATGGGCAATGATCAGCGAGGTGCGGTTTTTCATTAAATTGTTTAACGCGTCTTGCACCAGTTTTTCAGATTCAGTATCCAGTGCCGATGTAGCTTCATCAAGTAACATAATAGGCGGATTGCTCAATACGGCCCGTGCAATGCAGATGCGTTGCCTTTGTCCGCCAGACAGTTTTGAGCCACGATCACCTGTATTAGTTTGGTAACCGTTATCGGTTTCAATAATAAAGTTGTGTGCATTAGCTATTTTAGCTGCCGCCTCTACCTGTTCCTGTGTTACATCAGGCTTGCCAAAAGCTATATTATTAAATATGGTGTCATTAAACAGGATAGACTCCTGGTTAACAAAGCCCATCAGCGCACGCAAAGATGTTGTTTTTAGTTCCTTAATTTCATGATCATCTATCATGATACGACCACTTTGAGGTTCAATAAAACGGGGGATCATATCCATAAGTGTTGATTTACCACCGCCTGATGGGCCTACCAGTGCTATTGTTTTACCTTTGGGTAAAGTAAGATTGATGTTTTTTAACACATCTTTTTCCTTATACGCAAAAGAAACGTTTTCAAACCTGATAGCATCCTTAAAGTCATCAACAGCAATTGCATCCGGGGCATCTACAATCATTGGTTTCTCATCTATAAGCGCCAATATGCGTTCGCCGGCAACAAGTCCCGAATGGATGTTGCTGAACGAATCGCCGATGGCTTTGGCCGGCCGCATTAATTGCGAGAACAAGGCTATGTAAGCAATAAAATCGCCGGGACTAAGTGCTGATGTATTATTAAAAATAAGATACCCTCCATAAAGCACCACAAATGAGATCATGGTTACCGATAATGTTTCGGAAACCGGCGAGGCAAGTTGTTGGCGCTTTGACATCGCCCTGGTTATCTTTGAATATTTTACATTTTCATCATCAAACCGCTTGATGCTAAAATCGGTAGCGTTAAATGCTTTGATAATTTTAATGCCGGATAAGGCCTCATCAAGTTGGCTTATCATATTGGCATATGAATTTTGTGCTTCAATAGCCTGTGAACGTAGCTTTTTTACAATACGGGAAATTAACAAGCCAGCCACCGGCAATATAAGCAGCGAAATAAGGGTAAGCTTTGCCGATATCATAAACAGCCATACCAGGTAACCAATTAACAAAAGGGGTTCTTTAAAAACCACCTGGAGGGTCCCCGTTACAGAAAACTGCACAGTTTGAACTTCAGATGCTATTTTAGACATGATATCGCCTTTACGCTCATTGCTAAAATACCCCATATGCAAACTCATTACGTTATCAAATACAGCTTTACGAATACGAAGCAAGGTATGTATACGCAGGCTTTCCATAATGCGCTGAGACAGGTATCTAAATATGTTACCTAAAAATACCGCCACCACTATTACACCGCATACAAATTTCAGTGCAAACCATTTTCCATAATCATTAATAAAATGGGCGGTATAATATTTAAACCACCCGGTTATATCAAAGGTGGATATATCTTTAGCCGCTTTAACGGCGGCTAAAGGATCGGTTTTGCTACTCCCCAGAAACAACGTATTAAGCAAAGGCCCCAGCAATCCCAATACTGACGTACTAAAAAGAACATATAATAGCGTAAAAAATATATATGGGATAGCAAATTTCTCTATCGGTTTGGCAAATGAGAGCAGCCTGAAATAAATTTTCATTTAAAGTATTTATAAAAATGTGAAATTATACAAAATAAGGCATACTTAGCTTTAAAGGTGCATAATGATTAATGTCTGCTACCAAGGGCAGTTATATAACAGATTTATATATGTTTAACGTATTATTAACGCAGTTTTTTTGCGTAAAAAGCTGCAGCCTTTGCTGCCCGTTTTTAACAAGCTCCTGCCTTAAATCATTATTATATAAAACGTTGGTTACTGCGCCGGCTATGGCGGCTTTATCGAGCGGATCGAAGTATTCGGCTGCATTGCCGGCAACTTCGGGCAAGCTGGTGGTATTGCTGCATGCTACCGGGCAATTATTGGCAAAGGCCTCCAGCAGTGGCAAACCAAAGCCTTCCTGTAATGATGGAAATACAAATAGTTGGGCCTGTTGATATATTTGCTGTAACTCTGCCTCGGTAGCAGTTAGCTGCCTGCATTTATCTGCAATTCCAAGTTTAGTTAGCAAATCACGGTCGGTTTGGTTAAAGCTGCCGCCCCCAACACATAACAGGTTCAAATCTTTACCATTTTGTAAAACAGGAGTTATTGACTCTGCGAAAAGGGCAAAGTTTTTATAATAAGCTCTATCGCCAACGTACAATATATAATTGCCCGGAAGCGATAAACTGGCTGGCGGTAAAACGTTCTGGTTGTACCCATGATGCACTACGCTTATTTTAGCATTCGTCCCCGGAAAAAATTTCACTATATCGCTTTTAGTATGCTGTGATATGGTAATTATAGCGTCGGCGTTTTCAATCATCTGCCTTTTACGTGCAATAATAATATCCGCATCAGGAAAAAAAGCAGGGAACTGCTCATGGATCATGTCATGAACGGTTATCACAAAGGGCTTTTTAAGGTCTGTTAAAAGATCTGTATCGTAGTAAGTGGGATGAAAAACATCAAAGTTATTTGCCTTTATCAGCAAATTGGAGTACCGCTTGTTCCACCTATAGGTACGGCTGTTATGGCCTTTAAAAAAAGCTTTCCCTACTGCATTGTTTAAAGGAAGGGCTAAGTTTTTAATATATTCATTTTCGGAATACAAGGCTCCTATTGTGCATTTTGTGCCGGAAATTTCATTGAAGCCCCGGTTCAAATTTGCAAAATACCGGGTGATGCCGCCGTATTTTTGAGAGGAAAAGTATTGATGATCAAATAATATTTTCAACAGTTTTTATTTAGATGTTTTTATTTTGAACCATTGTTCTATTTTTAGCCGATTAAAACCTTGTTGCAAATTTAAGTAATAGTATGATGCTAAACGCGAAAGAAGAAGTTATAGCTGCAAACAGCAAGCTTATATCGGTTATCGTTGTTACCTACAACGCGGCTAAAACATTGCAAACCTGTCTTAACAGCATCTTCGCGCAAACCTACCCTGCTATTGAACTAATTATTGTTGACGGCAATAGTACCGATGGCACTAAGGAAATTTTAGAAGCCAATAACAGCCGTATCAATTACTGGATAAGCGAACCTGATAAGGGCATTTACGACGCCATGACCAAAGCACTAAAAAAAGCTACAGGCCAATGGATCTATTTTTTAGGCGCCGATGATGAATTACTGCCCGATTTTTCAACCATGGTTGGCGCGCTATCATCACCTAACAGGGTTTATTATGCCAGTGTGCTTACCCGGCACCTTAAACCATTAGGCAAGGTATCTGATTATTACCTGGCCAAGCTGGGCATAATTCAACAATCAATAATTTACCCCAAACTGGCTTTTGAAAAACATAGTTATAACTTAAAATACAAATCATCGGCCGATTTTGCTTTTAACATGACTTGTTTTGGTGATAAAGAGCTGGAGTTTTATTACCTTGATTATGTAATAGCAAAGTTTGCAGATGGAGGCATGTCAAGCCACTATAAAGATGTAGTTTTTGAAAAAGACAAACCTTTTCTTATTCTCAAAAACTTTGGCCCTAAGCTATGGTTCCGTTTTATGTTCAGGAAATTAAAAGGCAAAGCCCGGTCAATTGCCGGCTAAAACATCGTGGTACAATTGTAAATATTGCTGTGCTGTTGTATCCCAGTTATATTGGGCAGCATGCGCCATTACTTTTGCCGATGTATCCTGTTCATAGAAATGGCGTAAACCAATACTTAAAACCTGTTGCATCGCTTCCGGCTCAAAACTTTCAAAATAATAGGCTGCATCACCTGCAATTTCTGGCAGCGATGTACGGGTCGACACAAAAACAGGCTTACCAAAGTGCATGGCCTCAATCACCGGCAAGCCAAAACCCTCGGCTATGGACGGAAATACAAAGGCTTCGCAATTTTTATAATACCATGCCTTATCATCGTCAGATACCGGTCCAAGTATTTTTACTCTATCGGCAACGCCGTGTTTTTTTGCCTCTGCTTTTATCTGATCAACATACGGCGTAATAATGCCGGCTATTATCAGCTCATGATCATTACCTACCAATAGCGCGGGCAGTACGTGAAAATTCTTTTTGGCCGATATAATACCTATAGCAAACAGAAACTTTTTTTGCGGTAGATATTTAGGCTGATGCCCATGCTTTAATTCCAATTTCTCAGCACCGTTATAAATAACGCTAATCCTATTAGCAATATCAGGGAAATAGTTGAGTATATCATTGGCAGCAAATTGTGATATAGCGACTATCCGTTCGCACTTGTAAATCCGCTCGCCCAACTTTTTAATATATGTATTTAATTTTTCTGCGCTCACGTTTTCATGTACCTGGTTGATATCATGAATGGTGAGGATCTTTTTTTCGCCCCAAACCTTTTTTGGCTTTAGCCTCGACATTTGGTCTGTAAAATGAAAAAGCTTTATTTTTTTATAGTTGACAAAAAAGAATTTGTGATACTTTTTAAGATACATTTTATCCACTGCCTCATTATCAAACTCTTTGGTATTGTGATGTAAAAAGAAATTTAACTTAAACCGAGGATCGTCGGCCTTTATCAATGCATGCCCCAAACTTTTACCAAAATGATATAATCCCGTATTGGGATAACGCATGGAATCCAGTGTTATTAAAATATTGGTTTCATTCATCTGTACAATAATAGGTAGCGTGTTGTGCTGTTTTATAAAAATTTACGGCTGATGTTTTAATACATGTACTGGCTAATACCGGTACAAAAGCCATACCTGTTTTAGCACTCACCATACAGCCAAGTGTCATCAATTATAGAGCCCGTTGTAATTATGCGTAAGGCAAAATTACATTTTACAGTTTGCTCCATTTTTTTGCATGCCGTTATGCTAACGTCAACTATCAGTTATGATCATTGTTTTGCAAAGCGTGGTTACCAAACGCAAAAGTTTTTTGTCTAACAAAAGCTTCTTTTAAGCCCTATACGCATATCAATGGCTATCTGCTACAATTTGTTTACCTGCATTAAAATTGCAACAGCTTACATGCGGCAACCTGCGGATAAAACTGCATATTATTATTTTTACAGTTGGGCCACACAATACTACTGCAGATACCCTCAATACGATATAAGGGAAGGTATTTTTTTTCGCACTAACACAGATACACAAGTATTTTGATTATGTATCTGTGCAAAATTACTTATAGCAGAACAGCGATGGCCTGCCTCCATTTAAACTTTAAATGCGGTATGCCTGGCAACGGCCCAGCTTGTTATTTATTTTTGCCAGGTGGCTATTTTTTCGGCCACTATATCAACCGTAATCTGGCTTATGGTAGCTGTATTACTTTCCAGGTATCCCGCCTTAACACCCAATGGTGCCCAACGCCCCGGATGGATCGGCCTTACCGATGGAAATAAACCCAATGTATTAATACCACCCATAGCCGCCAGGTGCAAAGGACCTGTTCCCGATGCAATCAATCCATCGGCATGGCTTATAAAAGCTATCAATTGCGGCAAGGTCATTTTACCTGTCATATCTGTTACAGTTGCCGGCAGCGTTTTAATCCAATCGGCCAGTAACAGTTTTTCTTTGTCTGATCCTGTTATAATAATATTGTATTTATCAGCAGACAAAGCATGAATGAGCTCTTCAAAATTATTAAGCCCCCACTCCATACCACTGCCATGGGATTTTGGGTGGATGATAAGATTAAATTTATCAACAGGAAGTTTTTTTGCTAATTCGTCAGGAAGCAAGGTTTTGCTTTCAAAACTAATATGACTGACAATATTCTGTAGCGACGGCACCAATTTTAGCCCTAAGGCTTTTAATAATATAAGATTTAGCTGAGCTTCATGCAGATCTGATTTTTTACGACTTAGTTTTACCAGTTTATTACAGGTAAACCAATGAAACACCCTGTTGGTGGTACCTATTCTTAATTTTATCCCGGCTGCCTTTGCTATTTCGGCAACATGTTTATTAGGGAAAACGTGGATAATAGCATCAATTTTTTTACTTTTCAAGTAAAGAGCCTGCTCATTTTGCGGCAACTTCTTTATCTCATCGTAGTTGATAAAAATATCTACGGCAGCACAGGTGTTTATAACCGGCTGGGTATATGTACGGCCCAAAAATGAAACAACGGCTCCCGGAATTAGCTCTTTTATGTAGGCTGCCATGGGCAGGGTAAGCACCACATCACCAATGGCATCAGTCCGGCTGATTAATATATGCTGTATTTTTTTTTGTTCGGATTGGGGCATTGTGCTTATGATTGCATATTTACAGGCAAATTAACCGCTGTACAACTGCAATAATAAAGATTAAATTGCCTTATGTAATGATAATTTTCGTCATTTGCAGTTACAAACATAAATGTGGCAACTGTTTTTACCCAACCGGCAATGATTAATTACAGCGACTTTAAGCAGGTGGCGCGAGCCCTAACCATTGTTGAAAATGACCTGGCCGAAAGTAACGTACTGTTAAAGAGCCTTACATTTAATAAACCCACCCCTATTATTGGTATTACCGGCCCGCCTGGGGCCGGCAAAAGCACCCTTGTTAACGCGTTGATAGATGTGCTTTTAAAGGATGGCAGCAAAATAGCTGTACTGGCTATTGACCCAACCTCGCCATTTAACTTTGGATCATTGCTTGGCGACAGAATAAGGATGGCATCGCATTTTAACCATCCCGGTGTTTTTATACGTTCGTTGGCTACCCGGGGCTCATTAGGCGGCCTATCTGCCAAAACCATCGAGATGGCCGATGTATTACGGGCAGCCGGATTTGATTATGTATTGATTGAGACAGTTGGTGTTGGCCAATCAGAAATTGAGATAACCGGGCTGGCTGATATTACCCTTGTGGTACTGGTACCCGAAGCTGGTGATGAGATCCAGCATATTAAATCGGGCCTTATGGAAATTGCCGACGCGTTTATTATTAATAAAGCCGACAGGGCTGACGCTGACATTTTTGCAAACAACTTAAAAAAAATATTAACTCAAAAGAAACATGAGCAACCACCTGTTTTCAAAACCATCGCATCACAAGCAAATGGGATTAAGGAGGTTGCGGATTTCATCAAGACATCATCAAACTTTAAAAACAAACGCCGCGAAATATTACTGGCAGAAAAAGCGTACAAACTAATCCAGCATAAATTAACCCAACACATTGATAAAAAAAAGCTTCAGCAAGATGTTGCTGAAGCTTCGGAAAAAGGAAATTTTAACCTGTACAATTTTGTGGACACGTACATAAGGTAGCTATTATTACAAAAAAGCTTTATTCATCAAACAATCAACTGTTCATTATCTCCTCTAAATGGTCGGCCTCAATGGGTATGTTTACCATCAAATCGCGGTTGCCGCCTTCAGTAATTAAAATATTGTTTTCTATTCTTATACCCAGTCCTTCTTCCTGGATATAAATACCTGGTTCGCAGGTTAGTATATTTCCAACTTCAAAGCCTTTATACCTGCTTGCAAAATCATGAACATCCAACCCTAAATGATGCGATGTACCGTGCATAAAATACTTTTTATATAAAGGCGCATTAGCATCCTGCTTAGCAACATCATGCTTATCAAGCAATTTAAGCCCTATCAGTTCGCTTGTCATTATCTTTCCTACTTCGTCATGGTAATCGTTCAAAATGGTACCGGCCACTATTATTTTGGTTGCCTCACGCATAACACGCAAAACCGAGTCATAAACGGCACGCTGACGTTTGGTAAACCTACCATTTACCGGTACAGATCTGCTCATATCTGCATTATAATTAGCGTATTGAGCTCCAAAATCAAAAAGAATGACATCGCCATCATTGCACACCTGGTTATTATCAATATAATGAAGTACCACAGCATTTTTACCTGATGCAATTATAGGATGGTAAGCGTGCCCTGTAGCCCGCTGCCTTAAAAATTCATGCGTTATTTCGGCCTCTATTTCATATTCAGCAACGCCTGGTTTTATAAATTTCAGCACCCGCTTAAATGCATCGTTGGTGATATCACAGGCCTTTTGGGTAAGCTCAACCTCAATGCCGGATTTAACAACCCGTAAATCCCTCAAAATCAACGCCGAGCGTTCATATTTATGCAAAGGATATTTCTGTTTTAAAGCCTCATACATCCGTAGATCACGGTAAGGTACCGTATGGGCATAACGATCATTCTCATTGGTATTGATGTAAATATGCTCGGCATAATTTATGATACTATGTAAAATCGTATCATATTCATGGAGCCAATAAACACTCTCGATGCCCGATGCAAGCCTTGCTTCCTCTTTGGTATACTTGTGTCCTTCCCAAATAGCAATATGTTCATTGGTTTGTCTTAAAAAAAGTACTTCTTTGTATGCTTTATTAGGACAATCCGGATATAAAATAAGTATACTTTGCTCCTGATCTATGCCAGTAAGGTAAAAAAAATCCGGATTTTGCTTAAAGGAAAAGGTCTGGTCTCCGCTCACAGGATACTCGTCATTTGCATGAAAAATGGCAATCGAACCCTTTTTTGTTCTCGAAACGAAATTTTTTCTATTATTTGTAAACAAAGTGTTTTGAATCGCAGAATATTTCATATTTAATAATTGATTATTTTAATAAATCATTTTTTTTTCCTTATTTGTGTAACTATTACAATTTTTGGAACAATGTTTGGTCATCGTTTCAAACATAATTACTAAATTTGAAAAAAATCACAATTAAAATCGTTTAATCTTAAAAACTATGAATTATTCTACATTAAAGAAAACAGTCGCATTGTCATTTGCTTCTTTGATGGTTGTAGGTATGGCTAATGCTCAAACCGATTCCACCAAAACAGCAACTACAACTTCGTCTGAAACATCTACTGCCAAGGTATTTGGTGGTATTGGTCAGTACAACACCTTTAGTATCGGCGTTAACGTTGGTATTACAGACGGACTTGTTCCATTTACTATTAACACTACAAACAAATTCAAAGTTGATTTGGGTTATGGTGTTACTTTAAGGCAACAACTATCTCACACCTTTAGCTTACAATTAGACTACTTAGGTGGTAAAGTTCACGGTATTGATAAAGCAGGAACTGAGAAATTTGGTATCACCGAGTATAAAACTTCTTTCAATTCAGGAGCTATCAGTGGTGTATTCAACATTGCAAGTGTTAGCTTTTTACACCGCAAAAACAGCGTTAACTTTTATACATCTGCCGGTTTAGGTTTAGATATGTATAAAATTAAGAGCAATACATCTGCAGGAGGTACTGTAAATACTTTACCATTCGGTGATAAAAACGTGAAAGAATTATTTGCTCCTGTAGGTGCAGGTGTTAAATTCAGATTATCTGATGCGTTAGCTTTAAACTTAGGTTACACTGTTAGCTTTGTACAGGGATATAACTTCTCTGGTGCTCACACTTATCCTACTTTTAGCCACTACTCTTATACTTACGGTGGTTTAGAGTATACTTTTGGTCCTAAATCAAAACAAAACTTAGAGTGGGTAAACCCGGTTGCTCAAATGTATGATGAATT
>NZ_JANYGH010000069.1 GCF_025362475.1 Mucilaginibacter sp.
CCTCAAATATCTTGTTTATTATAACTGGGAACGGCCACATCAGGGCATCAATGGTAAAAAACCTATCGATATGGTCACCCTAAACAACAAATAAAAATACCTAATTCTGTTACCGAATTACTAAACCCTTACAGCAATGACGTTATATTACAACGCTTTCCTCACCCTAAAAAACGGCAGATCTTCACCATACCAAAAAGCCTCTCCCCAGCGCTCAAAACCAGCTTTAAGTAAAACCTTTTGTGATGCAGCATTATTTGGATGGGTAACAGCACATATCTCCAGTAGGCCAACTTTATTTAAGCCATAATTAATCAAGGCTTTGGCAAGTTCTGTTGCAATGCCCTGTCCCCAATATTTCAAATGCAGGCGGTATCCAAGCTCAATTTTGTCGCCGTCAGATTCGCTTGGTTTTAGCATACATACACCTATAAACTCATTATCGCCCACATTAAATATACCCCAACGACCCAGGCCGGTTTTGTTCTTATAATCTTTAAGAGTATCCTTAAAAACCTGCTTGCTTTCGGCGGGTGTACGCTTTTTTACATATTGGGTAAGGCGTTCATCCTCGTCCATCAAAAGGGAAAGGTCTTCGTCAGCAGCAGTAAATTCGCGTATCAGCAGGCGGGGCGTTTGAATGATAATGTTCATGGTTTTCAAAAATATATTATTCCCCAATTATTGTAGAGATATTACAGTAATAAGTATGTCATTTATAAGAAAAGCCGGGCAAGAAAAGGTATGTGATTGGAATCGGAAGTTAAGACGGTCGGCCAAAACTGTTGTGCAACAGGTGAAACAGTAAAAAATATTATATATTTAATAATCAGTATATTATGAATTATCATAAAATAAAAAACGCAACAAAACCGCAACAGCGCGGCGAAATAGTATTGCCAGCGATGCGGAATCAAATTTTCCGCATCGCTAATTAGGCAACATATCCATATAATTTGCTTTTTTGTACATTTGCCGCATGGCATCTATTAAACCATCCGTACCTAAAGGAACCCGCGATTTTTCACCTGTTGAAATGGTGAAACGTAACTACATCTTCGATACTATTAAAAGCGTTTTCCGTAAATACGGCTACCAGCAGATAGAAACACCAACCATGGAAAACCTATCAACCCTAACTGGTAAATACGGTGATGAGGGAGATAAGCTGATATTTAAAGTGCTGAACAGTGGCGATTACCTGGCCAAGGTAAAACCCGAGAAACTGGCAACGCTTAACTCCAATGCCATAACGTTGGACATCTCAGAAAAAGCCCTGCGTTATGATCTCACCGTTCCATTTGCCCGCTACGTAGTAATGCATCAGAATGAGATTACGCTCCCGTTCAAGCGTTTCCAGGTGCAGCCGGTATGGCGTGCTGATAGGCCACAGCGGGGCCGTTACCGCGAATTTTACCAATGCGATGCCGACGTTGTTGGCTCCGATTCATTACTGAACGAAGCAGAGTTTGTACTGATATATGATGAGGCTTTAGGCAAATTGGGATTGAAGGATTTTACCATCAAGATCAATAACCGCAAAATCCTGTCGGGCATAGCCCAGATCATTGATAAGGCCGATAATATCATTGACCTGACCGTTGCCATTGATAAGCTGGATAAAATAGGCCTGGATGGCGTTATCAAAGAACTCATGGAACGTGGCTTTACCGAAGCCGATATAGAGAAAATAAAACCGGTCATTTTACTGGAAGGTACCAATAGCGAGAAACTGCAAAGCCTGCGTGTGGCATTGGCCAGCTCAGAAACCGGGCTGAAAGGATGCGATGAGATAGAAACTGTTTTTAAATACATCGAAAGCTGCCCGCTGCAAACGGCAAAGCTTGAACTGGATATAACCCTTGCCCGCGGACTTAACTATTACACAGGCGCCATATTTGAGGTGAAAACTAACGAGGCAGCCATGGGCAGCATCGGCGGTGGCGGTCGTTATGATGATCTTACAGGTATGTTTGGTTTAAAAGGCCTTACCGGGGTTGGCATTTCCTTTGGAGCAGACAGGATCTATGATGTATTGGAAGAGTTGAACCTTTTCCCATCGGCAGCCAACCAAAGCACACAGGTGCTTATCTGTAACTTTGATAAGGAAGGCGAAACTTACGCTTTGCCTTTATTACAGCAGCTCCGACGCCAAAATGTAAATACCGAACTTTACCCGGCAGGTGCCAAGATCAAAAAGCAACTGGATTATGCTAATAACAAAAACATCCCCTATACGGTTGTAATTGGCGGTGATGAAATGCAAAGCGGCCTTTTAACATTTAAAGATATGGCCAGTGGTGTACAGGAAAAACTGACTGCGGATGAGATTGTGAAAAGGATGGCAGCGAAATAATGATGTGTTCCCCATAGCGATGGGTTTAAAACCATAGGTGTTCGGAAGATTTATTAACGTTTTTTTAATTCCCTCCCTTGGGAGGGGTGCGGCTGAAATGTGTGCAATGGCAGGGAGGGGTTTCGCCGACATTTCCTCTGAAAAGGTACTTGAACGCCTGATTTAACCCCTACCTCCTCCTTCCCCGAGGAAGGAATCGCACATTGCCCCTGCCTTTTTATTTCTTTCGAACACCGATGGGTTTCAAACCCATCGCTCTCCGGAGGAACGAAATGTTCCAATATTAGATTAATATATTTTACAAATAAGAAAATAAAACTTATCGTAGTGAAAGTTGTTGACTATAAAAACAATATAAATCATCACTATGAAAAAGTTAAGTTTAATAACGATGCTGGCGATTGCAGCCTTATCGTTCCAATCATGCGGGGGAGCTAAAGACAGCAAAGAAGCTGCTGATAGTACAAACGCAAGTAAAGACTCTTCAACAATGGCAGTGAAAGATACCGCCGGTGTTACCGGGGCTCATGGTATAGCTGTTGACGAAAATGATGCCAAATTTGCTACCGCTGCAGCAAACGGTGGTATGGCCGAAGTAGCTGTTGGGCAGTTAGCCGGCGAAAAAGCTATGAACGCCAAGGTAAAGGCATTTGCCGCAATGATGGTAACCGATCACAGCAAAGTAAATGAAGAGTTAATGGCTATTGCCAAAGCTAAAAACATCACATTACCTTCTGCCCCTGATGAAGATCATCAAAAAATGAAAGCCGATCTGGCAGCAAAACCAGGTGCCGATTTTGATAAGGCGTATGTAGATGCCATGATTGATGGCCATAAGAAAACAATTTCTTTGTTTGAAGATGCTGCCAAAAATTGCAAGGATGCCGACCTGAAAGCTTTTGCAGAAAAAACCTTGCCTACTATTAAAGGTCACCTGACCGAAATTGAAGGTATTAAAAAAGGGATGAAATAATTTCTGATATATAAGTAATGGGAGGGAGGTGATTTTCACCTCCTTTCTTTTTTTATACCTATTTTAGGGCTGATTAATAAGTCGGCCCCTATGAAAAAAAGCTACTACTTCTTCTTATTCCTCCTTTCATTTTCCTGTTTTACCGCAAAAGCGCAAAAGGCAGATGATATTGAAACCAAAACCAAAGGTTTTACCAAATACTCAGGCTACTTTAACTTTTACTGGGATGATAAGACAGGGAAAGTATTTTTGGAAATAGATAAGTTGAACCAGGAGTTTCTTTATGTGAACTCTTTACCTGCGGGTGTAGGTTCAAACGACCTGGGACTTGATCGGGGGCAAATTGGTAACAGCCGGATTGTTAAGTTTGTAAAAAGTGGTCCTAAGGTGTTGTTGATCCAGCCCAATTACAGCTACCGGGCTATAAGCGATAATGTTGATGAACGTAAATCCGTTGCTGAAGCCTTTGCGCAATCAGCTATATGGGGCTTTACCGCCCTTGCCCAGGATGGCGATAAAGTACTGGTTGATTTTACTCCTTTTTTGCTGCGCGACAGCCATAAAATTACTGATAGGTTAAATGATAATAACCAAGGCAGCTTTAGCTTTGATGAAAGCCGCTCGGCGGTGTACTTGCCCAATACCAAAAGTTTTCCTGATAATTCGGAGTTTGAAGCCACCATTACATTGGCAGGTAAAGCTAAAGGAGCCGAAATTAGTTCGGTGTCGCCCGATCCTAATGCTGTTACGGTGAGGATGCATCAGTCATTTATAAAACTGCCCGATGATAATTATAAACAGCGTAAGTTCGATCCGCGCTCGGGTTATTATGATGTGGAGTATATGGATTATGCTACACCGATAGATCAGCCCATCATGAAACGTTTACTGACAAGGCATCGCCTCCAAAAAAAGGACCCTGCGGCAGCCATCAGTGAACCGGTAAAGCCCATCATATATTATGTTGATCGTGGAGCGCCCGAGCCTGTGCGCAATGCCTTAATAGAAGGGGCCGGTTGGTGGAATCAGGCTTTCGAAGCCGCGGGTTATAAAAACGCGTTCCAGGTGAAGTTGCTGCCAGAGGACGCCGATCCGATGGATATCCGATACAATATTATTCAATGGATTCACCGCTCAACCAGGGGATGGTCATACGGCGAGGGGATTAGTGATCCACGTACCGGCGAAATCATTAAGGGGCAGGTATCACTCGGTTCGTTGCGCGATAGGCAGGATTTTTTAATAGCCGAAGGATTGGTGCAACCGTATGAAGATGGTAAACCAGTAAGTGATAAAATGATGAAACTGGCCCTT
The DNA here is from genome assembly GCF_025362475.1 of Mucilaginibacter sp. Classification (GTDB taxonomy): domain Bacteria; phylum Bacteroidota; class Bacteroidia; order Sphingobacteriales; family Sphingobacteriaceae; genus Mucilaginibacter. Next base: position 4,644 of record NZ_JANYGH010000069.1, read on the forward strand.
GCCCGGTTGCGGCAACTGGCCGCGCATGAGGTTGGGCATACACTGGGCTTACAGCATAATTTTACAGCCAGTGTAAATGGCAGGGCATCTGTAATGGATTACCCGCCGCCCGTGATCAGTTTGAATACTGACGGCACCATTGATCTGAGCAAAGCTTACCGCACAGAAATTGGAGAATACGATAAACGCGCTATTCTTTATGGCTACCAGGATTTCCAGGCAGGCACCAATGAGGATGAGGCCTTAAAGGGTATTGTTACTCAAACTATTAAACAAGGCTTCTTATTTATCTCCGATGATGACGCCCGCCCTGCCGGCAGCGCCCATCCCCAGGCGCATCTTTGGGATAGTGGTACTAATGCTGCTGATGAATTGAATAGGCTGATGGTGCTTCGGAAGCATGTATTAGATAATTTTTCTGAAAAAGCCATTCGCCAGGATGCGCCAATGGCCACGCTTGAAGAGGTATTGGTGCCTATGTATTTGATACACCGTTTCCAGGCCGAAGCTGCTTCAAAAATGCTGGGCGGTTTGTATTATACCTTCGCTTTAAAAAACGATGGACAAACCATTACTAAGTTTGTTCCCCCTGCCGAGCAATGGAAAGCGTTTGATGCATTAATGGGAACCATAGCTCCCAATGCACTTGCACTACCTGAAAAGTTGATAGAAAAAATACCACCGAGACCAATAGGGTATCCACGTACAAGGGAAACCTTTAAATCGCACACAGGGCTAACGTTTGATCCTATGGCTGCTGCAGAATCTGCCGCTGGCGCAACGCTCTCTTTTATGCTGCAACCAGAGCGGGCGGCAAGGCTGATTGAATACCAATCGCGGGATAATACCCAGCCGGGCTTATTACCGGTACTGAATAAATTAGTGGCCCAAACCTGGAAAGCCCCACAGGCGGCAGGCTATAAAGGCGAATTGCAGCGACTGGTAAATAACTTAACCCTTAAACAGATCCTGACTCTTGCTGCTACCACCAGTGCCCCGGAGAACGTGCGCGGCATTGCCCTGCTGCAAATTGATGAGTTGAAGAAATGGATGCAAACTGCTGTAAACACCGCTACTGATCTCCGAAAAGCAAATTTGTTGTTCGGATTGTCGCAGATCAGTCAGTTTGAAAAAAATCCGGATAAGTTTCAACCGGCAGCAGTGTTGAACATGCCCGATGGCTCGCCTATCGGTATGGATTAACGGATATGGGCATTTATTACCGACGAAGCCTGAAATTACACCGATGAAGGCTGTGTATTGAACGATGAATATATAATTGATTGATTGTTAGTGTGTTTATGAGTGTTTGCCGAGTGGAATAGGCTTTTGGTCTATAATAATATAACGATGGTCTATTGCATTTTTTTGATGCCGAAAGATGTTGTTGATTTGAATATTGAAACTAAAAACAAAATTCAAAAACGATATTTAAAATCAAAAGATCATGAAAAATTCAATCAAATTATCAGCATTATTCTTTCTATTAAGCGCCGGCATTTTTGCCACAACAGCAGCAAGTGCTAAAAACCATACCCCCAAAACTAATGATGTTATCACCGTATCAGCCATGAAGAAAAATCTTGGGGTAGCGGTTAATATTATCAAAGCCGATGAAGGAAAATCAGTTGTAAGGATTTACGATAAAGAAAACCACATATTACTAAAAGACTTTTTGCCTAATAAAGCCGAAGCTTCAAAAGGTTATATTTTAACCAGCCTGGAAAATGGTGATTATACCTTTGAAGTGACTTCAAACAAGGAAGTAGTTACAAAAACAGTTCACGTTTATGATGAAGACCAAAAGAAAACATTTTTCTTTGTTGACTAATCCGGAGTGTTATAAAACAAAAAAATCCCGCCATGAGCGGGATTTTTTTGTTTTATATAAGGGATATTAATCCCAAAGGTTTGTTGGATAAGTGCCATTGGCAACTAATTCCGAAATACACTTTTGTACAATAGGTTTATCTTCTTTATAAGTTACACCAAACCATTTTGCGCCGGTAGGGATAACTTTAAATGATGCAGTACCTGCTTTGATCAGCTCATCAGCAACTAAAGGGATAAAGAACTCCGATTTTGGGTTATTCTCGTTAGCTGCAACAAATGTCCTGAACATTTCTTCGCTTTGCTTAAAAATAGCGGGGGTAAAGCCCCAGAAATTCATAGATACACGGGTTTCATTTGGTAATGGATGTTCGCCGGTGGCATCTTTATAGGCAACGCTGCCATCTTCTTTAAAATAAACCTCGGTGCGCTCGTTAATTGCTACCATATTGCCCTCTTCAACCTGGCAAACTCCACGTGATACGGAGCCGTAATCAGAAAGCGTTCTGTCTATCTGGTAGCCTATTATAGAGTAAGTATCATCGGAAACTTCAGTAGTTAAAAATTTTGCCATTTTTTCAAACGAATCGTAACCATAAAAATCATCGGCGTTAATTACACAAAAAGGCTCATTGATTTGGTTGCGGGCGGCAAGTACAGCATGTGCGGTACCCCATGGTTTTGCGCGTTCAATAGTTTTATCAATGCCAAAAGGTTTCAGGTCGAAGCTTTGAAAAACGTAATCTGTTTCTATACGGCCTTTTAATTTGGGTTCAAATATCGCTTTAAAATTATCTGCAAATTCTTCACGTATAATAAAGCTTACTTTGCCAAAACCGGCTTTTATAGCATCATATATAGAATAATCGATAATAGTCTCTCCGTTGGGGCCAAAGCCGTCAACCTGTTTCATGCTTCCGTAGCGGCTGGCCATACCGGCAGCCAAAATAAGTAGTGTGGGTTTCATAGAGTGTCTGTGGGGTATTTGTTAAGCTAATTTTTTAATTGTGTATTAAGGAAGGGTTTAAGGTCGAAAATGTTTTAATGAATAGATTATTTGATGTATCTGAAATCCTGTCCGGCTTTGATATTTAACAAAACTTCGTATATCAAACGGATAACATTATCAACATCCTCTTTGTGAATCATCTCCACAGTGGTATGCATATAACGTAGAGGTAAAGATATCAGCGCAGATGGTACGCCATCATTTGAGTAAGCAAATGCGTCAGTATCGGTACCGGTTGATCGTGATGAGGCCTGGCGCTGAAAAGGTATTCCTGCCTTTTGGGCAGTTTCAATTAGCAGTTTATTCAGGTTGTTTTGTACCGCAGGGGCATAAGATACAACCGGGCCACGGCCGCAAGCCAGATCGCCCTGGGTAATCTTATTGATCATTGGGGTTTGGGTATCATGCGTAACATCGGTAACAATAGCTACATTGGGTTTTATTTTATGAGCTATCATTTCTGCGCCACGTAAGCCAATCTCTTCCTGTACGGCGTTTACAATATATAAGCCAAACGGCAGTTTTATGTTGTTCTCTTTTAATAGGCGGGCAACCTCGGCAATCATGAAACCACCTGCGCGGTTATCCAGCGCGCGGCCAACATAATAACGATCATTCAGGATCATAAACTCATCCTCGTAGGTAATTACGCAACCAACATGGATGCCTAATTTTTCTACCTCATCTTTAGATGTACAGCCACAATCTAAAAAGATATTTTTAAGGGTTGGAGCTTCCTCTTTTTCGCCGCCAGAACGGGTATGGATAGCAGGCCAGCCAAATACTGCTTTTACAATGCCATTATCGGTATGGATATTTACCCTTTTTGATGGGGCTATTTGGTGATCAGAGCCACCGTTGCGAATAACGTATATTAAACCATCGCTGGTGATGTAGTTAACAAACCATGATATTTCATCGGCATGTGCCTCAATCACTATCTTATAATCTGCTTTTGGATTAATTATCCCAACTGCTGTACCATAATTGTCTACATAATGGTCATCAATATAGGGTTTTAGATATTCGAGCCACAATTCCTGGCCTTTCCATTCAAAGCCGGTAGGAGAGGGATTATTAATGTATTTCTCGAAAAATGGTAGCGAAGTTTCGTTTACTATAGAAATATGCGAAGCGGAATCAGATTTTTTTTTAGCCATGTTATTTTTAGTAACCCTACAATATGCAATAAGCAAATATAATAAAGCCGTTGATAAAGCCTTAAAATAACTTGCCATAATGGGAATAAATGTGTGTTTTTATTATAAATTTAATACTTCAATATCCTGAATTGGTGTTTTTTTTAATTATTGAGTGTTTTAAACCATTTGATTAATTATTTGTCATTAACTGTGTACTTTACAGTAATCTGTAAAGTCGGGTTATTTATAATATTTTTGTTCTTTGCTACTTTAATTTACTACATCGTGAAACGATTTGCGCCTTTTTTTATTTTGATAATTGCCTTTTTAACGTCATGCAATGTTGCTCAGTACGTTACTGTGCCGGTTAATTACGGCCCTAAAATGGGTTTCAGACACGATAGCACTACCATTGTAGTTATAAACAGGTATAAGCCCGATAGCATAAAGATAAGAGATCAGCGAAGGTTAACTGTTTTGAAAAAAATGGCCGTTACCTCTCTCCAGACCGCTGCTACACAGTTAAAATATTTACGCGGGGTACGTATCATCAATATTGTCGATTCTTTAAATTACGCCGTAAATACCGACTCTGTTAAATTCCTGGCATCAAAGTATGGTGCCCACTATGTTTTAGCGCTAAATGATATAACCGCGGGTATATATGCCGAGAATAGTTATTACAATGGTAATGTAAGTACTTATTATACAACCAAAGTTAAAACGATTCTTAACTTGTATGAAAACAACGGTCTTTATTCCAAAAGACTTTCAGGAATGGCCGAAGTGCCTCAGGATGAAGTGTATTCGGGCGGCTTTGCGGCATTATTTTATCGCCCCTCTTACAGGAGTAGTATTCCCACTTTAACAATAGCTACCCAAAATGCAACCCTGGATGCGTTAAAGGATTATTTGCCCTTCTCTATTTCAAACGAGCGACCGCTATACACAGATGGTGAAGCACTACAATCATCAGCAGCGCTGATAAAAGCGGGGAAATTTGATTTGGCTTTCAAGATCCTAAATCCCTTAATTGATGGTGCCGATGTAAAGCTGGCAAGTAAGGCAGCTTACAACCTGGCTGTAGTTTACGAAGCGCAGGGTGATATTGAGGAGGCATTGAAAACTGCTAAGCTATCAAACGACAAGCGCCGGAGCGAAATGGCCCAGGCCCTGATTGCCGATTTGATGAAGGAGTAGGTTTAAATGTGCAGATTTTTAATGTGCAGATTACAGATGTGCAGATTTTTTTTCTGAACCTGAATTTTAAGAATTTAGGAATGGGCAGAATATAAACGGCATTCTGTTAATTCATTAATTCGGTAAATTCTGATTCAGACATCATCTGACATCTGCACATCTAAATACCCTTCTCCAATATTTCGTAATGAAAGCCATTTTTAGCAAATAGAATACCGGTCTGTTTAAAGCCAGCCTTTAAGTAGAAACCGATGGCTGATAAACGGGCATTGCACCATAAACGTTTGCAGCCATTTGTAACTGCAAAATCTGTAATGTGATTTAGCAACTGTTTGCCAATGCCCATGCCTTGTACCGATTCATCAATCCCAAATTTTCGGAACTGGAAATCATCACCCTTTTGAAACAAGGATACCACCCCTACAATGGCATTATCCTTAAAAGCCGCAAAGTGCAGCCCTTCATTATCCTCGTCCATTTCCATTTCATATAGTTTTTGGGCAGGATATAAAACCTTTTGCCGTAATCGCCAGGTAAGCTCCGGGCGGATCTGCTCAATCGATATTTCGGATTTCGGATGTGGGATTTCGGAATTGGTCATTTTAAATGTAAGATTTCTGATTTTATGACGGCGGGCTATTTTTTAAATTATGCAATTCAAGATTTAAAATAAATCCTAAATCGAAATTCCCAATTCCGAAATCACAAAGGCATATTCCCATGCTTTTTTTTCGGGTTGTTTACTACTTTATTTTCCAGCATTCTAAAGGCCTGGATGAGTTTAATGCGCGTTTCTGCGGGTTCAATTACCTCGTCGATGAAACCACGCTCCGCGGCACGGTAGGGGTTGGCAAAGGTATCGGAATAGAGTTGCTCCATTTTCTTCCATTTGGCTTCCTTATCTGCTGCGGTTGTAATCTCCCTTTTAAAAATGATCTCGGCTGCGCCTTTGGCACCCATTACAGCAATCTCCGCAGATGGCCATGCGTAATTCATATCGGCGCCAATATGTTTGGAGTTCATCACATCATAGGCCCCGCCGTAGGCCTTACGGGTTATCACCGTAATACGCGGAACGGTAGCCTCGCAAAAAGCATACAGCAATTTGGCACCGTTGGTGATAATTGCATTCCATTCCTGATCCGTACCGGGTAAAAAGCCTGGAACATCTTCGAAAACCAGTAACGGAATGTTGAAACTATCGCAAAAACGCACAAAGCGCGCTGCTTTGGTTGAACTGTTGATATCTAAAACGCCAGCCAAAAACGCTGGTTGATTAGCTACAATACCAATGCTGCGGCCTGCAAGGCGGGCAAAGCCTACAACAATGTTTTCTGCAAAATCCTTATGGATCTCTAAAAAAGATCCGGTATCTATAACATGGTCAATAATCTCGCGGATATCATAGGGGGTAGATGCAATCTGCGGCAAAAGGGTGTTCAGCTCCGATCGATATTCGTTTCCTATATCATAAGGCAAGGCCGGAGCCCTATCCTCACAATTTTGCGGCATGTAGCTTAGTAGTTTTTTTATGTTTTGAATAGCCTCAATTTCATTGGTACACGCAAAATGTGTTACGCCCGATTTGGTGGCATGAGTTGTAGCGCCGCCGAGTTCTTCAGACGTCACCACTTCGTGGGTAACCGTTTTTACAACGTTAGGCCCGGTCACAAACATGTAGGATGTGTTTTCCACCATCAAAATAAAATCAGTGATGGCAGGTGAGTAAACCGCCCCACCGGCGCAGGGACCCATGATGGCCGAAATTTGCGGAACAACGCCAGATGCCATGGTGTTTTTATAGAATATGTCGGCATAGCCGCCTAAGGATACCACGCCTTCCTGTATGCGTGCGCCGCCTGAGTCGTTTAGCCCGATAACGGGGGCACCGTTTTTGATAGCGAGATCCATAATCTTGCAAATCTTTTCGGCATGAGTTTCAGATAAGGATCCTCCAAAAACGGTAAAATCCTGGGAAAATACGTAAACCAACCTGCCATTTATGGTGCCATAACCGGTTACAACGCCATCGCCCGGATATTTTTCTTTCTCCATTCCAAAATCGGTAGAGCGATGCGCTACCAGCATTCCGATCTCCTGGAAGGAGCCTTCATCCATTAAAAAATGCAGGCGTTCCCGCGCTGTTAATTTCCCTTTTTTATGCTGACTTTCAATACGTACTGTGCCGCCGCCTTCAAATGCCTTCTGGCGTTTTTCCCTTAATAATCCAAGCTTTTTATCCACAATTCAGGTTGTTTGTAACATGATAAAAATAGTAATTAAATTGTAAGATAAGGGTAAATCTGCTGTACATGCTTTTAACAACCCCATTTTTACCTATATTTGTAATAATGAAGATCAGGAATTTTAAAATACTGGTAGCAATAATGTTTTTGGGTGTCTTTGTCATAAAGATGGCCATATCTCTTGCTCCTGCATTTTTATATCTTGACAATAAAACTGTAAGCGCAGTTATCCTGCAACTGGAGCAGGAATCAAAGGCCGAAAAGGACACACCTGATAAGGATACTTTTAAAGAAAAAAAGGTTTTTGATGAATATGATTTGCACGCAATTGATTTTATCACCTTTGTGGTAGAAACCAATGTGCTGCATAATCAGGAACATTCGCTCTACAAGCAGGTTTACCATCCTATAGTACCTACCCCGCCTCCCAACGTTTAAATGATTTAACCGGATATTCCTTATCCGGAAGCAACGCTTTATAATTCATTTAAATTTTCATTCAAACATTCATTCTCATGCAAATTAAGCAAGGTGGGTTTGCCGTTGGCAATCTTAACCTAAAAAAGTACTTTTTACCCAAAAATCTAAAAAGAGATCTTCCGGCAAGTCTTGTAGTTTTCCTGGTAGCCTTACCACTATGTCTTGGTATAGCGCTGGCATCTGGCGCACCACTGTTTGCGGGTGTACTTACAGGTATTATTGGTGGTATAGTTGTTGGTTCATTAAGCGGCTCGCAGTTGAGCGTTGCTGGTCCGGCGGCAGGTTTAACGGTTATTGTATTAAATGCCATTACCAGCCTCGGTTCCTATGAAACATTTTTACTTGCCCTGGTACTGGCTGGTGCTTTCCAGATTTTGCTTGGTGTTTTAAAAGCAGGTACCATTGCCAATTATTTTCCATCATCGGTAATTGAGGGAATGCTGGCGGCTATTGGAATTATCCTCATCATGAAGCAATTTCCGCATGCGGTGGGTTACGATGCTAATTTTGAAGGGGATGAAAGCTTTAGCCAGGCAGATGAACATAACAGTTTCTCCGGGATACTTGGCGCCTTCGCTAAAATAAACTACGGCGCGGTAATAATCAGCGTGGTTTCATTGGCATTCATGATCTACTGGCCTAAATTTAAAAAGCTGGCAATGATACCCGCTCCATTATTAGTGGTGCTTGCTGGTATTGGTTTAAGCACAGTGTTTGCGGGTACCGATTTAGCGTTGCTGGATAAGCAGTTTGTGCGTATACCCATTGTGAATAGCAGCAGTGAATTTTTTGCTTTATTTAAAACAGCCGATTTTAGTGGAATTGGTAATAAACAGGTTTGGATAACCGCTTTTACCATTGCTATTGTGGCCAGCCTGGAAACGCTGTTGAGCCTGGAGGCCGTTGATAAAATTGACCCCATAAAGCGAATTTCGCCTACCAATCGTGAATTGGTTGCACAGGGAATAGGTAATATTACCAGTGGACTATTGGGTGGCTTACCCATGACTGCCGTTATTGTACGTTCATCGGCTAACGTAAATTCCGGTGCCCGTACCAAGATGAGCACGGTGGTTCATGGCTCGTTGCTACTGGTGTCGCTACTGTTTATACCTGTACTTATCAACCTGATACCACTATCATGCCTGGCAGCTATCCTGCTCATGACCGGCTATAAACTGGCCCGCATATCGCTATTTAAGCATATGTGGCATTTAGGTTTAAGCCAGTTCATTCCTTTTGTGGTAACTATAGCGGCAGTTGTGTTAACAGACCTGCTTATTGGCGTTGGTATTGGTATGTTGGTTGGGATCTTTTATATCCTGCGCACCAATTTACGCAACCCCTATTTTTACCAGATCTCCAAAAATGGCGATAAAAAGGTGATTAACATAAAGCTTGCCGAAGAGGTTTCCTTTTTGAATAAAGCAGCGATACAGATCACTTTAACAAGTTTACCAAGTGGTACAGATGTGATCATTGATGGCTCCAACTCGCGCTATATTGACCCGGATGTGCTGGAGATCATCCATAATTATAAGCACAACGCCTATACCAAAGGCATAATTGTGCAATTACTTGATATAAAGGATAAGTACGACGTACCTCCTTTAAAAGAATTAATGTATAACCCTAACTAAGAAAAAATCATGGCACTTATAGAAAATAAAAAAAACGAGAAACCGGTAATTGATACCACCAATCTAAAACTGGCCCAGTCTGATAGCTATAACGCGTTATTACGCGGAAACAATGAGTGGGTGGAGAGAAAGCTAAAAGAAGATGGCGACTTTTTTAAAAACCTGGCAAAAGGCCAGCACCCGCAGGTATTGTGGATAGGCTGTTCAGATAGCAGGGTACCTGCAAACGAGGTTACCGGTACCAAGGCAGGCGAGGTATTTGTACACCGTAATATTGCCAACGTATGTGTACACTCGGATATGAATATGCTGAGCGTATTGGATTATGCGGTAAACGTGCTTAAAGTAAAACATGTTATAGTAGCTGGTCATTATGGTTGCGGCGGTGTGGCAGCTGCCATGAGCAACAAGCAATTCGGTTTGATAGACAACTGGTTGCGCCATATTAAAGATGTGTACCGCTTGCATAGTCATGAACTTGACCGCATTACCGACGAGACTCAAAGGCAGAATCGCCTTGTAGAGCTTAACGTGAGCGAACAGGTTTATAACCTATGTAAAACATCCATCATCCAAAATGCCTGGATGGAACGTAATGATCTGGAAGTACACGGCTGGGTGATTGATTTGGGTACTGGCTTGGTGAAAGACATCAAGGTAAGCAGTAGCAGTCCGCATAATTTAGGTTATGTGTATGAGCTGGATAGCATCGAAGCTGTGGCTTCGCATTAAAAATAATAATATAATAATTTCTCTGTGCCGAAGGGGCACAGGGAGGTTTTTTTTAGTTTGCCCCGGTTCATGCAAATGGCCGGGGTTTTTTGTTTACAGGAGGTTAACGATAGCGTAAGCAATAACTATAAATTTTTATCCTATTTTTATGCGTTGTTAATAAACAGCATTTACTATGCTAAGGCAATCAAAAGAAGAACGCACCCTTAAACAAAATTTATTGCTGGCTTCGTCAACGGCTTTTGTATCGGGCGTTACCAATGTTGCGGGGATGGTTGCTTTTTTAGCTTTTACCTCCAATATTACAGGGCATGTGGCCAACCTTGCCAAACATATTGTGGAGCAGAATTTCAGGGAGATTGTGGTATTTGTAATCTGGTTGCTGCTTTTCTTTGCAGGAGCTTTCTTGTCCAATTTTATAGTACGCTCGCTGGAGCATAAAAGCCGTTACCGGGCACATTCCACGCCAATCATCATCGAAATTATATTGCTATTATTTGTTGCCGTGTATGGTCATAACTTTTATAAAGAAACAGATCTTGAACGCGAGATTGTTATAGGAGTTATTATTTTTTCGATGGGTTTGCAAAATAGCCTGGTATCAACCATATCCGGCGGGTTGATCAAATCGACCCATTTAACAGGTTTGTTTACTGATTTGGGTGGTGATGTTTCCGAATGGCTACATCCCAATGTCGAAAAAACAACTGTCATTCGCAATAAAATAATTGTTCGGGTTACGGTGCTCTCCTTTTATTTTATTGGGGCAATATTGGGTGGCTTTCTTTTTAATTTGTATGAGTTTGCTATTTTTTATTTCATACCATTAATTTTGCTTACTATATTGTATTACGATCTTTCGCCCGTTGCGCTGCACAAAATAACCCGTTTATTTTGGACGGAAAAAAGGTGATAGGCTTAAAAAAAATCTAACTATAAAACTATAAACTATGTGTGCCAAAAAAATTTTCCATGATACCAGCCATATCACTTACGAAAGCTTGTTAGATGGCAATAAGCAATTTATTGAAGATGCTTTAGCCGAAGACCCTGAGTATTTTTTGAAACTTGCCAACGGGCAAACGCCACCAGTACTTTGGATTGGTTGTGCCGATAGCCGCGTGCCGGCCAACCAGATCACCAATACCTCTCCGGGCGAGATTTTTGTGCACCGTAACATTGCCAATATGGTTATCCATTCGGATATGAATATGTTATCGGTACTGGATTATGCTGTAAATGTATTAAAGGTAAAACACGTTATTGTAACCGGTCATTACGGTTGTGGTGGCGTAATAGCGGCAATGAGCAATAGTGAATTCGGCTTGATAGATAACTGGCTACGCCATATTAAAGATGTTTACCGTCTGCATGCTGACGAACTTGACGCGATTGAAAACGATCAGGAACGCACTAACCGACTGGTAGAGTTGAATGTGATAGAAAACGTTTACAACCTATGCAAAACCTCCATTGTGCAAAATGCCTGGAAACACGGCCAGGAACTGGCAGTACATGGCTGGGTATACAGCATCAGCACCGGTATAATTAAGGATATGAAAGTGAGCACCAGCGACAATGCCAATTTGGGAGATGTGTTTAAGTTTAAATAGGGAATTAAGAATCAAGAATCAAGAGACAAGAATCAAGAATCAAGACGGGAGAAAAGCCGACAATAAATTATATAAAAAAAGCGCAGGGAATAAATTTCTCTGCGCTTTTTTTTGATCTATTCAAAAGTCTTAACTCTTGATTCTTGTCTCTTGACTCTATACTTATATTTCTTTAGCCAAGAACGGGTACCTGTAATCCTTTGGTGGATCAAAAGTTTCTTTGATGGTGCGTGGCGATACCCAGCGCAACAGGTTGATCATAGAACCAGCCTTGTCATTGGTGCCTGATCCTCTTGCGCCGCCAAATGGCTGCTGACCAACAACTGCTCCGGTTGGTTTGTCGTTGATGTAGAAGTTACCGGCTGCGTTGCGTAGCTGATAGGTTGCTTTGGCAATAGCATATCTGTCTTGCGATATGATAGAGCCTGTAAGGGCATAGATAGATGTTTTGTCTACAATGTTAAGCACCTCGTCAAATTGATCGTCCTCGTACACGTAAATGGTTAATACAGGGCCAAAAAGCTCTTCACACATGGTTACATAGTACGGATCCTCTACTTTTAACACGGTTGGTTCAACAAACCAGCCTTTTGTTTTATCATAGCTGCCACCGGCTACAATTTCGACACCTTCGTCTGTTTTGGCAGCATCAATGTATTTGGCCAGTTTATCAAATGAAACCTCGGTGATTACGGCATTGATGAAATTTTCAAAATCCTCAACCGGACCTATCTTGAACGAGGTGATATCGCGCTGCATGTTGGCTTTTACTGCAGGCCATAATGAGGCTGGCACATAAGCCCTGGAAGCAGCAGAACATTTTTGCCCCTGGTACTCAAACGCACCACGAACAAGGGCTGTACTTACCACATCGGCATTGGCGCTTGGGTGGGCAAGTACAAAATCTTTACCACCTGTTTCGCCCACAATGCGCGGGTAGGTTTTGTATTTATGAATGTTGGTGCCTATTGTTTGCCAGATGTTTTGGAACACCTTGGTTGATCCTGTAAAGTGGATACCTGCAAAATCCGGGTGGTTAAATATTACTTCGCCTGCAACGGGGCCGTCAACGTAGATCAGGTTGATCACGCCATCAGGTACGCCGGCTTCTATAAATACCTTCATGATCACATCGGCAGCGTAGATCTGCGTGTAAGCAGGTTTCCACACTACAACGTTACCCATCATGGCTGCAGAAGCAGGTAAATTACCCGCTATAGCTGTAAAGTTGAAGGGGGTTAAAGCAAATACAAAACCTTCCAGCGGGCGTTGCTCTACACGGTTCCAAACGCCTTTGCCAGATACAGGTGGCTGTTGCTTGTAAATCTCGGTCATGTATTCCACGTTAAAACGCAGAAAATCTATCAGCTCACAAGCCGAATCAATCTCGGCCTGGTAAGCGTTTTTGGACTGGCCAAGCATCGTTGCCGCGTTTATAGCAGCACGGTACGGACCTGCAAATAAATCAGCAGCTTTTAAAAATATAGCGGCACGCTGCTCCCATGGCAGGTTTTCCCAGTCGGCTTTAGCGGCAAGCGCTGCATCAATGGCAGCTGTTACGTGGCTGGCATCACCTTCACTGAAGGTGGCTAACAAATGTTTATGATCATGCGGTGGACGAATTTCCAGCTTTGTGCCGGTGCGTACTTCCTTGCCGCCAATGTACATGGGTATGTCTAACTGCTGCGCGCGGGCCTCGTCTAAAGCAGCTTTGAGTGCTACTCGTTCAAGACTTCGAGGGCCATAGTTTAAAACCGGCTCGTTTTGCGGAGCAGGAACATTAAAAAATCCTTTAAGCATAATGGGTCGTCAATTTATTGGCGCAAAGATAGGGATTTTGGAGAGGATGGCGGGTGAGGGGATTGTCAAATTGTTAACGTAAGAAATACAAACGCGATGAGAGTAGTAATATTTTTATTATTTAATGCTTTTATTATTAATATATTTATTGTGTGAAAGAAAAGGAAGAATTATTTTTTGAATTAAATATAAATGGAGATTCAATCACGATGATCCCATTAAAAATAATTAATTATAATTCGGAATTATCCTGGGATAACAATTGGATAAAAACTCAAATAATAATTAAAGTTGGCGGTTTTAAAGGAGATTACACAGGCGAATTTATGGTTAGTGATTTCCTTAGGTTTAGGGATGAGTTAAAAGTACTGTATACCAACTTAGATAGTTCGGCAAAATTTAGCGGTTATGAAGGTTATTTAGAAATTGACATTAAAGGAGATGGTACAGGGCATTTGAACGCGGCATGTGTAGCTGTTGAGCGGAGTGCTACTCTCTTTGGGTCTGAATTGAAGTTTGAATTAGCTTTTGATCAGACATATATTCCAGGTTTTATAAAGCAACTTGATGACATCGCAAATCGATTTCCCGTTATTAAATAATATGAATAAATAAATTTGTAGTTTAATAAATAAATTTATAGGTTTTTTTGAAGGCCTGATGCCTTATTTTGAACCCCACAACCCTGCTAAATTGAAAGGCTATGTCATGGCAAAGAACATGTATTTATATGCATTGTAATTGTTGAGGTATGATAGAATTTCCGAAAACATTGTTTCAGTCAATTTGGTGCAACCATTCTAAAAAGGACAAATCGATGAATATTTAGGGGATATGGAAATTGACAATATCTTAGAAATTGGGATTGACAATGTGGGTAGATTATATATAAAGCCCGAAAAGGAAAAGTTTAGTATGATTTACCGGTTGGCTAACGAGGTTCATTGGGATAATAATGGAAGTTTTCTATATTCACCTAAGCCCAGGGAATGGTCCTATTTTGATTGGTTTAAACATATGATACTTGTTATTAATATAGAGTGCGGCGTTACCTTAAACGTAAAGCCTGATACTATCTGGACTTCCATTCATGAACCCTTGAAAACAGAAATTTTAAATTTTGTAAGATAATTATTGGCCAACTTGGCATGTCCACCATAAAACCTATTCTCCGTATAGCATGACCATAGAAGATATTCAAGCCATTTGCCATCAACTGCCCGGCGTTACCGAAGATATTAAACTCGGCGAACATTTATGTTTTAATGTGGGTGGTAAAACCTTCCTGTTTACAGGCCCCGATTCGGTGCCCGCGACTGCATCTGTTAAAGTGACGGATGAGGATTTTGAAGAAACATTGCAGAAGGAATGTTTTTCGCCCCAGGCATATATTGGCCGGAATAAATGGGTGCATATAGCCGATATCAGCTGTTTGAGCATTCCTGATTGGGAATTTTACATCAAACAATCGTACCGGCTTATTGCCGAAAAGCTTCCGGCCAAAGTGCGGAAGGAAGTAGGGGTATAGTGTTGTATCAAGTGGTTAGTATCAAGTATCAAGATAGATCAACAGAATCAATAATGTGTGCTGACGTAACGCTGA
This sequence comes from Mucilaginibacter sp., assembly GCF_025362475.1. Lineage (GTDB taxonomy): Bacteria > Bacteroidota > Bacteroidia > Sphingobacteriales > Sphingobacteriaceae > Mucilaginibacter. Next base: position 19,939 of record NZ_JANYGH010000069.1, read on the forward strand.
CATTCTGTTAATTTTTGAATTCGGTAAATATTCAGGTTCAGACAAATATCGCGTTAGGGACAGTCGCGGATACCGGCCGGAAGCGTAATGCCTGCAGGCGTATGAGCAGATGGCCCGGCCGCAGGCAACGCCCTAAATGGGGACAAAGGATAAAGAAACTTTTCGTCTCGCGTCATTGCGGTACGAAGCAATCTCTGCACAGGCAGGTCGATCAGGCAAGTTTTACACTATCATGTCCGCTCTGTATAGTTTGGAGATTGCTTCGTACCTTATAATGACATATTGGATTTTGAGGCGTGTGGGCCTGTCAGTCTGAGCCTGTCGAAGACTCGCGTGGAGAGGCCTTTACCCGCTATCCTTCGACAGGCTCAGGATGACAGCCATTTTTGTTACGTCATTTTCTCTTTCAGAGTCCACCGGATTTTCAAACTTATAATGACGCGTAGGAGAGGTTTGCCGCAGAGGTGGTTTTATAACAAAAAAAACACCATCCTATTACGAATGGTGTTTTTTATATCGAAGGTAATCTTGCCTATCAAACTTTGATTTCAACTTCAACTCCGCTTGGCAACTCAAGCTTCATCAGGGCATCTACAGTTTTTGAATTTGAGCTGTAAATGTCTAATAAGCGCTTGTATGAGCATAATTGAAATTGCTCACGTGCCTTTTTGTTTACGTGTGGTGAACGTAAAACAGTGAAAATTTTCTTTTCGGTTGGTAACGGAAGTGGTCCGCTAACTACAGCGCCTGTTGGCTTTACTGTTTTTACGATCTTCTCAGCAGATTTATCTACCAGGTTGTAATCGTAAGATTTTAATTTGATCCTGATTCTTTGGCTCATGTTAATTTGATTTTAACCACCCTAAGAGCTATTTATTAGGGCAATTGTTGAATTATTGATTTATTGAATTACTGAATTAGCTTTCTTGTGTTTTTGATTCACTCAATCACTAATTCAATAATTCAAAATTATTTATGCGTTTGCAGCAGCTTTTTTGCCTTTTACTTTGGCAACTACTTCTTCCTGTACGTTACGTGGTGCTTCAGAATAGTGATCAAACTCCATTGTTGAAGTAGCACGGCCTGAAGTGATGGTACGTAACTGAGTTACATAACCAAACATCTCTGAAAGAGGTACAGTAGCTTTAATTACCTGTGCACCTGCACGTGAATCCATACCTAAAAGCTGGCCACGACGACGGTTCATGTCACCGATAACATCACCCATGTTTTCTTCTGGGGTAAGGATCTCGATTTTCATGATCGGCTCAAGCAATACTGGTTTACATTTTGGCAATGCCTCACGGTAAGCCATTTTTGCAGCTAACTCGAAAGATAGCGCATCTGAATCGACCGCGTGAAATGAACCATCAATTAACCTTACTTTTAAGCTGGTTAACGGGAAGCCGGCTAATACACCGTTTGCCATTGAAGCAGCAAAGCCTTTTTCAACAGATGGAATAAACTCACGAGGGATTGAACCACCGCTAATTTCATTCACAAACTGTAAACCTTCTTTACCTTCATCGTTTGGAGAAAGGATAACCTGGATATCGGCAAATTTACCACGACCACCGGTTTGTTTCTTATAAGTTTCACGGTGTTGAATAGTACCTGTAATTGCTTCTTTGTAAGCAACTTGGGGCGCACCCTGGTTAACTTCTACTTTAAACTCACGTTTTAAGCGGTCCATGATGATATCTAAGTGAAGCTCGCCCATACCTGAAATTACAGTTTGTCCGGTTTCTTCGTCAGATTTTACGTGGAAAGTTGGATCTTCTTCAGATAATTTACCAAGAGCGATACCTAATTTATCTACGTCGGCCTGTGTTTTAGGCTCAATAGCTAAACCGATAACCGGCTCAGGGAAATTCATCGATTCAAGAATGATCGGGTGTTTTTCATCACAAAGGGTATCACCTGTTTTAATATCTTTAAAGCCTACTACCGCTGCAATATCACCTGCACCTACATTAGGGATAGGGTTTTGCTTGTTAGCGTGCATCTGGAAGATACGGGAAATACGCTCTTTGTTATCTGAACGCATGTTGTGTACGTATGAACCAGCCTCTAAATTACCAGAGTATACGCGGATAAAGCACAAACGACCTACGAAAGGATCGGTAGCAATTTTAAACGCTAATGCTGCAAATGGTTCTTTTTCTGATGGCTTACGTAAAATTTCTTCGCCTGTATCAGGGTGATGACCAATAATACCTTCAACATCCATTGGTGAAGGCAATAATTCCATCACATAATCAAGCATGGTTTGTACACCTTTGTTTTTGAAAGATGAACCACACACCATAGGCACAATTTTAGCATCTAACACTGCTTTACGCAATGCATCTAAAATTTCTCTTTCTGTGATTGATTCTGGCGCTTCAAAGAATTTCTCCATCAGGCTTTCATCATAATCAGCTACTGATTCAAGAAGTTTTTCTCTCCACTCAGTTGCTTCTTCGATCATATCCTCAGGGATAGGCACTTCTGTAAAAGTCATACCTTTATCATGCTCATTCCAAACAATACCTCTCCAGTTAATTAAATCAACAACACCTGTAAATTTCTCTTCGGCACCAATAGGTAACTGAAGTGGTACAGCGTTGCTGCCTAACATGCTTTTTACCTGTTTTACAACATTTAAAAAGTCGGCACCAGAACGGTCCATTTTATTAACGAAACCTATACGGGCAACGTTATAATTGTTTGCAAGTCTCCAGTTGGTTTCTGATTGTGGCTCAACACCATCAACAGCACTAAAAAGGAATACCAAACCATCTAATACACGCAGTGAGCGGTTTACCTCAACGGTAAAATCCACGTGACCTGGTGTATCAATAATGTTGATATGATATTTTTGTCCTCTGTAGTTCCAATCTACTGTTGTAGCAGCAGATGTAATGGTAATACCACGTTCCTGCTCTTGCGCCATCCAGTCCATTGTTGCAGCACCTTCGTGTACTTCACCAATTTTGTGGCTTACGCCCGAGTAATAAAGAATACGCTCGGTAGTAGTGGTTTTACCGGCATCAATGTGAGCGGCAATACCTATATTTCTTGTAAATCTTAGATCTCTTGACATGTTTTTTATTTTATGATTTCACTGATTTAATAAAACGATTACACTGATTTATTGATTTTGCTGTTTAGGGCGCAATCATAATAAATCAGTGTAACCTTAATATATAATCGGTGTAATCCTTTCTATATCGGTGTAATCCTTTAATTAAAATCTAAAGTGAGAGAACGCTTTGTTGGCTTCAGCCATTTTGTGCGTATCTTCTTTCTTTTTCACTGCTGCACCTTCACCTTTAGCTGCTGATATGATCTCACCGGCTAATTTCTCCATCATGGTTTTTTCACCACGACGACGGGCATAGCTGATTAACCATTTCATACCTAAAGCGATTTTACGCTCAGGACGAACTTCGGTTGGTACCTGGAAGTTAGCACCACCAACACGACGGCTTTTAACTTCAACTGCAGGCATAACATTGTTTAAAGCCTTTTTCCAGGTTTCTAAACCGCTTTCGCTGGTTTTCTTTTCAACAATATCAACTGCGTTATAAAATATGGCGTATGCGGTTGATTTTTTACCATCATACATCATGTTATTTACGAACCTTGTTACCATGGTATCATTGAACCGTGGATCAGGAAGGATAATTCTTTTTTTTGGTTTTGACTTTCTCATTGCTTTCTATCCTCCTTAATTATTTCTTTTTCTTAGCTGGTGCGCCTTTTGTAGGTGCAGCTGCCTGACCTGGTTTAGGGCGTTTTGTTCCGTATTTACTACGACGTTGGTTCCTGCCGGCAACACCTGATGTATCTAATGCACCACGGATGATGTGGTAACGTACACCTGGTAAATCCTTAACACGACCACCGCGGATCAAAACAATAGAGTGCTCCTGTAAGTTGTGACCTTCACCTGGGATGTAAGCATTTACTTCTTTTCCGTTGGTTAAGCGCACACGGGCAACTTTACGCATTGCTGAGTTTGGTTTTTTAGGGGTAGTGGTATACACGCGTGTGCATACTCCTCTTCGCTGTGGACAGCTGTCCAACGCTGGTGACTTACTCTTGTCAACCAGAGCTACTCTACCTTTTCTAACTAATTGCTGAATAGTAGGCATTTTTTCCTTTTTGTATTTACTGTTTTATCCTTATTTTAAGGACTGCAAAGGTATGGAGTATTTTTTGATTTTCAAGGGGTTGAGACGAAAAAGTTTTGTAAAGGGTTGATTGGGTGGGCGAAGGGGGGGGATAGCTGGGAAATTATTGTCATTTTAGGTGTTAGGGACAGTTTTAACATCTGTCATCCCGCCATTGTCATTGCGGGTTTTATTATCCTGGGGACATTGAACGGAAAATGACATCTCCATCACGTCATGCTGAACTTGTTTCAGCACCCCACTTGCTAAGTGTACTTCATGCGGTCCACCCGTCCTGTGGGATCCTGAAACAAGTTCAGGACGACTTCAGTTTTATAATTTGCCATAGGTAGGTACGAAGCAATCCCCGACATGCAGAGGCACTTAGTAGGTTTGCAATATGGTTACTGATATCTAAAATGATGGAGCGAGCAAAGTCCTTAATCCTTACTCCATAAACAGCGAAGCACTGAACAGAGTTAATCCTTTACCCAATAATGCGGCCCGGGCTGTACGTTTATACTGCGCAGGCCTTAATCACAGGCCGGTATTCACTTCCATCCCTATTGCGGGCGTAGGGAGTCTACAACATGTTATTCTCCTTGTTTAATAAAATAATTCGGCTGGATTTTTCAGAAAGCAAGCGGTAAAAACCAATCGCCTATAAACAAACAAAGCGGTGATCACTCACCGCCTTGCCATCAATCACTCAAAAACAACACTCTTTATAAATTAATAATGGTTATAACCACCCTGGTTATAGTCGTGGTTATGGCCACGATCATGTCCGCGGTCATGATCATCATCATCATGGTACCTGCCATGGTGATTTCCGCGGCCGTATCCATCACGTACAACACAACCAGATGATACCGATATTACTACTGTTGATATTAATAATGCAAATGCAACAAATCTCTTTTTCATGGTAAATAATTTTAATGGTACACCTTATTTAAACGATGTACATATGTATGATACTTTTTTAACGTAAAGGTTTAATTTCAATATAAAAGCCTTTAACTGGTTATGGTTAAAGGCTTTTATTGTTATGCTGCTGCCGGCTTTGGCGGCGGTGGTGGATGCGGCATGTTCTTTGGCGGAGCGCAGCTTGTGGCTAATGTGGCAATCATTACTGCAAGTAATAATATGCCGGTGAATCTCTTTTTCATAGTAGTAGGTTTATTAATACAATACCAACAGGCGGAAAATTGTTTTTAAAACCATTATCTTAGATTCTCCAATTCCATCTGTATGAAAAAGTTAGCTTACCTTATCATTCCTTTTTGTATCCTTATTAGTTGTAAACCAAAGCCCGCAGCTGAAAGTGCGTTATCGGGTGATGCCGCATTTCAGAAACTGGCAGATGATTATCTTGATGGTTACCTGGCCTGGCGCCCTGCCAATGGTGTTGCATTGGGCTATCATCAGTACGATGGTAAGGTTACTGATATCAGTAAGGCCTCGATAGATAAGGAATTGGCACGTTTAAAGGATTTTGATACCAGGCTAAGCGGAGCGGATACCGCATCTTTTAGTCCAAAGGTTTTTTATGATTACCGCATTTTACGTTCGGCTGTAAAAGGAGAGATCTGGACTTTTGATGATCTGGCCACTTTTACTAAAAACCCCATGACCTATGCCGGGATAGTTGATGTAAGCATTTATGTGAAACGCAATTTTGCACCGATAGAGGAGCGTGTAAAATCAATCATCGCTATTGAAAAAATGGCCCCCAAGCTGCTGGCTGATGCCAGGCTTAATTTGAATGATACTTTGGCCAGGCCGTATGTAGAAACCGCTATCCAGATAGCGCAGGGTTCGGCAGCATTTTTAGGCGGCGATCTTAAAGTGGCACTGAAGGATGTTAAGAACGATACGCTGATGAAGGCTTTCAATACCGCTAACGATGCGGCAATTTTGGCCGTTAATGCTTTCGCCGATTACCTGAAGAAGGAAAAGCTGCCAAAGGCAAATAATAAATATGCCATTGGCACGGCCAGCTATCAAAAAATGCTGCTTTATAGCGAGGGAATTAAGCTGTCGCCAGATAAAATATTGCAAATTGGCCTAACCGAATTGAAAGATGAACAGAATGCTTTTAACGATGCTGCTAAGATCATCAACCCAAATAAGAAACCGGTTGATGTATACCACGACCTGCAAAAAGAACACCCTACCGCCGAGAGTCTGATTCCTGATGCCAAAAAGAACCTGGAACAAATCAGGCAGTTCCTGATCGATAAAAAGATCGTGACCATGCCATCAGAAGTAAGGGTTAAGGTAGAGGAAACCCCGCAATATGCACGCGCCACAGGCACGGCATCAATGGATACGCCCGGTCCGTTTGAAACTAAGGCAACTGAGGCTTATTACTACATTACTCCGGTTGATTCCAAATGGACAGCACAACAAAAAGAAGATTGGCTGAAACAGTTTGATTATTATACTACCGATAATGTAACTATTCATGAAGCCTATCCCGGTCATTACACCCAGTTTTTACACCTGAATGCCTCATCGGCGACAAAAATTGAAAAGATATTTGGTAGCTACGCCTACATTGAAGGCTGGGCGCACTACTGCGAGAAAATGATGGCAGATGAAGGTTATGGTCATAATGGCGATTCGGTAAAGGCTGCAAAATATCGCCTGGCACAAGCCGGTGATGCACTGTTAAGGCTCTGCCGTTTATGTGTATCTGTTAAAACCCATACCCAGGGTATGAGTGTTGATGAGGCTACTAAGTTTTTTATGGACAACTGGTACCAGGGCGATAAGCCATCCAGGCAGGAAGCCCTGCGCGGGACCTTTGATCCCGGTTACCTGTTTTATACCATCGGCAAGCTGGAAATATTAAAGCTGCGCGAGGATTACAAGAAACAGGAAGGCGCGAACTTTTCCCTCAAAAAATTCCATGATGAAGTGCTTGACCACGGCATGCCTCAGATTGGTATGCTACGTGAAATTATGCTGAAGGATAAAAGTACCTGGGGAGATGTGCTGTAGGGGTATTCGATGGAAAAGAGGTCGTGCTGAACATGTAAAATTTTGCAAAACCTGAAAAGAAAATAATTTAAAAAAGAGGCTGTCAGTCTGAGCTTGTCGAAGACTCGTGGGGGAAGGCCTTTGCGCGCGACCCTTCGACAGGCTCAGGGTGACCGTCCTTTTTGAGGAATTTTAAGGTTAAAACTTGCACAGTGTGCATCATGCGGGCTACCTGTCCTGTGGGATGCCGAAATAAATTCGGCACGACTGAATTAGATAGGTTGGAAGCTCAAATCATAGTAATCCCTGAATCCTTTAATCCCGGTTCAGGCAATTAATCCAACCCCATCTCCACCCTGTATTCCTGCTGAATAACAAGCAGGCAATTAGCGCATAGGCATCCATCATATAATTCACTCACATACTGCACTTCGTTAATAGTGAGCTGCACGGTACTGCACTGGCACTTGGTGAATGAATTGGCTTTACATTCAAAAGTGGCCTCACAGCGTTCGCAACGGATGATCTCGTGTTTTGGGTGCATAGTTTTAGTCCGGAAGTCGGGAAAGTCCGGGAAGTCCGAAAGTTTGTTTTTTGTTGTTTGTCAAAGGTCGACAAGTTTGATAGTAAATAAAAGCTTTGCGAATCATTATAATGTAAAAGACCGGTAAGCTGTTGAGCTACCGGTCTTCTTTTATCTTTCGGACTTGCTGACTTTCCGACTACGCTTACGCAGAGCAGGTAACGCAACCTTCTTCCATTGAGCAGCTTGGGCCTTCTGGAACATTATCTGCAAGTTGATTTACATGTTCCGGAATAACAGGCTCCATGTTTGATCCACCCTGGTTCTCTACTGTGAACTTAACAGCTTGCGAAGCAGCTTGTGTACGCAGGTAATACATACCTGTTTTTAAGCCTTTCTTCCATGCGTAGAAGTGCATTGAAGTTAGTTTTGAAGCGTTTGGCGAGTTGATGAAAAGGTTTAATGATTGCGATTGACAAACATAAGCACCTCTATCAGCAGCCATATCAATGATGTTACGCATCTTTATTTCCCAAACTGTTTTGTACAGTTCTTTGATATCTGCAGGTATTTCGGCAATGTCCTGTACAGATCCGTTTGCTGTGATGATCTTATCTTTCATAGCAGGGGTCCATAAGCCAAGGTTAACCAGATCGCGCAATAAGTATTTGTTTACTACGATGAACTCACCACTTAATACCCTACGGGTGTAAATGTTTGAAGTATATGGTTCAAAGCACTCGTTGTTACCTAATATTTGTGACGTTGATGCAGTTGGCATTGGCGCTACTAACAGTGAGTTGCGTACACCATGGTTCATTACATCCAGGCGCAGATTTTCCCAATCCCAACGGTTAGTGGCAGGTGATACATTCCAAAGATCAAACTGGAATTTACCTTTTGATAACGGTGAACCTTTAAATGTTTCGTAAGGGCCATCTTTTATAGCCAGATCTTTAGAAGCCGTCATGGCAGCGAAATAAATGGTTTCGAAGATCTCTTTGTTCAGTTGTTTAGCCTCATCGCTTTCAAACGGCATACGCAGCTGGATGAAAGTATCCGCCAAACCTTGTACACCTAAACCAATAGGGCGGTGACGTAAGTTTGAATATTCGGCTTCTTTAACCGGGTAGTAGTTATAATCGATGATCTTGTTCAGGTTTAAAGTAGCCTGATAAGTAACATCATACAGTTTATTATGGTCAAATGTTCCGTTGCTGATGTAACGTGGCAATGCCAATGAAGCAAGGTTACAAACCGCTATCTCGTTAGCATCGGTATACTCCATAATTTCGGTACAAAGGTTTGAGCTTTTTATAGTACCTAAATTTTGCTGGTTTGATTTGCTGTTGGCAGCATCTTTATACAAAAGGTATGGTGTGCCGGTTTCTACCTGGGCATCTAATACAGCAAACCAAAGTTCCTGTGCTTTGATGGTTCTGCGGGCACGACCTTCTTTTTCGTACCTGGTGTACAATTCAACAAACTCGGCACCAAAACAATCAGCCAAACCTGGTGCTTCATGCGGGCAAAACAAGCTCCACTCTTCGTTGGCCTCAACACGCTCCATGAACAGGTCTGATACCCAAAGGGCGTAGAACAAATCGCGGGCACGCATTTCTTCTTTACCGTGGTTTTTACGCAGATCTAAAAATTCAAATATATCTGCATGCCATGGTTCAAGGTAGATAGCGAAAGCGCCTTTACGCTTGCCACCGCCCTGGTCAACATAACGGGCGGTATCGTTAAATACACGCAGCATCGGGATAATTCCATTACTTGTGCCATTTGTACCGCTGATGTATGAGCCTGTAGCCCTTACGTTGTGGATGCTTAAGCCAATACCACCGGCACTTTGTGAAATTTTAGCAGTTTGTTTTAAAGTATCGTATATGCCATCAATGCTATCATCTTTCATGGTTAACAGGAAGCATGACGACATTTGTGGTTTTGGTGTACCTGCATTAAAAAGGGTAGGAGTAGCGTGAGTGAACCAGCGCTCGCTCATTAAATGATATGTTTTGATGGCGCTTTCAACGTCTTCTTTATGGATACCAACAGATACACGCATAAACAAGTGTTGCGGACGCTCCACAATTTTGCCATCCACCTTTAACAGGTATGATTTTTCAAGCGTTTTAAAACCGAAATAGTCGAAACCAAAGTCGCGGTCATAAATGATCGTACTATCTAACAGTTCGGCATTTTCTTGAATAACTTCCCATACATCATCGGCTATAAGTGAAGCATTTTTGCCTGTTTTGCCATCCACGTAATAGTACAGGAGGCGCATAGTTTCTGAGAACGACTTGATCGTATTTTTGTGCAGGTTTGATACTGCTATACGCGAAGCCAGTAAAGCATAATCCGGGTGCTTCGTCGTTAATGATGCTGCAGTTTCGGCCGCAAGGTTGTCAAGTTCTGAAGTTGTTACTCCATCAAATAAACCTTCAATTACCTTTTTTGCCACATCAATTGGGTCAACCAGTTGGAACCCATAACACAGTTTTTCGATACGAGCTGTGATCTTGTCGAATTTTACCGATTCTTTTCTACCGTCTCTTTTTACTACAAGCATGTTTAATAGTATTTAGTAGTTAGTATCAAGTAGCAAGACCTGAACCAACTTGTGTGTATATTGTATTTTGTTAACTCTTATTTTTTGTATCAAGTAGTTAGTATCAAGTAGTAAGACCTTTTACCAACCGGTGATTTTTACAGATAACTAAGCATTCCGATACTTGATACTGACTTAAAAGTCTTCATCTAATGAGAATGCTTTGCTTTCGGCATTGTTTAATACACCGCTTTTTTGATAATCGCCAACGCGTTTTTCAAAAAAGTTGGTTTTGCCTTGTAGTGATATCATCTCCATAAAATCAAACGGGTTGCTGGCGCCGTAATGTTTTTCGTATCCCAGTTCGCCCAGCCACCTGTCGGCCACAAACTCAATATATTGACTCATTAATTTGGCATTCATCCCTATCAGGTTAACAGGTAATGCGTCAGTAACAAATTCTTTTTCAATTTCAACAGCATCGGTAATAATGCTTAAAACTGCTTCGGCGCTTAATCTTTTGCTTAGCATTTTGTAAAGCAGGCAGGCAAATTCGCAATGCGAACCTTCATCACGGGAGATCAATTCATTGCTGAAAGTTAATCCCGGCATCAGGCCACGTTTTTTAAGCCAGAAGATGGAGCAGAAACTACCTGAGAAGAAGATCCCTTCAACAGCAGCAAAAGCCACCAAACGCTCGGCAAAATTACCGTTGTTTATCCAGCGTAAAGCCCACTCGGCCTTTTTGCCCACACATGGTACCGTGTCAATGGCATGGAACAGGCGGTCTTTTTCGGCCGGATCTTTAATATAGGTATCAATCAGCAAGGCATAGGTTTCTGAGTGGATGTTCTCCATCATGATCTGGAAACCGTAAAAGCAACGGGCTTCTGGTAATTGTACCTCGCTCATGAAATTCACAGCCAGGTTCTCATTCACTATACCATCGCTTGCCGCAAAGAAAGCCAGGATGTGCGAGATGAAATGCTTCTCGCCTGAATTCAGATTTTCCCAATGCTTCATATCGTCCGAGAGATCGATTTCTTCGGCTGTCCAAAAACTGGCTTCAGCCTTTTTATACATTTCCCAAATGGCCGGATACTTAATAGGTAGTATCACAAACCTGTCTTTATTCTCTCTCAGTAATATTTCGTCTTCCTGTATCATTGGTACCTGTTTTTTATTCGTTTTATCCCTACGTAGCGCCATCAGACACCAAAGCGAGCCTTATTAAAAATAAAGCTTTCAAGTTTTTGTGATTTAGCTTGACCAATCACAATGTTTAGTATGTAAATCTATGACAGCTAAGTGTTTGTATTGTGGATGACGAATGCATCCGCTGCCTGTTGAATACCTTTTTTATTACCTTGTAGAACAAAGTTAATGTTTGAGTTGGAATGCTTATAATGATAGTTTTTAACAAAGGCCAGAGTTATTAACACTTTGTGCCATAACTTTTAAAGCCGCCTGGCTAAACAGAAAATTAATGAACTTGATTACAGCTAATTAAAATTGAACCCTAAAAAGCATAGTGTAAAAACTTGCCGAAAACAATAATTTAACATTGTAAATTACTTTACTTAACACCGACAATCATTGAAAAATGCATAATGGCTTTGCTAAAGCCGGATGGGAATCTCGAAATCTGGCTCTGAAAATCGCCTCAAACCCGGTTTGTGGAAAACAAAACATCCCGGTCGACTTTAATCGACCGGGACATTCCTGAATTGTTTAAAGAAAATTATTTAATATCATCTGCCGATACAAATTTCATCGACACTGAATTTACACAATGGCGGGTGTTTTTTGGGGTGAAGTATTCACCTTCAAAAACGTGACCTAAATGCGCGCCGCAATTAGCGCACTCAATTTCAACACGGCGACCATCCGGATCTGGTACTCTTTTTACTGCACCGGGTATTTCATCATCAAAACTTGGCCATCCGCAATGCGATTCGAATTTTGACTCGGAAGTGTAAAGCGGGGTGTCACAGCGTTTGCAAACATATAAACCCTGAGCATGATTGTTTAGCAAAGCGCCTGTAAACGGACGCTCGGTGCCTTTATGTAATATAATATATTCTTCTTCGGGTGTTAACTTGTTGTATTCCATTTTTATTTAGTGAGTTTATGAGTGGGTGAATTAGTGATGTTAGCTCACCTTTTTGCTACATAAAGATACGACAATTTAAAGGTTTTGATTGTTTTGGAAGGGGATGTTTACATTGGGTTGACTTGAGATTAGGTGTGCAGATGTGCAAATTTCAGATGTGCAGATATAACATTACGGTTCAGACAAATGCCGCATTGATACTGCCCCTTCAGGGGGCCGGGGGGCTAACATCCAAATGATATTCCTGTATCAAAGGCGGATTCTCGGGCGTTAGCGTAAAGCTTACTTTAATATTGGCATTTTCGCCCTTAATAATAAAATATCCCCTTAACTGGTTCTCTGCAACTACATCACCAATACTTATGGTTTTGCCTGCTTTGGCAAAGGCTTCTGCGGTAGCAATTTTTAGCTTTTCGGGGAAGTAATCCATAAAGAAGTTATCGGCAAAGATGCCGCTTTCTTTGGCCTTGCTCCAGTCGGCAATAACTTTGAGAAGGTCGTTTTTGCGCTGATCAAGAATCAGGGATGCTGGTAGCTGGCGTGGTTTGATGCCTGATAAAGCCAGCAAGGTATCCAAAACCTGGGAGTTGGGATAACCCGCGCGGGCATAAGTAAGGTTGGCAAAGGAGACTACACCGATGCCATAATCGGGCATGATGTTCCATTGGCTGCCGAAACCCGGTAGGCCACCGGTGTGCCCTATATAAACCCGGTTATCACAATCCTTAGCCCACCGCAAGCCGTAGGCATAGGCACTCACATTGGGACAGGGACGACCGGTTGTAGTTTTGGCATTTGCCGTTAAATAATTTACATCCCATGGGTATTGCATTTCGCGGATAGAGCTCCTTTTATCGGGCCGGTTTCAGCGTTATCCCGTGGTGGCCAGGCATCCAGGTGAAGAGCCATGTAGATGGTGAAATCCTCAATGGTGGTGATGAGGCCCCCCATGGCGCCATAAGCACCATCATGCAGTAAAGGTTGCTCTACCCATTGGTTATCAAGCCATCTGTAACCCAGCGCCAGTTGCTGCTTAGGCACTTTGGTATATTCCCAGTAAGTATGGGTCATGCCTAATGGTTTCAGGATATTTTCGGTAATGTAAGTTTCATAGGTTTTGCCCGAAACTTTTTTAATGATGTAGCCTAAAGTAGCAAAACCAAGGTTACTATACTCATAGCCTAAACCAGGGTTGTTGGAAAAGGAGACGCCTTTTTTATAGAGGGCTATCAGTTCATCGTCGCTTACGGCCAGTTGCCTGTCGCCCCAGGGATTATCTTCGGGGTAACCGGCGGAGTGGGTTAACAAATTCCTTACAGTTACCGGTGTGGCATCTTTGGTAAGGTAATGTGTGTTTTTCATTTCGGGGATGTACAGGTAAGCGGGGTCATCCAGTTTCAGTTTACCTTCATCGCGCAGTTTTAAAATGGCCATGGCGGTAAGACTTTTGGTCATGGATGCAATGCGGAAATCGGATTTTGGGGTAGCCGCTATTTTATTAGGAACATCGGTATAACCGAGGCCACCTACATGTATCAGTTTACCATCTACAACGATGCCATATGCCAGGCCCGGCCAATGGTTCTTTTCTGCGTAGTCTTTATAAATCTGGTCGATGACAGGAAAAGTCGCCTCTATCTTTTTTAACCTGTCGGGATCGGTGAAAACGGCGGGTTTGTAGGTTTGAGCGAGAGCTGTTGCGCAACAGCCAGATAGCAGAATTAAGCTGAGTAGTTTATGCAGATTCTTTGTGATCATAAGTAAGTTGAAGCTTTACTTTCTAAAAATAAAGAATTTATGGCTGGTAAGGAAACAGGTGTTCGCTTTTTCAGGAGTATCCGTCGTTAGCGAAAAGTTGAATATTTAACCATTTGTAAATCAGTAATTTAAGTGTCCGCTTGGTTTGGGTGTGGAAATTGCTGACGTTGATTATCAGTAATTTAAGTGTTCGGGGTGTTCGGGCTGTGAGGTGATTTTTGAAAAATCCGAACACCTGTTTGGGTGAGGTGCTCAGTATGTAACTATTTTCAAATTTGCAGTGAGGGCTGCGCCGCTTGAAGCCAAGTACACGTAAGCTGGAAGCTTACACCATGTCTCCCACGAGTTACGCTGCGCTAACCTCGCGGGAGTGATATGTCGATTTGATTCTAAATAAAAAATCCCGGCCAAAACTGACCAGGATTCAAATATGTTTTTCCAGTTCCCCCTTTAGGGGGTTAGGGGGCTTTAAACTAATTTAGCCAATTCTTCTGCCATGGCAGCGCCAATTTCGGCAGGAGATTCAACTACGCGGATACCGCACTCGCGCATGATCTTCATTTTAGCGGCAGCTGTATCGTCGGCACCGCCAACAATAGCACCAGCGTGACCCATTCTACGGCCCGGAGGCGCAGTTTGGCCGGCAATAAAGCCTACAACTGGTTTAGTGCCAAATTCTTTAATCCAACGGGCTGCTTCAGCTTCCATGCTTCCGCCAATTTCGCCTATCATGATGATACCATGAGTATCAGGATCATTCATTAACAATTCAACAGCTTCTTTAGTAGGCGTACCAATGATCGGGTCGCCACCAATACCTATAGCGGTAGTGATACCTAAACCAGCTTTAACCACCTGGTCAACCGCTTCATAAGTTAGCGTACCTGATTTTGAAACCACACCAACATTACCTTTTTTGAAGATAAAGCCTGGCATAATACCAATTTTACTTTCATCAGCAGTAATAATACCCGGGCAGTTAGGGCCAATAAGGCGTGCATCCTTATCTGTTAAATATTCTTTTATCGCAATCATATCCTTTGTCGGGATACCTTCGGTGATACAAACAATAACCTTAATACCAGCCTCGGCAGCTTCCATAATAGCATCAGCGCCGAAAGCAGGAGGTACAAAAATGATAGATACATCAGCACCTGTTTGGTCAACAGCGTCTTTAACGGTGTTAAAAACAGGCCTGTCTAAATGCGTCTGACCGCCTTTACCTGGTGTAACACCTCCAACAAGCTGGGTGCCATAAGCAATCATTTGCTCAGCATGGTAAGTGCCTTCTTTACCGGTGAAACCTTGTACAATAACTTTTGAATCTTTATTTACGAGAACACTCATTGGTTTTTTTCGTTTAGTACGGCAAAGCTAAAGTTTTTGTCCGAATGTCAACCCCCTAATTTTCTAAAGGGCGAATAATTTTAAATGTTAACAAAAAAGTGACTTTGTGGTAATTAAATAATTGTTTCACCGGGTAGGTTTTGGATGTTTCCCCCGATAAAATCGGGAGCAGGGCTTTCCGTTGCAAGCACTCGTTTTGCCTTTGCCGCAGGTCCGCGTCAACGGTGGGCTTTCACGCAAATCCTGGACGTGAGTTTCATCCGGAATTTTGTATTTTTAAAATCTGCAAATTGATGGTGGAATGTTAAACATGTGGTTAATAAATTGAATTGTGCAGAAGAGATTTATGAAATAACTGCCTTTTCATGAAGTCACGAGTACTCCACGCTTTTGGCCATGGCTGCATACTCGCGCCAAATAAGGCACGCGGTTTATACAAAACTGGCTAACCAGAAGATTAATTATGAAAAAAATAGTACTACTGATTGTAGTAACATTAATTCTGTCATGTGGAAGTGATAACGAATTAAAAAAGATATTAACCTCACAAAGTGCATCGGGATTTTGGATTTTAAAAGAAAAAGATTCTCTTGGACGGTACAATTACAATCATAATCAATGGACTTTCAGCCCCGATGGAACTTCAATGTCTTACTTTTCCAAGGATGAAAATAAAAAAGGCGATCCCCTTCTGCTGGATATGGAAGGCTCAAGTAAATCCAAATGGTATTATCAAAGTAAAGATAGTACCTTAGAAGTCTGTTGGCTTGTGAATTATAAAGTAGAAAAATTTACGACAGATACAATTTTTATGGAAGGAAAGACTACCAGTGGAAGTTTTTTGTTAATTAGGACCAGCCCATGCTGTCCATAGCCTTCCACAGTTCGAATCTTCCCATATTTGGCGCGAGTATGCAGCGGCAGCTTGGGCTTTGATACTCTACCCACCTTTACATAGAACTTCCAGTATGCACCAATATTTCAATTCGCTCTGTGTCGGCCAGTCTATAAATCTTATCTATCGATTTCAAATTAGAGATATATTCTTTTTTATAACACCCGTTATCAGGAAAACTTTCACTAAATGTTGTCTTGTTTGCTGGCAATGTCCAAAACTCACCTGATATTTTAGCAATGTTCAGCGTCAGGTGCCTTCCATTTGATAACTTAGCCGTGCTAAATTCCGTCATCTTTTTAGAAAGCGGCAGCAGCCTCTTATAGTAATTTTTAGAAAATATTGCTTCTTGTTCAACGCTGTTAAACTGGTAACGTAACCGGTTTTTTTTTAATGTGAGAAACGGCTCTTCAAATAATATTAATTTTTCAGTCAGTCTACAAATGATTGAGTCCTGGTCGCCAGCTTTTAAACACCTGTAAATAGAAGGCAAATCTTTACTTAGTAAATATTCCGTCACAGGTCGTCCATTATCTAATGTTCCCGAAACCAAGCAAATGAACACTGTATCTTTTATAGATTTACTGGGCTGTCCGTAAGATCGTTGCAAACAAGGCAGCAAAATAATAAGTCCCAGGATTCTAAGGTTACTTTTCATCTTTCTTTTCTGTTTTTGATTTGTCATCAGGGGGAGGAATATTCGGCAGCTGATCAATAACGGTACTGACATCTAGATCATTGGGCATATCCTGTTTGTCGTAAGAACCGATCCCCGACCCAGCGCCATCATAATCATAAAACAATGTATGAAAAATTTCATGGATTCTATTTCTTTTTGTATCACGTTTGTCATTCATTGCGACGCCCTGATGGCCATCTGTCACGCCACGCTGCCGCAAGGCTTCAGCCTTGTGGCCCACATTCAAGGTATTGAATCTGTAAATCGCGGATATTTTTTCATCCAGGATTTTGTATTTTAGAGCCTACCTGTATGCATTAATTTGAATCATAGTCTCTGCCCTAAAGGCGTGGCGCATACCTATACATGTGGGTAGTTTTAAACTACCGGCATAATCGTTCGAAGTCGGAGATATTCGAACAGCGGGAGACTTCAGACAGCATGGGGGAATGATTTTTCCTTCGCTAATACCGAAAGACCAGTCGCTGTTGTTCGCCTGGCACTATTATTAAGTTATTAAGTATTCAGTATATAAATCCAGCAGGTTTTCCACATTCATATTCCTAATTTAGTTATTTTAGTGCGAAACATAAGTACATAACTTAAACCCTAAATACATGAACGATCAATTAGACCCCCATCTAAATGAGACAAACCTTAAGCTAATTCAAGATGCATTTTATAAAGCATTACACAAAATGTTTTGGAAAGCGATATTGTACATTGTATTACTAAATATTGCCATCCTTGTTTTCAATCTCATGTTTGGTCAGTATAGTCTTCATATCGGATACTTCTTTTGATTAGTCGTCTTTTTAATGGTACCCAGTAAATTTTTTTCAGGACGACACATAGCGATGAGTAGAATAATAAAATTTTTAACAACTGCGAATTTTGGTTTGGCCGTATTTGCTTTAATAGCAACAATCCTGGAATGGAAATTTACCTATATATCCGAAGATGTTTTTTTTCGGGTTGCTGTTATTGGATTTGTTTGTTTAATCTTAGTCATCACGATTAAAAAGATAAGAATTCTAAATAAATTGGCGAGTCATGTTATCATGTTTTTGATAATAGTTCTAAATATTTTTTTTGTTTGTCGGGATGTTTTTATTGTCAACGGCTTCGTAATTGCTGTCCCGCCTAATTTCAAGGGGCAGATTTATATAAAAATGAATGACAAAAACTCAGATTTCCGATTGAGACCGTTTAATGGAGTTGTCGTTTTTCCGATTGACTCAAAAGGGCAAGTATTTACGAAATCCATTTTTGACGTATCAGAGTCTACAATATTTCCTATGGAACTTGTAAATGGGCATCTGGTTAGCAATGAAAATTTAAAAATTACAGAGGTAGTGATTCATCCCCGTGGTTTAAATAATAGTTCTGAAGTTGTAATCACTGCACATATATACTGATATAAGCTGTCGCGTTTACCCCCTCTTTTGTCATTTTCTACCCTTGCCCGGTTCAAACTGATGAATTACTTTTATTCAGCAAAACTTTTGACATGGAAAAATATACGATTGAAAGAGATATTACTGTCATTTATGTACAAGCAACCTCTTTCCCGATGGGTGTTGGTGGCGCATTCGCGGCGTTGGATGCTCTTTTACCAGGCCGGGACAGGCTTTACGGTATTTCAAACCCAGACAAAGAAGGCCAGATCATTTACCGCGCTGCTGCTGAAGAGGCGTATCCGGGCGAGGGTAAAGAAAAAAAAGCGGAAACTTTCCTGGTAAGGAAAGGAACTTATATCAGTTTGTATTTAAAGGACTGGAAAAAAGATGAGGCCAGTGTAGGCCACGCGTTCAGGCAATTACTAAGCTATCCTAATATTGACCCGAAAGGCTATTGCCTGGAAATTTATGAAAACGATAGCGATGTACGATGCCTGGTACCCTTGCTGTGATGCAGATATTAACCATTTGATTCATAGTGGATTGTCATAAAGGTATGGCGCATACTTAGCATGCGGGTAGTTTTAAACTACGGGCATAATCGTTCGAAGTCGGAGACATTCGAACAGCAAGGGTGGACCCTTGCGACAGCGGGTGATAACCCCAGCTTTGCGTACAAGGCCAGTAGAAAAATAATACTTAAGAAAGAGAATCTCTATTTAATTATAATTACGATCTAAACACATACTTATGAAAATATTTAATATACAACCCATTAAAGTTACGAAATACATATTCAATGAAGAGCATTTGGATAAAAGCATTGCTGATTTCGGATATGAATCTGGTTTTGGCTATGGCGGTACGAAAACTGAATCATTAAGCACGCTCCTAATTACATTTGGTATCCTTTATTATGGGGGTAAGGGTAAAGAGACAATTCTTTCCCATGATATTATTGGTGATAACCATTATCAGTTTAGCTTTGCAACTGAGAATTCTGATGATAACCTACTGCTTTCTTACGATAGCTCCTGTCAATTTAACTTTGAAAGTGAAGGTTTAGAAGCTGATGTGCTGTCGATAACAGAATTTTTAGGCGCATATTATGCGCATACAGAAAAATTTTTTCAACTATATGGATTTAAAACTCTACCAGAAATAGAACAAAAAATTGGCGTAAGACGTGGGTTAGAATTAAGCGCTGTTTCGGCAATTGACAGTTTGCGGGCAAATAATATGTATGAGTTTTAAAAGATAGGTTATATTGATCATTTGCTGGACTTTTATGGAAGAATTGCACTACATGTTTGAGTTGTGTCTACTTAGCATGCGGGTCACAAGGGTGCTTTTATGACAGTACCTCATATCTTTTGGCCAAAAAATCAATTAGCTCTTCAAACTCTTTTTCAGATACCTCGTTCTTCTTAACTACAAATGCGGATTTGTATTCTTTACCTGGCAACATAAATAAACACTCGTTGTATAAACGATAACCCGATATTCTGCTCCACATCGTCCGAATATACGTTTCAAGCGTTTGCAATGAAATAGACGAATCGTCAAATTTAAGGTTAATGAAATCTTTTGCTTCGTTCCTTTTGAAGCTGTCCTTCAATAACCTTCTTTTATTTGTTTGTTGAATAGCTATTTGGTAATAAAACATTAGTGAAGCTCCGATGCCCCCACCCCCTATGCAAGCGTTTTCGGGGCTTGAATTATTTAACCCGTAAACCGCGATTACCAGGCCGAAGGCAAATAAGCTTAATATTTGTTTATACTTTTTACGTGCATCCAGTTCAAATTTCATTTTATTAAGCAAAGCATCCTCCGCAGCGGTTCTTTTGATAATTATCTCTATTGGATGACAAAATTATTTTTTTTAATTAAATCGTAGAGCGTTGGTATGTCAATTTGTCGATGAAGTTTTGTATTTTAAATGTTTCAGCTTCTGGCAGGTATTATCATCAAATCACTGCTGCGCTTGTCAAATAATAGAATTCAATTACGCCGATAAGCACCAACAACACCCATGAAGAAATGAAAATTATTCCAGCTTTTTTAAGCTTCTTTTTATCTCCCAAAATTCCGGGTATGAAATAAGCCAGTGTATAACCCATTCCGGCAAACATGATTATAATTTTGAGCGCAAATATCATCGCAGATGTGTTAGGAGCATAAATCTAACTTTCTAATAAAAACTCCCCCTTTAGGGGGCCGGGGGGCTAAACTCACCCTCGCTTTTCGCAATCACAATAGTAGCTACACCATTGCCAATTACATTGGTGATGGCACGCGCTTCTGACATAAACCTGTCTACACCTATCAGGATAGCCAAACCTTCTACCGGGATAATTTTAATAGCCGCCAGTGTGCTGCTCAATACAATAAAGCCACTGCCGGTAACACCGGCCGCGCCCTTTGAAGTGATCATCAGGATGCCTATGATAGTTAATTGCTGGGCAAGAGATAGCGGTACATTAAATACCTGCGCCAAAAAAATCACACACATAGATAAGTAAATGGTAGTGCCATCCAAATTAAAGGAATAACCGGTAGGGATCACCAGGCCCACCACTGATTTGGAGCAGCCGAATTTTTCCATCTTCTCCATCATGGCCGGCAGGGCCGACTCGGACGAGGATGTCCCCAGCACAATCAATATTTCTTCCCGGATGTATTTAAGGTATTGCCAAAGGCTGAATTTGTAGATGCGGCAAATGATATTCAGCACCACAAAGATGAACAGGAACATGGTTAAATAAACCGAGCCCATGAGGATAGCTAATGGCTGTAACGTTTTTAAACCGTACTTACTGATGGTAAATGCCATCCCCCCGAATGCGCCCAAAGGGGCTACCTTCATCACAATTTTCATGATGTTGAAGAATACTTTTGACAGCTTATCAAACAGTTGGATAACTGATTGCCCGGTTTCGCCCATGCGACTTAGCCCGATGCCAAACAAAATAGCGAAGAACAGGATCTGTAATATATCGCCTTTGGCAAAAGCCTCAAACACGTTGCCGGGTACAATGTGAGCAATGAAATCGCCCCAGTGCATTTCGGCGGCAGCTTTTTCATACACGGCAAGCTTACTGGTATCGGCAACGGTATGGTTTACAAAGCCAGCGCCGGGTTTAACAATATTGGCCACGGCAACGCCAATGATAAGCGCGAATGAGGTAACTATTTCGAAATAAAGCAAGGCCTTGCCACCCACGCGGCCCACCTTTTTCATATCGCTCATGCCGGCAATGCCCAGCACTATGGTGAAAAATATGATTGGCGCTATCAGCATGGTGATTAAGCTGATGAATGTTTTGCTAATGAGTTCGGCAGTTGGGGCAAAGCCCTTAAAGTTTAGTCCGACGATGACACCGAGGGCAATAGCGATAAGAACCTGGAAGGTGAGGTTTGAGAATAGGCGTTTCATGGTTTAACAATCCCCCGGCTCCCTAAGGGGGGAGCAAAAGGTTTTATTTTGCCAATATAATAAGTTATTAGTTCTGATTATAACAAAAAGAGCTCCCTCCGGAAACCGAAGAGAGCTCTTTTGTTATTTAATGCCTTGTGTTAATTAGGCTTTACTTCGCCTGTTAGTAAATCAACAAGGTATTCGTGGTTTAAAAATGTCATTTGAGCTTTATGATTGCCTAAAAACTTAAGCGTTCCGCTATAATCCCATCCGCCGCCATTGGTTTTTCCTTTTGAATTAAAAGTTGCAGAGCCGCTTGTGATATCAAAGTTATCATCGGCATGTACGTACAGATTGCTAAAGTTATAAACGTTATGAACAGACATGAACGTGTTATACTTGGTGTATTGATTGTCGGTAAAAGATTTTAATTTTCCATCCAATGAAAAATTGGAATTGTTGGTATTTAAACCTCTTACATGGTAATCCTGAATAATGGCATAAGTAAAAGCATAGCCAGGGCCGCTGCCTTTTGTTGTAATGGAATCTATCAGATCGTATCCTATGGTTTTGTTATTGTTACATACAAAGTAATAGTTTACGCCACCTGTTTTATGCGCCTTTAAGGTATCGCCCTGGTTAAAAGTAAGGTTTAAGCTGGTATCAATATAAAAGCCGCAATTGTAATTGTTGCTTTGTACTTTAAGCTTTGATGTTGAAAAACTGGCAGATGGATTAACACCATCTTTAATACTGGCACCACCAAAAGCACCAACAATTGATTGTGCAAGGTTTTTACCAATTTCAACACTTGCCTGGGTTGTAGCCGGGGTATTGGGGGTGGTAGGGGTGGCGGTATTTTCAGTTTTTTTACATGCCGAATAAGAAATGACAACACCCATTAGTAACGGCAATACGATGCGTAGGTTTAGATTCATGATTTTGATTTAGATATTTTTATTGGAAAACGATACTCAATAAATATTCCAATCATACATTATATATAAAAGGATATTTTAATACCCTAAAACGCAATAATTAATTAATTTTCAGTTAAAGATTTGCCGACTGAAAGCTTGTTTTTTGGTTGCGGGAGGGGTGTGTTTTGCACCAAATGGGGAATTGTTTGCAATGTTTAATTTCCCGCTACGGATTTTGGGATTTTTGGAGCAAGGAGCAAGGACTTTTGGAGCAAGGATCTTTGGACAAAGGACTTTTTAGACAAAGGCCTATAAAACAGAAGTCATGCCGAACTTGTTTCGGCACCCCACATGCAAAGTCTGCAATATAATGTTGTTGACCTGTAATGTGGGATGCCGAAATAGTCGACATGACTTCGTGGTTTTTTTATAGCAATTTCCCCGATAGTAGTCGGGGGATACATATTTTAAGTTCGGGTTATAACACCTGTCCGGTTTTAATATTGATGGTGTAAACATCGCCATTAATGGTCACCTTGGCTTTATGGCCACCGATGAATACTATGGTTCCCGAGTAATTCCAGGTACCTTTATCATAAGTTCCTTTGGTAGAAAATTTCCCGTTTCCGCTTATAATATCGGCATCTGCAGAGCGGTCAATAACCAGCGCAGATAAACTGAAGTTGTATGAAGCTGCAACGGCTTTTGTAGTTGTGTTTTCTTTATAGGTGCCGTTTACGGATAAGTTCAACTTTCCATCCAGCTGAAGTTTTGCGCCTGTTTGGCCCGGGCTAAGGCTTTTTAATAAAAAGCTTTTGCCATATTTTGCTGTAATGTTATTGCCGCCACCAACTATAACTAAACGTAAGCTATCATTAACATTTACGCTTGAAGGTATGCTGTTGGTGCACAAAACTTCGTACTTGATTTTTTCCCACAGGTCGAGCTTTGCACTGTCGGTATCAAAGTTAGCCGAGAAGGTGGTATCAATTTTAAAACCGCAAACCAGGTGATGGTTTGATTGAACTTTAATTTTGCCTTTGTGAGCAAAATCAAGATTGCTTGGGTAGTCAATACCATCTTCGATGCTAAAGCCACCTTGCGCGCCATACAAAGATTCGCTAAGGCTTGAAGCCATTTGTGTGCTAACTACTTTGGTGCTAACTGTGCTGGTGTTGGGTTCGTCTTTTAATTTTCTGCAGGCCGACCATGTGAAGGCCACGCATAATAAGGCTAATAAAAGCAGTTTGTAATTGTGTTTCATGTTTAAGTTTAATAAGTGTCACCAAATTTAACTTTAATACGGTTAATTATATAATTAGTTAACTAAAAATATTAATATCTATTAATAATGATGAGGATGATGTTATTATGGAGGGTTTTGCAAGTATAACAAAGGTTATGTACCTTAAAAGGAATAGGTTAATCAACTAATCGCCAATAAACTACCATACTAATAGAGATTTTCTTAATTTCGCAACCTCATACGCGTAAACAATAAAATGGACTATCAATTTAAGGATATAGAGCAAAAATGGCAGCAGTTTTGGGCACAGAACGGAACGTTTAAAGCCGAAGACAAAAGCGCCAAACCCAAGTATTATGTGCTGGATATGTTCCCTTACCCATCGGGTGCGGGGCTGCATGTGGGTCACCCGCTGGGCTACATCGCATCTGATATTTTTGCACGTTATAAACGGTTAAAAGGGTTTAACGTGCTGCACCCCATGGGTTATGATAGTTTTGGCTTACCGGCCGAGCAGTATGCCATACAAACAGGGCAACACCCTGCGGTTACTACCGAAGATAATATTGCTACCTACCGCCGCCAGCTAGATCAGATTGGTTTCTCTTTTGATTGGAGTCGCGAGGTGCGCACCAGCTCGCCCGATTATTATAAATGGACACAGTGGATCTTTATGCAGCTGTTTAACAGCTGGTATAATAAGGATGCAAACAAGGCCGAATCTATTGCCAAACTGGTTGCCCATTTTGAGCAAGAGGGTTCTGCAGGCATCAACGCTGTATGTGATGAAGAAATATTAAGTTTTACTGCCGGTGAATGGAATGCCATGAGCAACCCAAAGCAGCAGGCCGAACTTTTAAAATACCGCCTAACCTACCTGCGCGAAAGTACCGTAAACTGGTGCCCCGCTTTAGGAACCGTATTGGCTAATGACGAAGTAAAAGACGGCTTTAGCGAGCGCGGCGGCTACCCGGTTGAGCAAAAGAAAATGATGCAATGGAGCATGCGCATTACCGCCTATGCCGAAAGATTATTGCAGGGACTGGATACTATTGACTGGCCCGAGCCATTAAAAGAGATGCAAAGGAACTGGATAGGTAAAAGTACCGGTGCCAGTGTTAAATTTCCGGTGCCAGGATCGGGGAGCGAGGTTCGGGGTGCGGCACACGCAACCGGCAACGCGAACCACGCAACCTACATCGAAGTTTTCACTACCCGTGTTGATACCATTTTTGGTGTTACATTTTTGGTGATAGCTCCTGAGCATGAGTTGGTGGCAACTTTAACTACGCCAGAGCAAAAGGCAGATATCGATGCTTATATAGCTGTAACCAAAAAGAAATCTGAACTGGATAGGATGGCCGATGCCAAAACGGTTTCGGGCGCGTTTACAGGGAGTTATGTGTTGAATCCGCTTAATGGCGAAAAGATCCAGATCTGGATTGCTGACTACGTTTTAGCCGGATATGGTACCGGGGCTGTAATGGCCGTACCATCGGGCGATCAGCGCGATTATTTGTTTGCAAAACATTTTAACCTCCCGATAGTACCTATCCTCGATATACAAAATATTGAAACAGAAGCCGACCCTACCAAGGAAGGTAAATATATCAACTCCGACTTTATGAACGGGCTGGACTATAAAGCAGGTACAGCAGCCGTTATTGCCAAACTGGAGTCAATTGGTGCCGGTAAGGCAAAAATAAACTTCAGGATGCGTGATGCTATTTTTGGCCGTCAGCGTTATTGGGGCGAACCGGTACCGGTTTATTTTAAAGAGGGCTTGCCACATTTAATTGAAGAAAATCACCTGCCATTGTTATTGCCCGAGGTTGACAAATACCTGCCAACCGAAAGCGGCGAACCTCCATTGGGCAGAGCCGAAGACTGGAGCTACAAGAGTGAAACGGGGGGTGATAGTGCGAGCTATCATTACGAACTTTCCACCATGCCGGGTTGGGCTGGCTCAAGCTGGTACTGGTACCGTTATATGGATGCGAAAAACGATAAGGAGTTTGCATCAAGAGAGGCTATTGAATATTGGAAAGATGTTGACTTATATATCGGCGGCAGCGAACATGCCACCGGCCACTTATTGTATAGCCGTTTTTGGAACAAATTTTTAAAGGATCTTGACCTGGTGGTTGAAGATGAGCCCTTTAAAAAGTTGATTAACCAGGGGATGATACAGGGTCGCTCAAGTATTATTTACAGGGTCGTCTTTGACGATAATCCTAACGGTTATCCGCCTTTGTTGCTGTCGAAAAATATTTATGTAGATTTCAGAGAATCTGTAACTTCTGAAGGACAACCTTTCTTAAATGATGATTTAAAGAATATTATCGAACAGCAATATGGTAAAGAGATTGCTGATAATATACCTTATTCAAATAGCAGAGTATTTATTCCTACTCGCATTGATGTTAACATAGTAGAAAATGATATTCTTAAAACTGAAAAATTAGGATTACATCTCCCGGAATTTAAAGACGCAATCTTTGTTAAAGAAAATGGGAAATATTACTGTGGACACGAAGTTGAAAAAATGTCCAAAAGATATTTTAACGTAGTGAATCCAGACGATATCGTTACCCGTTACGGTGCTGATACCCTGCGCATGTACGAGATGTTCCTTGGTCCGCTGGAGCAGAGCAAGCCATGGAATACCAATGGTATTGAGGGGGTATTCAAATTCCTGCGTAAATTTTGGAGGATGTTCCATAACGAGGCATGGGAATTTAGTGTATCTAATGCCGAGCCTTCAAAAGCCGAGTTAAAATCATTACATAAGATCATCCGCAAGGTTGAGGAAGATGTGGAACGCTTCTCGTTCAATACCTCGGTTTCCAGCTTCATGATCGCCGTTAATGAACTAACCGACCTGAAATGTAATAACCGCGCGATATTGCAGGATATGGTGATCATACTATCGCCATACGCCCCACATATTTGCGAAGAATTATGGACATTGCTTGGTAACCCGGCTGGTACGTTGTCGTACGCGCCTTTCCCTAAGTTCATCAGTTCGTACTTAATTGAGGATGAATTTGCATACCCGATATCTATCAACGGTAAAATGAAAATGAACCTCAGTATTTCATTAAGTCTTGATGTAAAGGAAATAGAAGCTGCTGTTTTAGCCAGCGCCGATGTACAAAAATATCTCGACGGCAAAGCCCCTAAAAAGGTAATTGTTGTTAAAGGCAGGATTGTGAATATGGTTGTGTAGACGGCCGGTTTAAATATTCGTCAACCCAGTAGCCATGTTCTGGAAAATGTCATTGACGATCATTTTTCAATAAATGACGTTTTAAAAAATTTGTCATCCTGAACATAGTGAAGGATCTATTCGCAGACTTTACAGGGCGAAGAAGCATAGTGCATAATAGATCCTTCACTATGTTCAGGATGACAAAAAAAGTTTTTTTTTAATTTCGTTGTTAACCCGGTTTAAGTGGATGTGCTAACAATACCTCCTATCAGTACGCAGCAAAAAAAGCATATACCGCAGGTTGATTATATCCGCGCCATTGCTGCTATGGCTGTTGCGCTTTTTCATTTGGGCGGTAAAGCCCTGCCGGTTTTAAAGTATGGCTGGCTGGGTGTATACATGTTTTTTCTGCTCTCGGGTTTTATCATTTGCTGGGCCATCCCGCAAAACTATACCTGGAAATTAAGCGGGCGCTTCATTTTAAAACGTATTATCCGCATCGAGCCTCCCTATATTATTTCTATTGTACTGGCCATCATTATTAAATTTTTTTGGGTAGAAAATTATAGCCCCGACTGGTTTAACGCCTTATGCCATTTGGCTTACCTCAATACCTTTGTAGGGCAATCTTATCTTAGTCCGGTTTATTGGACTTTGGGTATCGAGTTTCAATATTACCTTTTTGTTGCCCTGTGTTTCCCCTGGTTTACCAGTAAATGGGGGCAATGGTTGGTGTTACTATTAAGTATTTTGCCCATCATGATAAATGTACCGGAGGCTGGTTTGATCAATAGCTTTCCGGTGTTTGCGTTGGGCATTTTGTATTACCTATACCTGGTAAAAGGGAAAAACTTAATAGAAGTATTGGTTTTAGGCATTTTGATAACTACATGTGGTATATATACCCTTGGCTGGCTGCCAACCTGCGCTGCATTATTTGCTTTGGGGCTGTTGTTGTTGCCTTTAAAAAAGCACCCGGTAATTAGTTTCCTCTCCCGGATCTCGTTTTCATTATACCTTACACATGATATGATTGGCAGCAACCTTGTTGTTTATTTAGGTACGCTACTGCCCAAAACATTTATTTTTAAAGGATTGGAGTTTATGACAGGGATTGTAGTCAGTGTGTTATTTGCGTGGCTATTTTATTTTCTGGTGGAAGGGCCTTGTATAAAACTTTCCAAAAAAGTTGCTTATAAAATATAAATAGGCATGGTGTTTACCTGTGTTAACTTAGTGTAACATATACATGACAAAAGGCGCTTTATTGAAAAAATAAAGGTTTACGGTGTAACATTTGAAGTATTTTCGCCTCCAATTACGAAAATATATAATAAATGAAACGTTTTTACATACTAATAGCACTTTTTTGTTTTACTCTTTCGGCCAAAGCCCAGTTTAGTGTGGGTGGTGGCGGGCCAAGCATTGTTGGCCGTATTTCAGGTACCGTTATAGATTCAATTACAAAAAAGCCAATGGATTATACTACTGTAGGCTTATACCGCAGTGGTGGTAAATCGCCTATAAACGGCGTTTTAACCGACGAAAAAGGAAACTTTAAATTAGATAACGTAAAGCCAGGTTCTTATAAACTGGTTATATCTTTTATCGGGTATCCATCAAAAACAATTGAGCCAATAACTACTACAGCTTCAAAGCCTGATAATAAAATGGGCGCTGTTTTTATATCTCCGGGGGCAAAAACATTGGCTACAGTTAATGTAGTTGGCCAGGCGCCGCTGATTGAAAACAAAATAGATAAGATTGTTTACAATGCCGAAAAGGATCTTACATCTGCCGGTGGTAACGCTACAGATGTACTGCAAAAAGTGCCATTGGTGGCTGTGGATATTAACGGTAACGTATCTATCCGTGGCGACCAAAACGTGCGTGTATTAATTAACGGTAAACCATCGGGTGCAACATCGGCCAGTTTAGCTGATGTTTTAAAAACCATCCCTGCCGATCAGATCAAAAGCATCGAGGTGGTAACATCTCCATCAGCAAAATATGATGCGGAAGGTTCTGGTGGTATCATCAACATCATTACCAAGCAAAAAAATGTTTCGGGCTTTAGTGGTTCGGTAAGCGGTGGCGTAGGTACGCGTCAAAATAACGGTAACGTTAACTTAAACTATAACAAAAACAGGTTTAGCCTGGGCATTAACGCGGGAGGGAACTTAACCTGGCCGCAAACATCAACAACAAACTTTGATCAGGTTTTTAGAGGTGAAAATGGGGAGGTTATCCGCCATAACTACAATAATTCATCAAGCCGTATTAAAAGGCATGGGGCAATTGGTTCTGTAACTATGGGTTATGAGGTTAATGCTTTTAACAGCTTTAACAGCACTTTCAGACTTAATGACGGTGGTTTTAATACCGATGGAAAAGGAATCAATAATGTTGATTTAGCAGGTATAGTAAGCAATTACAAAAGCACAACCCGATCGCATAATCACTTTGGCGGTTTTGACTGGAATCTTGATTATACGCACAAGTTTA
Organism: Mucilaginibacter sp.; assembly: GCF_025362475.1. Lineage (GTDB taxonomy): Bacteria > Bacteroidota > Bacteroidia > Sphingobacteriales > Sphingobacteriaceae > Mucilaginibacter. Next base: position 49,656 of record NZ_JANYGH010000069.1, read on the forward strand.
AAAAAGAGGGAGAAGAGTTTACCCTTTCGGGCCAATGGAGCCATAGTATAATTACAACTAATTATACCAACTTATTTACCGCGGTTAACCCAAGCCAAATGGGCGCCAACAATGGTAAAAACAACGAATATACTTTCCAGGGTGATTATACATTGCCGGTAAGTAAAGTGCTAAAGATTGAGGCTGGTGGCAAAACCATACAACGCCGTATCAATAGTAACTATGATATATTTAACACAGACAGCCTTGGCAATAACGGGCTACGTGATTCATTAAACTCCAACCTGTATAACTATAACCAAAATGTATATGCTGGCTATGCGGTATTAACCTTCACTTTGCCTAAAAGCTACTCGTTGCTTGTAGGTGGTAGGGTTGAAAACACAAGGATAAAAGGTGATCCACAAAATCCTTTCCAGGACCCTAATAAATTGGGCGACCTTTACCAGGATTTAAAACCGTTCTCGTCCAGCTATACTACTTATGTACCAAGCTTAACCATACAAAAACAGTTGGGTAGCCAAACTTTAAAGCTATCATACAGCAAGCGTATTCAAAGGCCAAGTTTGCAGTTTTTAAATCCATTCATTAACCGTAGTAACGTACAAAGCCAAACTGTGGGTAACGTGAATTTATCGCCCGAGGTATCACAAACTGTGGAGTTAAACATCAATAAGTTCGTGAAATCATCTGTGCTTAACTTTTCGGTTTATTACAAGCATACCAATAACCTGATAGAAGGTATTGCGGATACTTTAACCGAAAAAATAAATGGCCAGGTAATAAACGGAACGCGTACTGCTTACCAAAATGTTGGTAGAAACAATTCATTTGGCGCCAGTTTCTTTGGGTCGATAAACCCGATAAAGCCACTTACCATCCGTGCCAGCATTAACGCATATACTTATAATCCATCTATATTCCCTCAGTATGATATTGCTGCATCAAAAACAGGTGTTTATTTTCAATACTCTGCTTTTGGAAGCGCTTCATACCAGTTTCCACATAACTTTCTGGCAGAATTATTTGGCTTTACCAATTCATCACGAAGAACCATCCAGGGTACTAACCCCGCGTTTGGAATATATGCCTTTGGTTTTAAGAAACAGTTTATGGATAAAAAACTGGCTATCGGTTTTAACACTGTACAGCCATTTGCCAGGGACAAACATTTTGACTCCAACATCAGCAATGCTTCATTTACGCAAACCAGTTCAACTGCGTTTCCGTTCCGTTCATTTGGTTTAACGTTTAGCTATAGCTTTGGTAAACTAAGCTTCAGCAATCCGCAGCAACAGAAAAAAGGTGTAAACAATGATGACCTTAAACAAGGCGATCAGGGTGGACAGGGTAATACCCCAGCAGGCGGACGATAGGTTAATAAATTAGAGTCGGAAATTGAGACTTGAAAAATATAAGGGCCGGGAGATTTTATTCTTCCGGCCCTTTTTATGTTCCATAAGGTCATGCCGAACTTGTTTCGGCATCCCATTTGCAAGGTGTACAACATGTTGGCAACCTGTCCTGTGGGGTCCTGAAACAAGTTCAGGATGACTTCGGGGGAGAGGATTTTTGCGTTATGCTTACTCTCTCCCTTCTATTCAGCTTCTACATCAATTCCTATCTGTTTCAGCAATAACGAGGCATTAAAGGTTTTGCATTCGCCGTGTTTGATTTTATAGTCAAACAGCATTTCACCATCTTTTACCTGGATATCGAAGTAGAAGTTGCGTACATAATCAGGGTATTTATCTTCCAGGCGGGCAATCTGCAGGTCATGAGTAGCAACCATGCCAACCGCGTTTTTACGGATCAGCTGCTCTATTACCGCTTTTGAACCGAGGTATTTATCAACCGAGTTGGTGCCGCGCAGCATTTCATCAATCAGGAAAAATATCTTGGGATGGTTCTCTACTGCGGCAAGCAGCATTTGCAGGCGGTCAAGCTCGGCTTTAAAGGTGGATGTACTTTCGTTCAGTGAATCCTTGATACGCATATAGGTAATCATGGTTATTACAGAAACACGCATGCTTTTAGCGCATACAGGTGCACCGCAAAGGGCCAGTACAGTATTTATGCCAATGGTGCGTAAAAAGGTGCTCTTGCCCGCCATATTTGATCCGGTGATGATGTCAATCTTGTGGGTGTCTTCCAGCTCATAATTATTTTCAATACGTTTTGCGGCACTAATAAGCGGGTGGGCAAGGGATTGCGCAATGAGTGTATAACCAGGTTTATCCTCAATTTGCGGAAAAGCCCAATCGGGATAGTTAACTGCCAGTCCAGACAGACTGATAAGCGCTTCAAATTCGGCAATTACGTCAAAGGCTGTTTCCAGGCTCTCGGTATTTTGGCGTTTCCAGTTTTCTATGGCAATAACCTGGCGGATATCCCACAAAAAAAACAGGTTCAAAATAAAGCCTACAATCATATTTAAATGATAATTGAGCTTATTGATGAGTGAAGCCAGCTCTTTTATTTTGCTGGATGTTTTACCGGATTTTAACATTCCTGCATGTGATATGTTATAAGTGGCATGCCATTGCTCTTCTTCAATGCGTTTAAATACATCGGCATAGTTGGTTAGCGTATTGCCAATTTTACCGGCAATCATATCCGCTTTGCTGATATACATGGCTTTTGAAAACACGATACCCATATTGGCTATACCAATTATAATAGCAGCCAGTTTTGCCTGGGGGATAAACCATGCCAGTATCAATATACCCGTAAATAAATAAGGGGCAATTTTGGCATATAGCGCAAGCCATTTTTCGCCGGGCATATCCAATGGCAGGTGCAGGTATTTAAACAGGTTTTTAAGCTGATTGGCATCCTGCTGGATACCAAATAGCAGGCGGGTTTGGATCTCCAGTTTCCAATCTTTTTTGGTTGCTATTTCTTTAATCGCTTCCTGCCTTGGTAAAATAATCTCTTTGATTGATGGCTGGTCAAACCAATCGGCAAGTTTGGCATTACCGGTTGATGTAGCGGTGCGGTTTACCAGTTGATATAGGGATGCATTGCCAAAAATATCGAGGTCGGCAGTGTAAAAATGTTTTTCGCTGGCAAAGCGGGCTCCATCGCTATAAATATTGGCGTGTGTTTGTATGGTGGCAACTTCGTTAAGGTTTACTTTTTGCAGATCATCAAAGTATTGTTTAAGCTTTTCGAACCGGCTTTGCCGCGATACCAGCCAGGCAAAAGCAAAAATAAGAACAACAAAAGCCACCGCCACAATAGTGAAATTATCTTGCTGCACGGCAATGCTGATAGCTACAACAATCAGCGCGAAAATACTTAGTCTGAGTAACGAATAAGTATTGGCCAGCTTTTTATATTTAGCGGCTTTCTGCTGTGCTGCGCTGGCCCTTTGATTGTAATCGTTAATAATATCCTGTTCCATTTTTTGTTAAAAAAGTTGAGGCTAAATAAACACATATATTTCAAATAAACGTTTATTTGTTTCAGATATGAAGATCACGTTTTTAACTGTTGGCAAAACCGAAGATGCCTATTTAAAAGAGGGCATAGATAAGTATGTAAAGCGCCTGAAGCATTACACTAAAATAGAAATAGTTGAAATTAACGAACTGAAAAATACCAAGTCGCTCACTGCCGAGCAGCAAAAGGCTAAAGAAGCCGAGCTGATTCTCAAAAAAATAGCACCGCTTGACCATGTGATACTGATGGATGAAAAGGGGACCGAATATTCGTCGACCCAATTTGCGGCCTATATCAGCAAAAAGGAGCTCAGCTCATCAGCCACCCTGGTATTTGTTATTGGTGGTCCATATGGTTTTGATCAATCAGTGTATCAAAGGGCAAATGATAAAATCGCCCTTTCAAGAATGACATTCTCGCATCAAATGGTTCGCCTGTTTTTTGTAGAGCAGCTGTACCGGGCGTTTACGATCATGAAAGGTGAGCCGTATCATCATGAATAGATGTGCAGATATGCAGATTTCAGATGTGCAGATGATTGTTTGATTGTCTGAACCGGAATTACACGAATTGATGGAATTATTCGAATTTTAAAATCCCGTGTTCGGAAATTCCATTAATTCTTCAATTCTAAAAATTCGAGTTCAGACAAAAATATTACCAAATGTTTAATCGCTGTTCACATGAACTTTTGATTAAGACAAACAATCTGCACATCTGAAATCCACGCATCTAAAATCATATTTCGTACCTTTGCTATATGTCAGGTCACGATCATTCTCATGCACACGGTCATCATCATCATGATCATGCCCCCAAGTTAGATCATTTGAACAACGCGTTCATCATCGGTATTATATTAAACTCGGTGTTTGTGATTGTGGAGGCTGTAGCCGGTTTTGTAACCCATTCCCTGTCGCTGTTAACAGATGCCGGGCATAACCTGAGCGATGTAGCTTCGCTGGCCCTTGCGTTGCTGGCCTTTAAACTCACCAAAGTAAGTTCCAATAGCAAATATACCTACGGCTATAAACGATCAACCATCATCGTATCTTTCTTTAATGCTATGATCCTGTTTGTTGCGGTTGGCTTTATAGTTTACGAGGCGATAATGCGCTTTATAAATCCCGAAACCATATCCGGCGGAACAATGGCCTGGGTAGCTTTTATAGGGATAGGCATCAACGCGCTTACCGCCTGGCTTTTTGTAAAGGATAAGGATACCGATCTTAATATTAAAGGAGCCTACCTGCACATGGCGGTTGATGCCATTGTATCTTTCGGCGTAGTGATATCGGGTATTATTATTTATTTTACCCGCCTGTATTGGATAGATAGCGTAGTGAGTATAGTAATTGCGGTGGTGATACTTCGGGGCACCTGGGGGCTGTTAAAAGCCAGCCTGCGCCTGGAAATGGATGGCGTACCTGCCGAAATGGACCTGGAAAAGATAAAAGCCGAACTAATGAAAGGCAAAGGCGTTTTAGATGTGCACCACATGCACGTTTGGGCACTAAGCACTACAGAAAATGCCCTGACTGCCCACCTGGTTATTAAGCCCGAAGCTGTAGCCGATTTTGATAGCATCAAACATGATCTGCGGCACCGCCTGCAGCACATGGATATTAACCATAGCACTTTTGAGCCGGAGTTTGCCGATGAGGAGTGTAAGCATGTGGATTGCTTGTAACGGAGATTGCTTAAAATAAGAGCTTGCGTCATGCCGAATTTATTTCGGCATCCCACGTGCTAAGTAATCCAACATACAGACCAAAAATATTCGTAGTAAACTGAATCGTAAAGTTTATATTTATTCACAAAGGCTGATCCCTCATTATTAATATATTGCCAAATTCTAGAATCTAAGCTACAAGTTACGCCAATATAGAATGTAGTTCGATATTGATTAGTCATTATATAAACATGACCTTGTTTATAAAGCATGACTTAAATATGAAATGCTATTTACTATGCATGTGAGATGCCGAAATAAATTCGCATGACGGGTGCGTTATTTATTAAATGCCGGATTTCACTTCACTTTTTACGCATTTACCATTCCTCAATAATTAAGAAAAGCCTTCCTGTCTGTGAATAAGTAGGTTGTGAATAACCGAAACTTTACGGATATACAGTAATCGACTGATAATGAATAGTATGCTAAATTTAAGAGGAAAAGCCATTTTTACTCCAGAGTCGATCAAATTAAAGCTGTTTAAAAACGGCCTATAATTGTTAATAAACCGTTGATAAAAATCATCGAAAAAGTTTTGGAAATCAGCTACTTGTCCCGATATTTAAATCATCAAGAACGAAGTACTTTGACAGCCTTACAGGATAACAGAAAGTGAATCGGGCAAATTTTAGGAGGAGCTAAAGATCACGGGACTGCCTGAGTTACACCAAACAGAAACTGCGCAAGCGACGGAAACGCAGTGTTAACTACCATAGGGTATTAACAGAAGCTGTAAATTTTTACGGAGATATACAGCCTAAATAATGACTTCGACGCAACCTTAACCTGCAAGGGCACAAAGGCAGAGCTAGTTGGTTAATTTACAGAAAGCTTAGTGCTTTATGGATGACTATGGTTACTCATAAGGATAAAACGGGAGACAAATCGAAAGAGGCGGCTCCCGTTTTTGTTTTATAAGAATTTTAAATAGACACCACAGTCATTGTTTCGATAAATTTACCTCTCGCTGATCTGTCTTTCATAATCTTTATAGATATTTGTTTAAACATTTATCATAGCTATGGAAATTGGAATAGACAGCTTTGCCGCCGCAAACGTAAAAGGCACAACTAACAACAGCGATGCTTTGGTGCAATTGCTGGATAGGATGGAGCATGCCGATAAAGTAGGCCTTGACGTATTTGGCATTGGCGAGCATCACCGTAAAGAGTTTTTAGACTCTGCCCCAACCATGATCCTGGCCGCGGCAGCTGCCCGCACCAAGCGTATTAAATTAACCAGCGCCGTTACCGTTTTAAGCGCTGCTGATCCGGTTAGGGTATTCCAAAATTTTGCTACGTTGGACCTAATCTCAAAAGGTCGCGCGGAAATGGTTGTGGGTCGTGGTTCCTTTACCGAAGCATTCCCG
>NZ_JANYGH010000043.1 GCF_025362475.1 Mucilaginibacter sp.
TATTCACCGATTAAAAAACGGTATTTGCTCAGGTAATTTCGCTTTAAGGTAAGATCGTTGTTTATGTTCCGCATAACTTTTAGCTTTATTAGTTAAAGCTAATTCTGTTACCGAATTATCTGACCTTTACAGCAATGACGACCTGTTTTTTATTTTTAGACGGCCTAAAAGAAAAAGGTAAATTCTATAAATTCCGATTCAGACAAAATCAATCGTCATCCTGTTCTTTTTTCTGCTCTAAAATTACAAAAGCGCTGCGTTTTGGTGCAGGCATTACGGCCGTTTCACCTTTAACAAATTTCCATATCACTTCATTAAGGTCAATGTCAGGCGCGGCGTCTTCTTTGGCAAAATTGAACAGTTCAGATCGTTTACTGCTTTCATTCACCGCCATGTTGCGTTGCTCAAGGTCAACCTGGGCCTGTTTAGCTATGTAAGGTGTAAGATCGGGTTTGCTGGTAAAGCAATCATACAATGGCATGGCGGCAGCGTCATACTGGCTCATCGGCGGGAGGCCTAATATCAGTTCGATGGTACGCAATACGCCCGATGTGGAATACATGCCATGGATAACCGCGTTACGCTTTACATAAGGCCCGGCAACAAATACCGGCGAACGGTGCGCATCAATATGGTCGGGACCATTCTGGGCATCATCTTCTAAAATAAACACTACCGATTCTTTCCAGATAGGGCTTTTTGAAAGGTGCTCGATGAACTGGCCTATAGCCAAATCGTTATCGCCGACGGCGGCTGTAGGCGATATAGCGCCCTTCCTTTGTCCGCTGGTATGGTCATTGGAGATGCGTACACTGTTAAAACGTGGTACAGCATTTATGGTTAACAGGGAATCGAAATCATGTGCCCAGATAGCTACCCGTTTCACATCCTTCACGTTGAGGTCAAAGCCGGGAGCTTGTTTGCAATAGTGCCCTTCTAATGATTTTAAGTTCGCTTTTCCGGGATTGCCGTCACTCACAAACTCACCATAGGTGCGATAGCTTATACCGGCACGTTTACAATAATCCCATATAAAGCCATCGCGCGGGTAGGCTGCCTTGCGGGTTCCTTCAAAATCATAATTACCACCACGACTGCCATAGCTGGTTGGCCAGGTTTTCTCCACAAAATCGGTAGCGTAGGCTGCCATGCTCCAGTTATGGCCATCGGCGCTCACTTCGGCATCTACATAAAAGTTATCTAATAAAACAAACTCATTGGCTATGGCATGGTGGTTTGGCGTAGTTTTTTTACCGAAGATACATAATGAAGTATCGCCGTTACCCTGCGGCATATCGCCTAAAACCTGGTCGTAAGTGCGGTTTTCTTTGATGATATAGAACACATATTTAATAGGCGATTTTTCGCCCATACGCCTTGGGATAGGGTTACCCTGTTCGCCGTGGGCTGTTTTAGCAATTTTATTACTGAAGGGCGTGTTGGCATAAACCTGTTTGGTATAGGCCTTAAGCTGCTCTGCGCCGGGAGTGTTTATGAATGATAACGCACCTTTAAACAGCCCGCCAATATATTGCTCACGGCTGTTTGTTGCTCCCTGCTTGTAATCGCTATTGTCGGTTTTAAGGATGGGTTGAGGGCCTTTAGGGTTGGGCATTGATGTAAAACCCTTGCCATTGGCAACCAGTATTTTTTTGCCCAGCACTTTTACATTGGTAGGGTACCAGCCTACCGGGATAAAGCCCATGCTACGGCTGCTGCCGGGTTTAGTAACATCAAATACTGCCAGGCAATTATTATCGGCATTGGCAATGTACAGCGTTTTTTGATCGGTTGATAAAGCCAGTCCGTTGGTTGTGGAACCGGTTAGGCGGGTAGGGTATAAGGCTGCTGCTATAGTTTCTATTATTTTATGACTGGCGGTATTTACTACCGAAACCGAATTGTCATTAGCATTGGCCACATACAGGTAATTGCCCTTTTTGTTCAAAAGCAGCTCGTTAGGGTGGCTTTCGGTTTTTATAGTGCTAAGGGTTTGGGTGGCAATGTTGTAAAAGCCCAGTTCATCGCCGCCCCATAAAGAAATGTAAAGCGTTTTTTCGTCGGGAGATAACAGGCAGCTATAGGCTTCAGCCGGGAGTTTTACCTGTTTTACAATTTTCTTTGCTGCCGGGTCTACAATGTATAAAGTGCTGTCCTCTTTTGTAACGGTATACAGGCGGGTATCACTTTTATTAATAGCCATCCCGGTTGGGCATACCTTATTGTTAGGCCATGACTGGGCCGCCAGCTTAATGGTATCCGGAGTGCCAAGCTTATTATTGTTTATATTGAAAACGTAGATCCAGTTATCATTACCGCCTGATGCATACAGTTTCTTTTCATCGTGACTAAAAGTAAGACCGTACCATGATTTGCGTACCACCTTTTCGTCCAATAGCTTTTCGTTCTTTGGATCAATAAGTTGAACCGACTGGGTGCTTTGGCCGTTATTGGTAACTGCAAGCAGCTTGCCCGATGTGGATAGCTGGATGTTTAAAGGCAGATCGCCAAGGGGTAATGAGGTGCCTGCCGGGCTAAGTTTCCAGCCGTTGGGTAATAATACCTGCCCGGTTTGGGCTATTTTACCCGGCGTTTGGGCGTAGGTATTTAATGAGGTTGCTAATATTGCTAAGCAAATGAGTAGCTTTTGTTTCATGATAGTAATGATTGTAGTCAAAATTACATAATCATTTACTGTTGATGGAGTTGTTAACAAAAACTTAATATAAAAAAGGCCCGCTGGTAGGGCGGGCCGTTATATTGTAATAGCTTTTTTACTTCAATAGGTTTCTCCAGCTCACCTGGTCGCCAATGATCTTATCCAGATCGGCAGATGCTACACGCTCTTGGGCCATGGTATCGCGGTAACGGATGGTTACGGTATCGTCTTCCAAAGTCTGGTGATCAACTGTGATGCAGAAAGGTGTACCAATGGCATCCTGGCGACGGTAGCGTTTACCAATGGCGTCTTTCTCTTCGTATTGTATGTTGAAATCAATCTTCAGCCTATCCATAATTTCGCGGGCTTTCTCTGGCAAACCATCTTTTTTGGTTAGTGGGAAAATAGCAGCTTTAACCGGGGCCAGGCAAGGGTGCAGGCGCAGTACGGTACGGCTATCCTGTTTCTCTTCGGTGCTCAGGTCTTCCTCCTCAAATGCGCTGATCATGGTTAACAGGAACATCCTGTCTAAACCTATAGAGGTTTCAATTACATAAGGGATATAGTTACCATAAGGTTTGCCCGTTTCAGGATCAACCTCGGGGTCAAAATATTGCAGTTTTTTACCCGAGAATTTCTGGTGCTGACTCAGATCGAAATCTGTACGGCTGTGTATTCCTTCTACTTCTTTAAAGCCAAACGGAAAATTAAACTCAATATCAAAGGCCGCATCGGCATAGTGGGCTAGTTTTACGTGTTCGTGGTAGCGGTATTTGGCAGCATCGGTACCCAGGGCAAGGTGCCATTTTAAACGGGCTTCTTTCCATTGGTTAAACCACTCTTTTTGCGTGCCAGGGCGTACAAAGTATTGCATCTCCATTTGTTCAAACTCGCGCATGCGGATGATGAACTGGCGGGCAATAACCTCGTTACGGAAAGCCTTACCTATTTGCGCAATACCGAAAGGGATTTTCATCCTGCCCGATTTTTGCACATTGAGGTAGTTTACAAAGATACCCTGAGCAGTCTCCGGGCGAAGGTAAACCACGTCCGCATCATCAGCTACAGCGCCCATTTGGGTGCTAAACATCAGGTTAAACTGGCGTACATCTGTCCAGTTGCGGGTACCGCTTACCGGGCAGGCAATGTCATGCTCAATAATCAGTTCCTTTAAACGGGGCAGATCCTCATTTTTAAGAGCCTCATCCATATCGTGCTGTAAAGCTTCGGCTTTATCAGTCTTGCCATCTTTATCGTAACGGTCAATCTTATCCTCCAAAAGCTGATCGGCACGGTAACGTTTTTTTGAATCCTTGTTATCGATCATCGGGTCGCTAAAGCCATCAACGTGGCCGCTGGCTTTCCAAATTTTGGGGTGCATAAATATGGCACTATCAATACCAACAATGTTATCATGCATCTGCACCATGGCTTTCCACCAGTAGGTTTTAATGTTGTTCTTTAATTCGGCACCATTCTGGCCGTAATCATAAACAGCGCTTAAACCATCATAGATCTCGCTGGAAGGGAAAACAAAGCCATATTCTTTGGCGTGCGATATAACATTTTTAAAAAGTTCGTCGGTTGATTTGCTCATAATAGCTGCAAAGATACAATTTAGGCGGAAAGGTAAAAGGTAAAAGGCGAAACGGTGTTTTGGGGCAAAATACATCTTCCTGTAGAAACGCATAATTGCGTCTCCGGCATGCAAATCATCCTTGCAAATTATGAATGTCCTGCGGGAGACGCAATTATGCGTCTCTACAAAAAGAACTCAGCTGCGGTTATCGACCCAAAGTGTCCGTCCGTCCGTTTCCAGTTGACCATGTTTTGCGGACGCTTTGCGGACACCGCTATACCGGGCTACCGTCTCTGTATGCTGGCGAAGACTCACCCCGACCAGGCTTCGCCGGTCGACCCTCACTTCGGCTGCGCCGGAAAGAGGGTTAAAAAAGCTAATTTAAAATTTTTAGCCCCCTCTTTCCAACGCAGTTGAAGAGAGGGACGTCGGGCGTAGCCTCGACAGGGTGAGTCGTAGCCTTGGTTAGTTTACGTTGTTTGCCTTCAACTGAGCGGCGATTATCGGCCCAAAGTGTCCGTCCGTCCGCTACCCGGTGACCATGTTTTGCGGACGCTTTGCGGACACCCCTATCTATATAAGATTCGACAATTCCCTTCGTTTGAATTGATTTTATTCTTTATTTTAAAGAATTTTCTGTATATTTGAAAGGGTGTTGTATATTTTATACAAATCCAGGTGTCCGCAAGGTGTCCGATTACATGGGGTTCCCGGGACGGACGGACAGGCAGACAAACAGATGGAAAGGAACTCAACCCTGTCCGCAAGGTGTCCGAAACTGTCTCACTCCCCTTTGCGGACGGACACCCAAACAAACCAACATATTCTACAGGCAGGGTGCATCCGTACACAGTCAAGGTCACACATATATATACTAATATATATATAGGCTATTGGATAAGTATTTTTAAAAAACGCGGTTTTTAAAAATTACATCAGCAAAAAAAATAGAGAGAATATAAAAGAGCTAGGCATTACTTGTAATAGCTTCTATCCAATCCAAACTCCAAAAAAATGTTTGTCATCCTGAACGATAGTGAAGGATCTTCTTCAATAGAAAAGTGGGCGGTAAGCAGGGTGAAGAAGATCCTCTGTTCCTCAGCAACTTTCTAAAAGTAAATAGATCGTCATTGCTAGGTAAGAAGCAATCTATAGGCTGTACAGAGGGACTCATAAGGTCGATCTGCCTATGTGGAGATTGCTTCGTACCTCGCAATGACGCCAAAATAGGTGCTTCATTAGAAGCATAAAAACATTAGTGAATCAAATTTAGACTGCCTCTTAGGATTGACAAAACGCTAAGGTCATTACTACTTCATAGGCTGCGGATTCATAACTGGCAATTGTTGGAATTAAAGGGTGTCCGTCCGTCCGCAGGTGTCCAACACTTCCGAACGGACGGACACCTGCGTGTTTTGATTTGCCTTTCCAAAATGATCAAATTCCCAATTCCGAAATCCCAATTCCGAAATCCCACAAAGGGTGTCCGTCCGTCCGCAGGTATCCAACACTTCCGGGCGGACGGACACCTGCATGATCAATCTCCAATCCATTAAAAGAGTTAAAACTAATTGATAAAAACACACTTTTATTAGTAGCTTTAAATAACATTAAGCCTATGGAAACCATTGTAAAGATTATCTCAACCCGGTACGTAACCCATAATGTTAAACAATTCCGGCTGGAAAAGCCCGCTGGTTTTACCTTTACACCTGGGCAGGCAACAGAACTATCTATAAATCAGGATGGTTGGAAAGATAAAAAGAACCCCTTCACCTTTACCTGCCTTACCGATGACCCATACCTCGAGTTCACCATAAAAATATACCCCGATAGCGACGAAGGCGTTACCAACCAGTTGAGCAAATTAGCCGTTGGTGATGAATTGATCCTGCGTGATGCCTGGGGTGCTATAGAATACAAGGGCCCTGGTTACTTTATTGCCGGTGGTGCGGGAATAACCCCCTTTATAGCCATTTTAAGGCATTTAAATAAAGAGGGGAAGCTTGCAGGCAACAAGTTATTTTTCAGTAACAAAACAGATGAGGATATTATTTTGGCCGATGAACTCAAAAGCATGCTTGGCCCCGATGCGCTGTTTTTAATAAGCGCCCAAAAAGATAGCATTCACGATACCCGCCGCATCAACGAAGTGTTTTTAAAAGCAGAAGTAAGCGATTTTACCAAACACTTCTACATCTGCGGCCCCGACCCAATGGTGGAAGCCATTAACGTTATTTTAACCGGCCTGGGTGCAAGTGCAGATTCGGTTGTGTTTGAGCGGTAGGGGCGGCAATAACATCGCCACAAATAATATCGGTTTGTTGTGAAAATAACCTACTTTTGGCGCACTTTATCACATGGTTAGGTTATTTATGCGGTCGTTTGTTTCTGCTTGGTTTTCAGCTGTATTACTGGTTGTTTTATTGATATTTAATACACAATACATATATGCCCAGGCGCCGTCAATAAAGTATACAACTCCGCATGTTTATGTAATTAACAAGCCCATAACGCCTTTGGCACCTGCAAATACAGGCGGCGCAGTTCCTGCAGTAGCTTATGGGCTGGTAAGTACCCTGGCCGAAAGGGGGGGATCTGGTTCCAATAACGGCTCCATATCAATAACTCCTCTTAACGTCACCAAGGATGTGGCTGTCGATGCACTTGGCAATATTTATTTAGTAGGAGATAGTAGAATTTGGAAAATTACCCCGGCAGGTAAATTAGTACCTGTTGCTGGCGTTGACGGCGCTGGTTTTGTGGATGGAGTAGGCACGGATGTTGGATTTAATAATCCATGGAGAATAGCTGTTGACGTTTCGAACAATGTTTATGTTTGTGATAATTATAATAATGCGATAAGAAAAATTACCCCGGAGGGATCCGTAACTACGGTCGCCGGGCACCGTATTCCTGGCTTTTTGGACGGCAGAGGTGTGGCTGCTGCTTTTTATACCCCGTGTGGAATTACTGTTGATGCCAATGGAATTGTTTATGTGGTAGATCAGTATAATTTTAGTATTCGTAAAATTGATCAGTCGGGGCTTGTCACAACGTTGGCCGGTACGGGATTTTTCGGGCCAAAAGATGGCCAAGGGAAGGCTGCATCATTTAGTGAGATGTATGATATTGCCGTAGATGCAGCCGGCAACTTATATGTTGCTGATGGTGGCAATTGTAAAATAAGAAAGATTACCCCAGCCGGTTTGGTTACTACTTTTGCTGGCAAAGGTTCGCCGGGATTTGCTGATGGGGTGGGCAAAGCTGCTGTATTTGAGTTTCCAACCGGTATAGTTATTGATAAAATTGGTAATCTATACGTTGCTGATGGTTACTTCAATCAGCGTATCAGAAAAATAACGCCGTCGGGAGTGGTTACTACTTTAGCCGGGAATGGTAACCCGGGGTTCAATAACGGTATTGGTACCGAAGCAACTTTTTCAGATCCTATAGGTATAGGTATTGACAATGCCGGATATGTATATGTTGCTGATTATGGAAATCATGCATTTAGAAAGATAAGCATATGGGGATATGCAATTGATAAAGCCTTGCCGGCCGGTCTTAGTTTCGACGGCAGAACTGGAGTCGTTTCCGGCAGTCCCACCCAACTTTCGCCAGCAACAGACTACATTGTAACAGCCTATAATGGTGATGGTAGCAGTAGTACTGTTGTAAATATTGAGGTAGCACTGAGCATTGTGCAAAAGCCATCGGTAATAACCTTCCCCCCTCCGGTAAAAATTAAAATTGATGCTGATAATATTTTACATCCCGAGGCTACCAGTACCAATAATGAAACCCCAATAACTTATACCAGCAGTAATCCGGCGGTTGCTTATTTAGGGGCAGACGGACAGATCCATGTAATTGCACCGGGAATTACAATTATTACAGCAAACCAGCAAGGTAACGAGAATTATAGTGATGCCGCCCCGGTATCGGTGCCCTATACTATAACTCAGGATCAGGTTATCGTGTTTCCGGCTATAGCCATTAAAAAGATATGTGATGCTGATTTTTTTGCAGGTGCTGTAAGCTCAAATTCAACTATTCCACTTACCTATATTAGTAGTAATCCTGCCGTTGCTACCGTTTCACAAGTAGGGGATATTCATATTGCGGGCCCTGGTAGTGCTACTATCACTGTTTCGCAAGGTGGGAGTAATTTATATAATGAAGCTTTACCGGTTTCGCAAACGTTAACGGTAAACCCTCTGATAACGCCATCAGTAAAAATCAGTCCCGATTTTTATGCTAGTTGCGATGGGCTATTGCTAGCCTATACCGCAACGCCCACAAACGGCGGCAATAACCCAACTTATCAATGGAGGCTGAACGGTAATAACAGCGGCGATAACAGTGCGGTTTACACCAGTACCACCTTAAAAACCGGCGATGTGATTACCTGTATAGTTACCAATAATGATCAATGTACGCCGGTTTCATCGCCGGTATCAAACCCGGGTTCGCTCAGTGCCGATCCTAATGTTACTACGGAGTTGGTTATCTCATCATCAGCAACAACGGTTGATATAGGTACACCTATCACCTTCAAGGCAACGGCGTCTGCCAATGTTCCGATTGTACCGGCATATACCTGGATGGTGAATGGGCAAATAGCAGGCACCAACAGTGCCACTTTTACTTCTAACACCTTATCAGATGGCGATGTGGTTACCTGTGGTATTCTTATTGAAGGCAAATGTATTGTTAACCCATCGGTTACATCCAATAGCATAACCGTTTCTGTATTAATACCCGTAAAAATAATTGTACCTAATGCCTTTACTCCAAACGGCGATGGAAGTAACGATACCTGGAATATTGCAGCATTACTATCTTATCCTAATTGCACGGTAAGTATCTACAACCGTTATGGCGCGGCTGTTTATCAATCTAAAGGGTACCAATACCCCTGGGATGGACGAATGAACGGTAAGCAACTACCAGCCGGCACCTATTATTACATTATAGACACCCAAAAGGATAACCAAAAACTGTCGGGACCGGTAACTATATTGAGGTAGTTGTTAATTGCCACTGTCCCACGGTAACGGACACCTGCGGACGGACGGACACCCCCAATCTAAAATAAATCCGAAATCGAAATTCCGAAATCCGAAATACTCTTCTAATTTTACGGCATGAGTATCCGGGTAGAAGCATTGACAAAAGTTTACGGCGATCAAAAAGCGGTTGATGGTATTAGTTTTACTGCCGGGCCCGGCGTGCTGGGTTTCCTGGGGCCAAATGGCGCGGGTAAATCAACCACCATGAAGATACTTACCTGCTTTATACCACAAACATCGGGTACGGCATCTGTATGCGGGTTTGATGTAGTGAGCCAGTCGCTTGATGTACGCAGGCACATTGGCTACCTGCCAGAAAGTAACCCGCTTTACCTGGATATGTATGTAAAAGAGTCGATGGCGTTTATAGCAGGCATCCATAAAATGCATGAGCCCGAAAAACGCATAGCCGAAGTTATTGAGCAAACCGGCCTGGGGCCCGAGCAGCATAAAAAAATAGGGCAGCTATCTAAAGGCTACCGCCAGCGTGTGGGGCTTGCGCAGGCAATTCTGCACAATCCCGATGTGCTGATACTGGACGAACCCACATCCGGCCTCGATCCTAATCAGCTTATCGGCATCCGCCAGTTAATTACAGATCTTGGCAAAACCAAAACCATTATCCTATCTACCCATATCATGCAGGAAGTTGAAGTTGTATGCGATAAAGTGATCATTATTAACAAAGGAAAAATAGTAGCCGATGATACCCTCAAAGGCTTGCTGGGTAAAAATAATAAAAGTACGCTTGAAGGTATTTTTATTAGTCTTACCAATTGATAAATGAATTTAATCAGCTAAGTTTGCGCCACTTAACCTTATTATAATCATATGAAAAAAAACTTACTTGCATTAGTTGTTTTATTATGCGCTGTAGTTAGCGCCAACGCCCAATCCTTTGGAGGCGATGCAGACCGTACACCCAGATTAAGCGCTGGTTTTGGAGCCGGTGGCACAATAGGATCACACTCCGGCGATTATCCCGCAGCGGGCAGTGTAGATGTAAAGCTTGAATTTCCTATAGCATCAAGCCCGGTAAGTATCACCGCTTCAGCAGCTTATACTTTTTTTGTATCGAAAGACGGTTACTATTTTGGCTACAATAGCAATGAAGGTAATTATAGCAGCGGTTCGCTGGCATCATTTGCTCCCGTTATGCTGGGTGCCCGTGTATATGCCGGTAAACTGTTTTTTGAAGGTGCAGCCGGCGCTTCCTTTAACCTTAACTCCAACCACAGCGATTATACCAGCAAAACTGTTGCATTGGTTCTTTCGCCAAGCATAGGTTATGGTTTTAGGTTTGGCTCGTCTCAAAAGTTTGGCCTGGATCTTAGTCTTGCCTATGAAACCCGTTTGGAAAGCAACAAAAGTATTATTTTATATAACGATGGCATGGGTAACTCCTACACTGCGGGTGGTTATGGTAATTACAACCAGATTGCTTGCCATGTGGCTTTTAGCCTTGGTTTGTAACCAAATTAAAAAAGTATTGATGAACCCTGGTATTACATACCGGGGTTTTTTATTAAATATTTACAAGGTACATATTATTTTACATGGTTTGTTGCATTTGTAAACTTGCTAACGTAAAGATTTTAAATGCCTTAACCATGAATAACCTTATCACTTATATGAAGAAATTATTGCTTGCAATGGCAATTTTAATTGGCTTTGCAGTTGATGCCCATGCGCAAACAAACTACAACACACAGCCACGCGTTAGCGCTGGTTTTATATATGGAGGAGCATTAGGCGCTGCCGCCAACAATTATACCTACGCCAGCGGATTTTTAGTAAAGTATGAATTGCCTGTTAAATCTATACCCCTGAGCCTTACGCTTACATCAGGGTACAGCTTTTTTATTTCCCAAACCAGGTTCTACTCTTACATTAATCCTGGCAATGGTGGTGGTACGCATGTTAGTTATTCGGCCGCTGCCTTTGTTCCGTTAGAAATAGGCGCAAGGGTTTATATAGCCAACAAACTATACTTTGAGGGTAACATTGGGGCATCACTAAATGTAAACTCGCCCCATGAGTATTATACCGATAAAACGCTTGCATTATTGGTTTCGCCCAACCTGGGTTATTCTTTTCGCTTTGGCTCATCGGGTAAAGCAGGCTTAGATTTAAGTTTAGGCTACGAAAATCGTTTCGAGAGCGCGAGCTTAAATTATTACCAGGGCAATTATGGCAGGCTTGCATTAAGCGCTGCATTTAGTTTGGGGTTGTAATTTCATTAAACCTAAATACCAGGGCTCCGGGCATTTGCCGGGGCTTTTTTATTGCGATGATTTTTGAGGGCGATAAAAACGGGTTAGGTTGATACCAGCACCTTCCTGATGATATTTTAGTAAAACTACAGGCATCAAAGGCCACTTTGAGAAAGAGAAAATCGGCCCACTAAATAATTTATGAAAATAATTAATATCCTGTAATACAGATCATTGTAATCAGATGTAATTATCACTACATTTATCTACTATTACAATCTGCTATTTCATTTTATAGCTAATAATCCCGGTTTTGATGATAAGTTTAAAGCCTGGAAAATGTTGCCAGGCCTTTAAATAACCTAAAAATAAAATATCATGAAAACATTATTAATTGTATTAGCAAGCATTAATGGTTTGATGTCATTATGCAGCTGCAGTAAACAAATCCATTCCCATAAACAGGTTATGGTAAGCTACCACACCAAAGATGATGTTATGAAACAATTTGGCGTTCCCGACGAAAAACGAGAAGCAAACCACCTTACCGAATGGCTTTACAATTGTGATACTTCATCCAACCTTTATCATTCAAAAACAAAAGTGGGAATCGATGGAACATATAATACCGTTTACGGCAGTTTAAATCATAATACGGTAACTACTGATAAATTTACACCCTTTAACAAGTACGTAAAATTCACCTTTGATGAGCAGGGTAAGGTTGTAAATTGGGATTCAGATCATGTAAATTTTGAGGAGCGAAAAAAGAAACCCGGCGCTACAATAGCATTGGTAGTGGGTTGTGTAGCAGCGGCAACTCTTTTTGTTGTTAGTTTGGTTGCTGTAAATGATTTTAGTAATTGGGGATATTGAGTTTTATTTAAAAAAAATTAAGTAAATATCCTTGCATGAGGTCCCGGTATTATTTGGCGGGACTTTTTTGTTATGGCGATTTTTAAGTTTTATAATTCAAAAGTACACCTTTGCTTTAGTGTATTATTGTTGTAATTTCGGCGTTTCAGCATAAATATACGGCAGTGCTTAGCATCTTAAAAAAAGAAATAATATCATACCTCAGTTCGCTGGTAGCCTATGTTACCATTGGCGTATTTTTATTGGTGTTGGGCTTATTCCTGTGGGTGTTTCCAGATTCCAGCATCCTGGATTATGGCTATGCCGGGCTCGAAAGCCTTTTCAGTACCGCTCCATACCTGTTCATGTTCCTGATCCCGGCTATCACTATGAGGTCCTTAGCTGAGGAACGTAAGGAGGGTACTTTCGAATTACTTTTTACACGCCCCTTAAAAGATTGGGAAATAGTGCTGGGCAAATATTTTGCCTGCCTGCTTATTGTACTTTTTGCACTGCTGCCTACATTGGTTTATTATTTTTCGGTAAGTACGCTGGGTACGCCGCAGGGCAATATTGATAGTGGAGCAGTTATAGGATCATACATCGGCTTGTTTTTATTAGGCGCGGCATTTGCTGCTATTGGTCTGTTTGCCTCCTCTATCACCAAAAATCAAATCATAGCTTTTACTGTAGCTGTTTTCCTGTGTTTCTTCTTCTATAGCGGTTTTGATTCTTTAAGTCAACTATTATCCCTGCAGGAGCTGGGTTTGCAGAGTTTAGGTATAACACAACATTACCAGTCTGTAAGCCGCGGTGTACTTGATACCCGCGACCTGGTTTACTTTATCCTGTTAGCGGGGATATTTACCTGGCTTACCTTATTTGTACTGATAAAACAGCGGCAAAAAGAATTGCGCGGTACAATCATGATCGGCCTGTTAGCGGTATTTATCGCCCTGGGCGTACTATCGCAATATGCTTTTACCCGGATTGATTTTACTACCGAGAAGCGTTTTACCATATCATCCGTAAGCAGGCAGATCATGGATGGCCTGCCGAAGCCGGTACAGGTTACTGTTTACCTGCAGGGCAATGGTTTGCCTGGCGGGATGAAACGCCTGCAAAATGCCACAAAGGATATGCTTAGTGATTTAAGCGCCTATAGTCATCATCGCCTGCAATTTGAATTTGTCGACCTAATTGCATCTATCAAAAACTTATCTCCCGATCAGCAAAAACAAACCTATGAGGATTTGGGAGCAAAAGGTGTGGTGGGACAAAAGCTAAGTTTTAAAACCGACGACGGCGTATCTGAAAAATTGATATTCCCCGAAGCAGTTGTAAAAACGGGCGACAAGGAAGTAGTCGTAAATTTAATACAAACCCGGATAGGTTCATCAGAAGAAGAACAATTAAATAATTCTATTCAGAATTTAGAATACGCCTTTTCATCGGCTGTAAAAAAAGCGGTAAGCGGTGGCAAGCAACAAATTGGTTTTACCGAAGGGCATCATGAATTAACCGATCTGCAATTGAATGATGCTATGAAAGCTTTATCAGATGGGTTTGAGGTTGGCCGGCTAAACCTGGCAACTATTCCATTTAAAGCATTACAAAACATCAAACTACTGGTGATCCCTAAACCCGACAGGAGATTTACCGAACTGGAGAAATTTAAGCTCGACCAATATATTATGCGTGGTGGCCGTGTACTATGGACTATTGACCAGGTAAGTGCCGAGCTGGATAGCCTGCGCGGGCATGGCGGCGAGCAACTGGCCTTTGCAAAACAATTGAATCTTGATGACCAGCTTTTCAGGTACGGGGTACGTATCAATTATGACCTTATAGCAGATATGAACTGTTCGCCAATACCAGTAAGTACCGGTAATGTGGGCGGGCAGGCACAGATCCAGATGCTGCCCTGGTTGTTTAACCCCTTGTTTATGCCGGTTTCAAAGCATCCCATAGTAAAAAACCTGGATGCTATTCACAGTGAATTTGTAAGCACAATTGATCTGCTCGAAGCCAAAGACATTAAGAAAACAATCCTGTTAACATCATCTCCTTATAATAAAAAGATGAGTGCGCCCCATGTGCTATCCTTACAGGCGCTGGAGCAGGAACCAAATCCTAAGGATTTTCAAAGTACACCAAAAACTGTTGGCGTGCTTTTGGAAGGCAAATTTATATCCAACTGGCGCAATCGCCCATTACCTGATAGTTTAAATGAGCAGGTGAGTATACTGCCAGAAAGCAAGCCCACAAAGATGGTAGTGATAAGCGATGGCGATATTTTAAAGAACCAGGTAGGAGGGGATGGCTCGCCTTTTCCGTTGGGATATGACCGTTATACACAACAAACCTACGGCAATAGAAATTTGCTGCTCAATATTGCCGATTATATGACCGATGATTCTGGCCTTATTGCGCTGCGTACCAAAGAGATAAAGATTCGCCTGCTGAACAGGGCACGTATCCGTAACGAAAAATTGTACTGGCAACTGGTAAATACAGCAGGCCCACTTGCTTTAGTGTTAATATGTGCTATTTTTCAACATTATATCCGCAAGCGAAAGTATGCCCATTAAATTTTATATTTTTGATAGATTAATTAGACCCATATGAGATTTATTGTTTCTACCACAACCTTACTCAAACAACTGCAAGCGGTAAGCGGCGCGTTAAGTAACAGCACCGTATTGCCCATATTGGAAAACTTTTTGTTTGAGATAAAGGAAGGAAACTTAACCATTTCTGCTACCGATCTGCAAACCAGCATGACCACCTCCTTAACTGTTGAAGCAAAGGAGAATGGCCGCATAGCTATACCATCGCGTATTTTGTTAGAGACCCTAAAATCATTACCAGAGCAGCCTGTAGCTTTCTCTGTTGATGATACTACCTTCGCCATTGAAATAAATGCCGGCGACGGTAAATACAAGCTGAGCGGCGAGAATGGTGAAGATTTTCCGAAAATTCCTGTTGTTGAAAATGCATCATCAGTAAATTTACCTGCATCTGTTTTAGCCGAGGCTATTAATAAAACCATTTTCGCGGTAAGTAACGATGAGTTGCGCCCCGCCATGACAGGTGTTTTTTGCCAGTTAAGCCAGCAACATCTAACATTTGTAGCAACTGATGCGCATAAGCTGGTACGTTACCGTCGTAAGGATGCTAAGGCTGCAAGTGCAACATCATTCATATTACCTAAAAAGGCATTAACACTGCTTAAATCATCATTACCAAGTGATGATGTAAATGTATCTGTTGAGTATAATTCAACCAGTGCCTTCTTTAAGTTTGGTAACATCAACCTGGTTTGCCGTTTAATTGACGAGCGTTACCCTGATTATGAGGCTGTTATTCCACAAAATAATCCTAATAAATTAATAATAGACAGGCTTACTTTCCTGGGATCATTAAACCGTGTGGCTATTTATGCCAACAAAACAACCCACCAGGTAAGGCTTAAAATCAATGGCAGCGAGCTGAATATCTCATCAGAAGATATTGATTTTGCTAACGAGGCGCACGAGCGTTTAAGCTGCCAGTATGAGGGCGAAGACATGGAAATTGGCTTCAATGCACGTTTTTTAATAGAAATGTTGAAGAATTTAAGTTGCGAAGAAGTATCTTTGGAGATGTCAACACCTAATCGTGCGGGCTTATTGCTGCCACAGGGTGGTGATGAAAATGAAGATGTGCTGATGCTGGTTATGCCGGTTATGCTCAATAGTTATGCTTAAGTGTTAACTTAAATTATAAATCCAAAATCGAGTCCGGCTTTAAAAACCGGACTTTTTTGTTCGCCGGTGATAACAAAAATTACGGTAAACAGTTATATAGCTTATAATTAATATGGATACCAGGATAAAAGCTTTGTTTATGATTGTGGCTGTGGCATGTTGGGCATCCTGTAAAAAAAATAGCGATGCACCCACCGCAACAACCGCCACCCGGGTTAATCTGATAAACGCATCAACCAATAATATTAATTTTTATTTGAACGGCACCCGCATTAATAATACCACCACCTATTACCCCGGCGGAACATTGGGTTATGTTGCTGTTTTGGCCGGAGCGCAAAATTACTCGGTTAAGATTGGTGGTAGTTCGGTGCCGTCGTTTAGTAAATCGCTTAATTTTAGTAAAGATTCGGTTTACTCATTGTACGTATCGGGCACAACCGAAAATGATATATTTAAAACTGCCGATGTATTGGTTGCTGATACCAGTGGTTTGGCAAAAGTGCGGTTTGTAAATGCCTCACCCGATGCTGTCGCGCTTAATTTGAAATTTGAGGGTACATTAAACGAGGTGAAATTTACAGGCGTAAGTTATAAAACAACTACTCCTTACGTATTGGTTAAGGCAGGCATAGTTGATTTGGCTATTTATCAGTCATCGGTGCCGTTAACCCCGGTAGTACGGGATACGGTTACGCTTACAGCGGGGGGCATATATACCTATTATGGCTATGGCAGTATAAAAAATGCGGCAAGCTTTGGTACCGGCTTTATAACAAACAAATAAAAGTACATTAATGGTTAATCAAAATAAAAGCGGTTTATTGGTTTCATTATTTACGTTTGCCGTAGTAATTATGTTGCTTCCTTTTATAGCATCGTGCGGTAAATCAACTAATATATCGAACTCAAACACGCAGATACAGATCATCAATTTAAGCTCAGATGTGCAGCCATTAAATTTATATCAAAACTCTTTAAAACAGGGTAATGGAGTCACTTATACTTATCCCACTAATTCTGGTTACTTTTTTTTGTCAACCATTACCCCTCCATTACAATTCAGAACAGCTACCGCGGCGGCATTAAATATTCCTTTTCAAATTGATACCGTGTTAAGAGCCAATGCCAAATACACGCTTTTTTTGACAGGTTTCCTGAAAGATAGTACCATTAAAAATTCTTTACTATCATTAGATACTGCAACCCTGCCACCAATTGGCAGGGCTAAAGTGAGGTTTGTGCACACATCACCCACATCGCCAACGCTTGATTTGCGAGCTAATGACACACTGGCATTTAGCAATCGGTCGTTTAATACCATTTCGCCATATATCAGTATACCTACAGGTAATTATAATTTTACCATAAACGTGCATAGCACCCCATCAAAAGTAGAATATACGCTAAAAAATGTGACGCTTTTGGATGGTCGTGCTTATACTATTTACACCCAGGGTATTGTGGGGCGTACAGATTCTGTTGCCTTTGGCGCAGCGGTTTTAACTAATAATTTATTGATAAAAGCTACCCAATAGTGGCAATTCTTTTTATATTTCTATTTTTGGGCAAAATTTAAAAAAGTGGAAGTAATAAAAAGTATCATCGATTTTATACTGCATATTGATAAGCACCTGGTACAAATAACCAGTGCATACCAGGGTTGGACGTACCTTATATTGTTTGCCATCATTTTTGCGGAAACCGGTTTTGTTGTTACTCCTTTTTTACCCGGCGACTCCTTGTTGTTTGCAGCAGGCGCCCTTATAGCCGGTGGAAAATCGGGCCTGGATATTTATTTATTGACTATTATATTGATTGTAGCCGCGTTTGCCGGCAATACGGTGAATTATATGCTTGGCAATTTTTTAGGCCCCAAAGTATTTAAGGAACACAACAAGATATTAAAGCTGGATTACTACTTAAAAACCAAGGCCTTTTTTGATAAACATGGAGCAAAGGCTGTTATTTTTAGCAGGTTTATGCCTATCATCCGTACCATTGCGCCATTTGTGGCGGGGGTAGGCCGGATGCCATTTTTAAAGTACAGCTTGTATAATATTATTGGTGGGGCTTCATGGATAGTTGTTTTCCTGTTTGCGGGATTATGGCTGGGCAAGGTTCCGTTTTTTGAAAAGAATTTCTCACTGGTTGGCGTAGCCATCATCCTGATATCTATTATTCCGCCAATTTATGCAGCTGTAAAGAGCCGCACTGTTAAACGTAAAAGGCAAACAGTATAATATTAAACTTTATTAAAAAACATCCTATTGTTTTGCCACTGTTGGTAAATGGGGAGGTGTTTTAATGCTGATAGTAATCGTAGGAAGATCCGGCTGGCCGGCATCAACCCATGCCGAATACCAGAAACTACCAACCGAGAGGATTGACGCACGCATTCGCCGTTCAACCATGCCTTTTAATATTTTTTGGTAGGCCAGGGTATAGGCTGGTGAATAATCTTTGATCTCTTTTTTGCCATGCAACACCATGCTGTATTTCTTATCAGCCGGGAAACTTCTGGTCAAAATTCTTTCAAAACGCAATACGGTATCCACACTTTTAAAGGATGTGCGGCAGATACTGAAGGCCTCGGTCAGTGGATTTTCAATGTAACGGGCCCTGCCAACTTTTAAATTATACTTGTCGCTGCAAAGCTCGGGTATGCGGCTTTCCCATAAACCGTGTATGCCGGTTTGGCCGCTTAACTGGCCATTATAGTTTTGGGTAAGATGTAAGGGCACATGAGCATCAGCAATGTAATGACCCAGGTTGGCTGATGTGTTGAGAATAGCGGTGGTATCATGGGCCTTAAACGCCCGCACCAGTTTATAATACTGGTATTGTATGGTCCATGGAACAGTACCATACTTATCCAATGTATCTGCCGAATATTTGGCTGCCGCATCGGTCCATTTCTGGGGCATCGCAGCCCATGGGTGTTTGCCATAGTGGTCGGCATCAAAAAAATGTCTTGGGGCTTCTGTAGAATCAACGTAACGGCGTTTATCTGCGCTTACGGCATGTTCAACTATATAGTTGATGTTGGCCTTGTAAAAAGGCGCTATGTCCCTGGGGAGGGTGTAAACGGCCATGCGGTTGATGCGATAATGGGCAAAGAAACCCCATGACGAGCAGAGTATAATTAAACCGATGCCTGATAAACCTAAAACGATACTCCGCTTCATGAAGTAAATATGGGTTTAAGTTTTGAGTTTTAGGGCAGAGGAGCTATAATTTTCCTACATAAAGCTTGGTGTCATAATTAATGGTGATCACATCATTTTGTTGATATTTATTAAAAAGGTTTTTTAAGTCGGTCATCATTGATTCATACCCTGTTTCATCTTTTGTGGGCATATACGACGAAGAAAGTAACCGACCGGCCGATCCATCAAAATCAAATATCTGCTTGTTTTGAAATACTTCCAGCTTAACTGGTTCGGGAGCAAAAAAAGCACCGATATGTTCCTTATCAATATTACGATGGTCAACTTTAACATAATCTTTACCATGTTTTATAATGAGTTGATCATACTCTTTTTCAAAATCCGATTCTGTTTTTCGTTCATTCCATATTAGCGCGACAAAACCACCGGGCTTTAATATTCTTTTAAACTCGGCCCTTGTTTTTATAGCATCAAACCAATGGAATGCCTGCCCGGCTATAACCGCATCCAGGCTGCCCGATTCAAGGCATGTATTCTCAGCAGTACCATTTATAGCTTTAAATCCGGGAAAAAGGTTCAACAGTTCTATTGATTTTTTCCTCATCTCCAGGTTGGGCTCAACGGCTATTACTTTATAGCCGGCAGTGAGGAATAATGCTGTTGATATTCCTGTACCTGCTCCAATATCTGCAATTAATTTATCTCTGGACAGATCATAATTATCCTCCAAAAATTCAACAATAGTTTTGGGGTAGTGGGGTCTGTACTTCACATAATCATCCACCCGGTTACTGAACCTGGTTGTGCTGTTGCTTGTCATGTTGCGTTAGTTGACTATTGAAAAAAGCAGCATTAGGTTAAATTTGTTTTTAATAATTTAACCTCGATGAATTTAATAACCCTCAAAACAAGCTGAGCAACTGAATTTAACTTGAAAACTAAAATTAAAAACAACTTGCATATTTAAATTTATCGCCCTATATTTGCAGTCCTTAAAATAAGTAGAAAAAGAATAACAAAGCTATACGATGGCAAATCATAAATCATCTTTAAAAAGAATCAGATCAAACGCTGCGAAGCGTCTGCGCAACAGGTACCAGGCTAAAACAACCAGGAACGCTATTAAAAAATTAAGAGGCACTACCAGCAAAGCTGATGCAAGCGCTCTATTAACTAAAGTGATCTCTATGCTGGACCGTTTAGCTAAAAAGAACGTTATTCACAAAAACAAAGCTTCAAACAATAAATCGAAGCTTACTAAATTTGTAAATACTTTAAGCTAACATTAGCTTCTAAAATATTAAAAGGGATTTTACCATTGGTATCATCCCTTTTTTTGTTTGCAAGGTTTTTCATACTTTAATGCCGTGGAAAACTACGATAACAAGATCGGTATAAAATCATGGGCCGAAGAAGATCGCCCGCGCGAAAAACTAAGCGGACAGGGTAGACGGGCCTTAACGGATGCCGAACTGATTGCCATCCTCATTGGCTCGGGCAGCCGGAATGAAACCGCGGTTGAGCTCAGCAAGCGCATTCTGCACCATTACGAGAATGATTTGAATAAGCTGGGCAAAGCCTCCATTAGCGAATTATCTAAATTTAAAGGGATAGGGGAAGCCAAAGCCATATCCATCATTGCCGCATTGGAGATCGGCCGCAGGCGTAACGACAGCGAAACAAAAGCGGTAGATACCATTGGCAGTAGTCGCGATGCTTATAATATCATGCGCCGGCACCTGGTGGATCTGAACCACGAGGAGTTCTGGATCATATTGCTGGGCCGCTCGCAAAAAGTGTTAGGCAGGGAGCTGATCAGCAAAGGTGGCCTGGCCGCAACGATATGTGATCCTAAAATTATTTTTCATGCCGCCTTACAGCACCAGGCCAGTGGGATTATATTGGTACATAACCATCCATCGGGTAATTTGAAGCCCAGCCAGGAAGATCTCACACTCACCAAAAAATTAATTGCAGGCGGCAGGCTACTTGATATCAGTATTTTTGATCACCTCATTATCACCGACAATGGCTTTACCAGTTTGGCCGATGCTGATTTGATGTGAGGGTAGATGTGCAAATTTCAGATTTCAAATGCGCAGATGGTTGTGATTCGATATTAACTAAAAATGTACTCCAACAATGAAATTCAATCTGATAAATAAATTCTTCAAAAGCAACCAGGATGGATCTTTTGAACTTCCAGATGGTTTTGCGGCTGATGAAAAGCAGAAAGAGCTCATTAAGGAAATTTCCTTAATGAAACCTGAAAAGAGAATGGGAAAAGTTATTTTCTATGGTGACTCTGCCGATCCGCGATATTATCCGCTTATAAAATGGACCTTACTTTACGATAGTGATATCAGCGTTAAGTTTTCGGCTTTGAAAAGAATTCACTTATTTAAAGCTGATCCAGATGTTGTTAAAACCCTGGAATCATTAGGCCAACAAGGTAATAATAAGAATCTTGAACCTTATTATTCAATGGCAATGAGCAGAGTAGGAATAATTTCAAAAGAGGAATTTGAAAAACGGATAAATCGATAAAGTTAATCTTCATTTGCGTAATGTGCTAAAACTTCATCTACACATCTGAAATCTGCATATCTGCGCATCACTATTCGCCCTAAATTGTATCTTTGCCGATTATCATTTCTGAATAATGAAGATATCGTATAACTGGCTTAAAGAATTTATTGATACCGATAAAACTCCCCAGGAAATTTCAATCATCCTTACCGGTACCGGTTTGGAGGTAGAAAGCCTGGAAAAAGTGCAACCCATTCCCGGCGGATTAGAAGGCCTGGTGATAGGTTTTGTAAAAGAGTGTGTTCAACACCCCAATGCTGATAGGCTACGGATCACCAAAGTTGATGTAGGTGGCCCTGAAGACCTCCAAATTGTTTGCGGAGCTGCTAATGTGGCTGCCGGGCAAAAAGTGGTTGTAGCTACTGTGGGTACTACTGTATACCCAACTGCAGGTGAACCATTCAAGATCAATAAATCAAAGATCCGTGGTGAGGTATCTGAAGGAATGATCTGCGCCGAGGATGAGATAGGCCTGGGAACCGATCATGCCGGTATCATGGTACTTGATGCTGATGCTATAGTTGGCACATTAGCAAAAAACTACTTCAAGCTGCATGACGACTTCATGTACGAAATAGGCTTAACCCCTAACCGTGCGGATGCCACATCGCATTTAGGTACAGCCCGTGATATTGCCGCGTTTTTAAAGATCGGCATAAAAAAACCTGATGTGAGCGAGTTTAAGGTTGATAATACCAGCCGGACTATTGAGGTTGTGGTGGAGAACGAGCAGGCAAGTCCGCGTTATTCTGGTTTAACAATTAGCGGTGTTGAGGTTAAGGAATCGCCGAAATGGTTAAAAGAAAGGCTGGCTGTTATCGGCATCCGTTCTATCAATAATATTGTGGATGTTACTAACTATGTACTGCATGAACTTGGGCAGCCATTGCATGCTTTTGATGCCGATGAGATAAAAGGGGATAAAGTACTGGTTAAAAACTACGCCGAAGGAACTGTTTTTAAAACGCTGGACGACGTGGACCGCAAATTATCAGAGAACGACCTGATGATTGGTAATACCGAAGAGCCAATGTGTATTGCCGGTGTATTTGGCGGTGCGCAATCCGGGGTTAAATCAACTACTAAAAATATTTTCCTGGAGAGTGCTTATTTCAATTCGGTATCGGTACGTAAAACATCTAAACGCCACGGTTTAAAAACTGATGCATCATTTAGGTTTGAGCGTGGTACAGATCCGGATATGACTGTTTTTGCTTTGAAGCGTGCGGCTTTGTTGATACAGCAGGTTGCAGGTGGTAAGGTATCGTCACAAATTTCTGATCATTATCCTGCTCCGGTTGCACCTTTTGCTTTCGATGTTACTTATAAAAATATTGACAGGCTAATTGGCCAGGAAATTACACATGGCGAGATCAAGGCGATCATCGAGGCGCTTGATATCAAGATAGTGAATGAAACTGCGGATTCGCTGTCGTTACAAGTGCCCCCATATCGTGTTGATGTAACCAGGGAGGTTGATATTGTTGAAGAGCTCCTGCGGATTTATGGCTACAACAATATTCATATACCTACACAGATCAGGGCTTCGTTGAACACTTCGCAAAAAGCCGAAAAGGATACCGTTCAAAACCAGATTTCGGATTTATTGACAGCTAATGGCTTTAACGAGATCTTATCCAATTCGTTAACAAAATCTGCCTATTCAGATAACCTGAATGTTGCGGTAAAGATATTGAACCCCTTAAGCAGCGACCTGGATGTAATGCGGCAAACCTTACTATATTCTGGTTTGGAAGCAATTGCTTATAATCAAAATCGCCGCAGTGCCGATTTGAAGTTTTACGAATTTGGTAAAGTGTACAGTGTAAAGGATGATAAATACAGCGAGGTTCAACGTTTCTCTATTTTTATTACCGGTGCAGATGTAGCCGAGCAATGGAACCAAAAGCAAAAGCCCGTTTCATTTTACAATTTGAAAGCTATTGTTGACGGTATTTTGAAACGGTTAAGCATTACCGACTTTGTTGTTGAAGATGCAACCTGTAGTAAACTGGCTTTCGGGCTGCAGTACATGTTAAATGGAAAGCAGCTGGTGAAATTTGGAACAGCAGGTGCAAACGCGCTGAAAAAGGTAGACGTAGACAAAGAAGTATTTTATGCTGATTTTAACTTCGACATGGTATTGGCAGCGGTACGTAAAAATGTAATAGTTTACCAGGAGGTTTCTAAATTCCCGGCAGTTCGTCGTGACCTGTCTATGTTGGTTGATAAGGCTGTTTCATTTGGTCAGCTTAAACAAATAGCGCAGAGAACAGAACGTAAGCTATTGCAGGAAGTTAGTGTATTTGATGTTTACCAGGGCGATAAATTGCCGGCAGGTAAAAAATCATATGCGCTGAGCTTTATTATACAGGACAGCGAAAAAACGCTTACCGATAAAGCCATTGATTCCATAATGCAGAAATTAATTTATAATTTAGGAAAAGAAGCAGGAGCGGAGATTAGGAAGTAATTATTGAATTATTGAGTTAGTGAATTAGTGATTTTTCGCTTTTTTATTAAGTCGGTAAATAAATTGAATAATTCCGAAATTTAGTAAATCAATAATTAAAAATGCCTTCAGTAGCAGAACAGTTAAATAAGATAGTTGAGAAAACCGAAAGGCTAATTGAGCTCTGCGCTGCTCTGCAGGAGGAAAATGATTTGTTGAAACTGGAGAGTGAGGCCCTTACTGTTGCACTTGATGCAAGCAAAAATAAGACGAAAGACCTGGAAGAAAAGCTTCGTGTATTGAAACTTGCAAAATCATTTTCAGAAACAAATGAAAAAAGTGTTGACATTAAGCAAAAAATTAACGACTTTGTGCAAGAAATAGATAAGTGTATTGTATTATTGAAAAAATAGTACAAAAAGTGAAAAGCTCAATGGGAGAAATCTCAATAAAAATAAATATTGCTGACAGAGTTTACCCCTTAAAGGTGAACATGGAAGAAGAAGAGATAATACGCAGAGCGGCCAAACTAATTAACGACCGGATAAAAGAATATCAGGAAAATTATGCAGTGAGGGATAAGCAGGATCTGCTTTCGATGTGTGTGTTGCATTACGCAACATCATCATTAAAAGCAGAGAAGAAGGTTAACGTTGAGGATACTGACGTTGCTGAAAGGGTTTACAAGTTGGACCATATGCTGGACGAATTTTTTTCGAAGTAATAAACGTTCTTTAAATATATACAGAGCACATTTAAGATTTAACCGCAGTTAAATTTTGGGTTTCACTATTAAAAACTTAACGCTTCAATATGAGCGGATCAAAGAGGCATGCGTTACTATATGTACTAACGTAACCCATGATTCCAATATCCGAAATGAAGTTTTTAAATACATGATACTTGAAAATTAGTTGCGGTTTTTTTATATACATACATACCAATAAACCTAAAATGGACATTTTACTATACATTATTATCGGCTTGCTTGTTGGCTTAGGCCTTGGCATAGTCATCGGGCGCTTCCTGTTACGGAAGCTTTTTAAAGACCAGGAAACATCGGCACAGAATAAGGTGAAAAAAATATTAAAAGATGCTGAAAACAATGCCGAGATCCTGAAGAAAAATAAATTACTGGAAGCCAAAGAGAAGTTTTTACAAATGAAAGCTGAACATGAGCAGGAAGTAACAAATAAAAATAACAATGTAAACCAACGCGAGAATGGCGTTAAACAAAAGGAGCAATCATTAAACCAGCGCCTGGAGAACATGAACCGCAAGGAGAATGAGCTGGATAATACGCGCAAAAACCTGGAGAAACAAACCGAAATTGTTGTTAAAAAACAAGAGGAAGTTGAAGTTTTGAAAAACTCACACGTACAGCAATTGGAAACCATCGCGGGTTTATCTGCTGATGATGCCAAGAACCAATTGGTTGATACTTTACGAGAAGAAGCGCGCTCAAAAGCCATGATCCAGATTAAGGATATTGTTGACGAGGCTAAACTTACAGCTACCAAAGAGGCTAAAAAGATAGTTATCCAAACTATTCAGCGTACTGCTACCGAGAGTGCTATTGAGAACACGGTTTCTATTTTTAATATAGAAAATGATGAGATCAAAGGCCGTATCATCGGTCGTGAAGGTCGTAACATACGGGCTTTGGAGGCTGCAACCGGGATCGAAATCATTGTTGATGATACCCCTGAGGCGATCATTCTTTCGGGATTTGACCCGGTAAGGCGGGAAATTGCAAGGCTTGCCATGCACCGTTTGGTAACCGATGGCCGTATTCACCCTGCCCGTATTGAGGAGGTGGTTGCTAAAACTAAAAAGCAAATTGAAGAAGAAATTGTAGAGATAGGCGAGCGTACCGTAATTGACCTGGGTATTCATGGTTTACACCCCGAGTTGATCCGTATGGTTGGCCGTATGCGTTACCGTTCATCTTACGGGCAAAACCTGTTACAGCACTCTCGTGAGGTAGCTAACTTCTGCGCTACTATGGCTGCCGAATTAGGCCTTAATGTGAAGATGGCAAAACGTGCCGGATTATTGCATGATATTGGTAAAGTGCCTGATGATAACCCCGAACTGCCACACGCTATTTTGGGTATGCAATTAGCCGAAAAATATAAAGAGCATCCTGAAGTTTGTAACGCTATTGGCGCTCACCATGATGAGATCGAAATGACCTCCATGTTATCTCCGATAATTCAGGCTTGTGATGCTATCTCAGGTGCCCGTCCGGGTGCCCGCCGCGAGGTTGTTGAAAGCTACATTAAACGCTTGAAAGAACTGGAAGAGCTGGCTATGTCATATCCTGGTGTGGAGAAAACTTTTGCGATACAGGCTGGCCGCGAACTGCGGGTTGTAGTTGAAAGCGAAAAGATAAGCGATGCCCAATCAGAAGTATTGGCTGCCGATATATCAAACCGTATTCAAACAGAAATGACCTATCCGGGTCAGATAAAGGTTACCGTGATCAGGGAAACCAGGTCTGTAGCCTTCGCAAAATAATTAGCGAAAAAAAATTAATGCAAACCCTTTCGGCTATTAGCCGGAAGGGTTTTATATTTACAGTAAAATGGCTTCAAGTAAAATATCAAACAACAAAAAAAGTGACATGCCCGGGAAAACAACGGATGCTGATGGAACCCGTGCGGTTGATGTTTATTTTGCCAAATATGCCGAGAGTCACCAAAACTCAACAAATGAGTTGATTCATTTTATTTGTATCCCGCTTATTGTATTTAGCCTGCTTGGATTAGTATGGTCTATTCCGTTTCCCAATCTTAGCTTTTTAGGTGCCTACAATGGGGTGTTTAACTGGGCATCGTTTTTAATAGCTTTTAGCATTTATTACTATCTTAAGCTATCACCCATGTTATCGTACCTGATGCTATTTATATTGTTTGGCTTTAGTTACGCTATCATTGGGATAGAGCATTGGCACAAAACAGGTGGCCCTGCACTGTGGCAGGTTAGTTTGATCATTTTCCTTGTATCGTGGGTGGGGCAATTTATAGGGCACAAAATTGAGGGGAAGAAACCGTCTTTCCTTGATGATATTAAATTTCTGCTCATCGGCCCCATATACCTGCTTCACCTGGTGCTTAAAAAGCTTTCTATTAAGTATTAGATTAAAGCGAAAATCCTCATCCTCATGAGGATTTTAAAAGATAATTAATCTTGTAAATCAGGCGCTAAACTATTTACTCCGCGAAATAGTGATGCAAACCTGCTTGCCATTTGGTTAAACAAACCTTCATCAACGCAATATCTGATATTGCCCTTATGCCCGGCAACTTTTATTATTCCCAGGGTTTTTAATTCAGCAATATGCTTGTTAATTGTTTCATGGTTAAATGGGATCGTGTGGAAATTTTCTTTGGTTATTGAATTGCCATTGGTTATTATAAGGCGGATGATTGCCACCCGTACAGGTAGTGCTAAAGCTTTGGCAAAGTTGGCAAGTTCGTTATCAGTGTTTGAAAATTTAGAATCAATAAAAGGCATAATTATTCAACGATGTTAATGAAAATTGGTGCTGTGACGAATGAACTTATAACGCAAATTCGTCGCGATTAAAATAAATGGTTAATGGGGGAGGCTTTAGGAGCAATGTTTACTAAAAAATCATGCTCAATCTCCGGCGAAGGTTTCCACAATCAATCAATGAAAGTTTTCTAAATCTTCAAATTTTCCAGGTACGGATGAGGGAAAAGATATTGTCTGAATAAATAGTCTTAAAATTCCGGAAGAAGTTTTTTGTAATCGACTGCTTTTGGGCAAAAAATAAGCGCGTTTGGGCAAATCTGAGAAAGGGTGTGGCAAAAAGGATAAGGTTTTTACCGGAAATTACTCTTGGCCGCGATAAAAGAACAAAAGGGACTGATTTATTACCATCGTAATGGGAAATGGTACAGTGGTAAATTTTGGCGCCACTTTTACTTAAAATAGAATAAGCTTGTTTGTTGCTTGTATTGTGGTCTTTTGCACACCTTGTAACATAAACGCATGAAAAAAAGAGGTATAACACAGCTATAAATAAAGATAAAATCTTTTTGCTTACAGTGGCTGTGTTCATATTATACGGCAGGATGGATTTAAAATGCCAAATGTATGCGCCTGATATTAGCCCCGGGTTAATAAATGATTAACATAACATCACTGAGAGGTAGTATTTGTTAGATATGAGGAAATTATCGCTCAAATATACTGTGGAGGTGTAATTTGTAATTTTGCTAATGTTCTTTTTTCCGGCTCAGCTTACCGGATTATTGATTGCATTAAGCATATCTTCAAACGCTTCGGTATATTCATTCCAACGTTGCTGGTTTACATCATATAATGATTTTTTGCCATCAATAGTAAATGTAATGAGATGTGCATCTAATAATTCCTTTAGGTGATGAGATACTGTTGGCTGCGCAAGAGGCAATATTTCAACTATCTCGCCACAGGTAAGATGAGGATTCTGTGCCAAAATACGTAATATAGCTATCCTTGCAGGATGAGAAAGCGCTTTCGCTATCATTGATATATCCTGATCTATTAAGGAAAATTCAGCTTTTTTGTGATTAGCCATATTAAAATTGTGCTGCAAAGATATAATTGAAACCAAACCGTGGATGCATTTAACTTAAATCTTCATCTAATCTTCATTTATCTGCAATCTAAATTCAATATAAATTTAATATCTAAGATATTCGATTTGATAATTTTGAGTTAACATGAAATTAATACGCCCCGGGTAGTTTTGCAGCTGATTAAAATTAGCACGTGAAAAAATTACTCATCCTTTCGTTAATATTTACTTTTTATACCGGTTTACTATTTGCGCAGGGAACTGGCAAAATTGCAGGTAAGGTAATAGACCAAAAAACAAGCGAAACTCTTATAGGTGCATCTATAGGTATTCAAGGCTCAACTAAAGGGGCATCTACCAATGTTGACGGCCGGTACATTTTGTCGGGATTACCAACAGGTAAGTACACCATTATTATTAGATATATAGGGTATCAAAGCAAATCGATATCAGACATTGAGGTTAAAGATGGTGCAGTTACCAATCTTGATGTAGTAATGCAGGCGGCCGCGACAAATGCCTTAAAGGAAGTTGTAGTAACAGCCACTTTTCGCAAAGCATCGGCGGCAGCGCTTTATGCGGTTCAAAAAAACAGCGCTTCTATCTCTGATGGTATCTCATCAGAAATAATAAAAAGATCACCAGATAGAAGTACAGGTGATGTTTTGAAACGGGTGAGCGGTACAACAATACAGGACAATAAATTTGTAATTGTAAGAGGGCTTAGCGATAGGTACAACACAGCATCTTTAGATGGAACACCACTGCCAAGTACCGAACCTAACCGTAAAGCATTTTCATTTGATATTGTACCTGCTTCCCTGGTAGAAAACATTGTTATCAGTAAAACTGCTACACCGGATATTCCGGCAGATTTTGCGGGCGGTAACATACAAATCATAACTAAGGATATTCCCGATCAGAACTTTGTGAACCTGGGCTTGGGGTACAGTTATAATTCGCAAAGCACATTTAAGAATTTTAAAAGTGGCTACCGTAACACAAGCGATTATTTTGCTTTTGATGGTGGTGCAAGGTCTTTAGTGAAAACTTTCCCAACAACCGATCAAATCGTAAATCCTCCCGGTTTAACGGCTAAGCAAAATCTGCAATCAATAAGTTCATTAAATAACGACTTTGCAATTTATAATAAGAACGCCTTTTTGGGTCAAAATTATCAGTTTACTTTAGGCAACGTAAAGGAGATTGGTGAAAATAAAAACCGGTTTGGTACCACTATAGCCTTAACCTACCGCAATGCCGAAACTACTACGCCTGGGCTGGTAAGGCAATACAATAACTTTAACTTCACGGAAGACCAGTATAAATTTTCGACCAATGTTGGTGTTCTGGCCAATTTTGCCTACAGCTTTGGTAAAAATAAGATTACGTTTAAAAACTTATACAACCGGGTTTTTGATGATGTATTTACTTACCGTACGGGCTCAAATACAGCAACCACCAGTTTCGACAACCGTTATTACACCTATGATTTAACGCAGAAATCGTTATTAAAATCAACACTTGATGGTGATCATAAAATAGGAGAGGGTAATGCTAAATTAAATTGGAGCCTTGGTTACAGTAAAGTTTTGAACGATCAGCCAGATCAGCGTAAGATAAACTACGTGAAAAATGGGCCCAACGACCCTTACATTGCCAGCATAACCAGTTTAGGTAAAGAGAATGCGCGTTTCTTCTCCAAATTGGATGAAAATATTTACTCGGGCAAGGTTGACTTTAAACTACCTGTAAAGATGTTTAATCAAACCAGCAATTTTAAAATTGGTGTATCATCTCAGTACCGCGATCGCGCATTTGACGCGCGCTTTTTAGGGGTAGATATCATTGATGGATCAAGCGATATTCGTCTTCGTCCTATTGAAACGCTGTTTGGCCAAAACGCTATTAATTCGGGCGCATTCAAGTTAGATGAGATTGCCAACTATAATGACAGGTATACTGCACATAGTTACACTAACGCTGCTTATGCTATGCTTGATAACAAGCTAAGCGAAAAAATACGAGTGGTTTATGGCGTTAGGGTGGAGAAATTCGACCTTAGTTTGAGCACAAAAGATCCTAACAAAACGCAGCCCCAGGCGGAGTTAAACAATACTGACTTTTTACCATCAGTAAATTTTACCTATAGCTTAACAACCAAGGCCAATTTCAGGGCTTCCTACTACCGCACGCTTGCCCGACCAGAATTTAGGGAATTAGCACCATTTGCCTATTACGATTATGAATTACTGGCAACACAGCAGGGTAATCCTAACTTAAAACGTACACAGATTGATAATTTCGATTTGCGTTATGAGTTATATCCTTCTGCCGGGCAAATATTTTCGGTATCGGCTTTCTATAAAAAATTCACCAACGCTATTGAGCCGAGTATTGATGATGTAAACTCATCAACAACGATATCCTATTTTAATTCAAAATCGGCTTACGTTTATGGTGCCGAACTAGAGGCCAGGAAATCGCTTGATTTTATAAATGAAACAGGCTTTTTTAAAAATAGCTCGCTTTATGCAAACCTTGCAGTAACAAAATCAAAAATTCAAAACTCTGATAATCCCAACCTGCTGGAACCCAATAGACCTTTGGTTGGCCAATCGCCGTACGTAATCAACGCAGGTTTTCAGCACACTGCCTTTAATAACGCATTGTCGCTAAATATTCTGTATAACCGTCTGGGTAAAAGAATATTTTATGCCGGTGGCCAAAACTTTCCAAGTATTTATGAAGCGCCAAGAGACGTGATTGATTTTCAATTAGGTTATAAGGTGCTGAAAAATAAAGGCGAGATTAAGCTAAACGGTACCGACCTGTTCAATCAAAAAGACACCTTCTATTTTGATAAGGATAAAAATCCAAAGGGGGGAACAGGTAATACTTTTAAAAGATTTACACCGGGTGCAACCTACTCACTATCTTTTAACTACACTTTTTAACAAAAATCAAATTAACAATAAACTAACAGTTTTAATCGAACACAAAATTATTATGAAAAAACAAGGATTATTTTTAGCACTGGTTGTAGCTTTATTCGCTACTGCTTGTAGCAAAAAAAGCACTACTATTGACCCGGTTGTGCCACCAAAAGATACTATTGTAAGTACAACAGTTAATGTATCTGGCGATATTAAAGTGAACACTACATGGAAAGCTGATAAGATTTATGTATTGAAAGGCTTTGTATATGTAACGGATGGCGCAACATTAACCATCGAAGCCGGAACAATTGTAAAAGGCGAAAAAGTTACCAAAGGTACCTTGGTAGTTACACGTGGTTCAAAAATTATGGCCGAAGGAACTGCATCTAAACCTATTGTATTTACTTCTTCGTTTCCAGCAGGTACACGTTCTGCCGGCGACTGGGGTGGTATCATTTTATTAGGAAAAGCTCCTGTTAACCAAGGCGATAATGTTGGTATTGAAGGTGGTTTGGACGATAAAGGAAATCCGGCTAAATACATTCAATATGGTGGTACTGTAGCTAATGATAACTCTGGTACATTAAAATACGTACGTATAGAGTATGCAGGTATCCCTTTTTCACCAGACAATGAGATCAATGGTCTTACTATGGGTGGTGTAGGTTCAGGTACTACGCTTGACTTCATCGAAGTTTATCGTTCAGGCGATGATTCATACGAGTGGTTTGGTGGTACTGTAAATGCAAAGCACCTTTTAGCCATTGGTGGTTTGGATGATGATTTCGATACCGACTTTGGTTTCTCAGGTAAAATTCAGTTTGGCTTATCACAACGTTACCCTACAATTGCCGATATTTCTGGTTCAAATGCCTTTGAATCTGATAATGATGCTAACGGATCAGACAAAACACCTCAAACCGCTGCTATCTTTTCAAACATGACCTTGTTAGGTCCTATCTCGGCTTTAGGTGCTAAAAACATCAATGCTAACTATCAGCATGCTGCTCAGCTTCGCCGTAACTCTGCCGAAAGTATATTCAACTCCGTATTTGCAGGTTTTGTTGAAGGTGTTTATATTGATGATTCAAAAGTAACAACTCCTAAATCAACATCTACAAACTATACTGCGGGCCGTCTTGTTTTTCAGAACAACCTTATATTCGGAAGCAACCTGAAACTAAACGAAGTTAAAGGTGAAAACAAAACTTTGTTTGAAACCAAACTTCGTGCAGAAAATACTTTTGATGCTTTATTGTATGCAGGCGCTGTAATTACAGATCCTTTCAAATATTCATCTGATTTTGCTAACGCTGGTGCACCTAACTTTACTGTAAAAGCAGGTTCAGCAGCAGCAACAGGCGCATTGTTTACTAATGCCAAGATCAGCACTGATACATTCTTTGATAAAGTTGATTACCGTGGCGCCTTTGGTGCAACAGACTGGAGTGCTGGCTGGGCTAATTTTAACCCACAAGTACTACCTTATACTACACCTGGTGCAGTAAATTAATTCAAAATAATGTAATAAAAGAGAGGGGAGCGTTTGCAACGCCCCCTTTCTTTTTAAATTAAAATAAAGAAATTGCTTACATTTATAGCTAATCGCCTATTACATTAAACAGATGTTAATATAATAATACAGTGTTAATCTTAAGTTAACATTAGGGGCTGACTTTTGTGTTCAAAATAAACACAAATGAAAAAGCTCTACTTTATCCTTTTATCACTGCTGATCATTGGGGTTGCTAATGTCGCTAATGCGCAGATTACTACCTCTTTAGTTAGTGGGAAAGTTACCGACCAAAAAGGTGTAACCTTGCCAGGTGTAACTATTACCGTACTTAATACAAGTACCGGTACACGTTACGGTTCGCAAACCAACTCCGATGGTCGTTACACAATTGCCAACGTTAACCCGGGTGGTCCTTATACCATCACTGCTACTTTTGTCGGATTTAAAAAAGATGAAAGATCAGATATCACTTTAAGTTTAGGTACAGCTACCTATAACTTCGCGCTTGCAGATGAAACTACAACTTTATCTGAAGTGAAGATTAAAGGTACTGCCGGTGGTACAAAAACAGGTGCAAGTACCCGCATCAACCAAAATCAAATCAAAAACCTGCCTACAATTAACCGCAGCTTACAGGATTTGACAAGGTTAACACCTCAAAGTAACAACAACTCTTTCCAGGGAACCAACTACCGTTACAATAACGTAACACTTGATGGTGCCATCAATAATGATGCGATTGGTTTTAGCCCATCATTAGGTGGACAAAACAACGCTTCTGGTCAGGTTGGTAGCAGTACACGTACAAGCCCGGTATCATTAGATGCTATACAGGATGTACAGGTATTGGTTGCACCTTACGATATTAAAATTGGTAACGTATTGGGTGGTAGTATAAATGCTGTAACCCGTAGCGGTACAAATGATTTTTCGGGTTCAATTTATGGTTACGGTCGTGGTGCTTTCTTAGTAGGCCCCAATAACGCATCTGCCGCTGCAGGTGGCGATGGTTCAAAAATACCTTCTACATTTCATGATTACCAAACTGGTATCCGTTTAGGTTTCCCAATCATTAAGAATAAATTATTCTTCTTCACCAACGAGGAGATTGCCCGTCGTCAGGATCCTGTTATCCGTGGTGCAGATGCAAGTGGCTCAAGCCAGATCCTTAGCTTGCAGGATGCTAAAAACCTTACAACTGCTTTCCAACAATTTACAGGCGGTTTAAGTCCGGGTACTTATTCAAATAGCTCTATCTACTCGCACTCAAATAAATTCTTTAACAGGTTAGATTGGAATATCAATGATAACAACCAGTTAACCATCCGTAACAATACCATCAGCTCAACAGCTACAAACTTAGAGCGTGATCAACAAAACTTCCGTTTTGGTGGCATTGATTATGTATCTCATAACAACTCAACATCAACTGTTGCTGAGTTAAAATCAAGGTTTTCAAATAGCGCGAGTAACAGTTTAGTTATTGGTTACTCAAACGTACATGATTACCGTGATCCTACTTCAGATCCTTCTTTGCCGCAGATTGAAATAACCGGCCGTACGCCGGGTACTACCATATTTATGGGTACCGACCGTGAGGCTGCTATATTTGATATGCACCAAAAAACTACTGAGTTTACCGACAACTTTACTTTAACAAAAGGTAGACACACATTTACGTTTGGTACACACAACGAGTTTTATAACATCACTTACAACTTTGTAAACGCATGGAATGGTCGTGTTGCTTACAGCAGTATCGAGAATTTTATAGCAAACTCACCTTCACGTGTACGTGCTAACTTTAACTATACTGATAACACTCGTGATTATATCATAGCTCATCCATCAGCTCAATTTAAAGTTAACCTGATGAGTTTATATGGTCAGGACGAGATACAGCTTACCGATAATTTCAAATTAACTGCAGCTTTACGTTTGGATTATGCAGGCGTACCTAACAAACAGCCATTGAGCAGCAAAACAACAAATGCTCCTGTTGATTTAAACTACGGTAATACATTTACCTACACTAAGCCACGCGACATCAAACAAAATTATTTGAACAATGTTGAATTTAACCCACGTTTATCATTCAATTATGATGTAAATGGCGATCAAAGCTTAATTGTACGCGGTGGTAGCGGTTTATTCACCGGCCGTGTACCTTTTGCATGGTTTGGTTATGCGTTTTACAACAACGGTGCTACTTATGGCGC
Source organism: Mucilaginibacter sp. (assembly GCF_025362475.1). Taxonomy (GTDB): domain Bacteria; phylum Bacteroidota; class Bacteroidia; order Sphingobacteriales; family Sphingobacteriaceae; genus Mucilaginibacter. The sequence goes on from NZ_JANYGH010000043.1 coordinate 35,607, forward strand.
TTATGATAATAAATCTGCTCAAAAAGTTGGTACTAACCCGGTTCAAACATCTCCAACAGGAGGTTTAAACTATGTTAATCAGCAAGGTTTCAATACTGCAGCTACAGGCCCAACCCAGGTAGATTTAATTGACAATAAATTTAAAATGCCACAGGTTTGGAGAAGCAGTTTAGCGTTTGATTATACAACTGATGACCAATGGAAATTTACTTTGGAAGGTATTTATACTAAAACCGTTCATGATTTGAAATTCCAGCAGGTAAATACTAAGGATAGCGTAACTTATTATTCTTACGATACCCAACACCAACAGCCAATATTTGTAAATCAAAAAGTTAACTCATCTTATACTAATGCTTATGAGTTATCAAACACCAGCCTTGGCTACCGTTATAGCTTAACAGCGCAGGTAGGTAAAACATTCCCTTTTGGTTTAAGTGGTAACGTTGCTTATACTTATGGCCATTCAAAAGATGTTACCAATGGTATCCGTAACTCAATGGAATCAAACTGGCAGTTAAACCAGGCTTTAAATCCTAATAATCCAGGTTTAGCCAACTCAAATTTTGATATCCGTCACCGCATTGTTTCAAACGTAAACATCCGTCATGACTGGGATGCTGCCAAAAACTACACTGCAAACTTTAGCTTCTTCTTTAGCGCGCAATCTGGTAACCCATATACTTATGGTTTTTATCCAAGTTCAATTGACGGAACAGGCCAACAAGTTAGTTTAGCTTACATTCCTAAACAAGGCGAAACAGCTAACTTCTTTACTGATATAGTAGGTGGACAAACTGCTGCACAACAAGCAGCTGCATTTGATGCCTTTATTGATAAAAGCAGCTACTTATCATCACGTCGTGGTAACTTTACTCAACGTAATGGAGGCTTTACGCCATGGAATAATCAACTTGATTTCCGTTTTGCTCAAGACTTTAAATTCGGTAGCGGTAAACACAAACAAGTGATCACTTTCACTTATGATATTGTTAACCTTACTAACTTGCTGAACAAAAAATGGGGTCAGTATTACTTCTCAGCTAATACTTTCAACTCAACTTCAAGCATTGGTTTAGCTCCAGCTAAAAACGGCACACCAAGTTTTGGTAATGCAGCAACAACATATCCAAAATATACCTTTGCAGATCCAGGATTACCATATTCTGTTGATTTATTTGCTTCACGCTGGCAAATGCAGTTTGGTATACGTTACGCTTTCTAACATTACTAAACACACCATAATAGCGAGTCCCTGCAGGTTTATCCGGCAGGGACTTTTTAGTTTGTATGGTCAATCAGTAATGGCCTGTTTATACTTATTCTTAAAATATAAGTAAAACGGAATTCCGCTTAAAATTAAAAACAGGCCGATAATGGATGCCTGGGTTTGGGTAATAATGGTATTTATCACCAGGATAACGCAAAATAAAATAATGATGATTGGAATTACAGGGTAGCCAATAACTTTGGCTGTTACAATGCCTTTCATCTTCATCCGTATCAGTCCCAGCGTAGTTAAGCCGAAAAACGCGTACGATGCAAATATAACCAGGTTAGTAATTTGATCGAAAGTGCCGCTGCAAACAAGTATCACGCTCCACACAGCCGAATAAAGCAGCGCGATATGAGGGGTGCTGAATGATGGATGAACTACAGCTGCCTTTTTAAAGAAAACGCTCTCCTGCGCCATCCTAAAATAAATCCTTGGATACGATATAATGCAGCCGTTAAGTGCGCCAAAGGTACATACCATAATAAGTACAGCTATAATTACAGCACCGGCTTTACCCATTAAAATACGGGCAACTTCGGCAGCCGCTATCTTATCGGCACCCAGTACGGCCAATTGTGATACCGGCAATACTTTCATATAGGTATAGTTAAGCAGTACATACAGCGTCATGGCGATGCCTACGCCGCCGATAATAGCTAAGGGAATATTGCGCTTTGGATTTTTGATTTCGCCGGTAACAAAAGTAATATTGGCCCAGCCATCATAAGCCCATAGCGCGCTAAGCATGGCGCCAAATAAGCCACTAAATAAGGCTGCGCCCTGCGGATGAGTTACAGTAGATGTTGTCGCCTGGCTTGCGACAGAGTGATCGCTGTATATTAACCCCGAAACGATAAGCAGTAAGATGCCCAGTATTTTGGCTGCCGTTACAATGTTGTTTAAGATCCCTGCCTTATTTACGCCCCTATAGTTTACCCAGGTTAGCAACATAATGGTAAGTACGGCCAGTATTTTAATTCCCGAATCGGCAAATGGATATATGGATTGCGAGATGCCGACATCTTTAAATGTATTAAGTGGGTTGGGTAACGGAATAAGCGTATTAACAGACTGTGCAAATACAAATGATAAAGCCGCAATAGCGCCACTACCAACTATGCTGAAGATTGTCCACCCGAACAAAAAAGCAACAAAGTCTCCATAAATAAGTCGAAGATATTCATAAACACCGCCCGTTTGGGTTGTCATGGAGGCAAGGCCGGCATAGGTGAACGCACCAAATATGGTAATAATGCCCGCTATTATCCAGGCCATTAAAATATAAGGCTCGCTGCCCAGCGTTTGCGACATGGGCACAATTTTTTTAAACACGCCCGAACCGATCATGATGCCCGCTACCAGCAAAATGCCGGTGGGCAGGCCAAGTACCTGTTTTAAATGGCTGCCGTTTTTAGTATCGGGTTTGTTTTCCTGCATGATCTTTTTTGGGATTTTGAAATGATCAAACAATATAAGTTAATTCGGGAGATAATATTGTGACAGGGTAGGTAGGTATAAAACAAAAACACTCCACCGGGCTGGCCAATGGAGTGTTTTTGTTATGGAGGGTATATTTTAAATGCTATCCTATAAATTTTTACCCAGTTTATCTAAAATATCCTGTGGTACCTGCTCCAGATCAAGCACCAGGAAGCCATCCAGGCAATCGGCAAATTTAGGATCGATATTAAAGCTGATAATTTTCGCGTTAAGGGCAATGTATTGGCGCAGCAATACAGGTACTTTCATATTGCGTGTTTCTACTTCTGATATCAGGTTATCCAGGCCTTTAAAGCTATCCTCGCCAGCCATTAATAAATCGGTATCAATACTTGAAAAATCAACCTTGAACTTTTTACGCGGCTTTACATATTGTGCCAGTTCGTGATCAAAGTGATTCCGGTTTATATAATCAACTATCAGCGATTTGGAGAATTTTGAAAACGAGTTGCTGATACTTACCGGCCCAATCAAGTACCTGTATCTTGGATTATCTATCAAAAATTTAAGAATACCTTTCCATAACAGGAACAGCGGCAGGGGCTTGGTTTGGTATTCCTTGCGGATCCATGAGCGGCCAAGCTCTAAACTTTTACGCAATACGGGGGTAAACTGGGTTTTAAGCTTAAAAAGCTCGGTAATGTAAAAGCCCTTTTTACCTACGCTATAAAATATCTCATCGCCCAAGCCAATACGGTAAGCGCCAACAATCATTTTAGCCTCAAAATCCCAGATGAAAAGGTGGTTATAATAAATATCGTATTCATCAAGATCGATACTTTTGTTGGTGCCTTCCCCAATCTCCCTGAAAGTTACTTCGCGCAGACGCCCAATCTCGCGTATTACATTTGGGATAACCGATGTAGGTACTATAAATACCTCGTAGTTTTTTTCGGTCCATACTTTATAATTCTCCCTCAGGGGTGCAATTTCCTTTTCAAGTGTTACCGCATCAATTTCGGGAACAATATCAGTTGGCAGCCTTTTTATCTTAAACAGGTTGCGCGGGTTGAATATCTTTTTTTCTTCCTCTAAACCTGTACCTAAAGCATAAGTGCGGGCGCGTAAAAAATTAAGAAGCTTAGCGCTGTTATTATAATCAGGAATCTCCAGCACGTTAATGGGTTTACCAATACGCAATTTAATGGTATGCCCATGCTTGTTAAATAACTCAGAAGGCAGCTTAGCCGTACGCAGGGCAGGGTGGATAAGACTTAATAAATTAAATAGTAAGCCATTATTGCCATGGAAATAAATAGGTACAACCGGTACTTTAGCCTTGGCTATTATTTTACCAACCACCGGGTGCCAAAGCCGATCAGTTACCTGCTGTTGCTCCACTTTAAAGGTTGATACTTCGCCGGCCGGAAAAATACCTATTGGCGTACCGTTATTCAAAAGCTCGAGCGTGTTTTTTAAACCGCTGATGCTTGAAGAGTGCTCTACGTTTTCAAATGGATTTACAGCAATAAAAAAGTCGGTAAGGTTGGGGATCTTTTTTAGTAGAAAATTGGCCATCAGTTTGGCATCAGGCCTTACTGTTAGTAACAGTTTTAAAAGTACCAGGCCCTCAATACCACCATAAGGATGGTTGGCAATGGCAATAAAGCTGCCTGTTTTGGGTATGTGCCTTAGGTCGCGTTCATCAAATTCAATGTCAATACCGCAACCGGCCAAAATTGCATCAATAAATTCGATGCCTTGTTTGGGCTGTGCCTGGGCAAACAAATCGTTTACCTGGTTAATTTTCATGATTTCCATCAACAAAGCGGCCAGGCCAGGCATTTTCAGCTTATCAAGTTTAGTGGCTTTGGCAAACTCTTCGGTGGTTATTACTTTCATTTTTAAATAACAATGTATTTTATTAATAAATAATATTCTGAAATTTCATTTACTTTAACGCCTGATAGTTCATAATGATGAAAACGCATATTAAAACTTACCTATCCATAACTAAAAAAGAATGGAACGGAATGGTAGTGTTAATTATTTTAACGGCATTGGTTTTGGCAGCTCCATATATTTATCAGGCAAACCGCAAAGATAATACAATAAATTTTAATGATTTTAATAAAGCGGCTGCGATACTTGCCAAAGCTAAAGGTATAGAATTGGATGACGATCTGGCTACAAAAACATATAGACACGTAAAAATCAACCTGTTTGCCTTTAATCCTAATAATTTACCGGTGGCCGATTGGGAAAAACTGGGACTAACTGAGCATCAGGCAAACGTCATAAAAAACTATGAGGCTAAAGGCGGCAGGTTTTACTCAAAAGCAGACGTAAAAAAAATCTACTCTATTACTGATACCGACTACAAACGCCTGGAACCTTATATCAACTTACCGGCTAATGATCATTACACAAAGAAAGCGGCACCCGGCGAGGTTATAGAAGTTAATGGCGCCGATTCGGCAAGGCTCATGATGATCAGGGGGATAGGGCCAGCATTCGCCAGGCGTATTATAAGGTACCGGGAGCGTTTAGGTGGCTTTTACAAAAAGGAACAGTTGAAAGAGGTGTTTGGTATCGATGATGTTAAATTTGCCGAAATTAAGGATGCTATAGCTGTAGATGGACGAAACATTAGAAAACTTGATGTAAATACAGCCACCTTTAATCAATTGCAACGTTTCCCTTATTTGAGCTTTAAGCAGATGAATGCCATTTTGGAATACCATACCCAGCACGGCGATTATGAATCAATTGACGATATGAAAAATATTGCCATACTGGATGACGGAATTTTGCGTAAAATTGGGCCTTATTTAGTTTTTAAATGATTACCGAGCAAATAAAGAAAGCCATACGCGATATTCCTGATTTCCCTAAGCCTGGGATAGTCTTTAAGGATATTACTCCGATATTAAAAGATCCCATTTTGTGCGATAATATTATCAATGCCTTTGTAGAACAATTGAAGGGTACCCGGATTGATGTTATAGCAGGTATAGAAAGCAGGGGATTTTTGTTTGGACTTACGCTGGCCACCAAACTGGGTATCCCGTTTGTGCCGATTCGTAAAGCGGGCAAGCTGCCATTTACTATAAAACAGAAAGCATATAAACTGGAGTATGGTGATGCAATAATTGAATGCCACACAGACGCTTTTGAACCCGGGCAGCATGTCCTGATTCATGATGATTTGCTGGCTACCGGCGGCACAGTAACTGCCGCCAGTGAACTCATTGCAGAAATGGGCGGCATAGTAGCCGGTTTCTCTTTTGTGGTTGAGCTTGGCTTTTTAAAGGGCAGAGAACGGATAGCGTCTATCAGCGATACACTGGTGGTATTGGCTGAGTATTAGCTTTGCAGTATCAAGTAGTTAGTATCAAGTAGCAAGGTTTTTGTTCAGGTGATTCTGTCTGAACCAGAATTTTCAGAATTAAAGAATTAGCAGAATTTAATTCAGAAAATCCCAATAGTTCTACAAATTCCGGTTTGACTTGATTTTTTGCGTTAGGGATCGGCGCGGATACCGGCCCATGTGGATAAGGCCTGTGAAGTATGAGCATAGAGCCCGGCCGCAGGCAACGCCCGTAGTAGTATCAAATAGTTAATATCAGTATCAAGACTATGCCCTAAGTGGCAATTAACCTGCAATCAGCAATTTTTTAAAAAATATTTTTCACTCCTTTTCTTACCCAAAAATAACCCTATTCAAACTAAACCTGTTTTTCATACCAGATACCATTTTGTACTTCTATTCAGGTGCATTTTTGGTGAAACCAAGCTGATAATTAAATCGTTAATTTGTATAACCAGTTATATAAATTAGTATGGAAACTTTACTTACAGACGGTCCGACAATAGGCGGATTCGACTTTTCTATGAACGAAAATCAGCACATGGTAGGTCAAATGGCAAGGGATTTTGCCGAGCGGAATATTAAACCTCATGTAATGGAATGGGATGAAGCCCAGGTTTTTCCTATTGAACTTTTTAAGAAATTGGGCGAGCTGGGTATGATGGGGGTATTTGTGCCCGAACAATACGGTGGCTCGGGCTTCGGTTATTTTGAATACGTTACCGTTATTGTGGAGATAGCCAAAGTTTGCGGCTCAATTGGTTTATCGGTAGCAGCTCATAACTCGCTATGTACCGGTCATATCCTGGCTTTTGGCAACGAGGAGCAAAAAATGAAATGGCTGCCCAAACTGGCTACAGCTGAATGGCTTGGTGCCTGGGGATTAACAGAAGCCAACACCGGATCTGACGCTTTGGGGATGAACACCACTGCGGTATTGGATGGCGATCATTATATAGTTAATGGTTCAAAAAACTGGATTACGCATGGTAAATCGGGCAATGTTGCCGTAGTAATGGTGCGCACCGGGGCAAAAGGCGATTCGCACGGCATCTCGGCACTGGTTATTGAAAAGGGAACTCCCGGCTTTACCCATGGTAAAAAAGAAAACAAACTGGGCATGCGCGCCTCCGAAACTACTGAATTGATCTTTGATAACTGCCGCGTTCCCAAAGAAAACCTGCTGGGTGTGGAAGGTGAAGGCTTTAAACAGGCGATGAAGGTGCTGGATGGCGGTCGAATTTCTATAGCTGCATTATCATTGGGGATAGCTAAGGGAGCCTTTGAGGCTGCAGTGGCATACTCTAAGGAGCGTAAGCAGTTTGGCCAATCTATCAGTAACTTCCAGGGCATAGCTTTTAAGCTGGCCGACATGGCAACCGAGATAGAGGCATCAGAACTATTGATCATGCAGGCTGCCGACCTCAAAAATCGTCACCAGCCGGTAACCAAACAATCGGCTATGGCCAAATACTTCGCATCAGAAACCGCGGTGCGGGTAGCTACAGAGGCAGTGCAGATCTTCGGCGGCTATGGCTATACCAAGGATTTCCCCGTGGAAAAATACTACCGCGATGCCAAGCTTTGCACCATAGGAGAGGGGACAAGCGAGATACAGAAGATTGTGATAAGCAGGGAAGTGTTGAGATAGTATCAAGTAGTTAGTATCAAGTATCAAGATTGAATAGTTTTTAGGAATGCCGGGTATTGGAGTGATTGCTTTGATATTCGGCATTTAACATTAAATAACATATTATTTGTTGAAACTAACGCTGAGGTATCTAAATTTAGATATTGAAAAAGCACCTGATTATAATCCTTATCACGCTTTCATTTGCTGAACCTGGCTTTTGCCAGCAGGCAGCCTCGTTTCTTAAAACCTCCAGGAAGTTAAGACCGATGGATTCGATTGACTATCGCGCAAAAAATCAATATTTTCCGGTAATACTCGCGAATAGAGAGGATTACATTTTGTCCGTTGATGAAAGCAAAATAGAGTTTATGTACGGAGTGCCTTACACAAGGGCGAAATACAATTACCTGAAGGTGCCCGTAACATTAACCAATGCCTCGGAAACAACTTTGAGATACTTTAGCATGTCGGGTTCCTGGTGGGATATTTACAGAACAGATAATCCAAATTTAAAAGTCTTCGCTCAGCATAGTTGTTATAAAAATTCGAACGTAATTTTATCGTTGTCTCCTCATCAGGATATTAAAAGAGAGATAATAATCGAAATCCCTAAAAAAGAAAGTGTGGCCATCGCATTTAAAATAGGTATTATATTGGAAATGGAATTAGATAATGATTATTCCATCAACGCTAAACCAACTCCACCCTTGTTTTCAACACCAGGCAGGCAAAGGCTCATATGGTCCAATTATGTGATGATTTCACAATCGCATGCTATTAAAAAAATATAGTCTGTTAATATCTTGCTTATCGCAGGCCTTTTATTGGACGAAAATGGTGTTGGATTTTTGAAGCCATCTACCTAAATAATATTTCCTGATTTATATTTGAGAAATGAAAAGGTATTATTTGCTGTTTACTTTATTACTATCATTGTTTTATAAACCGGGGCAAGTACAGCGGCCTGCAAAGCATCAAATGACGTCCAAACGAGGTGTAGGTCAGTATGTACTAAACATTGATTAGGACGAGATATGTAGAAACCCCTTAACTCTGTAAGTCGGGGATTGCTTCGTACCTCGCAATGACGTTTTTTTTTAAACCTTGTGTTTCCCTTTCGCTAAGGTATAAAGCTATTACATGCCCCCTGATCCCGCCATCAAAGTTCAAACAAAACCACCCACCTAATCAACCCAATAAACAAATTCAACTTCTCTCTTTGATTTTCAAATATTTGTCTCTATCTTTGGCCCTCCTTGAAAGGAGGTATTTAGGAAATTATGATCATTATTAACGTAAAAGACGGCGAATCATTAGACAAAGCATTGAAACGCTTCAAAAAGAAATTTGAGAAAACTGGAGTTTTAAGAGAACTACGTAGTCGTCAGGCTTTTGAAAAAAAATCTGTAACCCGTCGTCATGTTGTTAAACATGCCATCTACAAGCAAAATATGAACTTAGAAACTGTTTAATTCCCTAAAAAGAATTTTTTTCAGATTTCTTAACACTATATTAAAACTATTTGTACATTCAATCTCTGGATGTTCAAATAGTTTTTATGTTTTTAGAGCGTTTTATCCAATATATTAAGTTCGAAAAGCGGTACTCCCCCCATACGGTATCAGCCTATCAATCAGACCTGGATCAGTTCATGCTCTTCCTTAACAACCCTGGTAATGCCATTGTTGTGCCTGGATCCATTATTACCCATCCCGACCAGATTAGCTATCACGACATCCGTAATTGGATGGTTGAGCTGATTGACCAAAAGCTCACGCCCCGTTCTGTAAATCGAAAAATGGCTACCCTGCGTAAATATTTTAAATTTTTACTCCAGGAGGGGATAATTACGCAAAATCCGGCGTCAAAAATCCGTTCGCAAAAAATACCAAAGCATTTACCGGTTGTTGTTGAAAGTGCAAGCCTTACGCATATGCTGGATAACGATATTGTTACCGACGGCGATTTTGAAGGTTTACGCAACAAACTGGTAGTTGAAATGCTGTTTGGCACCGGCATGCGGCTGGCCGAGCTTTTGGGCCTGAAAGACAGTGATATTAACGATTATGAAGGCACCTTAAAAGTGCTGGGCAAACGCAATAAAGAACGCATCATTCCTATCAACACCGAGCTGCGGATTTTACTTGGACGGTACTCGGAGTTAAAGAAAAATCAAAATTTTCATAACAATTCGGTAATGTTAATCGTTACAAGTAAGGGTGCTGATGCATACCCCAAACTAATTTACCTGATAGTGCAAAAATACCTCTCCAATATATCAACCCAGAATAAAAAGAGCCCTCACGTACTACGGCACACATTTGCAACAAGTTTATTAAACAATGGGGCAGACTTAAACTCCATTAAAGAACTTTTGGGCCACGCTAACCTTAGCGCGACCCAGATTTATACACACAATTCAGTTGAACGATTAAAGTCTATTTACAAACTAGCCCATCCAAAGGCGTAATTAAGGAGGAAACATGAAAATTACAGTGCAATCAATTCATTTTACCGCAGACAGAAAATTATTAGATTTTATTCAGAAAAAGGTAGACAAACTCGATACTTTTTATGATCATATTATTAGTGGCGAGGTTTACTTAAAGCTTGAGAATGTGGAAGATGAGGCAAATAAAATTGCCGAGATTAAACTATTGCTGCCGGGCAACCAGATTTTTGCAAAGGAAAAATGCAAAACTTTCGAAGAGGCAACGGATTTAGCGGTTGAAAGCCTTCGCAAGCAGATTGAAAAGCATAAACAGAAGAAAGCAATTGCCGACGCAGCCGCTAAAAAGGTAATTTTGACCGAGGCAGAAGAGGGATTTTAATATAAAAAAGGCCTTTTTGAGGCTAAAATCGACGGGTTTAAAGCCCGTCGATTTTTTTTAATAAAAAATTTTGCAGCGAAGTAAATTTTTGTAGATTTGCAATCCCTTTCAGAGAGGTGCTAACGACTGCAAATATTTCTGAAAATAGTTCTTTAAAATATAAAAAAGGTTGTTAGTTTTGCCGCTCGATAAACGAAGCCATAAAGGTTTCAAAAATTGAAAGGCAAAATAAATATAAGCCTCCTTAGCTCAGCTGGTAGAGCGACTGACTTGTAATCAGTAGGTCATTGGTTCGATCCCGATAGGAGGCTCAGTTTTTTTCGGAAGAGTAATGTTTAGCTTCAACTTTGAACATTGCGAATCCGGAATCAACTAACGGGGGGATACCAGAGCGGTCAAATGGGGCGGACTGTAAATCCGCTGCTTCGGCTACGAAGGTTCGAATCCTTCTCCCCCCACTTTTTAAGTCGGCAGTTTACAATTTTCAGATAGCAATTAAAGCTTTCAGATGATTGTGAACTGCTAACTTGATTAAAAAGGTTACCGATTTGAATTTTTAGCCTGGCATGCTGCCAACTGAAAGTTGTAAACTGGAAACTAAACAAGCGGAAGTAGCTCAGTTGGTAGAGCGATAGCCTTCCAAGCTATAGGTCGCGAGTTCGAACCTCGTCTTCCGCTCAGTTAAAGCAGGCAGTTAGCCGGGCGCAGTAAGCAGTCAAAAGCTGCTGCAGCCAGAATACTGACAACTGCAAACTAAACAATAGCCGACGTAGCTCAGTGGTAGAGCACTTCCTTGGTAAGGAAGAGGTCATGGGTTCAAATCCCATTGTTGGCTCAATAGCATAAAGAGAATAAAGAATAACAATTTTAAGTATAAATTAACCTACAAAATAATTATAAATCATGGCAAAAGAAAAGTTTGACCGCAGTAAACCGCACTTAAACATCGGTACAATCGGTCACGTTGACCACGGTAAAACAACCCTTACCGCAGCTATTACGAAAGTATTATCTGATGCAGGTTTCTCAGAAGCTCGTTCATTCGATTCAATCGATTCAGCTCCTGAAGAAAAAGAGCGTGGTATTACTATTAATACAGCTCACGTTGAGTACTCAACTGCTAACCGTCACTACGCTCACGTTGACTGTCCAGGTCACGCGGATTATGTGAAAAACATGGTTACTGGTGCTGCTCAGATGGATGGTGCTATCATCGTTGTAGCCGCTACTGACGGTCCAATGCCTCAAACTCGTGAACACATCCTTTTAGCCCGCCAGGTTGGTGTGCCTTCATTGGTTGTATTCATGAATAAAGTTGACATGGTTGACGATCCTGAATTGTTAGAGTTAGTTGAAATGGAAATCCGTGAATTATTATCATTCTACGAATATCCTGGAGACGATATCGCTGTAATTCAAGGTTCGGCTTTAGGTGGTCTTAACGGCGATCCTAAATGGGTTGGAAAAATTATGGAGTTGATGGATGCTGTAGATTCACAGATCCCTATCCCTCCACGTTTAACTGAGCTTCCTTTCTTAATGCCGGTTGAAGACGTATTCTCAATCACTGGTCGTGGTACTGTTGCTACCGGTCGTATTGAGCGTGGTGTTATCAACTCAGGTGAGCAAGTTGACATCCTTGGTATGGGTGCTGAAAACTTGAAATCAACTGTAACTGGTGTTGAGATGTTCCGTAAGATCCTTGACAGAGGTGAAGCTGGTGACAACGTAGGTTTATTGTTACGTGGTATTGAAAAAACTGATATCCGTCGTGGTATGGTTATTTGCAAACCAGGTTCAGTAACTCCGCACACAGATTTCAAAGCTGAAGTTTACGTATTATCAAAAGCAGAAGGTGGCCGTCACACTCCATTCTTCAATAAATACCGCCCGCAATTCTATTTCCGTACCACTGACGTAACTGGTGAAATTTCATTAGGCGACGGTGTAGAAATGGTTATGCCAGGTGATAATGTTACAATCACTGTAAAGTTGATCAACGCTATCGCAATGGAAAAAGGCTTACGTTTCGCTATCCGTGAAGGTGGCAGAACAGTAGGTGCTGGTCAGGTAACTGAAATTTTGAAATAAGAGTTTCAAAAAGGTTAATTGGAAACATAAGTTTTACCCACAAGGTAAGCTTATGTTTTCTTATTAAAAATATACACGGGAATAGTTCAACGGTAGAATAGAGGTCTCCAAAACCTTTGATCAGGGTTCGAATCCTTGTTCCCGTGCATAAGCAAAGTAGTAAAGATGGCTAACGTAACTGAATATATTAAAGAATCATACATCGAGTTAACTGAGAAGGTGACCTGGCCAACCTGGCGAGAGTTGCAAAGCAGTGCCGTATTGGTACTAGTTGCTGCAATGATTATCGCTATGCTTATCTTTGGTATGGACCAGATTTTACAACGTTTAACTACGGCTTTTTATAGTTCACTAACATAATATTTAGGAGATAGAGATGAGTGATCAATTGAAATGGTATGTGGTGAGGGCCATAAGTGGTAAAGAAAAAAAGGTTAAACAATATATAGATGCCGAAATTAGTCGTTTGGGCATTACGCATTTAGTACCACAGGTATTAATACCTACAGAGAAATACTATCAAATGCGCGATGGGAAAAAGATAGCCAAAGAGCGTAACTATTTTCCTGGATATGTATTGATGGAAGCCGTACTTGATGGCGAGACTGAACACATCATCAAAAATATTAATAGTGTAATAGGATTTTTGGGCGATAAGGCCGGTAATGCTATTCCATTACGCCAAGCCGAAGTTAACCGTATTTTAGGTAAGGTTGATGAAATGAGCGCCCAGGGTGAAACCATGAATGTTCCATATTACATTGGCGAAAGCGTAAAAGTAATGGACGGACCTTTCAACGGATTTAGCGGGGTGATTGAAGAGGTTAACGAAGAGAAGAAGAAATTAAAAGTTATGGTAAAGATATTCGGGCGCCGTACGCCGCTTGAGTTGAATTACATGCAAGTTGAAAAAGAATAGTATCAAGTAGTTAGTATCAAGTAGCAAGATGACTTGCAAAGCTGATAGAATGAATAGATACCAATAAAGAAATAGGTTAAAAGTAGTAAAGGTCTTGATACTTGATACTAACTACTTAATACCAATAAAAACCTTAAATGTTACTTAGCTTCCACTTACTAACATTGAGTTATAATTAAAGTAAATTAAAATGGCAAAAGAGATCGGTGCAATGGTAAAGCTGCAAGTTAAAGGCGGCGCCGCAAACCCATCACCTCCGATTGGCCCTGCATTGGGTGCAAAAGGTGTGAACATCATGGAGTTTTGCAAGCAATTTAATGCACGTACCCAGGATAAAGCTGGAAAGGTGTTGCCTGTTTTGATTACTGTTTATGTTGACAAATCTTTCGAATTTATTATTAAAACCCCTCCTGTTGCAATCCAGTTATTGGAAGCAACCGGTTTAAAAAGTGGTTCGGCTGAACCCAACCGTAAAAAAGTTGCCAATGTAAATTGGGAGCAGGTTGAAACTATAGCCAAAGATAAAATGGTAGATCTGAATGCATTTACTGTAGAATCAGCCATGAAAATGGTGGCAGGTACTGCCCGTAGTATGGGAATTACCGTATCAGGTACGGCTCCCTGGAATTAAATTGATTTCGGATTTCGGATTTTTTTAAATCTCAGATCTCAGATCAAAAATTAAAAATTTATACAAAATCAGTTTAAGAAGTGGCTAGATTAACAAAAAATCAAAAAGCGGCACTCTCCAAAATTGAGGCAAACAAATCGTATACATTAGAAGCAGCAGCAAATTTAGTTAAAGAATTAACCCTTACTAAATTTGACTCTTCAGTTGATATAGACGTTCGTTTAGGTGTTGACCCTCGTAAAGCCAATCAAATGGTACGTGGTATTGCAACATTACCTCATGGAACCGGCAAAACTGTACGTGTATTGGTGCTTTGTACTCCTGATAAGGAACAAGAAGCTAAAGATGCAGGTGCGGATTTCGTAGGTTTGGATGATTATATTGCCAAGATTGAAGGCGGATGGACTGACGTTGATATTATCATCACTATGCCAAGTGTTATGGCTAAGGTAGGTCGTTTGGGTAGAATATTAGGCCCGCGTAACCTTATGCCAAACCCTAAATCAGGAACAGTAACTCCAGAAGTTGGAAAAGCTGTAACTGAGGTTAAAGGTGGTAAAATTGACTTCAAAGTTGATAAAACAGGTATCATCCATACCTCAATAGGAAAAGCATCATTCCCTGCAGATAAAATTTATGAGAATGCATTAGAAGTATTGCAGGTTATCTCAAAATTAAAACCATCAGCAGCAAAAGGAACATATTTCAAGAGCATTCATATCTCTTCAACCATGTCTCCGGGAATAACAGTTGAAACTAAATCAGTAGCGGGGATCTAATCATGAATAAAGAAGAAAAACACGACCTTGTTCTTGCCCTTACTGAGCAAATGAAGGAGTACGGTAATTTCTATATTACTGATACCTCTAACTTATCAGTTGCAAAGATCAACAACATCCGTCGTAAATGTTTCGAAAGCGATATTACGATGAAAGTGGCAAAAAATAGCTTGATTAAAAAAGCTATGGAAGCTGCGGGTGGCGATTACAGCCCAATATTTGAAATTTTAAAAGGTTCATCATCAATCCTTTTTTCTAAATCAGCAACTGCTCCGGCAAAGTTGATTAAACAATTGAGAAAAGGAAATGAAAAACCAATTTTAAAGGCAGCTTATATTGATTCAGCAATATTTATCGGTGATAACCAGATAGATACTTTGATCAAACTAAAATCAAAGGAACAACTGATAGGCGAAATTATTGGTTTACTGCAATCACCGGCAAAGAACGTTATTTCAGCATTACAATCAGGCGGAAATATACTTGCAGGCGTAGTAAAAACATTACAGGAAAGAGGTTAACGAACACCTTATTAAAGTTCGATAATAATAAACAAAAAGCATTAAAAGTAAAATTTAAATAAAATGGCGGATTTAAAAGCGTTTGCTGAACAGTTGGTAAACTTAACAGTAAAGGAAGTAAACGAATTAGCTCAGATCTTAAAAGATGAGTATGGTATTGAGCCTGCTGCTGCAGCTGTTGCTGTTGCTGCTGCTCCTGCTGGTGGCGATGATGCCCCTGCTGCTGAAGCAGTACAAACTGCATTTGACGTTATCCTGAAAGAAGCAGGCGGCGCTAAATTAGCAGTTGTTAAATTAGTAAAAGACTTAACTGGCTTAGGTTTGAAAGAAGCTAAAGATCTTGTTGACGGTGCACCAAAAGAAGTTAAAACTGGCGTAACTAAAGAAGAAGCTGAATCTTTGAAAAAACAATTAGAAGAAGCTGGAGCAGTAGTTGAGGTTAAATAAGTTAACCCAATAAAATATAGCATGAGACTCCGACCTATTTTGGTCGGGGTCTATTGCTGTTTATAAAGGTTTGGATTGAGAAGATAATAGATATGAGATTTGAGATATGAGGCTTTACCGTTTATTAGTAACGCTAAAGTCTTTAAAACATCATTCCCGTCTCAAATCTCACATCTCAAATCTTACATCTACAAAAGTTTATTAATAAACTAAAAATTAAACACCTTGGCAAACAAAATTAATCAAAGAGTAAACTTTGCAACCAGTAGAAAGGTACTTGATTACCCCGATTTCCTGGATGTTCAGTTACAATCTTTCCAGGAATTTTTTCAATTGGAAACCACCTCAGACAACCGCTATAAAGAAGGTTTGTTTAAAGTGTTTGCTGAAAATTTTCCTATCTCAGATTCAAGAAACATCTTCGTTTTAGAGTTTCTGGATTACTTTATTGATCCGCCACGTTATGATATACAAGAGTGTATCGAGCGCGGATTAACTTATAGTGTACCATTAAAAGCCAAGCTTCGCCTGTCATGTAATGATGAGGAGCACGAGGATTTTGAAACAATTGTACAGGACGTGTACCTGGGAACTATCCCTTACATGACTCCTAAAGGTACATTTGTTATTAATGGCGCCGAGCGTGTAATTGTATCTCAATTACACCGTTCACCAGGTGTATTCTTTGGCCAAAGCCGCCACACCAACGGTACAAAATTATACTCTGCCCGTGTAATACCTTTCAAAGGTTCATGGATTGAGTTTGCTACTGACGTTAACAACGTGATGTATGCTTATATTGACCGTAAAAAGAAATTCCCGGTTACCACGTTACTTCGTGCAATTGGTTATGATTCTGATAAAGATATATTAGAGTTATTTGAACTTGCCGACGAAGTAAAAGTAAGCAAATCTGGCTTGAAGAAATTCATTGGCCGTAAGCTTGCTGCAAGGGTGCTTAAAAAATGGGTTGAGGATTTTGTGGATGAAGATACAGGTGAAGTGGTATCTATCGACCGTAATGAAATCATTCTTGAGCGTGAAACCGTACTGGAAGATGACCATATTGATATGATCATTGATGCTGGGGTTAAAACCATTATCCTTAATAAGGAAGATGCTTCAACCAGCGGTGATTATACTATCATATATAATACATTACAAAAAGATACTTCAAACTCTGAGAAGGAAGCGGTTGAGCATATCTACCGTCAATTACGTAACGCTGAACCACCTGATGAGGAAACTGCTCGTGGTATCATCGATCGTTTATTCTTCTCGGATAAGAGGTATGACCTGGGCGATGTGGGCCGTTACCGCATCAACCGTAAGCTTAAATTAAATACCTCAGATGAAACTAAGGTTTTAACCAAGCAGGATATCATCGCCATTGTTAAGTACCTGATCAAGTTGATCAACTCTAAAGCTGAGGTGGATGATATTGATCACTTGTCAAACCGTCGCGTTCGTACAGTAGGTGAGCAGTTATATGCTCAGTTTGGTGTAGGTTTAGCCCGTATGGCACGTACTATTCGTGAGCGTATGAACATCCGTGACAACGAGGTGTTTACTCCAACAGACCTAATTAACGCACGTACATTATCATCTGTGATCAACTCGTTCTTCGGAACAAACCAGTTATCACAGTTCATGGACCAAACCAATCCACTGGCAGAGATCACGCACAAGCGTCGTCTGTCAGCCCTTGGGCCCGGTGGTCTGTCACGTGAGCGTGCAGGTTTCGAGGTTCGTGACGTTCACTATACCCACTACGGTAGGTTGTGTACTATTGAAACTCCCGAAGGACCAAACATTGGTTTGATCTCTTCACTTTGCGTACATGCCAAGATCAACAACTTAGGCTTTATTGAAACACCATACAAACGTGTGGTTGAAGGTAAAGTACAGGTTAATGAGCCGGTTATCTATTTATCTGCAGAGGATGAAGACGGTAAAACTATTGGCCAGGCTAACGCGCATTATGATGATAACGGAGTATTCGCGCTTCCGAAAGTAAAAGCACGTTTTGAGGGTGACTTCCCGATCATTGATCCGGAGAAACTCGACTTAATGGATATTGCTCCAAACCAGATCACCTCGATCGCGGCTTCATTAATTCCGTTCCTGGAACATGATGATGCTAACCGTGCATTGATGGGATCAAACATGCAACGCCAGGCTGTACCTTTGTTACGCCCTGAAGCGCCGATTGTTGGTACGGGACTGGAAGGTCGTGTTGCTAAAGATTCACGTACATTGATCAATGCCGAAGGCGATGGTGTGGTTGAATATGTAGACGCGAACGAGATCCGTATTAAATATGACCGTAATGATCTTGACCGCCTGATATCATTTGATGGCGATTCAAGAAGCTACCGTTTAACCAAGTTCAAAAAAACCAACCAGAGTACTACCATGAACCTTAAGCCAATTGTTAAAAAAGGCCAAAGGGTATCAAAAGGAGAAGTGCTTTGCGAAGGTTATGCTACACAAGCAGGTGAACTTGCCTTAGGCCGTAACCTTAAAGTGGCATTCATGCCTTGGCAAGGTTACAACTTTGAGGATGCGATAGTAATATCTGAGCGCGTTGTATCACAGGATATATTCACTTCACTTCACGTTGAAGAGTTTGAATTGGAAGTTCGTGATACCAAACGTGGTGAAGAAGAATTAACACCAGATATCCCTAACGTATCAGAAGAAGCCACCAAAGATTTGGACGAAGACGGTATTATCCGTGTAGGTGCCGAAGTTAAGGAAGGCGATATCCTGATTGGTAAGATCACTCCGAAAGGCGAATCAGACCCATCACCGGAAGAAAAATTGTTACGCGCCATTTTTGGTGATAAAGCAGGGGATGTTAAGGATGCATCTTTAAAAACTCCACCATCAATTGCTGGTGTTGTTATTGATACCAAATTATTTAGCCGTGCTAAAAAAACGTCGAAAGCCGAAGAAAAAGCACAGTTAGAGAAATTGGATAACAAACATGATAAAGCTGTAAAAGATCTTAAAAACACTTTGATTGAAAAGTTATTTGAGATCGTGAACGGTAAAACATCACAAGGTGTTTACAACGTTTACAAAGAGCTGCATGTACCTAAGGGTGTTAAATTTACCCAGAAAATTTTAGTTGAGCTTAGCTATGAAAATATCAACCCAACTAAATGGACAACTGATGATGATAAAAACGACCAGATAAAAACCTTACTTCATAACTACAACATCAAGGTTAATGAAGAGCTGGGTGCTTACCGTCGTGATAAATTCGCTATCAGTGTGGGTGATGAACTGCCATCAGGTATTGTTCAAATGGCTAAAGTTTACATCGCCAAAAAGCGTAAGCTTAAGGTGGGTGATAAAATGGCTGGTCGTCACGGTAATAAAGGTATTGTTGCGCGTATTGTACGTGACGAAGATATGCCTTTCCTTGAAGATGGAACGCCGGTTGATATTGTGTTGAACCCACTGGGTGTACCTTCACGTATGAACTTAGGGCAGATATATGAAACCGTATTAGGTTGGGCAGGTAAAGAGTTGGGCATTAAATTCGCTACTCCGATTTTTGATGGTGCAAGCCATACTGAAGTGGAAGAGTGGGTTAAAAAAGCAAACTTACCAGAATCTGGCCGTACCTATTTATACAATGGCTTAACAGGCGATCGTTTTGATCAGCAGACCACAGTAGGTATTATATACATGCTGAAATTAGGTCACATGGTTGATGATAAGATGCACGCACGTTCAATTGGGCCATACTCATTAATTACACAACAGCCATTGGGTGGTAAAGCCCAGTTTGGTGGTCAGCGTTTTGGTGAGATGGAGGTTTGGGCACTCGAAGCATTCGGTGCAGCAAACATACTGCAGGAAATATTAACCGTTAAATCGGATGATGTTATCGGCCGTGCCAAAACTTACGAGGCTATTGTTAAAGGTGAAAACCTGCCAACTCCATCAGTTCCTGAATCATTCAACGTATTGGTTCATGAATTAAGAGGTTTAGGTTTAGATATCACATTAGAATAAGGTTAAAGCTTAAAGGCTAAAGGTGAAAGGTTTAAGACGTAACGTCGTACCCTTTTGCCTTTCACCTTTTACCTTTCACCTCAACTTTAAAAAAACAAGGAGACTATGTCTTACAAAAAGGATAATAAAATCAAAAGTAATTTCACCACGATTACTATCAGCCTGGCCTCTCCGGAGTCCATCCTTGAGCGTTCAAGCGGTGAGGTTTTAAAACCAGAAACCATCAACTACAGGACTTATAAGCCTGAGCGTGATGGTTTATTCTGCGAGCGTATTTTTGGTCCGGTTAAAGATTATGAGTGCCATTGCGGTAAATACAAACGTATCCGTTACAAGGGTATCGTTTGTGATCGTTGCGGTGTTGAAGTAACCGAAAAGAAAGTACGTCGTGAGCGTATGGGCCACATTAACCTTGTAGTTCCTGTTGCTCATATCTGGTACTTCCGTTCGTTACCAAACAAAATTGGTTACTTATTGGGCTTACCAACAAAAAGACTTGACTTAATAATTTACTACGAACGTTATGTAGTAATACAGCCTGGTATTAAAGAAGCTGACGGAATCAATAAAATGGATTTCCTGACCGAAGAAGAATACCTTGATGTATTGGATACCTTACCAAAGGAAAACCAGTACCTGGACGACAAAGATCCGCAGAAATTTGTGGCTAAAATGGGCGCCGAGGCTTTAGAGGAGTTGTTAAAACGCCTTGACCTTGATGAGCTTTCATTTAGCTTGCGTCACCAGGCTGCAAACGAAACTTCACAGCAACGTAAAAACGAAGCTTTGAAACGCTTACAGGTCGTTGAAGCTTTCCGCGATGCAAAAACAAGGATTGAAAATAACCCTGAGTGGATGATCGTTAAGATCGTTCCGGTTATCCCGCCTGAATTGCGCCCGTTAGTTCCATTGGAAGGCGGCCGTTTTGCAACGTCCGATTTGAACGACTTATACCGTCGTGTAATTATCCGCAACAACCGTTTAAAACGTTTGATTGAGATAAAAGCGCCGGAAGTTATATTACGTAACGAAAAACGTATGTTACAGGAAGCTGTGGATTCGTTATTCGATAACTCACGTAAAGTAAACGCAGTAAAAACTGAAGGTAACCGTGCCTTGAAATCACTTTCAGACATCCTGAAAGGTAAACAAGGCCGCTTCCGTCAGAACTTATTGGGTAAACGTGTGGATTATTCAGCACGTTCGGTAATTGTTGTAGGGCCAAACCTTAAATTACACGAGTGCGGTTTACCAAAAGATATGGCTGCCGAGCTGTTTAAACCATTTATCATCCGCAAAATGATTGAGCGTGGTGTGGTTAAAACAGTAAAATCTGCCAAA
>NZ_JANYGH010000046.1 GCF_025362475.1 Mucilaginibacter sp.
ACCTGCTCATATTCTGTAATTAGAAAACGATACTTATTCAGGTAGTTCCGCTTTAATGTAAGGTCATTGTTAATGTTTCGCATAACATTTAGCTTTATTCCTTAAAGCTAATTCTGTTACCGAATTAGTTGACCTTTACAATTGCGAGTGGTAAAATCCGGTGGCCTCTGAAGGGGAAATGACGTTAAAAAGGTTTGTCATCCTGAGGAACGAAGGATCTATTTGCAAACTGTGCAGGGCGAAGAAGCATGGTGGAGAGTAGATCCTTCGTTCCTCAGGATGACAAAAGGAGTTTTAGCAGGGTAGGAACGAAGCAATCGCGAACTATACAGAGCCGGCATCTGCAATTTGCACATCTACCCAGGTAACATATTGCTTACATGATAGTCTTAGGGTTAATTAACAAATTATAGTCACCTAAAAAATTAACAAATTTGTAATCTGCATATATGAAATCGGTCATCTGCATATTTGCACATTTGAAACTGCACATTTATGAAGTTTTTCACAAAAGATAAAAGCAAAGTAAAAAAGAAAAAAGGCCCTGTCCGTGAATGGGCTGATGCCATTGTTTTTGCTGTTATAGCTGCAACCCTGATCCGTACACTTTTTATTGAGGCTTACGTAATCCCCAGCGGATCTATGGAAAGCTCGCTGCTCATTGGCGATTACCTGTTTGTAAGTAAAGTAAACTATGGGGCGCGTATGCCAATAACGCCGCTTGCTATCCCGTTTACTGCCCACAATATCCCTTATACAGATATAAAATCATACTGGAGCGGTTTACAATTGCCATATTATCGCCTGCCCGGTTTTAGTGATATTAAAAAGGGAGATGTTGTTGTATTCAACTTACCTATGGAGGCCGATTCACCATATTACCGCCCGGTGGATAGACGTGAAAATATCATTAAGCGTTGCCAGGGTACGCCCGGCGATACATTAAGTTTGGCCCAGGCCCAGGTGTATATTAATGGAAAACCCGAGCTAACATCTGTAACCGGCGAAATGACCTATGTAATCAAGTCGGATGGTAACCCAATTAACCCGGAGCTGATCAACGAACTTCATTTAACGGATATCGCGGTAATCAACAACACCGATTTTAAAGCCAATACAACCGTAGCATCGGCAAATAAATTAAAAGGGTTTTCGAACATTAAATCGGTTACGCCAGATGTTGCCATAAAAGGTTTAGTTGATGACCTGAACCCTGTTTACCCGCTATCGCACCCGGATTATAAAATAGGAGCCATGCCAAGATACGGTTGGAACGTTGATAACTTTGGACCGGTTATTATCCCCAAAAAAGGCTGGACAGTTAAACTCGATAGCCTTACGTTTCCAATTTATGGCAGGGCTATTGCCATTTATGAGCACAATACTGTAAAAGTAGTAGGCAATGATGTTTTTATAAACGGAAAAAAAGCCGATACTTACACCTTTAAAATGAATTACTACTGGATGATGGGTGATAACCGCCATAATTCAACAGATTCGCGTTACTGGGGCTTTTTGCCAGAGGATCATGTAGTAGGGAAGGCTTTATTTACCTGGTTGAGTGTGGATAGCACCGCATCATTTGTAAATAAAATACGCTGGAACAGGTTATTTAGAGGGATACATTAATTAGAAAATTAAAATAACATATAGTGAATATTGTAATCGGGGTTTTATTACTGATAGTTCTGCCTTACATAGGCTTATACAAATTATTTGAAAAAGCTGGCCGACCAGGCTGGGAAGGCCTTGTGCCCATCTATAATATTTATGTGATGTTGAAACTAAGCGGCAGGCCCATGTGGTGGCTGGCGCTGATGTTATTGCCGGGCATCAATATCCTGGTATTGATAGGCATCATTGTTGATTTTGTAAAATCATACGGCAAGTTTGCCTTGCTTGATCATATAGGCGCTGTTGCATTTTCATTTATATTTTTACCAAAGTGGGGATTTGATAAGGACACAAAATATTTGGGCCTGTCGGCAAGTCCGGAGTTTAGGGAGAAATATAAAAAGGCACTTAAAAAGACGCCTACACGTGAATGGGCCGATGCCATTATTTTCGCGGTAATAGCGGCCACTATGATCCGTACGCTTTTTATTGAAGCTTACGTGATCCCGAGTGCATCTATGGAAAGCTCTTTACTTATTGGCGATTACTTGTTTGTAAGCAAGGTTAACTATGGTGCCCGTTTACCGATGACACCCGTTGCATTCCCTTTTGCGCACCACACCATGCCGCTCATAAATACCAAAGCTTACTGGGATGGTATTGAGTTGCCATATTACCGCTTACCTGGCTTAAGCGATATTAAAAAAGGCGATGTTGTGGTATTTAATTACCCTATGGATGCCGATTCGCCTTTGTACAGGCCAGTTGATAAACGCGAAAACTTTATTAAACGCTGCCAGGGTACACCCGGCGATACATTAAGTATTGTTAACGCGCAGGTTTTCATAAACGGCAAAACCGAAACTACTCCTGTAAACGGCGAAATGACTTACAGGGTTAAGTACGATGGAACGCCGCTGAACCCACAGCTTACTTCCGATTTACACCTGGAAGATATCAACAGCGATAAGACCAATGAGTTTACAACAAATACAACGGCATCATCGGCAAAAACTTTAAAAGGATATTCAAATATTAAATCGGTAACGCCCGAAATTACACCTGCCGGCTCACCGGATGTTAATTACTCCGTTTTCCCTGCAAAATTCCCTAACTATAAAATCACGCCAAACTTCCCTAATTTTGTTTGGAACCCGGATAATTTTGGTCCGATTGTAGTTCCCAAAAAAGGTTGGACAGTGAAGCTGGATAGCTTAACGTTCCCGGTTTATGGTCGCGCGATAGAGATTTACGAGGGTAACAAAGTAGAGGTAGTAGGGAAAGATATTATGATCAACGGCAAAAAAGCCGATAGCTACACCTTTAAGCTTAACTACTATTTTATGATGGGGGATAACCGCCATAATTCCGAAGATTCACGTTTCTGGGGTTTTGTACCCGAAGATCATATTGTAGGCAAGGCGCTCTTCATCTGGATGAGTATTGATGACCAGGCCTCTTTCCTGAGCAAAATCAGGTGGAGCAGGTTGTTTAATATTATCAGGTAGTATTGTCACGAAACCTAAAAGGCCCGGCTATTGTTAAAATAGCCGGGCCTTTTTTGTTGAAATATTTTTGTCATTCCTCGTTACCTATGGCAAGTTATAAAAATGAAGTCATCCTGAACTTGTTTCAGGACCCCACAGGACAGGTAGACCACATGTAATATACTTAGCATTAGGGTGCTGAAGCAAGTTCAATCCTGAGGTACGAAGGATTTATTAGTAAACTATGCAGATCGGATATGCGCGGCGTAGATTAGATGTTTTAAGCATGACCTGTGACGTATTTATTATCAAAGTATTTGCATTCAAAAAGGGCCGGTCACCCTGAGCTTGTCGAAGGGGCGCGCGCAGAGGCCTTTGCCCACATGCTTCGACAGGCTCAGCAGGACAGCCTTTTTTTTAAAAGGTCATTTCCTTTTCAGTATCTCTGTATTTCACAAATTAGGAGATAAAGGTTTAATCACTATCCAATTCCTTTAACAACGCCAATCCTTCTTCCCATTCGCCTAAATTTGATGAGGCGTTAATATGTGTTGCATCGCCAATGCTGATAAGCTTGCTGCCCCAGCTATCTGCAAATAATTGAGCACGTTCCGGGCGTACATAGTAATCGTTGGTGCTCATTACTACAATACTTTTAAACGGTAGCTTTATTAACGGCACGGGTGAGAAACCGGTAGTGCCTTCGGGATAAGTGTCGGCCTCTGTATCGCTGGGAGCAACCAGCAGCGCTCCTTTTATGGTAATGTTAAATTCCCTGGCCCAATAGGCGATAGTGGCACAGGCAAGGCTATGGCCTGCCAGGATCACTTCGGCAGGGTTGTGTGGGGTAACGTAATCGTTAAGTGTTTTAATCCAATCGGCGCAAATAGGTGTTTCCCAATCCTGTTGCTCAACGCGGATAAGATTAAATTGCTTTTCCCAAATAGATTGCCAATGCTCAGGTCCGGAATTGCCCAGGCCAGGAATGATAAGTATGGTTGATTTAAACACGATTTATAAGGTTTTATGTGATTAAAAAGATTTTGGTTTGCTAATTAATTCCAGCCAGATCTCCCTTTCCCCTCTTACATTAAAAAGCGTTGTCATTTCGATCGAGGTACGAGGAGAAATCTTATACGATATGCAAAAGCCAGCTATACAGGGTGTAGAAGATTTCTCTTTCGCCCCACCGCTTATTCCTTCCCTTTGCTCTATCGAAATGACAAATTTTTTATTTAAAAGATGTATCCAGTCCAACTCCCCCTTCAGGGGGGCGGGGGGCTTCCGCTACCTGTTTTATCACCTCATTCCGTTGTTGCAGCAAGTTGCGCATATATCTTTCCAAAAACAGGAAATTAGCTATAATTCCTAAGAAACCCAACGGTGCATCAAACATAAAAATGTCTTTCATCAGGGTTTGGTTATTGATGGGATAAAAATAATGCTCGTGCCTGAAGTTTTTAAATGCCCCCTGTACCATTTCGTCGGTAAAGTAATTGGGGTATTCCATTTCGGTAACCTTTGAGGTTAAGGTTTGCCATATGCCGAAATGCTTTGCGCGCCAGGTAACAGTTTCGCCCAACTCAATCAGGCCGCTGGTGCGCCCGGCAACTGCCGATTCACCGCTTTGCTGCATCGAGTCCACATGGATGTCGATACTCCTGGCAAGGTTGAAACACTTTGCAATAGGAGCATTGATATGGGTGGCTAATTCGATAATAGGCATATTATAAAAAAAACTTTTGTCATCCTGAACGCAGTGAAGGATCTATTATTCACCATGCTTCTTCGCCCTGTAAATCTGCGAATAGATCCTTCACTGCGTTCAGGATGACAAACCTTTTAGAGCGTCTTTTTCCTTTAATATTTCGCGCAATTTTAATTGGCGCAATGACATGGATTTATGTCTTGTGGCGTTTTGCAGGAAAAATCCTGCAAAATCCTTTTAATCATGTTTAAAATTCCGCATTCTTCGGGAACCTTGGGAAAGGGATTACGTCACGGATGTTACCCATACCGGTAACAAACAATACCAAACGCTCAAAGCCTAAACCAAAGCCGGCATGTTCGCAGGCACCGAAGCGACGGGTATCCAGGTACCACCAAAGTTCATCTTTAGGGATACCCATTTCGTCCATGCGTTGTTCCAGTTTATCCAGGCGCTCTTCACGTTGTGAACCACCCACAATTTCACCAATACCAGGGAAAAGAATATCCATAGCACGAACAGTTTCGCGACCCTGGGCATCCGGCTCGTTCTGGCGCATGTAAAATGCTTTAATAGCCTTAGGGTAATCGGTAAGGATCACCGGTTTTTTAAAGTGTTTCTCTACCAGGTAGCGCTCATGTTCTGATTGCAGATCGGTTCCCCATCCTTCAATAGGATATTGAAATTTTTTCTTCTTGTTCGGTGTCGATTCTTTTAAAATATCAATAGCCTCGGTATAAGTAAGGCGTTCAAAATCATTATCCAGGCAAAACTGAAGTTTCTCCAGTAAGCTCATTTCCGACCGCTCGTTCTGTGGTTTTTGCTTTTCTTCTTCCTGCAGGCGTTGAGTTAAAAACTCAATATCATCCGGGTTTTTATCCAGCGCGTATTTAATCACATATTTCAGCATGTCCTCGGCAAGGTCCATGTTGTCATCAAGGTCGTTAAAGGCAACTTCCGGTTCAATCATCCAAAACTCGGCAAGGTGACGGGTAGTGTTTGAGTTTTCGGCACGAAAAGTTGGTCCGAAAGTATAAATATCGCTCAGGGCCATAGCACCCAGCTCGCCTTCCAGTTGCCCGGATACGGTAAGGTTAGTAGAGGTGCCAAAGAAATCCTGTTTATAGTCAACCTCACCGGTATCGGTTTTAGGGATATTGTTAAGATCGAAGTTGGTTACGTGAAAAGCTTCACCTGCACCTTCAGCGTCAGATTGTGTGATAACCGGCGTGTGCAGGTAAACAAAACCGCGCTCCTGGAAAAACTGGTGTACTGCAAATGCCAGGCTGTTGCGCAGGCGAAATATCGACCCAAAAGTACTGGTGCGGAAACGGAGGTGCGCATTTTCCCTTAAAAACTCCAGGCTATGCTTTTTAGGCTGAATAGGGTATTTTTCGGGATCACTATCGCCTAAGATATCAATATTGGCGGCTATAACTTCTACCGTTTGGCCTTTGCCTAATGAGGCGATCAGTTTTCCTGATACGCTGATTGCAGCGCCAACAGTAATGCGTTTTAACAATGCAGGATCGGTGTTTTCAAAATCAACCACGATCTGGATATTGTTATTGGTTGAGCCATCATTCAAAGCAATAAAACGATTTGACCGGAAGGCACGTACCCATCCCTTAACTGTTACATCAATATCAGTTTGCTGGCTCTGCAGCAATGCTTTGATCTTTGTGCGCTGACTCATATAAGTATATTTTTTAGAGCCGCAAAAATACAATTAATTATGTAATGATACTTTGAATTTTCCCTCTAAAAAACGGATACTATCCGGTTGACTGCCTACAGGTTTGTCGAAAATTTTAACAAATCTAACGTTAAAAAGCCCCTGGATGATTTTGTCTTTCTCATTAAGTGCAACCACAATTACCGTATTGTTGTGGGTTGTGCTTAGCTTATACCTGGCTACAATTTCATTGCCTTTGGTAATATGATAAAAACCTTCGTCACTTTTCAGTTCATAATAGCCAAGACCGTTTAACTTTAATTTAAAGCCGAATGTTTCCATCATATCGGTCACATTGTTTGTGCCCGATATGATGGCGGTATCCTGTGCTGTGGCAAGGCTTAATGGATCAAATTTCCATTCCGCACCATTTTTCTGCGTAATAATAAAGTCCGCTATCGTCGGGAAATCACAGCATTTCTTTTTGGCACATGAAGCAATAAGCAACAGCGTTATGGAAAATAACAAAAGCAGGTGTTTTTTCATAACAATTTAACTGTAGGAAGTTATTAATAACTGGCTTCATAAAGATATTCAAAAGTTATGACTGCTGCTCTGATTATCAAATATTTGATAATGATGATTATTGGCGTTTTTTAGACGAAAATTCAATTATTTATATTTATGTAATTGAATTTGGAATTTGCCATTTAAAAATTGAAGGCTGGCTGGCTTATCTGAGGGATAGGTATGTTTTAGTTTTACGCTGAAAGTGCCGGCTATAACATTTGAATCTTTATTAAAGGCAGTAATCTCAACCGAATTTGCAAAGGTATCATCAAGTTGATATTCGCTTACAATAACATCCCTGCCAATAGTATTATAGTACCATGCCTGTTTGCCCTTTAAAGTATATTTTCCAGGTGCCGATGCCTTAAACTGCAGGGTTAAGGTTTCTTCGAGGGTTGTACTAAAATTGGTGCCAAATATGGCTACGGTATCGCCTACCAGGGTACTGCTTGTTGGGTCGGCGGTCCAGTGAGCGCTGTTCTTTTCAGCGGTAATGAATGGTTGTTTTGGCATAACGCAGCAATCTTTTTTGCCGCAGGCAGTTAAAAAAAGGAACAGGACAGAAAGTAATAGCAGGTTTTTTTTCATGGTAACAGGTTTTAATGTAGTTACGGAGCATCAACTGGTTTTGATACAGTTACATGAAAACAAATAACAGTTTTATGATATAAACAAACTCCATATTAAAAGCCTATTTGCTTAAGTTTGCCGCTCATTTAAAAGCTGCCATGAATCCTAAAGTAAGTCTCGTTATTGGCATTTTATGCATCTCGTTTTCGCCCATATTTGTTAAGCTTGCCGGGGTATCGCCAATTGGGGCCGCGTTTTATAGGGTTTTTGTGGCATGGCTTTGCCTGTTGCCTTTTTGCATTGCTAAAAAGAAATTTCGGATTGAAAAACGGCAGCTGATAATTGCGGTAACCGCCGGCATCGTATTCGCTGCGGATATAGCGGTCTGGAATCTTTCTTTATTAAAGATCAGTGCTACAGTATCAACATTGATAGCTAACCTGGCCCCCGTTTGGGTTGGCTTGCTGAGCTTCCTGATATTCAAAAAAAACGCTGGCTTATTATTCTGGATAGGTACCGTAGTTGCCATAGCCGGTATGGTAGTGCTGGTAGGCTATGAGCATATCTTGCACCTTGAACTTAATGCCGGCATTTTATTGGCCATATTGGCCAGTTTGTTTTATGCTACTTATATTATAATCACTAAAACAATCATGGGGCGCCTGGATGTATTTACGTTTATGTTTTATAGCATGCTAAGCGCAAGTGTATTTCTGTTGATGATCAGCAGCTTCATGGGTAATAATATTGTTGACTACTCCTTAAAAGTTTGGCTGTGTTTTGTGGGGATGGGGCTAATATGCCAGCTTATTGGCTGGTTAACTATTAATTATTCATTAAGGTACCTGGAATCAACCAAGGTGGCCATAGCCTTATTGAGCCAAACGGTATTTGCGGGACTGCTTGCAGCGGTTTTTTTGAAAGAAAAATTGGAGGCGAAAGAAATTATAGGCAGCGTTATTGTGTTGGCTGGTATCGCCGTAACATTTTTAAGGCCACGTAATCAAGTAAATAAAATAGTATCTTAACGTTTGTTAATCATCAATTGATGAATTGCCCTACATTTGCATTTTAGCTCATGATCATAAAATCCACCATCGACCGTATTATGGAAGCCACCGACATTGTGGAGGTGATAGGGGAATTTGTGCAGTTAAAGAAGCGCGGGGCCAACTATGTAGGGCTGTCGCCATTTGCCAATGAGCGTACACCATCGTTCACGGTATCGCCGGCTAAAGGCATTTTTAAAGATTTTTCGACGGGTAAAGGTGGTTCGGCAGTTACGTTTTTAATGGAGCTGGAAAAATTCAGTTATCCCGAAGCTCTGAAATGGCTGGCCAAGAAATACGGTATCGAGGTTGAAGAAACCGTTGAAGCCCCCGAGAACCGGGAAGAGGAGTTGCGCCGCGAGAGCCTCATGATAGTTACGGCTTATGCCGCTAAATTTTTTCATGAAAGCCTGCTGGATACTGATGATGGCAAAAGCATCGGCCTTAGCTATTTTAAAGAGCGCGGCTTTAGTAACGATATCATTAAAAAGTTTGAGCTCGGTTACTCGCCCGATCAATGGGAGGCTTTTACCGGCAATGCTATTAAGGAAGGTTACAAGGAACAGTTTTTAGTAGAAAGCGGGTTATCTGTTAAACGGGATAACGGAACATTGTATGACCGTTACCGTGGGCGGGTAATGTTCCCCATCCATAGCTTTACAGGAAGAGTAATAGCCTTTGGCGGCCGTACGCTTAAAAAGGATAAAAACGTACCTAAATACGTAAACTCGCCAGAGAGTGAGATCTACCATAAATCCAATGTGCTTTATGGGCTTTACTTCGCCAAAAAAGCCATTCGCGAAGAAGATAACTGCTATTTGGTAGAGGGGTATGCCGACGTGCTTTCGGTAGTGCAGGCCGGTATTGAAAACGTTGTGGCTTCGTCCGGTACTTCGTTAACTGTGGAGCAGATTAAGCTCATTAGCAGGTTTACCAAAAACATCACCATTTTGTATGATGGCGACGCCGCGGGTATTAAGGCATCGTTGCGCGGGCTGGATATGATCCTGGAAGAAGGCCTCAACGTAAAAGTAGTTTCTTTCCCCGAAGGACATGACCCCGATTCCTATGTGCGCAGCGTGGGAACCAATGCCTTCAAAAAACACATTGAAGAAAATAAAAAGGATTTTATCCTTTACAAAGCCAGTATTCTTTTAAAAGAAGCGGGTAACGACCCGATAAAGAAAGCCGAGATCATCCGGGAGATAGTGGAGAGTATTGCCAAGATCCCCGATTCTATCAAGGCATCCGTCTTTATAAAAGAATGTAGCTATATATTGCAGATAGATGAGCGGGCGCTGCTATCCGAATTGAATAAAATGCGCCAGGCCAAGGCAAAAAAAGACGGACAGCAGCAACAAACCAATACCCGGTATGCCCCGCAGCCAGATGAGCCAAACTTTTTTGATGAGCCAGATGTACAGGAAGTAGTCAAGGAGGAATATTTTCAGGAAAAGGAAATTATTCGGTTGCTGCTTTTATATGGCAGTAGAATGATTGACTGGGATGGCATTGCCAATACCTATATCGGTCCGTTTATGATTGCCGAACTTGGCGACGTTACTTTTGTACATGAGGCCTCTAAGCTTTTTGTAGAGCTATATCGGCAAGAGGTTGAAAACGGGGTACTGCCCGAGGATAATTATTTTATTCATCATAAGAATAAAGGAATTGTTGACCTCACTATTGATTTGCTTACCACTAAATACACCCTGAGCGAGAATTGGTACGAGATGCACCGGATCATGATACATGATGAACAGGCTAATATGAAAGCCGCCATTTTGGGTGCTATTTTTCATCTTAAAAAGCATAAGGTAGAGAAAATTCTTGATGGCCTGCGTGCCGAACTCAAAACCGCTGTTACAGAAACCGATCAGGAGATATTACTTAACCAATACATCCGTATGAAAAAGGTTGAAAAAAGTATCTCCGACTTTTTAGGTTCAGTAATTATCAAATAAATGGCCCAACACCTCGAATTGGGTCGCGCGGGCGAGGCTTTAGCCAAAACACACCTGGAAAACTCCGGTTATGAAATCCTGGACGAGAACTGGACCTATGGTAAAGCCGAGATTGATCTGATTGCATATAAAAACAAGGTTATTATATTTGTCGAAGTTAAAACCCGTACAGGAACAGGTTTTGGCCAGCCCGAGGATTTTGTAGATGCCCGCAAGCAAAAGCTACTGGCTTCTGCCGCGGACGAATATATTTACCTGATGAACCACCAGGGCGATGTGCGGTTTGATATTATTGCCATTTTGTTTGATAAGAATAAGAATTATATACTAAACCATATTGAAGACGCGTTTTGGCCGACAGGAACTTAAACTTATGAAGATTAATAAATTAAAAATATTTTTTGCTGCCGGCTTATTGCTGGCATTTGGTTGTAATGGCTGTGACCCAAAGACGGCAGATAGCGGTGCGGATTATACGATTAGTCCGGAGGCTGGCACTACCTACAAGGCAGGCGATGAGGTGAAAGTAAAAGTTGGTTTGCCAGCCAATACCAAACCCGATTCGGTAGTGTACATGATGGAGGCTATCCGTTTAGGGGTGGCTAAAGATACATTGGGTGTTAGTTTAAAAACAGATACCATTCCTTTGGGCATTAAACTAATTACTGCCAAAGTTTACCAGGGCGGAAAAAGCCAGGATGTTACTACCAATATTTTGTTGCTTGCTGCCAAAGCGCCGGAACAGCTAACTTATAAGGTTGAAAAAACGTTTCCGCGTGATACCAGTGCCTATACCGAAGGCTTGCAGTATGTTGATGGTGTAATTTATGAAAGTACTGGTGATTATGGACACTCCACTATTCGCAAGGTTGATTTGCAAACCGGTAAAGTACTGATGCAAACAAAACTGGAAAGTAAATACTTTGGCGAAGGCATATCAGTAATTGGCGATAAGGTTGTACAAATGACCTATCGTGAAAAAACAGGTTTTGTGTACGATAAAAACAACCTGAAGCTACTTAAAACCTTTGCTAATAATGTAGGCGTAGAAGGCTGGGGTATGTGCTTTGATGGCAAAAAACTATATTTGGACGATAGCACCAACCGTATTTGGTTCCTTGATAAAGACACCTATCAGCAAATCGGCTTTATTGATGTTTGCGATGATAAAAAGCAAATAGATTCTGTTAATGAGTTAGAGTATATTGATGGTAAACTTTATGCTAACGTTTACCAAACGGATGAGATCCTGGTTATTAATCCCAAAACCGGTGCTGTAGAGCAGAGGATCGATATGAAAAACCTGTATCCCGAATCAGAAAGACCATCAAACCGTGATTGGGGAAATAATGTACTTAATGGAATAGCTTACGATGCCGCCACCAAACGCATTTTTGTAACCGGCAAAAAATGGCCTAAGATGTATCAGGTAAAGTTTGTGAAGAAATAAATAATTCAATATATTAAGCATTTACATACATTCGTGAAACCTTATCATTTAATGTATGTTTAAAAATCTTTTTTCATTTGACGGCCGTATCAGAAGGACTGAATACGGCATCAGTTTCATTATTTATTTTATATCATATTTAACAATCAGGCTATCATCTGAGGGGAGCGGTGGAATGAAAATACTTTTATTTGCGTTTATTCCTCTCCTTTGGTTTTTATGGTCGCAAGGCGCAAAAAGATGCCATGATCTTGGAAAAAGTGGGTGGTGGCAATTAATTCCCTTTTATTGTCTTTGGCTCTTATTCCAGGATGGAGATCTGGGCGAAAATGAGTACGGCGACAACCCCAAAGGATTGGAGCCATTTGATCCCGAACAATATGAAAGTCCTTTTCCGGATAAACCAACAATAGGAGGGGAGTACAAGGATTAATCTTTGATTTTAAAAAATGGGAACTGGTAGCTACCTAAAATATAAAGCAGAAAAGCCGCAAATTTGCGGCTTTTCTGCTTTATAAATAATATGCTAATCAAAAGCTAAAGCTCCCCCTTTAGGGGGCTGGGGGGCTTACCTCCAGGCCTTATACAAATTGATCAACCCATTGGTTGAAGAATCGTGGCTGCTGATTTCGGCGTCGTCTTTTAGTTCGGGAAGGATTTTACCGGCAAGTTGTTTGCCCAGCTCAACACCCCATTGGTCAAAGCTGTAAATATTCCAGATGATGCCTTGTACAAATATCTTGTGCTCATACATGGCTATCAATGAACCCAGACTGCGCGGAGTAATCTTTTTAAGCAGGAAAGAGTTTGTTGGGCGGTTACCTTCAAATACTTTAAAAGGTGCAATCGCTGCAATTTCCTCGTCTGTTTTTCCGGCGGCTTTTAATTCTTCAATAACCACTTCTTCAGTTTTGCCATTCATCAAAGCTTCGGTTTGTGCAAAGAAGTTTGATAGCAGCATATTGTGATGCTCGCCAAGCGGATTATGTGATTGTGCAGGGGCTATAAAGTCGCAAGGGATTAGTTTGGTACCCTGGTGAATCAGTTGGTAAAAAGCATGCTGGCCGTTGGTGCCTGGCTCGCCCCAAATGATTGGGCCGGTTTGATAATCCACATGTTTGCCATTACGGTCCACATGTTTACCATTGCTTTCCATATCACCTTGTTGAAAGTATGCAGCAAAGCGGTGCATGTATTGATCGTATGGTAAAATGGCATTGGTTTCGGCTTCAAAAAAGTTGTTGTACCAGATACCTAAAAGGGCAAGTGTAACAGGAATATTCTGCTCAAACTCTGCGGTGCGGAAATGCTCATCAGCAGCATGGGCGCCGTCCAGTAATTCGGCAAAATTATCAAAGCCAATGCTTAGGGCGATAGATAACCCAATAGCGCTCCATAAGGAGTAACGGCCACCAACCCAATCCCAAAATTCAAACATGTTTTTGGTATCGATACCAAATTTTTCAACCGCCGCAGCATTGGTTGATAGGGCCGCGAAATGCTTGGCGACATCAGCCTCGGTAGCGCCGGCAGCTAAAAACCAATCGCGTGCGCTGTGGGCATTACCCATGGTTTCCTGGGTAGTAAATGTTTTTGAAGCAATCAGGAACAGCGTAGTTTCCGGATCAACTGCTTTTAGCGTTTCGGCTATATGTGTACCATCCACATTACTTACAAAATGGAGGTTTAAATGATTCTTGTAAGCTTTTAAGGCTTCCGTTACCATAACCGGACCTAAATCAGACCCGCCGATGCCAATATTAACTACATCGGTAATAGGTTTGCCTGTATAACCTTTCCACGAGCCCGATATGATGGCATTGCTAAATTCCTTCATATGATCAAGTACACTATTTACATCGGGCATAACATCTTTGCCATCAACATAAATAGGTGTATTACTGCGGTTACGCAACGCAATGTGCAGTACCTGGCGGCCTTCGGTAACGTTGATTTTTTCGCCCGCAAACATGGCTTCAATTGCCTTATTTACTGAACATTCCTTAGCCAGCTGTATCAATAAGGCAATAGTTTCATCATCGATACGGTTTTTGGAGTAATCAAGCAGGATATCCTCAAATTGGATAGAGAATTTAGTAAACCGCTGATCGTCAGTATCAAATAATTCTTTCAAACTTTTTGATACAATATCAATGTAATGGTCTGCTAAATATTTATAACTCTGTGTGGTGGTGAAATCGGTGTTTGGCAGCATAATTGAAGTGTTTTTAACAAAAGTAACAAGTTAATTGTTAGACCGATATTAAATATAAAATTAAGTAATCTTCGTGTATAACAAACACCTTTTACATAGTGTTTGTTATACACTTGAAAATTATGAAAATTAAAAAAATATTTACCAATTGTTTTGAATTTTAAAATGATTATTTGATATATTTGTATTGTTGATAACCAAATGAGTGATTTATCATCAATTTGTAAATTTTAAAATAAACTATTTACGCCCATGTTTGAAAAACTTTTTTTGCTTGTAAAAAATAACGCCGGGACGGCAGTTATTAACAATCCCGCAATTCCTGCAAAACACCATGAAAGTGTAATGATTGAGGCTTCAAGTTCGATCATCGAGGTATTAAAAGGACAGATGGAAGATGGTAAGTTGAAAGATGTAGTAAAGTATTTCCAGTCTTCGGGTATTTACAATCGTTCATTAGTATCAAGCATGGTAAGTAGATTTGCAAACAGACTTAACACATTTTACCATATGGAACCGGCACAGGCCATGCATACTGCAAAAACACTGATTCCGCAGGTAATGACTGAGCTTGTTAAAGCTTCAAAAAGCGAGCAGATTAAAGAGTTTGGTTTAACAAATATGCTTACTAAACTAAATGGCAACCGTGCCGACCTGAGTTTGCTGGTTCGCGATTTAATGGTGGCTTAAAAAAATAACATTTTCCTTAAAATGGGCCTGCAGATTGGTAATACAATTTGCAGGCCTTTTTTATTTAAGCCGAATATCAAATTGCATATATTTGCCACATGACTAAAGAACAGATTCTGGATTTAAGGGATAGAGCAGCTTCCCTGAGGAGGCATCTTTGACATCGACAAGAAGCTTGAGCTACTGCATCAGGAACAGGAAATAACCGTTGGTCCGCATTTTTGGGATCACCCAAAAGAAGCCGAAAAAGTACTGGCCTCCATCAAAGTAAAAAAAGTATGGACGGATGAGTTTCAAAAAGTATCGGCGATAATTGAAGATACCGGTGTACTATTTGAATTTTACCAGGGTGGCGATGCCACCGAGGCCGAAATGCAGGAGCAATACAACATGGCGATAAAGGCGGTTGAAGAGCTTGAATTTAAAAACATGCTCTCGGCCGAAGAAGACCAGTTTCATGCCGTGCTGCAAATTACCGCCGGTGCCGGTGGTACCGAAAGCTGCGACTGGGCAGGTATGCTGATGCGTATGTACATTATGTGGGGCGAAAAAAATGGCTACAAGGTTACCGAGCAGGATTATCAGCCGGGTGATGTGGCCGGTGTAAAAACCGTAACCCTGCAACTGGAAGGCGATTTTGCTTACGGCTATTTAAAAGGCGAAAATGGTGTGCACCGTTTAGTACGCGTATCTCCGTTTGATGCCAATGCCAAACGCCATACCTCTTTTGCATCAGTATATGTTTATCCGCTGGTAGATGATACCATTGAGATAGATATTAACCCTGCGGATATTGAGTTTGAAACCTTCCGCTCTGGCGGTGCAGGTGGGCAGAACGTGAACAAGGTGGAAACCGCTGTACGTTTATATCACAAGCCATCGGGAATTGTTATCAAAAACCAGGAATCGCGCTCGCAATTACAGAATAAGGATAACGCCATCCGTTTACTGAAATCGCAATTGTACGAGGCCGAAATGCGCAAGCGCCTGGAGATAACCAATACCATTGAAGGCAACAAAAAGAAAATAGAGTGGGGGTCACAGATTCGTAACTATGTTTTGCATCCGTACAAACTGGTGAAAGATTTGCGTACCGATCATGAAACATCAAACGCGGCCGCAGTTTTGGATGGTGAGCTTAATGAATTTTTAAAAGCTTACCTGATGGAGTTTGGTGGGCCGAAGAGTTAAAGGAAGATTAATATAGTATATTCGGAAGGATTTAAATTATATGAATAAATCCAAAATGGAGTTATCTAAATAGGTAACTCCATTTTATTTAGGCATATTTTGCCAAATACTAAGCGCTTGATGCCGAATACTCGGTATGGGTTGGTGGCTCACCCTCGGAAATACATTTTTGTGATGTGAAAATTAAATTATAAACTTAAACACACCATGAAAAAAAGAATTTTAGCACTATTATTATTACATCTTATCGGTGTTAATTTGACGCCTGTTGCCTTTGCTCAAACTGCGGCCTCAAATAAGTCCGGGAATTTTTTTTATTTCGATTTTGTAACAACAGATCAACGAATGATGGTAAGGCAATCTTCTACATTTGGAGCAACAGACACAGCTGTTAATAATGTAATGGAATATAAAGCAGGGCATTATTTTAACTCCCAGAACGAAATACCCCGCAGCCCAATTATGCTTGGGGTTAAACTTAACCCTAATCTCGAAGATTTTTTTTCAAATCCCGTAAAATCAATATCAAAAGAATATTCCAACTATATTATTAAAGATAGTTCTGCCGCTATTTTGATTGCTATGGGTATTGATAAAAGTAATATCAAAAATTATCGCTATCGTGTTGTTCAAAATGATAGTTTAGAAATAATTCCCTGGTCAAGGATTCCTCAATTGGAACAAAAATACGGTGCAAAACAGCCGTATGGATATTTGGGAAAATTCCAATCGCCGGGAAAACAAATATTAGTTGAAGTTCGGAATATTAATGATTATAGTATAAGAGACGGAGTGATTTTTGACTGGCGGGTTAATTTTAAACCCGTAGTTACCGAAATTATGTTAGAAACCCCCGATGATGGTAAAAACGTTAACGATTACACTAAAAAGATCAATTATTTTAACCTTAATTATTCAAAAATGAATAAGGGGTATGCTACCCGGTTTGATTCCAAAACAGGTATGCCCCTTGATTTAAAATTTCCTGTTGACAGCGTTGCCAACATACGTTTATCTTACAAAGACCATATTACGATCCCTTACGTAATATATCTTGTTAAAAATATTAGCGGTAAAACTGATACGACAACAATTGGGTGGTACAATCTTGAAAATTATGCTAATGTAGAAGCCAAGTACTATAATCGGCCCGGTAAATATGAAATAATTATACAGCGGGCAAATGACCTTGGACATTGGCCCGAAAACCAAGTACTCAGAATTTCATTTGAGGTGAAGCCGCCCCCGGTATTAGATAAAAAAGTTTCTATAAAGCAGGCCTTTCCTTATATTATGGCAACACTTACAGGTGTTGCTTTGCTGTTTGGAGGCTATTACAGACACAACCAGGTGAAATTATTGCGTGCGGCACAAGAAAAGCAAACCGCCGGGCTAAAACTACAATCAATAAGGGCGCAGCTCAACCCTCACTTTATGTTTAACGCGCTAACATCTATCCAAAACCTGGTGAATAAAAATGATATGATAGGTGCCAATCATTACCTGTCAAAATTTGCGGGCCTAACCCGTCAGGTGTTGGATACAGGTAATGAAGAGTTGCTAAGTATAGAGCAAGAGATAAGGATTTTGGATGATTACCTGCAAATGGAGCAGTTACGTTTCAGCTTTAAATATGAGATAATTGTAGATGCTGATTTAAATAAGGCTAATACCGAGATCCCGGCTATGTTGTTACAGCCATTTGTGGAGAACGCGGTTAAGCATGGTGTAGCAGTTTTAAAAGAAAAAGGAAAAATAGAAATAGCCGTGATCCGCGACGCGAAAGACTTAGTTTTTTCAATACGGGATAATGGCAAATGGGTCACTGCAAATAATCAAACAGAAATAAGGGGCTACGGACTGAAATTAAGCGAAGAACGTGTAGCTTTATTAAATCAGCTATATAAAGATCAGCCGGTGAGTTTATATATAGAAAAGGCCGGTGAGGGTACAATTGTTAGTATCCGTTTAACAAACTGGCTATAATTTTATGCAGATGAGTATCAGAAGTATTATAGTTGATGATGAGCCCAATAATATCGAAAATTTGCAACAGATTATCCAAACCTATTGCACAGAAATTGAGGTAGTATCAACGGCTTCAAATGCACACGATGCTATAGCAGCCATAAAAGTCAATCAGCCGGAATTGTTGTTTCTCGATATTCAGATGCCGGGTCAATCCGGTTTTGATGTGCTGAGGGCTTTTGATAAAATAAACTTCGAGGTGATATTTATTACCGCTTATGATAAATACGGTATTCAGGCCATTAAATTTTCGGCACTCGATTACTTGTTAAAGCCAATTGATGTAGCCGAGTTTAAGCTGGCTATTGAAAAAGCAAAACAAAAAATAAGCGGCAGGCAACAAAACCACAGCATCGAAAACCTGTTGCAGTACATCAAGGCAGGCCAAAAAGAAACGCCCAAAATTACGCTGCCAACGCTTACCGAGATCATGTACGTAAAAATTACTGATATCATTAGGTGCGAAGCATCAAACAATTACACCAGTTTTTATCTGCAAAGCGGCGAGTGTGTGTTGGTTTGTAAAACGCTGAAGGAGTTTGCCGATATTTTAAAGCCGCATCAGTTTGTGCGTGCGCATCAATCGCACCTGGTAAACCTGCAATTTGTAAAAAGTTATTTAAAGGAGGATGGCGGTACCTTATTGTTAAACGATCAAACCAAAGTCCCCATCTCGCGCCAAAATCGCGAAATGGTAAAAGATGCTTTAGGTAAAAGTTTATAATAAAAAACCTATAATTGTACATACCTAACAAATTATGAAAACCATTCTATCAGCCCTTATTTTGACTATTGCCTCAGCCATCGCCTACAGCCAGGAAAAACCAATGCCTTTATATCCAAAGGGGATCCCCAATTCAAAGCCGACACCGGCCGCCTATGTAGAAAAAACTGATAAGTCATCCTGGATAACCGGGGTAAGTGAGCCAACGCTTACACCTTATCTGCCTGCAAAAGGTAAAGCTAACGGAACTGCTATTGTAGTTTGCCCGGGTGGCGGGTATTCTGGTCTGGCCAATGCACACGAAGGGATGGCCATATGCCAGGAATTTAATAAGATTGGCGTAACCGCGTTTTTATTAAAATACCGTTTGCCAAGTGATGATATCATGGTGGATAGATCAATCGGGCCATTGCAGGATGCGCAGATGGCTATACTTACCGTACGTAAAAATGCCAAGGAGTGGGGCATCAACCCGGCTAAAATTGGCATTATCGGCTTTTCGGCCGGAGGGCATTTGGCATCTACAGAAGGAACCCATTTTGATAAGCCGGTTATCGAAAATAAAGAAAACATTAGTCTGCGCCCGGATTTTATGATGCTGATATACCCTGTAATTAGTTTTGGCGAACAGGCCCATGTTGGCTCGCGCGAAAACCTGGTAGGCAAAACACCATCTGCAGCGCAAGTTGATCTATACTCCAACGAGAAACAAGTTACTGCCAATACGCCGCCAACCTTTTTGGTACATGCCCAGGATGATAACGTGGTACCCGTACAAAACAGCCTGATGTTTTACGATGCCCTATTGAAAAACAAAGTAAAGGCCGAGATGCACCTTTTCCAGGAAGGAGGCCACGGCTTTGGAATGACCAACTCAAAAAACAAAGACAAGTGGTTTGATTGGGCCGCCAATTGGCTGGATGAGAACGGGTTTTTGAGCGGGAAGTAACCAGTATATATTTTATAAAGAACCAAACTAAATCAATGTCCTCACCTAAACAAGTCCTTGTGGTAA
Source organism: Mucilaginibacter sp. (assembly GCF_025362475.1). GTDB lineage: Bacteria > Bacteroidota > Bacteroidia > Sphingobacteriales > Sphingobacteriaceae > Mucilaginibacter. The sequence continues at coordinate 19,951 of NZ_JANYGH010000046.1, forward strand.
CCACTTCCGATTTGGGAGAAATTAAAATCATCAAACATTTAAAACCTGTTTCTGCCCACGTTGTAGCTGGAACTAATGTTTTTAGTGACATATCCGCTTTGGTTACCGATTTTTTTGGTGGCAGATCCGGAAGCTATCAAAGACAATTGTCATCTCTTTATGATGAGGCCATTGAACGCATAAAGATATCAGCTTTTGAAATCGGAGCTAATTGTGTATTAGGTTTAAAGGTTGATATTGATGAAATATCTGGCAAAGGTATGGCCATGTTCATGATAACATGCGTAGGTACAGCAGCTATCGCCGAAATTATAAGCAAACCAATATCAAATATTGATACAAATCAAAAATTTGAAAATGTTAGTATTGAGAAAATAAACATATTAAGGAAAAAGAATAAGATAGTGCAGGAAGCCAACGAACCAAATTGGCAAATTGATGATGAATCATGGGATTTTTTAACCGATAACCAAATTGAAGAGGTATTTCCTGCCATAGTAAATAAGTATAAAAGTCTTGTGGCAAGTTACCAGGTTGACTCTGCGCGCAGCCTTTATAAAAGAATGGTTAACTATTTAAGTAATTTCCCTGAAAACAAAAAGAGTGATATTCTCTATTTGGCTGTCTTTAATGAAAAGGATAAAAAGATAGCCAAAGATTTAAGTGACATTATCAAAGAGCTTCAAATATTGGATTTGAAACTTATATATAATGTATTGCTTAATGATGATCTGGAAAATCAGAAAAGAGCAGTACAGATGTTAGCCTATGATAAAGCATTTTATGATAAAGAAGATATAACAGATCTCAAAAATATAAGGGGAGTAATAATCGATAAATTTAAGGAGATTGGAGTACGATCAACCAAAAAGCAACTGCTGTCTTCAAAAGAAAAAGATATCTGGACATGTCAATGTGAGCAGTCAAATGATTATACAGTTGGCGACGGCAACTATTGTACCAAGTGTGGGAACAATATCTATGGGTTTAAAACAGGTGAACTTTCACCCAATACTGCAATAGATGTTATAGATCAAAAAATTGAATTAATATCTCATTTTGTTATTTAAATAGGTGCAAGGGCGCCGCGAGGTGTTTTTCGATAGCTATCTCGGCCCCTGGCTTGTGTCACATATGCTAAGTATTGAATATGTATACGTTTATCTGTTAGCAAAAAACGCTGGGTGCGCGTGCAATATTTGTGGGCGTCGTCGTCGCCATATCTGCAGGGGTATAAATCCACTGGAGAAGGGCAAACTAATAATTTATGTATGAGGAACAATTTGATTTTTTTTATAGTAATTGTCTTTTTTGTTCCGGCTTGTCAATCTGTTCAATCGTCTGATCTGGATGAATCTAATCGCTTTTTTGAGAAAGGGGACTATGTGCGAACTGTCAATACAATTGACAATATATCAAAAAAGAGAATCTTAAATTTCGACGAACGTAAATTACGGGGATTGTCTTATGGTAAGATGAATAATTATTTGGGGGCGATAAGGGACTATAGATATTGTTGGGAGTTAAAAAAAAACGACAAAACTGTATTGTTTAATCTGGCACAATGCTATTCTACCATAGGCGCTAAAGATTCCGCTATTGTTTTTTACAGTCATTTGTTAGGGATAGACTCCACCAATTCAACGGCGCTTAATGAAAGGGCTTTATGTTACATAAACAAGCAGAGGCTTGATGATGCTTTATCAGACTTAAAGAAGGCGAGGCAACTGGACCCGAATTCTTATATGGTTTATAATAATATAGGGCAAATTGCCGAAATCCGGGGAAATTATTTGGATGCCGTTAAGAACTATAATATTTCTATAGCAAAAAATGACAAAGAAGACCTTGTTTATTATAATCGCGCCATATCTTATATGTCCCTTCATAAGTCGGATAGCGCAATGAGTGATTTTGGTAAAGCTATAGCGATAAATCCAACAGAATCTGCATATTATTTAAATAGAGGTCTTGCATATCACGAATTGAAGAAGGATATTGAGGCCTGCCGGGACATCGGTTGGGCTGCTTTGTTAAAAAATAAGTCGGCTGTCAGAATTCGTGAAAAATACTGCAAGTAGCTTGTTTTTTCCGGCTGCTGCAAGTGCTTTTTGATCACTACAGTCGGCCTCTCGTCTATTGCACATAGGTTAAGTAATTAATATGCATGCGTTTGTTAGTCAGATACATGCGGCATGTGTGTTCCTACAGAGGTATTTACTGGAATTCAGCAAGGTGATAAAAATATACAACAGCTGAATGGAATAATACAAATCAAAGTAAATCGACAGGGACGCAATAGAATAAAATGAAAATACTTTTAACAAACTGGATAAATCTTTTAGGCGTTTTTATAGCCACCTTCGCATTCTCAGTTGTGATAACTTTAACAGACGCAAACTTGTCATATAACATCTTTCAAGTTGTGTTTGCAGCCTTATTTTCTGTTTTGGGTTACGGAATGATGTTTTGGGCATTGTTTCTAGTGTCGTTGATAATTTTAGACTTGATTCTTATAGTACCTAACCGGAAAAATCTTAAAACAAGACTTTTAATAGAATGGCTTATTATTAGCAGTCCATTCATTTATTGGACGGTTAAATATCATGAGTGGATATTTGTGACGGCTGTAATAGCTTTTTTCATATCGCAACAATTGCGAGAAAAACGGATAATAGAGAAGCAAGCCTAAAAATAGCAAATTTCTTTTTTGCCGGGCTTTTATGCATTAATTTGTCCGTGAAGTATCTTGCCCCGGCCTAAATTGCCAAGGGGGAAATAGTCCCCTAAACTAATTTCCCCCTCTTGTTACACACACAGTGCATTCCAAATATGAAATAAATTTATTTATTACTAAAATTTTGACGTCAAGAATCTGAAAATTGTAAAGTAAACTGTGCAAATGATGTGAAAGGTGTGAAACTGGAAAAGGATCAATCGTTTTGAACTGTGGGCCTGTGGCGGGGCGCAAGTCCTGTTTGCAAAATTGTTTTTTTTGACTTTAAGTCTGAATAACTACCTTGCAAAATGACAAACCTTATCCTTTTCATCTCTATTCTCCTGTTGTTTTCGGGATGTAGTTCATCTAACTAAAGCAAGCCTAAAGTATTACATCAATATAAAATATTTATTGATGGTAATCAGCAATTCCCAGCGGTAAATCAAAGGATCGAAAACCAAATAGATACAACCAAATTTGAGTTGGCAAGTGATTCCCAGGCATATACTCAGGGGGCGTTAACACTAATGCTACATCGCCTTAATTACTCCATGATGAAATCAATGAACGCAATGGTTGATCCCACACACAACAACGAGGATTTGTTGCCAGATTCAGGTAAACATTTTAGGGTTCTTAATTCGCAAGATTCTGATGTGACTAATCATCTGCCAAAGAGGTTTGTTGACAGTGTGAACATTCAGATGTTGAAAGAACTTTCAAGGAGCAAAAAAGCAATGCAAATCAAAATGGGAGATGCAAAGCCTCAACCAGAAAACTAATAATGGAATAAACGAAGTTGAGCTTTTGTTTTTTAATGCTGATTTTGCGAAAATGAGTCTAATAAAGGCTAAATGTGAATTATCGCCAAGAACAATTGATACTATTTATAGAGGTCGATTTGAAGAATCTGATGGGATTTTATGTGAGCAATCTAAAAATGGGAAGAACTTTTATTACATTAATTTGTCGAGGATTTTTCGTTTGAAATTTTGTCTGGTAAAGTCGTCGCTAAATTAAAAAAGGTGTACCCTTAGCAGGTTCACGAAATGGTAATGTTTAAAACTGTAATGGAGCCATTAATTACAATATTCGTGGATTTTAACAACTTAGATCAGGATGGGCGGGTGCGTTTAATCACCGCTGGTGCTTTGCACGATATAAAAACTAAAAATATTAAGCTTTTTGAAGGGCTGGAACTCCTATTGGATGATAACCAGGAATTTAAAGGGCCAGGCGTAGTCGAATTTTCAAAAAGCGAAAATATTTGGGTCGCGCGATTCGACTGGAAAAATATGGAACAGAGTTAGATGTGTATATTACCGTTTCAAGATATTACCCGTCTCGCGCGAACTTGTAACTATATTCACACTACCCCAATATCGCCAGCAACTCATTCAACTCCACCACTTTTTCTGCCGAGCCTAAGTTTTCATAGGCGCTGATGAGGTTGCGAATCACCCGTTTAATGATATCGGTATTGGAGCACGGCTCATAAAATTGCTTATCAAACTTGAGGTTAAGCTGTTTCAAAAACATATCCACATCTCGCCTGCCAAATATAAATCCTTTGTTAAAGGCATTGATGTAAAACAGGATGTTGCCTTCAAACTCGTTCTCCATGCTTTCATCAAGGTAGGCCAGTATAAAATGCTGGGGCAGGTTTACGCCATAAACAGGGATATCAAGCTTTTGGGCTACAATGGAGTAGATGATGGCCAATGAGATCTGGTTACCTTTTTTGGTCTCCAGCACCTGGCTCAGGAAACTGTTTTGCGGGTCGAGGTGGTTGGAGGTGTTACCGCTGAAGCCGTAAATATTATAGAACACATGGTTAATAAGCTTGATCTGTTCTTTAGGACTGGCCTCATTCATCATCTGTATCCAAATGTCGCGCTTGATGGTTTCTATCTGGTTGATAACCTTCTGCTCGTCAAGATCGGGATATTGGTAGCGGTTAACGATCAGGATACCCTGCAGCAGATCAAATGCCCCGCTTTGATGCCAAAGCTTCAGGTCGTTTTTTAAGGTGCTGAATTGAATTTCGTGTACCAGATTAGCAATGCGTTCCTGCTGTACGGCATCAAAGGCTTGCTCAAAAGCGGTTTCCAGGTATGCTATCACTTCGATGCCATAGCCGAGCAGTTTTTCATGAACATGCTCATAGATCTGGTTATCAGGGTCGTCCAGTAATCGGATCAAAGAGTTTACTTCCGTCGGATTTATCATACGCTATACTGCTAAAATACTAAACTTTTTTACTTTTGCAGTGATGTTAAGTTTCAGATTAGTGCAAGATTATGTGTGGCACCGCCTTAGGGCAAACAACAGGCATGGCATACATTCTCCGTTTGTATATAAGCTGATAGATACTGTAATATACGATTATAGAGACCAAAAAGTATATCACGAGGCCGGGGCGCTCCGTTCGGCAGGCGGGGAAACCGATGGATTAAAGCCGAAAGTAAACCACTTGCTTTACCGGCTCATCGCTTATTTTAATCCGGCTACTATTATTGAAATAGGCGGGGGTAATAGCGTGACAAAGTTCTATTTACAAAAAGCGGCACCCAAGGCTGTGATTTACACCATCGAAAATGATGGCGACATTGCCGGCATAATCGATAAACCCGTAGACCTGGTTCTTTTTAACAGCGGTCAACTTAAAAATGAAATCCTGAACTATTTTGAACTGTGTTTACCCAAAACGCATAAAGATACTGTGCTCATTTTTACCGGTATTTACCAGTGCCCGGAAATGAAGCAAGCCTGGATGCAGATCAAAGCGCATCCACAGGTAACATTAACCATTGATCTGTACTGGATCGGCCTGGTGTTTTTTAAGCAGGGGAGGAGCATTAAGGAACATTTCAGGGTGAAGTATTAGTGATTTTGTCTGAACCGGAATTTGTTGAATTTAAGAATTTACAGAATTATTTAAACGTTGAATATCAGCTTCGAGCTAAAATTCAAATAATTCCTTAATTCGATAAATTCTGGTTCAGAGATTAAAACGCTTGCCCCAGTGCCGCATAAAATCCACTTTGCCGTGCTTCTCCGGCAACCTTTTGGCCTATGCCATAGTCGGCGCGGATGCTAAGTCCTTTTTCAATATCAAAAAAGTAGCGTATGCCGGCGCCGTAGTTGGGTTTCAACTGTGCCCAGCTAAAGCTTTTATTAAAAACTTCGCCGGTACCTATAAAGCCTGCCAATCCAATACGCGGACTTAGGCGATAACGTAGCTCGGTTTGTCCGGCAAGCATATTGCGGTCGCGGTAACGGCCGTTGTAATATCCCCGCATCAGCTCGTCATTACCCAGGGCCGGCATTAAATAAAATGGAGATTGTTTGCCGGTAAGGCTTTGTTCCTGTATATCAACCCCCAAAACAAGCGTTTTACTCAGCGAGAAAAATTGGGAATATTCTATATTAAATAAGCCGCCTTTGTAATCGTTATTACCAAATAAGCCATGGGTAATTTCAAATGATGTGTTTATAATGGCCCCTTTGGTGGTATAGGTATTGTTATTGCGGCTATCAAAAATAAGGCTTGGGCCAATGTAAGCGCTGGTTCCCCCGCCGCGGTTTTCAACTCTTGGGTCGGTATAAAAAATGCTGGTGGGCTGGCCATCACCAAAAGTGTATCTGTAAGCACCCACCACAAAACCGGCGTACAAGTTATCGGTAAGTTTCTTTTCGGCGCCAACATATAATTTAACTCGTTTTTGCCCCACACGGTCGGTATTGGCTTTTAGGGTGTTATTGCCAATGCCGTAAAAATCAAACGGAAAGTTAATATAACTAACCCCGGCTGTATAATGATATTTGTTATGGGGTGTCCAATAGCTGGTGCTCAAGCTAAGGCGGTTTTGGCCTTTGGTGGTAATGGTAGCATAAGTGAAAATATTGGATACCCGGGTATCGCTTTTTAAGCTATCGGTATAAAAGGAATATAAGCCTGCGCCGCCTACCTCAAGCCCGGTTTCGGGTGCCGAACTAAGCACCGGCAGTATTACAAAACTACTTTTTTTACTGCTATCCCTGTCAAAATACATTTTGCGGATAAACTTGGGTAATATATGGGTTTGCGAGAACGCGGCTTGCAGACAGCAAATAAACAGTAGGGTTGTGAAAAATGTCTTCATAGGTAATATATGGCTAATATAACTGCATTTTGCCTTTATGGTAGTTCCATTTTAGGTATTTTGAATTTAAAAACCATTTTTAACTAAAATGCCTACTTTTGTGCACTGAATTTTATTGATACGCTATGAGCACAACACGAGGACCTATTTCGCAGTTTATTGAAAAAAACTACCTGCATTTTAACTCGGCCGCATTAATGGATGCTGCCAAGGGATATGAGACCCACCTTGATGAAGGCGGTAAAATGATGGTTACCCTGGCAGGTGCCATGAGCACTGCTGAGCTGGGAATTTCACTGGCCGAGATGATCCGCCAGGATAAAATTTCCATAATTTCATGCACCGGGGCCAATCTTGAAGAGGATATCATGAACCTGGTAGCGCATTCGCACTACAAAAGAGTGCCCAACTACCGCGACCTTAGTCCGCAGGAAGAGTGGGATCTGTTGGAGAACCACTACAACCGTGTTACCGATACCTGTATCCCCGAGGAAGAAGCTTTCCGCAGGCTGCAGAAGCACATCCACAAAATATGGAAAGATGCCGATAATAGCGGCGAGCGTTACTTTCCGCATGAGTACATGTACAAGATATTATTAAGCGGCGAGCTGGAGCAGTACTATGAAATTGATCCGAAAAATTCATGGATGCTGGCTGCTGCCGAAAAAAACCTGCCTATAGTTGTGCCGGGATGGGAAGATAGCACCATGGGTAACATATTTGCCTCATACCTTATTAAAGGTGAACTGAAAGCATCAACCATGAAAAGTGGTATTGAGTACATGGTATGGCTTGCAGACTGGTATACCAAAAACTCATCGGGTAAGGGCATCGGCTTTTTTCAGATAGGTGGTGGTATTGCCGGCGACTTTCCAATATGTGTTGTACCTATGCTTTACCAGGATATGGAAATGCATGATGTGCCATTCTGGACTTACTTTTGCCAGATCTCGGATTCAACTACATCATATGGTTCATACTCGGGCGCTGTGCCAAATGAGAAGATAACCTGGGGTAAGCTGGATATACATACACCAAAGTTTATAGTTGAAAGTGATGCTACTATTGTAGCACCGCTCATATTTGCCTGGATACTAAAACAATAATTATTTTTTGAATATACCGCAAGTGAATAAACAACCTGTTTTTTTCATTTGCGGGCAAAAAGCTCTCTGATTACGTTTAAAGGGCTTTTTGTATTTATTTAGAACGATTATAAATTAAAGGTTACTGTCATTTATGTGTCAGCGATACTGTAATAAATTTTACTTTTGTGCCTGTAATATTCAGATGGTGCATACATCGTTACAGCGGAATAAAACATTAATATAAAAATTATTTAGCATAAATACACTCTATGAGAAGTTTCTCATTCATTTTTAAACAATTCTCAAGGTCGGTTTTACTGATTGTTGGGTTTGCTTTTTTAGGTCTTTCTGCTGCTTACGCACAAACTGACGCTGCTAAAGGCGAAACCATTTTTAAATCCAAATGTACTGCATGTCACAAGATCGATCAGATAATGACCGGTCCCGCGCTTGGCCCGCAGCTTACCGAAGAAACAGATGATAAATATCTTATCAAGTGGATTCAAAACAATCAGGCTTTAATTGCCGCCAAAAACCCAAAAGCGCTTGCCATCTTCAACAAGTTTGAGCAAAAAGCGATGACCACCTTTACGGATCTTTCTGATGCCGACGTAAGTAACGTTATTACTTACATACGTGCCGATTGGAAAACCATCCAGGATGCAAAAAACAACCCGGCCAACAATGCTGGTGCTGTGAAAGCAGAAGAAGGCCCAAGTGGCCTGGTAATCTGGGGTTTAGTTGGCGTTATTGTTATCGCGTTTATCGTAATACTTGTTTTAAACAAGGTTGTTGGAACATTAGAGCGTTTGCTGCTAAAAAACAAAGATCTTGTAATTGAAGAAGAAGCAATTGCGGTTGACGAACACGGTGTTGCTGTTGATAAGAACGTTTTACTTAAAAAGATCCTTAAAAACAAAAAGCTGGTATTCTTTATCCTTTTATGCGGTACCATAGCAATGGGCAGCTGGGGATGGGTTTCACTGTGGAACACCAATGTGCACACAGGTTACCAACCGGTACAGCCAATTAAATACTCCCATGAGTTACACGCAGGTACTATGAAAATAGATTGCCAGTACTGTCACTCAGGTGCATACAAATCAAAAAATGCGTCTATCCCATCATTAAACGTATGTATGAACTGCCACAAGGTTGTTAAAACCGAATCGCCGGAGATACATAAAATATATGATGCTTTGGGTTACGATCCAAAGACACAGAAATATGATAGCACTGCAGCTAAGCCTATTCAATGGGTGAGGATTCACAACCTGCCAGATTTGGCTTACTTTAACCACTCACAGCACGTGAAAGTGGGCGGTATCAAATGCCAGACTTGTCATGGTCCTATTCAAACAATGAAAGAGGTTTACCAATACTCGCCACTTACTATGAAATGGTGTATACAGTGCCATAAACGTACCGAAGTTAACGGTAAAGGAAACGCTTATTACGACAGCATACTTGCAGCGCATGACAAGATTAAAAAAGGTGAAAAAGTTACTGCCGCAGTTTTAGGTGGTATCGAGTGCGGTAAGTGTCATTATTAATAAATAAGAATTTAGCATTACAGTTTATATAGCTTAAATGGACAGCAATAAAAAATACTGGAAAGGTTTAGAAGAACTAAACAAAACACCAGAATTTGTTGAGAAAAATAAAAACGAGTTTGCAGAGCCAATCCCGATTGAGGAAGTGCTGAGCGGATCTGGTTTATCGGCTAAAACTCCCCGCCGCGACTTTTTAAAGGCGCTTGGCTTTGGTGTTGGTGCTGTTACACTGGCTGCTTGTCAAAAAGTGCCTGTACATAAATCAATCCCTTACCTTATAAAACCTGAGGAAGTTACACCTGGTGTAGCTAACTACTATTCTTCAACTTACGAAGGACAGGCTATTTTGGTAAAAACACGTGAAGGTCGCCCTATTAAAGTTGAAGGTAACCCGAATGATGTATTTGCAAAAGGTGGTTTAAGTGCACAAGCACAGGCTTCGGTATTAGACCTGTATGATGTAAACCGCACAAAAGATCCTAAAATTGACGGCAGCGATGCCGCCTGGCCAGAAGTTGACGCGTTTGTTTTAAGAGAACTTGCGGCTATTGCAGCAGGTGGTAAAGGCATCCGTATAGTTACTTCAACTATCCACAGCCCATCTACTTTAGCGGTTATTGCTGATTTTGTTGCAAAATATCCAACCGCTAAACATATCAATTACGATGCGGTATCATATACAGGTATTATCCAGGCTAATCAAAACAGCTTTGGTAAAGCCGCATTGCCACATTACAATTTTGATAAAGCAGAAGTGATTGTAAGCTTCGGCGCTGATTTCCTTGGTTCATGGATCTCGCCAGAAGAATTTACCCGCCAGTACGTTTCAAACCGTAACAGCAAATCGCTTGAAAGCAAAAAAATGTCACGCCACATTCAGTTTGAGGCAGGAATGAGCTTAACCGGTACAAATGCCGATAACCGCTATCCTATTAAACCATCTGAAGAAGGTGTTGCTTTATTAAGCTTATACAATGCTGTTGCAGGTACAAGCTTAGCCGGTTCAAAAAAACTGAGCAATAAAGCAATTGATAATGCCATCACCCTTGCCGCTAAAGAATTAGTTGCTGCAAAAGGTAAAGCATTGGTAGTTGCAGGTTCAAACGATGTAGCTACACAAACTTTAGTAAATGCCATTAACTCATTATTGGGTAGCTATGGCAGTACTATTGATCTGGATAACCCGTCAAAACAATTTGCCGGTAACGATCAGGATTTTGTTGCATTTGTAAATGAATTAACACGTGGCGAAGTTGGCGCGGTATTATTCCTTAACGCTAACCCTGCTTACGATTACTTTAAAGCAAAAGACTTTACTGACGCACTTAAAAAAGTACGTTTAAAAATATCATTCTCAGATCATGATGATGAAACCGCTTTACTATCAAATGTAATTGCTCCAAATCATCATTATTTAGAGTCATGGGGTGATGCCAATGCAGTAGAAGGTTATTATACTGTAGTGCAGCCAACCATTAACCCGGTTTATAACACCCGCCAGGCAGAGCAAAGCTTACTGGTATGGAGCGAAAGCCCTGTTAAAGATTACTACACTTATGTACGTAATACCTGGGATAAAGGCTTATTAGCAAAAGGCGGTCTATCTGGTCAAAAAGGATGGGAAGAATTGTTGCAGAAAGGTATGATCAAAACTGCTCCGCTTGCGGCAGGTACTTACACTTTTGGTCACGAGCTTAATGCTGTAGCACAAACTATATTAGATCATAGCGCCAGCCTTGTATCTGGTGATAACTTTGAATTACAGGTTTATCAGTCTGTAGCAATGGGCGATGGTAAACGTGCCAACAACCCTTGGTTACAGGAGTTGCCAGATCCGGTATCTAAAGTTACCTGGGATAACTTCGCTGCTATGTCATTATCTGACATCAAGAAGCTTGGTTACGAAGAAGGTGATGTGATCAAAATTGAAGCAAATGGTTATAGCGTTGAAGTACCTGTATTGGCTCAGCCAGGTCAGGCACAAGGCACAATATCTGTTGCTGTTGGTTATGGTCGTGTGAGTGCTGGTCCGGTAGGTAATAATGTGGGTAAAAACGCATTCCCTTTCTACAGCTTCCGCAACGGAACATTGCAAACAACTGCTGTTATTACCAAATTCGGTAAAACAGGTATTATATCGCCGCTTGCGCAAACACAAACTCACCACTCATATGAGGGTAGGAGCGTTATCCGCGAAGCTTCTTTTACAGCATACAAAAAGAACCCTGCTGCCGGTAGCGGTAACGAGGGAGAGCATAAAGATTATAACAAAACAAGTCTTTGGGATGATCATGACCGCCCTGTTTATGACTGGGTTATGGCCATTGACCTTAACGCTTGTACCGGTTGCGGCGCATGTGTGGTAGCTTGTAGCGCTGAAAACAACATTCCTGTTGTAGGTAAGGACGAGGTTAAACGTCGTCGTGAAATGCACTGGATCCGTATTGACCGTTACTACAGCTTTAACGATCACGGTAACAGCGAAGAAGCAGTAACCAAAGAAAAGGAAATTGCTAAGCTTACTAACTTTGATAATGTATCGGTAGTTCACCAGCCAATGCTTTGCCAACACTGTGATCACGCTCCTTGCGAAACAGTTTGCCCGGTATTAGCAACCGTTCACTCATCAGAAGGTTTAAACCAGATGGCTTACAACCGTTGTATTGGTACACGTTATTGTGCAAATAACTGCCCATACAAAGTACGCCGCTTTAACTGGTTTAACTACTGGAACGATTCTCGTTTTGATAACTACCTGAACAACGAACATACACAACTGGTATTAAACCCTGATGTTACTACACGTTTCCGTGGGGTAATGGAAAAATGCTCTATGTGTGTTCAACGTATCCAGGCTGGTAAGTTAAAAGCCAAGATGGAAAAACGCCCGCTTAAGGATGGTGAGATCAAGGTTGCCTGTCAGCAAACATGTTCAGCAAACGCTATTGTATTTGGTAACAGGAACGATAAAAACTCTGAAGTTTACAAAGCATTACAGAGCGAAAGAACTTACTACGTACTTGAAGAACTGAATGTACAACCAGGTATCGGTTACCAGGTTAAGGTTAGGAATTTATCAGAATTAGAGGCTTAAAATTTTTATATACAGAGATTAAAATATATGGCATCTCATAGTGAATCAATAATAAGGGAACCGTTAATTACGGGTACAAACATCACATACGGTCAGATTACTGACGATGTGTTACGCCCTGTAGAGAACATGCCGGGTAAAGCCTGGTGGATCGGTTTTACGGTAGCATCATTAGGCGCCACGCTTTGGGTTGTAGCCATCAGTTATACATTTTGGTTTGGAATCGGAGCCTGGGGACTAAATAAAACAGTTGGATGGGCCTGGGACATTACCGGTTTCGTATGGTGGGTAGGTATCGGTCACGCTGGTACGCTTATCTCGGCAGTATTGCTGTTGTTCCGTCAAAACTGGCGAAACTCCATCAACCGCTCGGCCGAGGCCATGACTATCTTCGCGGTAATTTGCGCTGCTACCTATATCGGTGCTCACATGGGGCGCCCTTGGATGGCAGTTTATTCATTGCCTTTACCAAATCAATACGGCTCATTGTGGGTTAACTGGAACTCACCGCTTATCTGGGACGTATTCGCGATATCAACTTACTTCTCGGTTTCATTGGTATTCTGGTACACAGGTCTTTTGCCTGATATCGCTACCATCCGTGACCGTGCAACAGGTCTTCGCCGCCGCATCTATTCCGTATTGTCATTCGGATGGACAGGTTCAGTAAAAACCTGGCAACGTTTCGAGACCGTGTCATTAATCCTGGCAGGTATCTCAACACCACTGGTACTATCTGTACACACCATTGTATCAATGGACTTTGCAACATCATTGGAACCAGGATGGCACACCACCATCTTCCCTCCATACTTCGTTGCGGGAGCTATCTTCTCTGGTTTTGCTATGGTGCAAACGCTATTATTAGTAGCACGTAAGGTATTAGGTTTAGAAAACTACATTACCATGTTCCACATCGAATCGATGAATAAAATCATCCTTTTAACTGGTTCTATCGTAGGTGTGGCTTATTTAACCGAGCTTTTCATCGCGTTTTACTCACAGGCTGAGTATGAGCAGTACGCTTTCATGAACCGTATATCCGGACCGTACTGGTGGGCATATTGGAGCATGATGACCTGTAACGTAATTACGCCACAGTTGTTCTGGTTCAAAAAAATCCGTACCAATATTCCATTGGCATGGACACTTTCAATCGTTGTAAACATCGGTATGTGGTTTGAGCGTTTCGTAATTATCGTAACCTCACTGCACCGTGATTATATCCCGTCAAGCTGGGCAATGTTTTATCCAACCTGGGTTGATGTAAGTATCTTTATTGGATCAATAGGTTTATTCTTTACCATGTTCCTTTTATTTATAAGGGTGCTGCCTTCTGTGGCTATGGCCGAGGTAAAACTGATACTTAAGAGCTCAAGCGAGCAAGCTAAGAGGAAAATACTTGAAAATGGTCATGTTGAACCTGCCGAGGCTGAGTTTTACATTGGTTCATTAGGCAAGTTTGATAGTGTTGAACAGTCTTCATACGAAAAAGTATAAAAATGAGTAGCACCAAATATATATTAGGCATTTTCGATGATCCCGATGAGCTGATGCACGGGATCGATAAATTACAAAAGAATAGCGTACCTATTTATGACGTTTATTCACCTTGTCCAATTCACGGTATTGATGCTAAATTAGGTATCAAGGATTCACGTTTGGGTTATGCGGCTTTCATGTTTGGCTGTTTAGGCGGAACCATCATGTTCAGCATGGTTTACTATATGCTGGTTCATGATTGGCCTATCAACATAGGTGGAAAGAATGCTTTTGCCATACCTGACTTTGTACCGGTAACCTTTGAGTGGACTGTGTTATGGACCGCTTTTGGTATGACGTTTACTTTCTTTTTTGCTACGCACCTTTTCCCGGGCCGTGCGCCAAGGGTAATGGATCTGCGTGCCACTAATGACAAGTTTATTATTGCCATTGATGCAAAAGGTAATACACCACATGCGGATATCACCAATTTATTAAAAGAAGCAGGAGCTGTAGAAGTTAAGCATAACGACAGAAAATATGTTAGCTATGAATAAATTTAGAATATTAAGAACAATAGTTATCATTATCGCTGCTTCGATAGTTGTAACATCGTGCAAAGATAAAAGAAGTACGGGTTGGGAGTATGCACCTAACATGTATGAGCACACCGCTTACGATCCGGATCAAAAGAATCCTAACTTTAAAGACGGTAAAACAGCGCAGTTACCACCAGCTGGAACGATACCTGTAGGCTTTACAAAATTTGACTATCCAAACACCAAGGATGGTTATGAACTGGCAAGTGTTGAGGTTAAAACAGTTTTAGCGCAAACACAGGCTAATTATAAAGATGGCAAACTTTTGTTTGAACATTTTTGCTCACCATGCCATGGTTTAGACGGACAAGGTGATGGTTTGGTGGTTCAGCACGGATATCCGCCGCCGCCATCTTATTCAAAAGGACAATCATCACGTGGTGGTGCCATGAAAGATTTAACAGACGGTAAAATTTATCATACCATTACTTACGGTGTAAATGCTATGGGTTCTTACGCTTCACAGCTAAACCCTGAAGAACGCTGGAAAGTGATCATGTATGTTCACCATTTACAAACTTTATAGAATAAAATTGAATGAGCACTCACAATAGTTTTGACGAGCAATTTGAATTTACCGGCAAGGTAAAAACATATAGCCTTGCTGCCATAGCAGTTGGGGTTATAACCATACTTGCCGGGTTTTTAACCGGAGCTGGTGAACGTACATTTGCAAATTTATTGCTGATGGGTTACTACTTTGCCTGCGTTTGCATGGCCGGTGTATTTTTCTGCGCATTGCAGTATGTGGCCCAGGCGGGTTGGTCGGCGTCACTAATTCGTGTACCACAGGCATTTGCTAAAACACTACCATTTGCAGCTACACTACTTTTAGTAATAATTTTATGTGGGTTGTATTTTACCCATAAAACAACTTTGGAACCAGGAGGTGAAGAAGTAGTAGCGCCTTACCTTTATAAATTATGGGCGTTAGCAGGTGTTACTACACCAGGTAACCCTCATTTTGATCCTATTATCACTGGTAAATCTGTATTCTTAAACAGGCCGTTCTTTATTACCCGCCTGATTGTATTTATGGGAAGCTATGCTATTTTCGGCTGGTTGCTTGTTAAATACTCAGAAGGTGAAGATGAATTGGGAGGTATGTTTTATTACCGTAAAAGCTTTACTATATCATGCCTTTTCCTGGTGATATTTGGTTTCACTACCCCAATATTTGCTTTTGACGCTATCATGTCATTAGAAGCACACTGGTTCTCTACCATGTTTGGCTGGTACAATTTTGCTGCCATGTGGGTTAGCTGTTTAGCCATAATCACCTTAACTATTATCTGGTTAAGAACTCAGGGGTATATGCAATGGATCTCACAGGATCACCTGCACAACCTGGGTCAGTTAATGTTTGGCTTCTCTATCTTCTGGACATATGTATGGTTTGCGCAGTTCCTGTTGATCTATTACGCCAACATACCTGAAGAAACAGTTTATTTTGTACGCAGATGGGAGCCTGAGTTTAAACCTTGGTTCTGGTTAAATATCGTGATTAACTTTTTAGCGCCTTTATTGGTGATCATGTCCCGCGATTCAAAACGTAAAACAAATATCCTTGCAATTACCTGTGGTATTTTAATTGTTGGTCACTGGCTTGATTATTTTATGATGATTATGCCGGGTACTGTACGTGCAACATCACATTGGTACACAGAGATATCAGTGCTTGAAATTGGTATTTTTGTAGGCTTTGTAGGGCTATTTATCTTCACTACTTTGAATGCTTTAAGCAAGTTTAAGTCGATAATTCCTAAAAAGCACCCTTTCCTTCAGGAGAGTCTACATCATCACATATAATAATTGTTATTTTTGCATCAAGTACAGAATACCAAACAAACATTAAAATGGCATTCAAAAAATTAATAAATTCTAAATCCTTACTATCGTTTTTCGCTGCGTTTATGCTTATGGGCACTAACCTGGTGAATGCGCAAACACCAGCTGCCGGTACTACCGAAGATGCCCCACAAGTTGATTGGACCGGTGTTTCTTACTATGTGCTTTTATTCTTGCTGATATGTGTTGGTGTAGCTGTAGTAGGTAAAATTTTAAAGATCTACGATCTGACCCTTAAAATTCAAGGCAAAAAAGGCCTTAGGTGGAATAATGTAATGGGCTTTATATGCCTTGTATTCCTGCTTGCAGGTTTATACGGAGCCTACTGGTCATTTACAGTTCAGGGTAGCATGACATTGCCGGAGGCGGCGTCTATTCATGGTGTTAAAATTGATGAGATGTTTACCGTCACTACTATTTTAACCATGATTGTGTTTTTCTTAACACAGATATTATTATTCGGATTTTTATTTAAATACCGTCATTCTGAAAAACGCAGAGCGCATTTTTTACCTCACAATAATACTATCGAAAAGATATGGACTATTGTGCCGGCTATTGTATTAACTATTTTGGTTGTATTTGGCTTTTTCACCTGGCAATCTATTATGGATAACACAGATGCTAAAGGAGAAGTTGCAGCAATAAACGTTGATATCACTGGTCATCAGTTTGCATGGGAGCTACGTTACCCAGGTAAAGATGGTAAATTAGGCCCTAAAGATTTTAAATTAACCACAGCAGCAAACAAACTGGGTGTTGATTTTAAAAAGAAAAGCAGCTTTGATGATTTATCTGCCGATACTATGTACCTGCCGGTTAACAGAGCTGTAAGGTTGAACATACAGGCACAGGATGTTATCCATAGTGTTTATATGCCACACTTCAGGGTTCAGCTTAACGCGGTACCAGGATTACCTACCTTCTTTAAATTTACCCCAACTATTACAACCGCGCAAATGCGCACCCGATTGGACGACCCTAAATTTGACTACTTAGTGTACTGTAACAAAATATGCGGTGGCGGTCACTATAACATGCAAAAAGTTGTGCGTGTAGTTACTGAAGCCGAATACCAGACATGGTTATCACACCAAAAACCTTACTTAACCGATGGTTTAAGGAAGGAATTGCATTTCGCTGCTGCGGAACCGCAACAAACAGTGTCTCAAAATAGGTTAGCGTTAAATAATTAATATAAGATAAAAGAGCGATATGTCAACATTAGCAGTTCACGATCACGGAGTAGCACATCACGACGAACACGGTCACGAACATCACCATAACGAAACTTTCGTGTCTAAATACATATTTAGCATGGATCATAAAATGATCGCCAAGCAATTCCTGATCACAGGTATTACTATGGCGGTTATCGCAATGATATTATCAATACTTTTCAGGATCCAGCTTGCTTATCCTGATAAAACATTCCCTTTGTTGACTACATTACTTGGTCACTTTGCGCCAAACGGACGTATCAGCACGGAATTTTACCTTTCATTGGTTACCATTCATGGTACCATCATGGTATTCTTTGTATTAACCGCCGGTTTGAGCGGTACTTTTGCCAACTTATTAATCCCATTGCAAATAGGTGCACGTGATATGGCTTCGCCATTCATGAACATGCTATCGTACTGGTTCTTCTTTTTGGCCAGTGTGGTTATGTTATCTTCATTCTTTGTTCAAAAAGGCCCTGCAAGTGGTGGTTGGACAATTTATCCGCCGCTATCAGCATTGCCGAAAGCTATGCCGGGATCTGGCGAGGGGATGACCTTGTGGCTTATCAGTATGGTAATGTTTGTTGCTTCATCATTAATGGGTGGTATCAACTACGTAAGTACTGTATTGAACATGCGTACAAAAGGGATGGACCTTTGGAAAATGCCTTTAACTATCTGGGCTTTATTCCTGACCGCTATATTAGGTATCCTTGCTTTCCCTGTATTGGTTGCGGGTGTTGTGTTGTTGATATTTGACCGTAGCTTTGGTACCAGCTTCTACCTGTCTGATATCGTTTTAAATGGTGTTCAGCAGCCTTATGAAGGTGGTAGCCCTATCCTGTTCCAGCATTTATTCTGGTTCCTTGGTCACCCTGAGGTATATATCGTAATTATGCCTGCAATGGGTATCTCATCTGAAGTTATGTCTGTAAACTCACGTAAACCAATTTTTGGTTACCACGCGATGGTTTACTCACTGATAGGTATTACAGTATTATCGTTCATTGTATGGGGTCACCACATGTTTGTAACGGGTATGAATCCGTTCCTGGGTGGCGTGTTTATGATCACTACTTTGATCATCGCGGTTCCATCAGCGGTAAAAACGTTTAACTGGCTGGCAACTTTATGGCGCGGTAACATCAGGTTTACACCTGCGATGTTGTTCGCTATAGGTATGGTGTCATTCTTTATATCTGGTGGTTTAACCGGGATCTTCCTTGGTAATGCCGCGCTTGACATTAACCTGCACGATACTTATTTTGTTGTTGCCCACTTCCACTTAGTAATGGGTTCTGCAGCTATATTTGGTATGCTTGCCGGTGTTTACCATTGGTTCCCTAAGATGTTTGGTAAACTGATGGACGAAAAATTAGGTTACCTGCATTTCTGGTTAACTTTCATTGGTGCTTACCTGGTATTCTTCCCAATGCACTTTATGGGTCTGGATGGTGTACCTCGTCGTTACTATGCATTTACCGAGTTTGCTTCTATGCAAAAATGGTTAACCATCAATACATTTATTACCTGGGCGGCTATTATGGCAGCTTTAGCGCAAGTGGCTTTCATATATAACTTTATCGTATCGATATTTGCCGGTAAGAAAAGTACACAGAATCCATGGGAATCAAACACCCTGGAGTGGACTGCACCAGTTGAGCATATTCACGGCAACTGGCCGGGTGAAATTCCAACTGTTTACCGTTGGCCATATGACTATAGCAAGCCAGGCGCCGAAGAGGATTTTATCCCTCAAACTGTTCCTTTTTCACAAACCATGAGCTCAAATCTTCCTCATGATTTTGAAGATAATCCAGCTGGGTTAGAGGAGCTGAACAAATATACAAGTACGTTGAAGGCCGAAGAAAAAGTAAAATAATCTTAATACTGATCTGATCTTTTAGGGTACCTCTTTAATTTGAAGATTTGAAAATAAGGCAGTTTGAAAATTAATATTTTCAGATCCTCAAATTCTCAAATGTTCAAATTTGAAAAGGGTACCCTAAATTGTTAGAAATATTTAAATGAGCACAACCGCATCTAATAAACGATTTCAAAAAATCAACCTCATAACAATCGTTCTTCTTTTTGTTTTGATACTTGCCGGTGGTGTTGTGCGCAGTTCAGGTTCTGGAATGGGATGCCCGGACTGGCCTAAATGTTTCGGCAGGTATATTCCACCAATAAGCAGTGCCGATCTGCCTAAAGATTACAAGCAAAAATATGTTGATCAGCGTTTAGCCAAAAACCAACGCTTCGCCAAAACACTTGATGTATTTGGTTATAGCGAGCTGGCCAGGCGCATTCGTGAAGATAGGTCAATCCTAATACCGGAAGAATTTAATGCAGGCAGAACCTGGACGGAATATGTCAATCGTTTAATAGGAGCTATATCGGGCATTTTTCTGCTGCTTTCTGCTATATATGGCGTCAGCTACTGGGGTAAAGACAAAAAGATCACGATACTAAGTATACTAAACCTAATACTGGTGGGTTTCCAGGGATGGTTGGGTTCTATAGTAGTATCAACCAATTTGGTGGCATGGATAGTTACCGTGCACATGTTGCTTGCGCTGGCCATATTAGCGTTGTGTATTTATACCTATCATTTGGCAAAAGTTTACGGTAACAGCAAATTGAATACCAGCCCGCTTATATATGTTATTACAGTGGTGACCTTATTGTTAAGCATTCTGCAGATTACTTTTGGTACCGAGGTAAGAGAAAAAATTGACGCGGTGGCAACTCACTTTCAGGGTGGTTATCGCAACAAGTGGGTTGTTAATGCAGGCGAGATATTTGCACATCACCGGGACATGGCCATTTTGGTGTTTATTATCAATATTGTGTTATATGCGTTAATACGCAAGCGTTTTAACCGGCATTCTATCCACCAGCAGTTAATGAGCTTCAACTTTTTGATGATCATGCTGCAAATAGTTACAGGTATATTATTATCATATTCGGCACTGCCGCCGGTTGCACAGGCAGCGCATATTTTATTGGCAAGTTTGATATTCGGAGCACAGTTTTATTTGCTGTTGAATTTGCATCAGTCGGTTAATGTTAGGGGAGTAAGCAAATGAAGTGGAGTGATTTTTCAAAACTGATCAAATTAAGGCTCACCTTTTTGGTGGTGTTTTCGGCCTCTATATCATTTTTGATAGGCAGCAGGGCAAATGGTCATATCGACTGGATAAACTGGGTGAAACTGATTGTAGGGGGATTCTTGGTAACATCAGCGGCCAATGGCTTTAACGAGATTATTGAAAAGGACCTGGATAAGTTAATGAAACGCACCATGGACCGCCCAATTCCGTCAGGAAAAATGACAACGGGGCAAGCCCTGGTTATGAGTTTGGGTATGGGCATGGCTGGTACTTACCTGTTAGGTAGCCTTAACTTGTTAACCGGATTATTATCAGTGTTTTCGATATTGCTATATGCCTTTGCATATACGCCGCTTAAGCGTAAGTCGCCTATAGCGGTATTTGTAGGTGCTATACCAGGTGCGTTACCACCGCTTATTGGTTACGTTGCTGCACAGCAGCATGGTCGCATTGATGAAATAGCGCTCATATTGTTCGCAATTCAGTTTATATGGCAGTTTCCACATTTTTGGGCAATTGCGTGGGTATTGGATGATGATTATAAGCTTGCTGGTTTCAGACTGTTACCTACCGGTAACCGCGATTTAGGAAGTGCGATAATTACGTTTATATTTACATTGATATTGTTGCCAGTTAGCTTATTACCCTATTTTTATCATCATGGTGGTTATTGGGTGGCAGGTGTATCGTTGATATGTAGCTTAGTATTTTTGTACCAGGCGTATGGCTTGTTACGCACGCAGCAGATAGAATCGGCCCGTAAATTGATGTTCGGCTCTTTTATGTATCTGCCCATAGTGCAGTTAATGTTTTTGTTTGATTTTATAGGAAAGTGAAAGTAATGATGGCTTCGATTCAAAAAAACAACGATAGGCTTGATCTGGCTCCCAAAAAATTCAATATGTGGATCTTTATATTCACATCATTTATGTTTTTTGCGGCTTTAACCAGTGGGTTTATTGTTTATAGCGGGGGTAAAGGGCATGGCCTCAATGTAATTATGCCCAGCGCATTTATGTACAGCACTGCAGCTATTATATTAAGCAGTGGTACGTTATTATTGGCCAACAGGGCAGCTAAAGGCTTAAGGTTTGGCGAACAGAAATTGTATTTGTGGTTAACATTGGTGTTGGGTTTGGCTTTTTTTGCCATACAGATCTACGCCTGGTATGTTTTAACTTACAAAATGGGCATCTATTTTACCGATCCTAACGCATCGCGTTCATTTATCTACGCGTTTACAGGTACACATTTAATACACATTATTGCAGCTATATTGCTGTTACTAAATACCCTTTGGGGCACATACAGAAACATTCCGCAGGTAAGAAACATGTTTAAAATGGAAATGACTTCTATTTTTTGGCATTTTCTCGGAATTATATGGATTTATCTGTATGTTTTTTTACTTTTGAACCAAAATTAACACACCATTATTTTAAGTACAAATGAGTACAACAGTATCACAAATTGATGAAGTAAAAACAACTCCGTGGTCAGGAGGGAGATCTCCCTTCAATGTTGAGTACGGGAAAATTATGATGTGGTTCTTTCTCCTATCGGATGCATTTACCTTTTCATCATTGCTTATTTCTTACGGATCATTACGTTTCAGCGCAAGCGTATGGCCAGCGGCAGATAAAGTTTTCCAGTCGGTACCCGGTTTGTTAGATAGCGGTGCGCCGTTAGTTTTCGTGGGTTTAATGACCTTTATCCTGATCATGAGCTCGGTTACCATGGTATTAGCTGTTGAGGCAGGCCATCGTAATGCTAAAAAAGAAGTTTTATGGTGGATGGTAGCTACCATTATCGGAGGCTTTATGTTCTTGGGTTGCCAGGCATTAGAGTGGAGCCACCTGCACCACGAAGGTTTCTGGTGGGGAAGTACACCTGCTTTAGAGGAGCTGGGTAAATTTTTCAACGCTGGCGGTACTGATGCTGCAAGGCATTTAACGGCCCAGGAGTTTGCTAACTTATTCTTTACTATAACAGGTTTCCACGGTTTCCACGTATTTACAGGGGTTATAATCAACATTATTATCACTGTTAACGTGTTAAGAGGTACCTATGAAAAACGCGGTAGCTATTTAATGGTTGAAAAAGTAGGTCTTTACTGGCACTTTGTAGACCTGGTTTGGGTATTTGTGTTTACATTCTTTTACTTAGTTTAAAAAAATTATATATGTCGTCAGAATCACACGAAGTTCATCACGAAGGCGGTGAACACGAAACAATGACCCGGAAGAAGATCTGGAAAGTGTTTTTTATATTATTGGCCATTACCTGTGTTGAATTCGTAATTGCATTGGTGATAGTACCGGGTCATCCGGAGTATCTGAGAGTTGCAAACCCTGTTTATATAGCTTTAACACTGCTTAAAGCATTCTACATTGTTGCTTACTTTATGCACTTAAAGTTTGAGAAGTTGGGTTTGGCATTAGCTATTATCGTTCCAATTATATTTATAATCGGTTTAATCCTGGTACTTACTAACGAGAGCCACCACTGGATTGATCTGAGGGGGTAATGAAAGCTGCCATCTGGAAAAAAATTACAGTCCTGGTGCTCATATTAGCAGTGCCGGGATTTTTGTATTATTTACTAACTGCAAAAGGTAAAAACCGTTACAAGCCACTCAGCTTTTTCGGCCCAAAGGAAGTTGCCAAAACCACGCATAGGTTTCATGGCAAGGATATTCCCGATACCAACTATTTCAAGGTCCCCGACTTTAAGCTCACAGATCAGGATGGCAAATCTTTTACACAAGCCAACCTGAAAGGTAAGATCTTTGTAGCCAGTTTTTTTTATACGCATTGCCCAACGGTATGTACTACTATCAACAAAAATTTGAGCTACCTGGTAGGTACCTACTGGAAAAACAAGATGGTGTATTTTACCTCCATCACTGTTGATCCCGAGCGCGACACCCAGGACGTTTTGAATAAATACCTGCAAAGCTATAAGCCCGAATCAAACCGCTGGGTATTTTTAACCGGCGACACCTCGTCTATCTATAACCTGGCCCGTAAAGGTTTTTTGGTTGATGCAGTGCAGGCGGGTAAGGATGATTTTATTTACAGCGATAAGCTGATACTTATTGATCAGGATAAACACATCAGGGGTTATTACTCGGGTGCCAATACCACCGATGTAAATCGCCTTAACGATGAGATAAAAGTGCTGATAGCCGAAGAGCTGCGTAAAGTTGATAAAGCACTATACTAAGTGATATGACAGATAAATTTATTTTTCGTTTTGTGGCGTCGATTACCGTATTTGTGATACTGGTAGTTGTTGTTTTAAATCGCCACCTTATCCCCGGCCCGGCAGTAGCACCCGCGTTTACGCCATACCTGCCAATGCTGAATGCAGTATTGAACGGTACTTGTTCTGTGCTTTTAATCACATCCCTTTACTTTATTAAGCAAGGGAACATACAAGTTCATAAAAGGCTTAATATTATTACCTTTTGTTTGTCATCTACCTTCCTGGTATCCTACATTCTGTTCCATTACCTGATGCGTAATGATACTTTTTATGGCGATGCTAATTTCGATGGCGTGCTTTCCATTGAGGAACGCGAATCTATAGGTGTATTGCGTACCCTGTACCTGGGTATTTTGATACCCCACATTGTATTAGCAGCGGGAGTGTTACCGCTGATATTACTAAGCTTTTACCGTGGTCTGCAAATGCAGGTGGAAAAGCATCGCAAACTGGTGCGTTGGGCGTTTCCGATATGGTTATTTGTAACGGTGAGCGGTGTAGTGGTATATTTAATGATTAAGCCTTATTACCATTTTTAAGGGGTGATTTTAAGCTCTCCTTAAAACGCTAAGGGGTAAAGGAAAACGAGCTAAATAACTTCTTAAATCTAAGCATAGAATAAACGCGGAGCAGAACACATACAATTCTATTTTTTTATTAATAATTAGTTAAATTTGCAGGTATGAAACGAGTATCAAAAATCATTCTTTTCGTAATGGCCCTTGGGATGCTGGTATGCGTAAGGCAGCCTGTAAAGGCCCAATGCGCTCAATGTGCTGCAACTGTTGAAACGAATACTAAAAGCGGCGGTAACGCAGCTAAAGGCCTAAATAAAGGCATCCTGTTTCTTTTAGGCGCACCTTACTTTGCTGTTGCCGCTGCAGGGTATATCTGGTACAAGAAATACCGTCGTAAAAATGTTAGCCTTAACATGCGCGATGAAAAGCTTAACCTTAACTAAGTAATTATATAATCCTCTTATTTTCATGCCGGAAACATCAAAGTCATGGGCAATGCTTCATTGTAAATGCCCGCGGTGCCGTCGTGGTGATATGTTTCAGGGAGGCCCCTACAGCTTTTCAAATAAAATAAACCTCAACTGCCCGCATTGTAATATGCATTTTGAGATTGAGCCGGGGTATTTTTACGCGGCCATGTATGTAAGCTATGCACTTAACGTGGGCGAAGCATTGGGCCTGGCCTGGCTTACTTATTTAGTTACGCATAATTCCGATTCGCCATGGTTGTATCTTAGTGTAATAATTTTAGGCTGCCTTGTACTTGCACCTATAAATTTCAGATATTCGCGTGTGCTTTTGTTATATTGGTTATCGCCCAAAATACATTACCAGGCCTATTTAGATACTGATGATATACCAGCAAAGTCTTGAATTTTTAAATGATCTGGCTCAAAACAACAACCGCGAATGGTTTTTGGCCAATAAAGAACGTTACGATGCTGCCCGTGAAAATGTAATTGATTTTACAGGCCAGCTACTTGTAAAACTGCAAAAGATCGATCCCGCTATTGATGAAAGCATGGATCCTAAAAAACGTGTGATGCGCATTTATCGCGATATTCGTTTCAGCAAAAATAAAACTCCCTATAAAAATAATTTTGGTGTAAGTATACCTTCTGCTGGTTTAAAAAGCGGCAGTGTGGAGTTCTATTTACAGATTTCGCCGGGAAATTCGTTTATTGGGGGAGGCTATTGGATGCCCGAAGCCCCTCACCTTAAAGCCATCCGCCAGGAAATTGATTACAACGCATCCGAACTGAAGCAGATCATTGATGATAAAAAGTTTGTTGAGCTTTTTGGCGATTTCAGGAAGCAGGAGCAATTAAAATCTGTACCAAGAGAATATAGCGCCGAAAATGAAAATATCGACCTGCTGAAGCTGAAAAGCTTTGTGGGCTGGCATAAAATTAGCGATGAGGAAATTATGAAAGATGGTGCCGTACAGCTTGTAGCTGATATGTGCAGCAAGATTTACCCGCTGAATGTTTTTTTGAAAAACGCGCTTGCATAGCAATTACTTGAAAAATAACCACATGAAAACTAAATATTTATTATTAGCCGCGGCTTTTTGCATTGCCATTAGTTCATGCAAAATATTATCTCCTAAGGAGTACAGATCATTAGTAGCGCAGCGCGATTCATTA
The DNA here is from genome assembly GCF_025362475.1 of Mucilaginibacter sp. GTDB lineage: Bacteria > Bacteroidota > Bacteroidia > Sphingobacteriales > Sphingobacteriaceae > Mucilaginibacter. The sequence continues at coordinate 46,246 of NZ_JANYGH010000046.1, forward strand.
AATACCCGTACGGGAACTTTAGAATCACAGCTGGCACAATTGCAGAGCGATACCACCCGCCTGCACCGCCAGATTGCCGACTTGCTGAACAACAACAGCGCCCTTACCAATAACCTGGATGTTACATCAACCAAGGCAAACCAGCTGGCTGCCGACCTGCAAAAGCGCGAAGCCCGTTTAAAAGAGGTTGAAGCTATTTTGAAAAAACGAGATGAAGCTACTAATGCATTGAAGAATAAACTACAGCAAGCGTTGCTGGGTTTCCAGGCAAGCGGGTTAACAGTTGATATCCGTAACGGAAAAGTATATGTTTCGCTTACCGATAAGCTGTTGTTTCCATCGGGCAGTATTGTAATTGATGATAAAGGTAAACAAGCCCTGAAACAACTGGCAGAGGTATTAAATAAAGAACCGGATATCAACATGGCAGTTGAAGGCCATACCGATGATAAAAAGGTAAAAAACCTGGGCCAAATAAAAGACAACTGGGACCTGAGTGTACTGCGGGCAACATCAGTAACCCGTTACCTCACTGAAGTTGAAATGGTTGATCCGCACAGATTAACAGCTACTGGCAAAGGCGAGTTTCAGCCTATAGACAGCGCCGGCACAGATGACGCCAGAACCAGAAACAGAAGGATAGAGATTGTGCTTAGTCCTAAGCTCGATGAGTTGTATAACCTCATATCTAAATAATAGAAAAAGCTCCCGGCGTGTGTTCGGGAGCTTTTTTATTATGCAACTCCCGCGAACTTGCAGTTCGTGGGGTGTATAGTTTCAGCTTTCAGTTGAACAGTAAGCTAAAAGCTTACACCATGCCAGCCACGAGTTACGCTAATGCTAACCTCACGGGAGTTGATAAAAATGATAGCTACTCCACTTCTTCCATCACCGTATTAAATATCACAAACTTTTCATCAAACTTTTGCTGATGAGCTGCCTGGATTTTGTGCAGGTGATTCATATAGTATTGCTGAAATTGTTCGATGCTATCCGCATGGTATTGGATGCAATAGGTAACGCCTTCGTTTGGCGAATCAATAACAGTTAAAATCCGGTGTGAGCTAAAAAGCCCGGTAGCCATTACTGCTGGTATGTGAATGGTTTTCATATAATGAAGCCATTCTTCCTGGATAGCTTCATCCAGTATTATAGTATCGTTGTATACAATCATGATATTGCAAAAATAGGTATTTAAAGTTGATTAGGTGAGTGGTTGATAATGTGATTGGTTGAAGGATTAACTTAACGAATATACGATTGACTTACGGCGCTTAAAAACTACTCACTACTCACCCAATCAACCACTCACCACCGCTATGAATCCGCTTTATCGCCCCTTAATAGCCTGAAACGCTTACGGGCTTCGTTGATCCAGAGACTGCCGGGATAATCAGTGATGATTTTTTGGTACCAGGCTTTGGCATTGTTTTTATCATCAAGGTGGTTCTCGTAAATATCGCCCAGCATAAAAACGGCATCATCGGCCCATAGTTCTGTTGGATGGTCGGCGAAGATCTTTTTAAGCAGCGGAACAGCATCGGTATAGTTTTTTTGCTGGATAAGGATGCGCGATTTTGCCATCAGAATATCATCGCTAAGGCTATTTCCCGGAAATTTTTTGTCGATGCTATCAAGTGCCAGCAGGGCTTTGGCAGGTTGCTCGGCGAAGATCTGCAAATCGGAACGGGCGTAGATTTTAAGGGCTGCACCAGAACTGTCTGCAGCGGTATTGTCATTAATGAGTAGCAGTAAATTAAGGGCGTCGTTGGCTATCAGTTGTGATGTAGCGGCTTTTAATACATCCAATTGACCCTTTGCCCAGGTAAAATCGCCCGAATAATAGGCCAGCTTAGCATTCCGGAATTTGGCATCCTGTGCAATGGCCGTATTCGGAAAATCCTTTTCAACCTGGCTGTATAAAAGGGTTGCTTCCCATGGCAGGTTGTTTAACAGGTAAACATCACCGAGATCAAGTTTGCATGAAGCCAGCAAATCGGTGCGGATATTGGGGATGGTTATCGCGCTTTCCAGTAATTTTTGCGCTTCGGTAATTTTATGCAGTTTAAAAGCCTGCAGGGCGGCCAGTTTCTGCATCGCAAAAACAGTATTGTTGTTTCGGCCAAACTCGGTAAGCAGGGCTATATAGTCCTGTTCCAGTCCCAATAGGTCTGCAGGGAGGTATTTTCCTGCAGTGATCTTTTGGTTTTTGGTATTGATAAGCTCAATTTTAGCAGGAATATACAACGGGTTGCTTGCTCCCTTTGCAATAATATATTCATACCCGCGAATAGCGGCGTCATAGGCCTCGTTGGCGTTAAGGGTGCGGCACAGTTCATAAATACTGTTTCCATCATCATTTTGCCGCCTGCTAAGCGCCAGGGCCTGGTTAAGTGCCAGGTCATACTCCTTTTGCTGCATGTACTGCCAGGAAAGCAGCTCGGCGTACATCGTTTGCTGCGGATCTTTTTGTATGCGTCTTAGCAGGGCGGTTTTAAGTAAATCATAATCGGTATCCCCTTCAAATATGGTGGCAAAGGTGGTTTCGGCCTGGGTAATAAAGTTGGGGTTAGCTGGCAAAAAGTTAAGATACTCTTCGGTAAGGGATATTTTATCCCGTTTAAAACGGTAAAGATTTATCAGTTCATAAGTAAATGCTTCATCGCTTTTGAGCAGTTTGCGGCCCTGTAAAAATATTTTTATGGCGTAATCAATATTAGCGTTCTGATAAAACTGGTTAGCCAGGCTGGCAATTTCCATCTGATCGGCCGGCAGGTTTTTCAGCATATCATCGTAAATTGTATTGGCTTTATCCAAATTGCCTTGCTGGGTATAAATGGTGCCCAGTGTTATTTGGTATTCATTAACATTGGGATGCTTGCGTACAAGTTTGCGTGCAACGCTTTCGGCCTCGTCAAATTTTTTGAGACTAAGCAGGGTGTTTATGTAATAGGAGTAATAGGTTTCGTTATTTTGCTTGTATAGCTTCTGGTAAATTTCAAGCGCTTTTTGAGGTTCGCCATTAGCATTATATTGCGCAGCAAGCTGCAGTTCGTTGTTCTGCGCAAACAGCGTGGCCGAGCCAAACAAAACAAAAATAACAATTGCAAATAAACACCTCATCTATTCAAAAATAGGGAATTAATGTATATAACATAGCCGTTTTTGCTTAATATTCATATAATGATTCACCGGGTAAAATTGTAGTGACATCTTGATATCGTCAACTTATTTTATCTAATTTGACCTGATTAATAAAATAGGTTAAAACAAATATGTTGGGCCGGTTAAAGATTTTTCTGTTTATTGGTGTAATTACCGTTATATGTTCCTGCAAAGATCATGTAAAGCAGATTCCTATTGTTGATTTTTTTAAAACGCCCGAGAAAAGCTTCTTCAGAATATCACCTGATGGTAAGTACGTATCTTATTTAAAACCTTACAAGGATAAGCAAAACCTGTTTATCCAATCGCTGGCAGATGGTACTGAACATATGGAAACCTCATTTGAGGATTACCCGGTACGTAATGATTATTTTTGGACCTATAATAACCAACTTGTATTTAACCAGGATATTGTAGCAAATGATGGTTTTATCATGTACGCGCTTGATGTATCAACACATAAAGTACGCACCATACTATCGCTGGAAAAAGTGAGGGTAAACCTGGTTAACCGCAACAGGCAGCAGCCAGACCTGATTACCATAAAGATGAATAAGCGCGACCCGGCTAATTTTGACGTGTACCGGCTTAATATTAAAACCGGTGTGCTTACCCCTTACCTGGTTAACCCGGGTAATATAACAGAGTGGTTTCCGGATGCTGATGGAAAGATCCGCCTGGTTAAAGCATCAGATGGGGTTGACGAAGCCATTTTATACCGCCCTGATGATGCTACCCCTTTTAAACCTATCATTCAAAATAATTTTAAAAACTCGGTAAGGCCTATTGCTTTTACGGGGGTAAAAAACAATTTCTATGCGCTATCAAACGTTAATCGTGATAAAGTGGCCCTTGTTGAAATTAACGCGGAAGATGGGAAGGAGCAAAAAACTATTTTTAGTTGCAACAAAGCCGATGTAACGTATGTGGAGTATTCTAAAAACAAGCATCGTGTTGAGTTCATCAGCTGGGAAGAAGCCAAGCCCCGTAAGCATTTTTTGGTGCCCGATATTGAACATACTTATTACAACCTGCAACAACAACTAAAAGGCTACGAAATTAAGGTGGTTGACCGGGATAGCTCGGAGAACAGGTTTATATTGAACACTTATACCGACCGTAACCCCGGTTCCTATTACCTATACGAAAAAACTACCGGTAAATTAACAAAACTGGGTGATATCAACTCGTCGCTGGTACCTGATGAGCTTTGTGCCATGCAGCCTATATCATACAAGGCAAGAGATGGGCTCACCATTAATGGTTATTTAACCATGCCGTTAGGTAATAAAAAAACTAACTTACCTGTAGTGGTGATGCCGCATGATGGCCCCTGGGCGCGTGATTCATGGGGGTATGACGAGCAGGTGCAGTTTTTGGCTAACCGCGGCTATGCCGTTTTCCAGGTTAATTACCGCGGATCAACCGGGTATGGTAAGGCTTTCAGGAGTGCCGGCTATAAGCAGGTAGGAGGTAAGATACAGGATGATATAACCGATGGTGTACACTGGCTTATAAACAAAAAGATAGCAAACCCTAAAAAAATTGCCATTTTTGGCGGTCGTTTTGGTGGCTTCTCTGCTTTGTACGGCGTATCCTTCCACCCGGAATTATATAGCTGCGCGGTTGTACAGTATGGGCTGATCAATTTTTTTACTTACATTAAAGATGCCCCGCCGTTTTTTAAACCCTATTTAAAAATGACCTATGAAATGGTTGGTAACCCTGAAACGGATGCCGATCAGTTTAGAGCTATTTCTCCGGTTTTTCATACGGATAAGATAAAAGTGCCGTTAATTATTTTCCAGGGGGCTAAAGATCAGCGGGCCAACATCAGCGAACTGAACCAATTTGTACGCGAATTGCGTAAGCACGATGTAGATGTGAAGTATTTTTTAAAGCCTAATGAACGCGCTTTCTTTAGGAGCGAGCGTAACCGCCTTGAAATGTACACCGAAATAGAAAAATTCCTGGATTATAATATGAGGGTTAAACCATAGTGTTTATGCCGGCACAAAAACATGTTTACCGCAAAAACTTTTCGCTGATCATCATTTTCCTGGTGCTCATATCCATAACTTTTGTTGTCGCGCTTTTTATATCTTATAACCTTACATCAAAATATGTTGAAAATGAGTTTGCTTCAAAAAAGATTGAGGTATTGGAGCAAACCATTAAACCCTACAATGACTTTTTTCAGAATAAAATACCCGAAATAACATCCTACCAGGGCTTCCTTGATTCGGCATCGGCGGCTAAGTATGCAGCATCTGTTTTTCATGATTATGGTTTTGTAAAAAGAGTGGTATTTTATGATGCACTCATCGGCGGGCATTCGGCGCCAATATCAATCCAAAGAAATAGCCTGAAGATTTCGCTAAAGGGTACTTACCTGTATGGTCATAAAAAGGGTAAAATATGGGGAGCAAAGCAGCTACGCCCTGCCGATGAATCTGATTTTAGGGAGATGGCAGCCAAGTTGAGCAATTATATTGCTTTTTCTGATACCACCCGTGTATCAACCCAGGATGAGTTGTACAAAACATTTTGGGATGTTAAACCTAATAAAATAACGTATACCAATATTTTACGCCGGCAGGATGTTAAGGTTTACCGCGAATTGCAGCAACGCGATATGCTATCAGAGTCATATAAGCAAAACATGATGACTTTTTATCTTGATCCTTTTTTGCTCAAGGTAAAAAATACTCATCATGAGCTTTATCAAAGCGTATCTATACAACCTGTGGTATACGATCCTATTGATAGCGATGGGAATAAGTTGATAACCGAGGTATCGTTCCCCGGCGCTTTTTCTGATTATAAATTGTTTTTTAGTTCGGAACAGGGATACCTCAGCAGCGAGACAAACCGCCGGTTTATGCCCATTGGGGCTGCCGTGTTATTAATAACGCTTTTTTTGGTGTTAATAGGCTGGCTCATTTATCGTAACCTTAATGTGAACCTTAAACTGTTTAAACTGCAGTATGATTTTATTAACAATTTTACACATGAGTTTAAAACGCCGGTTAGCGTTATAAAAATTGCGGGCTCAAACCTGAGGGGCGATGGTGAGCTCACCGAGCGGCAGCGCAAGCACTATGGTAAAATTTTGGATGAGGAAGCAGATAAACTAAACGATTTGATGAATAAGTTGTTATCATTCACCCAACTCGAAAATAAGTCTATCAATATTAAAAAAGAAAAAATTGTTATTGATGATTTTGTGAGCCGTTATATTGCTACTTTTAAAATTAAATACCCTGATTTTAAACTAAAATATAAAATTGATGGGGTACATGATTTTTATACCGATCCGGTGCTTTTGGGCAGTGTATTTCAAAATTTGATAGAGAACGCTTATAAATATTCGCATCCTAAGCAAAAGGAACTTAATATAAACATAACGCAGAAAAAGGGAAAGATAGTGTTTGCCTTTATTGACAGGGGCATAGGTATTCCTAAAAATGAACAGAGTAACGTATTTAAAAAGTTTTACAGAATTGAGAACCAATATAACCAAAACGGGAGCGTAGGTTTGGGTTTGGCATTTTGTAAAGAGCTGGTTAATTTTATGAACGGAGAGATTGTGGTTAACAGTAAAATTAATGAGGGTTCTGAATTTATAGTCACGCTTCCAAACGAAAATTAAATTATGAACAAAGAAATTAAGATTGCGCTGGTTGAAGATGATGAAAACCTGCGTTTCCTGGTTGCAGAGCGCTTGCAAACCGAGGGGTATAAGGTTTTGGAAGCCGATAACGGCGACGATGCGGAAGTTATGATACTGGCCGAGCAGCCCGATATTGTGCTGCTTGATTGGATGCTGCCCGGCAAACCGGGCTCTGAGGTTTGTGGTAACATCAGGGAAAAGGGGTATGATAAGCTGGTGATATTAATGACCGCCAAGGCACAGGATGTTGACAAAATTGAAGCCTACAACTTTGGGGTATCTGATTATATTACCAAGCCTTTTAACATGGATGTGCTGGTAGCGTTGATTGATAACAAGATCAAGTTTAGCCTGAATAGTGAAAAGGCAGAATCATACAAGTTTGCCAACATGGAGCATTTGCCCAATACCCACCTATTGATCAGGGATGGCCGCAAAATTGAACTCACCATATTGGAGAACCGGATATTACTTTACTTTTTGAAAAACAAGAACAAGGTAATTAACCGCGAAGAACTAATGATGGAAGTTTGGGGCTACAACGCCGATGTAAACACCCGCACCCTGGATATGCACATTGTTCGCCTCCGCAAAAAGATAGAAACCAACGCCGATTCGCCGCAGTATTTACAAACTGTAAGAGGGATAGGATATAAATTTGTGTATACTCAGTAAAAAAGGTTTTTCTGGTCATTACAACGACCAGAAAAACCTTTTTTGTCATCCTGAACGCAGTGAAGGATCTATTATTCGCCATGCTTCTTCGCCCTGTACAGTCTGCTAACAGATCCTTCACTGCGTTCAGGATGACAAACGGAGGTAAAATTCTCCAGATTTTGCGCCAATGGCAATTATATTGAGCTTATTGCTTCTTATACACCCTTGCCACTATAAAATCATTAAAAAACAGCTTTTCATCTAAAATCTCGTAGCTATTCAAAGCAAAGCAACGATCAATCTCCGGTAGTTTACCGGCCTCAATGCCGCATATGGTTCTAAAAAAGAGGAACATGCTTTTAAGCAAAACTTCCTGCCACCATTTACCAGTTAGCTGAAAATCGCAATTAAGCCATAGCCCATTCGATTTTAATAATGGATGGATATGATCAAATACAGTTTTTAAAGTTTGTTCTACAAAATTATCGAATAAAAAAGGGGTGATGGCGACATCAAATTGTTGCGCGATATTTACGTTTTCGACGGCGTCATTTATAAAAACTACCTTATTGCCATTGGTGTTTCTTTTTCGGGATAATGCCATCATGTCCGCAGCTACTTCTACATACGTAATTTGTAAGCCGGAGGGCTGAAGTTTTGTGAGTTCATCCAGTATCCAGCCGGTGCCGCCGCCAACTATAAGGATGTTGCTGCCAGGTTTTATAAAACTGATTAAATAAAGCTGTGCCTTTATAATGGCTTTACCATACACCAACCGCGAAAGGCCATCATAAAACCAGGCGGAATTATTAAAGCTGGCCGCCATATTAATGGCTCTTAAAGATCAGGTTAACTGCTAACAATACTACGTACTGGAGGATCAGCACACCATCCATAAAAAAGAAATAATAGTACTCATCCTTCTTCCGGTCTGATTTAAAGATAAGCCAGCCAGTAAGAAAAACCGTGAGCGTTAATGCAAAAAAGTCGGCATTGAAACCGTTGTCCCTGAAAAGGAAAAGCAGCCCTATATAGCCGGCCAGCAAAACCTGGCAAAATAGATATGCATTTTTTTCGCCCCAGACCACAGGGATGGTTTTGAGGCCCATTTTGCGGTCATCAAACAAATCGCGGATATCAAAGGGGATAGTAAGCGCCCCGATGAATAAAAATCGTTTAGCAATCAGTATAGTGGTATCGCGCATGGATATATCAGTTGCATGAAGGTGCATGTCTTCAAGCACAGGGAAAAGTACACAGCTCATGGTCCATACCAGGGTGATGAGGAATGGTTTTAAACCGGGTATATTACGCAAACCAAACTTTTGTTCGCCAACGGCAAATAGTGGCAAACTGTAACCAAATGATAAAATACCCAAAAAGATGAGCAGTATTTTTGATTCTGTAGTGATGAGGAAAAACAGGGGAATAAGAGAAAGCAGCGAAACGATGGTAAATGTTACCATGAGACGGTAGTGCGAAAAAAACCAGCGCACACGTTTGTAGGGCGATGTTTCGGGCTTTTTAGGCTTGGTAATAATGATGCAGAAATTGTATATGCCTAATGTAGAGGTGAAAAGTAATCCTAAAACGGATAAAATTGGCGCGGTTCCTATGAGGTGAAAAGTAACCAGGGCCTGCGCTACGGCGCAAAGCGACATGAAGATATTACTGAACAGCAGAAAATCAAAAACGGATTGAAATATTTTTTTCATTGATTATGATCTGCCCGCGTTGATCTTAAGTTCTACTTCCAGAAGGATCGTCCCCGGCTTTTAATGTAAATATCGTAATCTCCGGTAATATTCCAACTCTGCCGTATAAACCTACAAAGCCATAGCCCACATTTACGTATAATTGTTGTTTGCCCTGTTGGTAATGACCGGCCCATTCGGGGTAAACATATTTAATAGGGCTCCATTGATAATCTTTGTAACGCACTCCAAATTGCATACCGTGCGTATGGCCAGAGAACATGGCATCTATCTGTGGATAATCTGCCAATACCTGCGCCCGCCAGTGAGAAGGATCATGTGAGAGGAGTAGCTTTACAGGTAAATCACCGGTGTTTTTTGTAGCCAGATCCATACGGCCATACTTAGGGAAACGACTAAACTCTCCCCAGTTTTCTATCCCGAGTATTCCTATTTCTTCGCCATCAACTTTAAGCCGGCGGTTCTCGTTCAACAACAGGTCCCAACCCATGTTTTTGTGGGTGAGTATCAGGTCCTCATGATTTTTCTTTTTATCGGCTGGGTTTGGCCAGTCGCCATAATCACCATAATCATGGTTGCCCAGTGATGAATAAACACCAAGCGGCGCTCTAACTTTAGCAAAAATATCCTGGTAATCCCGCATTTCGCTGGCCTGGCCGTTAACCAGGTCGCCGGTAAAAAATATAAAATCGGGCTTTTCTTTCAATAACATTTCAACACCGCCCAGTACCGCTTTTTTGTTGAAAAAACTACCAGAATGGATATCTGAGATCTGGCCCAGTTTAATGCCATCAAAAGCTTTGGGCAAGTTTGGTAAATACAGGTTTTGGTATCTTATATGATAATCATATAAGCCTTTGGGCATATCAACCTTAATGGCAGCTAAAGGTACGGCACCAGCCAATAAACCGGCTTTCATCAAAAACTCCGACCGGGGAATAGTGTTAGGTGGCACCAGGGCGGTGCTTCTTGCAGATAGGTTTTTAAACCTGTTTTTACGCCATACCAGGAGCCTCCGCGCATCATCAATTAACAGGAAAGGCAAAAACGTTAGTTTGCCTATAAATATGAGGGAAAAAACAAGCAGACCCGCTGCACGCAGACCAAGCCCTACATGAAGATAAACACCAATTAACAGCCCCGCAATAATGAGGATGCTAATTGCCCAGTAAAAAAAAGTAAAGCCTTTTTTACTGAGCAATTTCCAATTTTTAAAGGCACCGCGTATACCGTGTAATACATACAGGTCAATAAGCAATAGTGCCGCTATAATCAGGATGATGTTAAGCGCCTGTTCTGTCATTTATTGCAAAGGTATCAATTATAACGGTCGTCGTCTAAATCAAGATCATCTTCATCAGGCTGCAGGTTAAACAGGCTGTTAAACATATCCGAAAAAGCGAAGCCATTATCCAAAAATCCTTTGTTTAGTTGCGAAAACTCTGAAAGGCCATGCAGTACAAACTCCATCAGCAACAATTGTTGGTTTTCTGTTATGCGCGGATGCAGTTTTTTAACAAGGTCTTTTAGCCCCGCAACTTCATTAAGCTCTTTTTTGTAGTCAATTAATGACATATCATCAACCAAAGCCAGGTTGTTACCTTCGCCAAACCAGTTGATAATGCTGGCATAAGGGTTTACGCCTTTTGCTTTCTTAGCCTTTTCCGGATCGGGGAAAAATTCAAGCAGTGTGGTTTTTATGGCTTTGCCTATCAATATATTGGCCACCTTGCCGGGACCTTCCAGCTCACCTTCATAAACCAGCTCAATTTTACCGGTTATGGCAGGGATAACACCTAAAAAGTCGGTTATGCGTACAAATGTATTTGACTCATGGTTCATGATCATGCGGCGCTCTGCATTGCTGATCAGGTTTTCATAGGCCGAAATAGTTAAACGTGCAGATACGCCCGATTTTTTATCAATATACTCAGAACTGCGTGCTTCAAAAGCTATTTGCTCAATAAGGTTTTTAACCAAACTATCTGCCTCGACGGTGCTGAGCTGCTCTGGGGTAAGGGAAGCTTCCTGTTGGGTTATTTTTCTTGAAATTTCAACCGTGCGTGGGTAATGCGTCAATATCTGGCTTTCAATACGATCCTTAAGCGGCGTAACGATGGAGCCGCGGTTGGTATAATCCTCGGGGTTGGCAGTAAATACAAACTGAATATCTAATGGTAAACGCAGTTTAAAGCCACGAATCTGGATATCCCGTTCCTGTAAAATGTTAAATAATGAAACCTGGATACGAGCCTGTAAATCGGGTAATTCGTTGATCACGAAAATACCACGGTGAGCACGCGGAATTAATCCGAAGTGGATCACGCGTTCGTCAGAGTAGGTTAATTTTAATGTTGCCGCTTTTATAGGGTCAACATCACCAATTAAATCGGCAACGGTAACATCTGGCGTAGCCAATTTTTCTGTATACCGTTCAGACCGGTGGATCCAGCCGATTGGGGTATCGTCGCCCTTTTCGGTTATGGTACTATGGCCATACCATGATATAGGGTGGTAAGGGTCATCAAATAAATCAGATCCTTCGATGTAAGGCACATATTCATCTAATAGGTTGATCAATAAACGTGCAATACGGGTTTTAGCCTGGCCGCGTAAACCCAATAATAAAATATTGTGGCGCGATAGTATGGCGGTTTGCAGATCAGGAATAACAGTATCCTCAAAACCGATTATGCCTTCAAAGCCACCTTCGCGTTTTTTAAGTTGCTCAATAAGGTTGGCACGTAATTCATCTTTAACCGAACGGCTTTTGTAAGCAGATTTTTTTAGCTGACCGAGGGTTTTTATATCTAATAATTTACTCATGTTTTATTTGTAGTCCGGACGTCGGAAAGACCGAAAGTCCGAAAGTTTTTTTATCAATATAAGTTTTATAATAGTTTTCCTTCTTTCGGACTTCCCGGACTTTCGGGCTTCCCGACTAAAAACTATCTCACTGTTTTTCTTCTGTTTTTAATGTAATCCTCAAAAATGTATTCGCCGAGGCCGTTCAATGAGCTGTAAAAAGCCTTGCCGCCGTTAGTTTCTGTAAACTGGCGCACAAACTGCTGCAGGTAGGGGTCTTTTGCTATCATAAAAGTGGTGATAGGTATTTTTAAGCGCTTACACTGTGCAGCCATATTAAGGGTTTTGTTCACCACTTTTCTATCAAGGCCAATGCTGTTTTTATAGTACTTGGTACCCTCTTTTAAACAAGTGGGTTTACCATCCGTGATCATAAAAATTTGCTTGTTATGCGTTTTTCTACGTCGCAGCAAGTCGGTAGCCAGTTCTAAACCAGCATAAGTATTGGTATGATAAGGGCCAACCTGTAAGTAAGGCAAATCCTGCAGGGTTATAGGCCATGCATCGTTGCCAAATACAACAATATCTAAAGTATCCTTGGGGTATTTGGTGCGGATGAGTTCGGCAAGGGCCATGGCCACTTTTTTTGCCGGGGTTATCCGGTCTTCGCCGTAAAGAATCATGGAGTGCGATATATCAATCATCAGCACGGTAGAAGTAAGGGTTTTATAGTCCATTTCCTCTACTTCCAGATCACGCTCGGTCATCATAAAATCACCTATGCCGTGGTTTACCTGTGCATTATGAATAGATTGGGTCATGTCTATCTGGTCCAAACTATCGCCAAACTCAAACTCGCGGCGCTCTGCGTTTTTTTCATCGCCCTGGCCGGATTGAGGTGAAATGTGATTGCCTTTGCCCGATTTTTTAAGTTTGCCAAAGATCTCTTCCAATGCCGACTGACGGATACTTTGTTCCGTTTTGGCGGTAATGTTAAAGCCCCCTGTTTGCTGATCATCGCTTAGGTAGCCTTTTTGTTTCAGCTCGTCGATAAAATCGCCCATACCATAATCATCGTTGGTAAGGTTGTATTGTTTATCAAGCTCATTAAGCCAGGCTAAAGCTTCGCCTGCATCGCCCGAAGTATAGTTGAGCAATTCCAGGAATAATTTCAGTAATTCTTCAAATCCGCCTTTAGGGATCTGGATGGGTATAAATTTGGAAAATCCAAAACCGCGCATATTTCGTCCTTTCTTAATATAAAGAAACGGATAATTATTCTTAAAAGTTTGGAGTGCCGGGGATTAAAGTAAATTGTTAGGTAAGTATGACAATTTGTAGGATATGCAGATTCAGATGACAGGATTCTTTAAACCCATTGTCATGCTGAACGGAGTGAAGCATCTATTCGGAGACTGTACAGGGCGGAGAAGTATGGCGAATAACAGATCCTTCACTGCGTTCCAGGATGACAAAAAGGTTTTTTCAAACCTACATCATGAATTTTTTTTGAATTTCTTCCTAAATATAGGCCAGGCTATTCAGCAACTCTGGTGGGTAAATAGGGTTTGCGCCACGCTGGCTGGCAACGAAGGCACCCACCGTACAAGCTCTTTCAACAACCTGTTGCATGGGCTGCTTGGCTAATAAACCGCTAATGAAAGTGGCAAGGAATGCATCGCCGGCACCTACCGAATCGCCCACTTTTACAGGGCAGCCGGGGCTTTCATAAAACTCATGATCATGCCAAACTATGGCGCCGTGTTCGCCACGCGTTACACAAATGGTTTGATTATGATATTTGGAACGAAACTCTGCTATCTGGTCTTTTAATGAATTATTGCTGCCACCTATAAGCAAGTTGGCTTCTTCTTCATTCATCTTCACCACATCGGCACGCGCCACCAGGGTTTCTATGGTTGAAAGTGTAAAATGAGGGGGACGTAGATTTACGTCGAAAATTTTAAGTGCGGGGGTTTCATCAAGCAGGTTAAGCAAGGTTTCCCGCGTGGTGGTTAACCTACAGGCCAGGCTGCCAAAAACAATGGCGGATGCTTTTTTTGCAGCAGCGTTAAGCTCAGCCGTAGTTTGAATATTATCCCATGAAACGGGCTGGGGAATGATATAGGTTGCCTGGTTGTTTTTATCCAGTTGTACGGTAACCTCGCAGGTAGGAAACTCATCATCCAGCTGGATTAGATCAGAGTAAAGATCGTTTGATTTTAGGAATCCAATCAGCGCATCGCCGCTGCTATCCATGCCAACAGAGCTGGCAAAGGCTACTTTTACGCCTTGCTGTACCAGGTGCCTGGCTACATTCATTGGCGCGCCGCCAGCTTTTTTACCATCGCCAAAAGCATCCCATAAAACTTCGCCGAAGCTTAATACCTGATTTTTCATAGAGTAAGTTTTTGTTAGGCAGTGAAATTCAAATATAGCTGATTTTTTGTGTGAACCGGAATTGTAGAATTAAAGAATTTTAGAGTTTTTTATCATTCTGTTAATTTATAATTTCGATAAATCCCGGTTCAAACAAAATTCCTATCTTCAAACTATGAAAAAACTCATCCTGGCTTTCTTTTTGATCCTAAGTTCTTTTCTCTCGCACGCGCAGGACAGACAAGCGATATTAACCGTAATGCATAATCAGGAGCTGGCCTGGAACCGGGCGGATGTGGAAGGTTTTATGCAGGGATACTGGAAATCAGACTCGTTGGTGTTTGTAGGTAAAACCGCGCCTGCCTATGGCTGGCAAACTACGCTTAATAATTATAAAAGACGTTACCCGGGTAAAGCCGCTATGGGGCAGCTTAAATTTACCATAATGCAGGTAAAAGTACTGGATGCTGCTAACGCTTTTGTTTTGGGCGGATGGCACCTTAAGCGGGTTAAGGGCGACCTGGGTGGGTATTATACCCTTTGGTTTAAGAAAATTAAAGGAGAATGGAAGATAGTATGTGACCATACTTCTTAACTTTGGCCCGTTACTTTATAATCAGGGTATGAAAACAGGTTTGGTTATTGGAAAGTTTATGCCTTTGCATATTGGACATACTGCCTTAATTGATTTTGCTTTGGAGCATTGCGACGAGCTGTTTGTTGTGGTGAGCGCCAGTGATGATGAACCTATTGCAGGTAGCCAAAGGTTGGAGTGGATTGAGCAGGTATATAAAAATAACAGCAAGGTAAAATCAATTTTATTGAATTACGACGAAGCGGTATCTCCAAACACTTCTGCATCGGCAGATGGGGTATCCCGGCTTTGGGCTAATTATCTGCAGGTAAAATTGCCACCCATTGATGTGATCTTTGCTTCGGAACCGTATGGCGCTTACATGTGCAGGTTTTTAAATTGCGAAAGCGTTATTTTTAGTGAACCCCGTAAAATGGTACCTGTTTCGGCCACGCAGCTTTTGAATAACCCCGCGGTATATGAGGCTTTTTTGCCCGATGTTGTAAAAGCTTATTACAGCAAACAGCGATCCTTATAAAACAGCCTTATTTATAATAGTAAGGCTATAAATTTTCTTTACCCTTACTAACCCATTTGCGTTTAAAATCCGACGGGTTTTCACCAACTATTTTTTTGAAGAGTTTATTAAAGTAGGATAAGCTTTCAAAACCTATGGCATAACAGGTTTCGGTAACGTTTTTATCTTGCATGAGCAGGTTTTTGGCAACGTCAACCCGGTATTGGTTCACAAAATCGGTAAAGGTAATATTGGTTTGTTTTTTAAAGTACCGGCAAAAAGCAGCTGTAGTAAAATTAACTTTGGCAGCCACTACATTTACATCGGGGTTTAGGTTGTAGTTGCTGTCGATATATTCATAAACAGCCCCCATTCTTATCTTATCTTTTAAAAAGAATTGCAGACTTAAGTCGTCATCATTTAAAATCGTCATTTCATTTGATTTGGCCAGGATCTGAAAAATCTCCATCAACTCCAATAGTTGTTTAAAAGAGCTCAATGCCGAAAGTTGTTTCAGCTTTTGCACAACCATAGCTTTGGTATCGCCATGAAAAGCTATGCCATTGGCGGCTATTTTAAATAGTTGGTTAATGCCGGCAAATTCTGGCGTTATAGCCATCGATGTTCCCATAAAATCTTCTTTAAGCTGCACTACTATCTGGTGATATTCGCTCCTGAGGCGGTAATCAAAATTTAAATGGGGTAGGTTGCTGCCAATTAAAACCAGGTCGCTTTGGGTATAGCCGGATATATGTGAGCCTACGTGCCTTATTCCGGCGTCGGCCTCCACATATACCAATTCGTATTCGGGATGATAATGCCACAGGAAGGTGTTCCTTAACCGCGGCGAAAAAAGCTTAAACGATTTGCCCGGTTCAAATTCTACTTTCTCCAGTTCTATCTTGTTCATGCTGTATTGTAATCATATTTTATATAAATGTACTTAATTGGTCAATACAGAGCAAATATTGGTCATTATACAGAATAGGCAGGTATGGTCATCACCCTACATTTGAATTATTAAATCAATACAAATTATGAAAACCGAAAACGCCACCATGACCATGAATCCGGGACCCGAAAACGCTCATAAGGAAATACCCGGTAACCCATCAACAGCAAAATCAAGCCAGATACGCCTTAACGAGCGTAAAAACAACGAGCCATTGCGCTTATTGACTGAAGATGACTGGCGGTTTTGGATACAGAATGGTTACGTGATCATTAAAAACGCCGTGCCTAAAGAGCAGGTTGCAAAACTGGCGGATTACCTGTGGGAGTACGAAGGTAAGGATGCCCATGATATAGAAACCTGGTATAAAAAGCCAAACGCCCAAATGCAAATGACCGAATTAAATAATACCGGTATGGTAGAAATTTATAACCAACAATTTTTGTGGGATAATCGCCAGTATCCAAAAGTACATGAAGCATTCGCTGATATATGGGGAACCGAAAAGCTTTGGGTAACTATTGACAGGGCTAATCTGAATTTTCCGCTAAGGCCGGGTTTTGAATACAAGGGATTTATACACTGGGATTATGATCCCGAAACAAAACCACAAAATGTACAGGGTGTTTTAGCCCTTGCCGATCAAACAGATGAAAATATGGGTGGCTTTCAGTGCATCCCGGAATTGTACCGTACTTACGATACCTGGAAACTTACCCAGCCCGAAGACCGCGACCATTACAAACCCGACACCACCGGTTTTGATATTGTTAAAGTAAAACTGGAAGCAGGCGACCTGCTGATATTTAATAGCCTGCAGCCACATGGCATCCGCCCCAACACCAGCAATGATAAGGTTAGGATAGCCCAATACATAGCCATGATGCCCGCACAGGAAGATAACGAAGAATTAAGGCAATGGCGCATTAACAGTTGGCAAAGCCGTGAAGCCATGCAAGGCTACGCTTTCCCCGGCGATCCGATGGAGCGGGAAAAACAAAACCCTGTTGCAGAGCTTACTGATTTAGGGAAGAAGCTTTTAGGGTTGGAGAGGTGGTAGAATAAAAGCGACTCCGTGCCTTGTGTTGACGTATTGATACCCGTTGGCTGTGAGGGCACTTTAGCTGTTCGGAAGATATAAAAAGGTAAGGGTAATGAGCGGTTCCTTCCTCGGGGAAGGGGGGTAGGGGTTAAATCAGGTGTTCAAGTATGTCGCAGATGGATGTCGGCGAAACCCCTCCCTGCCATTGCGCACATTACAGCCGCACCCCTCCCGAGGGAGGGAATTGAAAATTCGTTAACAAATCTTCCGATCACTTACACCGATAACCGTTGGCTGAGAGTACACTATATATGTTCGGAAGGCATAAAAAAGTAGGGGCAATGTGCGATTCCTTCCTCGGGGAAGGGAAGGTAGGGGTTAAATCAGGCGTTCAGGTACGTCGCAGATGGATGTCGGCGAAACCCCTCCCTGCCATTGCGCACATTACAGCCGCGCCCCTCCCGAGGGAGGGAATTGAAAACCCGTTAACAAATCTTCCGAACATCTACACCGATACCCGTTGGCTGTGTCCTCACAGCCAACTTTTACAGACAAGACAAAAACAAAAATAGCGATGAGGAAACCCCATCGCTATAAATAATTCTTTATCAAAAGCTCGTAACAGGCATCCCGAAACGCGAACCTAACCTTATAAAGGTTTGCCGGCTGCAAGCTCTTTATTAGCCCACTTAACGGCCAGTTCCTCGCGAAATTTGGCGTATTTTTCTTTGAAGGCCATCTTTAGTACACTATCAACACCGCCTTTGATAGCCAGGTTGTATAAGCTGGCAGCTTTGCGGGTTAATGATGCATCCCAGGCGCGCAGACTTAGGGAGTATGATCCGTCGATGTATTTCATCCAGTGCCAGTAACCGGTTGGCATAAACAGGGTATCGCCATGCTCCAGGAATACCTCGGTGCCTTCCACACCATCAAGGGCCGGAAATTTTTTAATGTCAGGATTTTGTACATCATAATCCTCCAGCGCGTAAGTAGCGTTGGGGATACAGTACAAGCGGCGTTTCCACTTATTCTCAAACAGGATCACATGTTTACGCCCACCAAAATGGGTATGGAAAATATGCGGAAGATCAATATCGTAATGTAAAAAAGTTACGGAGTTTGAGCCGCCGAAAAACATGGCCGGCATGCTTTCTAAAAAGCCACCCATGAGGTCTTTAGGTAGTACAATATCATCTAATAACTGCGGCGCCTGTTTAAATATATTAAAGAAGAAGATACGCAGCTCGGTAGGTTGGGTGCGGATCATATCAATATAATCATCAAAAGGCATTTCTGTTGCTGATGAATTGATGGGTTTTGATGGATCAGCTTTGGAGTTATCATATAAAGGCACAACCTTTTTGCCAACAACCTCTCTTAAATATTCAGGGGTCCATTTTTCACGGGCAGGCCAGCTTTTGGTTAGTCCCTTAATTACCAAAGGGCGACGTGGGTTTAAATAATTCTTCTTAAAATCCTCGGGAGAAATATTTTCAACGGTATCAATCGGGTTAAGTATAAAACTCATATAGGGGTGCTTTCCGGGTGTGTTTATTTTAACAATTACTTCATATTACCAAAAAGTAAACAAAGGAACGAAATAAAACTTCAAATGGTATAATTTCCTTGCAAAAACAAAGGCCGGACGCTAAATGCATCCGGCCTTTGTTTTTGGTTTTACAGTACCGGGTTAGTATTAACCCCGTCTGCTGTAAAGAACTTATTTGGGCATTAAAACGGTATTTACTACATGTATTACGCCATTGCTTTGGTTTACATCGGCAATAGTAATCCATGATTTGCCGCCTTTTTCATCAACCAGGTAAAGTTTTTTGCCTTTCGCCATAACGGTTAAAGTGCCACCGCTTACTGTGCTTAATTCGGCTTTACCATGGCCTGCTTTTATTTTGGCTACCAAATCCGCAGCGCTTAATTTGCCTGCAACAACATGGTAGGTTAAAATTTTGGTAAGCGTTGCTTTGTTAGCTGGTTTTACCAGGTTATCAACAGTGCCAGCCGGTAATTTATTAAAAGCCTCGTTGGTTGGTGCAAATACAGTGAATGGGCCTGCAGATGAAAGTGTTTCAACCAAACCCGCGGCTTTTACTGCTGCTACCAGCGTGGTATGATCTTTTGAATTTACAGCGTTTTCAATAATATTTTTAGTGGGATACATGGCCGCACCACCTACCATTTTATTTTGCGCGTTTGCTTTGGGTGTTACTGCTAAAGCTGCTACTGCAAATGCAGCGATGATTAATTTTTTCATTGTCGTGTTTTCTTATAAATGTGGTTAAATAGCACAAAGGTGCCTGGTTGGTTGTTTTTAAAGCTGATTAAACTGTCACGAGCTCTTGACGTTTAACCGGCTTTTAGTTGTTTTGTTATTTATAAGAAGATACGGGTAGTTAGTGGAGTTGGATTTAAAGAGGCAAGATGTTTCTTACACCTTTTTAGGGTATATGGGTTAAAAGAACAATCCCCCGGCAATGTTATCCGCATATAATTTACCGGCAGACGTAAGAAAGATGGTATTATCTTTTTGGATGATCCACTCCCTGTCGAAATAATTTCCTGCCGAAATCAGTAATTGATCAGAAGAGCCTTTTGCTATTGTATTAAGCCTGTCCAGGTCAAGTCCCCACATGGTACGTATGGAAGTCATGATGTATTCATTCAGGCGGTTCTCTTCGGTCAGTGTCTCTGTTTCGGCGGGTATTTTACCGGTTACAATAGCTTGCGTGTATTTGGCGTTGTTAGCAATGTTCCACTGCCTTACTTCGCCGTTGTAGGAGTGTGCCGATGGGCCTATGCCCAGGTATTTTACACCTTGCCAGTAATTGGAGTTATGTTTTGAATATTGACCGGGCAAGGCAAAGTTCGAGATCTCGTAATGCTCAAAACCATGGTCGGCCATGGCTTGCATCAGCACCATAAACTGGGCGGCGCTTTGCTGATCGTTCATGGGAGGTTGCTTTTTTGTGCTGATAAAAGCGGCAAGCGCGGTTTGCGGTTCCACCGTCATGGAGTATGCCGAAATATGCGGAATGGAAAGCTCGAACATCTTATCCAGGTTTTGTTTCCACTTGGTATCGGTTAACAGGGGGTAGCCATATATTAAATCGGCGGTAATGTTTTCAAAACCGGCATCCTGTACTCTTTTCACTGCCGATTCTGATTCCCGGCTGCGATGTGCCCGGTTCATCCAAACCAGGTCTTCATCAAAAAATGATTGTATGCCAATGCTGAAACGGTTTACATCTGTTTGGCGCAAAGCTTTC
This sequence comes from Mucilaginibacter sp., assembly GCF_025362475.1. Classification (GTDB taxonomy): domain Bacteria; phylum Bacteroidota; class Bacteroidia; order Sphingobacteriales; family Sphingobacteriaceae; genus Mucilaginibacter. The sequence continues at coordinate 67,009 of NZ_JANYGH010000046.1, forward strand.
ACTTTAGCCACATCCAAATCATCAGGATTAGCCTCCAGTGTAATTTCGGCCGTTGATGATACGGTGTGAAACTCCGTAACGGTATTGATGAGCAGGTGGATCTCATCGGCTGCTAACACCGATGGGGTGCCGCCGCCGAAATAGATGGTTTCTACCGTTTCGCCGTTTAAATAGTTTTTTTGCAGCCTGATCTCGCTTACCAGGGCCTGCACAAGTTCGTCCTTATACTTTGGCGATGTGCTGAAATGGAAATCGCAGTAATGACATGCCTGCTTGCAAAAAGGAATATGAATGTAAATGCCTGCCATGCTTTTAAGAGTAAATAAACGAGAGTAAAGTAAAAGAAGATAAAGTAGCTATATTAGTCATTTTCAGTATTTTATATTAATTATTTCTCTTTTATTTATTTGCGGTTGACTTTATTTTATGTTATTTTTGTTACTCACATGTTACTTTTCATATATGATGAGTAACACAAGTAACAAATAAATTATGGTAACGATCAGATATAAAAAGCTTAGCAGTGGTAAATTTAGTGCATATCTCGATATTTACTCTAATACTGTAGAGGGCAAAGGTAAGCGCAATTATGAATTTCTAAAGATTTATGTCGGTAAGGACTATTTCGTTCCGGGAACCCGGGTTACAGAGTCAGATAAAGATAATCTTAAAATTATAAACGCCCTCCGCAATAAAAGAGAGAATGAATTGAATTTTTCGGACAATGGTTACAAGCAGCCTGCCAAAATAAATTATAACCTATTAGATTATTTTGATCAATGTTTGGCCAAAAAATTTAATTATAAATTGGAATGTCTTATTATACACCTGAAAAGGTATTTCCCTAAAAGAGATGTTCTGATACAGGACGTGGATGACGAATTGTTAGATAACTTTCAAAGTTACCTGCTTAACCAGGTCAGTAGAAATACGACTAATGCTTATTTGTCGGTTTTTCGGCAACATTTCAACAAGCTTTTAGTTAAAGGCATAATCACCGCTTCGCCCTTTACTTCGTTTAAGATCGTAGAAGAAGGCGATACCGAACGGACTACCCTCACCATCGAAGAGGTTAGGACGCTAGCTAATTTTATTCCTAAAAGAGGGAATAGTCAAATCCGGCATGCGTTTTTATTTTCATGTTTCACCGGACTGCGGTTTTCTGACGTAAAAAAATTAGTTTATAGTGAAATTGAAAATAACCAGATTACCTTTCGGCCTGCTAAAACAACAAAAAAAATTGTCCGGGTGCCACTGACTGATGATGCCAAATCGATCTTAGAAAATTTACCAAAGCATCATATTAATAAGAAAGTCTTTTGGGATTTGCCATCGAGCCAGGTAGTTAATGTTTACCTGAAGTTTTGGGCACTGGAAGCAGGGCTAAAGAAAAATCTGCACTTTCATGCTGCAAGGCATACGTTCGCTACTATTGGACTAACGTTCGGCATGGATATTTTCACAGTCAAGGAAATACTTGGACACAGCAAAATTGAAATGACACAGGTATATGCTAAAATTGTTGACCAGAAGAAAAAAATTGAAATGCTAAAATTTCCGCCATTAATCGAAGTAGATAACATTATAAACTATCTGCTTTCAATAGGTTATCAAAAGAAACAACATCCCAATTTCCCTGATGCTTTTAAGTTTGTAAAGCCGGTTTCTGACCAATTAATAGCGGTAGTCGAAATGTTCGATGATGGAAGTTTGCAGTTAGTCGGTCTGCCTGGTGATGTTGAGCACGATGGACTTACATACTGGAATGAACGCGATTCCGTTTTTGATACTGATGTAATTAACCCAACTTTGGATGAATTTAAGATTATAGAAAACACGTTTACTAAAAATAGATAGTTGAATTGTAGTTTAGTTCAATATCCGAAATCACACAAGATTGTGCTGAAATTGTATATGGGAAAATGAAATAAGGTTTCAGAATTTGTTAGATGAAAAAGATATTCATAGAAATTATTGCCGTCATTATATTTTGCTTACTCTACAGTTTAGTGCCTCAGTTTCGCCTGGCAATTATAATCTGTGGTATTGTATTGGGACTATGGATTGTGCCGGTACAACTCATCTTATCCATTAGTTACAAAAATTGGCGGGAGGAAATTGGCGACTATTATGGCAACCTTAATTTTGAAGATCGCCTGGCGCAGATAAGAAATAATTTTAAAGGAATGACGGACGCTGAATCCCAAAAGCTGCGTTTATTCTATATACATACCCTGATATTTCACTATGTTTTTTTAGTTGTTTATGCTTTGGCAATTATGGGCTGTATCATTTATTTGTTATATTATGGCAATACTAAATCCACTCCTATAGCGGTTTCAATATCGATCTTAGCCGCCCTCATCGTTGCAATAGGCGGATATTTTTTTGGCAGCGTTACGCTCTCGGTAAAACAGAAAAAGGTTCGTGACGAAATTTATTTTCTTTTGATCAGCAAAGACTGGAGAAAGAAATTAAAAATCGCGAGTCAATCTGAATTTACCAGTTCATTTGATGAAATTAATGGAACTTCCTTTTACAGTTTCTGGTTGCAGGGAAAGACTTTAGAGGAACGGCAGGAAGCCTTTAAACAATTCCTAATCAGCCTGAATGAAGGCAGTAAAAATGGCGAACTCTTTCAATTTGATGAGGGCAAAATTAAAATTATTGCAGCAGTCCAAGCCAATGCAGCTAATAAGTCCCTTGCGGGTTTTCTTCGGTTTTGTATTGAAGAATACAGAGTGCTTTCCCCAAATATCCTGCATCATAAAAATCGCGAACTTCTACGTGATATTTTTGTCCTTAATCCCGAAAAGGATTTAGTGTTTCTGGAGGGGCAGCGTTATATTACCACCTCGGCAGAATACACAGATGTGTATAAACAAGCGCTCAAAAATTAGGTTAAAACACGAACTTTGATAATACTTAAAGATTTAATATAAGTACGGTCATTCGATACCGATCAACCGTTCGTATAGGTTTATTTTATGCTATTTATTTGCTTCCGAAATCAATACGGAATGCAAATGAACATAAATGAAAACACCCGTGTAATAGATCTGAAGGTTTCCGATCTCATTACAATTCTAAAAGAGTTCACTCCAATTCCTGCCGCACCTGTACAGGCGTCCGAGGATGACGACGAAATTGGTGGCTACGAAGTGGCAGAAAAAACTACCGGATACGCCCGGCAAACTATCTACCAACTAAAGTCGAAAGGCAAAATTCCCTATATCGCCATGCCCTCTGGCGGTGTCCGTTTTTCCAGAAAGGAAATTCTCAAGTGGCTGATGTCCCATAAAAAACTAACCTATGAGGAAATAACTGCAAAGGCGGATGATTTTGTGTTTAAACGGAGGGCGCGACGTAAATGACAGGTGCTCCATTAGTCGACCATCTCCTACGCGAATTGCGTCCGGTCCGAATGGCGGCAGTAACCGGCCCGGTCTCCGACACAGGTTCACCCGCTGTGCACCCGTCGTATTGCCGATGAAAAAAAGCTAATCAACAAATTTTTGAACAAATCTTTAATCCTATGCGCAAAATGAATTGCGACGAAGCCAGGCAAATTTCGATAGTCGATTATCTGGCACAATGCGGGTTCCGGCCACAATATATTAAAGGGGTTAACCATTGGTATCTCTCTCCGATCCGGGAGGAAAATACAGCGTCTTTTAAGGTTAATACCCAACTCAATGCATGGTTTGACCACGGCATAGGGGCCGGTGGGAATTTCATAGACTTGGGTATTCGGCTACATCAATGTACAGTAGAACAATTATTAAGCCGGTTAAGCGCCGGAGATCGCTCTCTTTCTTTTCACCAGCGAGTAAAAGAAACGGAGGCTGAACCAGAGCATAAAATAAAGATCATCCAGGCTGGGGAATTGCAAAACCTGACATTGGTAAAATACCTACATGAGCGTGCAATAGATTATTACACGGCTAAAGCGTGGTGCAAGGAAGTCCTATTTACATTGAACGAGCAGCGTTACCTGGCTATCGGCTTTAAAAACAACTCGGGTGGCTACGAACTGCGTAATGCACAGCTTAAATTATCCTCGTCCCCCAAAGATCTGACCTACATCGATCAAGGAGCAGACACGGTTCACGTATTTGAAGGCTTTACAGATTTCCTGTCTTTGCTAACACTAAATGGCCGCGATATGCCTGGCGATTTCCTGGTGTTGAATTCACTCAGCTTTGTGGGCAAAAGTTTGGAGATTTTGCAACAACGTCCTGCTGCCAAATTGTACCTGGATCACGATAAGGCGGCAGCAAAAGAGATGGCTTTCATTAAGCAAACAATTCCGAATGTAGAGGATGCCAGCCGCTTTTATAGCGGCTATAAAGACCTAAATGCCTATCTCAAAATTCAGCAGCAGAGTAGGGGGGGCTTATGAAAGGGATCGGCATGGCAGCGTCGGCAATTTCGCTTTTTGCAGAGCCAGCTATGTTTCGGCCCTGCCGAAACTCGCTGGCCCCCTTCATGCTATCGCATTTGGGGGGATTGGAAAGAATTTATTGAGACAGATTGATGCTTTATCAGCCTTGATTTTAAAGTAAGTCAAATGGAGAAGGAGACACAGAAAGTAAGAGTAGTAAACAAGGGTGGCCGCCCGAAGGCGCAAATAAAAAGAGATTGTCAGTTGACGGTGATGTGTAATATCATAGAGAAAAAGATGATACAGGCCAATGCCAGACGCGCCAGGACAAACGTATCAATTTATCTCCGTCAGGTAGGATTAAATGGCCGGATAACGGTGAAGACTTTGCCGAAGGAAGTGTTGCAATTTACCGGCACCTTAAATCACATGGCGGCCAATTTAAATCAGATCGCCAGGAAGCGGAACAAGGGTGAAGATTTAAATACGCTCGACAGAGCATTGCTGAACCAGGAAGTTAGAGGCTTGCAGAGTATAGTAAAAGAGGTTAAGAATTATTTGGCATGATAGGGAAAATCACTACAGGTAAAAGTTTTCGCGGCTGCATGAGCTACCTGCATGAAGGCCGGTTGCAGGAGAATGAGGAACAGCAAAAGCTGGAAATGGAAAAGAAGCAGGCGGAGGTCATTTATTATAACCAGTGCTTTGGCAACAAGAAAGAGCTGATCCGGCAATTTGTAGAGGTAGCGCAATTGAACCCGAATGTCAGCAAGCCCGTGTTCCACGCTAGTATCAGTTTTGACCTGGCCGACAATGGTAAACTCAGCACACAGGATAAGAGCGATATTGCCCAGGAACTGGCCAAAGAGTTTGATTTTGCAGATAGACAATACGTAGTGATTACCCATGCCGATACTGAGCATGAACACCTGCATATTGTTGCCAACCGGATTGGTTTAGAGGGGCCGACCGCGAGCGACAGTAACAGCTATCGGCGCATGGCTGAATATTGTAGACGGATGGAGCAAGGTTACAAATTGACCAAAGTGCTGAGCCCTAACAAATTCCTGAAACCAGAGCAGCGAGTAGCGCAAAGCCAGCGGGTGGATCAGCGCAAGGAACACTTAAAAGCACATTTGGCTAAGGCGGTTAAGCAATGCAAAAGCGTAAAGGAACTCAAAAGCTATATGGAGCAGAAAGGCTACCAGGTGGAACTTGGGCGAGGTATCGCTTTTACCGATCAGCAGCATGTCAGGTTCAAAGGTAGCCAGGTTGGTTACAGCCTGGCCGACATCGAAAAGAAAATCCGGCAGGAGCAGACACAGCGGCAGGTACAGCAAATGCAGGCTAAAAACCAGGCCCGCGATCAACGTCAAGCGTATGAGCAGGAACAACCCAAAAGTTTGGCCGATCAGTTACGGGAAGTGATTAGCGAGAATGAGCAAAAAGAGCAGAAAACCTATTTGAAGCGGGAACCGGAAACGCATTATTTAAGGGCAGCGCTGGCATCTGGCGGCGAATTGTTTGCAGGCCTGCTTCAAAACATGCCGGAAGAAGAACCGGAAACGCCAAGCAAAAAGAAGAAGAAAAAGTTAGGCGAGGATCAAAGCTACCACATAAGTAGGTAGGGAAATTGAATTGTAAAACCATTAATTAATGATAATATGAAGAATGAAGCAACAGCAATCGATGAAGTGACTATGACGGATATGCTCAAAAATATTTTCGAGCATGAAGAAAAAATGCAGAAATACATGGAAACTCAGGCAGTAGCGATTAAGGAAAAAGACACCGTGATCGAACGATTGTTCACTGAAAGCAAGAAGCAAAAAGAAGAATTTGCAACCAAGCTGGCCAATATGAAAGTGACTGCGCCAGCTCCTGATCTGTCAGTGGCAAAGGAAGCCATTACTGCCGGGCTTGCGGGCATTACTAAAAGCATGTCTACAGACTTTGTTGCGATCAGAGAGACGATCAACAGAGGACCGGCACCGATCACACGGAAACTTCAGCTATTCTCAGATGCAAAAACGCCTGAGCAATACAAAGCGGTGCTTTCATGGATCGTCTTTGGATTGATTGGGCTGGTAACATCTGTCGGCACCATTATGCTGATCTGGCACTATATGAATTTAACCCACGTCCGTTAATTCAATTCTGCCATGAACCCATTAAATATAGGGCAGCGGTTTTGGCGGCTGCCCTATCAAACAACCAAAAAAATTAGTAAATTTGATTAACGATGGATAAGAGTATGGAAACACAAATTTTGACAGACGAAAGCGGTGAACCGACAAGAGTGGTGATGGATTACCAAAC
>NZ_JANYGH010000058.1 GCF_025362475.1 Mucilaginibacter sp.
ACCGGCTTCAAGCTGTGCATTTAAGTTGATGTCAAAAGCATCAAAATCAATTTCGTCACTATCGGTGAACTTGGTTGTTACCGCAGGGAATACGCCTTTCCAGTCAAAAGTTATCATTCTTAAATATTTTTATCAAAAGTATCAGCGTTTTACAGGGTATTTATTTATTAATTTAACACAACATTACCATATATTAACATAATACATCAGCCGGGTAATGATTTAATTTAAGGCTGTAAAATAAACAAGCTAAAATCCTGCTATTTATAGCAAATAATGATTAAAAATAGCTCGTTCCTCCGTAGTAATTTAGATTTTTCAAAAAATGATCTAACAAACCGATAATGCTATGGTAAATAAAAAATGGTTTATGTTAAATGTGGTTGTTGTGTCGGGCTTTTTTACCGCCAACATAACTTATGCACAATCATACGTACCCGAGTGGAACGAGACCCGTTTAAAAGTAAAACCTCAAACCGAGATCAAGGCCTACACCTTTGATTTAAAAGATGTACAATTACTAAACAGCCCTTTTAAACAGGCTATGCAAGTTGATGCAGCATACCTGTTATCCGTTGAGCCGGACAGGTTATTATCTGGCTTCCGCGCTCACTCTGGGTTGAAACCAAAAGGAAAAATGTATGAAGGCTGGGAGTCATCCGGGTTAGCGGGCCATACGCTTGGTCACTACCTATCGGCCATATCCATGCACTATGCATCAACCCGCCAACCGGAATTTTTAAAACGGGTAAACTATATAGTTAAAGAATTAGGAGAATGCCAGGTTGCACGTAAAACAGGTTATGTAGGCGCTATACCAAAAGAAGATACCGTTTGGGCCGAAGTGGCAAAAGGCGATATCCGTTCACGCGGTTTCGACTTGAACGGAGGCTGGTCGCCATGGTACACTGTACATAAGGTAATGGCGGGCTTATTAGATGCCTATTTATATTGTAACAATACCCAGGCGCTAAAAATATGCAAAGGCATGGCCGACTGGACTGGCGAAACCATCAAAAATCTTGATGATGAAAAGCTACAGAAAATGTTGCTTTGTGAGTATGGAGGCATGGCAGAAACCCTGGTTAATTTATATTCCATCACCGGCGACAAAAAATATCTTGACCTTTCTTATAAATTTTATGATAAACGCATCCTGGATCCGCTTGCTGAAAAAAAGGATATTTTGCCTGGCAAACATTCCAACACGCAGATTCCTAAAATAATTGCCAGCGCCAGGCGTTACGAGCTAAACGGCGATAAAAAAGACAAGGCTATTGCCGATTTCTTTTGGGAAACCATTGTAAATAATCACTCTTATGCCACCGGCGGTAACAGCAATTACGAGTATTTAAGCGAGCCCAACAAACTAAACGATAAGCTTACAGAAAATACGACTGAAACCTGTAATACCTATAATATGCTTAAACTCACCCGGCATTTATTTGCGCTTGAGCCATCGGCAAAGTTAATGGACTATTACGAAAAGGCTTTATATAACCACATCCTGGCATCGCAAAACCATGAAACAGGTATGATGTGTTACTTTGTACCCCTGAGGATGGGCGGAAAAAAGGATTATAGCAGCCCCTTTGACACCTTTACCTGCTGCGTAGGCTCGGGCATGGAAAACCATGTTAAGTATAACGAAAGCATATATTTCAGAGGTGCAGATGGCAGCTTATATGTTAATTTGTTTATCCCATCGGTACTAAGCTGGAAAGATAAAGGTTTATCAGTAAAACAGGAAAGCAACCTGCCCGAAAGTGACAGAACCACACTTACCGTGACAACCGTAAAACCTGTTCAGATGGCAATCCGGGTACGTAAACCCAAATGGGCCGGCAATACCAGTATCAGCATAAACGGTAAAAAACAACAGCTTACTGCAGATGCACAGGGTTACCTGGTTTTAAACCGCAAATGGAAAAACAATGATAAAATTGAATTTACCATGCCGGAGAATGTTTACACTGAAGCCATGCCGGATAACGCCAACAGGCGCGCGGTATTTTACGGACCAGTTTTATTGGCAGGCATTTTAGGCAATACCGAACCCGACCCGCTTAAAGGTGTACCTGTATTTGTAACCAGCGAAACCGACCCCAACAAGTGGCTGCAGATGGTTGATAAAAAGCAATTAAGCTTCAATGCCTCCAACATTGCCCAACCAACCGAGGTTAAGCTGATCCCTTTTAATCAAACCAAAAACGAATACTATTCTGTTTATTGGGATGTGTTTACGCCAGAATCATGGGCTGTACAGCAAAAGGCGTACGATGAGCAAAGGAAGAAACAACAGGAACTGGAAGCGCGCACCACAGATATTTTGCGCATAGGCGAAATGCAACCCGAACGCGACCACAATTTTGGCGGAGAAAACGCGATCACAGGGGAAGATCATCAGAAAAAATGGAGATCTACCGAAAACGGGGGTTACCTGCAATATGAAATGAAGGTTGATGCCAACAGTCAAAACACGCTCATTAATACCTACTGGGGTATGGATAACCGGGGCCGTACGTTTGATATTATGATAGACGGCATCAAGCTATCTACCGAAGATTTGAACCAATATAAGGAAAGCCGCTTTTATGATATCAGCTATGTTATCCCTATAGAACTAACTAAAGGTAAACAAAAGGTAACCGTTAAATTATTACCCAAAAAAGACAACAGTGCGGGCCCGGTTTATGGCAGCCGCATGGTAAAAAACTAAATAAAACAATTCAAGAAACTATATGATGATAAGAAAAGGAAAAGCAGCTTGTTTGCTATTATCGATGATAGGAATAAGCAGCGTGGTGTTTGGGCAGCAAAAGGATTACCCTATACAACCTGTAGCATTCACCAGCGTACATGTGAACGATAAATTTTGGGAACCCAAAATGGAGGTTAACGCCAATGTAACCATCCCCTACGTGCTTGCGCAATGCAAAAAAAATGGCCGCATGGATAACTTTTTACGTGCAGGCAAGCAGCTGGATGGCGATAAGCTAAGCGAGTTTCCGTTTGATGATACGGATGTTTATAAGGCAATTGAAGGTGCTTCTTATTCCATGCAAAATAAAAAGAACCCAACGCTTGACAGGTATATAGATACACTTATTAATATTATTGGCGCTGCGCAGGAGCCTGATGGCTACCTATACACCTTCCGTACGGTGCATGCTAAAAAACCGCACGAATGGATTGGTGATAAGCGGTGGGTAAATGAAGAGATTTTAAGTCACGAGTTGTATGATTGCGGGCATTTATACGAAGCCGCCGTTGCCCATTATCAGGCCACAGGCAAACGCACCCTGCTTAACATCGCCATAAAAAACGCCGATCTGCTGGTAAAAACCTTTGGGCCAGGCAAGATCGAAGAATATCCTGGTCACCAGATAGTGGAGATTGGTTTATCAAAAATGTACAGGGTTACGGGCAACAAGCAATATCTTGATCTGGCTAAATTCTTTTTAGATGTACGCGGACCAAAAGGAGATGCTTATAACCAGGCCAATAAAAAAGTGGTTGATCAGCATGAAGCCGAAGGCCACGCTGTGCGTGCCGCCTACATGTATACCGGCATGGCTGATATTGCCGCGTTAACCGGCGACACCAAATATTTAAACGCCATTGATGATATCTGGGGCGATGTGGTTAACAAAAAGTTATATATCACCGGTGGCATAGGCGCTACCGGTGCGGGCGAGGCTTTTGGTGATGCTTACCAGCTACCCAATATGTCGGCTTATGCAGAAACCTGCGCGGCCATTGGCAATGTTTACTGGAACAACCGCATGTTTTTACTGCATGGCGATTCAAAATACATTGACGTACTGGAAAGAACACTTTATAATGGTCTGCTATCGGGCGTATCATTAAGCGGTGATCGTTTCTTTTACCCCAACCCCTTAGCTTCCACGTTTCAGCACCAACGCAGTGCCTGGATCAGCTGTGCCTGCTGCATCAGTAACATGACAAGGTTTTTACCATCGTTACCAGGTTACGTTTACGCCAAAAACAAAAATGATCTTTACGTAAACCTGTTTATGAGCAACTCCAGCAATATTAAACTTACTTCGGGCAACGTAAACATTGTTCAACAAACAGATTATCCGTGGAAAGGGCAGGTTGATATTACTGTTAATCCAGTAAAAACAACAGCCTTTACCCTAAGGATACGTATACCGGGCTGGGCCAAACTGCAACCCGTTCCAGGCAACCTGTATTCATTTATGAATAAGACTCCGCTGCCTGTTGTTATCTATGTAAACGGCAAAGCAACCTCGTTTGTAACCGAAAAAGGTTATGCTGTTTTAAACCGTAACTGGAAAAAAGGCGATAAAATTTCCCTGGCATTACCTTTAGAAACTGAAAAGGTGTTGGCTAACGAGAAAGTAAAAGACGACAGAGGGCGTTTTGCATTCGAGCGCGGACCGATAGTATATTGCCTTGAAGGACCAGATAACCGCGATAGCCTTGTTCAGAACATATTAATTGATAAAAATGCCATTGCCGAAGCAAATTACAAAGCCGATTTGTTAAATGGTGTGGACGTTATTAGTATTGGCGGAAAAAGTACCAAAAGACAGTTAAACAGCGATAGCCTGATAGAAACAGACCAAAAAGTAAAAGCCATCCCCTATTATGCCTGGGCCAACCGCGGGCCAAGTGAAATGACGGTATGGATACCTTATGAAGCATCGGCCGCAAGCCCGAAACCGGCACCAACCATCGCCAGCACAAGTACAGTATCCTCGTCATTAAAAAACAAAAGAATGTACATGGCTATTAAAGACCAGTACGAACCAACCAGTTCTGGCGATACCAACTATCCTTACCTGCACTGGTGGCCGGCCCATAACACCAGCGAATACGTGCAGTATGACTTTAATACCGAACATACCGTTAGTGAATCGAAAGTATACTGGTATGACGATGGACCATGGGGAGGCTGCCGTATACCAGTTTCTTACCAGCTATTTTATAAAAAAGACGGAGAATGGGTACCTGTAAAAAATACAACTCCCTATACCGTAAGTAAGGATAGTTACAATAAGGTAACGTTTGAACCGGTTAACACCACTGCTTTAAAAATGGTGATCCAGCTCCCGGCCGACAATTCTACCGGCATTCATGAATGGACGGTAAAATAAAAACATAACACCCTGCCAATAAAAAGGCCTGAATCGCGGTTTAATCCCCGCAGTTCAGGCCTTTTTTATGTCTTGCCATTTCTGGACAAGAATATCGCGATTTCAATTATTTAATAACAGAACTATGCAGTGTAGTACCTGATAGTTTGATCTGGTACGGCCATTCTTCGTCATTATTTACATTCCCATCGCTCACGTGTTCCCAATGCTGGGTTGGTGAGCCGCTTACTACCAGCCATAAATAAGCGGTATTTGCCGGTACGGTAAAATTGGCGGTACCATTTGCATTTGAATAAACATTGCCATAAACCCTGCTGCCATCCTCTTTTACAGCCAAAAAGCCATATCGCCAGCCGGCCTTGTTAATATTTATTGCGCGATAGCCGGCTGTGCCGGCAATTCCTTTAAAATTCAGGGTAACCTTTGTCCCCGCAGCCGGTACATTTAGTTTAATACCATTATAGCCATAATTTTGAGGGCAATTACTTTCGGCAATACGGTACCAACCATCACCGATACTGTTTAAGGTACTCACGTGCTGATTGGCATAAGGTTTTGCGGCCCCGGCTATACGTGCCATATCCCAGGTTATAAATTTCCTGTAAGCATCAAACATCTCGTCGTTAAACTTAGCCTGGCTCAACCCTGTTAACCGTTTATAGGCCATCACCGGATCTTCTCCCTTCAATGCGCTGCGCCAAAGTTTACCTACAAAATCGCGGCCCCGTTTACCCGACCAATATTCTAATACATAGGGCGAATGATATTGATTATCCTCATGTAAAAATGCCAGGTGTGTTTGCTTCATAAAACTCACCAGGTGGTAATTTTCAAACGTCATCCAGCTGGGGTAATTCTGAAACAGCATATATTGAGAGGTCATTTCAAATATGCCTTGCCCATGGCTGCCGGCAGGTGCCGAAGTAAACCCCCATGCGCCATCGGCGTGTACCATGTATTGAAATGAATGGCCAAGTTCATGCGCCAACGCCCCATACGGATTAGCACTTATCCTTACAGCGGGTGTCCACAAAGCGCCAATCTTGTCTTCAAGGCCGCCCCCGTATGCAGTGCCGTCGGTGTTGCTATAAAAAACGTAGGTGAGTATTTTATAGCCGTCGGTTAATGAGTTGCCTTTTGTAACAAACTTTAGGGTATCTCTGTAACAGGTATAAAAGCGCTCCAGTTCACTTACTGCTGTCATAGGGTTAAATCGCCTGGCAGGTTCAGAATAAGTTATTGGCGTGTTGCCGTACTCCTTTGCCCAAAACATGGCTATATCTGCCGATTCAACCTTCCTTTGGTTACTGAAGGCGCTGTTATTATTGGAATAATCATTACTGTCGGGCACCATCCATACGCTGCGGGGGTAATAGATTGTTTTTGCCAATGTATCTGATTGATTTTTACCGGGCGATATTACTTTGAATGGACTTACTTCATTTTTTATAGCTGGATATTGGCAGGCAAATAAGCCGGTTGCAGAAAAAAGAGAAAGGAATGCAGGCAGATAACGTGGTATCATACGAACTTTTTTATGGGTAAATAAATGGGATAGGGAATTATGTAAGTTACCTTACCGATAATCAAAATTAAGGATGATAAGCGGCAGGGAATTCAGGATATTGATAACTTGTTCTTATATATTAACGACGTTGACACATAAATCAGCATCCCTTCAGGGGTTTAAAAGCTCAACTCAACGCAGGATGCTATCTTCTGCCATGGCGATTTTAAAGCCGGTATACTAAAAGTTAAGATATAGTTAGCTTCGGTTAATTTATAAACAAAACAGATTACGGCCGCTAATAACTTTACAATTTGGAATTCAGAAACCTTCAATTGTAAAATTATGTATATCAAACCATTACTAAAAAAATTGCTACTAACACACGTATTTGTGTGTTGTTCAATACTTACAATTCTCGCTCAGACTATCCTGAAGGGACACGTAAGTTCAGAAAAAGGGGAAGCCATTCCGGGCGCCCTGGTTAAAATAAAGGAGAGCGCCGGCGGGACAATTACCGACGGGAGCGGTAACTTTTCAATAAGTTATACCAAGCCAGGCACCTTAACGGTCAACGCCTTGGGTTACAAAACCGTCGAAGTCCCGATTTCTTCACAGACTACTATCGACATCAAACTTTCTGAAAATGTAACTCTACTTAGCGACGTTGTGGTAACGGCAATTGGCGTTAAACGCGAAAAACGCATGCTTACCTACAGCACACAAGAAATAAAAAGCGAAGAGCTCAGCCGTGCTAAAGAGCCCAACCTTATCAATGCGATGGATGGCAAGCTATCGGGCGTACAAATTACATCTTCATCTGGTACAGCCGGTGCATCTACACGTATTGTGGTACGCGGTGCGGTATCTGTAAATGGCAATAATGAAGCCTTATTTGTTGTTGACGGCGTGCCGATAGATAACACGGAAACCGGCAATATAGGCGGCGGCGCGGCCGGTGCCGGAAGCAGCCGTATTGTTGATATCGATCCTAATAATATAGAAAGCATCAACGTTTTAAAAGGCGCGGCAGCCACCGCCCTGTATGGTTCAAGAGGGGCATCAGGCGCTGTACTCATTACCACCAAAAGCGGTGCACTTAATAAAAAGGCGGCGATAACCTTTACGTCCGACTATTCCTTTGAAAAAGGCCTATTCCCCGAAAAACAAAATATTTACGGGCAGGGCACGGGAGGCATTTTTTACAACGGCGAAACCCAGAAAACCAGCGCATCCTGGGGGCCTAAAATGGATACCCTTAAGATCAATGGTGTAAAAGCGCCAACCTATGATCCCTTTTCTTTCTTCAGAACCGGGCATACAACCACCAATACCTTAAGCATTGGCGGCGGCAATGACAATTCTACTTACTTTATCTCCTATTCTTATTTAAATCAACAGGGTATTTCACCTAATAACGATTTCAAAAGACATTCATTTTTCACTAAATACACCACCAATATTGCAAAAAACTTTTCGACAAGTTTCCAGCTGGGTTATTCAAATTCGGCCCAGGAACGTTTGCCGGAAGGTGCAAGTAACGGACCTTTGTTTGTTGTTTTAGTTCAGCCCATATCATGGAACCCTTACCCGGTACTTAACCCGGATGGTTCACAACGGCTTTACAGATTCTCCAGAAACGCGCCTTTATGGACATTGGATAACATCAGCAATACAGCCACAGTAAACAGGTTTTTACCGGTAACAACTTTTAATTATAACGCTACCAAATGGTTAACCATAACCGAAAGGCTTGGCGCTGATATTTATACCGAGCAGGATAAATACACCGAAAACCCAAGCGCGGCCATCGGATTAAAGGGCCAGATAAAAGACCAGGTTGTTAATTACAGACAATTCAATCATGACCTGATAGCCAATGCAAGCCAAAAAGTAGGAAAGTTTGATCTGAACCTGTTATTGGGAAATAACTATAATTCCATTTACTCGCAAAGCACCAATTTAACTGGTACCGGTTTGGCTGTACAGGACTTTTATAACGTATCTGCCGGTTCAACCTTAACTGGTTCTGAAGGCCACAGCTCTCAACGTAAAATTGGCTTTTACTCCCAGGCAAATATTGAATACGATAAATTCCTGATCTTATCGCTCACCGGCCGTTATGACGGCAGCTCGGTACTTTACCAGAAAAAGCAGTTTTATCCTTACGGATCAGTTGCAGGGGGCTTTATATTCACTCATTTTTTACCTGAACAGGTAACGCAGGTATTGAATTTTGGTAAAGTTCGCCTATCCTATGCAACCGTGGGTAATGACGCGGTGGGACCGTATGCTTTGAATACGCCATACGTGCTTGCCGGTAGAAATACAAATGCCGGTTATTTTCCATTTCCATTCCAGAGCCAGCCAGGATTTTTACAAAGCTCCACCCTTGGAAACCCTTACCTGCAAAACGAAAAGTTGAAAGAATTTGAAACCGGGTTAGAATTAAAATTCCTGAATAACAGGATAAGCTTTGAAGGTTCTTATTTCAACCGGAAATCCTTAAATGGCATTATCCCGGGCATCCAGATTTCAAATGCGACAGGTTACGGCGGTACAACCGTTAATTCGGCAAGTATCAGGAATAAAGGATTTGAGTTGCTGTTAAATGCCAGCCCTGTTCAATCAAAAGATTTTAGCTGGGATGTAACCCTCAACTTTACCAGGATACGCAACAAAGTATTGGCTATCAACGATGAAAAAAAGATCACTCAGTTAGGACGTATCATTGTTGGGCAGCCATATAATATTTTTTATGGAACACGCTACAAACGCAACGCCAGCGGACAAATGCTTATTGACGACACCGGTTTACCTGTAGTTGATTCTGAGCAGGGAGTGGTTGGTGACGCCAACCCGGACTGGACAGGCGGAATAAGCAACTCATTCCGTTACAAGCAATTTAGCCTTAGCTTCTTTTTCGATGTGAAAATGCATGGCGACGTGCAAAATGATGTGGAAAGTGTTGCCTTCTTTTACGGAACCGCTAAGGTTACAGAAAACCGTGAGCCCTTTGTAGTAAGCGGTGTTAACGCAACTACCGGTGCACCCAATACCGTTAAAGTTAAAGCGCAAACCTATTACCAAAGCAGGCAGTACGAATCATCTATACAGGATGGTACTTATATAAAACTTAGGAATGTAAGTTTTGCTTACCAGCTTTCTCCTTCTGTGATACAAAAAACTCCATTTAAAAATGCTTCGTTAACAGTAACCGGCCGTAACCTCTGGATTTATAGCCCACACTTTACCGGCGCCGATCCTGAAGTTAGCTCCTATGGCAGCGCTAATGGCGTACAAGGCATATATGCTTTCTCAACACCAACTGCAAGGTCATTTAACCTGTCATTAAAGTTAGGTTTTTAACCCATGTTTAACCGATTTAAAAATTATCAAATGAAAAAAATAACGATATATCTGCTTGTTCTGATAGCTTTAACAAGCAGTTGTAAAAAGGTGCTGGATGTAAATAAAGACCCAAACAATCCCATCGATGTTCAGGAATCACTGTTGCTGGCTCCTGTTGAATTAAACGTATCTGACCAGGTATACGCCGGAAATGCCAGCATCATTGCACAAAATTTCATGCAAACCATAACGGCCAACCAACCTAATCCTGGTATATGGAACTACCAGTTATTCAATATTGATTTGGATGGCGATTGGTTTAATTATTATGTAAACATTCTTAATAATCTTAAAATTCTTGATACCAAAGCCACTGCCGATGGGCAAGCTAATTATTCCGCTATCGCTAAAATCTTATCGGCTTACACATTAGGAACAGCCACAGATATCTGGGGCGATATCCCCTATTCACAAGCTTTTAAGGGTAACGACAAACTTACTCCCGTGTATGATAAACAGGAAGACATTTACAAAGCGGTTCAAACACTTTTAGATAACGGTATTGCAGATATTGAAAAAAACAGCACTACCAAACCAGCAGGCGACGATTACTTTTATAACGGCGATATGGGTAAGTGGAAAAGACTTGCCTATACCTTAAAGGCGCGCTATTATATGCACCTGACCAAAGCCCCGGGTTATACCGCCGCAACACAAGCAGACCTTGCCTTAGCCGCACTTACTAAGGGGATGGGAAGCAGCGACGATGATTTGAAGTTTGCATATTCAGGTGCTGCAGGCAGCGAGAACACCATCAGCCTTAACTTTTCGCCGGTTACAACTTATGTGCTGAACAACACCTATGTTGAAGGGTTTAAAAGCCGTATTGATCCGCGATTGAGTAAAATTGTAAAACCAGCCGAATCGACCAAATTATATCATGGACGAACAGTTGGTGAAGTCACCGGCGATCTATCGACCTATTCATACCCGGCCGATTTTTATGCCGGAGCAAACTCTCCTAATTACATCTTCAATTATGAAGAAGCATTATTCCTGAAAGCCGAGGCTACATTCATCAAATCCGGAGCAGCAGCAGCGCAGCCCATATATCAGGACGCGGTTAAACTAAATATGGACAAACTTTCGGTAACTACCAGCGACGCCAACGCTTACGTGCTGCAAAGAGGCACACTTACTGCGGGTAATGCAATTCAACTGATAATGGAAGAAAAAAGCGTTGCTAATTTTTTCAATATCGAAAATTTCAGCGATTGGAGACGGACGGGTTACCCTGCAATTACCAAATCAAACGGTGCGTTATCAGATATTCCACGGAGACTGCTATATCCGCAAAGCGAGATTTTAACCAACGCACAACCCCAGCAAAGTGCTAAACTTACCGATAGGGTTTGGTGGGATGCACTATAACATTACTTAACTTTTTACTTTATAAAAATCCTCCTGGCATCTAGGGGGATTTTTTGTTTTTAAAAACTCCATCTGGCTACAAGTCATCTTTAGAACATTAGATCACTATTCTTTCGGCCCGTTATCCAATCTTGCTGTGTTAAATAATACCCGATAATATTTTCCGCAATTCATACTGCCGGTCTGATGGCTTGGGTAAATTATTGTAAAATACTTTCAATTTCTCTTTTTCCGTTTCTTCCAGGTCTTTCAAAGGGAACTTTTCAGCCAGGCGCGCTAAAGCCTGAATTGCCCAGTATTGTCCAAATGCGGTTTCTTCTTTGGTTAGGGCGTCAATCAATGGTTTTAAACCCTGCAGATCAGCTTTGGCAAACAAATAAGCGACAGCCGCCAGGCGCCTGCCATGGTCGTTGGTCTGCAAACCACCCGTCCAGTCGAAATCTTTTATATCCGCCATGAGCTTGATCATGTTATTGCTGATCGACGTCATCTTTCTTGTCCGCATCTCACCGGCGGCCATCTTGGTGCGCGTGTCGTCATAGTCGGTAATCAATTGTTCCAGATTTTGAAGTGCGGCGGCCTCATCTGGACTGAGAACGGATTTATCAAATGTACTGACCAAAGATAAGCTGGCCTTTGTATCTGCACTTTGGGCAACCGCTTTCACGTTTTCAATGTCTTTCTTGATGTCCTGTAATTCCAGTTTGCCAATACCGGGAAGTTCAATACTTTTTATGAGGGGAGCCATCCAGGGTATCAATACTAAAATTAATAAGCCCAGCGTAATTCCGTCAATTTTAAGATTGGGCCAACAAATATGGCCTACCAAAAAACAATGGCAACAACGGAAACTATGATCTGAAGTATTCTGTTTTCTTTCATCACCGTATACGTTTAAATGGTTTTTGAAACAGGAAGAAAAGAGGTCACAATTCGTGATTATGGTTCACTCTAATTTATAAAATATTGATAATTTTTTATAAATTTTTATTTGCCCTTTGCACGCTATAGGGATATAAATTTGCTCCTGTTTGAACCAAAACGCTATAAAAGCAGATGGGGAACTTTCACAAACGCTTTATTTTAATATTCTTCAGCCAAACCTTTTGCCCATGGTGCTGAAACATAATGTGTCCGCTGGTTGATTTAGCAAAATCAGGGTTGGTTTTATATTTACTACTGCTGATCAAATCATTCAAGGCTTCCGAACCAAGTTCATATTCAACTACTTTCTGGCCATTGATCCATTGCTCAACATGGCCATGATCAACAAGTAACCTCGCAGTATTGAACTCTCCAACCGGCTTAAGATGCTTATTTTGCGGCGCTATCAAATCATATAGTGATCCTGCAGAGCGCCTTGGTTCATGATCATTAAAATCAATATCGTCCAACAGCTGCATTTCAAAATTATCCAGCCAGTTGGGGCTGTTACCGTTGCCCGATTCGTGGTTCGAGTTTTCGAGTACGTTATAAAAAATACCGCTGTTGCCCGCCTTGGATACCGCCCATTCCAGTGTCAGGTCGAAATTGGTAAAGGTTTCCTTTGTCAGGAAATCAACATTGGGCACACCGGTTTGTGCCACCAAAGCTCCATCTTCAATTTTCCATGCCTCAAATGGAAAAGACTCCATCTTGTAACCGCGCAGTTCAGTTACCGATTTACCGTTAAACAGGTAATGCCATTGATTAGTTTGCTGTGCATAGCTCATCTCCATTGTACCGGACAATAGCATGAGTAAAAAAAATGCTTTTTTCATATCGTTTAAACCAGGTTCCGTTTAATATAAGTTATACTTTGGGTAACGCTGTTGTAAGGGTCGCCCGGGCATTTATCCTGTTCCACAAAAAAGTATTTTAAGCCGGCTTTACCGGCATGTGTAAATATCTTTTTAAAATCGATAATGCCGTTGCCAACTTCCGTAAACATTCTGTTTGCCGTGTTATCCATATCCTTAATATGCCATAAAGGAAAACGGCCGGGATGCTCATTGATGAGCGCTATGGGATCCTGATTGGCTTTAGTTACCCAGTATAGATCCATCTCCATTTTTACCAGTTGTTTATCGGTGTTTGCCAGCAAAATTTCATAAGGATATTTACCATTCTCCTGGATAAACTCAAAATCGTGATTATGATAGCAAAGCTGGATACCTGCTTTTTTACAGGTTTCGCCCGCCTTGTTAAAATCATCGGCTATTTTTTTATAATGATCTAATGTTCCGCGTTCTGGCACCGAAAGAAAAGCGCAAACCATGTACCTGACACCTGCGTAGGCTGCATCGTCCACTGCCCTGCCCCAATCGTTCAGGAGAGTGCCTTTGGGCGATGATCCGTTTACCTGTTCCTCGCCCAAACGATAATGGCAGCTTGGCATCACCAGTCCGTTTTGTTTCAACAGTGCGGCAAATGCAGCGGGATCCATTCCATAAAATTTTTCGCTGCCGGTATAAGTAGCGCCCTCAACGGTGGTGTAACCAATTTGAGCTACCCTGGCTAACGTTGCCGCTGCATCCTTCTGCATGTAATCACGTACGGTGTATAACTGCAGGCCAATATATTTTTTATCGTAAGCAAATAATTTAGGGCTTAGCAGTAAGCCTGCTGAAAGCGCTGCCGAAGTTTTGATAAATGAACGCCTGTTGATCATGTTTTTATAAATTTAGGTGTATTGAATTAATTGGTTTTATTAAAATTTATCATCGTTTACTTCTATCCAAAAATTATCCGGATCCTGTAAATAAACTTGCTTAATACCATCAGGCCTCAGTTGCGGCAATTTGGAATCACCTTTCCAGTTGCCATACTTTACTTGCAGCTCGTCAAGATGTTGGGTAAATACGGCAATGTTGGGTACCGAATAAGCGTAATGTGTATTGATGTCATGTTCAAAAACTTCGGCCGCCCCCTGTATAACGTGCAACTGGCTGTGTGCCCCGGTTCTGAACCATATATGTTTTCCATCATGAAATGGCTCGGGGATTTCCTGTAATTGCATCACATTGCGATAAAATGCGGCGCTTTTGGCAAGATCTTTAACATACAGCGCGTTATGATTAGCACGGGGGTTGTCTTGAGCAAACGCCCGGCTTCCCATTATTAACAGTATCAATAGTGTAAAGGAGTTTATCTTTTTTATCATGGTTTATTTTACGTTGGTTTGTTTAAAAGCACCCCGTTTTGGGGTGCTTTTCCAATTAGTCAACTAAATCTCAATCAGGGAACTAAAAGTTTCATTAAACAAGGTTGTGTTATCCTTTCTAATTAAAATATTTTAACTTTTTAAGGTAATCAAAATCATACCTGCTGCTTTCCAGGGCCGAACTGGGGTATTCTTCCTGTTCAACAAAAAAGTGTTTCAATCCTGATTTGCTAACGTTATCAAACAAACCGTTGATATCTACATTTCCCTTTCCAAACTCGGCACTTTGTTTAGTTTTGGCATCCATATCTTTTAAATGCCACAAGGGGAAACGTCCAGGGTATTTGTCAAAATAATATTGAGGATTGGCCCCTGCTGCGATTACCCAGCCAAGATCAAGCTCCATTTTTACCAGGCTGGGGTCGGTATGGTCAAGCAATACATCGTACAAAGTTTGTTGGCCATCCTTTTCAAACTCCGACGAGTGGTTGTGATAACCAAACGTAATGCCTGACTTTTTACATACCTCGGCGGCCTTTAAAAATACATCCCCGCTGCGCTGATAATTAGCAACCGTTTGCCCATTTACCGGTAAAACCGAACAGATTAAATAAGGCTGACCAGCCTCTGCAGCTTCATCCACAGATTGCTGCCAATCGGCATCAATGCGTACATGCCCGCTGATCAGGCTTATACCCAAATCAGCAGTAATGCTTTTTATTTCTTTAGGTTTTAAACCGTAATAATTCCCTTTTTCGCTTTTGGCCGATTCTATTTCCCTGTAACCCATTTTTGCAAGTAGTTTTAAAGTACCGGCTGCATCTGCCATCATTTCCTTTCGCACGGTATAAAGCTGGATACCCACTTTACGGGCGGGCCTGGCAGCCGCTTTAAGTAAGTGTGGTATTAAAAATATACCGGCAGCAGCAGCGCCCGAGGTTTTAAGGAAATTACGCCTGTTATAGTTATTTAACATCATCAGTTGATCTTTATTTAACAGTTTCGTTAGTATTACTGATAAAGGCGATGTGCTTACCATCTGGCGACCATGAAGGCGTATTGATAGAACCCTGGCCACCATACACATAGGCGAGCACCTTTGGTTTGCCGCCTGCAACCGGCATCAGCCTGATATAAATATGCTTATACGGTGGGTGGATACCCGGTTCAACTTCGTCTTTAAGGAATGAGATGAATACCATCCATTTACCATCGGGCGAGATATGCGCAAACCAATTATTAAAATCATCTGTGGTTACCTGCTCCTGCCCGCTTCCATCAGGCTTCATCCTCCAGATCTGCATTAAGCCCGATCGTACGGAGTTGAAGTATATGTATTTTCCATCGGGAGTATATTCCGGGCCGTCATCAAGGCCTTTGGTGGTAGTAAGGCGTATCTCTTTCCCCCCGTTAACCGGCACCTTGTATACGTCAAACTCGCCATCACGTTCGCCGCAAAAAACAAGGCTTTTACCATCGGGCGACCAGCCATGCAAATAAGAAGGGCCTTTAGGTGTAATTTGCTTAGGTGTGCCACCGGTAACCGGAACAGTATAAACAATGGAACCGCCCAGTTCCTTTACATTGCTGCTCAACCCTATCATCTTTCCATCAAAAGATAGCACATGGTCGTTATTGTTATTTTTAATATTGCCGGTGTTTAATAAAACCGGGGTACGCGATGCCAGGTCAAAATTGTACAACAGCCCTTTACTATCGTTAAAAATAAGACTTTTATTATCGGGAAGCCAGTTTGGCGCTTGTATTGAGTAAGGTACCGAATAGATAACTTCGCGGTTACCTGTAGCAACTTCCATCAATTCAAGATTGCTACCCAGCGTCATTTGTGTTCGCTGATCGGCTATACCCGCAAAAGGCACAGTGATGTTCACATCCCTGAAAACGCCGGTTTCGGCAACATCCGGATTGTGAGAACCCACAAACAGGCCCACATACACTTCATCACCCAGGTCAAGATTCGTTACCTGTTCAGTAACAAAAGGCTCGCCGTATTTGGCCACACGCATGGTGTAGGTATTTCCTTTTCTTTCCAGCTGGATGATATTGGCATGTGTTATTTTTGATCTTATCTCTTCCGTAGTAGCGCCGGTGGTTCTCCTGAACTGTAATGAAGTAAGCCCGTCGCCATGTTCAACAGCGTTAACCTGGGCCGAATTTCCATCTAACGATTTACGTACCATCCAGCCTACCTTTCGGTGATCTTCAACACCGTTCCAGCCTACAAATTCGGCACGGGTATATAGTATAAAGTCGCCCTTTATTTTTTTATACACGTAATGAAACTCATCATGATCAAACCAGATGTTATAGCCGGCGCCTGATATAATGTATTGCCGGCTTTGGGACAGGTAAGCGCCAGAGCCAGGTTTTGTATTGGCTCCCACATCAAGCTGCCCGTCAAAAATACCTATTGATTGTTGCTGGGCCATGGCAAACAAGCCCGCTGATAAAAGGAAAATTGTAATAATAATTTTGCGTAAGTTGGTTTTTCTCATTGTATATATTGTTTCATGTTTTAAAAACTTTATTTACCTTCCACGATAAATGCTTAAGGTGAATCAGCCCGGCAAGCCAATTTTTTTAATTTATCATTCAGGCTTTATTTATCGTTTGGTTATGGGTCAAAATTAATTTTTTGCAGCACCTGCGGTATAATTTCGGGTTACTTCATTACTACATCATAGGACTATTTATATGCTAAATCCTTATTTAAAGGCATATTTTTTACATTATTTAAGAAACTATTGGTTCTCGTATGAAAAAAAAGTGGCTATTGTTTTTTTTATTACTAAAGTTCAGCCTGGCCTACAGCCAAAACCCGATAGGGCTGCCTAATATTATTTCTTATTACCGGAGTGATTACAATGGAGGATTACAAAACCGGGGCATTGTGCAGGATAAAAGCGGCATCATATATTTTGCCAACAGCGAGGGTTTATTAAGTTTTGACGGTACTTACTGGAAACTTAACCCATTGCCCAACAAAACCATTATCAGATCTATAGCCCTTGGAGCAGACGGAAAGATTTACGCCGGCGGACAAAATGAGATGGGCTATTTTTTGCCCGATAAAGATGGCAACCTGGTATTTACTTCATTGAAGAAGCTGCTGCCCGAAAAAATTACATCATTTAAGGATATCTGGGATATTGTATCCTTTGATGATAAAATATTTTTCCGTTCGCAAAATAATATCTTTCAGTTCGATGGCAAATCGATCATCGCATACCAACCTGTTTCACAATGGCAATTTTTAGGGGCCTGCAATAAACAGCTCATTGCCCAGGATGCACAAAAAGGCTTGTTTCAATTTTCAAACGGCGAGTGGACGCCGCTGGCGGTAAATAAATTGCTGCCGCAGGATTTGGCTGTTACAGGCTTGCTGCATTTAAGCAAAGACAGTATTTTAATTACCACGCTAAAAAAGGGCCTGTTTGTTTTGGCTCATCAAACGGTGAGCGATTTTAAATTTAAGGATGCCAACCCCTTCCTTAATCAACAGATCATGTGCGCTATGATGATGGATGACGGGCATATTGCCGTTGGCACGCACATGGGCGGCTTGTACATTATTGATAAACAGGGACGCATCCTTCAAAACTTTACCCGTAAAGAGGGCCTGCAAAATAATACCGTATTAAGTTTCTTTTTAGATAAAGACCGCAACCTGTGGATGGGACTTGATGACGGGATTGATTTTAATGCTTATAACAGTGCTATTAAACATATCTATCCCGAAAAACTAAATGAGGGAGCCGGGTACAGTTCAATATTGTTTGACCATACTTTATATGTGGGCACCTCAAACTGGTTATACGCGTTACCTGTTAACGGCAATACCGATCTGAGTAATATTAACGGCACTTTTAAAACAGTTGCCGGAACGAAGGCCTCAGCATGGGGCCTGTTTAAGGTTAATGATAATTTGCTATTGGCGCATCATGAAGGTGCTTTTCAAATAAAGGATAAAAAGGCCTATGCTATAAACACCCGTTTCGGTTACTGGAATTTTACCCCGTATGATAAGGTATTGCCATCATCCACCATTGTTGCCGGTAGTTATAACGGGCTCGAATTGATCAGGTACAGTAATAACTCGTTTGTGCAGGACAAGCTGATAATTTTTAACGAATCATCCCGTTTTGTTATCGTACAAAATCATACCGCATGGATGGCGCATACCTATAAAGGAATTTATAAAATAGACCTCAGCCAGCCCGGTCAACCCAACGCTAAATTATACAGCCATAAAAACGGTCTGCCTTCCGATTTAAAAAACCGCCTTTTTCACATCAAAAACCGCATGGTTGTAGCAACCGAAAAAGGCATCTACGAATACAACGCCGGCACTGATAAGTTTGAGCCATCAGCTTATTTTGAACCCATTTTTAAAACTAAGGCATTATGTTATTTAAAGGAAGATACCGGCGGCAACATTTGGTTTATGGAGGAAAAGAAACTGGGCGTAATAGATTTTTCGACTCCCAAACCCCGTTTAATCTACTTCCCTGAACTTAACGGCAAACTGGTAAGCGATTTTGAGAACATTTATCCTTTAAATGAAGAGAATATATTCGTCGGCGCCGAAAAAGGTTTTTATCATATCAATTATAAAAAGTACAAGAGCAATAAAAGCCCCATCAGGGTATTGCTCCGGCAGGTAAAAGCATCGGGCGATGTTGACAGTGTTTTGAACGGTGGATATAATATAGCAGCATTTAATACTTTGAGCGAAAAAGAGATCAACAGAAAACTGCGCAGCAAGCAAAACTCCCTGCATTTTGAATATTCCTCCCCTTCGTTTCAAAAACAATCAAATATTGAATACAGCTGTTTATTAAAGAACTTTGATCATGAATGGTCGGCCTGGTCCAGGCGAACAGAAAGAGATTATACCAACCTGCCCGAGGGCACTTTTACATTTCAAATAAAGGCAAGGAGTAACCTGGGCGATGAATCGACCATTACAAGTTATACATTTACCATATTACCACCATGGTACCGTACCGTATGGGCCTATGGCGTATATGCTATAATGTTCATTATGTTTAATTATTTGTTTTACAAATGGCTTAAAAGAAAATTCGTTCGCCAGAAACAAAAGTATGAAGAAGAGCAAAAACGACTGAAATACCTGCACCAGCTTGAAATGGAAAAATCTGAAAAAGAAATCATCGCCCTCAAGAATGAAAAGCTGGAATCAGAAATATTAGGTAAAAACTCCGAGCTGGCATCTGTAGCTATGCACTTATTACAAAAAGGTGAATTGTTAGGCAAAATAAGGGAAGAGCTGGTTCACCTGCGCAAATCAAGCGATGATATGCCATCCGAAGAATTAAAGAAGATGATCAGGATCTTGAACCAGGAAAGTAAAATGGATAAAGAATGGGATCAGTTTGCCGAGTATTTTGACAATACGCACAGCGATTTTTTAAAGGCTGTAAAAGAAGTTCATCCCTCCTTAAGTGCATATGAGCTTAAACTTTGCGCCTATTTAAGGATGAACTTATCCAGTAAGGAAATAGCGCAGCTCATGAACATATCTGTACGCGGGGTTGAAATAAGCCGGTACCGGCTGCGTAAAAAATTACAGGTGCCTACCGAAATAAATCTTGGCAGCTATTTTTCCGGGTTATCTTCTTTAAAAAAGAGTTCGGTCAGTTAGCATTAGCCTGTATTTTACTACGTCACCTATACTTCATTTGCATACAATAAGATGTGCAGTTTTTAGAATCTGCTGTTTCCTGTTAATTTTACTTAACCAATTAACAGGAAACCTTTTATCTCTCTAAACTGTAAACCATTATGATGAAGTTAAGCTATCTCTCTGTTGCATTTTTACTGCTCGCCGGCGCCGTGATCAGTGCATTTAAATCTCCATCCGGCGATCACCCCACACTGGCTATAGGGGCAGCAGCGCCGGCTTTTAGTTTGCCTGGAGTTGATGGCAAAACCTATACCCTTAACTCGTTTAAAAATGCGTCTGTTTTGGTGGTGATTTTTACCTGCAATCACTGCCCTACCGCGCAGGCCTATGAAGACAGGATCATTCAGCTCACCAAAGACTACAGCACTAAAGGTGTTGCCGTAATTGCCATTATGCCAAACGACCCTAACGCTATTAGCCTTGACGAACTTGGTTATACGGATATGAGCGATTCGTTTGCCGAAATGAAAAAACGAGCCGCAGATAAACATTATAATTTCCCTTATTTATACGACGGCGCCACCCAGGCGGTGACCAGGGCCTATGGCCCTGTGGCAACACCCCATGTGTTTATTTTTAATAAAGCAAGAAAGCTGTGCTTTTCGGGCAGGATAGACGATGTGGAGAAGCCTGCCAAAACACCCAATATCCAGGATACCCGTAATGCCATCAACCAGCTTTTAAACAATAAATCACCTGGCGTAGCTACCACCAAGGTTTTTGGCTGCTCCATCAAATGGGCTGAAAAGGAAAACTGGCAGCAGCGGGCTAAAGACGAATGGGCTAAAGAGCCGGTGAAAATTGATACTATTGGTACTGCCGGCATTAAAGAGTTGATAAGCAACAAAACTGATAAATTAAGACTCATCAATGTATGGGCAACATGGTGCGGCCCTTGTACTACCGAGTTTCCAGAATTTATCACCATAAACAGGATGTATCGTAAACGTGATTTTGAGCTGATAACCATCAGCGCCGACGATCCGGCTAAAATGAATAAAGCACTGAAGTTTCTGCAATTATCTCAGGCCTCGTCCACCAATTTTATATTTAATAAGGATGATAAATATAAACTCATTGAGGCGATTGACTCCAAATGGCAGGGAGCCTTACCCTATACTATGCTTGTGGAGCCCAATGGTAAAATAGTGTATGCCAAAGAAGGCATAATCGATCCCTCGGCCTTGAAAAAACTTATCGTTGATAATCAATATATAGGCCGGTATTACTAACTCGCGGCTGTTTTATTTAAAACAAGAAGAGGCCGCCCCCAGGCAGCCTCTTCTTGTTTTGTATCGTTTACTAACTTGTTAATTATAACCCGGATTTTGTTTCAGATTAACCTCCCCCGTTGAGTTTTCAACGTCGATTTGCTTTTGCGGTATGGGGAAATACTCGTTCACCCCTTTATGGAACTGCGCCATAGGATTGGTGTAATAAAAAGAGTTCCTGTTTTTTTCTACTTGCTGGTAGGTATTTAAAATTTGAGCCATTGTTCCGGTACCGTTATCCCAGCGTTGCAGATCAAAAAAGCGGTGACCTTCCATCGCCAGTTCAAGGCGGCGTTCAAACTGTACCGCTTTTCGGGCATAAGCCTGCCCCTGCGCGGCGAAAGTACCCGCAGGATACGGCGACACCTTATACTTATCTGCCGGTTTGGTTTGGGATGAATACCTGGAGTTGCCGGCATTATAGCTTCCGCTGGAGTACACCCAGCCTGTCGCGTCGGCGGCCCTGTTCCTGATCTGGTTTACATACACTTCGGCCTGGCTAAGGCTTCCGGTTTCCACCTCACATTCAGCATCCCAGAGTATAATATCTGCAAATCTTATAAAATTAACATTGTTGGCATCTATACTGGTAGCGCCCCAAAAAGCAGTTTCTGTTGAGGAATAAGTACCGGCCTGGCTTTTGGCGTATACGTTTTTCTTAGGGCTAAACACGCCATTTGTGGCCGGGTCACGGATCCATTGTTTGCTATCCGGGCCCCAATCAAAATAGGGTACGCCGGGCCTGCCCATTGTCCAGTCTATCCTGGGGTCAAGATTGCCGGTGTATAAATTGCTGGAGTCACTTACCACGGTACCATTATTCCAGGTATCTAACAGCGGCAAGCCGTTAGCATCCGTTTTAAACGCGTTAGCCAGGTTAAATGAAGGGTTATTGAAACCGCAGCATCCACCCGGAGCGCCGGGCCCGTTCGGAAAATTCAATACGTCGCCGTAATTACCGTTCAATTGTGAACCATCATTAACCGAGGCCTGGTAAGCAAAAACAGATTCGGCGCTGTTTTTGGTCGCTGCATTAAAGTTATCCTCAAAATTTACCAGCGTGTATTTTTGACCACCAGCTGTTTGGCCGCTGCCAATAAGCTGATCAAGGATGGGTTTGGCATCGGCATATTTATGCTCAAACATATAAACCTTTGCCAAAAAAGCCTTAGCCGCCGATTTATTGGCCCGCCCTCTTTGCGGTTGCACCTCAGGCAAATTGTCAATGGCAAATTTTAGGTCGCCTTAAATATAGGGCCATATATCAATAAATTTACCTGTTTTATCTACATTGGGCACATTCAGGTTGTTGTTGGCCACAGAAACACTTTCATCAACATACGGAAAATTGTTAAAAACTATTTTACCACCAAAGTGGTAAAATGCCCTTAAAAAACGCGCCTCCCCTGCTATTACTTTACCGTCAGCATCAGAAATATCCTTCACATTGGGCAAAACACGCAATACTTCATTGCTGCGTTGTACACCATCAAAAAGCATTTGCCATTTTTGCTGTACATAGCTGGTATTGGCTGATGATACCGACCAGGTTTGCAATAAAACCAGGTCCGGCTGATCTGTAGGCGTTGAGCCTTTGTAAGAATCATCGGCACAAACGCTGCCGTAAACCCAGTTTGAGCCGGCACTGCCATAGGCGAAACCGGTGGAATTAGCCAGGCCTATCTCGCCGTCTAAAACAGAATAAGCGCCAATCAGCAATCCCTGAACCCCAGTTAAACTGGTTACGTTCGCCGAGCTTAATGAACCCAAAGGCTGCTTATCAAGGAAACTTTTTTTACAACCATAAATAATGATCAGACCGATAAAGCACAATGGTAAAATAATTTTATATTTCGTTTTCATATCCTCTTTTTTTATTGTTATCGCACCGGTTAAAATGACATATTAACACCTGCCGTATATGTTTTTTGATTTGCCGGATAAGCCCCGCCGTCAATCCCGAATAATGTACTGGATGTGTTGCTGCCTGGCAGTTCGGGATCAAGCCCTGAATATTTGGTTATCGTGAACAAATTGGTGCCCTGGATAAAAAACCTGAGCTTTTCGATACCTATCCTTTTTAACTTAAGTTTAGGGATCGTATAACCGAGTACCATGGTTTTAAATCTTAGGTATGAGCCGTTTTCGTCATAATAAGATGAAAAGGTGGTATTGCTAAAGTTTGATGAACGTTCAAGCATCGGCACTTTTGCATTAGGTCGGTCAGGTGTCCAGGAGTTATACACCGCATCTTTACTGATGGCGACATCAAACTGCTGCGGAAAATCAGTAGATGAGCGAACAATATTCAATACATCGTTACCAACAGAAGCATACAGGAACAGCATAAGATCGAAATTTTTATACGATGCGCCTATATTAATGCCGCTGGTAAACTTAGGGTTGGGATTACCAAAAAAGGTCCTGTCGCTGGCATCAATCTTACCGTCGCCGTTCACATCCTGGTACCTGAAACGGCCGGGAGCCGCCGCATCCTGTGTAGGAGCCGAACTAACTTCGGCCGCATTTTGAAATATGCCCATTACCTTGTAGCCAAAAAAGGCGCCCACGGGGTGGCCCGGCTGTAATCTGGAATAAGTAGTTGAGCTGCCGCCCGAACCGATATCAAGGTAAGCGGTACCTTTTGGCAGGCTAACCACCTTATTATCATAGGTGGTAAATGTGCTGGTAAGGTCCATTTTAAAATCGTTACCGATGGAGCCATGATAAGTAACCGCCGCATCGATACCTTTATTTTCGATATTCCCGGCATTGATGAACGGAGCCGCCGCCCCTCCTGCCGTTGATGGCAATGCAGCCGGGAATAATAAACCATTGATTGATTTCTTATACACCTCGAAAGACATATCAACCTTGTTTTTGATAATAGTTGCATCAAAGCCTATGTTGGTAATGATATCCTCTTCCCAGCTGGTATTAGGGTTACCAAACTGACTGATATAAAGGCCCTGGGTAGAATGATTACTGCTGCCCGCGATATCATAATAAGACAAAACAGCGCCCTGCCCGTATAAGGTAAATGCGTTTGTAGAATTGATATTGCTGATTGAACCCAGTTTTCCCCAGCCCGCGCGGATCTTCAGGTCATTGATCCAGTCTACCTTTTTCATAAACTGTTCGCCCGAGATACGCCAGCCGCCGGTTACCGAAGGGAAGACCCCGTACCTGTTATTGGTAGCAAATACCGAGGCGCCATCACGGCGTAAGGTTCCGCTTAACAGGTATTTATCGTTATAATTATAATCAAACCGACCGAATAAAGAGTATAAAGCCAGTTGATACGGCGTTTGCTGCCCGGCCGGGTTTATAATATTCGCATTGGTTTGTGTACCCGATTCACCAAAATTCAGGGTCCATAAATTAGGATCGACCGTAAGGTTGTTAGGATTGGTTAAATAGTAATTACCTCTTGAAGTACCAACCGCGTTACCAAGGTTTTTGATAGCCTCGGAGCCAAAGAGCACATTAATGCTGTGTTTGCCAAAAGTATCCTTGTAATTGATGGTGTTTGTCCAGGTCCAGCTGGTGCTATAACCGTAGTTTTCAATGTAACTATTTGGATTGGTACTATTTTCCGCATTTTCATAACCGGTAAATACAAAGGCGTTGTTATAAAAATAATCTACGGTACCGCCAAAGCTGGAACGAACAGTAAATTTCTTTAAAAAGTCAACCTCGGCATAAGCATTGCCCGAGATCTGCCAGTCGTCATTTTTATAATCTTTGGTGCGCTGCTGAATAGCCACCGGGTTGGGTGCATTCCCCAAACTTTGCGAACCACCTCCGGCATAGTTGCCCATAATATCATAAACCGGTATAATGTTAGGGATCCTGTAAGATGCGTTGATAGCATTGGTACTGTTAACGCCCGGCAAATTGGTATAACCCGGATTTTGTTTGTAAAATGCATACAGGTTTTCGCCAATACGGATATGGTCTTTCACTTTATAACTGGTATTTACCCTAAGCGAATAACGTTTTAACATGGTTTCAATTAAAGTACCCTGCTGATCGAGATAACCAAACGAGAACAAATACGTTGACTTATCGGTACCGCCGCTTACGGACAGGCTGTGGCTTTGTAAGGGCGCGGGCTTAAATATTTCATGAAACCAGTCTGTCCCATCCTTATTGGCTTTGGTGATCTGGTTAGAATACAGCGCGTAAGTGTCTGGATTGGTATTCGGGTCACCGTTTTTACCGGCGGTAGGTGTTATATAATCAGGTATAACAGGTTCGGGACCGCTGCCATATTGTTTATGAATAGGCGTTAAACCGTCGTTTTTGTATTCCTGCCAAATGGCATTTGCCGTTTCGGTAGGGTTGGCTAAATTCCATCCTTTGGCGTTAGGGCGCTGAGTACCATAATATGCATCATAGGTAATAACAGGCGAGCCTACCTTCCCTTTTTTAGTGGTGACAATAACAACACCGTTTGAACCACGCACACCGTAAATTGCGGCCGAGCCGGCATCCTTTAACACCTGTATGGACTGGATTTCATTAACGTTAAGATCATGAAGGCTGCCTGGAGTGCCGTCAACAATCACAAGCGGATCTGTACTG
This sequence comes from Mucilaginibacter sp., assembly GCF_025362475.1. Classification (GTDB taxonomy): domain Bacteria; phylum Bacteroidota; class Bacteroidia; order Sphingobacteriales; family Sphingobacteriaceae; genus Mucilaginibacter. Next base: position 26,162 of record NZ_JANYGH010000058.1, read on the forward strand.
CCTACTGATGTAATACCCCTGATCTTGATGTTGCTGGCACTACCAGGTGCCCCAGAACTAACCACAGTAACGCCCGATGCCTGCCCCTGTAACAGGGATTCTGTTGACCCCGAGGGTACGGCCTTCAGGTTAGTTACATTAACAACTGCAACCGCACCGGTGATGTCCTTTTTGCGTTGTGAGTTATAGCCTGTTACAACTACTTCATTTAACGAACGCGATGCAGGGTGAAGGCTGATCACAAGAGTTGCCGCATCGCCAACCGTAATTTCCTGTGTATCGTAACCGATGTAGGACACCACCAATACATCGGTAGGTTTAAGCGTAAGGGTAAAATTACCGTTAACGTCTGTTACAGTACCAAGGCTTGAACCCTTTATCCCTAAAGAAGCACCGATAACCGGCGATTTATCATCAAAGCTTAGTACTTTACCTGTTTTTTTGGTTTGCGCAAAAACAGTAAAACTCAAAAACAATCCGAGGAAAATAAAACACATTTTCCATGCTGAGTAAAATAATTTATCATACATAAAATAAAATCATAATGGTTAATAATTGGTTTTCTGACCCGAGGCGCCAGCTTATTTATGCTTAGCGGCATTATCATCCAGGTGTACATCCCAGGCGGTTGCTTCCTCGGTAATTTCAGGATCATGCGAGCAAATGAAAAGGCCAAGCAAGGCTTCATCCGGCATATTTGGCATTACATGCGACCCTACCGTTTTAAGCGGCTCTCCAACATGGCCAACCTTCATGATCACCCGTTTGCCTATGCGCTGTAACTGCACTACCTCAAACTTCTTTTCGGGAAAAAAGATCTCTTCCTGCGGATCAAGCATATTGGCGCCTGTTTTTGAACGCCATTGCAAAACAGTTAATCCATCGCCATGAGTAACGGCACTCAGGTGTATAGCTTTTTCATCCGTTGAGGCCCTGAGCATCCACCCTACTTTGCGGTGCCCGTTGCCTTTATCGCCTTTAAAAGTAAAATTCGCGGTAGCGGTAAAGTCGCCTTTTATAGGCTTATACACATATTGAAATTCATCGCGGTTAAACCAGATGTTATAACCGCTTCCTTTAAGGTTATAGCTATGTGTAACCTTGTCATATTGTGTATTGCCCGGATTTTTGGGGTTACCGATATCGCGGTGGGTCGTAAATACACCAAGCGTGTCACTTTGGGCGCGGAGCAGAGTACAATGAAGCATAGCTGCTACAAACAGTATGCAGCACAGCCTTAATTTTAATGGTAGATTTTGGCCATAGCAATGGCCGTCAGAAATTTTTTCTTTCATAAAAAATGAGTGTTTAAAGGGTTTGAACTGGCAGGACGGAAGATGATCTTTCGGCCAACACAAACCTGTATAGAAAGAAAAGAAAACCCTGATTTACAGCTGCTTCATCAGTACATCAACGGGCAAATTTTACCATGATGTAGTTTTTAGAGGTACATCATAACTACATCATAGGATGATATTCAACTTCAGAATGACCCGGATGCTTTCCTGATACCAGTGTTTGGCCCAGTTATCGGAGCAGGGTTTGGTTACCGTTATTTTTGATTCGAAATCTTTTTCGCAGAACTGACAAACCTAAACAGAGGATCAATAATTGGTTGCATCATAATATAATGCCGCTGCGCCCAAAATACCGCTATTTTCTAAGGCAGATATTTCTACCCTGATCCGCTCTGCCGATTTGGTATAGGCAAAAGTTTTAATCTGCTGCCACATATTTTCCTGGAAGAAATCATAAGCATGCCGCACTGATCCGCCCAAAATGATCAGTTGTGGGTCATAAGCATACATCACCATTTTAATGGCATGCCCTATATGTGTGCCCAGTTCTGCGTATAAGGTCAACGCCCGGGCATCGTTTTTTTTTGCATCCTCAAAAACCTGCATGCCATCCAACTGGTACACATTTTGAAAGAAAGAGCCGCTGCAATAATACTCCAGTATATTATCCAGATAATTGAATAAGCCGAATTCCCCCGCTCCGCAATTGTACCCGGCATACAGCTTATTATTAATGATTACACCGGCACCCAAACCAGTACCCAGCGTTAAACCGATCATAGAATCAACCCCGTTGCCTTTTCCAAAATGATACTCGCCCACGGCAAAGCAATTGGCATCGTTATTTACAAAAACAGGTACATGATAGCGTGCCTCCATTAATTTTTTCAAAGGCACTTCTATCCACGAGGGAATATACAGCACATCATAAACAATACCCTCCGCTACATCCACTACGCTGGGTACACCGATGCCTATCGCTTTTACCGAATCATCTATCAAAGCATCTACCACCTGGTAAATATCATTTAGCACATCCTCAACAGAACCATCACTATGAATACGTGCCGAAACAATATCAGATATGGCATTTCCTGTTACTACCGCCCCGCGGATGTTTGTAGCGCCAAGATCTATTCCTATAACTTTAATATCCCTCATCTTTATGATTTATCTTTTTTGTCGAACACGGTTTGATTAGTAATTAGTGGTTTTGCCCAAAAACCGATGCTTAAAATATAGCCCATGGTAAGGTATAAGAACAGCATCCCTGTACGCAGGCCCAGGAAATCACCCAACCCACCGATGATCAACGGAACAATGGCGCCGCCAATAATGCCTGTAACCATAATACCTGCAAATGAACCGTGATGTTCATCTATAGAATTAAGTGCCAGCGAAAAAATAACAGGATACATTACTGATGCAAAAAAACCTACCAGCGGAAAAGCAATTAATGAAACCTTAGCCGGGCCAAAAAGAGCGGCGGTGAGGCAAATTAATGCTGCAACCGTAAACCCTATTAACACTTTACGACTATCCAATACTTTCAGCAAAAACAAACCCACAACGCCTCCGGCAGTCATCAATCCCCAAAAATAGGCAACCGTATCGGCCCCTTTGGTTTGCGGATCAAAGCCATGATAGGTTTCTAAAAATTTTGATATCCAGTTGGCTATCCCCTGCTCGGTGCCAACATAGCAGATCATGGCGATAAAAAACAATACAACTACAGGCTTTCTAAAAAGCGTAATATGTGTTTTGATCGGCCCCACCTCTTCATCCGCCTTCAGCGCTACTACGGGGAATTTTGAAAACCTGATGATCACGATCATTAATAAAGAAATCACGGCAAAGATCCAGTAAAGCGAGATCCAGGGCAAATTGGAGGGTACTATGGTATGAAAATAAGCCATAAAGCCAGTGTTGCCCGCATCGTTCAGGTGAAGTGCAAAATAGGAATACACCATCGGACTTAGAAAAGATGCCGCGCCGAATATGAGCTGGGCCAGTACGGAGTTAAATGCATAATGTTCCTCTCCGCCGGATGTACGCAGCAAAGGATTGATCACCACCTGCAACATGGCCATGCCCGAGCCAATCAGGAACAACGAAATAATAGCGCTCAAATAATTGGGCACCATGGCCAGCAGCAGCGAACCTAAAAAGGATACGATAAACCCGGCAATCATTATCTTCTTTTCCTTGTACTTCTCCAGCAACATCCCCGTGGGGATAGAAACCAAACCGTAGGCTATAAAAAAGGCAAATGGCAAGAAAGCTGCCAGCGTTAGGCTCAGGTGAAAACCCTTTATGAAATCGGGATTTAGGGCACCAATAACGTTGGTGAGAAAAGAGATAACAAAAAAGCTGAGCATGATTAATGCTACGATGTAGTAGTTACGTTTCATGAAGCAACTTTTAGTGATGAGAAAAATGAGTCTGAATATCTATACATTATTAATTACCAAATGAAAATTTCAATACGATTGCTCAGAAATGTTAAATTATTTATTTAGAAGATGCAAATGCTATCATGTCAATCTTTGCGCGGCGTCTTTATCCAATAAAACATAAGCTGATGGCAGCGTTTGAAAAATGGACGCCGGTAATTGATTAGTGACCTCACCCTCCAATGCCTGAGCAATAATCTCCGCCTTTTTAACTCCGGCAGCTATGAGCAAAGGTATTTTTGCTTCCTGCAAATATTTAAGGCCAAGCGTTATACCCAGGTGCAGGTGGGTTTGCTTTTTAAAGTATTTTTGCCCCACACTCGCGGTAACCGGCGCCAGCGGCGAATAATGAGCATATAAATCAGAATCTGTACCGGGCTCATTGAGGCCTATGTGGCCATTCATGCCAATGCCTACCATCATGATATCCAGGGGACCTCTTTCTTTTATAAAATCATCCATTGATTTACATGCAGCATCCAGATTTGCTGATTTGGCATCAAAAAGCATCATCTTTTCCGGTTCAATTTGCAGGGGCGCAAAGAAGTTTTCGTAAAGAAAATTGGTGCAGCTTCCGTCGTCATCCCTGCCCATACCTACCCATTCATCCAGCCCTACAAAGTAACATCCGCTAAAATCTACCTTGCCGTTTTGGGCATCGGCTATTAAATATTTAAAAACTCCGGCCGGTGAATCTCCCGAAGGAATACAGATCAGGGAATTGAATTTAAGTTGAATTTGGGCAACAATAATATCAGCAGCAGCTCTGCACATTTTATTGTAATCTGAATAAGTTAATACTTTCATATAACGGAATTAAATTAATTGATGAGCTCAAAATTATTCTGCAATTGCATGTCATCGGATGCGTTTCCAATCATTAATACCCTATTTACGCCTTGCTTAACGCCATTTAAATCAAGGAAGATTATTTAAAAAGCCCCACAAGTTTTTCTGTTTTCACAGATACTGATGGATTAAACCCCGGCGTATTCATATAATCTTCCAGACTATATAGCAACTGTTTAGCTTCGGGACGTTTTTCCTGATCTGTAAGCAAATCAATACCTGAAACCACCAGGCTACCGTTTCCTGCTTTACATTCAAAAATCAAACCCAGGGGTCTTGCGGTAAACCAGTCATCTATAATCCTCACAATGGGTTTGATCTCATTTGAAAGACTATCCAACCGGATTGCGGAGCTATGACTTATGCCATCCCGCCATTCCCAGTTGCTGTAATAATCCGTAGGAAACTTTGCCAATGCCGGGTGTGCGGGATTACACAAAATCCCCAGTGTATGCGGAGGCTGGTTGTTAGTCCATGAGGTGTTCCAGAAAATACTGGAAAATCCCACCACAACATTGCCACCCATATCTGCCTTTATTGCGCCTTTCTTCACGGTAAGCAGAACTTTACCACCTTTATTTAACATGGCCAAAGCCTTTTCATCAAGTTGTTGAGTTACATAAATACTTTTATTAGGTTCGGGACGATGCGAAGGATAAACAAAAATATCCCAGGAGTTAATGTGCCCCCCTGCTGTTACCTGTAGCACTAGCTTTTGAGCTTGATTGATGCCAGATAAGGATTGGCTGATTTGACCCAACTTGAAACCATTTCCTATAGGCACATCAGTTGTTTTCAGCTTTCCACTGTATAACACTTTACTGGCATTGTCTTTCAGTTGCCATGTTGGTGTAATTTGTTTTAACGGAGTACTGCCATAATGCGCGATCTCCACTTCTGCTTCAAGCTTTTCATTATTTTCATAAATCATCTTAGCTGTCCTGATTAACGGCACCGTTGCATTACAAAATCTGCTGTATTCCTTTGCTGTAACATAACCCTTATCATCCCAGAAAGGATCTAAAACACCTACCAGCGCTGTACCCTGGCCAGGAAAATCATGCAGATCAAGTAACTGGAATCCGCCAAATCCCTTGGTTCTTAAAGCAGCCTCTATATCTGCTTTATAACATAGTACCTGTAGTTTACCTGATGCAAACAGAAAGCTATCGGCAAGACTTTCCAGGTGATGTTCTTTTAAGCGATCATAAAATATTTCAAAATTTTTAGGCTTAAGCACACCGTCATATTTTTTTACTTCTTTGAAGTTAGGGTAAACACACCACTGGCCAATTTCATGGCTCACGGTGGGTTGCGGCCATTTGCTGATGATGGATGACCAATCATAATCGGTATTTGGCGGTTTAGAATTGATAATACTTTCGACGCCCGCACCCCAGGCTTGTATACGCGGATCGGGAGAGCTGTTGTAATCACTTTCGGGAATTACCGGCCAGCCGGAAGCCGTGGTATATAACCGCCGGGAATCCTTTTGTTTCCAGTATTTGACAAAACCAGTAAGGTATTCTTTTAGATTTTTACCGCCGGGTTCATTACCATAAGGCATCATGCAAAACGAGGGATGGTTACCAAAAGCATTCACAATGTGGTTGCTTTCCTCATAGATGAACCGATCAATGGGCTTTCCATCTCCAACCGTTGCCCATGCGGAACATTCGATGGATAAATAGAACCCGGCTTCGTCGGCCGCCCGAAAAGCTGCTTCAGGCGGGCACCAGGAGTGAAACCGAATATGATTCAGCCCATATGACCTGCATATTCTAAATATTCTCGCCCAGGCGCCTTTATCAGTAGGCGGGAAACCTGTTTTAGGAAAAATAGCGCATTCCAACGTTCCTCGAAGGAAAACCGGGCGGTCATTTATTGTAAACTGACTTCCTTTGGTAAGGAATTTACGCATGCCGAAAGTAATTTCCTGGCTATCCGTTCCGCTTTCCCCCTTTAAGGTTACCTTCATCTTATAAAGGTTGGGATTAAATTCATCCCATAATAGCGGATGGGCTCCCATAGGGTACGTAAAAAACACAATAGTGGAATCTTTTCCAGCGGCAATTATTTTTTGAAGGACCGGCAGATATTGATGAGCGGCACCCCTATTATCCTGCACACCGAAAATCAGTTTCGACGCGCCGATAGTTCCAGACAAGCTCTTGATGCTCACTTTCGCCACTACTACCTTTTTATCTACATCAGGAAACAATTGAACCGATGAAAGATAAACCGCAGGTTTGGCGTTAAGCGCCATATCACCAACAATGCCATTCCAATTGGTTTGCGTATTATCTGTTACACTGTGTGCATCTGTCCCGGGGTTAATATCTTTAATCCGGTTATCAATCCTTAATGCAATAATATGTTTTCCGGGTTTAAGCAGATGATCCAGCATGTAAATATGCGGCGCCCCTAATGCGTTCTTCATACCGGCTTCTTTACCGTCTATCCACAGGGTTGTTTCCCAGTGGCATCTTTCCAAAAATAATTCTATATGCTGTCCTGCCCATGCCGGTGGAATATTAACTTCTTTTTGATACCAGGCAGGCCCCACATAATATTTATTGGGCTGCAGCCAAAAGGATATCTTCACGTTACCTGGTTGCCGGTATTTGGCATAGCTGGAATCTTTAAACCATTGCATACTCCACATACCACCGGTCCATGGTGTATTCAGGGTTACATCGTTTCCCTTGCCGTTGGTAGCCATAGAACCCGGCAAATGAATAGTTTCAGGTAATTTATTTACAAACCATTTTTCTTTAACTCCCTTGTCCAGAGAATCTATTGCAAATGACCAGGTCCCTGAAAGATCAATTCTTTTATTTTGAATAATTTGTCCGACGCCGGTAAAACTACAGCAAACAAATATGCCTGAAAGAATAACATAAATGACTTTTTTCATATTTAACAATAGGGAATGACGAGAAAATAATTGGCCAGCAAATGTGTTAGTTAAACTGCTATTAAAAAATGAAAATACAACGAAAAAACCGGACTATCTGACCTAATTAATACTTCGTCTGAAAAAACATCTTTTTATTACCCCAGCCGAATCAATTTGTTCTTTACCTATGAGTTACTGGTCAGTTTCAGCGGAATAGCCGCAAAGAAGTGACAGAAAAGAAGACACAATACTTAAATTGAAAATCTATTGAAAAAGCCTCTATCGAGTTTGACAGGGACTTTATTATTTGTTGGCGAATTTGGGTTATTATTTAAGCCTGTAACGCGATGCAAGCGAACGACCAATGGCTTTTAAAAGGGCCTGATTATCGCCAATGGATGATTCTTCGGGAATCCACTCATTGAGTTGATTACGAATCAGGGTAAACTCTTCGCTAAAAAGGCTGATTTTTATTTGTGTGGTTTCCCTATTGATCCCTTTACTTAATACTTTGTAAGTATAATCAATATCTCCAAATGTGATGCGCAAAGGTAAACTCATGTATTGCAAAGATAAAAAGATGGTACAATATCATTCCGGTTAAAATATCCCTGAACCGAAATACTTTTAAAAAGAAAGTCCCCCGATACTCGCTTCCTGGGGCTTCCGGCGTGCAAGGCACTTAACATGGCCCCTGTTGAAATAAAACATAAACTGCGGTTTTCACAACATTTCAACAACTGAACTTACTAATTACAATAGTCAAATACAAGAAATTCAATTGTTTTTTTAATTTATTTCAAAGATTCTGTTTGTCTCCCTGACCCCCCGTCCAGGGTTACGAATGATGTCAGTTAGGTCTGTTCCAGAATACTTGTGTCTGTTTCTCTACTTTCAATCGTTCGGCATAGCCAGGTGTATTTTTAATGGTATAAGATATATGAATATTAAAGTCAAATAACGTTAAGCCAGCTTTCAACCATGCCTGGATTTGCGAAATAGGTTCTTACTCCAAAAGCCGATTGTCATTCTTCATTGTCTCTTTGTTAATCGATGCAATGGCAACGAGGCTTATGATACTTAATTGTTAGTCATTTTTGCATGGTGCTCGCTGTATCTTGCTCCAGTATCCGGGTATTTTTTCAGCAGTTCTTCAATAGTTTGTAAATCATCCGCAGTCAGTTCTACGTCCACCGCAGCGGCGTTTTCCTTCAGATATTTGGTTTTCTTTGTGCCGGGGATAGGTATAATGTGTTCACCCTGGTTCAAAACCCAGGCAAGCGCTATTTGGGCTGAAGTAACATTTTTAGATCCTGCTATTGCAGCAAACCCTTCAGCCAGTTTCTTGTTGTTTTCAGCATATTTCTCCTGGTAGCGGGGCAATGTTCTTCGAAAATCGTTACCTGCAAGTGTACTGATATCGAGTGTATTAGTTACCAGTCCGCGGGCTAATGGACTAAAGGGAATAAAAGATATGCCGAGTTCCCTGGTCAAAGGAAGTATTTCCGCTTCTACTTCTCTTGTTAACAAAGAATATTCACTTTGCAGCGCGGCAATCGGATGTACGGCATGAGCTTTTTTAATTGATGCGGCAGAGGCCTCCGACAAACCAAGATATTTAACCTTTCCCTCTTTAACCAACTCCGCCATAGCTCCCACTGTTTCTTCAATAGGTATAAGGGGATCTACGCGGTGCGCGTAATACAGGTCAATATAATCTACACGCAGCCGCCTCTGGCTTTGTTCCACCGCTGTTTTAATATAAGCAGGAGATGCATCAAATGAGTTAACTTTATTATCATCCCATCTGAACCCAAATTTTGTTGCAATAAAAATTTTATCCCTGTTTGGAACCAAAACTTCAGATACCAGTTTCTCATTTTCCCCTTTGGCATAAATATCAGCTGTGTCCCAAAAGTTAATGCCCAAATCAATGGCCAGGTTCAAGGTAGCCAATGATTCTTTATCATCCGGCTCGCCATAAGCATGGTTCATCCCCATGGTGCCCAATCCTATAGCCGATAGCTTTTCGTTGGTTTTACCCAATTTTCTATATTTCATGACTGCTATTATTAAAACATTAAATATTCTTTTTTTTGATGAAGCAAATTTCAGCAGAACTATTAAGAATCATTGTAGAGAAACGAAGAACTTTTTATGGATTTCAAATATGATTAACGATCGCATCAATTAATCATATCAAAAAGATAAAAAATCAAGATATTGATGTTTGAAACGTTTGGGTCCAGCTTGTCTAAGAGTTCAAGCAGTTACGCCGGTGGCATCGCCACATAAAAGGTGCTACCTTTTCCTTGCTCACTCTCCAGCCAGATACGCCCATGGTTGGCCTTGATAAAATCCTTGGTCAGTAACAGGCCCAGGCCGCTGCCCTGTTCTTTTTGGGTACCGAAGCTCACCTTCAGGTTACTCGTCAGGAAAACAGCCTGCTGATCCGGACTGATACCCACCCCATTGTCTTTAACCGACAGTACCACTTCCTCCGGCGAAGGTAGTCGCGCACCAATGGTAATCGTGCCGCCCTCATAACTGAACTTTATGGCGTTTGACAACAGATTGCGGATGATGAATTCAAAGTGGTCGGCATCCGCGTGCAGTTTCAGCTCATCGGGCAGGTTGGCCATGAGCTGGATATTTTTCTGCGCCGCCTGCTGACTTAGCAAGTGTATACATCGCTCTACGACGGGCTGCACGCTGAAATCCGTCGGGTTCACTTTGATACCCTGCAGCTGTGCTTTGCCCCATTCAAACAGCGCCTGCAATAATTGCAGTGAGGCCGTGGTCTGTTTACGCAACTCGCTGATCATGCCTTTCATTTCCTCCTGCGTAAAATCTTCGGTCTCCATCATTTCAAAAAGCTGCGCCGCGCTGCCCGCCGGCCCTTTCAGGTCATGACCAATCACCGAAAACAGCGTATCCTTCACCCGGTTGGAGTTTCGCAATTCTTCATTCAAGTGCTGCAGTTGTGTATTTAGCCGTTTAACTTTCCGGAGATAAAGCCAGCACAGGATCAGGATCAGCAGTACCGACGCGGCCAATACCACGGCCAGCCACAATTCGGCTTTTTCCACCCGGTTCACCTTTTCAAGGCCTTCCGTTTTTTCGCGCGAACGCTCCAGCACATAGCTACTGTCCAGGGCGGCGATCTCCTTAACCGTATCCGCCCCGAGCAGACTATCCACCAGGTGGTGTTCTTCTGTAAGCGCGGTCATGGCTTCACCATAATTTTTTTGCTGGCGGTAAACGGCGACCAGCGCCTGGTAGATACGGGCTTCCAGTTTCGGCTCGTGCAGGCTTTGAGCGATATTCAATGCTTGCTGCAGATCTTTAATACTTGCGCTGGCATCCTGTTTTTGGAGCACACCCGCAATCCCGATCAGCGCTTCGGCCTGCTCATCCGGCTGACGATATTTCTTCGCTTCGTTGAGCGCTTGTTTATATAATGCGAGTGCCTTTACTTCCTCATGGTCCTGAGTAAAAAGCCGGCCTTCATCATTAAGCAAACGGACTTCGCCGTCCCGCGTCCCCTGCCGGCTGCTCCTGCGGACACCTTCCTGCAGATAGTGCAGCGCGGTAGCGCTATCGCCTTTCTGCTGGTATAGCTTACCGATATTTTCCAATAATACAAAGTAAGCTTCCGGCTCCTGACGGCGATGCTCATACTGAGTTAAGGCACGCAGGTACCAGCTCAGCGCCTTTTCGTGCTCGCCTTTGTCCACCGCGTTATTGCCCAGGTCCACATAGGTTTCGATCAACCCGCTGCTGTCCCGGCTATCCTGGTAATATTTTAAGGCTGCACCGAAGTTTTGCGTATCGCCATCCAGTGCACCCAATTGATCATAGGTATGGGCAACACCGGCCACATCATGCAGCCTGCGGTACAGGCCCAGCGCCTCGTTATAAAAGCTCCGGGCAAGGTCGGTATGATGGTGCAGCGTGTTGATATGCCCCAGAGTCAGCAACAGAGAAGCCTGGCCCTGGCGGTCATTCTGTTTTTCGGCCAGGCGCATACCCGCATGCGCATAATACACAGCAGAATCTGGCTGTGTGGCCGCATAGGACTGGCTGATTTGATTATACAATCGAACCTTTTCACTTTCGCTTGCTGTTTGAAGCTGACCGGGCCTCGCCGCAGGTTGCTGCGCAAATGCAGTGTAGTTCAAGGAGCAAATCAGCATCAAAAAATAGCGCATACATAAATCTTTAAAAACTTTTTACGTAAACGCTGCTGATAAGTTTTTGATTTAGCTGCCACCCGCCCCAGTAGTTTATCCACTTCCCCGTGAAATTCCTTTATAAATTGAGTGTAGTATCCCCCTATAGCCGGGCCGGTAAAACAACAGGCCGGGAGATAGCCGGAATGCTGGCTCAGCCAGCCCGGAGCAGTTCGCATACCAGCGCGTCCAGCAGATCAGCGCCTTTTAATAATAAACGATTGTCCTGGGGCGCTGGTAAAAAAAGATTTTCCCGTCGCCCATAGTCTTCCAGGCGGGCCAATGCCCTTTCTGCTTTTTCAAGGCCCGATGGGCGCGGGGCTAAAAACAGCGAGATAATTACGGCGTTGATGCGGTAATGCAGTACCTGAATGTGTTCCAATCGGGGTAAGTCGGCTTTGCCAGGCTCGACCCGCGCGTGCCGCAAACCTTCCGAAAAGCGTGCCAGCCGCAAATGAGCTTCCTTTCGCGCCAGCCAGACCTCCTGTTGGGGAGCAGACTCTAGAACGGCTTTCAGGAACAGCTGGTTTCCCGCCGCCGCCGCACGCGCCAGATCCTCCAGCTCGGCGTTTATCCAGACCGGAAAAACAAAGATCCCGGCAAAAGCCAGAACGCAGCCCGCCAGTGAATACCAGAGCCGGGCGGTCGCGATCACAGTTGGCTGCCCATGATAAAGACTCAGGCAGATTACCACACAAACCGTAATACCGGTCACGCTACGGGCATAGGCAGACCGGTTCCAGGCAAAAAAGCACAATAATCCCAGCCCTGCGATAACCAGTAAGAGCATAACTGGCTTGATTAGCAGGAGCGCCAGGCCCGCCAGTAAAACACCTACCAAAGTACCCGACAAACGCTCCAGGTTTCGTTGCCAGGTCAGCGCCAGCCGGGGCCGGGCCACGATCACGATCGTTAGCAGCAGCCAGTAACTATAAGGATCCGGGGCAAAAAATAAAGTAGCAAGGTACCCTGCCGCAAACAATAAAGTGAGCCGCAGCGAAAAACGCAGCACCGGTGAACGGAAATTTAAATGCGCCCTGAACTTCGCGGCGTACGTCCCCTCCTCTGGCAAGAAAGCGCCAGGTTCAGGCAGATCTTCCATTACCGCCCCCTCGTTCAAAACGATTTCGGCCAGTAAGCGGCGAATCGCGGCAGTATTGATCAGTATCCCGTTGATAACAGCCGCGTCCTCTTGCTGCAGCCCCGCTGCCATGAGGGATAGCCGGTCGCTCAGTTGCAAGTAAGCGGAATCGTTCAGCGTTGGGTTCAGCGGCCGGGATACCGGCACAACACGGCTGAGCCCGCGCGTTTCTTCTGACAGCAAAGCGATCAATTCCGCTGTCAGCGGCAGCGCTCCGCTCGTTTCCAACCGCTCGCGCACAACTACATAGTCATAATGCATGGCTGTTACCTGTTCATACAAGCCGATCACCCGTATCGCAGTGTTCAGCAACTGCTGCGCACCCGGACGGTCGCTGAGCAATAATTGCCTCACAAGCTCCTGCTTTTCCGAAACCCGCAAATGCAGGGCAATTGTTTGCCGGTAAGCCTCCTCCAGGGGCACAGCGGGGTCATAACAAACGGCTTTAGCCTTTAGGAAATCTGCAGTCGCAGACAAGGCCTCGCGCAGTGCCTGGTGTAATGAGCGGAACGGCCAGATCAATACCTGTACCAGGCTCACGAGATGGAACCAGGCCCCGCCCACCACGATAAAAGCGCTGAACCACAACGGCTCCTGCGGCCGCAGCCCCAACGTAAAAACCATCAGCACAATGCCCATAGTACCGGCCACACCGGTACGGCCACCCAAAGCCGCCATCATCGACAGCAGGAAAGTCAGCGTGATCAATACCAGCCCAGCCAGCAACGCCGAGTGTAGGCTTGCCGAAAAGATCAATGACACCGCGAAAAAGATCAGCAAACTTTGCAGAGCTGTCAGCGCTTTGCCGCGCCGGTTGCCCGGTAAATCCGTCAGGCTGATCAGCAATGCGCCAACACCCATACCGATACCTGCCTGCCGGTGGCTATGGTAAAACACCACAATCGGCAACAGCACAATCAGCGTATTGCGCAGCGCATCGGCCACGTTTTCGGCCAGGCGGAAATGAAAAGGAAGAGTTTTGATTTGGAACACCCTGCAAACTTAAAGAATAGCTATGCCTAAAAACAAGTACACCGAGCCTAAAATAAATCAGTTCCTAATCTATACCGCTTTAGTATTGATGTATGTTTTATATCGCTCTGTGTATAAAACATAAATTTTCTGCAGTTTACCCCAGTCTTCGCTTTCCAGGATATCTTTTGGAAACAGGTGGCTGCCTATTCCAACAGCCCTTGCCCCTGCTGCCGGGCAGCCGGTAAAATTTTCAAGATTTATTCAGCCGGTTGGTACCAGGCTAATATGATTTACAGGATATATCCAGGGAGGTATTAGGCCCGTTTCCAATCACCGTGTTTTGAAAGTAGATTTAGGATAGGTAAAAACTTAATAGAATCATGAATTCTGGTGGATGGAAAAGCCAGGGATTATTCCGCAATAAGAACATAAAAAGATGGCAATTATTCCTGCTCAATCTAAATAAAAATAACTTTTTTAAAAAAAACCGCTATGCCGCGTCGAAACTTTATGCAGGCAAATAATACGGAGTTATCAACCTTTTATCATTTGAACAAAATGATGACTTATTCCCAATTTCGCGGATCCGTACGTGCAAAAAAACTACATTTAGATTTATACTTACTCTGTCCATCTTATTTTAAATCTCTATTAACCATTGATAAACAATATGGCATAATTTTAGTAATATTGTACATAAGCCTGAATAAAACCACCTATATAAGAAATTATTAACTGAAGATATTCTTTCAAGATTGCCTTGGTATGTGTTTCCATTTTGATTTAGTGCATATTATTATATAATATTAATTTTAATAATAAATCAAGTAAAAACAAGTCAATTTTGAATTAAACGGGGCTTTTATCTCCGAAAATATTAATTAAACTATTACACTGAGCATCAATAAATTTAACAAGATTATTACATTTTTACATGGTGCTTAATAGCAACATAAAAATTAATGGTAAATCAAAAATAAATACTGTTGATTTTACGCAACATATTGTGCAAATACTTACACAATAGGGAATTGTATTCTTTTTTCAATTCTGGTATTTATCTATAACAGAGGAGTTAAAAGGGTGTTTTTTTTTCTAAATCATATTCATCTGAGCAGAATACATAAGTTTAGCAAATTGAAATCTAAAACAAAAAAAATGAAACTTTATCAATTTCTATATCGTAAAATACCCCAAAGTTGCTCAATTGGATTTTCAATTCGAAACAGCGTAATAGCAGGTAAAAAATAATTTTTGAGCGATTTGTAAGTTTGGCATCCAAAAAAATGATAGTTGAAAGAAAAAGAAGTTTGGAAGAAAATCAAACCGTTAATGTCAACGGTGTTGATTTTGGTATTAGTTTAAAAGAACTGAAAGAATTCCTGGAGCATTGTTCTTCTTTTATGGACATTACTAAGGATGGATTTGAAACAATGATTAATTCTATTTCAGACTCTGTTGTAGACAATGAAAATCCTGAAATAACAATTGAAGAGTTAAGACCTCAACTAAAATTCATGCGAGAGCTCAATCTATTTCTTAAAACAATATACGTTGTAAATTAATATTTACCTATACTATTTTTATTTAGATTTTAAATTTGTATCCGGTAAAACCATACGAAGAATATTTTCCTTTTCAGTTTTATGCTCTTCTGCATTCCTAATTAAAAGTTCATTATAGTTTTCTAAAAGCTCCAGATATTTATCCTTCCAGTAGGCAGAGCCTTGTGGCTCGTTAATTACCTCACTGCCTGCATTCACAAATTTTACTTCGGCAGACATCTTTTTAAAATCATCACTTTTGAATAAATGAGGGAATTCCACCGAAAAATCATGCTTTAAACACATGCCTATCTTGTATATAATCTCTGCTTTCAAAAACTGCTGATTAAACCAGTAATAAACAGACCGCCGGTTAACCTTTGTAAACCTTGCCACCTCACTAATACTATACCCCTCCCGCCTTATTACTTTCTCAATTATTTGCCCATGATGTAGTTCCATCGCTAAGTAGTGGTTTTAAATGCCAATATTGTTTATTATTAAATTACACACTGATAAAAAATACAAATTACTTAATATCAATAATTTAAAATTACCTACAAAATACAATCATTCAACTTCTTTTAAAGCTATCTGGTCAAGCCCAACTTTAATTACTAAGGCACACTCCAACGGCTCAATGGTCATCAATACCAGTTTACCCATTATTCTATTCACTATACCTTCTACATTTAAGAGTACGCCGTTTTTTATTTTAACCCTGTCGCCAACACTTAAGTTGTTCAGGTTCACTAACTCAACGTCCGAATATTTCGAGAGAATTAACTCAATTCTTTCTATCTCTGAGTCACTTATAATCACGGGTTTACCGCAATGGTTTACAAAGTTTATAACACCTGCAACGCCTCTTACTTTGGTAAATTCAAGAGGGTTTATTTTAACAAATAAATAGGAAGAAAAAAGGGGGGTTTCAACCGTTTTCACGCGATCTGCCCATTTATTCTGAGATTTCACCACCGGGCAAAAAGAGGTAACATTTTGCTCTTTTAGGTTTTTATCTATCTTCTTCTCAAACCTGGATCGGGTATACACCACCATCCATTGTTTTTTTGAGGAATCTTTTAATTTTATTGGTTCTTTTTCCACGGCTAGGTTATTTATAATATCAATATAAATTATCGTACCAATTAAATTTTATTGCTCAACTTATTTATAACTTATAGGAATAAAATTTAAAAACAAACTAAATCCGTAATATTATATTAAAAACACAAAAATAACCAAAATTCAGCTTATTTATAATTAAAATACTATTATATTGTTCAAATCATCCATAACAATATATAAACATATTTAAAATCATTCATTTTTAACTTAGCCGATAGCAATATTGCACGCTATCATCAAATATTATTCGTAGTTGTAGATTTAAGCATATCGGCATTCATGATATATAAACCCGAAATTGATGTATACGATCAATTAATACATGAATAGTGCTCTCCCTTTTTTGAAGTCTGTTAAATCACTTGATATAACCTCTCTAGCTACTGTTGATACCAATGCTTCGTTTTTTTTACCAGGCGTAAAAATAACTGTATGCACATTAAAGGGAAAAGCCTATCATCCGGCGATTTACAATTAAAACCCCCATCTAAGCTTAAAACAAAGCATTTTAAAATCAAAAGAGAGATTTTACCTTATAAAATTCAGGTTACTAAACCTGAATTTCGCACATCATCACAACCGTATATGAATCTGTGATACAAATTTTCACACTTTGTATCAGTTTGAACATTCAATTATCAAAAGCGCAATAATTGACATACTTTTATAAAAATTAATAACAAAATACTTAGTTCTATTACCATTAAACAACACTAAGTATACTTTAATTACAAAAAAAGCAATCACTGTAAGTGAAATGGCGAAGCTTTATAACAGCCTTAAAACCTTCAATTAAATCTCCAATTTTCAGTTTAACCCTTCCCCAATTCTAATACGGATAATTAGTTCCAATTATCTGGGGATATTTATATACATGATAACCCATATTTTGATATGAAAATATATTTCAAAGTCCAATCGCCAATAATTTTAATTATGGTATTTATTATCCTATCGTCCTGTAACTCCTATAAAAACATCCCCTACTTCCAGGATTTAAAAAGGTCAAGCAATTTAAACGACAACATCGATAACTTTTCACCGCTTACTATACAGACCGAAGATATTTTAGGCATAAGCGTTAGCAGCTTAAATCCAGAAGCCTGGAAAGACGAAAGCAATAAGGAAACCGGTTACCTTGTTGATTTGGATGGTAATATCCAGTTACCGCTTGTTGGTAGCATCAAGGTAGCCGGCTTTACAACAAATGTGATAAGGCAGCAAATACAAAAAAAACTTACTACCTATTTAAAGGAACCATCAGTAAACGTACGGTTATTAAATTTCAAAATATCGGTAATAGGTGATGTTGCAAGGCCGGATGTTTTCAAAATTCAAAATGAGCGCGTAACAATAACTGAAGCGCTTGGCTTAGCCGGAGATCTTAATATTACGGGTTTACGCAACAACGTACTCCTCATACGTGAACTTAACGGCAAGCGCGAATATGTAAACATTGATCTTACCTCGGCCAGCCTGTTTAAATCACCATACTATTATCTAAAAAACAATGATGTGATTTACGTTCAGCCAGACAAGACCAAATCTAACTCGGGTGACAGAAGTTACCGCACTGTGAGTTTAATACTTTCTGCCCTTTCGGTGTTAACAATTGTGCTTACAAGCGTAATAAAAAATTAAGGTATGAAAAACGAGAACCTGTTCCTCACCACGGCCTTTGAAAACAATGAAGAAACCACATCAAAAGATGTACGTGGACTACTTGCCAAGTATTTAAATAGCTGGCCATTTTTTGTTGTTAGTTTAGCAATTGCTTTGGGCATTGCTTATTACTGCGTTAAAAACACAAAGCCAGTATATGATATCAGGGCAAAACTTGCTGTAAAGGATGAAAAAAAGGCCGATAACGCAAAAGAAGCCCTTGCCGAAATTGATATAGCGGGACAATCAAAAGATATTGAAAGTGAACTTGAGATGATCAAATCAAGGCCACTTATCCGCCAGGTTGTTAATGATCTTCAGTTATGGGTAAACTATAAGGAAACAGCGGCTTACAGCAGTAAAGATATTTATGCCACTACACCTATCACCTTTAACCTGATCAAACCTTCAGGCCGCTTAAAAGATCAATCATTTGCAGTTTATATTAAAGATGCCAATACATTTTATTTAAAAACAGAAAACAGCGAATCACCAGCATACTCATTTAATACGCCGTTAAACAACAGCCTTGGCAAATGGACACTTACTAAAACAAGTAATTTCAATAATTATATAGGCAAAACAATTAATATAAACATTCAAAATCCAGAAGATATTGTAACGCTATATCAGAGTACTGTTTTAGTCACCTTAAATAAAGATGCACCGATTATTGAAATGGAATTAGAAGATGAAGTTCCTGAAAGAGGAAAAGAATTTTTAACCCAGCTTATCAAAGCGTATAAAATCTCAAGCATCGAAGATAAAAACAAGGTTACACAAAGCACGCTCAGATTTATTGATGATAGGCTATCATCATTAACCGGCGAGTTGAATAATGTTGAAAAGGATGTTGAGGGTTTTAAAAGTAGCATTGGTTTAACGGATATATCTTCAAAATCTAAATTTTACCTGGATAATGTTCAAACAAACGATACGCGTTTAAATGATGTTAATGTTCAGCTTAATGTTATTGAAGGGATTGAACGTTATGTAAATTCAAATAGTAATGCCGAAAATGTGCCTGCAACACTTGGTATTTCAGACCCTGGATTGATAAGCCTTGTTGATCAATTATCAAAGTTACAGTTACAACGCGATAGGTTATTAGCCACCACACCCGAGCAAAACCCAATATTTGAGCCATTAAACAGACAAATAAGGGCTACAAAAATTGCGGTTAAGGAAACTATAAACGGAATAAAATCCTCTCTTGTTTCGGTACAGCGGGAATTAAAAAATAATAATTCGGGATTCGAAGCCTCTATCAAAAATATTCCGGGGCAGGAAAGACAGTACATAAGCATTAAACGTCAGCAAAGCATAAAAGAAAATCTGTACGTTTATTTATTGCAGAAAAAAGAGGAAGTTTCATTAAGCTACGCATCCACGCTTACCGGCATTCACACCATTGAGGATCCCTACTACGTATCGCCAAAATCAAAAAAACAAGTTCCTTATGTACTTGCTTTTCTGTTGGGCTTGGGTATCCCGGCTTCCTGCATATACGGGCGCGATCTCATAAAAAACAAAGTAGTTACCCGTGCCGAAATTGAGAAAATAACCAATGCTTCCGTTATTTGTGAGTTAAACCAGGAAAGAGGCAAAAATACAATTTTGG
The DNA here is from genome assembly GCF_025362475.1 of Mucilaginibacter sp. Taxonomy (GTDB): domain Bacteria; phylum Bacteroidota; class Bacteroidia; order Sphingobacteriales; family Sphingobacteriaceae; genus Mucilaginibacter. Next base: position 45,964 of record NZ_JANYGH010000058.1, read on the forward strand.
TACTTGAAAAAAATGCTTTTGCCATCGGCGAGCAATTCAGGTCACTACGTACCAACCTCCAAATGTTACATCCAGGCACCCAAATTGGGCGGGTTACCATGTTTACATCAAGCGTGGCCGGCGAAGGCAAAAGTTTTGTAACCAGTAATATGGGTGCAGCCCTTGCCGCCACAAGCCGTAAGGTAATAATTCTGGAACTTGATATGCGCCGGCCTAAAATATCCAGCATTTTTAATCTCCATGCTGATTATCCTGGCTTAAGCAATTATTTAAACAATGAAGTGTCACTGGATGAAATTACCCAGCCCTCTGGCATCTACCCCAACCTAACTATTATTGGTGCCGGTACTATACCTGAAAATCCTTCAGAATTGCTTGACAGCTTTGTTCTTGATCAATTGATAAACAAGCTTCGTACCGATTATGACGACATTTTGATTGATACCCCTCCACTGCATTTAGTTACTGATGCTATGCTGCTATCAAGGGTATGTGATGTTACGCTTTACCTTGTAAAACAAGGGTATACTGATAAATCTGAGTTAAAGTTCATCAAACAAATAGTTAAAGAAAACAAGCTTCCAAACTTAAATATAGTGTTCAACGGTATCCAAAGAGCCAAATACGGCTATGGTTACAAGTACGACAATAGCTATTATTCAAACAGAAAGTTAAAAAAGCAAAGAGCTTAGTAATCATAGCTTTTAAGTAAGCAGGGCTTTACCAAGTTCTGCTTTATCAAATCTCAATCCCAACTTAAAATATCCAAATTCACTTTGGATAAATATCATGAAAACTATTACTCAAAATATACCGGCTACATCCAAATACACAAAGGCGCTTGAATGGGGAAAGTTGATCACCATAACAGGTTCGGCCCAGTTAATTGTGCAATTGATTGGATTTTTAAGCGCCATTATAGTTATCAGGTTATTGCCCACAAAAGAATATGCGCTATACACATTAGCTAACACCATGTTGGGCACCATGATACTTTTGGCAGATGGGGGTATTTCAACCGGTGTTATGTCTCAGGGTGGCAAAATCTGGAAAGATCGCGAAAAACTTGGTTTGGTTATAGCTACCGGTTTAGATCTCAGAAAAAAGTTTGCCATTGGCAGTCTTATCGTAGCCATACCAATCTTGCTGTATCTGCTACTGCATCATGGCGCAAGTTGGTTAATGGCTATATTAATCACCCTATCTCTTATACCTGCATTTTTCACATCGTTGTCTGGTACTTTGCTGGAGGTGGCGCCAAAACTAAAACAGGATATTGCACCGCTTCAAAAAATACAGGTTGGTACAAACGCGTTAAGATTAGTACTTATTGGCCTCACTATATTTACCTTTCCCTGGGCATATTTAGCTGTACTTGCCTCGGGTTTACCGCAAATTTGGGCAAACCTGCAGTTAAGAAAAACATCATTTAATTACGCCAATTTTAAACAACAGCCAGATCCTGCTATCAGGAAAGATATATTGGAATTTGTTAAACGCATTTTACCGGGTGCTATATATTACTGTGCTTCCGGGCAAATCACTATCTGGCTCATCTCAATTTTCGGGTCAACCACCTCAGTTGCGCAGGTAGGTGCTTTGGGAAGGTTAGTTATGGTATTAGGCATTTTTAATGTTCTTTTTTCTACACTCATATCTCCCCGCTTTGCGCGCTTACCCAATAACAGGAAAGTATTGCTAAGTAATTACCTTAAAATACAGGTAATATTGTTTGCACTCATGGCCATATTAATTATTATGGTTTGGCAATTCTCTACTCAAATATTATGGGTATTAGGGCCAGCATATATAAATCTTAAAAAAGAGGTTGTATTAAACATAGGCGGTAGTTGCCTTGGCTTAATCGCCGGGTCATCCTTTTCCCTTTATACTCATCGTGGCTGGGCTATAAAACCTATCATTCTTATTCCACTTAGCATATCTGCCATAGCTGTATCCGCATCGTTAATTGACATTTCAACGCTGCACGGAATTTTGCTACTAAATATTTATGTAGCCTCGTTTGAGGTGATTATGCACATGGCTTATAGCATCATAATGATTAAAAATGTTAAAATATCAAATGAAGGAGATGTCGCTACTTAGCCAATTGCCACAAATTACATCCAAAAAAGGATGGCCATGGGATGAAGAGGTAGTTTTAAATAATTACGATTCAAAACAGCATTGGCCCAAAATATCCATAGTTACCCCAAGCTATAACCAGGGTAATTACATTGAAGAAACCATCCGCTCCATCCTGTTACAAAACTATCCCAACCTGGAATATATCATCATCGATGGCGGCAGTACTGATGATACGGTACAGATCATTAAAAAATATGAACGCTGGATAACTTTTTGGGTAAGCGAAAAAGATAAAGGCCAGGCCAACGCTATTAATAAGGGAATTGAAAAATGTACCGGTGATATTTTTAACTGGATAAACAGTGATGATTACCTATCGCCAAAAGCATTGGTAAACATTGCCGGTGCTTTTGTAAAAGGTCGTACAGTGGCAGGTAGCGTATTTAATTTTTACGATGACAATCCTGACTTTAAGGATATTATAAAAAATAAAGATCTGTCAATAGACAAGTTTTTATCGCTAAAAGACACATTTCACCAACCGGGGATATGGTGCGATCTGGATAATATAAAAGCTACGGGTAAATTCTCCGAAAGTTCATCCTACTATTTCGACAGGATATTTTTCTCAAGTTACTTCTTGCAGTTTAATGAAGTAATGTACATCGATGATATACTGGTTCACTTCAGATATCATGAAAATTCAAAAACACTGGTAATCAGGGATAGTAAGGCAGATGAACTTATAGATCACTATATGTTACTGCTTAAAAACCCGATGTTTAAAACTAACCGGAAACAACTGTTAAGAGGCCTAAACTATCAATTGCTTCCAGAAAAACATATCAGTAACTGGGAATATGAAAACGCACATAAAAAGTTAAAAAGCAGGCTATCAAGTTACTTCGCATTAATGATAAAAAACCCCGGGCTTTTAATATCCCGTCATTTTTTCACCAAGTTTAAAAGGAGTGTGCTTTACAATTTAACTTAATGTGGATAGCCTTTCTGGAAACAAGCAACAAACTAAATGAAAATCACTTTTATATGTAGCTCTTTGCAAATCGGCAGTGATGGTGTTGGCGATTATGTACGCCGGCTGGCATGTGAACTTATCAAGACCGGGCACCAGGTAAATGCTATTGCATTGAAGGATAGTTATACCAGTGTTATTGAAACAGATGTACAAGTATTTGACAATATAGAACTCCAGGTATTTCGCCTGCCTGCATCGTTAAATACTGTTGATCGTTACAACTATTTAAGCAAGCAGGTAAATCTTTTTAAGCCCGATGTTATAAGCTTACAATATGTTGGTTTTGGATTTCATAAATACGGGCTTCCGTTAGATATTTTACTTAACCTTCGCAAAGCGATTGGCAGTACCCGGTTACAAATAATGCTTCATGAGCTTTGGTGTGGCATGGCAGTAAACGCGGGTTTTAAAGAAAAAGTGCTTGGCAACTTACAAAAACTGTTTTTGAAAACACTCATTACTGTTTTAAATCCCGAAACAATTTTTACAAGTATAAAGCCTTATCTACTTTTCTTAAAAACAATAGGGATCAACGCAACGGTGGTTCCAATATTTGGAAACATCCCCACAAATGAGTTTGGCAGTGATAGTGATTGGGAAAACCTGACTAAGTCTGCTAATCTTTCCAATTTAATATCCCCCCCTCAAAAATGGCTTGTATTAGGCTTTTTTGGCACAACTTATAACTGCCCCGGTTTAGATAAGTTGCTGAACACAGCAAGCATAGCAGCGCAATCTGCAGGTTTAAATCTCGGCATTTTGGCAATCGGTCATAGTCGGGGCCAAAATGTAGGCGATATGGCACAAAATATGCGTAACGTAACTTATTGGCAAACAGGCGCCCTATCGCCTGGCATGATTAATCATTGCATGCAGCTTGTAGATATAGGCGTAGTAACAAGTCCGGTTGATGGCATAGATAAAAGCGGATCGGCAATAACCTGGATGGAAAGGGGAATTCCGGTTATAATTTCAGCAAACGATAAAACCTACATTGAACACGAAATGCCAAAACTTGGTATTTACCAGGCATCTTCGCCCGGTGCTGTTGTAAATGCTTACAAAGCAAAAAAAGTTTTAAAGCCTAAATCTAACCTCAAAGCTGCGGTCATCGCGTACGCAAAATAAGGCTCCAAATACAATCAAAAATAGCTTCCTGATTAACGTGCTACCTGGGTAAGCCATGTGCAAAATTTGTCAACCTAATTGCTCAAACACTATTCGATATGACTCCCTACAGAAAAAAGATATTACTAATTGGCCATACAGATGGTCTGGGAGGTGCCCAAACCGCCTATCACGAGTTATTTGATTTTATTAAACAAGAAGGATATGATGTTAAGATTATTAATTTAACAGATAGAACCATTAAAGAGCAGCCTTTTGGACAGGATATTTTGATAGGATGTATTGAGCACAAGGTTTCTGGAGCATTTCAAAAAATCAAAAAATACCTGTCATTAATTTCTGCGGGTTTATCTGCTAAGTTCTTCCATCCCGATATTTTTGTAAGCATTGGATTATCAAACTCAGCCAATTTTATATCCGGTTTTTTACCCGGCAATTGTTTCAAAATAGCCCAGGATTTTATAGCCAACAGATCAAAGGAAGAAATGATCTGGAACGAGAGCCGTAAAAAATTCAACGGCATTGCCGTTCAGGCACCTTCAATGCTTAATTACTGGAAAGCCACTCTTGATAATCCTACCGATGTAAACTGGCTCCCATGCTTTCCGCAACCACCTGTTGAGGGTGTTTTAAAAACAATGAATAGCAAACCCAAAGGGCAAATTAAACTGGCTTATTTTGGCAGACTGGCTGGTAATAAAGGATTGCCATTATTGTTTAATGCACTTGCCACGTTACCAAACTCAAGCAATTTAGCCCTCGATTTATGGGGAAAAGGCGAAAAAGAAGCTGATTTAAAACAACTTGCAAAAGAACTTGATATTGAAGAAAAGGTAAAGTTTTTAGGTGGTTACCCCGGTGAACGGGAAGGCGCCGAATTGATGGCATCATATGATGCACTGGTTTTAACATCAACAGAAATGGAAGGCCTGCCACTTATTTTGTTAGAATCAATGGCTTACGGTTTACCATTTATGGCCACCAATATTGGCGCCATTGCTGATTGTTGCATAGGCAATTCAGAAGCTATTTTGGTTCAGCCAACTCAGGATAACATAACCATAGGTTTGGCTTTACTGGTAAGTAACATACAAAACAATCTATTTGACCCCAAGAGATTGAGGCAATATTACGAGCAAAATTTCTCGCCTGGCGTAATGGCTTCCCGTTGGAAAGAATGCCTTGATAATCCCCAAATATTTTTTTCATGAATCAAACCAAAACCATATTGATAACCGGATACTCCTTAAACAATGGCTTAAAGCAAGTAGTTAATTGGGCAAAAATCAATGCCTGATCTTCGCGGTTATTATTACATGTTGTGTTTAATAGATAAATAAACGTTTTACCCCTCACGTTACCCATAGCAACATCTCATGAAACACAACCCCCAGCTTGATGCGTTACGCGCTTTGGCTGCCTTAGCAATAATTGCCTTTCATTACCTGCTTTTTCCTGCAGGGTGGATAGGCGTTCAATTCTTCTTTGTGTTATCGGGATTTTTAATTTCCGGTATAATTTTAAAAGGTAAAAAACAATACGCGCACACAGGAATGACCGCTTTTTTTAAAGATTTTTATAAACGCCGCGTATTGCGTTTATTTCCTCTTTATTACGGTTACGTTTTAATACTCGGCATATCCTATTTGTTTTTAAAAAAGCCCGAGGCACTGAATATTGAATGGCCATGGCTGCTTACTTATACACTCAATTTTAGATGGTTATTTAACGGCTACACATTTCATATGGTTTATGGCCATTTATGGAGTTTATCGCTTGAATGGCAATTTTACCTGGTATGGCCGCTTTTTTTATGGTTGTTACCTAAAAAAAGCGCGACAATGGTATTTTGCTGGTTAATTCCGTTAGCAATGGTTATCAGAATATTAGCATACGTTATTTGCAACCATATTCAATACCTCGTGGGTTTTAATGGAAATGCCAAAGCAGAAGCTCTGGCACCCTATGTATTGCCTTTTTCACATCTTGACGCCTTTGTTTTAGGCGCCCTATTGTGTAATGAAAAAGTCAGAAAAGTATTGAGTAAGCCACTCTGGGTATATTCAAGCATGGCGCTCACTGTAACAGCAGGCCTACTGCTTGTTATTACCATACCCGCGTATTCATTGGCATCATTGGGCTGGCCAAGTAATTTACCATCTGCCTATCAATGGATATGGGGTTATTCGTTACTCAACTTCACAAGTGCCACCATTATTGCGGCAATTATTGAGCGAAAAAATGCCAGTTTATTTTCATTTACACGTTTACGTCTCTTACAATACCTGGGTAAAATTTCTTACGGCATATATGTTTACCATCCCCTGTTGGTGTTTGCAATGTTTGCCATCCGGGACAAAGTAAGCCCGTTCCCCGGTAAAAGTTTATTGGAATTGCTATTGATAATGATATTGACATCTATAGTTGCCCATTTTTCATACCACTTATGGGAGAAACACTTTATCAAAAAGAAGAAAATAAAAACAGCAATAACTAAACCATTGCCTGAACCCGAAGTAGAATCTGAAATACTTTATACCAATTAAGCTCAAAGAAATTAATTTATAATTTTAAATGAACAATAGCATAAACAGGCAGTTAATTATAATTGCTCCCACTTGCCCACCGGGAGTTTGCGGAGTAAGCGACCATGCTTATAAAACAGCTTTGGCTTTAAACAAATATTATACTTCGGTAAAAACAGGAGTTGAATATTTCCCGGAAGAAATTGTTGACGAGCCTTTATCATTAACAACTGCTTACTGGTGGTTATTGGTTGAACAATGCATAAAAGACAAAGCCCCTGTTGATTTGCTGCTTAATTATACGCCAACAAGTTATTCAAAACTGGGCTTACCATTTAACTTGCTAACTGCGTTGAGAAAATTCAAAAACGAGTCTGAAAAGAATCACGTATTCGTATTTTTTCATGAAACATGGGATGGCAGCAAAAATCTTAAACCCCATCACCGTTTACGTAATGTTTTTATAAAATATACCATACGATTAATATGCAAATTATCTGATGGCATCACGGTAGTTACTAATGAACAAAAGCAAAAGATTGAATCTATAACAGTTAGCCAAAAAGTTAGGCTAAGTATGGTAGGCGCAAATATTTTACCTTTTGATAAAGAGTATGGCTTAAAAAGCACAAGAAAACCTGGCGACTGGATAATTTTTGGTTTAGCACATACCCGTTTATGGACATTACAACAACACCTCCCTTTAATTAAAGAACTTTATGAAAAAGGTGTGATCAAAAAGATATATGCTATAGGCCCTAAAAACAATCATTTCGCTACCCAGGAACTGGATCTTTCTGTTTCCACTTTCGGGGATGGTTTTTTAATACAGATGGGCGCGCTCAAACACGATGAAGTTTCAACCATGATGCTAAACGCAGAGGCAGCTTTGGTAGGTCAAAATGCAGATAGCTTACGTAAATCAGGCACATTTGCAGCTCTATCAGCACATGCCGTACCCGTAATTTGCGAAGCACCATTATTGTTAGATGAACCGCCGGGCTATGCCATATTTCGCCCTCATGAACTGATAAACAATCTTAACATCATCTCAACCACCGAGGGCGAAAAACGCCGGCTGCTATTACACCAGTGGTTTTGGCTAACCAGAAGTTGGGAAGCTATTGCTCTTGACATGCATACCTGGATAAAGAGTTGATCATTATTTACAATTTTATACGGTGTTATTTTCAAAAAGTTTCATGAAAATAGTTTTATCTCATCCTACCGGTAATCGTAATGTACGTGCTGTTATGGCAAGCCTGGCTAAGGCCGATATGCTTGCTCAATTTAACACAACATTAGCTGCCGCACCCAATTCATTATGGCTTAAACTTTTACCTGCCGGCACCCGCAGCGAATGGCTGAGAAGATCATTCCCGCTACCAACGGCCTGCATACATACCAGGCCTGCACTTGAACTTGCCCGTATGGCCTTGCCCAAATTAGGATTTGGCAAATGTGTTGAGCATGAAAAAGGCTGGGCATCTGTTGATGCAGTTTACCGTGATCTGGATAAGGCTTGTGCAAGACAACTATTAAGCCTGGCAAAAAAGGGCAAAGCAGATGCCGTGTATGCCTACGAAGATGGCGCGCTGGCAACATTCAAACAAGCAAAAAAGCTGGGACTTAAGTGTATTTATGACTTGCCAATTGCCTATTGGGAAACAGTACAAAAACTATTAAGTTATGAAGCGGACCGCCTGCCACAATGGGCAGTTACACTGGGGGGAGGCATCCTTGACTCGGAGGCTAAGCTTGAGCGTAAAACACAGGAGCTTGAACTTGCCGACGTTGTGGTTGGGCCGGGAAGTTTTGTTATGGACTCAATACCCTATTGGTCGAACAAAAAAACAGTAATGTCTCCCTTTGGATCACCGGCATTGGATATCATGAATAAACAACCGGTACTAAGCATAACTAAAAAGAGCAACGCTCCTTTACGCATTTTATTTGCAGGTTCAATGGGGCAGCGCAAAGGCCTTGGCGATTTGTTTAAGGCAATAAAAAAGCTGAATAACAAAAATATCGAACTGGTTGTAATGGGTTCGTTATTAGCCCCAATGGAATTTTACCGCAATGAACTGCCTGATTTTACGTATGAACCGGGCAGATCACATTCCCAGGTATTGGAGCTGATGCGATCATGTGATGTATTTTGCCTGCCATCAATTGTGGAGGGCCGGGCACTGGTTATGCAGGAAGCAATGAGCCAGGGATTACCCCTTATAATTACGCCAAACACGGGCGGTGCCGATTTAATTGAAGAAGGTGTAACAGGCTTTCTGATTCCCACACGTTCGCCCGAAATTATTGCCGAAAAAATTTCATGGTTTTTAGATAACCGCGATCTGATACCCCAAATGGGCGAAATGGCCCGCGAAAAAGCGGCCTCCTACACATGGGAAAACTATGGAAACCTGATAGTTTCTTCTATCACAGAATATTTAAGCTAACACAACCCATTAATATTTAATTATGGCCACAATTGAAATTCCTGCCGCAATGAAATTGGGGGGCAACAATCGTTCAAAAAGGTTTCATTTAGCAAAACCCATTATACGTAAAGATCCCAACCTGTTACTTAAACAGGGAATCTGGGCCTACTTTTTACTCTTAATTTTTGAAGGCGCGTTACGTAAATGGGTATTGCCGGGTTTATCAACACCTTTACTTGTAGTTCGTGACCCGTTAGCACTTTGGCTGGTTTTACTTGCATGGAAACGCAATCTTCTCCCAGTTAATTTATATGTAAACGGCATGATTGTTATTGGTGCATTGGGCATAATTACAGCACTGGCATTTGGCCACGGCAACTTTGCGGTTGCCATTTACGGAGCCCGCATTTTAATGTTCCACTTCCCTTTAATGTTTGTTATAGGCAGGGTGTTTGATAGGAACGATGTCATAAAAATAGGCAAAGCAACCATATGGATAACCATTCCAATGGCTATATTAATTGCCATGCAGTTTTATAGTCCGCAAACTGCATGGGTAAATAGAGGTGTTGGCGGCGATATGAAAGGCGGCGGTTTTGACGGAGCAATGGGATTCTTTCGTCCACCTGCAACCTTTTCCTTCACCAACGGAACTGCTTTATTTTTTGGTTTTTCTGCCGCTTACGTATTTTATTTTTGGCTCACTCCTAAAAGCATCAACCGCCTTGTACTTATAGGCGCTACGCTCGGCGTATTAATAGCTATCCCCCTATCAATTAGCCGGAGTTTATTATCGCTGGTGCTGGCATGTTTGTTATTTTCATTAATAGCCATATCCCGTAACCCAAAATACCTTGGCAAAATGGTTTTGGCTGTGGTAGTGCTCATTATAACTTTTGCTGTGTTAAGTCAATTAAGCTTTTTTGCTACCCCCATGGAGGTATTCACACATAGGTTTACCAGTGCCAATGAAACGGAGGGCGGTGTATCGGGTGTGTTTGTTGACCGTTTTTTAGGCGGGATGGTTGGCGCAATAATTGAATCGGCCGATAAACCTTTTTTTGGATACGGATTGGGGATGGGCACCAGTGTAGGCAGCATGCTTATCGCCGGCGATCATACTGTATATCTTATATCCGAAGGAGAATGGGGCCGTTTGATAGGCGAAATGGGGATTATCATGGGCTTTTCGATAATTATAATCCGGATATCATTTGTATACAATTTGGCCATAGATAGTTTCCGCAAAATTGCTTCAAACGACTTTTTACCATGGATGATATGCAGCATTGGCATTTTGGCCATTATGCAGGGTCAATGGGCACAGCCAACATCCCTGGGCTTTGATGTTATACTCGGTGGTATTACACTGGCAGCTTTACGCACGCCCAACCGCAAACTATGGCTGGTGAAAACTATGGAAACACAGTAACACGCTCAGCAACTCCATAAAATCTACAGCATAATCCACTCAAAATTTATACCCCTATTATATGTTATTAAAAAATATGATCGCATCGTCCTACACAGAATCCGTAAACGAATTGATTGATGTATTATATTCAAGCAAAATACTTGAAGACAGTATAAACGCAGCCGGTTTAGCTATCAAAAACGCCATTTTAAACGGCGGTAAGTTAATCACCTGCGGCAATGGCGGCAGTGCTGCAGATGCACTCCATCTATCTGAAGAACTTGTAGGACGATACAAGGCCGAACGCCGCAGCTTGCCTTCTATATGCCTTAATGCCGATGTTACCGCGATAACCTGTATAGGTAACGATTATGGGTTTGACAAAATTTATTCAAGGCAATTACAAGGACTTGGCAAACCGGGCGATGTCATTGTTGGCTTTAGCACCAGCGGCAATAGCGCGAATATCATCGAGGCTTTTAACCAGGCTCATAAGCAAGGTATAACAACAATTTACCTTGGTGGTAAAAATGGAGGTGCTATAAAAGGTACTTGTAACCATGAAATTATAATTCCCAGCAATACTACCGCACGCATCCAGGAACTGCACACCGTAATCCTGCATCAATGGCTTGAAGAACTTGACATCACAGATTGGAACACTTTAACCCCATGATCATGAATTTATCCTTATTACTTAAACAACTTGGCAATGTTAAAATATTGGTATTAGGTGATCTTATGCTAGATCACTATGTGTGGGGTAACGTCCACCGGATCTCACCGGAAGCGCCTGTTCCAATTGTGCAGGTAACAAAAGATACCTACACGGCGGGTGGTGCTGCCAATGTTGCCCTTAACCTTACAAACCTGGGTGTAAAAACCAATGTAATGGGCCATTGCACACAGGATGATGCCGGCAAGCGACTGTTAGACATATTATTAAGCAAAAACGTTAAATATGTACAGCCTGAGTTACTTTTCCAGGCTCCAACAATTATCAAAACACGCGTTGTTGTACATTCACAGCAGCTTTGCCGCATAGATCGTGAAGATACGCGCGAATGCTACAGCATTGACACAGCCCCCAATTTTGAAAAAATGCTAAGCCAGGTTTTATCAGAAGTTGATGCAGTGATCATATCTGATTACGCGAAGGGCGTTATCACCCAGTCTTTAATGGATTCGGTATTAAAAATTGCAAAAACACTTCCTGATTTACTGGTAGCTGTTGATCCAAAACCAGCCAGGCGTCTTTCATTCCGGGGAGTTGGGTTATTAACTCCAAACCGATCAGAAGCGCTGGAACTTGCCGAACTGCCAGAACCTTCGCCCGGTGAAAAATATCCGCTCGAAAAAATATGCAAACGCATACATGATATTTACAACCCCGAAATTTTGATAGTAACACTGGGAGCCGATGGCATGGCTATAAGCCATCGCGGCGAAGTAGTAGAACATTTACCTACAGTTGCCCGCCAGGTTTTTGATGTATCCGGAGCTGGTGATACCGTTATAGCAACATTAACAGCTGCATTGGCAAGCGGCGCAAATGCTGCGGAAGCCGCCCGTTTGGCAAACGCAGCCGCGGGTTGCGTGGTTGCTCATGTTGGTACCGCCCCCGTAATGTATAATGAGCTTGAAGATTGGCTTGAAAAAGCCGACATGGATTATCAGAGCATTTAGTCGGCTAAGTATCAGCCCCAGTTTTTAAAGCTTAAAGCATTAATAATAAAAACATTGTATGGGTATTTCAAAAAACAACAGGATACTTATTTACCGCCTTGGCAGCCTTGGTGATACCATCATGGCTTTACCCAGCTTCCATAAAATAAAGAATTCATTCCCCCTTGCCGATATTACTTTGCTGACCAATAAGCCGGTAATGACTAAAGCAGCAGCCATAGAAACTATTTTAGGAACTGAGTACTTTTTTAACCGTACTATAAATTACCCGGTTGGCACAAGAAGTATCATGGTACTGTTTAATCTTATCAGGCAAATACGGGCACTTAAAATTGATACTGTAGTAAGCATTACCCCTACCCGTTCAAAAAAAGCGCTATTTAGAGACAGCTTGTTTTTTAGGGCTGCCGGCATTACTAACCTTATTGGGTTTGATGGCTTAAAGGAAGACTTTGAGATCTGCATTGATCCCCAAACGGGAATAGACGAATGGGAAGCTAAAAGATTAGCCAGGAGAATAAAAGTATTAGGCGATGTTGATTTTAATGATCCTAATAATTGGGATCTCCATCTTAAAAAAACCGAAACTGATGCTGCAAACAAATATATTGATGTAATGGCCCAGGGAAAGCCGGTTTTTGCTATATCGTTAGGGACCAAAAACCAGGCAAATGACTGGGGTATTGATAACTGGCAAGCATTACTGGCGCAACTTTCAGGAGTAATATTAAATTGGACATTAATTATCCTGGGTGCCGAAGATGATGACCATGCGGCCGAAGAGTGCCTTAAAGCATGGGGTAGAGATGGAATTAACTTATGTGGCAAAATCACACCCCGAATATCTGCCGCATTACTAAAAAAAGCTGAATTATTTATCGGTCATGACAGCGGCCCGATACACCTGGCTGCCTGCGCCGGCATCCCTTGTGTTGGTATCTACTCCGCACGGAATATGCCCGGCCAGTGGTTTCCAAGAGGAAATAACAATAAAATACTTTACAAACTACCGGAATGTGCCGGTTGCGGATTGGAAATATGTACCGTTCAGCAAAAAAAATGCATCCTATCAATAACAGTAAACGAAGTTAAACAAGCGGTAATGGAAATTGTGGATATGAAAAAAACAAAAGTTAACACCGTTTTACCAATTAGTTTATAAATATGAAAGTACTTCATGTTATAAGCAGTATGGATCCTAAAACAGGAGGCGTTTGCGAAGCAGTAAGAATAATTGCCGGTGGTTTACAGGAATCGGGGATTGATAACGAAGTGGTTTGTTTGGACGAGGTTATTTTTAACAGTAATGGGCATTATATACAGCATGCATTAGGGCCAGCCAAAAACGCATGGTATTACAGCAAAAAATTACTCCCCTGGCTTATAGAAAACATTGCGCGTTTTGATGTAGTTATAGTTCACGGTCTTTGGCTCTATCACAGTTATGCGGTTACCAAAGCCTTTGGCAGGTTAAAAAAAACTGTGCCCGCGGTAAAACTACCAAGGTTGTTAACTATGCCACACGGGATGCTCGACCCCTATTTTCAACGTGCTAAAGGCCGTAAAATAAAAGCGTTACGAAATGTTATTTATTGGGGCTTAATTGAAAAAAACACTATCAATAAAGCCGATGAAATACTTTTTACCTGCGAAACTGAGCTTCATCTTGCACGTGAGCCTTTCTGGCCATATAAACCTAAAATGGAGACTGTTGTAGGGCTGGGGGTTGAAGCGCCCCCCGCTTACAACACCGCAATGACATTGGCTTATAACAGTAAATTTCCTAATATAAAAGACAGCCCTTATTTACTCTTCTTAGGTAGGATCAATGAAAAAAAGGGCGTTGATCTATTGATTAATTCCTATCAAAAAATGGTTGAGCATCAAATCGCTCTTACTGGCGAAGGCAAACCAAATACTATACCCAAACTTATCATTGCCGGCCCGGGACTGAATACTATATACGGAACACAATTACAGCAATTAGTATTGGCGTCGGCTTTACTAAATAAACTGGTGCATTTTCCAGGCATGTTAACAGGAGCGGCAAAATGGGGAGCATTTTATGGTTGTGAAGCCTTTATACTTCCAAGTCACCAGGAAAATTTTGGTATTGCCGTAGTTGAAGCGTTAACCTGTAATAAGCCTGTTTTAATATCCAACCAGGTAAACATCTGGCGCGAAATTGAAGAAACAGGTGGAGCTTTGGTTGCCGATAATACTCATGAGGGAACCTACAAATTGCTGCACGAGTGGAGTAAGCTATCTGCAACAGATAAGAAAAAAATGGGATATAACGCCCGCCGTTGTTATGAAAAGCATTTTGCGGTAAGCACGGTTATAAGCCGTTTTCAGGAGGTTTTTAAAACAAGCCTAAGCTACTAATCAAATAAAACAAAAATTTACTTATGCTTTCATACCACAGCACGGATAGTGAGGATGGATATCTACGTCCTGTATTTTCGTTCGGTAATAAATTAAAAAGGTTTGCCTGGAACATAACCTGGATTATATTATGCAGATGGACTCCCAACCCAATGCATAAATGGCGTGTTTTAGTAATAAGGGCATTCGGAGGTAAGCTGGGAGAAAAAAACTTTATCTATCCCTCCTGTAAAATATGGGCGCCCTGGCTGTTGGAAACCGAAGAAATAGTAACCATTGGCCCCGGTGTTGAGATCTATAATCCCGGAGGAGTTTATTTGGGTCATCACGCTATCCTATCGCAAAATTCATATTTATGCGGAGCAACTCATGATTATAATACGGCAGACTTTACCTATATCATGAAGAAAATAGTTATATCCCCCTATACATGGATCTGTTCAAAGGCAGTAGTGCTGCCTGGTGTATATTGTAAGGAGGGCAGTGTTTTAGGAGCCGCTTCCGTAACATCACGTGACCTGGAACCATGGACGGTTTATGGAGGTCACCCGGCAATACCACTTAAAAAGCGAACCAATTTTTTAGCCCCATTAAAAGAAGCATAGGTATGAACGCAAACAATCTTCTGCCAGATTATGATATCTGTATTTTAGGGAGCGGCCCCGCCGGTATAATTGTCGCGTTAGAGTACGCTCGCCTAAACCCACAAAAAAGTGTTCTATTAGTTGAATATGGCTCCCCACAACAATCTGGTGAAAACAATCTCGATAAATCAATACACGTTAAAAATCAGCAAAACCATCATATTCCATCCGAGTGCACAAACAAAGGCTTAGGAGGCACATCAGCCACCTGGGGCGGCAGGTGTGTTATGTATGATGACATTGATTTTATTGACCGGCCTATTTTAAACGGCAACTGCACCTGGGACGAAACCATATTTGAAGAAGTTAAGGTTCATGTACCTGTTGCCGCTAAATATTTTGAATGCGGCAAACCAGAGTTTACCTTTCCTGGCTCATCAAACCTAAATCATAAACCAATTGCCGATGGTTTTAAACAGGGTATAGTTACAGATGCTGTACTGGAACGTTACAGTATGCCAACCCGGTTTGGAAAACGTTATAGCGCCGATATTGAAGCGCAAAAAAACTTAACGGTTTTACAAGGCTTTGAAGCAAGGGACTTTGCCGAACCTGATGAAAACAATAACATCTCTTTTTTAATAATTAGGGAAGTTGAAACACAAAAACTAAAAAAGATAATTGCAGGCAGATTTATACTTGCAGCCGGAGCACAGGAAAGCACTCGTATACTATTACGTAACAGTCAATTATTTAAACAATTAGGAGCCCCGCCTTTTGCTTTGGGTAAATATTACCAGGGGCATATATCCGGAAAAATCGCTTCTGTACGCTTTTCGGGCGATCCTAAAAAAACCGATTATTCATTTTCAAGAGATACTGATGGTTCATATACCAGGCGTCGCTTTCAATTTGATACAGCGTTTCTAAAAGAAAACAATTTATTAAATACAGCTATCTGGCTTGATAACCCTTTATATTTTGACCCTAAACATAAAAGCGGGGCAATGTCATTCATGTACATGGCAATGATAACGCCGGTACTGGGCAAAAAATTAGCGCCTCCGGCTATCGCGCATTCCATCACCAAAGGCAAAGTAAACAAGGTACCTGCACATTTAGGTAATATAGTACGAGGATTGCCAAACTCACTTTTAAAACCGGCATCCATATTTTATAAAAGATATTGCCTTAAGCGAAAACTACCGGGGATATTTCTGTATAGTCCGCAAAACACATATGCACTTCATTTTCACGCAGAGCAGATCCCTTTTGCAGGCAACTATATGAAACTTGGATCAGATGGTGAAAGCTTAATTATAAACTACTCGCCTACAGATGCCGATGTTGACTCGGTAATAAAACTACACGAGGCACTTGATAAATGGTTAAAGGATTGCAATTGCGGCGAACTAAGTTATTGGTTTAGTAAAGAGGATTTACCTGGGGCCATTAAAAAAATGTCAAAAGATGGTCTTCACCAGTCCGGAACTACAAGAATTGCCGATTCGCCGGATATGGGTGTTGTTGACAAAAATTTAAAAGTATGGGGTACTAATAACATATATGTATGTAGCAGTTCTGTTTTTCCAACATCAGGCCAGGCTAATCCCACTTTTATTTTAGGGGCTTTTGCTGCACGACTGGCTCAGCACTTAACCAGTCTTCCTACAAATCTTAATATTCCTAAAAAAGAAAATTTTAAAATATCCTTTGATTCAATTTTATAAAAAATGGTATCAGTAATAATTCTAACAAAAAATGAGGAAACTGACCTTCCTATATGCTTAAAATCATTAACATGGACAGATGATATACATGTTCTTGATTCATTAAGCACAGACAAGACCTGTGAAATTGCAAAATCATACGGAGCAAAGTTGTCAGTTAACGCATTTGAGAGTTTTGGAAAACAGCGAAACTTTGCACTTGAAAATATTAAAATCAAATATGATTGGATACTTTTTTTAGATGCGGATGAAGTGGCCACCAGCGAATTTAAAAAAGCGGTCCTTACCGCTATCAACAACGCTGGTGATGATATTGCGGGCTTCTATTGCTGCTGGAAAATGATGCTTGAAGGGAAATGGCTTAAAAACTCAGATAACTTTCCTAAATGGCAATTAAGACTTATAAGAAAAGGCAGGGTAAACTATACCGATTTTGGTCATGGCCAAAAAGAAGATGAGGTAATTGGCAAAGTTGAATATTTAAAAGAGCCATATCTTCATTTTGGTTTTTCAAAAGGATGGTCGCATTGGATAGAACGTCACAATCGCTATTCAACACTGGAAGCTATTGCCCGTTTGGATAATCAGCCGCCATTTAAAAACATTTTCAGCAAGCATGGCAGTTCGCGTAACCCGGCACTTAAATCATGGCTCAGTAAAGTGCCCGGTTGGCCATTGCTAAGATTTATACAGGCTTATGTCTTCAACTTAGGTTTTATTGAAGGCTTACCCGGATTAATATATTGCGTAAACCTCTCTTTTTATGAACACATGATTACAATAAAAATGAGAGAGGTTTTATTGAAACGACAAGATAAGATAAAAGCTATCCCTCCAATTCAAAAAGAAGAAATTTCAATAAAGCTGGAACTTAAATAAGCCTCCTTTAAAGTAAAGCATAACCTATTTTTTTGCTGTTATCTATCCAAGTATTACACGTCATCCAGTTTTTTTAAAGCCATTTACACATCTAAGACTCGCCCCGGGATTTGTAAATAATCTACACCATTATACGCAACAGCTATAGAAAGAGTTACAAAAAATAAATTCAGTTTATAAACCTAATCCAATTAAAATTATGAAAGCGTACCAGGTTTTACCAATTACTTCTTTTTTAAAAGCAGGTGCAAATTATACACACCATGATAAATACATTGAATTTACTATTGATAAAATATCAGAGGCAATAAAAGCCAATGCATATTATTTTAATGAGCCTGAGTGGGCCGAAGAATATTTAACCTACTGCCACCGGAGCGATTCATTTAAAAGAAGATGGTTGGCCGCCATAGGGAGTTGGGATGATAAAATTGTTGTAGATATTGGTTGTGGACCGGGGAATATTTATGCAACATTAAAAGGTAAACCAAAGCTTTTAATCGGTATTGATGTTGCGCCAAAATCACTTGAATTAGCCAATGACCTGGGATACACCAGCGTTCTGGCTGATGCCACTTCCCTACCCTTTATATCCGGATTTGCTGATGTGGTTACCTTAAACGCCGCGCTGCACCATTGCGAAAACATGGGTGCTGTTTTGGCAGAGGCAGCACGTTTAGTAAAACCCGGTGGAATATTAATTACAGACCATGACCCGCAATTAAGTGCATGGGATTACCAGGGTATAGCTAAACTATTATGGAATAGCAGAAAATTAATATACAGGATCACCGGTCGAGGCTTTCATAAAACGCAGAGCCAGCAATTTTGGGGATTGGCCTGCGAAATTCATCACAAACCAGGGCATGGCGTTTCCAACGCTCTGTTTTCTGATACACTTGAACCGCTTGGTTTTCATGTAAGCGTTTTCCCGCATAACCATGAACTTGGTGAGGAAGTATTAGCTGGAAAAAAAGGTTTGCCTGAACTTAAATACCAATTAGGCAACTTACTTTCCGGAAGAAATCCATATGCCAATGCAAGCGCGCTCTCTTTGATGTGCCTCGCAAAAAAATCAGCGTGATTTCACCTGTTTTCCCAAACAAAATAAACAATATCATAATACCCAATAACACTTTTAAAATTATTAGACATGTTGGCCCCAGAAGAAAAAAGTGTGCTTATAATAGGAATTAATTTTTCACCAGAACTTACCGGCATAGGGAAATACACAGGTGAAATGGTTGATTGGCTTATTGAAAACAATTTTTATTGTACTACAGTGACCGCTTTTCCATATTATCCATACTGGAAAATACAAAAGCCCTATAAAAACCGATTTTATAAAAGAGAGACGTTAAAGAACGGTAAATTACATATTTACCGATGCCCCATGTACGTTCCCGAACAGCCAAGTGGCTTAAAACGACTTATTCAGGAATTTAGTTTCTTTCTATCGTCGTTGATAATGATTATTTACCTGTTATTTAAGCCAAAAAAAGATTATATTTTTTGCATTGCTCCCCCCTTTCATTTAGGTTTTCTGGCGCTGATATATCGTTTTTTTAAAGGAGGTGAAATAATTTATCATATCCAGGACTTACAGATAGAAGCAGCCCGCGATCTGGAAATACTTAAATCAAAGGCGGCATTCAAAGCTCTTTTTGCACTTGAAAAACAAATTATGCAAAGAGTAAATTTTGTAAGCACCATATCTGCCGGGATGTTAAAAAAAGTATCAAACAAAATAGATAAGGAAATACTATTTTTCCCTAATTGGGTTGATACAGCCACTTATTGTCCCTTATATGATAACGCCGAACTGAAAATACTGTGGGGCTTTAATCCAAAAGATAAGATAGTATTATACTCGGGCAGTATTGGTGAAAAACAGGGATTGGATGGTATACTTCAAGTTGCCAAACAACTTGAATCATCGGGCTTTATAAAGTTTGTAATTTGCGGTACCGGGCCTTATAAGGAAAAACTTATAGAAAGTGCCCGGGAAATGAAACTCCATAATGTACATTTTGTGCCTTTACAAGAACCCGATATGTTCAATAATTTTTTAAACATGGCTGATATACACCTGGTTCTTCAAAAAAAGAGCGCAAGCGATTTGGTTATGCCATCAAAATTAACAACCATATTAGCAGTAGGCGGGCTGGCTTTAGTTACAGCCGAACCGGGAACAAATTTATTTGAAATTATAAATGATAACAGGATGGGTGTAGTTATACCATCAGAAAATTTAAGATCACTTGAAAATGCAATTCTATCATGTTGTACACTTGATAACTCCCTTGTGAAATCAAATGGACGAATATATGCCGAGAACCATTTAAATAAAAATAGCATACTTAAAAAGATCCTCGGCATTTTAGAGGACCGACCAATAAAGGTCAATGAAAAAGATCGCCAATCGCTTGAGTACCTGGAATTAAAGTGATTTTATAAATTTTAGCTACGTGTTTTGTAAGCATATATAGAAATCAAAAAAAGCATCAGAAAAAAAATTAAAATATGTAATAAAAAGTATAACCATTGGCTGGATGGTACGTATACAGAAAAAAACAAAAAGTGGAACGGTATCCGTATTTTTCATTTAATGGTTCTTCTGTAATGACTTCACCCATCGATGGCAAAATCTATGTGACAGACATAGAGCGTGACCTTACTTTTTATGGTTCAGTAGTATCATTTACGGAAAGCAAGAATGTTATAACAGTATCCTTAACTGATGTTAAGATTTATGAATACTCTTCTTCAAACTACTTGTTTAGTGAGTCTGAAATTTCTTTTTCCAGACCAAAAAACCTCCTGCATATCGAGAAAGTCAGGTAATTCCCGGTTTAAACTACTCCATTATCACCATTATGGGGTTGAAAACTATAACTTAATTACGCCTTAATTTTAATACCACATTCGGTTGGTTGCATCTATTGTATTGGTATAACTTTATAAGTTACACCCTTACTCCCCGCTTAAATTTTATATTATTTAAAATCCCGGTACTAAACCAAATTTCATTTTGATAGGCAACCCGCTTCGTCAAAAACCTATAATTCATTAAATCTAAATCAAATCACTGTGAAAAAAAATTGCCCTAATTACAGGTACTACCGGCCAGGTATGATCAAAAAATGCTGGTCCATGATATAGTGCCATCTGATATTACCTTGTTCCAGAAGGAAAGAGTGTTAAAGGAATTAGGTTACGTAATTAAAAACCAATACCAATAGTTCAATAATTAAACCTAACTAACCTAAATTATGTGAATTTAATAATCATAGATGATGAACCGATTCAGCATTTTATCGTGAATAGAATGCTGAAACTATATATCTCTCTGGATCTTGATAAGATAAAACATAGTGATAATGGCTTTACGATCCTTGATTTTTTAGACAAAAATAAGGATAATGCCGATGAACTACCCGATATTATATTTCTTGACTTGCATATGCCGATCATGAATGGTTGGGATTTTTTAGAACATTTTGAAAAAGCACATAAAAAATTCAGCAAATCAATACTGGTATATGTCATCTCTTCATCAATTGACCCAAACGAAATATCACAATCCAGGAAATATACTTTTGTTAAAGATTATATAATTAAACCGATGACTACCATGGCCCTAAAAAAAATATTTGAAGGTTACCAACCAACTTCTGGCAAAAACAATATTTAGAATATGAAAATTGGCATTGAAAAAACATTACTTGATAAAATAAGCCAAATTACCCCGCTCAAAAAACAAATAAAATATTGGCAGGGCGAAGGTAAAAAAGTTGTCTTCACCAACGGTGTGTTTGATCTTCTACACATTGGCCACATCACTTACCTGGCTAAGTCTGCAGAATTAGGTCATAAATTGGTTATAGGGCTTAATGCAGATATATCAGTAAAACTTATTAAAGGAAATGACAGGCCAATAAATGATCAAAATAACCGTGCGGCTTTATTAGCCGCCCTATTTTTTGTGGATGCGGTGGTAATATTTGATGAAAGCACGCCTCTTAATTTAATCAGCACATTAATGCCCGATATATTGGTTAAAGGCGCTGATTATTCAATTGAAAATATAGTAGGCGCCGAAGTAGTAATTGCAAATGGCGGAGAGGTTAAAACAATTGATTTGGTAGAAGGATATTCATCAACCTCAATAATTGAAAAAATAAAAGAACAGACTTTATAAAAGATTAATGATAGATGCGCCCTAATAAGAACAAACCTGCTTAGCCAGGGTATCAATCTTTTTTAACAACAAATCCCAGATTACCCCTTTTTTTATAATTTCTTCCTTAAGCTATAAATGACTGAAGATACTTATGAGGAATTGAATACAGTCCCTTTAACCCTGCCGCGATTAATATGGCGTCGCAAGCTTAGCATACATAAAAACCTCAAATGCTGGTACTAACCAACATAATCTGTGAATACTAACAGCAAAGTTCAATAACGATAATTAATAGAACCTATTTCGTTTCAATTGTAATTGGCAGTTGCCCCCTCTACTTTTTTTAATATTAAAACTTAAACTAATTAAATAAAATGAAAACTTTGGCAAAATCTTTTAAAGCAGTTATCCTCGGTAACGCCGATACGATACAACTTAGAAATGTATTCTTCGTTGTAATTATACCAATTATGATTTTGATATTCATGTTTATACCGCATGGAAAAAATTAATCAAACATCGAAAGATAGCATCGAAGAGTTGTTCCGGGCTTAAAATTTATTGTTTTATTATGCCCCTTTTATTCCCGAAGCAATGGTATTTATGCTTTGGGCTTTAGTTTTATATCATTAATAATTTAGTCCCGGTTATTTATAATGATCGGGATTTTTTTGTAGTAACAGAGATCAGGAGCAAGGAGTTAAACAGGTTGTAGGCGATATGAAGAGTAAGTTTGGAGAGAAATATGCATAGACTTGGGGAGCTGGGCATCTCCCGAGTAACCGCAATGTATGCGCATATCTGAAAATTATTGAAAGTAGCTTTTTGAATGGTGATATGTGAAAAATGCGTTGATATATTATATATATTAGGTGTTTAGAATGCTCGATTTTAAATAAATACCTTTGCCTATAATATATCTAATATGTCGAGAATAGTAATTTACACTTTTGGTTCATTAGGGGATCTTAACCCCTACCTGTCCATTGGATTAGAATTAAAAGAACTCGGATTCGACGTAATAATTGCTACAAGCGATATTTATAAAGACACGGTTGAAAAAAACGGGTTATCTTTTCATTTAGTGAGGCCATTGTTTTCTAACTATATTAATAATGAAGAAATCGCAAAAAAAGCGATGGATTTAAAACGAGGCGGTGAATTTATAATCAAAGAAGTAATTTACGGGCATATTGAAGAAAGCTATGAAGATTTATTTTCCATAGCATCAACCGCAGATTTATTAATCACACATTCTATTTGCTATGCCGGGCCAATCGTGGCGGAAAAGTTAAAAATGCCGTGAATATCCTGTGCGCTATCGCCCAATATTTATTTATCATCATATGATCCACCCGTATTTCCGATTTCGCCCATTTTTCAATATTTACCTCAATTGGGCAGAGGAGCAAATAAATTGTTTATCAATATAACAAAGCAAGTAGTTAAATCCTGGGGCAAACCTGTTGATACCTTTAGAAAACAATTGAAACTTCCTAAAGGCCGAGATCCGGTTTTCGAACAATTGCACTCGCCTTATTTAACACTCTCCCTGTTTTCATCTGTTATTGCCAAAAAACAACCGGATTGGCCACAAAATAATATCATTACCGGCTTTTGTTTTTATGATAATTCTTCAGTTAATCCTGGCCTTGAGTCATTCCTTAACGAAGGTGAGCAGCCCATATTATTTACATTGGGAACGGCAGCAGTACAAACAGCAGAAGACTTTTACGAAATCTGCTTTGAAGCCCTAAAAAGTATAAATACCCGTGCAGTTATCTTAAAAGGGAATAATAATGTAAATATCCCTTCAGGTCTTGATTCAAACGTTTATGTTGGCGACTATATTCCATTTAATCAAGCGTTTGGCAAATGTTCTGTAATAGTCAATCAGGGTGGTATTGGAACAGTAGCTCAAGTTATGCGGGCAGGAAAACCAATGTTAGGAATACCCTTTAGCCATGATCAACCAGATAATGTATTCCGGATTAAAAGATTGGGCATGGGAGAAGTTATTTATAGGGAAAATCTAACCGTTAAAAATCTGCAACAACAACTCCTTCTACTCTTGAAAAACCCCAATTATACACTTACGGCAAAACAAATTGCCGGGGAAATAAATGGTGAAAATGGAACAGTAAAAGCATGCCATGAGATTTGCAGCTTTTTCCAAAAACTATAAATATCAAAGCCTCGCGAAACATCCGATCTGAGTAGTTATCGGCAATCCTGAAGTATGACCAGATGCGATTAAAACCAGAAACAAACTAAAGCTCTGATGAGTTAAGCATCCGGGCGCGAATCCAATCTATTGAAACTATTCAGATTAGTTTTCCATTATCTTTTTAGATAACATATCGGCAATTTTTTTATTTCCCTTATCAGACGGATGCAGACCATCGTAGGTATAATTAATCGCCTCAGGGGGATAAGGATATTCATCTGTCGACGGATTAAAAGTGATCCCTTTATAATCAGGATATTTGTAATTTTTATAATTTCCTGTCAAGGGATCTTTCAGCCTTTTAAATTCCACCACGTTACTTATTCTAATACCGCTTTTATTATAGAGGTCTACAACTTTAAAGTGCTCATAGCTGCCTATTTCCTTCATCGCCGCGGCAAATTGCGAAAGTTCCTGACCATTTTTGGGGTTATATGATCCGGTGGCGTTATTATGACTGTCGGCTATGTAAATAAAATCGCCTCGCTGCAATGGCGTAATGAGTATAACTTTGGCATCAGGATTTAACGACCTTATTTTATTGATGATGATACGATAAGCGCCGCATACGGTATTAAGTCCTGTATTATTTTTATAATCATCAAGATTACCTAATGGCAAGCCAGCCCACCAATCATTTGTGCCCAGTAAAACCGAATAAACATCTGTTTTTTTGAGCCCCAGGTTGTCAATTTCTTTAGCTATTCCAATGGCTGTCCAACCATTATGCCCCTGATTAATGTATTTGATATTTGGCAGTTGCTCTACTACCCCGGTCAAATACCCTTTGGTCACCCTGTTTCCAGTTTCGTCCAGGTGGTCATTGAGGTAAGTAATCGAATCACCAATGGCAGTCCATGTAGTTTCAACCGGTTTAAACGACGTAAAGCACAATAAAATGGATGCAAGTATTAGTTTTATTTTCATATTGGGTACTGTTATTTGATAGGGTGGTTATCGATCTACTTTTATTTACTAACTGTATAAATTAGCTGTAAAACCATTGTTCATGGGTCTCTAATTCAAAGCTATAAAGTTACTTTATATTTCTATGTTGAATCGTCACCGGCTCTGTAAATTCCGGTAACCGGATCCCAGAGTTCCGCTGCCCCGTTTGTCCGAAAACTAAGTCCGCCGGTGAATACTTACTTCCTTTCAATCATCCCCAAGAAATGAAAATAGAAATCACAGTAAGGGTTTGACACAATCCTGACCATAATCCTCTCTTAAACAGGTAAATTAGATTATGAAAAATAACACAACTTTCTGGTTCTTCACCGTCATGATCGCACTGATTGCGACAGTCGTGGTGTGCAAAATATAAGGATCACCGGCTTACCATACAACAACAAAGGGCAGACATTCAACATGCCCGCCCCTTGTAATCATTTTCATAATATTCTCAGCTCACGTCCTCTAAATAGGAAGCGTAACCCAAAAAGTACTACCTTTCCCAAGTTCACTTTCAGCCCATATTTTACCGTTGTGCCTGTCGACTATTTGGCTAGTTAAATATAGTCCTATGCCCAATCCTGATATACCAGGGTCATTACCTTCAATCCTGAAAAACCTGGAGAATATTTGCGAAAGTTTATCTGCGGCAATACCCAATCCGTAATCCTTTACACCAATTGTTACCTGATCTTTTGTATTGCTCAGAAATACTTCCACCTTATTTGCTTTTGGTGAGTATTTGATGGCATTGGTCAGCAGATTAATGAGTACCTGCTCAATCCGATGAGGATCTCCATTTATTTTTAAACCATGAACTTTACTTTCCAATATGATCTGGTAATTGATATTGGATTGTTGTATCAGCTCAATGGCATTCTCCACAACAGTTTTTATCTCAAATTTTTCTGTGGCCAGCTGCATTTTTCCTGCTTCAATTTTAGATACATCCAGCAGGTCATTTACCAGGGTTATAAGTTTCTTTACCTGGTGCATTGTCTTATCCACAAACCTCTTGCTGTTTTCATTGGTTTCTAAACGATGGAGAATTTGCAAATATGCGCTTATGCTTGTTAACGGCGTTTTTAATTCGTGGCTGGCTAAACCAATAAACTCATCTTTTTTATCATTCAAAACCTTAGCTTCCTCGTATAATTTGGCATTATCTATACCAATGGCAGCCTGCGCTGCGATAGACGATACAAGATTTTCATGTTCTTTTGTAAATTTCCCGGCCTCCGGATGTCCAAAAAACAAACCGCCTATAACAGCCCCTCCCCTGGAAATAACCGGCACCGCCAAATAACTAACAACGGGCAAATGCCCTTCAGGCATACCATGATAAGGGGTATTCTTCCCGTAACGGGGATCTTTGGTAATATCATCTGATCTTACAACACCATGCCCAGAGAAAGTTGGATTGAAAACGGCTGTATTGCGGGGCATGCTAAATTTTTCAAAAGCTTCCTTAGGCGCACCCGAAAGTGTGTATAACATCATTGATTCGCCTTTCGCATCAACGGTATTATAAAAGAACGCACCAAATTTCGCACCGGTTAACTCCGTTGTTGCGTCGGTTACTTTTTGTATGATCTTATTTAGGTCCAGTTCTTCCGAAATGGTTTCTATTATCGTATTAATGACCTCCAAACGTTTGGTATAGGTCCGCGTGGCCTCATGACCAGCCTGCTGTTCGCTGATGTCACGGGCAATTTTAGAAGCACCAATGATTTTTCCGGTGCTGTCTGTTATTGGAGATATTGATAGTGAAATGGGGACCTCATGGCCATCCTTTGCAATCCGGATGGTTTGGAAGTGATCAACTCTGTTTCCCTTGATAATTTCCCCGATAATAAATTCCTCTTCGCCCATGCGGACTGGCGGTATTATTAGGGATATATGTTTACCTAACACCTCAGCTTCTGTATAACCAAACATTTTTTCGGCCGCCCGGTTCCAGCTGGTGATGATCCCTCCCAATGTTTTACTCAAAATAGTATCATCAGAAGTATCAATAATTGAAGCCAGAATAGACTGTTTTTCTTCAGCTTTTTTTCTTTCCGTTATATCACGTGCAATTTTTGAGGCGCCAATAACCTTGCCGCGACTCCCTATTATCGGCGAGACCGTTATGGAGATTGGAATTTCATGGCCGTCCTTCGCTACACGAATAGTTTCAAAATGATCTAATTTATTTCCTTTGGTTATTTGTCCGATAATAAATTCTTCCTCTTTGATACGGGAAGGAGGAATGATCAGTGAAATATGCTTACCAACGGCTTCATTTGCCGTAAAACCAAACATTCTTTCCGCCGCCGGGTTCCAGCTGGTAATGATACCATCCAATGTTTTACTGATAATGGTATCATCAGAAGAGTTGACGATAGCGGCAAGCATAGCCTGTTTTTCTTCTCCTTCGGTTAATCGTGTTACATCAATCAGGGTATTTATAGCACCCGTTAAAATGCCCGCTTCATTAAAAACAGGGGCCGGGCATGGTTTTACTTTAACTCTTGTACCATCAGGCCGTTCTACTATGATCTCTTCGCCTTCAATGGCAACGCCCTCTTTAAGCGTCCGGGCCATCGGACACAAATGAAGCGGCATAGGCTTCCCGTTTAAATAATATATTTTCCAGGAACCACACCAAAGATCTTTACCAATTTCAGGCTTTCTGCCCCAAAGTTTTTCTGCGGCTATATTGTATGAGGTAATATAGCCCAAACTGTCGCAAGTATAAACAGCGACAGGCAATTCATTATATAAAATATTTGCCAAATAATTATTGGTATACTCCCCCTTGTTTCCTACCAAAGGGATGGGCAAAAATATCGGATGAGATTCTGACATGATAAACGCAACAAGCAATATTCCAATTTGTTGTATTGAGTAACTAAAAATTCAAAAAAACGGCCAATACATTTCCCCGGTAATTTAAAACTAAAATCCGGTAGTTTTATTCCGCAACTGCTTGTTCATTGATAAAACTTTCCGCAACTGGCGTTAATGCGACAACGTGGGTTTTCATTTTACAAGACCATATCTAAAAATCGATCTACCATTTTAACAAACTGTTAATCAGAAAGTTTTATTTAATGATGTTATTTTATTAAGCAAGGTATTGGGTGGATACCCAAAGTGCCTTTTAAACGCGTATGAAAAATGGGAAAGATTTTCAAAGCCTGCTTCAACATAAACATCAATGGGTTTGCGTTGCTTTTCTGCTATGTGGTAATGCGCCAGTTCCAGCCGCTTTTCTGTCAGCCATTTTTGTGGTGTTGTATTAAAAGCCTTTTTAAAATCCCTCCGGAAAGTTGCCAGGCTGCGGCCGGTAAGGTACCCGAATCTATCTAATGTCATGTTGAACATGTAATGGCGCTCCATAAAATCGGTGAGGTTTATTTTACCTGGTTCTTCGAAATTAGCGAGCAAACCGTCCACACTTTTATCAATTGTTCTTAATATGCTGATAGCTTCTTCAATTTTAATCGCGGCTATATCTGAAGGGAGGTTTTCGCCCAGGTCGAAATAAGGGATCAGCGATGCAAGGCAACTTTCCAACAATGGATGCTTTGAAAACCTATATACTTTTTTAAGCGGCTGTACCTTGCCAATCGCCTTATGCCTGGCGTAAAAGTCCGTTAACCTCTCTTTGGTAAGATGCATGGCAACAGCCTTGTGCGGGTGCCCATCTTTTGGATAATTGATAACAGTAGCCAATTGGTTACGGGGAATAAGAAAAACATCACCTGCATTGAAAATAAAGGTTGCATCAGCCTGTATAATCTTTGTTTCGCCCGAAATGAACCAAACCAGCATATGATGCTCAAACATCACCTCTGTTTTGAAGGCCTTGCCATTAAACTCCGAAAGCTTAATATCGGCAGTAATATATTTTGTTTCAAACTCCATTGATTCAACAGTAAATTTACAAAATAAAACGAGCCGAATAATGTATTCGGCTCGTTAAACAAATCTGCATGATCAGTGCATATCAATTCGCGGGAAATAACATAGCAGTCAATTCTTCGGATAATGACCATAGTTTTTTCGCGTTTTCGGCATCAACCGAATATGGCTTTACCCCTCTCAAGGATAAAGGATCATCATAATTATGTTCAATATTCCCTTCATCCAGTTCAGCTATATCTACGTTCTCGCAGTATACACCGCCAATGTCATTTAACTGTGCACTGGTAGCACACCAAACAGACGTGGCTGCCCCCTGCGCAACATTTTTGAGTTTAACTGCTACTTCAGGAAAGATATTTCCGTTGGCATCATGAGTGCCCATTTGCTGAAATAAAGCCATAGGAGCAACACGCCCAAGATCGGTACCAATTATCGATCCGGGATGTAAGGAAAAAGCCCGTACGCCAAAAGCTTTGCCACGATAGTCCAGTTCAACCGTGAAAAGATTATTGGCTGTTTTGGATTGTCCATAACCTTGTAATGTTTCGTACTCCCGGTTGGTGAAATTGGGGTCATCAAAATTGAAGGGCGCCATTTGGTGCCCGTATGAGGATACATTAATCACCCGGGCACCATTTGCTTTTTTTAACGCCGGCCAAAGTTTTGCCGTTAGTTGAAAATGCCCCAAATGGTTGGTAGAAAGCTGCGACTCATAACCCCGGCTATCACGTTGCAATGGCACCCACATAATGCCAGCATTATTAACAAGGATATGAAGGGCATCATTTGTAGAAAGAAACTTTTCTGCAAAAGCATTTATAGATTCCGGATCCATAAGGTCCATCTCCTCAATCGTCACATTATTCACGCCCTTTAAGTTGCCGGCAGCTTTATGGATATCCCGGGCCGGTACAACTACTTGAGCACCCGCAGCTACAAAAGCTTTCACTGTTTCCAATCCTATACCAGCATATCCGCCGGTTACGATAGCTGTTTTACCATTAAGATCAATTCCTTTTATAACATCATGCACGGTGGATGTTGCGCCAAACCCGGAATTAATAGGTTGCTGTAAAGCCCCGTTGTAATTGTCTGTTAATTTCATCCTTTAATTTTTTATAAGACAAAATTAACCATACCACCATGAAGTCACTTTGTTTAAAACGTCAATCTACTTTGTTTAAAACGTCAATTTTTGAGTGGAGGATGAAGTTGAAAATCTAATGCTTGATCCTTTTCACTCCAAACCTTTTAAATATGGTATCCAATTTTGACGAAGGCATGGTTGCACTATGCTCCAGAGCTTCAAGGGCGGCATTCGATATCTGCCATCCTAAGGGAAGCACGGGCCAGAATGGTTTTCCATTAAATTTATAGGCCGAAGGCTGAAAACTTACATACGTATATCCATTGTTTTTTGTTGGCAACCGGCAGTTGATTAACTCTGCCCTAACACTATTTGCACTTCCAACGTTAAGTGCGCCCAATGGCGGCCCGAGTGGTTCATAAAAATTTTTATCGTATACAGGAGATTCTATACCGGCGATACTGTTAGGTAGCGCCAAGATATTGATGCTTATATTTTTGAGTATAGGGTGATTGTCGGCTATCAATTTTGCCCGTACGCTCTCAAACACTTTTATCACTTGCAGGGAGGTTTCACCGCCTGAATTTTCAATAGTACCTCCATCTGTAAAGTGCCTGTTATTGTTCAATTTGGCTGTGGGGCTTACATAAGGAAACCTGGCACTTAAAAATCCTGCGGTACTTACGCGCATATCCCCCCTCCCTGGAATTTCCTGTTCCAGAAATATAGCCGACGGAAAGTCTTTTGAATTTAACAACACCGGGGCTATAATTCCTTTATTCCCGGATGGGATATCATAAGTATTTGAAAACAGTAAGGGAAGCTCCGTTTTACTATCATACCACATAGACATAAATGGTAGTTTTAAATCGATGTTACGATGTAAAGCATTTTGTTCCCAGTCCATTTCCATTAGCCTTGCCCTATCGGGTATGCCCGATAATCCAAAACTGGAATAAACCATATCGCGGCCCAACAAGGCAATAATATCTGATGTTAAATTATCTGTACCATATAAGGACCATGAATTGTGTGGATAAAAAAACTGGTCATTAGCAAGGTCTTTTAGGTGTGCATGTCTTGACGCATCCAACAACATTAACCCAACAGTGCCACCCGAAGCGCCGGAATAGGAAAATGCGTAATGCTGAAAACCCAATTTATTGAATTTCCCGGTATCGGCCCGCATCTCTTTATCCAGTGTGCCTATTACCATGGTTGTCCAAACCGCTGCGCGGACTCCCCCGCCATGCGCGTTCACAAAATAAACAGGATAACTCTTTTTATACTGTTTATAATAATTGTCTATTTCCTGTTCTCTTCCACGCAGCCACTTTTCGGCATAAGTATTTAAGGAGTCGGCTGTTTTCACGCAGGATGTATCAACTCCATTTTTAGTTTTGCAATGAGTTGTATCTGTTAAAACTGCTATACCATGGTAATTTGTTACAGAGCTTGAAGCACCAATAAAAGTGATAACCAATAAAATGGTTATCCAGGTAACGCCCGTTTTTTTTCCGATAAACAGCAAATAGGTAAAGAATAACAAGTAGCCGGCTACCGCAAAAAACACAAAGGGCATGGTATAAAACCTTGAGCTGTAAATAAATCTGGCCAGGAATGACGGAAAATTACAGGCGATAAAGAACGCCAGGCAAGCCAGGCCGGTTAAGGTGATAAAAGGTGCAATTGGCCATTTTTTAATAATACCACTGCAGGTGCGCAAGGTGGTTGTGATTAAAAAAAGAATTGATAATATGATTAAGTCTAAAGCGAGGTGAACAATGGCATAAGGTTGTGTATTGTTTTTATCCATCCCCCAAATAACCATCGGAATGAACAATACTATTATGGTTATACCATATTTTATCCAGTTAATCTCGCCGTTAATATTCTTATAAAAACCATCTATCCAATGATGCTCTAAAATAATCCTGTACACAATTAACATCAACAGGAATATAGCCAAAGGAGGTATACCCGAAAACCAATAGTCCATGTGGTAATTGTCCATAACTTTGAAAATCCCTACCGCCGGAATAAGAAAACCGGCTGCACCAAGCAGGCGGCTCAAATCTACTTCGGCCTTTGGCCTTTTGTGGGTTTGCGGATCTACCTTAAAATCGACTGATTTAAAAAAGAATTGAGCATAATTCATTACTCCGTCATACTCAAGAATTTTAGGTAAATACCAGCATAACAAAGCGATAATGGATGTAGAAAACAAGAACAGGTATACGCCCAATTTTTCGGCATTTAAAGAAAGTAACAGATCCTGTCCCTGATCGCTGATATAAAGCAATGCAAACACAATCAGTAAGGTAAAGAGCATCACCCTCCAACGCCAAAATAGTTGCGTGCCTTTTTTAAGAAAACCGGTGATCATTCCGAGCCACAACAAAGCGAGATCGAGAATAATAGACTGCCAAACAATAACTGCCACTACTGCTATAAGTAATATCCATTTTAAGCGGGATGGATACCCAACTATACTTGCATCAGGTAATGGATTTTTGGGGTTTGCCATATACAGATGGACTATTTTGGACGTTCCAAAATTCTCTATATAGTCAAGAATGCCACCTAAAACAGTAAAAAGCGCTAAAGCGATAAATAGCCAATTAAACCTGGGGCTGTAACCTTCTACCCGAATTAAACGGGAAATTAACAACAGTAAAAAGCCAACATAAAATATAATAAAGGCATAGTCGGCTTGATTTTGGGCAATCACCGTTTTAAGCCCGGTTACCTTCACTACCCTTGGTGTATCGGTATTTTTATATACGAGTAAGTTTTTGTAGGTTATACCCCATTCCTTCAACATTTTATCCCTGTCCGAATTGTTTAAATTGGTTTCCCAGGACAAGATCGCCTTTGGCGCATGCGCTGTAATTACCAGGTACTTATCCTTTTGAGTAAGTGTGGCGGTTATAAAAAGCCCGGCAGTAAAAAGCAAAAACAGCAACCTGAAATTTGGCGTAATCCAGTGAAGGAGCTTTGTGAAGAATGATTTCATGACAAGAGGTTTGGTTTAATAAAGCTATTGATAATGAATAAGATAAGCAAGAAAATCAATAATTAATTTCAAAAATCCACATTTAAAAAAAGAACGTTGTGTGGCTGTTACTGTTGATCTCAAGGGGGCCCTCGCTCCTGCTACTAAGGCCTTGTCCATTTTATTATTGTTTTTGTTACTTAGCACTATTAACTTACTTTAGGGTATAGGTAAGGCTGCAAGGTTGAAATACGATAAAAAGGCAATGCCAATTAAATACTAAAATAATGGAAATAGGAATAGACAGTTTTGCTTCCGCAATGTATGGCACAAACGAAAGCAACAGGTTGAGCAGTGTTGACGCTATGGAGCAATTGCTGCAAAGGATAACATTTGCGGACGAGGTTGGCTTGGATGTTTTTGGCATCGGCGAACATCATAAAAAAGAGTTTCTGGACTCGGCAACCGCCGTTATCCTCGCAGCAGCGGCAGCAAAAACCAGCAGGATAAAATTAACCAGCGCGGTGTCGGTTTTAAGCGCTGCTGATCCGGTAAGAGTATATCAAAGTTTTGCAACGCTGGATCTCATTTCTAAAGGCAGGGCAGAGTTGGTTGTTGGCCGCGGTTCTTCTATCGAAGCCTATCCCCTCTTTGGTTTTGACCTTGATGATTATGACGCGCTTTTTAAAGAAAAGCTGGACCTGCTATTAAAGATCCGCGACAATGAGTTTGTGACCTGGACGGGTAAGTTTCGGCCGGCACTTGATAACCTGCCCGTTTATCCGCGGTCGCTACAACCGCAATTGCCCGTATGGCTTGGCGTTGGTGGCACACCTGCATCTTTTGCCAGGGCGGGAACCCTGGGTTTACCATTAATGGTGGCTATTATCGGTGGCGAAACCCATCGTTTCCGCCCGCTGATAGATCTGTACAGGGAAGCCGGCGCGCGGGCCGGGTTTAAACCCGAGCAATTGAAAGTGGGTTTACACTCGCCGGGCTATGTAGGAGCCAGCACGGATCAAGCAATTGCCGAATATTACCCAGGCTACGCGGAACTTTGGACCAAACTGGGCAGGCAACGTGGCTGGCCACCGGTAACGAGGCCGCAGTTTGACGGATTGATTAGCCCGAAAGGTGTTTTGGTTGTAGGTGGCCAGGAACAGGTTGCGGAAAAAATATTGCGGCACAGCGAAGCGCTGGGTGGGATTTCGAGGTTTACATTCCAGATGGATAATGCCGGGCTATCTCATGAAAAGTTAATGAGTGCCATTGAGTTGATAGGAACCAAGGTGATTCCCTTAGTTAAAAGTGGAATGAAGGAATGATGTACCCATTATATCGATCTAAATTTTCAAAAATAATTTAGATCGATATAAAAAGTATAGCAAACCTATTTGCGTACAAGTGATGGCCGATGCCGACCATACCGCACGCCATTTTTCAGGAGCCATTTTCACCAGGCCGCCTAATAAATAGTTCGCTGTATGCTGAAAATCAACCATCCCCTCTGATGCCAGATAAATGAGTATGGAGTTTAGGCCAATAATTACAAACGGAAACGCCCATTTACGATACCCTGCAACATCAATCACCAAATAAAATACCGAAAGAAGAATAAGGCTCCATCCCCCTACATATAAAACAAAGGAACTTGTCCAAAGCCGCTTGTTGATCGGGAAAACTGTTTGCCATAATAAACCCAAAGCTATACAGGCCAATCCCATAAAAAAAAGAGCCACTCCCTTTTTCCACATTGGCCAGTCAGGAGATTCTTGTTCTAAAAACTGCCCCGTGAATATCCCCATTAGCGCCGTTCCAATGGCGGGGATAGTTGATAAAATTCCTTCGGGATCATGAACTTTATCATGAAGCCTGCCGGGTAGTAGTAAACGATCGATATATGACTCCAGGCTGCCATTCATCGTTAATACCCCTGCTCCATAACCAGGAACAGGAATGAGGGTCATAGCCGCCCAATAACCCAGTAATAAAACACCGAACCAAATAATCTGCCCCCTCAAATTAAAATTCAAATAGATCAAGCCGGCAAAAAACCAGGCAAGACCTATCCTGCCCAGTACGCTTGCAAAGCGAATATTTTCATATCCGTTAAATTTTAAAAGACCATTGACCACCATACCCAAAAAAATCAGAATTATAGTGCGTCTAAACATGGATTTATAAATCCCCCATTTTACTTTGGAGGGTAAAAGCAGGATATCATTGACCCCATGTTGGTTGATTTTATTTTTCATAGAATAAGGCATAGAAATGCCCGCTATGAATAAAAACAGGGGAAAAATCATGTCATAAAAAGTTATGCCATTCCACACCGTATGGTGCAACTGGCCAGACATCCATATAAACAGCGGCCATCCGGTTGCTTTTGCCAGGGCATGAACAATTCCTTCGCCGCTCATGATCCAAAACATATCAAAACCCCGTAAGGCATCAAGCGACATTAAGCGGGCCGGCTTCAATTTATTAACTATTTTACCAGGTTCAACGTTCCTGTTCATGATATTCTTATTTTAAATCTTCGGCCATTGCTTTCCGATACTTTTTATACAGCAATTCCGCCGTAACTACGCTATTCCCAGCAGTCTGAACAGGATAGCTTTTACTTGTATTAACCCAGCTCCATTCCCATTCACTTATCGCTTTATCAAACGCTTTAAGATCAGGTTCTTTTTTAGTACTTATTGATTTATTAAGCACTTCAAAAAATTTCTGCCACCTCACTTTGTAAAAATCATTCAGTAAACCACTCCATTGCCGGCAGGAATACTCATGCAATGGGCTATTTTTATCCCCCCAAAGCGTGATCAGGTTGCGGGCGTTACGTTCATAAAGCTTTTTTTCTTCGGGGTTTGTACCCCAGCTTCTGGCATCTGCTATCCATGGCCCTAACAAAAAATCTTTTCGGGTTGCTAATAGTTTATCCATATCAGTAATCAACTCCAAATAATCAGCAGCCGCTTTATTAAATGCGCCGATGTCTTTATCCTGGTATGCTTTAAGCCATTTAACCTGCAAGGGCCTGGCGTAATTTGCCAATACCTGGCGTGTCAGGTCTACCAGATCGTAATTAAAACCACTGCTATTTTGGCAAACCGGCGCGGCTGAAATCAATTTATCCCAGGCGGGAAGCAGATCTGCACGGCGGTAATTTAATTTTGTGCGGGTCCAAACTGCAGCAGAATCAAGCGTAGACCGACCGGTAATGATTGATTCCGCACCATCCCGAATATCCTTTCCATTAAACACCGTTCCTCTCAATACCTTCCAGGCCTCCAGCGCATCAGCGCTCTGCACACCATAACGATTATAAATATACCCGGGCAACCACTCGTCAAGATTAACGGGTACATCCTGCCAGGTATTTTGCATCATTAACTCGTATAAAACCGGCGTTTGCTCAATTGCTTCCATTGTTAAACCTATCCCCACCATTTTACCGGATTGCGGATCATGCAAGGCTGTAGCAGGTTGTTTTGCTACGGCATCCATCCTGCCAAATAAGCTGATATTACCACCGTAATTATGAAGCATATTCCAGATCCATGGTTTGCCATAGAAAGCATTGGTACGCTTCCATATCGGTTCAAAATCAGTATTCAAATCCAGGATGATCATGTGCTCATTGGGCACAGCACTCAGCAAAGCTTTTATCTGTTCATCATGCCAAAACTCCTTGTCGCTAAAAAACAACCAGCCCTGCATAACCCAAACGGCCTTAGGATCGGCGCCTTTCATCCCATCATAAACCCTCGCGCTTAATTCTGACAAGAAAGCAGGATCACTGGAAGGCGGCTCGTTTTCGTTAAACGTATCTGCAGAGTAAAGGTGATCTGTTCCATATATCCTGGTTTGTTCTTCAATAAACCGCTTACCAATTTCTGCAAAAAGGGAATCTTTAGCATCCAGTATATAGGTGTCCTCAAATCCGTTTTTCCAGTTAGTTTTTTTAAGCTTTGCCTGCGGAAACCTTGTTTTAAATGAGGCAGGTACATGCCCTGTAAATGCGGGCAATACCGGTTTTATACCCAATTCTCTTTCTCTTTTCAATATCTTTAACTGCAGGTCTTTATGGCTATTTATCCAACTTTGCGGTAACGGGCCTCCCCATTTATCTATATTGCCCATATAAAACCAGCCAAAGTAAGCCGGTCCGCTAAAAAAGTTCTGCATATCGGCTCCGCTAAAGCCCAAGTCTGTGTAAACCTTGTTCCAAACATATTCCTGGCCGGTAATAGCAAGTGGCATGTTGATACCGTGCATTGCCATCCAGTCTATCTCTTTCTCCCATCTTTTCCAGTCCCACCAACTCATGCTGTAGCTGTAGGTGCAATAGTTTAAATAGTAGCGATAATCATAAGGGCTGTTTCTTCTTGTTTTATGATCAGGAATGGGGAGTTGTTGAGGTAAATTCAGATTGGTACCATTCCAGGTTACCTGGCAATGGCCGTATTCGTTTAAATAGTAATATAATGCCGATGCTATGGCAACGCCATTATTACCCCGTAAAATTATTTTTCCTTTTGCTCCTTCAACCTCAAAAGCATCTTTTGAATTATTGTTATCCAATGCCTCAACCACAAACATTTTAGCATGTGCAGGAACCACTCTGCTGATGAGCGCATAAGATGAATTAACATTTAGCTGTGCTTTTGTTTTTGCTGAAATACAGCAAATAAAGGCAACAAGTAAATATTTAAGCTTGTATATTTTTTTCATGGTGGTAGGCGATTATTGGGGGCCAATGCATCATTATATAACCTTAAGCCAGGTTATTTTATAAGTGTATTTTTAGCCTCGGTCATAAACCGGTCGTTTAGTGAAGGGTGTTTTACGTTGTTTAAAATAATCACAGGAACCTCCTTTGAGTTGATCACATTTATTTTACTAAGATTTAGCTTATCTACATCATCAAAAATAAATGGGCTCCTGAAATCTTCGCCGACATGATTTATCCGCATATTTTTAAATGTGATACCTTCGGCATGCCTTACATAAAAGGCAGAAGCAGGCAGTTCTCCAAACATCGAAAACTCAGGGTAATCGCCGCTTTTCTCCGGTACTTTGATCAGGGAATCTGCATTGAAATAAGCTATACTCTTTTTTGCAATGCCTTTATAGCTGATATCAATATTTTCAAGGGTTACATTGGTTACATTATAACCTGGCAAACCCATAATAGAGGATGGAAATATATTGTGAGGAAACAACTCGGCCGGCCCTTCCATATGATATCCTGCATCCGGTTTTCCAGCAGGCACTTCAACTTTAACATTTGCTATAAATACATTACTAATTTTACCCGGAGGGCTTTTCTTGTTGCGTTTACCCAGGCGGATGAATATGGCATTCCCCGTATTTTTTGCGGTTACATTACGTATATCAATATCCTCAATTACAGCCCCATCTACAGATTCAATGGCGATGGCAGACCGGAAAGTATCATACACATAGATGCCACGAACGGTTATTTTCTTAAAGCCGCCAAATGATGCTGTACCCATCTTAAGAGCGCTCGCGCTTGAGCGAATTTTACAGTTGGCTATATATATATTTTCGCAGGCCCCAAGAGGATCTGACGATTTAAGGCAAATCCCATCATCTGCAACATTGAAAAAACTATTGGTAAGCTTTACATTTTTACAATCAACAAGATCAATTCCATCGTTATTTAAAAACGTGTTACTAACAACGCGGATGCTATCAACAACCATGTTGGTACAGCTTCTGTAATCCTGTATCCAGCACAATCCATTTTTAATAGTAATGTTCTTAATAGTTACCTTATTACATTTTTCGAAAAAGATTAACTTGGGCCGGTTATCTTCCTGAGGGCGCATCTGGTGCCAATCATTATAAGTTTGCCACTCGGAATCTTTTAAAGTGCCATTTTTTAGCATTTTATAGATATCCTTTAATAATTCATCACCATTGCCATCTATAATCCCTTTGCCGGTAATTGATACGTTTTGCTGTCCTTCGGCACAAATTAATGGAGAAGCCTTGCCAGGGCCGTATACTATTCGTTTTGCCGATGCCATCAATACTGCTCCCGGGGCTAAGCGCAGCTCGACATTTGATTTTAAATGAATAACTCCTGTAATAAAAGTACCTGCTGGTATCAATACTGTACCCCCGCCGGCCTTACCGGCCATATCAATCGCTTTTTGGATATAAACCGCATTATCTGTTTTACCATCCGCTACAGCACCAACCTTCTTAATATTGATAATGCCGCTTTTTGCTTCTGCCGAATTAACCAGCAGTACCGAAAAAATAATAAATAATATTGATCTCATCTTTTGAATAGTGGAATTTTCAAAGCTAATAATAAGATTAATCCCCCAATCTTTACAAGACTGGGGGATTAAAATATTGGCTGTTAGTACCCAGGGTTTTGTGTCAGCTTGGGGTTTAACTGCATTTCGGGTCTTGGTATTGGAAAAATCCGCTTGGCGGGGTTAGCATCTGTTTTAATGCCCCAGGATTTTTCAAACTGTCCAAAGCGTATCATATCATTACGGCGCCACATTTCCATAGCCAGTTCCCTGCCGCGCTCATCTAAAATATCCTGTAAGGTTACAGCAGCCAATGGCGATGCTTTGGCACGCGCCCTTACCTGGTTGACCAATGATAACGGCGAATCGCCGTTGGTTGCAGTGGCTCCTCTTAAAATGGCTTCAGCTTTCTCCAGCAGCACATCGGCATACCTGAACATCGGCACATCATTGCCCTGATTACGATCTGTGTTTAAGCTGTCTGGATAAAATTTGTTGTTCCTGTAACCTTCTTCGTTGGCAAGCTCATCATTACCAATATCAAAAGTTGCGTTATTTTTCCAAACAATATCAGGCGTAAACTCCAGTTGGTGTACAACAGTTGCATTTGGGTTAGGGCCGCTATAACTTGCATCAAGGCCAATATTTGTAGTAGTAATATTTATTGGCGTACCATCATTATTGTATTGTTTACCAACAAGGTATTGTTTTTTGCGAATGTCATTTGCATCGTTAAACAAAGCATAATACTCTTTGTAGGTATAAACCGGACCATCCGGAGTATAAGGCATTTTATACTTATTTTTCAAATTAGGGTTAATTGTCCAGCGGGCATAGTATTGTCCCTGCGCCTGAACGCCATCATAAGGTACGGCAAATATAAAATCCTTAATCTGCGGACCGTTGTTAGGTTTAAACATGCCCAAATAATCGGCGTCTAAAGAATACTGGCCACCTTTTATAATATTATCGCACATGGTAACCGCGTCCTGATATCTTGGCGTGCCAATGTAGTATTGTGCATTAAGATACATTTTTGCAAGGATTGCATACGCTAAACCTTTGGTTGGCCTGCCATACGTTGTAACTCCTGCAGTAGCACTCAGATCAGGAATTTGTGCAAGTAGTTCGCTTTCGATAAAAGCAAACACGGTTGCCCTTGGCTGGGTGCCCAGGTTGGTGGTATCACCAAACTTTTTGCTGATAGGCACATTTCCGAAAAGGTCCATCAGGTAAAAATAAGACAATGCCCGCATGGTTTTAATTTCGGCAAGGGTTTGTTTTTTGGCATCGCTTGCAGGTGTAGCATCAAATAATGATAATACCTGGTTACATAAACTTATTGTTCCGTAACCCCACTGCCAGCAGGTTTCTGTCATACCGTTATCAGGTGTTACTGTATGCAGGTTCACGGTTGAATAGGTACCACCGTCAAGCCAGTTACCGCCACGCGCTACCAGCACATTTTCATCGGTACTTAAATTTTGTAATAACCAGTACTGCCTGCCCGGCGCCCCCCGAAACGAGGTATAAATAGGCCCTGTAGCAGCTACGTACTGCGCAGGAGTAGTTGGAAAAATAGAGGGAGTAAGCGCCGATTTAGGAGTTATATCTAATTTTGTACAACCCGAAAGGTAAATTGCCGCCATAACCAAGGCAACAAGGCCCGGTTTTATATATCTTTTTAAATTGTTCATCTCTTGTTAGGTTAATGGTTATTATAAATCAACTTGGATACCGGCAAGGAAACTCCTTGTTTTTGGGTAAAAATTATTACTATCAACTCCAATAAACTGGCCGCTG
Source organism: Mucilaginibacter sp. (assembly GCF_025362475.1). GTDB lineage: Bacteria > Bacteroidota > Bacteroidia > Sphingobacteriales > Sphingobacteriaceae > Mucilaginibacter. Next base: position 87,311 of record NZ_JANYGH010000058.1, read on the forward strand.
GCCTGGTTGTCGATGTTCAAATTCAATTCAGGATCAACCCCTTTGTATTTGGTAATAATAAATAAGTTGGTACCGGTAACATACAAGCGGATGCCATGTACATAATTACCCGGAACATTTATTTTGTATGCAAGTGTGGCGTTACTTAACCTAATAAACGCGCCACTTTCCAAATAACGGGTTGAATACAAGTTGGCGTTAACATCGGTGCCCGGCTCACTTAACGTAAGGGTAGGCACGCCGTGTGCCGAAGCCTGAGTTGGCTGATTAAAGCTGGCCAATGATGCGTTCATGATTTTATTACCGCCCTGGCCTCTGAAAAAGAAATTTAGGCTAAAGTTTTTATAAGTAAAATCGTTACCTAAACCAAAGGTATAGGTTGGCTGCGCGTTACCTGCGTAAGTTTGATCGGCACTTGTAGGTGTTGTAGTTGGCTGACCATTGGCGCCTAAAAATGTTGATACGCCATTGGGGCGGCCAAGATATTTTAGGGTATAAAATTCGCCAAGCGGGTAACCGGCTTCAATGATGGATACGTTTATTCCGCTTTGACCCGGTCCCTCAGGGTCGCCTCTATATATTTTAGATAGATTTGGGGCAAGGGCTGTAATCTTATTTTTGTTGAATGAAATATTACCGTAGCTGCTCCACGTAAAGTCTTTTGATTTAATAGGCGTACCGTTAAGTGCTATCTCCACACCTTTATTGCTCATGCTACCTACGTTCATAACCTTGTAATTTACAAAGTTATTGATAAGCGGTACCGGAACACTGGTGATCATATCGGTTGTTTTTTTATTGTAGATATCAACCGAACCGCCCAAGCGTCCTTTTAATATAGAGAAATCAATACCGCCATTTAGTGTGCCGGTACTTTCCCACTTCAAATCCGGATTCGGGTTTTGGGTTACACCAATAGCACCTATATAAGCACCGTTGTAATAAAAACTGCCCGTGGTGCCATAAAGCGTTATAGGCGTATATGGCGAGAAGCCTAATGAGTTACCAGTTTTACCGTATCCTACCCTCAGTTTCAGATCATCAAAAAATGATTGCGATTTCATGAAACCTTCGTCGATCACGCGCCATGCAGCAGATACAGCAGGGAAATACCCCCAACGTTTGTTGGTACCAAAAGCGTTTGATCCATCGCGACGTACCGACGCCTGCAAAAGGTATTTACCTTCATAACTGTAATTAAGACGCGAATAAAATGATATCAGGCGTAAGGTTTCCTCGTTAACACCACCATAATCAACACGGTAGTTGGAAGCCGGTGTACCCAGCGCCAGGTTGCTATAGCCGGTAGCATCAGAAATAAAATTTTGATTGGTTGACTGAAAACCGTTTCCTTTAGTTGTCTGGTCTATTGAATAACCAAACAACGCTTTAAAACTGTGCTTATCATTCCAGTTATGAGCATAGGTTAAATAATTTTCAAATAACTTTTTTGTATCCTGGTAAGTTGAGCGGATGGCTTTACCATTAAGGCTTGGAGCAAGCTCAGATGCCGAATTGTAATAAGTATTGCTATTGGTATTTGTTTCCTGGTAGGCTAAGTTGAAATTGTAAAGCAAACCGGCAGGTAATATCAGTTCGCCGCGTACATTACCTAACAACAGGTTAATTTTTTGTTTATAAGTATCATTGGTAATAAGGCCAACCGGGTTATAACCTAATTTCAAAGTAGGGTCATTATAAAATGTTCCGTCGGCGTTATAAATGGTACGCGTAGGTAAATACTGAACTATTGATTTAAATAATCCCGGACTTTGGCCATTTGCACTTGACAACGGAATATCATTAACCAGCAGGTTGGAGTTCGTAACCGCATTGCTTAGGGAAAAATCCAATTTCAATTTATCATTCAGCGCTTTTTGGGTGATATTAAGCCTGCCTGTAACACGTTTTAAATCACTGGTTTTAACAATACCCTGGTTGTCCAGGTAATTTAAGCTTCCGTTATAGGTAGTTTTATCGGTACCGCCGCCAAAAGAAAGGTTGTGATTTTGCGAAAAACCGGTGTTGCGTTCAACCGCCTTTTGCCAGTCAGTATTTCCACCGTTATCATTTGCCGGTGTAAAACTTTGCCCGTTAGCTTTTACATAAGCCCTAAGCTGATCGGCGCTGGCCACATCAAACTGGTTAGATACTTTTTCAAAGGCTCCGTAACCATTGTAAGTCATCCTCATCTGGCCCGCTTTAGCCTTTTTAGTAGTTACTATAATCACACCATTGGTAGCCCTGGTTCCGTAGATTGCAGCGGCAGAAGCATCTTTTAATACATCTATTGAAGCAATATCCGAAGGAGCAATCAAATTAAAATCGGCTCCGGGTACGCCATCTATTACATAAAATGGTACAGAAGCTTCGCCTGTCCTTATTGATGATGGCCCACGCAGCGTAACAGAGGCTTTACTATTTGGGTTACCATCGCTGGTAATATTTAAACCGGCCACTTTACCTTCCAGCAAATCGGCTGGGCTTGATACTACCCCGGCGTTAAATTGCTCGGCCTTAACGGTTGAAATGGCGCTGGTCAGCTCTTTTTTGGTGCTGCTGCCATAACCTATAACTACCACTTCATTCAGTCCTCTTTTTTCTTCGGTCAGTGTAATTGTTAATGACGTTTGGTCTTCAATCAACACCTCTTTTGTTTCAAATCCAATAAAGCGAAATTGTATAGTGTTTCCCTTTTCGGCCATTATAGCAAACGTACCGTCAGTTGCTGTAGTGGTAATAGTTGCAGAACCCTTTACCTGTACGGTAACACCGGGTATAGCAAGCCCATCTTTATCCGTAACCTTTCCGGTAATACGGCGGGGAACCGCTTTACTGTTGTTATCAGCCGTCCCCTCCGGGCTCAGTTCCTTAATAATGATGGTATTATCATCCAACTCATAAGTAAGGGGCTGCGATTTAAAAATCTGGTTCAGGGCTTCGCCAAGCTCAATATTTGAGGCATGGATAGTTACCGGTTTAGCTTTTTTGAAAACCTGGCTGTTGTACATAAACAAAAAGCCCGTTTGTTTCTTTAATTGCTTTAAAACCGACTTTAAACCAGCTTTATCATTGGAAAGGCTGACCTTTTGCGCCAATGTATTTGCACTGATGTGAAGCGTTAATACAAATAAAAGGATACCCGTTATTTTCATAATCCTAAGTACCTGTTTTAAATAATTGTCATATTGACTAATTGGTTTTCGGTCCTGGCAAAAAGGCACAGGAATTTTAGAATGCAGAAGTTGTTTCATACATTTGAATGTTTGGGTTAAGTTATAATTGGTGCTGTAAACTGGTTATTAACAGGTTAATCTGATCACATTTGCCTTCCCGGCCGCAATCCGGGGAGGTATTAATTCAGATACCTTAACATTAATTGGTTTCGTAATTTATCTCTCCATAATTTTCTGATTAGGCTTTTAAAATTTATTTTTTGTGAACAATTATTTTGTTTCCATCGATGGTGAATTTTACCCCGCCTGTTGATTCCAGTATTTTAATTACCCTCGACAGGTTATTGTCTCTTTTTACTGCACCTGTAAAATTCAAAACAGGTTTAGGACCATCGTATTCTACTTCAACATTATACCATCTGGATAGTTGTAGCATAACCTGTTCCAGCTCTGTATTGTCAAACTGGAATAAGCCATTTTTCCATGCAATAACATCCTCTACATCAACCTCGTTAACTGCAAAGACTTGACTATCTGTTTTATAGATAGCCTGTTGCCCCGGCACCAGTAATTGATTTTCTTTCCCTCTTGAAATTCTGACAGAACCTTCCAGAAGGGTGGTTTTATAAACTGGCTGATCTTTGTATGCACTTATATTGAAGTGGGTTCCCAACACCTCAACCTGCTGATCGCCGAAGCTTACATGGAATGGCATTTTTTTGTTTTTAGCCACCTCAAAATACGCTTCGCCTGTAAGGGAAACATTTCTTACTTTACCCTTAAAAGCTATGGGAAAAGTAATTGATGATTCGGAGTTAAGCATTACTGTGGTACCATCGGGCAATTGTAATTTATACTGCCCTCCCCGCGGGGTCGACATGGTATTATAAACAGGTGCCCCTTCAGTAGCTCCATTTTGATTGTATTTAAGCTCTCCATTGGCAAGCTTTACAACAGATGCACTACCCTGAACTGCCAGCTTACCGTTTTTGGCATCATTTAACATAATCCTGGTGCCATTGGATAGGGTTAAAACAGCATTGTTTCCTCCAGGTTTGATATCGTTCGAGATTTTCGCCTGGGACGTATCGAAGTTGGTTTGTTTAGATTTTAAAAAATACAACCCGACCGTTAAAAGCAAAATTGCTGCAGCTGCATACTTTACCCATGAAATTCTCGCTATGCTTTTTACTGTAGCACCCCCACTTTCAGGTTTGCCAGGTTGAACTGCGAAAACAGCATCCAGCATTTTTTCTTTTTGGCCCTGCGCAAATACATCATTTTCCGTATTGGCGGATGTGTTTGACATAAACACGTCTTCCATCAAACTTTTAATCACTTCCTCCTGCAAAGGATCGTTGATGATTTGCATTAGTTCATCACGCTCCTTTTCTGTAGCAGTCTTGTCGAAATAATTTTGGAATAAATAATTTAGTCTTTCAGGCTTCATTTGAGACATATACACCTAAAGACACTTAAAAAGAAAAAAAGGGGTAGTTGAACTACAAAAAATATTATTTTTATTTAAAAATCAACTGAGCGAGCAAGATCACGACCAAAACGCCGTCATTTTCCACATTAACATTGCTTTTCAGAAACTTAATAGCCGATTTCATATGTTTCTTGACCGTTTCTGGCGAAATATTCAATTTCCGCGCTATTTCTTCATATTTTAAGCGCTCATTCCTACTTAATAAATAAACTTTTTTTTGTTGAGGCGGAAGCTTTTCAATGGCCTTTTCCAACAATGCCCGGTAGAATTCCCCGGATTTATCATCATCATTCAGAATAGAATTTTCTTCAAAATCTTTTTCCCATTCCAATTGGCGTACTTTTTCGTTCGCTTTTTTGCGTAGAAAATTATAGGTCTGATTGCGGCTGATTATAAAGAGGTAATTACTGAAGCTTTCTATTCCGCTTAAGTTTTCTCTTTTTGTCCATATTTTAATAAATACGTCCTGAACAATTTCCTCGGTTATTTCCAAAGACTCCGTTAATCTGTAAACATAATCACCAAGTGATTTATAATAGCCATCAAAAAGTTTGGAAAAAGCCCGCTCACTTCCTGAAATCACTTGTTTTATAAGTTCACTTTCATTAGGAATGGGTTTGATAGCCATTGTTACTTAATTAAACCGTTAAATTTATGTAAAATAAATGTTATTGTAGATTTATAATTGGTGCTGCAAAATAGTTAATAATTAATTTAATCTCCTCAATAAATGCTGAAATTTTGATTTTAGTAAAAAGCTAAAAAAAATCTTAAAACGGTTGAAATAATTGGAATGATCGGATGATAAATTGGGGCAAGAGGTCTGGAGGATCTTCTCATTTTTTTAACATTTGAAAAACAATATAGCCCTAAAAGAAGTAAAACCAGCAGACCCTCCCAAAGCAGATGCAAAAGCCGCAAACGTTGTTTCTGACAACAAACCAAATCCGCAGGTAAAAAATTAACAAATGCAGTATTATTGGGATCTGTCGCTATTGCATCGAGCCCTCTACGCAAAACAAAGAAGCCTTAAGTCCACTTTGAACCTAAGGCTTCTTTGTTATTTACTTAGCTGCTAAATAGCCAGACAAGGCTGTTAGATCACAACCTAAAATTAAATGAAATATAAGGATACCATCCCTCATCAGAGTGCCCGGCCATCAACTGCACTACGGTTAATGAGGCTGGCGCAAAGTACAATCCGCCGCCTGTTCCAGAGTGCCATTTATCAGAATGCTCGCCATTAACCCAAACGCGGCCGGTATCATAAAAGCCGATCAGCCCTAATTGGCCGGGTATTATATAACTGGCAATGTCAGCTATCTTTACCCTGGCCTGCAGATTGTTAAAAACCATATGCTGCCCCGCGAAGCGGTTTTGCAGATAGCCCAACAGGTTACCCTGCCCGCCCAGGAACATGGATTGATAAAACCCTGGTTTACCAAAACTTACACCACCGCCAACACGATCTGACAGCACAATAGAACCTGTTGAATTTATTTTTTGATAATAGGTAAACTCCGGCCTTATTTGTACAAATGATTTCGAATAATTATTAAGGCCGGTATATCCCTGCAGGTTTACAAACAAGTAATAACCTTTTTTTGGTAAAATACCATTATCCCGGTGGTTGCTCTCCAAATTTATCTGTGCGCCCAAATGCGCTTTGTCTTTATTTATTGTTAAACTATCATAAGCATTAACCTTGGATGACTGGGTGATAAAACGCCCTGCATTGTCGGCCAGGTCAAGACGATAGAACTGGAAAGACGGACCTACGCTTATTGAAGTTCCACGGGCTAATCGCCAACGCAAGGCGGGATCAACCTGGTATATATCATACCGGGTACGGTAAAACCGGCGATAATTACCGGTTTTATCCAGTACAGTTTCGTTACCGCGGCCAAAAAAGTTTACAGTATTATCCGGTGCTTGTGCAAATGCCTGCAGGGTGAAATCAGCTTTTCCAAATGCCTGAATCCATTCCCCATTATATTTTATCCTGAATGCATCGGTAGCAAAAGAATGTGTGATCATCAGTTGCTGTACGGTGGAGTAAGGCAGCTTTCTAAAACCATCCACACCCGTATATTTAAACCCCAAACCTAACAGGAAGCCATCATCTTTATTTAACCCGGCTGTAGCCAAAGGCATCCAGATATTGTACGTGCTGGCTGGCACAAACCTGTTATTTGCGGTATCATTAGATAAATGCTTGCTCAATCGTCCAACATCACCGGTAAATTCTATGTTATCAGTTGGCCCGTAAACTTTTACTTTACGATTAGCCTGCTTTACATCAATCAATTTTGTACCGGCACTATCAATCACCCTCAGATTGATGAGCGTATTGCTGGTATTGATTACTATTTTATCATCACCACCAGATACATATAACCTCAATTCTTTAGTAACATCCGGATGGTAAGTCATATTCATTACCGTATCCTTAACCTGTCCGTTTTTATTTATTTTATTGATGGCAACCCTCATGCCGTTGTTCTCGCCATCTGTAATAGTCACCAGTTCATCCTTATCGGTTGTACGAACATCAACAATACGGTTAACAAACTTAAAGTATTCATCCATCGCGACAGGAATATTATCCCTGCGCTGCTTCAGTTTGCTAAACAATACATTGTGACGAATGCGGTAAGTTTCAACCGGCAAAAGCTTAAGTGCTTCCTCCAATACCGCGTCCGTTTCGGCTTTTACAAATTCATTGGCAATCCTCATCCACTCTGCATGACTGAACTGTGCATCAGGAAACGCTTTTATAAAACGGGTTTTAAACAGAGAATACTTTACATGGGGAATTTTGCCATCAAAATGATCAAGCAGCGGATCTATCCACGGCAATGCAGCAATAGAAGGAAATAAACCTTCGGATAGATGGAATACCTGGTCGCGGTCGCGGGGTACACCTACATAAAGTTTTTCTTTTCCGTTTTTGGTAGTAGCCCATCGCCACTGGTCTTCATGCCGGTCCCAGTCTCCTATCAGTAAATCCAGCATACGGGCACGCAAAAACTTCTCTCCATCAATGCGGTTATCATAACTTTTAACCACTTCACGTGTCATCTTAATCGTATTGTCTGATGGGCCAATGGGTTCCCGTTCTTCCAGCAAGCATACTACACCTGTAAATATCTTGCTGTATTCGCCCAGTGCATCATCGGCCACTACCAGGCCTATAATGGGATTAGCATGAGGCACCCCGGCCGCTTCAGCAAGCGGGGGCACTATTAATGCGGAAAAGGGGTGTTGCCCGCTCATGGCATCATCAACCCAATCAACTGCAAATGTGCCCTGCAAGTTATCTGGCAATAATTTCTCAGGTGTTTTCTCAACCGTACGCAACACCCATTCATGACCGTTTTTATCCTTTAGTCGCAGCGATTTGGATTGCATTCCTCCACCCTCGCGAATTGGAATAAGGCCCCCATGAATTTGAGATAATCTAATCACCGGTAGTTTTACCGGTTCCGCCCATTCTCTCCTATAATTTTCGCCAAACAGCCAACGATGAATGCCGGTAACCTTATTATAGGATGGATGCACTTTTACAATTGCACTATCTGCATTTTTTTTTACAGATGCATTTTCCTGTCCTTTTACAAAGGATGCATTAATTGCCAGGAAGGAAAAAAATATGAGTAATTTATTATTCATGCTAATAGGGAATTAATAGACAAGTTAAATAAAAGCTTGACAATTTCACCAAATACCAATACAAGTATTGCCATAGTAGCCCCTAAAGGCTTTTTGAAAGTACTTTTTCTTATTAAAAATATCTATCAGACGGTTTTATTGCATAAACTAACGTTAAATACAAATTACTGGGCGTTTTTTTTGAACTATCATCATTAAAATCAATTTTATGTGATTTAATAATGATAGATCATACTAATAAAGTCTCGGCCATGATCAATTTTCTTACCTGATCAATCATAAGTTATATCACTAAATTCAAATTCAATAATATGAAGTCAAAATTCGATATAAATCTATTATAAATCAAACCTATAAATTATTCCCTAAGCCTTCATTTCAATATCAATAAATTGTATAATCTTTTGCTTTTAAACAACTAACCCAGCAACATCATTAAGGTTGCAGCAGGTAAATGTGGTAATAATGTTATTAGTTGATTGCTTTAGGTAGTTAACAATTATAGCTTCCTCGCTATCCGTTTGGTATTGCTTGTTAAAGGAAATTTCCGTTTCCTGAATGTTTTCAAAATCCGGATGATTGTTTTTTTGCTTAACGAGGATATTTTTGAGCGCTACGGCTTGCCTGTTTTTTACACTTACAGTATTACTTACACCAAACAATACTTCGGGCTTTGTTTCCAGGCCCAGGTTAAATATATACTGCTCCATTTCTTCAAAATCAAGGTTCTGGCAATTGATGTACAGGCAACCATCCCGTATGCCCACAACTTTGCCACTATACCTGTGCCCTTCCGAAACCGATTTTACAACTACCTGCCCACTTTCGTTTTCTTTTAAAACAAAGGGCGTTTTAATTACATTTTTACTTCCATCGGTTTTTTGATAATACAAAAAATAATTACCCAAAAAATAGCTTTTAATAACCAATATGGATGATTTGCTTAAGCCCGCTCCTACTACCGGCGCCTTTGCCAGGTTATGGCGGTATGGGCTGGTACTTTTACCGGTTTCCTTTTGCCAGGCATCCCAATTATTAAAGGGCACCTGCAAAAATACAAGCAAGGCGTTTACCTTAATATATTTTGCTTCGCCACCGTTCCAATAGCTTTGCAGGGTTTTACCGCTTACCCAGTTATAAACCCGGTATTCGCCCATATTGCCCAGGTACTTTATAAAATCATAAATATTTTGGCAGCGCAATGCTTCCAGTTGATTGCTGATCTGTTGGCGGCCGATGATCAGCCCCATTTCAACAAGGTCGGGATTGGCCTGCACTTCTTTGCTTATTTGTTTATTTATTACACGCGCAACCAGGTTAAACTGGGTTCGTGTAAAGTTTTCCCAATCATTTTGCTTGCCTTTTATCTTTAATACTGCTAAAACTTGCGGATGTTCAACTATTGCCTTTTGTATTTTTCGGGATAGATGCATAAAACAGATACTTTTTAATAAAGTAAACCTACTATAAAGACACTTTTTTTAGTGTTTTTGATAAATCAATAATCAATATCGGCTACACTAAGTATTAAAATTAATTAATAACGATATGGAATTTTGCCTCAAATACCGGTTGTATTTATGACTTAAAATTAGACTTAATTTTGACCAAATACAAACTACTGTAAATCAATAATTAAAATTTATCTGAAAAAAATATTTTGACTTATATTTTTCCTCATTTGACTTGATGATATTTATAGAACGAACGGGCAATTGCCCATTTTTTTAATTATTTATTCAATAATCTCCTAAAACCACACTATGAAACAACCCATACGCTTATTATTTGCTGTTTTAACCTTGTGGCTTTGCTTAACGGCCCCACCTTTTGCATTGGCACAGGACCATACCGTTAAAGGTATTGTAAAAGATGGACTGGGACAAACCATTGTAGGCGCATCTGTTTTTATAAAGGGTACCAAACAGGGAACTGTTACCAATGCCGAAGGCATGTTTTCTATCCAGGTTGATGGCAGCAATAAACAATTAATAATATCCTATATAGGTTTTAAAACCTATACCGCGGATGTTGGTAGTAAAACCCTGCTTAACATAGTGATGGAAGAAACCAAAAGCCAGCTAAACGACGTAATTGTGGTTGGTTACGGTACGCAAAAAAAATCCAGCCTTACATCGGCTATCAGTTCCATCAGCAATAAAGATTTTAAAGACCAGCCTGTATCAAATCTTGCTCAGAGCATTGAGGGTAAAGTACCCGGAATTTTGGTAACTACCCCTTCTGGTACGCCGGGTGCAGGTTTATTGGTAAGCGTTCGCGGTGCCAGCAACCCCTTATATGTAGTTGATGGTATCCCTATGATCAGTGAAAGCAATTCTTCACTTTCAACATCCTATACCACAGACGGCACGGTAGTGGGCCAGGGCCAAAACGTTAGCTCCATAGCTGATATTAACCCCGATGATATCGAATCTATTCAAATATTAAAAGATGCTTCGGCAGCGGCCATTTATGGAGCCAGGGCGGCTAACGGCGTTGTGCTGATAACCACCAAACATGGTAAAAACGGCAAAACCGAATTTAGCTTTGATAGTTACACCGGAGTTCAGCATGTGGCGCATACCATCCCGTTTTTAGATAGCAAAGGCTTTGTTGCACTGGAAGAAGATGCCCGCAAACAGGATTTAAAACTTTACCAGGCAGATCCCTCCCAGTTTCCTGATGGATTTAACTCCGCTGTTTTAACTAACCCGCTGCCCGATAACTGGAAAACCAAAGTAAATACCAACTGGCTCGATCAGATCCTGAGAACAGCTCCTATAAATTCTATTCAACTATCGGCTCGCGGTGGCAGCGAAAAAACAAAGTTCTTCATCTCTGGTAACTACTTTGATCAGCAGGGCATTGTGATCGAAAATTATTATAAAAGGGCATCTTTCCGTTTCAACCTTGATAATAAAGTAAGTGATAGGGTTACCATCGGTACAAATTCATCCTTTACCTATGGTAAAAACAGGCGTAGTTTCAATGATGATACCTATACAGGTATTGTAACCAATGCCTTAGGCGCTTCGCCCTTAATGCCGGTTTATAATGCCGATGGCAGCTATGCTGATTATACCCAGTATGAAGCCAGTTGGTTAAGTGATAACCCGGTAAAATCAGCAAAAGAAATCCAGGCATTCACTACCAACTATCGTTTTCTGGGGAGTGTTTTTACTGACATCGAAGTGCTTAAAAACCTCAAATTCCGTGCATCGTTCAGCACCGATTATACCAGCCTTAATGACGACCAGTTTTTTGATGCCATTACTTCAGATGCCTCGGCAGTGGGCGGTAAAGCGATAAAAGGTAATTATTCAAACACCACATTGGTTAACGAGAATACTTTAACCTATCAAAACACTTTTGCCGAAAAGCATAGCCTGAACCTTTTAGGCGGCTTTACAGCACAATCAACCCGAACCGAAAGTTCATCCATCAACGCGCAAGGTTTTCCCGAAGGTACAGGGCTTACCAACATCTCCAGTGCATCAACCGTTACCGGGGCAACTGATTTGCATTCGGGCTGGGGATTGCTTTCGTTCCTGTTCAGGGCCAATTATGCTTATGATGAAAAATACCTGTTTTCGGCAAGCGCCCGCTATGATGGTTCATCAAGGTTTGATCCTAATAAACGCTGGGGGTTGTTCCCGGCAGTTTCTGCAGGTTGGGTAATTAGCAAAGAAAAATTCCTGAGCGACTCCAAATGGCTTACCAACCTTAAGCTAAGGTTTAGCTACGGACTGAGCGGCGACCAGGAGATAGGCGATTTTCAATACCAGAGTTATTACCAGCCATCGCGCTATGATGGTGTATCCGGCTTAAAACCACGCAACATAGGCAACCCCGATTTAACCTGGCAACGCAACAAAATGATCAACGCCGGTTTGGATTTTGAATTATTTGGCGGTAAAATAGGCGGCTCATTAGAAGCTTACAAAGGCAACCGTACCGAACTGTTAAGCGAGGCTCCCCTCCCGGCTACATCCGGCTTTGCCACCCGGACCATAAACGCGGGTAATATTCAAAATAGTGGTATTGAATTTTCTGTGAATGCTTACTCCGTAAAAACCGCAAACTTTACCTGGACAACGGCCTTTAACGTAAGCTTTATAAAAAGTAAGATTATTGCCTTATCCTCAGATAACCAATTACTTTCTGCTTACAGCGATTTATTCCCAACGCATATCTTAAAAGTTGGCGAGGCTGTAGGCTCATTTTATGGCTATAAATATTTAGGCGTCGATCCGCAAACAGGTAGTCCTAAATTCAGCGATGACCAGCAGGTATTGGGTAAGGCCACGCCTGATTATTTTGGCGGCTGGAGCAACAGTTTTAGGTACAATGATTTTGATCTTAATATTTCAACCCAATTTAGTGTTGGCAACAAAGTATATAACTTAATCCGGTCAACCTATCAAACCCTTGGCTGGAGCGATGGCGGTTATGACGACCAAAACCTTTACCAGGTATACGCCAACAACGCCACTATTGTAAACAAACGCTGGGAAAAACCGGGCGACATAACCGATATCCCAAGAGCATCTATGGTATTCCAGAATTACGTACAAAACTCATCGCAGTTTATTGAAAATGCCTCTTTTTTAAGAATAAGAACGGTAAACCTTGGGTACACTATCAAACCTAAAAACAGCAAAGTATTTTCATCCTTACGGGTATATGTTGAAGCGCAAAACCTTTACACATTTACCAAATATTATGGTTTTGATCCCGAAGTTAGCTCAAATGGAGGCAGTTCGCCAAGTACTGCCGGGGTTGATTATGCCGCCTATCCGCAGGCACGTACAGTATTATTGGGTGTAAACTTTAAATTTTAAATCTACTATTATGCGAAAATATATAACACTTGTACTTCTCCTGGTTACCATCATCCAAACTTCGTGCAAAAAAGTATTGGATGTTACTTCGCCAAATGAAGTAGCCGATGGTACCGTATTTAAAAATGTAGCAGGTTTGCGCAGTGCCCGTATTGGCATGTACAGTACATTGCAAAGCAAAAATTACTATGGAGGCTATTACCCGCTGCTGGCAGAATGCTATTCAGACAACGGCACAACCGGCGGTTATGATGTAATTGACCTTACAGATATCGCTAATAAAGCGGTTTCGCCAAGTAATATTTATACATCAGCCATTTATATCCAGATATATAATTCCATTTACGCGGCCAACAAGATCATCGAAAACGCCGACAAAGCTCCCGGCACAGATGCTACAGAGCTATCAAACATCAAAGGCGAAGCTTACTTTGTTCGCAGCCTGGCGTCATTTGATCTTTTGCGCATGTTTGGCGAGCACTGGGATAATACATCAGCCTATGGCATTTCAATTGTTACATCAACAGCCAACCCCGCTACTCCTGTTAAACGCAGCAGCGTTGCCGATTCATACAAGCAAATAATAGCCGATGCGCAGCAGGCGGTTAAATTATTAAACACCGATAACGGGAGCAAATATGCATCACAAGCCGCTGCAAATGCATTATTGGCAAGGATTTACTTATACCAGGGGAATAAAGCCAGCGCAGCTATAACCGCTTCGCTGGTGATTAATAACAGTGCTTATGCCTTGCTCCCATCCGCAGATCTCAGCAAGATCTATACGCAAAAGAACACATCTGAAAGTGTATTTGAACTGGTTTTCGATCAGCAAAATAATAGCGCCTACAACGGTTTGACCTATGTACGTGACGACGCCTTGAGAACGGATGTGACATTTTTGGCCGCCGAAGATTTGAATACCTTTTTCACCGCCCGCCCAACCGACGATCGTGCCAGCCTGGTTGATTATGTAAACGTTGATCAAAGTATTCAACCCGACGGACGTACCGAAAAATACCGGGGCGAAACCACCAAAGACAATTCGGCCTACATTATCCGCCTGGCCGAGGTTTTCCTCATCAGGGCAGAGGCTTTGGGCAGGGTTAACGGACTGGCCGACCTGAACAACCTTCGCCAGCACCGGGGCATGGCAAATTTAACCGCCGCCAATGTACCCAACGATGCAACCTATTTAAATGCTGTTTTGGATGAACGCCGCGCCGAACTCAATTTTGAAGGCCATCGCCTTTTTGACCTCGCACGCACTAAAAAAGTAGCCGAAGTTTTAGGCGCATCAGTGAACCCTGTACTACCAATCCCCCAAAGCGAAATCAGTGCAACCGGCGGCGTGGTGGTACAAAACAAAGGATACTAATTTTAATTAGCGAGTTGGTGAATTAGTGATTTAGTGAATGAAGAATTTTTAATGTACTATGTAATTTTTGCTTAATTAAACCACAAAGCCACTAAAAAAACAAATTACCAAATTATCAACTCGCTAATCCAAAAATCAAATCACTAATTCGCCAACTCACTAATTCACTAATTAAACATGCATAGTCCATTTATTCACCTGTTAAGAAAAGCCTTTTTCTCTTCCCTTAAGGAGGATGAAATCAGCCATGAACAAATGGGTGATAGTCGCCGAAAATTTTTGCGCGATGCCGGTTTGATGGCAGGCGGGATGGCGTTGCTTCCTAATATTGCAGATGCTTTTAATTGGGGAGAGACGCCTCAGGTCAGTATAGCTATTGTTGGTGCCGGCATGGCAGGTTTAAATGCGGCTTACCAGTTAAAAAAGCGGGGTTTAAAAAGTACGGTATATGAAGCATCTGCACGTGCAGGTGGACGCATGTTTACCATTAAAGATAAATTTGGCAAAGGCATTACTACAGATCTGGGTGGCGAATTTGTAGACTCGGATCATACCGAAATCTTTCAATTGGCTAAGGAGTTAAACGTTGATTTTTATAACCTTAAGCTTGATAAGCTCGATCCTAAAACATTTTATTTTGATGGAAGGCACCTCAACGGCGAGGACCTCAAAAGGGCAATACATCCATTTGCTCGACTGATAGAAAAAGATGTAAGATCATTACCCAAACAAATTGACTACACCAAAGCTCCATCGTTTCAGCATTTGGATAATCTTTCTATATCGGAGTATATAAACAGCATTGGGATAAAGGGCTGGTTAAATAAATTATTAAACGTAGTGCTCACCATGGAGTATGGTATGGATACTTCGGAGCAATCTGCTATTAACTTTCTCATCATGTTTACCGAACCCGTAACCGGAGAAAAAGATTATGAGCTGTTTGGCGATGAGCATGAGGTATTTAAAATAAAAGGTGGCAGCCAGCATTTAAGCGATAAACTATACCAGCAGGTAAAGGAACAGGTTTTACTAACCCATAAGCTTACCGGCATAAGTGTTACTAAAACAAAAAAGTATGAGCTGAGCTTTGATCAGAAAGGCATCATAAAAAAAGTGACTGCCGATTATGTGATCATGGCCTTACCGTTCACCATGCTGCGAAAAATTAAATTTGACGTACCCATGCCTTCTGAAAAGCGAAAGAGCATCAACGAGTTGGGTTATGGTAACAGTGGTAAGTTCATCATGGGTTTAAACAACAAGCCCTGGCGCAAAGCAGGTAAAGCCGGCTATACTTTTACCGACCTTGAATTTGGCTGCGGATGGGACAGCAGCCAGATGCAATCAGATACAGAAGGCAGTTTTACGCTTTTTGGCGGCGGCCATATTATTGATACCCTTTGCAATGAAAAAAATGAGTTACTGGCAGCCCTGATAGTGCCACAATTAGATAAAGTTTACCCCGGCGCACTAAAAGACTACAACGGTAAAACCATTAAGTTTTGCTGGAGCCAATATCCATATATCATGGGCGGGTACAGCACTTTTAAAAAAGGCCAATGGAGCACTATTGCCGGTTGGGAAGCGGTGCCGGTGGGCAATATTTATTTTGCAGGCGAGCATGTAAGTCTTACCTGCCAGGGCTATATGAACGGGGCGGCCCAAACCGGCAGGATAGCTGCTGAAATGGTAGCTAAAGCCAGCAAAAGAAGCTTCAGGAATAAGCTGATAATGAAAGAAGTATAAAATTACAAACATGGACAATTCGCAGGAATTATTAGAGAGAAGAAAAAAGTGGGTACCTAATGCCATAGGGATCTTTAATCCATCAACGGCTGTAAGCGCAACCGGCGCTATTATTACCGATGCCAATGGTAATGAAATGATTGATTTTGCAGGCGGCATTGGCGTGGTAAATGCAGGCCATTGCCCCCCTCCCGTTGTTGCTGCCATTGCAGAACAGTCTGCAAAAATGATTCATTGCAGCTTTAACGTGGCCACCTATGATCTTTATCTGCAACTGGCCGAAAAGCTGGCCACCCTTTTGCCTCATGGTGAAAACACTAAGGTAATGCTTACCAATTCAGGTGCCGAGAGTGTGGAAAACGCTATAAAAATTGCCCGGCAGGCAACCGGCAGACCAGCCATTATCAGTTATGAATGCGGCTTTCACGGGCGTACCATGATGGCGATGACGCTTACATCAAAAGTGGGCTATAAATTGGGTTGTGGCCCCTTTGCCCCAGAAGTTTACCGAATCCCATTCCCTGATCATTACCGCTATGGTAACGGTTTAAATCTTGATGAGTTTTCTGATGTACACCTGCGCGAGCTGGAAATATTTTTCCATACCAACGTACCTGCAGAGCAGGTTGCTGCCATTATTATTGAACCCGTGCAAGGCGAAGGTGGCTTTAATGTTGTGCCAAAAAAATACCTACAGGGCTTACGTGAGGTTTGTGACAAGTATGGCATTATGCTGATTTTGGATGAGGTACAAAGCGGTTTCGGCCGTACCGGTAAATGGGCAGCTTATGAGCATTATGGTGTAACGCCCGATATATCAACCTGGGCAAAATCAATGGGGAGTGGCATGCCTATAGGTTGTGTAATTGGCAAGGCGCACATCATGGATAGTTGCAAACCATCAACTATTGGGGGTACCTATCCAGGCAATCCTGTTTGCTGCGCTGCCTCCTTAGCTACGCTGAAATACATGGAGGAGATAGATATCAATACGCTTGGCACAAAAGTAGGCGAAATTGTGCGCGGCCGTTTTAACAACATGAAATCAAAATTTAGCGCCATTGGCGATGTTCGCGGCCTGGGCGCTATGATGGCTTTTGAACTGGTAAAGGATAATGACCCTTTTAAACCCGATGATGTATTATGCAAAAAACTGATCAGCTATTGTGCCGATCATGGCTTGATCGTGATTAACGCTGGAATAAACGGAAACGTGGTCAGGGTGCTTAGTCCGCTTGTTATTGATGAAGCGTTATTGAACAAGGGCCTCGATATTATAGAGAATGGCTTAGCTGAGTTATCAGCTTAAGAAGAATTATGAACCAATTATAAATTGCTATATAAAATGACCGGCAAAAGGCCTGTCATCCTGAGCTTGTCGAAGGAGTGCGCAGAGGCCCTTTCTCCATGCTTCAACAGATTCAGCATAACATCCAATTATTAAACAGATCAAACATGAAACAACAATTCATCAACGGGGAATGGGTAGCGGCAATTGATAAACAGGAGATGGATTTAATTGATCCTGCTACCGAAAAGGTTATTGATAAGCTAAGTGCCGGCAATGCCGGTGATTGCCGGGCGGCTATTGATGCAGCACATAAAGCCTTTGCTTCATGGAGTAAAACAACACCCTATCAGCGGGCCGAGATCTTAAAAAAAGCCGCTAACTATCTGCGGGAGAACCTGGAGATCATAGCACGCGATATGGTAATGGAAAGCGGCAAACCCTTACCCGAAGCTAAAGGTGAATGGACTGTTGCAGCCAACTTGTTTGAGTGGTATGCGGAAGAAGGCAAGCGCAGTTACGGCCGTATCATCCCCACCAACAGGCCGGATAAACGCAGTTCGGTAATTTACCAGCCGATTGGGGTTGTAGGTATTATTACCGCCTGGAACTTCCCTGCCTATAATCCCGCAAGGGCCTGGGCAGCAGCCCTGGCGGCCGGGTGTACCGTTGTAGCCAAACCGTCGGAAGAAACACCGCTATCTGCCTTTAACCTGGTTGATGCTTTGGTAAAGGCTGGTTTACCAAACGGCGTACTCAATGTTGTTATAGGCGATGCCGCCGCCATAGGCGACGAAATGCTGAGCAATTGCCTGCTTAAAAAAATAAGCTTTACGGGTAGCACCCGGGTGGGTAAAATATTAATGGACGGTGCATCGCGCACGCATACCAAACTATCACTTGAACTTGGCGGCAATGCCCCGGTACTGATATTTGATGATGTAGATGTTGATGCTTTAGCTAAGGTGACAGCTATAGCGCGTTTCCGCAACAACGGGCAGGTTTGTACGTCGCCGCAGCGTTTTTATGTACATAAAAACATTTATGAGCAGTTTGCAGAAGCAGCTACCGCATACGTTAGCCAATTAAAAATCGGCAACGGGTTTACCGAAGGCGTGAATTTGGGCCCTCTCATCACCAAAAAACAAAGGGAAAGCGTGCTTGACCTGGTCAGCAAAGCCCAGGCAGAAAACGCGGAGATAATGACAGGCGGAAATATACCGCCTCATCTTCAACAGGGGTATTTTTTACAACCCGCCGTTATAGGCAATTTACAGCAAACATCGGTTCTGGCGCAGAATGAGATTTTTGGCCCGGTATTGCCGCTATTTGTTTTTGACGACCTGGATGATGCCATTGCCAAAGCCAACGATACCGAATATGGGCTTGCCTCCTACATATTTACCAATAATTTAAAAACATCCATTTACGCGTCTGAGCGATTGGAGTTTGGGATAGTCGGCATAAATGAATGGGCGCCCCACGGAACAGAATCACCTTTTGGCGGATGGAAATCCAGCGGCCAGGGACATGAAAGCGGCAGCGAAGGATTATATGAATATATGGAGAAGAAGTTGATAAGTACCGGAGGATTATAGCTTAACTATGATCACCTGTGAGGACACAGGCGATGATAAAATTAACAATGTCATTGCGAGGAGGAACGACGAAGCAATCGCGAACTATGCAGAGCGGACTTGCACTGTTCGCGGTTGCCACGCTGCGCTCGCAATGACACGGGGAGGCAACTAACAACAAATAAAATTATAACAAACTAAACACATGGGTTACGGGGCACTTGCATTAATTCCGCCACTGGTAGTAATTGTACTGGCTATCGCTTTAAGGGCATCCTTTGAAGCATTGCTGATAGGATGTATTGTCGGGTTTATCATTATTGGCTTTCATAACCATACCAACTTCTTTACTGATTTTATAGCCAGCTTTTACAAGGTAATGGAGGATGAAAGTACTGTATGGGTGATACTGGTGTGCGGTTTATACGGATCGCTCATTGGCCTTATGGTTAAAAGCGGGGGCGCGCTGAAATTTGGTGAGGATGCCCTAAAATATATCAAAACAAAAAAGACTGCCCTATTTGGCACATGGGCATTAGGGCTGTTTATTTTCCTGGATGATTATTTAAGCGCGCTTACCGTAGGCGTCACCATGAAAAAAATAACCGATCATTTTAAAATATCGCGCGAGTACCTGGCTTATATTGTTAACACCACATCTGCTCCCTGGTGCGTTATTGTTCCACTTTCCACATGGACAGTGTTCATTGGGTCGATATTGGAAAAATGCAAGTTTGCCGCCCAGGGACAAGGCAACCATGTATACTTGTCAATTATCCCTTATGTTACTTACGGCTGGGTATCTGTATTGCTTATTCCACTGGTAATTGTAGGAGTAATACCCATGATAGGGCGCATGAAAAAAGCCGAAATGCTATCAGCTAACCACATTATAGCGCTGCCGGTAGAGCCCGAGGAGATTACTATACAGTCATCAGGGTTTGAAACAGATAAAAAGCCGAGTTCGTTGTTTTTCATCCTGCCACTGGCGGTTACATTGGTTTGTACTTTTTTAATGAATTACGATGCCCTTAAAGGCATTATGGTTGGTGTTACATTCACCTTTGTTTATTACCTCATTATAAAGCTTGGCACCTTTCAGCAATTGAGCGAAACTGTTTTCTCGGGTTTCAACAGCATGATATATGCACTGGCATTGGTGGTCATGAGCTACATTTTGAAAGATGTAGGCGATAAAATGGGACTAACCGATTATGTGATCAACGGCGTAAAACCTTATATCAATAAAGAGCTGTTACCGGTTATAATTTTTGTATCCATATCACTTATCACCTACTCCACAGGCTCATCATGGGGAGTTTACGCGGTGGTTATACCTATAGTGATCCCGCTGGCGCATACTTTGGGTGCCAACGTTTTAATGAGCATTGGAGCCGTGGTAAGTACAGGCGTATTTGGATCAAACGCCTGCCTGTATAGCGATGCCACCATATTAACATCGCAAAGTACAGATGTAAGCAACCTCAAACATTCATTTTCGCAATTACCATACGCATTGATCGCATTTATATTTTCATCGGTTATTTATATAGTAATGGGCTACACCGTTGCTTAGTTTTTAAAGATCATGACAACAGAAAAACCCGCATATTACCAGTTAATTCCCGACGGATTGGTTGTTCAGAACACACGGGCTGAGCATGTAGAACAACTGGAAGAACTTCAAAAAATTATTTTCCCTACGCTATCAAGCGAGGAACATATCAGGGCCGTACATTATTTACGCCACCTGGAAGTTTTTCCTGAGGGACAATTTGTTATAACTGATAAAGACCATGTTATAGGTATGACCACCACCATGCGCACTAATTTTGATTTTGCCAACTATGAACATACGTTTGCCGAAACCATAGCGGGCGGCTGGCTCACCAACCACAACCCCAATGGCGACTGGCTTTATGGCCTTGATATGGGCATATTACCCGCCTACCGCGGCCGCGGCCTGGCAAGAATACTTTACCGGGCAAGACATGAAATGGCCAAATTACTGGGCTTAAAAGGGCAGCTGACCGTTGGGATGATGAGTGGCTATGGTGCCGTAAGCAGCCAAATGAGCGGAGAAACTTATTACCAGGAATTGCTTACCGGTAAACGCAAAGACCCAACACTTTCCAAACAAATGAAAATAGGCTTTGAACCCATAGCCTTAATGCCCGAACATGTGAACGACCCGGTTTGCGGCAACTATGGAGTACTGATAAAATTAGATATAAGTAAGGATGTATGAACGAAAATTTCTGAATCAGAATATCTGAACCGGATTTTTTTGAATTTGAAGAATTTCTCGAATTTGATTTGCAATTCTGTTAATTCATTAATTCTGTAAATTCTGGTTCAGACATCCCAATAAAACCAATGAAATCGTAAGACAATGAAATATATTCAATTAAAAACCGCGTTACCCGGCCCTAAAAGCCAGGAAATATTAGAGAGAAGAAAAAACGCGCTGCCAGCCGGTTTAGCCAAATCAACGGATGTAGTTGTTGAACGTGCCTCGGGCGCGTTGGTTTGGGATGTGGATGGCAACCAACTTATTGACCTGGCCGGTGGCATAGGTATGATCAACGTGGGCCATAGCGATCAAAACGTGGTAGATGCAATTAAAAAACAGGTTGATAAATATATCCATACTTGTTCGCTGGTTACCACCATGGAGCCTTATATTGAACTGGCCGAATTGTTAAATGAAGTTACCCCCGGCAATTTTAAAAAGAAAACCTTACTGGCCAATTCAGGTTCAGAAGCGGTGGAAAATGCCATCAACGTAGCCAAATATTATACCAAACGCAATTCTATTTTATGTTTTGAGGGGGCTTATCATGGTCGCACCTTGTTAACCCTTAGCCTTACCAGTAAGTATTCGTTGTTTAAAAAAGGGATGGGACCATTTGTATCTGATATATACCGCATCCCTGCTCCTAACCTGTATCGTAAAATACAAGGCATGAGCGATGAGGAATACATCCAGTATTTTATTAAACAACTGGATATCGCCTTTATATCACAGGTTGACCCGGAATCATTAGCCGCCATTATTATTGAACCTGTAATGGGCGAAGGCGGCTTTATCCCCATGCCAAAGGCTTATCTTCAAAAAATCCGTGAAGTGTGTGATCAATATGGCATCGTGATGATTGCCGATGAGATCCAATGCGGGGCAGGCCGTACAGGAAAATTCTTTGCCGTTGATCATTTTGATATAGTACCCGATGTAGTGGTTAGTGCCAAATCAATAGGTGCGGGCATGCCCATAAGCGCAACAACCGGGAGGGCCGAGATCATGGATGCGCCGCATCCGGGTGGTGTTGGTGGTACTTATGGCGGTAGTCCGGTGGCCTGTGCTGCGGCGATTGAAGCCATTAAAATCATAAAAAGTGAAAGCTTCCTGACCCGTGTAAACGAGGTTGGCGAACTGATGCTCACCACCCTCGAAAGCTGGAAGGAGAAATACCAGATCATTGGCGATGTACGCGGTTTAGGAGCCATGCGATTGGTGGAGTTTGTGAAGGATCGCGACAGTAAAGACCCAGACATGGATGTTACATTAGAGATCATCAGGGATGCGGTAAGCCATGGCTTGATCATGATCCGCGCCGGAATGTTTAGCAATTGCCTGCGTTTATTGCCGCCTATTGTAATAACTGATGAGCAATTAACAGAAGCGCTGAGCGTTTTGGAAGAGGCGATTCAAAGAGCGGATAACAAAAGAAAATAGATGAGCATCAGGCATATGAACGATGATGGATCAACAGGATTCCCCCCTTTTAAAAACGGGACTGGCAGCTTGTTGATCCATAATGCCCGGATCCTTTCATTTCACGATGGTTTTGATAACAATAGTTTCAATACTATTACTATTGAAGGCAACCGCATAAAAGCTGTAGGCAGGTTTGATGAATTGCAGCCTCTCATCCAGCCCGGCACGCAGGTAATTGACGCATTGGGCAAAACATTAATGCCGGGTTTAAATGATAGCCATATCCACCTATGGAAGGTTGGTAACCTTAAAACCTATATGCTTGATGTAAGGGGAGCCGAAAGCCTGGATCATATGCTGCAAATGCTTGATACCTATGCTCATCAGTACCCGGAAGCGGCCTGGATAACCGCCCGCGGATTTAACGAAGCGGCCTGGCCCAACGGGCAGATCCCCACCAGGGCTGATTTGGATAAGGTATTGAAAGACCGGCCCGTTTATGTAATACGTACCTGTGCGCATATTGCTGTTTGCAATTCAAAAGCGCTGGAAGTTTGTAACATTACCTCAAACACAATTGTACCCGATGGCGGTGTGGTTTATATCGGCGATGATGGTAAGCCAAACGGCATTTTCACCGAAACTGCCCTGGGCTTAATCACCAAAAACATTCCTTCTTATACAAAAGACCAACTGAAGGTGATGGTACTATCAGCACGGGAGGAGCTTTATAAATACGGTATCACCGCAGCAACAGATCCGGCGGTCGATCCACTTTTACTGGAAGCATATTACGAAATGCACCAACAGGATCAGCTGGGTTTCAGATTGAACGCTATTCCGATAATCCTCCCCGATGGAGGCGACGCCCCCTATCCTATTCCTGAACATTTTAAGTCGGACGCTTTTAACGTAAACACAGTTAAATTCTTTTCGGATGGTGGCTTAAGCGGTAAAACAGCCGCCCTTAAAAGGCATTATAAAAACTCATCAGAGCAAGGCGTGCTGCGATTAAAAAGGGATCAATACACATCACTTTCCTTACAAGCATTACAAAAAGGTTTAGGCATAGCTACACATGCCATTGGTGATGCCGCTATTGAATTTGTAATTGATGTTTATAAACATCTTCATCATAAGTTCCCGGGTATCGTTAACAGAATTGAGCACCTGGGATTACCCGAAGAGAAACATTTTCGGGATATGCAGCAATATAACATTGCCACATCCATGCAAACCATTTTTATCAGCGAATTGGGCAAAAACTTTATCAAATATCTTGATGACGATTATCTTAACCAATGTTATCCCGTAAATTCAGTTTTAAAACATAACATATTGCTGGCTCTTTCATCAGATGCGCCGGTAGTAAAAGATTTAAATCCCTTTAAAGGTATGCAAGCCTCCGTTACCCGTACAGATAATGAAGGTAACGTGATAGCCGCGCAGGAGGGCATTAGCATAGCGTCAGCGCTTAAGGCTTATACCTATAGTGCCGCTGTTGTTAGCAAAACCGATCAGATTGGTTCGTTGGAAGCAGGTAAGCTGGCCGATTTTATTATCGCTGATAAAAATCCATTAACAACGGCACCGCATGAGCTTAGCATGCTCAAGATCGAGCAAACTTTTGTTGACGGCAAATGCGTTTATAGTAACCGATCTTAAGCTTTTGGAAAGTTGTGCGGGGTTATTTTACAACAGTAACTGTAATTCCTTTTTCCTGTAATACTTTCAACATTCCCGCACTTATTCCACTATCGGTAATAATATGCTGAACCTGGTCTAAAGGGCAAATTTTCCCTAAGCCCCGTTTCCCAAACTTTGTACTATCTGCCAATACCACTACAGTTTGCGCGGCATTAATCATTTTTTGATTTAGCCTTGCCTCCATTAAATTAGTCGTGGTTAATCCAATTTCTGGGTCAATTCCATCAACACCTAAAAAAAGCATACTACATGCCATGTCCTGCAACATCACCTCGGGGTATGATCCCGTTACCGATGACGATGAAGTACGCAGTTGCCCACCCAACTGAACTACCTCCACATTGGGATGCTGCGATAACTCCATGGCTACATTTAGGGCCGAAGTAATTACTGTAAGGTGTTTGCCCGGGTTAATAGACCGTGCCAGGGCAAGCATCGTGGTGCCCGATGCAATAATGATAGAATCGTTTTGCCCTATCAATGCAGCGGCGGCTATACCTATTTGTTGCTTTTCGGGCGCGTTTAGTTTTTCTTTCTCGGCTACAGGTCTGTCATTGGTATATGGGTTGCTTTTGGTAGCGCCGCCATGTGTTCTGAATAATAATTTTTTATCCTCCAAAAGTTTCAGGTCCTTGCGGATAGTAACTTCCGAAACATTCAATTCCTTTCCCAGCTCCTGTACATTTACAAAGCCATCATTATCCAGTTTTTGAAGTATAATTTTATGCCTGTCGGTATTTTTATTCATAAACGATCAAAAGTAAATAAAAAACAAACAACAGCCAATTGAAACAAAAAATAAGTTTCATTTCATTACTTTATATTTCGATATTGTATATTTGAAACATAAACGAAATACAAAACAACAAAATGAGTATTTTCAAAAGAGATTCAATTTTAACATCTATAAAAGATAAGGATAAGTGCTGGGACGTAATTATAATAGGCGGTGGCGCAACCGGCCTTGGTGCAGCTGTTGATGCAGCCTCAAGGGGATTTTCGACATTACTCTTTGAACAGGCCGATTTTGCCAAAGGCACATCAAGCAGGGCAACCAAACTGGTACATGGCGGTGTGCGTTACCTGGCACAAGGTGATATAGGTTTAGTACGCGAAGCCCTGCATGAACGGGGTTTACTGTTGAAGAACGCCCCCCACCTGGTAAAAAACGAAAGTTTCATTATCCCTAATTACAGTTGGTTTGATGGTGTATTTTACACAATTGGCTTAACCATATATGATCTGCTGGCCGGCAAGCTTGGTTTTGGCAGGGCAAAGCATATCTCCAAAAAAGAAACACTAAACAGGCTACCCGGAATTGAAGGTAAAGGGCTGCATGGTGGTGTAGCATACCATGATGGTCAGTTTGATGATTCCCGTTTGGCTATCAACCTGGCACAAACAGCTTTAGAACAAGGCGCTACCGTTTTAAATTATTTTAAGGTTACCGGGCTGATTAAAGATGCCCATCATAAAATTGCAGGTGTTGCAGTCGCCGATACAGAAACCGGCATTGCTTACCAGTTAAAAGCCAAAACCGTTATTAATGCAACCGGAGTTTTTGTTGATGATGTACTTAAAATGGATAGGCCCGATTGTAAGCCTTTAGTAAGACCAAGCCAGGGGGTACACCTTGTTTTAGACAAATCATTTATGCCGGGAGAAGACGCGATCATGATCCCTAAAACCGAGGACGGGCGCGTGCTGTTTGTTGTTCCCTGGCATAATAAACTATTGGTTGGCACCACTGATACACCTATTGATAAACATAGCCTGGAACCGATAGCCCTTGAAGCCGAAGTTGATTTCATTATGCGCACTGCGGCTAAGTATCTTACAAAAACACCAACCCGAAAGGACGTATTGAGTGTTTTTGCCGGTTTGCGACCGCTGGCAGCCCCCCAGGATGATTCATCAAAAACAAAAGAAATCTCGCGCAGCCATAAACTTATTGTTTCCAAATCCGGCCTCATCACCATAACCGGCGGCAAGTGGACTACCTATCGTAAAATGGGCGAGGACACTATAGATAAAGCGATTGAAGTGGGTAAGTTAAAAAACAACATCTGCCACACTGCAGGCCTGCCCATTCATGGCAGCAGGCCAAACCCTGATAGGAGTAATCATTTATATGTATATGGTGCTGATATAGAGAAGGTATTGGCACTGGCAAATGAAGATACCGACTGGAAAAACCCGGTCCACCCGGATAATGAATACACTAAAGGCGAAGTTATCTGGTCTATAAGGTACGAGATGGCGCGTACCGTTGAGGATATACTGGCCCGCCGTACCCGCGTATTATTTTTAGATGCCCGCTTAGCTATGGCCATGGCCCCCGAGGTAGCACGCCTTATGGCAAGCGAACTAAACAAGGATAATAAATGGCAAGCCGAACAGGTAAGCGCCTTTAATAAAGTTGCCAAAAACTATATATTAGCCTAACCAATAAACCACCAATTTATAAAACCTAAGTAATGGAAGAATACATTTTAGCCCTTGACCAGGGGACAACCAGCTCGAGGGCAATTATATTTGATCATGCGGGTCAAATCAAATCACTTTCGCAAAAAGAATTTAAACAATACTTCCCAAAACCGGGCTGGGTTGAACATGATCCCAACGAAATTTGGTCGAGTCAGGCGGGTGTTGCGGCCGAAGCTACGGTTAAAGCCGGGCTTAACGGTAAAAACATAAAAGCCATTGGTATCACCAATCAACGCGAAACTACCATTGTTTGGAACCGGGAAACCGGCGAAGCCATTTACAACGCCATTGTTTGGCAGGACAGGCGCACCGCTGCTTATTGCGATAAATTAAAGCAGGACGGCCACAGCGATATGATCCGCTCAAAAACAGGGTTGGTGATAGACGCCTATTTTTCGGGCTCAAAAATAAAATGGATCCTCGATAATGTAGAAGGCGCACGCGCCCAGGCCGAGGCCGGGAAACTGGCATTTGGAACTGTTGACAGCTGGCTTGTATGGAAGTTTACCCGTGGCCACGTCCATGTAACCGATGTTACCAACGCAAGCCGCACCATGTTATTCAATATCCGCACCCAACAATGGGATGATGAATTATTGCAGCTGCTTGATATCCCCAAAAGCATGCTGCCCGAAGTAAAACAATCCAGCGAAATTTATGGCGAAACCGCTACAACCATATTTGCCAGCAAAATACCAATTGCAGGCATAGCCGGCGATCAGCATGCAGCGCTGTTTGGGCAGATGTGTATTGATAAGGCCATGGTTAAAAACACTTATGGCACAGGTTGTTTTATGCTGATGAATATTGGTAGTGAGTTTATTGAATCAAAAAACAATTTGCTAACCACCATTGCCTGGAAAATTAACGGCGAAATTCAATATGCCTTTGAAGGCAGTATATTTATTGGCGGGGCTGTGGTACAGTGGCTAAGAGACGGGCTTGGTATTATTAAAACATCGGCAGATGTTGAACGGCTGGCCATGAGTGTTAAAGATACCGGTGGTGTATTTTTTGTACCTGCATTTGCCGGCTTAGGTGCCCCCTATTGGGACCCTGAAGCAAGGGGAACTATCGTTGGCCTTACACGGGGTACAACGGCCGGCCATTTGGCCCGGGCAGCGCTGGCTTCTATAGCATACCAAACTATGGATGTATTGAATGCCATGGAAGCGGATGCAGGCATGCAAATAAAAGAGTTACGTGTGGATGGCGGCGCAACGGCAAATGATTTACTGATGCAGTTTCAGGCTGATGTTTTAAGTTGCAAGGTTATAAGGCCAAGCATTGTTGAAACAACTGCATTGGGTGCTGCATACCTTGCCGGTTTAGCAGTTGGTTTTTGGAAGGATGTAGCCGAGATACAACAGCTTTGGCAATCTGAAAAGGAATTTACGCCCGGAGACGATCTGCAGGATATTAAAACAGATATTGAAGGGTGGAAAAGGGCTATCCATGCCGCGCAGAGCTGGTCTGATGCCGGGCAGGCAGTTCAAACGATCTAAGTAAATTATTCAAACCTATAAAATCTATTATCATGTCTCCATTTATTGCCGAGTTGCTTGGCACTATGTTACTTATACTTTTGGGCGATGGCGTAGTAGCCAACGTGGTATTAAAAGATACCAAGGGAAATAACAGCGGCTGGATAGTTATTACCACGGCCTGGGGGCTGGCCGTATTTGTTGGGGTTGTAGTCGCGGGGCCATATAGCGGCGCGCATCTTAACCCGGCGGTTACCATAGCATTGGCAATAGCCGGTAAATTTCCATGGGCAAATGTTCCGCTTTATATTGCTGCACAATTTTTAGGAGCGATGATAGGCTCATTCCTGGTGTGGGCTATGTATTATGATCATTTTAAACGCACAAATGAGCCTGGTGCTATACTTGCTGTATTTTGTACCGGTCCGGCGGTTCGTAACTATGTATCAAATATTACCAGCGAAATTATTGGCGCTTTTGTACTGCTGTTTACTATATTTTATATTTCGGGAGGCGAGATCACCCCTACTAAAACGCCCGTGGGCCTCGGCTCTGTTGGCGCTATACCGGTAGCTTTATTGGTTTGGGTTATAGGTTTATCACTGGGCGGCACAACGGGTTATGCTATTAACCCCTGCCGGGATCTGGGACCACGTTTTATGCATATGATATTACCTATCAAAAATAAAGGCACCAGCGACTGGGCCTACGCATGGATACCCGTTTTTGGCCCGATAGTAGGAGCATCTATAGCCGCGGGCTTATATTTACTGGTGAAGTAAAATAATTGCCTACACTTTTTTAAATTGTTATTTGCCTGACGAAGACTAATCAAAGTTAAAAAGTGGACGTCGAGCCGAATTTATTTCGGCATCCCACAGGATATTCACGCCTGTCAGGTTTGCGACTTAAAGCGACATAAAAAAGCATTTATTTTTATGTCGCTTTTTTATGTAAAAACGACATTTAAACTTTATTTTCATCCATTGAATAATCCGTATGAAAAACCTCTTCCTTAAATCAACACGCCTTTTCTTTTTCTTAAGTTTCCTGGCTACCAATGTAAAAGCCATCCAGGCGACCGACACCGTGTTCACTTTACATATCGATTTGAGCAAAACGGCACAGACGATCGATAATTTCGGAGCTTCTGGTTGTTGGTTTTCTGAAGGGATTGGTAAGTATTGGCCCGCCGAAAAAAAAGAAACTATTGCCCGGCTGCTATTCAGCAAACAAAAAGATAAACAGGGAAACCCGGAAGGGATAGGCCTATCCGCCTGGAGGTTTAATATAGGAGCCGGCACTACCGAACAGGGCGACAGCAGCGGTATAAAGGATTTCAGAAAAAGGACAGAATGCTTTTTAAGTCCTGCCGGCAGTTATGATTGGAACAAACAGGCTGGTTACCAATTCTTCCTGAAAAAAGCGCATGACTATGGTGTTGAAACCCTGATCGCTTTTTCAAACAGCCCACCGGTTCAATTTACACGCAACGGCCTTGGATATAAAACAGAAAAGGACTATACCAGTAATTTGCGGGCAGATGCGTATGATGCCTACGCGCAATTTTTAGCACAGGTAATTAAGCATTTTGATGGCGAGGGAATCCATTTCAACTATATCAGCCCGGTTAACGAGCCGCAATGGGACTGGGCACATGCATATAAAGACGCTGACCAGGAAGGCTCTCCCTGGAAGAATGAAGATATTTATAAAGTTGTAGAAAAGCTAAACCAGGCCTTAAACAAAGAACAAATCAGCAGTAATATTTTAATTAGCGAAGCAGGCATGTTAAGCTCTTTATACTCGGGTACCGAAAATCATTCAAGTCAGATTCAACATTTTTTTGACCCCAAAAGCCCGCTATCAGTCAACAAATTCAATCATGTGCCGGCAACCATTGCAGGCCATAGCTATTTTACCGAAAACAATGATAAAGCCTTGCTTACTACCCGCAGCCGCCTGGCAGATACTGCCAGCAAATACAAGGTTAACTTTTGGCAATCTGAATACAGCATGCTGGCCGATGGTTATAAAGAAGGAGCAAAAGGCAAAATAAGCGCCATAGATTGTGCTTTATTTTTGGCTAAAGTGATACATACCGACCTGACAACAGCCAACGCAACGGCCTGGCAGTTCTGGAACTCCTATGAGCCCGGCAATGCCGATTTTGATACCCGTTACTACCTTATCGCTTTAAATCCCAAACCCGATTTTAAAGACGGGGAATTTACGGCCACCAAAAATTTATGGGCTTTAGGACATTACAGTCTATTTATCCGCCCCGGTATGCAACGGGTTGCCATCAATACTCCTGACACAACAACAGGTAAGCATGATTTACTGATCTCTGCCTGGAAAGATAAAAACAATCAATTGGTAATTGTAGGCATTAATCATGGCACCAGGAATGCCCGGATCAGGCTCGCCTTAAAGGGCGACCGCATCAAATATAAAACAATTGTAACCTATTTAACAGACGGGGAGCAAGCTGATAATATGAAAGCATCGCCAGGCAAGAAATTTTCACCTGATGTTATCCTTCCAGCCCGTTCTATCTCTACATTAGTATTAAATTAAGGCTCAGGAGATAAGAATCAAATCATAAGAGGCTGTCTAAAAATAGATTGACTGCGCGTCAATTGCGAGTTGTAAAATTTCGCGAAACACTGAGGGGAGATGACGTTTTAAAAGGTTTGTCATCCTGAGTTGTAAAATTTCGTGAAACTCTAAAGGAGAAATAACGTAACAAAAATGGCTGTCATCCTGAGCCTGTCGAAGGATAGTGGGCAAAGGCCTCTCCGCGCGAGTCTTCGACAGGCTCAGACTGACAGGCCCACACGTCTCAAAATCCAATACGTCATGGGTAGGAACGAAGGATCTATTCGCCGGCTGTACAGGGCGAAGAAGCATGGCGAACAACAGATCCTTCACTGCGTTCAGGATGACAAAAAGTTTTTTTTTGCAACAACGTCATGGGTTGGCACGAAGCAACGACGCGCAGATATGTACTTCATTAGAAGTATGAAAAAATTAATAAATCAAATTTAGACAGCCTCCAAAACACATCTTTTTATTTCTTGATTCTTGATTCTTAACTCTTGATTCTCTTCCCCCTACTCGCTCCTTAAACTTTTTACAGGGTTGGTCATTGCTGCCTTAATGGCCTGGAAGCTTACAGTTAAAAGCGTTATTATGATGATAGATGAGCCTGCAATAAAAAACACCCCCACGCCCATGTTAATACGATAAACAAAGCCTTGCAGCCATTGGTTCATTCCCCACCATGCCAGGGGGAAAGCGATAACTACGGCGATACACACCAGCTTCAGGAAATCCTGGGTTAGCATAATGGTTATACTATTTACCGATGCGCCGATTACTTTACGGATGCCTATTTCTTTTTGCCGTTTTTGTGCCGTGAATGCTACCAATCCAAACAAACCAAGGCAGGAGATAAGAATAGCGAGGAAGGAGAAATATTTAGTTAAAGTTGAAACCCTTACTTCGGTTTCATATTGTTTTTGATAAGCCTGATCTAAAAAGCTATAAGTGAACGGGAAGCCCGGATTATAAGATTCATAAAGATGCTGTATCTGCCCGATGGTTTCTTTCTGCTGCGCTCCTTTAATCCTGATCATCATTTTAAAATATGGGCTGGCTCCCTGGGCAAGCAGTATAAACGATGGCCGTACCACTTCATGTAATGATTCAAAGTGAAAATCTTTTACCACCCCGATAACCTGGAAATTACCTCCTAAAACTTTAACAATTCTACCTATAGGATTTTGAAGATGCATAGCCTTTACAGCAGTTTCGTTTAATATAACCTTAGCGCCTTCGGTTCCATAGTTTTTTGAAAAAGCCCTGCCTGTGGCCATTTTCATGGCCATGGTTTCAATAAAATTATATCCGCCAAAAAAGCCTTCAAAATAAACATCTTTATTAGCTTCTTTGCCATCCCAGCTGAGGCCAGTAGTGCCAAAGTTGCGCCCTACAATATTATGCTGGGTAAAACTCGCATTTACAACGCCGGGAATTTTCTTTAATTCGGCAGCAAATACTTCCTCTGTACCGGCAAGTTTCCCTTCCGAATCAAACCTGATCATATTATCTTTATTATAACCCGGCGTAGTATTTTGGATAAACTGAATCTGCCTGTAAACTACCAGTACTGCAACAATCAGCATCACCGAAAGTGTGAATTGAAAAACTACAAGGCCCTTACGCGCAACCAGCTCTGCAAAAGATGAGTTAAGCTTTCCTTTCAATATCGCTAAAGGGTTAAATTTTGATAAGTATAAAGCCGGGTAACTGCCCGAAACCAGGCCGGTAAACAGCGTGATGCCAATTAAGATTTTGATCAGCTGAAAATCGAAATTCAATTTAATTTCCTTCCCGGTTAACTGGTTAAACTGCGGCAGTAATAACCAGGCAATGATAATTGCGAGTATCATGGTAAATACAGCCATCAGCAATGATTCTGACAGGAATTGGATGATTAGCTGGCTCCGGGCCGCACCTACCACCTTCTTAATCCCTACCTCCTTCATCCTGCCTGATGCCTTCGCTGTTGAAAGATTCATAAAATTGATACAGGCAATCAGCAGTATAAATATGGCTATAAGCGAAAACAGCTTAATATACTCATCCCTGCCGCCTACCCTTGCCCCATGATTAAAGGTGTTACGCAAATAATTCTCTGAAAACCGCATGGCAAAAGCCCGTCTTGTGGTATCGCCGCTATTCTTTGTGACCAGGTTGGTGATTTTTTTATTGAATGCATCCACATCTGTTCCTTTTTTCAGCATCACAAAATTATGCGGACCGCCATTACTCCAGGTTTTAACCCAACCCTGCACATCGGCCAGGTAATCAAACGATAATACAAAATCAAATTGCTGGGAAGAATGTATCGGCAATTTTTCAAACACACCCGAAACAGCAAACTCCTTATCGTGCTGAAATCTAATGGATTTACCTATCGCATTATCT
Organism: Mucilaginibacter sp.; assembly: GCF_025362475.1. Lineage (GTDB taxonomy): Bacteria > Bacteroidota > Bacteroidia > Sphingobacteriales > Sphingobacteriaceae > Mucilaginibacter. The sequence goes on from NZ_JANYGH010000058.1 coordinate 120,875, forward strand.
ACCGTATTAAAAAGCTTTTTTGCAAGCTCATCAGAAATAACTATATTGTTTTTAGCGGCAAGTACTTTCCCCCGTTCGCCCTGCAGCATTTTAAACGAAAAAATATTAAAATAGTCCTTACCTACATACTGCCCTGTAGCCTTAATGTTTTTATCGCCTACGGTAAGGGTAAATTTTTGCCACCAATCTGCAGGGGCAACTGCTGCCGCATATTCAACATCCTCCGGAGCCTGAACCTTTAAAAGGTCACTAACAAGCCCCGATGATTCATCGGTAAGCGATTGGCTTCCGCCACCTATGCGGGTCTCCATCACCTGGTAAACCTGGTTATCATGTTCAAAAAACTTATCGTAGCTTAACTCATCATGCACCCATAAATAAATCAATAAAGTACAGGCCAATCCTGCAGAAAGACCCATCATATTCAGAAAAGTAAATTGCTTATCTTTTTTCAGGTTGCGAAACGCTATCTTTAAGTAGTTCTTTATCATGGCTTTAGGATTAATAATTACAGCGAACATCAACTATAATTAAAAACCATGCCTCACATGTAAACATTTGATTATTAATAAATTAACATCAAAACCACATTTATCACTGTATCAAAAACGAACAGCATCCGTTCGTTTTCGTGAATGATAAATTCAGATAAAATTTACGTTTGCGGATATTGATATTTTTTAACTTTTATCGTGCTCTTAAGGCCCTGCAATATTTATGAATTATTTTCACCGACATAATCCCCGCATTTACCGACAACTTTAAACCTTCTGCGGGGATTAACTTTCTCCGGATAGGCAATTGCCTATTTTTGAATAACAATAAAGTCAAGAGTATGAATATTTTATCAGGAACCATCACACAAAATACGGACCATAGCCTCAACACTACAGCTATTTTCGGCGAGATAAAAAGAACAGTACTTTCAAAAGATTTTAAAGGTGGCATCGTCAGAAATGTATTCGGCAATACCGAGTTGGATTTCACCCAGGCCGACCTTACAGGTGTAGCCACTCTTGATATTTCACAGGCATTTGGCCAGGTAACCATAGCCATACCTATTGACTGGCGCGTTGAAACAGAAATTACGCACATTGCTTCGGAAATGGATGATGACCGGAGCTATTTAATCCGCACAGCAAAGTCAAATAAAGTATTAGTTCTTAAAGGCCTATCCGTATTTGCAGCTGTAGAAATAGTGAATTTCCTGGAAGAATAACCTGCACTTTACTAATTATAAATAAGTAAATCGTCATTGCGAGGTACGAAGCAATCTCCAAGCTATACAGAGCGGCTCTACAAGGCCGATCTACCTGTGTAGAGATTGCTTCGTACCTCGCAATGACGATCTTTTTCTCTATTTTTATACAGTCTCTAACAATCACGCCAACATTCTAATGTAAGTCGGGTTAAAACCCCTTTTACAATTCTGCTTTCTGTAACAATTATTCTACCTGCAACCTGTTTCAGCCAAACCTCCCTCCTTTTTTATAAATTAGGTTCATGAAACACATTAACCCAAATTTCAGTAATAGCATGTGGCGGAAAACAAGGCCATTTTTATTTGGCATGATGCTTTGCAGCGGCATCGCTAATGCACAATCAACAAATCCTATTATTAATAATATCATGACCGAGGAAACCAGCAACTCGCAGCTGGAAAAACTGGCGCATGAACTTTTTGATGGTATTGGCCCCCGTTTGGTAGGCACACCACAAATGAAACAGGCCAATGATTGGGCCGTAGCCAAATATAAAAGCTGGGATATCCAGGCTCATAACGAAAAATGGGGCGAATGGCGCGGCTGGGAACGTGGAGTTTCGCATATTGATATGATCTCTCCGCGGGTAAAATCATTGGAGGGCACCCAACTGGCCTGGAGCCCGGGCATGGGCAATAAAACCGTTACTGCCGAAGTAATTATTCTTGCTGACGTAACAGACTCTGTTGCTTTTCAACAATGGCTGCCAAAAGTAAAAGGTAAATTAGTGATGATTTCCATGTGCCAGCCAACCGGCAGGCCCGATTATAACTGGACGGAATTTGCCACTAAGGAATCATTCGATAAAATGAAGGCAGCCCGCACCGCTCAAACCGATGCCTGGAAAAAACGGATCAGCAAAACCGGTTTTACCAATAAAACATTGCCTGTTGCACTTGAAAATGCGGGTGCTGTAGGTATCATTACCAATAACTGGTCGGCAGGTTTTGGGGTTGATAAAATATTTGGAGCCAACACCAAAATAGTACCTACAGTTGATATCGCGCTGGAAGATTATGGCATGCTTTATCGCCTAACCGAATCAGGCAACAGCCCAAAGATCAGCATTCATTGCGAATCAAAAGAACTGGGTGTGGTACCTACCTTTAATACCATTGCCGAAATAAAAGGAACCGAAAAACCCGATGAATATGTAATGCTTTCGGCACACTTTGACTCATGGGATGGTGGCACTGGCGCTACAGATAACGGCACAGGTACTCTTACCATGATGGAGGCTATGCGTTTACTTAAAAAATATTATCCTCACCCAAAACGCACCATATTAGTAGGCCACTGGGGCAGCGAAGAAGAAGGATTGAATGGTTCACGGGCCTTTGTAGAGGATCACCCGGAGATAGTAAAAAACCTGCAGGCGCTGTTTAACCAGGATAACGGTACCGGCCGCGTTGTTAACTTAAGCGGACAAGGCTTTGTAGAAGCAAAAGATTATTTGGGCAGATGGCTTGCTGCCGTGCCCGATACACTTAAGAACAGAATCAAAACAACTTTCCCTGGCCAGCCGGGTGGTGGTGGGTCCGACTTTGCTTCATTTGTAGCAGTAGGCGCTCCTGGTTTTTCGTTAAGCTCGCTTAACTGGTCATATGGCTCATACACCTGGCATACCAACCGCGACACCTACGACAAAGTTGTATTTGATGACCTGCGGAACAACGCCATGGTGGCAGCTATTATGGCTTATATGGCCAGCGAGGATCCGGCTAAAACAACAAACACCAAAACTGAGGGGGTTAAATGGCCGGTTCAAACGATGTCAAACCGACACGGAGGATTGGATAAGTAACACCTATTGCTTTGTATTTTTGAAAGCCTTTCAGCAAATACTGAAAGGCTTTTTGGTTTATAAATATGCTGCCCGCAATCTATATTTAAACAAAACATTTTACGCTTTTGGCGCTTAATAGTTTATAAACCAATATCAAAAATCATGAAACACGCATTCATCTTCGGGACCACCATTTTCCTGAGTACACAACGCACGCTTACAGTAAATGATGACGACAAAAACACGGAGTTTTTAAAGATTTTATCTTTTTATAATGAAAGAAAAAACAATGAAAGCCTGGTGCTTAATATCGATGCAAACATCTCAACGTTAGACGGTCGTCCTTTAAGCATTGTAAGCAATACCGTTGCCGACAGGCCAGACATCCGTTTAGTGATCACCAAATCCCGTATTAAGGTGTACCAAACAGGCCAGGAAGAACCCGTACTTGATGTTTACCAGTTTGATGAACATGAATATGCCGGTTTATCAAGCCATATACTTAATGAAATACATGCCCAGAACCCAGATAGAGTGTTAACCATTAAAGGCAATTTTAAAGTTGGCAACACACATTTCCTGATAGAGAATGAGAAAATGTTTGTGGACACCAACGGATATGCCAATGGAGTAGTGAATGCACATCATGGTATTATACTTTCGCCTGCCAATCATGATTTTAATTAGTCAATAATAAAAACGAGCCTACACAAAATTGTATAGACTCGTTTTTTTGTTTTAAGCAGTTAATCCCGTAAAATTAAAGCCGGTGATTGAACGCCTTTTGCCTTCAGCATTTAATAACCCCAGCCAAGCGGTGCATCTGCAGGTTTAATACCCCAGGCTTTGTTAGGTTTTGATCCCATTACAAATTCAAGTTTGCCTCCGTTTACTATATCATTTTGGGTAATATAGGTTTTGGTATAGGTTTTACCGTTCAGTTTTAATGATTGAATATAGCCGTTTTGTTTACCTGCGTTTTTCACATCAACGGTAAAAAATTTGCCACCTGCCACACTGATCTGTGCGTGTTTTAAAACCGGCGAACCAATGGCATAAACACCATTTGCAGGGTTAACCGGGTAAAAGCCCATCGCACTAAAAATATACCATGATGACATCTGCCCGCAATCTTCATTGCCAGAGTAGCCCGATGATGAATTATTATACAATTCGTTTAAAACTTTAGCTACATACATTTGAGTTTTCCAGGGTTGGCCTGCATAATCATATAAATAGGCTACGTGATGGCTTGGCTCGTTACCATGGGCATACTGGCCTATAAAGCCAGATGCATTACCATTAACTTCACCGGGTTTATCTTTGGTGGAGAAAAACTGATCAAGCTTTTGGGCAAAAGCACTGTTACCGCCAACAAGATTTATAAGGCCGGATACGTTTTGAGGCACATACCAAAAATATTGCCATGCATTCCCTTCGGTATAGGGGCTGCCGCCGTTACCGCCATAGGCCAACGGATCAAAAGGTTCCATCCAGTTACCATCCTTCTTTTTGGCCTGGAAAAAGCCGGTTTTGGTATTGTACAAATTCCTGTAAAATTCAGATCGTTTCATGAAGTGCTCATAATCCTCCGTTTTATTCAGCTTTTTGGCTAATTGAGCTACACACCAGTCATCATAGGCCATTTCCAGCGTTACCGATACTGATTGTGATTCCACATCTTCGGGAATATATTGGTATTTCTCCAGTGATGTAAAGGGTGATCCGGGATGGTCTGTTACCGAAGAACCTTTGATAGCTTCATAAGCTTTTTCATAGTTGAAGCCTTTTATATTCTTTAAAGCGGCATCAACAATAACCGGGATAGCATGATTACCAATCATGCAATAGTTTTCATCGCCCCATAATTGCCATATAGGCAGGTAACCATAGGTATCATACTGGCGCATCATACTATTGATAAAGCCGGCCGTTTTCTCTGGCTGGATCAAAGTATAAAGTGGGTGTGCCGCCCGGTAAGTATCCCATAACGAAAAAGTAGAGTAATGGGTTTTGTCGGGCGCGTTGGCAATGGTAAGATCGGTAGCCTGGTAATCGCCATTTACATCGGCCATATTGTTGGGCTGGGTAAAGGCATGATACATACCCGTATAAAAGATCTGTTTTTGCTCCAGCGTTCCTTCAACCTTGATCTTTTCCAGTTCATGCTCCCACTGCAGGCTGCTTTGTTTGCTGGTATTATCAAAATCCCAGTCGGGCAGTTCGGCCTTCATGTTCATCCGGGCATTCTCGGTGCTAACAGGCGAGAGGCCAACTTTTACCAACACCTGTTCCTTATCTTTAGTATTAAAGTTTAAGGCTGCTTTCAGGTTTGTTCCGTTAATGATAGTAAGATCAGTATACCTGCGGCTGCCACTTGCCAAAACACTGCTGGTAAACGGCTTTGAAAACTCGGCATGAAAGTAAACCTTACGTAATTTAGCCCAGCCACTTAAAATGCGGTAACCCTCAATGGTATGGTCATCAACAATTTTTAACTGTGCGCTAATAATTTTGCAAGCCCAATAACCCCGCTTTTTATCAAGGGTATGATCCATATCGATAATAATATGTGATTCCTCGTTTTTTGGAAAAGTATAACGGTGAAGCCCCACATGTGATGTTGAAGTAAGCTCGGCATTTATGCTATAATCTTTTAACATTACCTGGTAATATCCGGGTTTAGCTACCTCCTCTTTATGCGAAAAAGATGAGCTATAACCACTGCCTGGTTTACCGGCGCTGCCCGGCACCAAATTAATTGCACCGGTAGTAGGCATCATTAATACATCAAACAAATCTGATACGCCTGTACCACTCAAGTGGGTATGACTAAAGCCAATAATGGTTTTATCGTTGTAATCATAACCGGAAGCCGGATCATCAGGAGCCTCGCGGGTATCAGGACTTGGCTGTACAAAGCCAAAAGGAACAGTTGAACCCGGAAAGTTACTTCCCGATAAACTGTTTTTATCTACAGCTCCTGTGCCGATAAAAGGGTTAACGTATTGAACCAGGTTATCCGGGGTATTTTTTTGTGCAAATACCATCGAACTAAAACAAACAAAGCCAATGCTTAAAATTTTTTTCATTAAATTAATTAGAAAGATCAATTGATGCCGCGAATATAGCGCACACAAAATAGCTTTTATATGTATCTACATATATTTTACACAGATGGAACCATTATGTAATTAAGGTTGATCCCGCAGAAGAGCCAGAACCCTTCAGGCCCAATCCATCAATCCGTTTTTCTGAAATAGCGGCATCCAAAGGCATACATCTGCTAAAAGCACCGATGCCGATACCTTACACCTTAATGCTGTGGCCGTTATAGCATCATACAGGTTAGGTTCTGTTTGGCATATCGCGAGCAAAAAGTATTGTATTTCGGTAAGCTCTGTCATGGTTACCTTAAAGTTTTTGCGGCTCACCGCCATAAAAGTTTTTTTGGGCGATGGTAATTCATAATCCAAATCGCGGTAAACGGATGTGAAAAATTGGATCATCGAAAATTCCAGTTCCAGCAATTGCAAACAGCCGGGCGTGAATACTTTAACAACATTAAAAAAAACATTCTGGATACTTATTTCCTCATCCCTATGTACGTTGCCTTCCGTTCCGGGAGCACGCATAGCCTCCTGCCGGGCCCTTTCCAGCTTCGTTAGGGCTATAGGCAGATCCATGAAATCATCCATCTCGTCGTTGTCACCAGGCATAACCGGCGGCTTTGTTTTAGCTAAAAATGAAGGAAAAGCTTTCCCCAGGTCATATAAGGTAAATGAAGTGGATGGATGATAAAGTAAGTAGGCCTTTGCAAAACTATCAAACACCTCATCGCCCATAAATTTTTTACTGATGGCGTAATCGGCATACATGCAATCCAGCAGGCGCAGCAAATAGCCCGAGCTATACACATTTAAACGGGCATATACAGATGCCTTACCCTGGTCGGCTACCACATCTGTTTCGCTCAAACCATAAAGTTGTTTTGCACGTCCCAGTTTTTGAGGTATATAACCGGGTGTCATCACTACAGCTTTGAGCCAGTTTTGCAGTAATATGAGTTTTTGATCTTTAACCATTTGCCGCCTGCAATTGAAAATCAACCGGGTTTGACACCGGATTACTCCCCGATTTGTTAACCTCCTGAACCGGGATATTACCCTTTAATACTTCACGAGCCTTATACAACTCTATCAACAGATCGGGATAATCAGGTATTTTAGCATCCCATTCAAGCAATGTGCTTACACCGCCGGTTAGTTTTTGCGCCTGGGCGTAAAGATTCCAAACTTCGGATGGTACGGGCTGGTCATGGGTATCTATCAGCAAATCGCCGCAATCTGTTGGGCCTGCAATATGCATTTGTACAATATGCTCATGTGGCAGGCAGTTTATATAATTTGGCGCATCATAACCATGGTTTGTGGCCGATACAAAAACATTGTTTACATCAAGTAACAGGCCGCAGCCTGTTGTTGTGGCCAGAGATGACAGGAAGCCCCATTCTGAAATGGTTGATGCCTTAAACTGCAGATAGGTTGAAGGGTTTTCCAATATCAACGGTCGTTTTAAATAATCCTGGATCCGCATCACCCGATCGCTAACGTGGTTAAGACTTTCGGTAGTCATGGGCATAGGCATCAAATCGTGCGTGTTGGTATAAGCAACACCTGTCCAGCATAAATGATCCGAGATCCATGCTGGTTCAATTGCTTCGGCAAGCGCCTTAAGCTTTTCCAGGTATTTATAGTTGATAGGATCGGTACTGCCAACAGAGAGTGATACCCCATGCATTACCACGGGTACCTCTTTCCGTACATGCATCAGCACATGGCGGGCAAAGCCAAAATCATCCATAAAATTTTCGCTGATGATCTCAAACCAGTCAACCTGCGGCGGGTTGCTGAGCAGGTAGTTGAAATGTTTATTTCGTAAACCAACGCCCAGGCCCAAATTTGGGAGGCCCAGGCGCGGTAAAATATTGGTATCCATACAGGTTGTTTTATTTAGGTTGATGGAGGAAAGGCCAAACGCAAGTCGCTTGGTTTAGGCTTTTCAGGCACCGGCAGGCCTCTTTTTTCTAAAACCTTACGGTAAGCTTTCCATGCTACATCATAAACCAATTCTCCTTTATCGTAATACATGGTAGCAAGCGGCTCTGATTTAAAATCAGGTTTCGGACCAAAATCATACAGCTGCATGCGGTACACATCACTTTCTTTGGGCAGTTCGGGATACATTTGCGATGCTGAGATAGGCACGGCGCAACCACCTAAACCTCCGCAGGCGTTATCAGATGGCGCACTAAAAAACTGGTCGCTTGAATCTGCATTTACAGGAGGCGCTTTATAAAAGGTAAAAGCAGCAGATGCGCCACAGCCTGTTCCTCCGTGCGTTGACTGCACAAAGCCACATCCGCCCTCCGCTCTGCAATCGTTTGATCCCTTGCAGGTATGAAACAACTCGGAAGGAGCGCAACTATTAGGATCGCTTTTCAAAGTATCATCCAGGTTCATTCCCTGGCAGGCATGATACAAGTGTTCGTCGCGGTTTACCGGCGGATCAAGCGGAGATACTATCCCCAGTGAAAGATCGGGGGCTTTACCAAATATAGCCCAGCAAATAGACATCCTATCGCCCGAGCCACCCATCGAAGGATATGGAAAAGCTGCCCCTTTTGTTTTAAAATAAGTATTAAGCACTTTAGTAACACCGGCAATTGCGCCTGTTGAAGTACGGCTAAACAGATCAAAATTGCTTTGTTCGGCGGTATCATTCAATTTTAAGCGATTTAATGCCGCGGCTATATCGCCAGAGGCCGGTAATTTTGGATTTTGAGCCGGGTCATAGGCGGGAGTTTGCAACAATTCCGCTGTCCATGAATTTCCTTGTTGGTGCCATTGATCCCAAGTGGTTATTTCCCCATCTTTAATAAGGTCAAGCACATAGGCAAAAGTTTCAAAGTGATCCATCGCCCCATAATGATGACGGGCCTCGGCTTTGGCAGAGGGCGCATCGGCACCGGTAGCGGTAAATGACGGGTATTTATTACGCAAAACCGGGCAGCTGGGTCTAAACTGATCCTGAACCGCGGTAAGGTTTGCATGATGATCGGCTGTTTTATTTTTATTGGCTTTATCAAGAATGGCCTTTATCACGCCCCCGCCTTCGCCCTGGTCGGTAATACCGTTTATCATGTTCATTACATCCTTAAGCGCTGCTTCCGATTCAATATGCTGAATACTGGTAGCAATACCCGGATACTCGTCCAAACTCTTGCCATCATCAATCGGCTGAGGATTAAGCCTATCCGGATTGAACACCTCCTGTTGTACGGCAGGTTCTTCGCCACCAGGGTTTGCTTTGGCTTTACCTTTTGCAAAAACAATATCCCATAAGGTTACTCCATCTGCATAAGTGATAGAAATGTAGTTCCACAATTGCAGATACATATTGCCTATTGAGCCAAACCAGGGCAAATCTGTACCCGGTTTCCAATTATCAAAAGGTGCTTTTTCGCTGTACTTTTCTATTTTGTTAGGGTCAAGTACTTTTTCGGCATCGCTCTCTGTTTGCTCAATTGCCAGGAACAGGTGCATCTGCTCTATATTCATGGCACCGGTTTTCACCCTTATTTTATTATACGGGGCAATAGTATCCTTAAAATCAAGAATGTGCGGTAGTATAGTTTTGTCATCCCCATAGCATTTCCAGGCGTATGTCTTCTCATCCTGCAAAGGTTCGCAGGTAAATTTAGGATCGTAGCCAATTACCTTAGCCAGGTTTGAAATAATTTGCAGGTGTAGCATTTCGGCCACAAACACACTAAAAACAGCGTTGAATGCTTTATCATTCCCGGTTTTAGGTTTTGCAGTAGCAGCCATGCCCGGCCAAACACGACCTTCATAAAAATTATTGCCTTTGCTGTTTATCTCGTGCATACCCTGCAACGAGTATAAAGAGGTCATGTACAAAGGGATGGTAAATAGCTCCACGTTAACCGCGGCCTGCACTATGGCATGCAAGGCCTGCTCATCTACCTCTTTGAAAGAGACGGGGCGGTTTTTCAGCCGGTCGTCATGTGTAAATAATAGTGTACTTTTCATGGTTTGGGTATGTTGATTTAAATGTGATCAATGCAAAGTAGGTAATGTGCCGTTCGCTATATTTTCAAGCCCGGCTATTCCCGGTAAAAACAAATACAGGCTGCCATCGGTACGGATAAAGCGTTCAATGCCGGTTATTCGTTTATAAGGCTGGTCTGTTGCTCCATCGGGCAGATAGTCAAACTCATTAAATTGCGGTATTGTGCTTTTTGGCGGACCAAAAAGCGGATCGAACCCACTCAAATTCGGACTATTATCAGCACCCGGCCTAAAGTTGTTCATGTTGATCCATGATTGCATAATAAACAGGAACTGCTCGGTTAAATTGGCGCATATAAATAAGCCAACCAATCCCCGCTGTATCCCCGCGGGTTCTTTTTCGGTATACTCAGGTCCGTAGGGGCCTGCCCTGCGCATAATCCGTTTGGCCTGCGCGTTGGCTGCTGTACCATCGGGATTAGTATTCCCTTTTACTTTTCCATCATCGCGCGGGTTGGTTCGGCGAATGTGGGAGGCATAAGGACAAAGTTGTGCCAGATCATCATTTTGACGTATACCTTGCTGATTTTCTGTGGGATTGATGTAATTAAAATTAGTAAAGTCAAAATCCTTTAAGTTTGGATCCGGCTTTTCGGGCGATATAACTAACGGCGTACCATCAAACCAGCGCCCGCACATTTTAGCGGCCACCAGATCGGGGCTTGCGCCATTTTTGGGATTATTGATAAACTTATTGAATGCCTTTACATCCTGGTAAAGCAACCGGAACGCGGCAAAGGTTCCATTTTGCAGTAAGGGATGTGAATTATAGGTTGGCCCGCTGGGGCTTCTTGGGCTGATAACAAAATGATAAGGCGGTACAATGGGTCTGTCATCAACAGTGCTTTTGCCCAACAGCAAACGTCCCTGGGTTGTATTCCATGGCACCTTACTTAATCTTGGCTGCGAAAAGCTATCCTTATACCCAAAGTGAATAAAATCATCCCCTTGCGGCAATGGTTCAGAATCCTTCATAAAAACCGGCATCATTGATGGGCCATTGGCACTTGCGGGAATCATGCCAAGCAAGGTTTGATAGTGCAATTCAAGACTATCATGATCATGTGCAAAAAGGCTTACCTGCACATCCAGATCAGAACCATCTTTAGCCGGATTAGTGGGTGACTGCCAACCGTCGGAACGTTTCCACCATAAAGCGGGAGCGCTATCGTCGGTATCACCAACCAGGTCAGCGTTGTCCGGGTATGCCGCGCCATTTTTAAAAAGCTGAAAAAGCTCATAGCTTTTATTAGCTACCGCTTTATACTGAGTTTCGGTGATAAATTTTTTAAGACCAAAAACGGTAAAACCCACATTTAAACAATAAGCAGGTTTCTGTCCATTTTGCCAGGGTGTTGCGGTGGTTACAGTGAGCGGCTCATTACTGCCGGGAAGTATTTTCTTGCAAAATCCGCGTGCTCCCTCAACGTCTTTTATGGTAAAAATAATGTAACGTACGTACGGCAAATTATATCCGCGTAATATTAAACCTTGTATATCGCTAAGCTGTGGAACAGGCTCGGCGTTGGTGTCATTAAAATTGTTATTCATGGGTTCGGCTTTTAAATAAGCCCCGCATTTGGGCGGGGCTTACAATTATTAACAACTTGGTTTTACCGATGGATCAAAAGTAATTGGCGCCGCAGGCGAAGGCCACAGGCTTTGCGCATCCGGATACTTTTGTAGTATTCTGCCCACTGTTAAACCAGGGAAGGTTGAACCTAATACATATTTTTGGTTTGGCGCAGAAGAAATTGCCGCCGGTATAGTTGGATCGGCAAAGTTATACCGCATTAATAAGCAGTTAAACGCGCCCGGATTTGACTGAACACCACCATTAGCCAAAATATAAACTGCCGAGGTGGGATCTTCAGGATCAATAAGGCCGGTTTCATCCATACCTGCCAACACTGCGTTAAGGCCAAATGCTATTATAGGATGTTCAACAAATGAACTAATGTATGGTGCAAAATCAGCATCATAAATAGATTGTACCACAAATAAGCCCCTGTCATCCAGCGCCTGGAAACTTGGGATAGGAAGCCCTGCATTTTTACCTGCAGCTAAGTGATAAAACATAAAAAAGTGTACCCCTGTAGATGCTCTGATATCATTATTAGGCAATACAGCTTGTTTAAGAGATGTTAACGCCTCGTTTACACTATCTGCCGATCCTTTTTTTACCGGAATGAACAGGAAAAGCATGTGCTGTTGTTCTGAAGGGGTTAGTTCTGTAATAGGAGAAGTCATGATTATTTTGTTTAGGTTTATTTTACACCTACTCTTTTAAGGCTTTTCGGTATCCGCCTGTTGTATAAAATTGCTATATGTTAGGCCAAAGCTTATCCCTTTAGCCATTTTTTAGATGCTATTAATTTACACTCAAATATCCCGCTGACTTATTTTTCCTCTATAATAACTTACTTTCAGTTACATTTCCAAACCTGTAACTTATACTAACTTCATGCGTGGTAATATTTACCCCACCCAAATTATTGGATGATGTGCCAAACTGGTAACTATACCCTACCCTGAAAGCTTTGCCTATTACAGATAGCATAGCCGCCGCTTTTTTATCTGTGCGATAATTTAGCCCCAGCCCCAGCTGCTCCTTCAGATATAATGTACCTGACATATTTGCAACAACAGGAGATCCATTTACATAGGAAATCAAGGTAGCCGGTTTAAACTTTACATCATCACTTACATCGGCCAGGTACGCGCCGGTAAAGTAATAATGCGTGCGCAGATAATTGGCTTGCTGCTCAGAAGCGTTGCCCAGGCTACGGATAGTAAACTCAGGTACCGAAAGACCGAGATAGTAATTGGGGCTATATAGCATCACTCCAAAACCAATATTGGGTTTTGTTTCGCGCACATCATTCATAAACTGCGGATCTGAGGCATCCAGCTGAGAATAATTACCAACATAGTTACGAACCCCCAGGTTTAATGCAACTGCAAGGTAATTGGTTTCGGTTAGTTGTATCCCTTTAGCAAAAAATGCGTTAAATTCTATTTGATGTTCAACAGCCGCCTGGTCATTAAGTACATAAATTCCTGCTGCCCCATTAATTGATTCAATAGGAAAATTCGCGTTCAGCATCACACTGCTCGGAGCGCCGTCTATCCCAATAAACTGCTTGCGTCCCAGCACACTTACCGAGCCGGCTTTATCAAGCATTGAATAAGCAGGGTTTACCGCTGTAAGATTATCGGCATATTGGCTGTAACTATAAATCTGTTGCTGTGCAGAAACCTTGAAGCTGATTGATACCAGCAAAAAACTTAGAGCTATAATTGTTTTTTTGGTGAACATGAGTATTAATTGTGATGGCGCGTTTTATCAGGTATTTGTATTTTAAAGCTTTGGTACCTGGTTTCTACATGTAAATTCCGGCATCGTAAAACTTACGTAATGATAGACTGAATTATTGAGTTACTGAAAGTGTATATTCACCTAAATTGTATTTTTTCACAAGCTGATTTCACCCTTTTTTATGGCATAAAATAAGGTTGAAATGAGTATTAGGCAATCAATAATTAGCAGCCCCTTACTTTCATCAATCATATTTTTAACCCCGGCATTTTGTTTCCGCCGAGCTAACTGCAAAGGATATCTTTTACAAATAATCCCGACTGCTGATTAATGACAGATCAGCGGCCGGGACTAATTTTGTTATATTTTAATATTTAAGTACAATGTACCCGGTTTTACGTTTGGTTTCGGCACCATCCTTATACTCCAGCGAGTAATAGTAAGTACCTGGTTTTTGCAGTGACCCACTTTTGTTGGAGTGCCCATCAAACAGGTTGCCATTGCTGCCATAACCTTTTACATCATATACCAACGCGCCGGCTGCATTCATGATAGACAGGTGATTGTCGGCGTATTTCTCTATGCCTTCAATGTTCAGGTAATCATTCAATCCGTCGCCATTTGGTGATACGGCCTGGTGAACTATGATATCATAGGAATTGGTGATGTTATTTGATTTTTTGGCTATACCCGCACTATTATCATCATAAAGCGTGTGCAAAGCCAGCGTAAGTGGTGCATTGGATGACGTAACCTTGTTTATAACTACAGTGTATGTTCTTGTAGTTACTCCATCTTCGGCTGTTACTACAGTTGTAACAGTTGTTGCACCGGCATCAATTGTTACGGGTATTGCAACCCCCGCGTTTGCTGCTGTACCATTAACTGTAACAGTTGCATTGCTATCACTCAATGTTACTGTTTGCTGGATACTTGTAACTCCGGAATCTATCGATGTTGTGTAATCGTCTGTGGTGCCCACCCTGGTCAATACAGCACCGCTGACAGCTATCAAGGTAAGGGCTGCATCTGATGATTTCTTCTTAGTCACCGTTACGGTGTATGTACGGGTGGCAATCCCATCTTCGGCGGTTACTACAGTATTAATATCCGTGGCACCTGTGGCGTTAAGCGCCACTGTTGTAGCTGCCCCTGACGTTGCCGCTATATTATTTACCGTAAAAGTGGCGTGACTCTCACTCAGCGTTGCTCGCTGTTGTATACTGGTTACAGAAGAGCTTACAGATGTTGTGTAATGATCTGTCGTGCCCACCCGGGTCAATACAGCACCGCTGACTGCTATCAAGGTAAGGGCTGCATCTGATGATTTCTTCTTAGTCACCGTTACGGTGTATGTACGGGTGGCAATCCCATCTTCGGCAGTTACTACATTATTAATATCCGTGGTACCTGTGGCGTTAAGCGCCACTGTTGTAGCTGTCCCTGATGTTGCCGCTATATTATTCACTGTAAAAGTGGCATGACTCTCGCTCAACGTTGCACTCTGTTGTATACTGGTTACAGAAGAACTTACAGATGTTGTGTAATGATCTGTGGTGCCCACCCGGGTCAATACAGCGCCGCTGACTGCTATCAAGGTAAGGGCTGCATCTGATGATTTCTTCTTACTCACGGTTACGGTGTATGTACGGGTGGCAATCCCATCTTCGGCAGTTACTGCAATAGCAATATTATTTGCACCTGCATTTATCGGGATATCAATTGTTCCGGTTACGCCATCAGGTGCGGTGCCATTTACTAACACTGTAGCGTTGGGCTCATTTGAAAAGGCCGAAAGTGTTATACTGCTTACACTGCTACCTACAACAGCAGTATAGCTGGTTGTACCTGCGGTAAATACCGGGCTAATCGTTGTGGCATTTATGCCGAGGCTGGCTAATGTAGCATCGGCAGATGCAGCAGCCCTGTTAACCGTTAAAGTATAAGTTTTGGTTGTGCTGCCATCTTCGGCGGTTACTACAACGGGGATAGCATTGCTACCCTGGTTTAAAGCCACACTTAAACCAGACCCGGAAACAACGGCCAGCCCCCTTACCGTAATTACGGCATTTGCATTGGTAGTGGCCGGAGTTACAGTAATTGAACCTGTTGCATAATTTACGTTGGCGGTGTAGGTATCTGTACTGCTGCTAAACACCGGGCTAAGGGTGCCGGTACTAAGGTTAAGGCCTGCAAGAGTTGCATCGGCAGATGGAACTGTCCTGGTTATAGTTACTGTATATGTTTTGGTAGTACTGCCATCCTGTGAGGTTATGTTTGTGGTTACTGTGTTTGCACCCGCATTTAACGGTATTAATACTGATGGCGTACCGGCATTGATGGTGGTTGTGTTACCTGCGTTGGTCACAGTAATGGTAGCGTTGGCTTCGGCCGTTGCCGGGGTAAAGTTCACAGACGAAACATTACCCGCAACTGTAGCCGTATAATTTACGGTGTTTCGGGAAAACGCGGGCGAAATAGCTCCGCTGCTCAAAACAATATTACCAAGGTAAGCCTGGTTTACAGACGGGCGAAGCACATTTAAAGCATAAGTTGTAAAATTCACGCCATCGGGTGCTGTTACCCTGACAGGGATGCGTTGGTTGCCTTCAAACAACGCACTGTTGGTGTACGAAGGAGTTGAAGCATCAATGGTTTGTCCGCCTGCTGTTACTGTTACCCCTGCTGCCGAAGCCACCGGCGTAACAGTAATAGCGTTGTCGCTGTTGGCTACCACTACTGTATAACTTGTTGTGCCCGGTGAAAAAGCGGGTGCAAGTACGCCTTTATCTACCGTTAACGAACTGAGCGTAACATCGGTAAACGGCAGCCTTATAGCATGTACGGTATAATATTGTGTATTAGAATTATCTGCTGCGGTAATACCTACAGTAAATACGTTATCACCTACGGCAAGTGGCAAGCTACCAGATGCACCACCAGATATAGCATATCCATTTACCGTAATAACCGTACCGCCTGGATCAGACGCGTTGGGGATAAGACTGATTGCCGTTACATTGTTAGGAATAGTAGCAGTAAGGTTATTATTGGTCTGGTTAATGATAGCCGAATACTGTGCATTACCTGAAAGTATAACATTGATCAAACCTGCATTTGATGAATATGCCCGATTGATGGTAATATTATAGGTATTGTTACCGCCACCGAATGAGAGCACATTTACGGGTATAACGTTGACGCCCCCCTGTAAGGCTACAAATCTTGATGCTCCTACATTCACGAGCGCTCCGCCCACCCTTACTTCGGCATGGCTATCCTGTGCCACGGGCGCAATTACAATACCGGTTACATTGGGATCGCTAATGACCATCGTATAATCATTCGTTGCCGGATCAAATACAGGGATTAGCGGTGTTATTGTCCCATTGATGTTCATCGTTAAGCTTTGCAGCAAATTATTTGTCGAGAAATTCCTGGTTACATTTACGGTGTATGTTTTTTGAGTTGTTCCATCGCCGGCAGTAACCACGATCACCATAGGTTCAACTGCCGAAAAGTATTGGAGCGTGATGGCATTGCCGTTAGCAGTATTTAAAGCCGCCCCGTTAATGGTTATCGTCGAGCCATCGTTTGTAGCAATTGGCTTTAGGATGAAGGCCGTTACATCGCCGGTTACCGTAGTGTTATAGGTATAAGTACCACTGTCGAAAGGCACATCCAATCCCGAATTGGTGGTAATTATCCCCAGACCGGCAAGTGTAGCGTCTGTTGATGCGACACGCTGTACATTTACGTTATACGTGTTTGACGCACCATTTTGAGCAACTACAGTTATTGGTACAGCGTTATCGCCCACTGCAAGCGGAGTGGTTAAAGCTATGCCCGAAGGTGCGGAATACCCATTTATTGATGCCAATGCAGTAACGTCATAAGCAGGTGTGATATCGATAGAGGTGGTTGCATTGCTTACCTGAACGGTATAGTTATTGACGCCGCTGCCGAAAGCCGGACTAAGTGAACCTGTACTTACTGCCAGGCTGCTTAGCAAGTTATTTGACGAGAAGGCGCGGTTAATAACGAGGCCATAATAATTTTGCGTTGTGCCATCTTGCGCGGTGATCACTACATTGTAGGTGTTATCGCCTAAGCTGAGCGGAAGAGTTACCGGCGTGCCCGAGTTAAATGGTGTACCATTGACCGTTAATGTGGCATTTGATTCGTGCACTATTGCTGTAAGATCAAAGCTGGTAAGTGTATTGCCCACACTTGTCCTATATACATTGTAAATATCAGGTGATGGGAGTGTGCCAGTACTGATGCTAAAGCTGTTTAATGTTGCATCTGATGACGGCAAACGGGTTACCGTAATATTATAAGGATTTGTGGTGGTACCATCCTGCGCGGTTACATTTACCGGGATAATGTTGGGGCCAACGTTTAAAGAGATGGCGCCCGATGACGCGCCGGATGTTACCTGGTTACCATTAACCGTTACTCCCGCGTTAACATCTGATAAGGTTGGTGTTAACGTTAAAGAAGTAACACCTGTTGCAACCGTTGCAGTATAATTATTAGTGCCTGATGCAAACGAAGGAGATAAACTACCCTGGCTGATAGATAAGCTGCTCAGGTTACCATTGGTTGATAAGAATATTGAAAATGCCGAAGCATTTGAAGCATCCTGCGCAATGTTATAATTAGCCGAGCTTAATCCCGAGCCGTTGATGGCATACGTGCCGACCGGCGTACTTAATGTTACCGCTGTGCTAAAGCTAAGCGTACCTGTAGTAGCTGATGCCTGGGTATCGCCGTTTAAAAAGCCCGTTATGGTACCTGTTACTGATGGGTTTGCCGTATTAAATGCGCGACTTGCCGGGGTGGCAACATAGCTTAAGGTATTTTTGGCGATGGTTAAGGCCGTATTGTTGGCAGCAGCGGCAATTAAATTATAGTTGGCTGCCGTTACTCCGCTTAATGTTATGGGGTAACCGCCAACACTGCTGGTTGTGGTAGCTGTGGTATTATAAACCGGCGTACCTGCCAGGGCAGTAGCGGCGGTTTCATTGTTGACATAGCCGGTTATGGCACCGCTTAGCGAAGGATTTGCCTCACCGTAATGCTTGGAGGCGGCCTGCGCCGTAAACGTTAAATTAGCCTTGGTTATGGTAAATATAGTGGTGTTGGAGGCTGCAGGCGTAAAAGTGTAGTTGAGCGCATCCAATCCATTAACCGTTACAGGGTAACTGCCTATGGGGCTACTTTCAGTAGCTGTAGTGGCATAGGCAAATGAAAAGGCAACCTGGTCAATAGTCTGGCCGTTGGCTAAACCCGTAAATACTACGTTAAACAATGGGTTTGCAGCTCCATATACCTTGGTTGCGGGCTGTGCCGTATAAGTGATAACGATCTTATTAAGCGTTAAGGCCGTACTATTTGCCGTGGCCTGTACAAAACTATAATTGGCTGCGCTTAGGCCGCTCCCGGTTATCGGGTACTTGATCACTTTTGTATTGTCGGTGGTTACCGGACTGGTGGCATTAGCGGTTGAGGTAAAAACCATCGTACCTGTTGTGGCCGTTGCCTTGCTATCACCGTTTACAAAACCGCTTACCGAACCCGTAAAAGTTGGATTGGCTGCGCCGTAATCGCGCGATGCGGCATCGGCAGTATAGGTTAATACTGCTTTATTAACCGTTAATTGCTGGCTTACATTTGTTGCTGCCAAATAAGTAGTATTACCCGCCTGCGATGCAGTGATATTTACAGTACCCACGCCTACAATGTGTACAAGGCCGGCGCTGGTTACTGTAGCAACATTGGCATTATCGCTGGTGTAGGATACGGGCAGCGTACTGGCCGCTACCGCGCCTAAAGTAAAATCTGCTGCCCCGTAAGTAACTGCCGGAATACTATTAAAGGTGATGGCTTGGGGCGTTTTATCCTTGGTAATAGTGGTAGTATATATTTTGGTGGTGATGCCATCCTGCGCTGTTACCACGGTTGTGATGATATTACTACCCGGATTTAAACTGAGCGCCCCTGATGCAGAACCCGAGGCCACAGTTGTGTTGTTAACTTTTACGGTAGCATTGGCCTGTGCTATTACAGGAGTAAGGGTTATTGATGTTACGTTATAGGTTACATTTGCCGTGTACGCATTTGTAATGCCCGAGAATACCGGACTTAATGTGCCTGAACTTAGTGCCAAACTCGTAAGATAGGCATTATTGGACAACGTTGTAAAGCTTTTTACATCTCCATATGACGTACCGGCCGCACTGGTTGCGTAAGCTCTGGCATAGTACAAGGTAACAGGACTAAGCCCGTTTAGCCCTCCCGAAAATGAACCTGTACCTGACCCTATAGCCTGTTTCTGATCTGTACCAATAACCGGTAGTGTATTTGTACTGCTATACACTATCCCTGTTTCTGTAACTGCAATATCACTGTAGGTTACGCTACCTCCCATGGTTACGGTAGTCGAGGATATATTGCTTACCGTTGCGGTTGAAAGCCTTGCAAGATCTGGTGCCCACAAGCCCGTTACTATAGCCGGAAATGCCGGAATTCTTGATCCATCCAACAGCGTGCTTACTGCCCCTGTTGTAAGATCGACGCTATTTATACTGCGGGTGGTTATACTGCCACCCGGATTGCCATCGGCATAGTAGATTTTATTATGACCAAAGTCCGCGGCCATACAATAGCTGGGCTGGGCAGATACTTTAGATTTAACGGTTGTTTGTCCTGTACCGTCCGGGTGAACTTTAAATAACGCGTCGTTATCCCCTAATGCCGCAGTATTCTCCGATGTCAGCATATAAATATAATCCGTTACGGGGTCATACGCGCAGTCAACACCCACCAAAGGTCCAGATGCCGCAACAGTAGGTATAGTACGGGTTACCGAGTTGTCTGCCAGGTTAATTACAACCAAACTATGGTCGGCAAAAAGGTTTTCGTATACAAATGCTCGGTTGTTTTTTGGATCAAGCGCCAGGAATGTTGGATTTTTACAAAAACCAGATACTAACGATGTTGAACCAGTGCCATCCGGCTTTACGCGCCAAAGGGCATCATTAGTGCCCGCGACGCTGGTTGTTGCATCCTGCGTTACATAGTAAATATAGTCATTTACCGGATCGTATCTTATCGACTGAATCCTCACAGGAATTGTTAGCGTAATAAATTTTATAATTGCGCCTGTTGTTAAATTCACAACCTTTATACCTATACCGTTTGGTGGCGTTGTAGTATAAGCTTCATAAATAAAAGCCCTGTTATGTTGCAGGTCCACCTGTAACAGTATAGGCGAAGGCGTAAAATTAGACGCAAAGTCTGTTTTATTGCCTCCCTGATAGTCTAAACTATGGATTCCGTCATCTGCTGACTGAGCGGTACCTTTACCATCATTTGTTACATAATATACTTGCGCATTACTATTAAACCCAGCAAGCAACATCGCCCCAAACAGCAATAAAGCCATCAATGTGTGCAGATTAACTTTAAACAGGTTAATTAAAAGAGGTAAAAGTTTTTTCATTTTTGAGGTTTAGGGAACTTGTCTGTTGAATATCGGCTTGATATTATATTTTAATTTTAAGGTATTATCCTTAAGTTGTTAAAGCATAATTCAAACCTGCTGCTTGCTATGTTCGTAATTTGACATTACTTGGTATAGCGTTGCCCCTGCCTTATTTATGGTTAAATAAGGCAGGGGTAACACTTTATTTTTTACCCTTGCAAATTGTATATCAGCATTGGGTAGCGTTAATGATTATGGTCTTGATGGATATATGCCTTCAAGGGCAATAATGAAGTTTATGGCCAAAACAGGTTGAACTAAATTTACCGCGGTTGCACCACCAACGGTTGATACCGAACCTGGATTTAAAGTAACATCAGGTGCAACATCTGAATAAAGGTTTTTACTTTCGCCAGAAACTGAATCAATAAGGGCTGATGGGTAAAAATTGGTAGGTAAAACCTGGTTTGCACCGGTTGAATTGGCCTTAATAAGGTGTGTGTGTGCTGGCATCTGATCTGTTGAAAGTACAACAGATTCTTTACCGATTGCCTGGCCCAGGTTGTACGCTGATAAATCTTTACCCTGCCCTTGTTGAATTGGTGCACGGCCACGCAAATCAGGCAAGGCAAAATTCGACATGCCATCACCGCCATAATAAGTCTGGATTATTGAAAACAATGCCTGCCATTGGCTAATTTGTAATAAACTTCCGTCGCAAAGCGCCCATCCACGTGGGGCAAAATCGCCCGCAAACATTTTGATCTCACCAATGTAAGGTTCCATAGTTAATAAAGTTTAGGTTTTAGTTAATAAGTTAAATATTTGATTTAAAATTGGTTAATTCGTCGGTAAATATATATTAATATGTGTAATATAAAATTTATTCGCTGCCGGTATTTTATAATTTAAAGCTATAAACACCAGTCTAATTATCAACACTTTATAAAAGCAATCGTCTGGTTAATTTTATTACCAATTAAGAATACTACCGCCCTTGTAAAGCATTTTTTTTACCAAAAACATAGTATTTAACAATACGTTTTAATATGTAAAAAAAATGCTACTGTGATTTTATTTGCTTTTGTATTACATTTCAAATCTCTGCTTTAATTAAAAGGCAGCACAGGGTATAATCAGCTTTTTTAAAAGTGTTTTTAAGGGTAAAAAAAGGCTTAATATAGATGTTGTGTTTCTACACATAATTGAGCACTTTCGGTAAACTCAAATAACAACATCATGATCAAAAAGATTACCCTAATTTCCCTGGCTTTTGCCACAATTGGTTTTAGCTCGTGCCAGCAAAAGCAGCAAGCCGATGTCAGCACTAATAAAATCGGCATTAACATTGATACGTTAAGCCTTCAAACGGCGCTGAGGTACGTAAAAAACTATAAAAAAAATGCCGGCACGGTTGATTCAGCCTTCTCTGATGCGCAAGCCGTGGAGAGGACCTATAAAGGATCAAACACCAGGTGCATTTGGTTTAGTGTTGATAGGCTACAGGCTCTTGTTGATTCTATAAAAAAGGAGAAGGGCGATGGCATTCGTTTTTACCTGGCTACTTACGACAAATCTTACTCCGAAGATTTTAAGGGCGGCCATAAACCTGAGAAACAATACTGGGGTTATAATACACTGGTAATGGTATCAACAAAACCAGACAGTACTACAGGCACTCTAATCCACCAGGATTACTATGGCAAAAAATCACAGGCGGGCCAAAATGGTGGCCAGCAAGGTTTTATTGTTGGCTCCACCCCCGAAAATCGCGGCGAACAATGCCCGCCACCGGCTACCTGTAAAGGTGCAACCCTATTGCTATTAGGCAACTAAATCAATTAAAACAAATGATGTTCATCACCATAAATACCGGGTGTGAATTTATATGCTTCCTGGCTGCTCTTATCTTTTTATTAAAAGATAAGAGTACAGCCTGGAAGCTGTTTATCCCATACCTGCTGCTAACCTGCCTTGTTGAAATGACCGGCGTATACTTGCGTAAAATAGCACATGTGCCTAACTACGCCCTGTACAATGCTTTTTTATTGTTTGAATGCGGCGTTACAGGCTACGCGTTTTACAGTTTATACAGGCCATTTAAAAATACCGGTAAATGGCTTATTGCCTGGTATATTATTTTCACCGCCATATACGTGGCAGAGCTGGTTATGAATCATTTTAAAACATTTGTATCCATAACCGCTACCGTAATGTCGGTTGTATTTGTACTGGCAAGCCTGTATTACTACTACCTTAAACTGATGGACGAAAACTTTGAGCGGCTTGCATTTTCAGCACCGTTCTGGTGGGTAAGCGGCGCGTTATTTTTTTACTTCGGCAGTACAACCTGTAACATATTTTTCGATTATCTTTCCAGCTTAAAACCTATCAATAACCAGCTTTCCATACGGTACTATATTTTTATTTTACTAAACATAACACTATACTCTTTTTGGTCATACGCTTTTTTATGCAGATATCTTCGCAGGAAATCATCTTCCTGATAGGGCTTACATCCCTAATTTTTTTGATCGCCCCGCTTTTCCTCATTATCTATGTAGTTTCCTACAATCGCAAAAAAAAGAAACATCATGAGGAAAAGTTGCTGCTGCAAAAAACATTTGAAAATGAACTGCTTAAAACCCAGATAGAAGTACAGGAGCAAACCCTTAAAACCATCGCCTACGATTTGCACGATAACATCGGGCAGTTGTTGAGTATCACAACTATCACTTTAAGTTCTATCGATTTGGACAATAAAGACAAAACGGCTCAGAAACTGGCTTTTGTTGAAGACCTCACAATCCGATCCATCAAAGAAGTAAAAGCCTTATCGCGCCTGCTGCACGGCGAAGAACTGGTAAACCGCGGATTGGCAGCAGCTATTGAATTTGAACTGGAATGGCTACAACGATCAGACAAATTTAAAATCAATTTTGATAAGCGAAATTTCAACACATTTAATGCCGATAGCGGAAAAGAAACCATCCTGTTCCGGCTGTTCCAGGAGATTATAAATAACATTATCCAGCATGCCAAAGCAACCGAAATATTTATAACTTTAGAGCAGATTGAAAATTCATTTAAGTTAACAATCCGCGATAACGGGAAAGGTTTTAATGTAGAAGAAACACTAAAACGCAAAAACGGGATGGGCCTGCACAACATCACCAAACGGGCGGCCATGATAAATGGCACAGCCTCCATCAACTCGGTAGCCGGAAGCGGATCTGAAATTATTGTAACCATACCCTACTAAATATTAATGTACGCTGATAAAATAGATATAGCCATTGTTGATGACCACACCCTTTTTCGCCAGGGCCTGGTAAGTTTGCTTACCGATTCGGGCAAAGTTAACGTGATCTTTGACGCCGAGAACGGCCAGGATATGATCAAAAAACTACCACGCCAACCCCTGCCCGAAGTGATCCTGATGGATATTACCATGCCACAGATGGATGGCTATGAAAGTACCAAATGGATTAAGGAAAACCACCCTCATATAAAAGTACTGGCTTTAAGCATGTTTGAAGAAGACAAACCCATCATAGGGATGCTTAAAAGCGGTGCCGGCGGCTACATGCTTAAACAATCAAGATCATCCGATCTGCTTGATGCCATTACCAGTATTGCTAAACAATCCTATTACATTAATGACTTGGTAAGCGGCAAGCTATTACGCAACATTCAGGACAATCAGGCTATAAAAACACAGCAGGTAGAAGTAAACACAAACGAGCTGAGGTTTTTAGAGCTATGCTGCAGCGATCTTACCTACAAACAAATTGCCGATATGATGAACCTGAGTCCTCATACTATCGATAATTATCGCGAAGCCTTGTTTCAAAAATTTGGAACAAAATCAAGAACAGGATTAGTGATAGCGGCTTTGAAGCAGGATTTAATAAAGATATAGGGGAACCGTTATATCTTTACCAACCAGTCATGCCGAACTTGTTTCGTCACCCCACGGGACAGGTGGACTTCATGCTGTAAACCTTGCATGTGGGTTGCCGAAACAAGCATGACTTTATTCTCCTGAAAAGGCTGCCCCCCTACTCAATAAAACTTCCGTCCCCTCTTCTCTTCATCCTTTGTCCATGGCGCATGGGCGTACCGGTCCATTTTTGAAGGTTCAGCTTGGCGCTAAACATAAAGTATCGGCTTTGCGCATTGCTGAGCGTGTTAGTTACCGAGTTTTCGTTAGTAACCTGGCTAACAAAATTATTTTGCTTCAAAATATCAAATACCTGGAAAGTGAGCGTTAGGTTTCTACGTTTAAAAAACTGCTGTTCAATATAAGCGTTAATTACCAGCGGGTTACGGGTTAGGTTTTTAGACACGCCTTCAACAAAATTTTTGCTCGCGCTGTATCCAAAATTAGCTGTGCGACCTTCGAGAAAATAAAATTTACCGTCAATAGCAAGGGCAGTTGTGCTGATATTGGTATTTACCGAATTTGGCAGCGTGAAGAAGGATTTTGCAACATCATATGATACATAAGGGTTAACTTCTATTGATTCGTTTGGATTGATCTGTGGACCAAAACGTTCATTAAAATGCCAGGTGGTTGTATAGTTTTGAAAGCCCTCACTCATGGATACACCATGGCCATAATTGATAGTTCCGTTGAGCGAAAGGTTATACTTACGATCATCCAGTTGTTTTGATATATTGTAGTTGCCACCAATAGCATAGCTGCCGTTTAAATTGATGTAGTGCGTTTCGTTTTTTTTTGAGTCGAGAGCATCGGGTATTAGCACGGTATTGGTAACTATTTGGTTTTTAATAAAACTTACATTGCCATTTGCCGATACATTGAACTTTGAATCAACAATATAATTATTGTATTGCAGATTGATAGAATTCCTGAATGATGGTTTCAGATTGGGGTTACCTACAACCGGGTTTTGCGGGTTAGATTCATCGCGCACCGGCTGAATCTGGTTAAATGTTGGTTCCTGCGGACTGCCCGAATAGTTAACAGAAAATCGCTCCTGTTTTGACCATACGTACTGGAAACGCGCTATCGGGATTAAATTGAAGTTATTACGGTGAGTACTTACAATACCATCGCTAATTTTTGTCCCATCCAACACGGTAGGCACAGCCGTAACACCTAATGAAACATTATATTTTTTTTGGTTTAAGCGGTAATTGAGCGCTATGCGTGTTTCTGTAAATGAGTATTTAAAAACATTGCTCAATGAATCCACCAGTGGCCGGTTTCCTAAGGAATCTATGTTATAAGTGTATGCCTTATTATCGTAGCTGCGTGCATTTAGCTGAGCATTAAACTCCAGCTGTGATACATCGCTCAATGGTTCAACAAAAGTAAAACTGGTTCTGAAATTATTACTCAGGTTAGTACGACTGATGTAACGATGCACTAATGAATCTTTTAGCATGGTACTTGTTGAACCCTGGTAATAAATAATATTATTATCCTGATTATTAGCCGTTTCATTATTTGATCGGTTATAACTCACCTGCAGGGAAAGATTACGTTTGGGCTTTTTAAACAAATGCTGATAAAACACGATACCACCGTATGCAGGTACTGTATTATTACTGCCGGTTAATCCCGAAATATCCTGGTGAATTAACCCCGTTTTAAAATTTTGGGAAACATTTGAGGAACTTGAACCCGAGTAACTAAAATTTGGCGTAATTTTTAAATAGTTGGCACTATCAATATTATACTCCAGCTCCAGGTTAACGTTATGGGTTTTATTATTGTTTTGCGCGTTGTTATTCCTGATAAAATTGGTTGTACCCAGTTTGCTGAACTGTTGCCCATCGCTATGATTTATGGAATTTACATCTCTAAAATTATAGTTATAGCTGGTATTGATCTGGATTTTTTTGGTAAGATAACTGCGGTAACTGACATTAGGCCCGCCTGTTTTTGTAGTACCACCACTCCCACCGCCTCCGCTCCCCGAAACGCCGTTCACTGTATTTACAAAACTGCCTATCACGCCTATCTGCTCATTGCCATTCAAGCGCTGAAAAAAAAGGCGGTTATCATAACGTTCATCACTGCCAGCACCAGCATTTAAGCGACCAACATTCCCTACAGATCTATCGGGCCTGGTGGTAATGTTGAGCACTTTTTGAGGGTCGCCATCTTTAATGCCCGTACGGGCAGCCTGGTCGCCGTAATCATCAATGATCTGTATTTTTTCCACAATGTCGGCAGGCAGGTTTTTAATGGCCTGCGCCACGTCGCCGCCTATATAATCTTTGCCATTCAGTCTGGCTTTTACAACAGCCTGCCCCTGGTGTGTTACCGTACCGTCTTTGGCAACTTCAACACCTTCCATTTTTTTTATCAGTTCATCAACAGTGGCATTTGGGCGCAGTTTATAGTCGCTGGCACGATATTCCACTGTGTCTGTTTTATAGGAAATGCTCGGGCCACCATTCACAACCACCTCCCCAAGCATATGTGATTGCTGTTTTAAAACAAAAGGATCAAGCGATATGCTGCGCGATTCATCATTATTCAGCATCTTCCTGATAACAGGTTGATAACCAATACTGGTAACCGTTATCACAAACGTAGCCGATTTAACTTTCCTGAATGCAAACTTACCGGTTGGGCCGGTACTGGTAACCGCGCTATCTGTAGCCGATACCAGTTTTACAGTTGCACCTTCCATCTTTTTATCAGCGGTATCCTTAACAACCCCTATAACTTCCCTGAAAGGTAATGGACCTTTTTGCTCCTTTGATCTCCGTTGCTGAAAATTATCATTATTGCCATTATTACCGTTGTTTCCATTCCCGCCTCCCCGGCGGCCCTGGGCATAGGTTATACTGACAAATACAATCATCAATAACAGAAGTAAAGGTTTTTTCATAGTAAGGCAGCTATTGCAATTGTTTAGGCAGTCTTGGTTCTACAGCTATCAGTTTTAGCCAAAAGATGAATAAATAACCTTTTGACTGTATACTAACTACTTTAGACTGTATGCTTGACAGTAATTAAACTAATGGGCTAAAATACAAAGGCTGCAACAGTTTATTTTAAACTGTTGCAGCCTTGTTACATAACAACCTTGTTACTTAACTTCGTCGAGCTGCAAAACAACACTTGTTCTGCCACTGTTAACATCGGGGTTGATGCCAACGGTCATTAAAAAATCGCCGGTAAGCGTCAAATCATTACCTATAGTTGAATTGGTGCCGGGATAAAGATTGATCTCTTTAACCTGGTATTTTTTCTGCGGATCGAGGCCTTTTAAACGGATAGGCACTTTAGTACCCGCATTATAACGGTTATTAACCAAATAGTTAAATACCACCGCTTTTGATTTGGCATCATTTACATACATAATAGATGCGGCATCATTATCCCAAGGGCTTTGAAGGCGGTATTGATCGCCGTGCCAGATGGCTTCTTTCAGGTAATCATAATTTTTAAGCGCGCCATGAACATATGAAAGATCCTGCTCGCTTAGTTTACTTACCACAATGTCAAAACCTAATTTGCCCATCATAGCCACATCTGTACGGAATTTTAATGGCTGTTTGCCCCAATCTGTTACGTGGTTTGAGCTGGTGATAGCCGGGTAGAAGAACGAGTACTCCCATTGAATGAAAACACGCTCCAACGGTTCGGTATTATCGCTTGGCCAAAACTCTGTAAAGTATTTAAGCGCGCCATAATCAACACGACCGCCGCCACCAGAACATAGCATTAAAGGAACCTTTGGATACTTCGCCCTTACGCGTTCAAGTACTTTATATAGCCCCCGAACATAATCAATATACAAATGTGATTGATCTTTTTTCAAATAAGCCGAATACGCATTATAGATCACTGCGTTACAATCCCATTTAATATAAGCCAGATCTGGATTTTTAGTAAACAGGTTATCAACTATCCCATAAACAAAATCCTGCACCTGCGGATTGGAAAGATCCAATACCAACTGGTTACGGAAATATTTTTCGGGGCGATTAGGTTGCTTAATTACCCAATCCGGGTGTTTGGTATACAATTCACTGGCTGGGTTAACCATTTCCGGCTCTATCCAGATACCAAATTTTACGCCATCTGCCTGCGCTTCTTTAACCAGCGAACTGATGCCGTTTGGCAGCTTCAGTTTATTCTCCTGCCAATCCCCAAGTCCGGCAACATCACCGTTACGGGGGAATTTATTACCAAACCAGCCATCATCCAGCAAAAATAATTCGACACCTAATTTTTTGGTATCTTTTAATAATTGAGCCAGTTTGGTTTCGTTAAAATCAAAATAAGTTGATTCCCAGTTGTTCAGCAGGGTAAGTCTTTCGCCTTCGCCATCAACAATTTTATATTTGCGGGCCCAGCGTTGTAATTTACGGCTGGCATCCCCCTTGCCATGGTTTGAATAGGTATAAACCAATGCCGGGGTAGTAAATTCTTCGGCAGGTTTAAGGTGATATTCTGATGCGGCATTGTTTATACCGGCAATCACCCTCAAATTATTAGAAACATCCAATTCCAGATCGATCTTAAAATTACCCGACCATTCCAGCGCACCAAGCATTACTTTACCTTCGTCCTCGGTAGCGGGTTTATCCATAGATACCATGAACATCGATGGCTCATATAAATTGGCACGGGTGCCCAATTTGCTATCGATGGTTTTAATACCGTGAGTCAGTTTTGCTTCTTCGGGCTGCATTTCAGAAGCCCAGTTGCCATGGTATTGTTTGAGCCAAAAGCCATCACCCTTTAAATTTAAATTTGCAGAAGCAAATTTATTAAGCGTTACCGTCCCCTTTTCGCCATGTTTTATAACCGACCATTGTTCAGTTACATCTTCTTTAAAATAAGTTTTATAATACAGGGTAACTTCAAAAGGATAAGCAGGATCTTTCAGCTTTACGGTTAATAAGCTGACATCTTCATCAATTTTAGTAACAGTGTGGCTTACATAAACCAGGTTGAGTGATTTATTGCCATCTGCGTGTGTAACCGTTATAGCAGGCTCGGCAAGACTCGCCGAACCGGATGGCATATAAGCATCATTAAGAACACCCGAATCATCAGCCTGGTGATACATTTTCAGGATCTGTTCGTACTCTTTGGCATTACTCAATTTTGTGCCGAAATAAACCATTTTAAGGTTTTTCTCGGCATCGGTTTGCAACACCAATGCGTTATTTTGTGTTTCTACAGGGATAGTTACCGTTTGAGCGAAACTTGCTGTCGCTGCAGATAACAAACTTGCCAGCGTAAGGCAAACAGGTACCAGGAATGTTTTTTGTGTTCTTCTCATTTTATGATTTTGGTTATTTTTTGATCTCAAATTTATACAATGCCGCGTCGCTTCCGCCCAGTTTAAAGCTTGTTTTTGGGTTTATGGTGTTACCTTGCAGCAGTTCATGAACTTCATATGATGCGGTTGGGTTTAATCCTAAACGTTTGTTATCAAAAGCAAACGTTTTGGGTTCATTGCCATAATTAAACAAGGCAATATAGATACAATTCCCGATTTTTTGGGTAAACATTTCAGAGGCATTTTCACCGGTATTACCTTCAACTGGTTTAAAAGTTTTACCATTTTTTATCACGGTTAATATTTCGGGATTTTGATACCATGCAATGGCTCTCTTGCTCCACTGCCCATGTACCGAAAAATCATCACCTGTAATAAACGTACCGGTTATCATCGCCGATAACATCCGCGCGCGGTTAGTACCTTCACTTTCTGTTGCTAATACCACATGATCTGCATCAACGTAATTGTATAAATAGGTTTGCCACCAGCCGTAACTTACACTATTTAAGGTGTATTGGGTGTTATCGATACTTTTAAAAGCATCGCAGGCAATTCTGCGGGTATGCACGTATCTTCCTGTAGCCAGTGTGGGCGATATAGCGGCGTAGATAAGCATCTGGTCGCCGAGTTTATTGATGAGGTACTCCATCCCTTTACGGTAAGCCTGCATACCGGTAGTTACCGTGGGATCATAAAAATGGGTTGATTCGGCAGTGGCATGGCCCAGGAAATCAATCTTGATCATCTTAAAACCGCATTCCTTTAGTTTGCCAATAACCAGGTCGATGTGTTGCAGCGTACCTGGGTGCGTGGGGTCAACGGCCCTTGCGCCGTCAATTTCATGAAAGCCTTTACCAACTTTTGTCCAGGTTTCCCCATAAGTATAATTTGATCCGGCTACTTTTCTGTTGGGACCATCTTTCCAGCCCCAGTCTGTAAACGGCGCCCAGTATACACCGGGCTGCAGACCTTTGCTTTTGCAGTAATCGGCAAACTCTTTCAGCTTACTGTAATCGCCTTCCAAACCGCCTTTTAACATAAAATCCCAATAGGAATCAAGATCGATAAAAGCCGTGTTGCCTGTACGGAACGCAGCCAGGCTATCAGCAAAAAAGTCGGTTACTTTGGTGGCCTTTTCATAGTTCAGTTTTTCCTGCATTACGCCCCAGCTATTCCAGCCAACGGGTGTTGGATTTGTCCAGTTAAAAACAACAGGGGGTTCGGCAATGCGGTTGGCTTTGGCATATTCTTCCATGCCGGTACGCCAATCATCAAAGTAGCCTACAAAAATCTTAGGCGATTTTACAACCTCACCTTTAACATCGCCGTGATCGGTGTGATCGCGGGTTACATTTACATCGGTATAGCCGCTCCAAACCAGCAACCTGTTGCCGCTATCATTTTTTGATGTAGTACGAATACCGGTTTTCCATACTTCGTGCTCAATGGAGCCGGCAATGTAACCATTGCGCGAAGTGTTATCATATACGGCACCAACTTCGGCGCTGGTATTGCTGAACGGAGCCTTAAACTCTTTTGCATTATAGCGAATAAAAGTATCGTTATCAAAAGGAACAAAGATGCTGCGGACGTCGCCGGTAACAACAGGTATATTGGCAGAGAAAGGCATGATGGAATTGCTGCTCAGGTTTTTTCCTGACAATACTATCTGTGTAAGGAAAAACTCTTTACCGGGATAGGTATAAAAGACTTGCTCAATTTTAGCAAGGTTATTTCCGGTTATGGTTATTACATGCTTTTCGCCTTTACCAAAACCATCATTGATAGCCGCTGTAGTATATTTCCGCGACAGAGCATCGGTAGTAGAAACCGCGACATCCTTTATTTTAAAGGTTGAACTGATATTGGAGAATATTGCCACTTTACCGTGATAAACGTTATAATTGCCGGTTTTAAGATCATAAACAATGGTATTGCCTTTGCCGTAGGGCATAGTGATATTTGAAGTTTGCTTATGGATGGATGCCTGTGCAATAACGGGCAATACAACCGTCAATAATAAAGCTGTAGTTAGCTTATAAAGTATCTTCATTAATTCCTTTTAAGAGACCGTTTAAATTTTATTAATAACTCTTTTTATGCTTTAAGAATAGTTCATTTCCGCGTCATTGCGAGGCACGTATTTGCTAAAACCCCTTTTGTCATCCTGAGTTTTGAAATCCGTTTTGGCCTCTGAAGAAAAAAATGACGTAACAAAAATGGGTGTCATCCTGAGCCTGTCGAAGGATAGCGGGCAGAGGCCTCTCCGCGCGAGTCTTCGACAGGCTCAGACTGACAGGCCCACACGTCTCAAAATCCAATACGTCATGGGTAGGAACGAAGGATCTACTCTCCACCATACTTCTTCGCCCTGTACAGTCTGCGAATAGATCCTTCGTCCCTCAGGATGACAAACCTTTTTAACGTCATTTCCCCTTCAGTGTCCCCCGAATTTTACCACTCGCGATGACGAGCTGTTTATTAAAACAGATGAAGCTTAAAACTTCACTGCCATTACTTCCTTCATTATTCCGTTAACCTTTATTTTCACCTTGCGTGGTGTGGTTGATGTAACGCGGTAGCTGATTACTTTACCATCTTTCCATTTAAAATCAACTGTAAAATTACCGCGTGCCCGTAAGCCCTTTACTTCGCCCATTGCTTTCCAGCTATCGGGGATGGCGGGGATCAGGTTGATATAACCTTCATGGCTTTGGATCAGCATTTCGGCAATACCAGCAGTTGTACCCAAATTACCATCTATCTGGAAGGGCGGCCCGGCAGATAAAAGGTTTGGATAAATACCACCACCTGCACCATAGTTGATGCCTGTACTTGTGGTTGGTTTCATAATCTCGGTAAAGAGTTTATAGGCACGGTTACCATCATGTAATCTCGCCCAAAACAATAACTTATAAGCGATAGACCAGCTTGGACCATCGTCGCCGCGTACGTTAAGGGTTTTCTTTGCGGCTTCTGCCAGTTCAGGTGTGCCATCTGCCGTGATCTCCGATGCCGGATAGATACCGTACAGATGGGAAATATGCCTGTGCTGTGGTTCGGTCTCTTTATAATCTTCCAGCCATTCCTGGATACGGCCATCTTTACTGATGATACCTGCAGGCGGAATTTCTTTAAGCCTTTTTTTCAGCTGGGCGCGAAAATCTGCGTCAACACCTAAAGTTTCTGATGCGGTAATTACGTTGGTAAATAGCTCACGCATGATCTGGTTATCAAAGGTGGCGCCAATGCAGATACTCGCATGCTGGCCGCTGCCATCGGGCATCATAAAACTATTTTCGGGAGATGAGGATGGGGCGGTCACCATGTAACCGCTTTTAGGATCTTTAACCAGGATGCTGTTATAAAACTGAGCCGATCCTTTTAAAATTGGATAAACGCTTTTCAAAAAGTTTTTATCGTTGGTAAAAGCATAATGATCCCAAATATTGCTGCACAACCAGCCCGAACCTCCTTTGGTTACGCCCCATGAGGCGCTTTCGCCGGGTTCTGTCCATCCCCAAACGTTGGTAATTACGTGGGCCACCCAGCCATCTGCGTTGTAATAAGCTTTTGCAGTGCGCTCGCCATTTTTAACCATGCCGCGCACCAACTCAACCAATGGCAGGTTTAATTCTGATAAATTGGAAACCTCTACCGGGAAGTGGTTCATCTGCACATTTACATCCAGGTGGTAATCACCATTCCAGGGGGTATGTACTTCATTGGCCCACAAACCCTGCAAATTGGGTGGTAATAAACCAATGCGGGTGCTGCAAATACTCAGGTAACGACCAAACTGGTAAAATAAAACCGGCAGACCTTTATCGTCCGCAGGTGCTTTGTGAAAGCTGATCAGGCGCTGATCAGTAGTTTCGGTTGAATTACCTTCGCCTAAATTGATGCTTACCCTGTTAAACAGTTTTTGAAATTTGGCTATATGCTGCTGTTTTTGCAATGCATAACTCGTTTTCATGGCGGCGGCTAAATGCTGCTCCATTTTTGCTTTAAAGGCTGGATCTTTAAAATCAGTAGTTGCAGAAACATAAATGATCACCTCGGTTGCATTTTTTACTACAAGGCTGTTTGCTGTATGGGTTAAAGTACCGCCAATAAGCTTTGTTTTAACGTTGGCAATATATTGCATGCCGTTACCGTCAGTACCATTATCCAATCTACCTGCCATTTGCAGGGTGTTGCCATCTGTTGTTGTAACTGATCTTTCCGGACGATTGATATCAATACTAAAATTTAGCTGACCAGGTTTATTGGCCGTTAAGCGGATCATATCCACATCATCGCCGAAACTGGTAAAGTACTCACGCTTGTAAGTAACGCCATTAACCGTATAAGTACTTTTGGCTATGGCATTATCAAGGGAAAGTTCCCTTTCATAGTTGGTGAATTTTGAAGCATCGGCGCCTTTATAATCAAACTCCAGGTTCAAATTACCAAGGGTTTGAAAACACCCCCATTGCTTACCGCCCGAACCGGGACCTTTACAAACAAAATCCTTATCTATCAAAGCCTGCGCCTCTACATTTTTACCTGCTAATAAAAGCTCCTTTATTTGTGGCAGCTTTTTATAGGCATCGTAGTTATTGGCATCCTGCGGCGAGCCGGACCATAAGGTAATATCATTTAGTACAATATTTTCTTTAGCAACTCCTCCATCCGGCATCATCCCAAGCCGACCGTTGCCCAATGCAAGCGTTTCTTCCCACCTTGACGCTGGCTTATCGTAATGCAAAGTAAGCGGCTTTTGCTGTGCAAAAGTGATGGTTGATATTAATAAGAGCGCTGTTGCGCCCGGTATAATAAATTTTAAATTCATCAGGTTTTGTTATGATTTTATTACGGGAATATCTATTGCATTTACATCCAGCTCCAACACTACTACAGAGCAGTTTTCATCGGGCAAGGTGGCTGGCAACTCTATCCTATATCCTCTTCTATCAGATTTGATAGCTACCGCATTACCGTTAAGGAAATATGATTTTAGTATTTTAACATTAGGCAATAAGGGGATATTCAATGTACTATCCTTGTGTTGAAAAATGTTGATGTATATTTTATTGCCAAAACGCGTGGAACCGTATTCGGCAGTTGGCACATATGGCCCTCCATGTGTACCGTAAATTGCTTCGCCGTTCTGTTTTAGCCAGTTACCCATCTCTTTTAAACGGGCTACCTGCCGGGCCTCCATGTGGCCATCCATAGCCGGGCCAACGTTAAACAGCAGGTTACCGTTGCCCGATGCTGATGTTACTAAAGTTTGGATGCACTGTTTAAGAGATTTCATCCCGTCGTTAGGTTTCCAGGCCCATTGGTTACAAATGGTGATGCAGCTTTCCCATGGCTCATCCATGTTTAATTTTCCTATAGTTTGTTCGGGTGTTAAAAAGTCACCCACCGCATCGCCGTCCAGCTTATCGCTTATTTTTCCAAGCCTGTTGTTTACAATAACATTGGCATCAACACTTTTAATGTAGCTGTAAATTTCTTTGCCATCTTCTGTTGTCCATGGTTTTTCCCAATAACCATCAAACCAAAGCATAAACGGGTGGTATTTGGTGATCACTTCTTTCAACTCGTTTTTCATGCGGGTTTTAAAAGCGGTCATATCCCCTTTCCTCGCATTTATTTCGGGGTGATGAGGATTATCTATCGGGTAATCCTTGTCGTGCCAATCAAGCACGGTCATATAGATACAAAAAATTATACCTTGTTTTTTACATGCCCTGGCAAGTTCACCAACGATGTCTCTTTTAAAAGGTGATTTGGAAACGTTGTAATCAGAAAAAGCACTTGGCCATAACAGGAAACCGTCATGATGTTTGGCGGTGATGGTTAAATATTTCATCCCGGCATCCTTTGCAGCTTTCACCCAGGCATCGGCATTAAATAATGTTGGGTTAAATTCATGGTACAGGTTGTCGTAATCTTCTTCGGGTACCTGGTCATTGCGGCTCCAGCCTATTTCGGTACCACGCTGGGTAACCGGGCCAAAGTGGATAAACATGCCAAAACGTTTATCCATAAACTGATCCATAACCGCCTTGGGCGTTTTAAGCGGTGCAGCGTTTTTTACCTGTTGGGCAATTGAAACACATGTACTTAACACAAAAGCTATGATGAGCCCTGCTTTTTTCTCCATGGTATAGTTTTAATTAATTAGGTTGTACTATTTATTATTTACAAAAAAGTTAACAATCCGGCAGGCGTTGCCCTTGCTCGAATTATTTTTTTTGTCTCTGATCTTTATTTTTAATATATGGTTACCGTTACTCAGGTTATCGCCAAGCAGATGATAAACACCAAGGTGGATCCAGCTGTAGAACTCGGTTAACAGGTCAAGTTCTTTGTAAGCTCCATTATCAACCGAGTAGGATATAATACCGGCATCGGGCCCGGCCACAACGGCAACACCAACGGCTGTGCCTTTAAAAGGCAGGGTTAGTTCGCTGCCAGGCTCAGTCGAGATCAGCATCGGCACATCAACAAAACCGGGGCGAGTGGAAAGGCCATCCTTTGGATTCCAGTTTGGGTTGATAGCCCAGCCCTTATCCAGTTTGGCATTGGCGATATTGTAATAGCTTCCGTTATTATAATTTGCCTTATCAATTGGTTTGGGTAAAGCAGCTTTAAAAGGTTGTTTATACTCGGCCAAAATACTGGCTTGTAACAACGCCTTGATGCTTTCAAAATAGATCTCCTGCCCATGGTACCATGGATGGATATCTTTAAAATCATCGGCCCAGGTTAATTCCTTGTTTTTTATCTTATCATTAACTTCAAGCGCCAGGTTAACATAGGGCAGGTTGTAATGCGTGGCAACCATCTGGTGGTTCAATAACTCGGGCGATACCTTGCCTTTGGCATAATTGTCCATTTTTTGAGGATCGACAAATGCCATAAAAATTACATCCATCATCGGGTTAGTCAGCTTTGCATGCCTCACTATTCCTTCTAAAGCGCGTACTTGTGTAGTACTATCGGTGCCTCTGTCGTTTACGGCTGCTTCCACAAAAAGCAGGTCGGTTTTACCAGAATCAAGAATATCTCTTTGAACCCTGAAAGCGTGCGGAAGACTGCCTAATGACGGGATGCCCGCAGCTATAAAATGAAAATCAGTTTCGGGATAGGTTTCTTTAAGGTACTTGCACACCTTATCGCGCCAGCCCGGATTAAAGGTGATAGAGCCTCCCAAAAAAGATACGGTGGCCTTTTTCTTTACCGTTGCTGCGTAATAAAAGTTATTTAACCCGCCTGCAACCTTAACATAATCACTATATGGCAGTATTTTTTGTACCGGGTATGAGTTATTGAAAATAAAATCAGCATAATAAGCCGGGCGATCAACCTTAAAGTGATGCCCCTGCAATTCCATTGGTCCCTGTGTTACAGGATGGATACTGATAGGGCCTCCCAATGCGATATAGCGCTTCGCCAAAACATCGCTATTCTCTGCCGGCGGGGCTAACTTATCATCAAGACCTATAGTATGCAAAACAGGCACCCTGAACGATGCCAGGCCTTCCAGGTTATCAATAGGGTTATCATTATAGGCAATGGCCTGTTCCTCGGTAAAATGATATACCCGTTTTAATTCATTCCAGGCGTTTGCATCTCCTGCCCCTTTTAGTTTACCGCCGGGCCAGCTTTTAATATCGCAAACAGGGGTTTCGGCGTAAATACAGGTTACTTTATCGGGGTTGCGCTTAGCCCAGGCATAAGCATATAAACCGCCCCTGCTTACGGCTTCGAGGGCCACCTTTGGCGCAAAGGCCTGCTGTTTGGTGAGGTAGGTGTAAAACACATCATAAAACTTCATGGCCTCGGGGCCGCCATACTGGTTATCTACATTGATAAAAGCAACATAAAATCCTTTTGCCAGCAGGATACTATCCATTTGGGTATGCCAATCGGGGAATGATGTACGCCACACCCATGGATTACCCGGCAATGGATGGGCAGGTTTTACGTAATATGCATCGTAACCTCCAAATTTCAGTTGTACTTTTTCAAAACCCTGCCACAGATTAGTTTTATCCTGTGCTTTTAAGGCCGAAAAAGCAGTGATTGAAAGTAACAGGGTAATTAAATATTTAAGTTTTAGCATTGACTCTTCAGCTTTATTGTATTATTCAATG
Organism: Mucilaginibacter sp.; assembly: GCF_025362475.1. Taxonomy (GTDB): domain Bacteria; phylum Bacteroidota; class Bacteroidia; order Sphingobacteriales; family Sphingobacteriaceae; genus Mucilaginibacter. The sequence goes on from NZ_JANYGH010000058.1 coordinate 159,319, forward strand.
GTTATATCTCTTAATGTTTGAACAGACAAATTATTTTCAACTGATCCAAAGCCGGGCTTTGTACCTGTATTAAAATATGCTGCATTTGTTTGAATTTGTTTTATTGGTCAGGGGTAAATGTATCGGGTTATTGCATTTCAAAAAATGGATAAACCTTTGAAAAAGATGGATAATCCACTTGTTAAACCGGGTTTAGCCTTGCATTCACATATATTATTCGGTAATAGAGCATTTATAATCAACACGATAAAAAAAGAAGGGATACATCCATACCAGCAAATCAGCTTTGTATCAATTTTGTGATCTAAGAAAATCCAATCTGCCCCAAAAGTTATATAATTGATTCTTTTAATTTACTGCCGAGAAACTATACAACTGGCCCACTTGCGTTTTAAAACTATATTTAAAGTCGGCATTTTCCTGACTACCCGTTAAGCCTGCAATATTGTTTTTTAAAGCATTAGGCGATCTTAAATTACAAACACCGCCTGCCAATGATTTAATTGTAAGCTTTGCAATTTTGCCATTTCTCCATTCCATATTGGTGATCTCGAAATCGCCGCGGGCACGCAAGCCCTGTACATTACCGCTCCACCATGCCTTGGGTAAGGCAGGTAATAGCTGAATTTCGTTTGTTTGGCTTTGCACAAGCATTTCTGTAACGCCAGCGGTGTAACCAAAATTACCATCTATCTGAAAAGGCGGATGCGCGCAGAAAAGGTTGGCGTAAACTCCCCCACCCTCGTTGTAATTAACACCTGAGCCACCTGCCAGCGTTATAAAGTTGTTCAGGATTTTATAGGCATGATCACCATCCTGCAGTCGTGCCCAAAAGTTCATTTTCCAGGCCATTGACCAGCCTGTTGATACATCGCCGCGAGCCAATAAACTCACTTTAGCTGCTTGTGCCAGTTCTGGTGTTTTGATTGTGCTGATGCGCCTGCCGGGGTGCAAGCCAAAAAGGTTTGATGAGTGCCGGTGCGTATCTTTCGGATCATCACGATCTGTTTCCCATTCCTGTAACTGCCCCCATTTACCAATTTTAGGTTTTAGTAAATGTTCTTTCATATCATCTACATGATCGCGATAGGTTTTATCGGCGCCCAAAACATCCGCGGCTTCAATATAATTGGTAAACAGGTCATAAATTATTTCCTGATCATAAGTTACACCGTCTTCCGTTGGACCATGTTCTGGCGACCAGCCCAAAGGCGATACAAGTGTACCATCGGGCCTGTGTTTTAAATGATCATCCCAAAACTCAACTATCTCCTTAAGAACAGGGTAAGCAAAGCTTTGTAAATATTGTTTATCTCTTGTAAAAGCATAATGTTCCCAAATGCCCTGCGCATACCATGCGCTGCCGGGAGTGTTCCACAAAAAGCTTGAGCCGCCAAAGATGTTATTTTCGGTTTTCACTGTCCAGCCGCGCACACCGGGGTATTCTTTTTGAGTGCTTTCCTTTTTAACCTCGCGCATGCTGTTGATATAATCCAGGTAAGGAATATGGCATTCAGAAAGGTTTGTGGGCTCGGCAAGCCAGTAGTTCATCTGGATGTTGATATTGGAGTGGTAATCGCTGCGCCATGGCGGGTTATTGCTCTCGTTCCAAAGCCCCTGCAGGTTGGCAGGCAACCCGCCTTTCCTTGATGAACTGATCAGCAAATAACGTCCATATTGATAAAGCAGCGCTTCCAGTTGCGGATCGGCAGCTTTTTTATAATCAATAACACGTTTATAGGTTGGTTCGGCAGCTATTGGCGCAGGTGTTGTACCCAGGTTTATAGCTACCCTGCCAAACAAACTTTTATAATCCAGCAAATGGTTATTAAATAATTGCAGGAATGTTTTAGCTGATGCGGCATCAAGGTTTTGTTTTACTTTGATACCCGGCGCTTCACCCCGCCAATGTTGCTCGCGTTTGTTGCTGTAATCTGTTGCTGCCGAAAGCAAAACAGTAAAACCATTAGCTTGGTTGATGTTAAGCTGTGTACCACCTTTGCCATCACTTTCAACAGTGGCTGTACCTCCTTCTGTTTTTACAACGATGGATGCATTATAGGCTAAGCCATTTTCCAGTTTACCTTCTATTTGCAGCGCCGTACCATTGGCAGTAACTTTTGACCCATGGGCATCTTTAAGGCCGATGATGGCAGAGTAAGCTCCCTTTTTATCGGCAGTAAAATGCAATACCATTACCTTATCCGGAAAGCTGCAAAAGTATTCGCGCTTGTAAGCTACTCCTCCATCAGCATAAGCTATCTGCTGAATAGCTTTGCTGATATCCAGTTGCCTGCGATAGTTAGCAGGTATAGCCATACTGGTATCTTTACCTTTAAAATTAACAAACAAGTCGCCAAAAGCCTGGTAAGCCCCGGTTTCAGATTCATCGCCCGTCCATAGGCTGATCTCGTTGAACTGGATATGTTCCTGCGCCAGGCCGCCAAAAACCATCCCGCCAAAACGGCCGTTACCCATTGGGTAGGCTTCAGTCATCCATGTTTTCGCGGGTTTATCATCCCAGATTATTAAAGGGTCTGATTTTTTTTCAGCTCTTTTTTGCGCGTTTACAGTCTTCGCCGATATTATGCTGAGCGCTACAAGGACAATATAAATTATCTTTTTATTCATGTTTGGTTTAAAATAGGATGAGCTAAATATCTAAATAAAACAACCGTTGCCAACCATCAATCTTAGCAAATTATTGTGTTATTAAAGCATTAACATAATTGTTACCCACGCCATAGCTTTATCAATTCCCATTATCCCAATTTATTTTAAAAACGTACGATTCCGAAACCTTGCCACCGGTAATATTAACGTCGGCTGCACTGTAAAAATACGCAGGTTTGCCATTTAGGATAAGCACGGCCGGCCGCTCAAGTTTACCGCTTTGATCGCGCTGAAAGTGGCCCGGTGTGGCTAATAATTTCTGATGATCTTCTTCTGTTCCCCAATAATCAAACAGGTTGCCCATAGCAATTTTTGAGTCGGCCAGTTTAAACGATAAGCCTGTTTTTGATTCCCAAAGTGAAATATAGCCGTAAATACCGGTGTTGCCTCCCAAATTATCGGTTGTTAACAGGTAATATTTGCCATTGGTTTTAAAAGCTTGGGCATCCTCCAGGTACGATACATTATCGGTTATAGGTTTATCGCACATTACATACGGCCCTTCCAGATTATCGGCAACGGCATAGCCATATTTTGACTCCATTTGATGCGGCGTGCCAGATTTGAAATAGATGTAATATTTTTTGTCTATTTTCATAAAGGCAGGGTTATCGGTACCTATATCGCCATGATAGGTCCAATGCTGCGGGTCATTAGACTCTTGTATTACGATGCCGCCCTTTTCACCTGCAAATTTCCAGGGGCCATTTAAATTATCAGCTATCATCATGCCGATACGCTGTTTAGTTTCCTTAGATGGATTTTGGCAGATGTAAAGTAAAATGTACTTACCATCTACAGCTTCCAATCGTGGGTTATGCGGCCCCCACATAGTACGTTTGTCCGGGAACAGGGACGATTTCATAACGGTAGCGACATATTTAAATGGCCCTTCGGGCTTGTCACTCACAAAGTGCGCTATCTCGGCATTCGGGCCAGTCCAGCCTTCCATCCCTTCGGCGGCCGGCCAGCGGCTGCCGAAAATATGAATTTTGCCATCCTTACCCTGTATCGGCGAAACGCACCAATTATACCAATTCGGGTTGCCAATAGCAACGCCCACCAGCTTTGCCGTTAACGCCATATGCGAATACGGAACCTTTGTAGGCTTGCCCTTTGCCGTAGGTAATTCTTTGGTTATTGTAGCTGTATTGGGTATTTGTGCATGCAGGTTATACTGCGTTGTAATTAACAACAGGCCGGTTGTGATTTTAGCTATTGTTTTTACGTAAATCTTCATTATTTAGAAGCGGTTAATATTTTGTTTTATAATTGGTAAAAGACGGGAAGGCCTATTTTGATTTGGGCAAATTAATGGTAAAAAATCGAGGCCGAAATGGATAATGCCTACTTAATAATGGATAATTTCTTTGAAATGTATGGTCTGTTGCGTGTTAAAAAATTTATAAAAAAACCTCCCGGGTGGTATACCCGCGAGGTTTCCATATTCAAATTCAACCAATTATTATTGTCTATTCCAGAAGGTCATTTCGCTCATGTTGCTGTATCCAGAATTTAATACGGTATGTAATACCCTGATACGGATATACCTTATTGGTGGAGGATTACTTAACAGATCAACTTTTAAAGCAGCCTGCCCGTCATCAGACCGGGTAACCGATTTAAGCAGTATCCACCCTTTGGCAATTGCTTCAGCTTTCCAGCCAGAGTTATCGGCCCTTAAAGTGGTAGTTGCTCCGGTTAAGTCATTAATACCCCATACTTCAAACTGATCAGGATTATTACAGCAATTTCTGCCTACTTCTTCCAGCTGCGATAAGCTGTTATAGGATTTTCCCATATCGAAAGTTAACACGTGGGGAATATAAGATCCATCACTGTGGAAGATATTTGGATATCCCTGGGGGCCATTACTTCCATCCCAAAGCTTGCTGATACTTGTTCCCGATTCATAAGTGCTTACATCCTGCGGAAGGTGCACTTCGGTGAATAGCGCTTTATTACATTGAGCAATCACGAATATATCCGGGAATTGATCGGCCTTGGTAACGGTAAATGCATCAATTGCGTTTGAATCCGGGTAATAAGAAGACTGAAAGGTAACCTTCCCACCCGATTGGTAACTTGGAAGTGTTACAACACTATCTTTACCCAAAAGCGTTGCTTTAGATATTACTCCCGCTGCATTATTATAATTAATTATGGTGTTGCCATTAACAACAGAAGTATCGGCACCTTTAAAATTCAATGTTACCGAACCATCATTATGAACAACGTATGGATTAGCTGCATTGTAAGCTCTGTTCAAAAGCGTACTGGCATACACAGATCCGTAAACTTTAACATTATTTACCTCCCTGGCGATAGAATTATTTCCCTTTGCATCATAAGAATATATGGTGAAAGAGTAAACAAACTCCTGAAGCCCTGTTATAGTGGTTTTTATGCTGTCCGTTTTGGTGGACACGCTAATTACCTGTGAGTCGGCTTTGTTATTCCAGTATATTACATATTTAGTAATACTTGGGTCCGAGCTTGATTTCCATTTAAGGCCTACTCTAAGGTTCCCGGGTTGTGTTACCACATTACCAACGGCGCCTGTATAAATAAGTTCCTTACCATTCTGGAACTTTTTAAACTCCGTTTGGGATTTATTACAGCTATATACTACAAGTAGTAATACACAGCTTAATGTTATATATATGAGCTTTTTCATATGTTTATTTTAATAGTAGTTATTTTGTTTGTACAGGTTGCTCTGTTATTCAGGTTTACCATAAAATGATAACTCAAGAACGTGTGCAAGCGTACCACCTTCCCATGTTCTGGCTATAGATAAGCGCATATATTTAACCGAAGGCGCATTAAACGGAACATTAAACTCGGCACCGAGGTCAAAAAACGCCTTATCACTTGCATTGGGTGTTGTTGGAGGTAAGCCGGATGGCGGCGGTGGCCAATGGAAATTACCCATATTTGTCCAATCACCTATTACAGTTCCTTCGGGAGCAGTTAAAGGCAATACAGCATCAGCAGGTAGGGTTTTGTTTGAACCCCAGATACTGAAATCTTTCGGGTTACCGTGGCCATACTCATAACCCTGCCTGCCATAAATTGTAAACCGGCTTAATTTATAGGTTTTTCCTACATAGAAAGAACAGGTAAACGGAGGGACTGAATTGGAAAAGGTGTGCCAGCCGGGATCATTTAGCTTACCATCCCAAAGGTTATTAACTGTCCATCCACCGCCTTCATAAAGTGCATCATCGCTTGGTAAAGTGTAGGTTTCAAATTTACTTTTATCCAGCAACTCTTCATATAAAGGATTCAAAGTCACCTTCAACGTATCGGAGATATTTCCCCATTCGTCAGTTATATACACGCCAAAATTCCTTGCGGTTGTAGTATACCCCCGTAATGAAAAATCAATAGTATCCGTTTTTGTAAAATGCTGCTCCTGAACCTCCATAGATTTGGTTACATCATCAAACGCGGTTACTATAACGCCAATATTCCTTCTTAACGGGTTTAGTGCTTTAACGTTAACCCCGCCAAAGTCGGCAGAAATTGCAGCGGACGGCCTCACCAATTCATATACAGGCGTTAATGGATGTACGGTTACCGTAACCGCATCAGACATTACGTTTGCACGGCTTACAACATACAACGTAACCTGGTAATCCTGCGATTTTGCAAAACCATTAACAACAACTGTATCCTTGTAATATGATGATTTAGTTTCTCTTGTCACCTTATCCCTGATACTGTATTTTGCTACTACATACAGCAGGTTATCGGAGTTAGGAAGATCATAGGTAATATTTGCCCCACCGTTAAAGTTGTCTACTTTAACATTGGTAATAACCCCGGGCTTCGTTTTATCAGTAGAAACAGGCGTATTACTAAAGCCGTCATTCCTTTTACAGGAAATTATGCTCATCATTACCAGGCATATAAGCAGCAGTAATGAATATTTATTTATATTTTTCATAATTTTTCAATTATCTCTTTAAATCTTTTTTATCCCCGCTTACCAATTTGGGTTTTGAACCAAATTATTATTAACAACTAAATCATCTGCCTTTATTGGCCACAGGTAGTTCCTGTTATTGAATACTGGTGTGATGATAGTATGCGGGCGATAATAGTTAACAAAACTTTCCTCAAGAAACGCCCATCCCTGTAATGGTTTGGCCATAACTGACTGCAACTCTTTCCACCTGCGCAGATCCCAGCCGGCTTGTCCTTCAAAAGCCAACTCAATCCTTCTTTCCTGGTGAATTATCTGGCGCAAACCATCCTGTGTTGCATACTTGGTTGGATTTTTTGAATACTTGGTCCATGCTTCCACAACACCTGGTAAACCAGCCCTTGTTCTGATCCTGTCAATATATGGAATAACCTCTGAGGATGCTTTTCCCTGCTCATTCAGTATCTCGGCATATAACAGGTACATACCTGCAACCCTGATCAATGGCATGTGAAAATCTTCCCAGGTCATGGATTTATCGTAAATTGTTAAATAATTTACCAATTTTTTTGGCCAGTAACCTGTTTCATTTAAACGGATATAATCTTTAAAACCTGCAAACGAAGATGGGCCTTTACCTGCTACAAACAATGCATTTTCGCCATTGCCAGTTACGCCGTTACCATACCAAACGCCGCCATCAAAAGCCATATCGGCATAAAACCTTGGTTCACGGTTGAAGTGGGCTTTCACCGTTTCATAACCATTGTGGATGTAAAACCTATTGGCATCATCTCCCGTTTGTTTAGTATAACGGTTGGCATAATCCCATGTGTTATCCTCGGTAATTGGTACTCCTTTATTGGTATAAAAAAGTTCCTGCTGACTAATTGGAGCTGCAATAGTTCCCTGCGCAATTAAACTTCCGGCTGCGCCTGCGGTTAACCTTGGCATGAAATATTCCTGGTTACCATATCCAAAATGCGCATTTAAAGCCCATATCAATTCTGGATTTGTTTCCCATTTATCGGTAATGGTTGTTTGCAGGTTTAATACTTTTTTCAAAGAATCAGTAAGACTTACCGGAATATTTGACGTTAAATCTGTTTGCACGTGCAGCCTTTGACCATTTGCTTCGAAAGTGGTAATAGCGGCAAGACACGCTGCTGCTGCTCTATCCCACTTGGTGGCATCATATGCGGTTTTAAACAATAGCTGACCATCCTTATTTTTTAAAGATGCAAAATCGGGGTTGCCATTAAATAAAGGGCTTGCTGCCGTTGCCAACACTTCTGCCTTTACACAAAGTGCTATTGTTTTTGTTATACGGCCCAGTTCCTGGGTTTGATTCTGTATTACAGGGGGTAAGCCTGGTACGGCTTCATCAATTAGCCTAACTATATAATTCACTACAGAATCTGCCGGAGCCCTTTTTATTCTTACGTCCTCTGCAGAAGCGTTAATAGGCAGGTTTTTATCAACAATAGGAATTGGCCCATACATTCTGTATAAGTAATAGTTGTAATAGGCTTTTAAAAATTTAACCTCCGCTATCCATCTTTCCTTTTCACCTGCTGTAAGATCAATAGGCTTATCAATGTTCTCCAGCATGGTATTACATTTCCTGATTGCCTTAAACATCGCCTGGCCGCCATTTGCCCCGTCCCAGAAATTCAATGTTGGGTTTTGAGAGGTTTGTGTTCCGCGCACCAGGTTGAATCCCTGGGGATCAACCCCCTGGTTGTCCTGAAGATCATTTGGAAAAAGAGTCTCGCCCGAGGTTACAAAACCAGCATTATAGTGTATATCAGCTGTGCTTTGCATCGCATTGTAACATGCAAAAAGATAATTTTCTGCCTCGTTTCGGTTCCTGAAGGCATAATCAATAGTACCAACATTATCAGGGATAACATCAAGGTACTTTTTACATGATACACCCGTCATAGCCAAGGCTATCATGCATAAATATTTGTAATATGATTTCATATTCTTAAACTAATCGTCGGTTAATATTATAAATTAACATTTATACCAATGTTAAACACTTTCTGGATCGGGTAATTAAATCCGTTACCACCCAATTCCGGATCCCACATTTTAAATGGACTCCAGGTAAGGAGGTTTAAGCCGTTAACATAAATACGGGTGTTTTTCACCCCTAAAGCTTTGGCAATTTTGGCAGGAAGTGTGTATCCCAACTCTGCTGATTTTAGCCTTAAGAAGCTTCCATCGCGCATCCACCAGGTACTCTTTTGCCTGTTGTTTTCAATCTGTGCGCCGTTAATACCTAACCTTGGATACAATGCATATAAATTTTGATTATCCTCTGACCAATGGTTATCAGCATACTCCTGGAGCAATTGTGTATTACCATTAAACTGTGTATCAGGGCTCTGTATAAAAGGGCTTGTACGGGCAGGGTCAATAAAGAAAGAAACCTTTGCCTGTCCCTGGAAGAATGCAGAAAGGTCAAATCCTTTCCATCCGCCACTTACACCGAAACCATATACAATTTGTGGAATATTTGGATCGCCCAGGTATGTCTGGTCAGCTCCATCTATTTTACCATCGCCATTTAAATCGCGATATTTAATATCCCCGCCTAAAGGCAAAGTTCCGCCATTACTAAAGCTCTGGGTTGGTGAATTGCGTGCTTCTTCATCGTCAACAAATAAACGATCAGCTATATAACCGTAATCGCGGTTAAGTGGCTGCCCTACCTTAAGCCTGTAAGCTTCATAAGCAGGTTGTTCAAACTGCACATACTTGTTGGCTGTGTAGGTAAAATTGGCCCGCGCTGAAATAAAGCCCGAAGTTCCTATACTTCTTTTACCATCAAGTTGGATATCAATGCCCTTTGATTGAACTTTACCAATATTGGCAGAAATAGGAGCCTCAAGGCCCAGTGTTGATGGTATATTGTCAAGGCTTAGATCTTGCAATACATCATACTTGTCGTTCCGGTAAACCTCAGCAGTTACATTGAAATTTTTAAATATGGTGAATTCTACGCCTAAATTTAACTGTTTCGATTTTTCCCAGGTGATATCGTTATTTTGATAATTATTGATTGCAACTCCATTATGGCTGTAAATATTATTTGTACCAAATGAAGCACCACCGCCGCCATTTAAATTCACATCAGATATATAAAAAAATCTTCGGTTACTGATCTGGTCATTACCAACTAAACCGTAGCTGGCGCGAAGTTTAAACCTGTCAAACACATTGTACAGATCGCCCCAGAATTTCTCGTCAGATATGATCCATGATGCACCAATAGTTGGGAAGAAACCAAACCTGTGGTTATCAGAAAAACGCTCGGTACCATTATAGCCAAAGTTGAATTCCAAAAAGTACCTGCTCTTGTATGAATAGGTTGCACGACCTGCCACAGTTTCGTTACGATAAGGTAAAGAATATTGCAGCGTATAAGGATTCTGATCAGGGTGATTGTCAACAATATCAGGATCTTTGTTGTTAGAATATATTTGTTGCTGACGGGTACCGATCAATGAGCCACTTATGGTATGGTCTTTCCCAAAAGTGCGGCTATAATCCATTACCCCCTGCAGGTAAAGTTGGGTTTGCAGATTATCTGAGTTAACATCCCTGTTGTAGTTAAGGTATTCCTGCGCCTGCCCCGGCAGATTATTAATCCAATTTAACGTATACTGGTTAGCCGCTTTATCATAAGATTTTACTTCATAATAAAAAGGATTATAGTTCATATTAGATTGAAAATATGCGTATCTGTTGGTACTGAAAATACCATGAAATGTTAAACCCTGGGTTACAAAATCCAAATTCTGATTTAACTCCAATTGAGCAAGCAGCCTGGATTCGTTTGAGTTTTTATGTCCCTTTAATAAATCTGCGTATGGGTTACGCGTTTGCGGCGTATTGGTAGACGTACCTGCAGTATTACCGAAAAGAATATGTTTTACATTAACGTTGGCAGAATCCGGCGCATAATAGGCCGGGAATAAAACCGGGCTGGTGTGCGTTGCCTCGTTATAAAGATCTGTTGAAAAACCACCATCAGCAGTTTGCGGACCATTATAGGAGTTAAATGTGCCGGATAAACGAACAACTAATTCTGTTTTATCAGTTACATTAATATTTACGTTTGAGCGTAGCTGGTAGTTGGTAAATTTAACGTTGTTATTGTTGTTGTTCCTGATATCGGTACGTAATATACCGTTATCGTTACTATATGAACCGGCAACATAATAACGTGCGATACCACCACCACCTTGCAGGCTCAAGTCGCCACGTTGGGTACTGGTGTTTTTCTTAAACAACATGCCCAACCAGTCTACAGCAGGATATACATACGAATTGCTTCCCGGATCACCTCTTAATGCGGCCTGGGTATTTGCAATTTTATTAGCAGAAAAAGGGCGCTCCGCTAAAGAATTACGTGTCACGGTAGCTTCATTATAAAGATTCATGTATGTAATAGGATCGGCCAGCTGAATACTTTTCACTGATTGCGACGAAGCGTTTTCAACCCTTACATTAATTTGTGCTTTACCAGCCTTACCTTCTTTGGTTTTAACCAAAATAACGCCATTACCACCTCTTGCGCCATATAAGGCTGTGGCACTCGCATCTTTCAATATCGAAAAGCTTTCAATATCATCTACGTTCAACCTCGCCAAATCTGATGTTGTTAACTCAACGTTATCAATCAGGATCAAGGGGCTTTGCCTGTAACCAAAGGTAGTAACACCCCTGATAAAGAACTGGGCATTATCCTGCCCTGGTTGCCCGCTGGGAGTATAGGCGATAACACCCGCTACCTGCCCTGCTAAAGCATTTGTTAAGTTGCTTGCCGGTATTTTTAAAACACCCGGCTTTACAGATGTTACGGAACCTACTACGGCTTCCCTTGATTGTTTTCTACCATAGGCCGTAATAACTACATCATCAAATTGGCTTTTGGCCTCAGAAAGTACAATTTTCAATACCTTTTGGCTGGATGATATGGTTATTTGCTTGGCTATGTACCCCACATAGCTTATTTTTAAAACTGCTCCAGGTTCAACATCCAATAGGAATTTACCATTCCCATCTGTTGTTGTGCTACTGCCCTTTTTATTTAAAGGCGCAATGTTGGCGCCAATAACCGGCACGCCCAGCGTATCTGTAACGGTACCTATAACAGTAACTTTAGTTTGTGCGGCTGCACGGTTAACAGAACCAAAACCCATAAATACAAAAACAAGCACAAGTAGGGCTGTTAGTGAGTTATAAGGAATTTTCAACACCCAAAGGCGTCTTAATACATCGTAAAATTTTCTCATAAATTGGTTAATTATTGGTTTGCAAATTGATTAAGGAAAAATTGGTGTAATACTTTTTCATAATTTAATGGGGTATCGGCCCCGCGCTTTAGCTGTATTCTTATTTAATGTATATTTTACAGTTTATTTTTTTTTCAGTAAAAAAGGCAAAGCATGCCCGTGCATATAAAAACGCAGTTTTATTCACTGTAGAAATTGAAAGCCTTATGGGATAACACTTTACCTTTTTAGCGTTTATCTAGTAATGCAACTAAACAGGTATGAAAAATTAATTACCCAATGTGGCTTTTGGTAATTAATAACATGATTCAGATGGGTTTTAATTGAAAGTAATTTTCTTGCATACTTCTAAGTTTATTATTTGGTTAAATTGGTTTAGTAAAACTAATTTACCTTAACACTATTTGAAATGGATAAATCTTGAAATTAGATGGATTATACTATCCTTTTTCATTTTTTTTCACACAAAAAATAACTGTACAAATCACACACAAGCGCTATATAGGAGTGTTTTATATTTTTAAAAATGATTTGTACTTGATGGATTATAATAGCACTAATGTGTAATTCAATGATGTGAAATCTTAAATATTGCATTTAACATAAATTATATATTAAACATTTATAAACATGACAGCATTAATGCAAATCCGTTAGGATATAAACAAAACGGGGAGCTGAATTTGAAAGAGTGCCCAAATCCAAATTCAACGCACTTAATTGGTGTGGAACACTTCTTCCATATTTTGCCACTGTTTTTTTTGTGCAGCAGCTTCAGGAAGCGGAATTTGTGTTGGATCTGTTTCTTTCCACCATCGCTGCGTAGTGGTATCAGCAGCCATTTTAGCCATGTCGTCCTTTAAATTGGTGCCGGTATATTCAAAATAGCTAAACAAAAAATATTTATCCTCAATTTTTTGAATGTAGATAGAATAATTATGAATGTTACAGGCCGCAATCTTTTTTAATACTCGTGGCCAGGCATTAGCATGCAGCTTCTTGTAATAGGCCAGCTTCTCGGGTTTTAAACCGGTTATCATACCAAAACGCTGCACTTTCACGTTAGCCGCCTTTGGTGTATCGCCGGGATCTTTATGCTTATTTTGCTGACTCTTCATATATATCCCGAAGCCAATCCAGCTTGTTACTATTAAAATGAGAAGGGGTGCTTTGGGTGAGCTCATATGATTATATTTTATCTGAAAAGGTAAAAAAGCACTGCCATTATACATATCAACAAAGCCGAAAGCACTTTATAATTGCCCAAACCACTCCAGGCAGCTCCCCTCAATGGTTCCCATGGCGATTTCCAGTACAGTGTGGCACTCTCTTTAGTATGCCGAACCGGATACATAAAGGAGAGCGTTATCTGCATCAATAAACAGGTAAGGAAAAGATAAAAGGCCATCATCATAAACGGTATTTGCCCAATGGCACTTAAAGGATACAATTTGCCAACTACAAATACCAATACCCCCACTGCCGAGCCTACCCATAAAGTATATTTTGCAGATATAGCCGAAGCTTTTTCCCAGAATACACCCAATAAAAACACACATGTTATTGGCGGTGCTATGTGAGCAATGATATCGTTTAGTCCATTAAAAATACTTTCGTAATTATTGAGCAGAGGCAGCATCAGCAACGATACAACCAGCGATACACCCGCGGCTATTTTGCCCACGTTCACAAGCTTCTTATCAGTAGCATCGGGTTTATACCTTCTATAAATATCATAGCTTACTATGGTTGATATGGAATTTAAAGCGCCGGAAATCTGGCTCATCAAACCTGATAACAACGCGGCAACCAGTACGCCAATCAATCCTGGCGGGATAAGCTGGGTAATCATCAGTGTATAGATACCCTTACTGTTTACCACCTCTTTACCGTTCACCATACTTTTTAATGCCGAGATATCTAAATGGCCGCTTTGTGCCAGCGTATAGGCAAATAAACCGGGCATCACAAAAATAAAAACGGGCAGTATTTTTATAAACCCGCAAAACAGCGGACCAACCCTTGCATGATTTTCGTCCTTTGCCCCCAAAACCCTTTGAACTATGGTTTGATCGGCACACCAGTACCATATCCCCAGCACCGGGTAGCCTAAAAATACTGCGTACCAGGGCATTCCACTTGCATCACCATGCGGGCGCAGCATGGATAGTTTACTAAGCTGATCTGTATGTTTCAAAACATCAACCATCGGTTCCCAGCCCCCCATTTTAGTGTAAGCGGCAATACTCATGATAATGGCCCCTCCCAAAAGCACAACGGTTTGTATAGATTCCGTTACTACAACGGCAGTTAAACCGCCAACTACCGTATATATAGTAGTAATAATAGAGATCACGATTACGCTGGTGTACATATCAACACCAAACAAGGTATGTAAAACAATACCACCGGCTAATAAGGAGAATGCGATATGGATCAGCACTGCAGATACCACGGATATAATGGCCAGCCAATCGCGACTTGCACGATCATATCGTTTTTCAAGAAAATCGGGCAGGGTTGAAACTCCCGATTTAATATAGAAAGGCGCAAAGAAAAGCGCCAGCAATATCAGCGTAAATGCGGCCATCCATTCAAAATCGCCATTGAGCAAGCCAGTGTCAAAACCGCTTTGAGCAAGACTTACCAAATGCACGCAGGAAATGTTGGTGGCAAACAAAGCCAGTCCTATCATTGGCCAGCGTAGTTTTTTACCTGCCAAAAAGTACTCACCGGCCTCGTTGTTGTTATTTTTTGTTTTGCGCTGATGACGGATTCCCGACCATAAGCCAATAACAAAAATCACAATAATGTATAAGGCGCTAATGACTAAATCGGGTGTATGTATCATATTTTCATTTTAAAAATAACCTTTAAAAGCCAGAGCGAACTCGTGTGGTTTCTCTGTACAGTTTGGAGATTGCTTCGTTCCTCGCAATGACGCGTGGTGTTTTGGTTTTGATTCTTATCTCTTAATTCTTATCTCTTGATTCTTGACTCTAAAGCAATATTTTCAAATCACAGCTGCTGCCCGGTACCTGTGGTGTTTGGTAAACTCCGTTACTTATTTGAACCGGGTTAACAAAATGTTGTTGCAGATGTGGAATATGTTCTAAAAACAAAGCCTCATGCCCTACTGCTATATGGTTAAATAATACCAAATGCTGGTGCAATTGCCCCATATCACCCACGTGGGGAACAACCGGCACACCATACTTTTTACACAATAAACTCACGGTAATAAACTCGCTTACCCCACCTACCCTTACGGCATCAACCTGGATAAATGACGCGGAGCCAGTTTGCAGGTAATTTTTAAAGATGATCTTATTAGGAACATGCTCGCCCAGGGCCAGTTTCAATGGCGATACGGCATCGGCTAAAGTTTTATGCGCCAGTACATCATCCGGATGCGTTGGCTCCTCAATCCAGTAAGGGTTCATGCTTTTTAACTTATTGCAGATAGATATTGCCTGTGGTAAACTCCATTGCTGGTTGGCATCAAGCATAACTTTCACATTATCGCCCGCTACTTCCCTTACAATATGCGCACGGCGGATATCTCTTTCAGGATCTGTCGAGCCTACTTTCAGCTTCATCGCTGTAAAACCTTCGGCCAATGCTTTTTTGCAGTTTTCGCGCACCTTCTCGTCCGAATAATTGAACCAGCCAATAGATGTATCATAACCCGGATAACCTTGCTGCAATATACCTTCGCGGTTAACACGGCTATCTTGCTGCGAACGCAGCATTTGCAGCGCCTGCTCATGAGTCAATTCATCCTCGAGGTATGATAAGTCGAGCGTTGCCACAAGTTGCTCTGGCGACAGGTCTGTAAGCAATTTCCACAATGGCAGCCCTCTCTTTTTTGCCCACAGATCATAGCAGGCATTGGTAACTGAGGCAAGGGCTAAATGCACAACCCCTTTATGCGGTCCCAGCCATCTAAACTGCTGATCGTTGGACAAGTTTTTAAACAGCTCGCCAAAATTGGCCATCGTATCTTCAATATCCCTACCTTTTATCTTATCGGCATAATACTGGGCGGCCTTACAAACCAGGTCGTTTCCCTCACCCAAAGTAAATGCAAAGCCAACGCCTGTGTAGCCGCTGTCGTCAAATAAACGGGTTACAGCGTATGAGTATATCGGATCGGTATGTATGGCATCGCTGCCCGCGCTGCCATCAAGCTTGTACCTGATGTCATCAACTTTTATATTCTTAATCATGTTATATAAGATCTTTTTTTTCCTGGATAGATTGAACAGTTTGATGGATCACCCTGCGATAGCCCAACTCGGCCCCGCCGCTTACCGGCAAAATACAGCCGGTTATGAAACGCGCCTGGTCTGATACCAGGAATAAGCAGGCATCGGCTACCACGTCACCTTCGGGGCAATAGCCCAGCGCGTGTATATCATCCAGGTAATTTTCAATAGAATTAGCATCGGGTTGCTGCTGGCTCCAAACCCTTAACATAGGTGTCCATACCCCAGCCGGGGCCACCGCGTTAACCCGGATGCCATAAGGTGCATAATCAAGTGCCATTGATTTGGTTAATGCGCTTATAGCGCCTTTGGTAGCACTATATGCCGCGTGAATCTCCTGCCCAATTTCGCCCACCAGGCTACCGGTGTTCAGGATATTTCCTCTTGTTTTTTTTAATTCATCAATACCAAAACGGGTAGTATTAAAAACACCTTTTACATTAACATCAAACAAAGTGTTCCATTCCTGTTCTGTAGTTTCATGCACCGCTTTTGATGGGTTTGATATACCGGCATTGTTATGAATAACATCAATTTTGCCAAAATAGCCTACAGTTTCAATAATAGCTTGCTGTATATCTGCCGCCACTGCAACATCGGCCTTTATATATAATATATCATCATTCAGCAGTTTTAAGCGGGCCTCATCAATGCTTGCTTGTGTATTTGATATAATACTGAGCTTAGCCCCAGCCGCATGGTATATTTTGGCGCACTCAAAGCCAATACCTTCGGTACCGCCGGTTAAAAAAATCACTTTATTCTTTAGTAGCATATAATGTTATAGTTATTTAGGGCATAAAAAATTATGCGCCTAAACTTTAGTGTTTAAACCACAGGATTTCAATTAATGAAAAATCAAAAGCCACGGTTATATTGGTTATTACTGAATAGCCAAAAGTAGTAGCATGTTTTGGAGATTATAATAGTTAAAACATTTTTTTTAATGGATTATTCCATTAAAGCATAACCTAAAATAGGTTTTATTGGCATAATGCTGTGCTACGTTTGCAATTGGGTTTAAATGATTGTATTTGCAAATTGTTTTATCTAATATAGCGTTCTAAAAATGGAATGTTATATTAGCGATAATGTAGTATCCCACTATAATACCAATTTGGCCTAATATTAATTTAGATGAGTAACAGCTTTAAAAGACGGCAGGGTTTTGATGGTGAAAAATTTATTAGCATTCCTCAGAAAGTGTTGCGCGACGCCAAAGAGCGCGATCCCCAACTTTTCCATATCTATATAACACATATAGGCTATTTCCCCAAGGCTTCTTTTCATTACCGCGAACGGCGTAAGGGCTGCGAAGACAATATATTGATTTACTGCCTGCAGGGAAAGGGCCATTATATTGTTGATAACAAGCGCTATGAAGTAAAAAGCAATCAATTTATCCTGATCCCGGCTACAGATAAATATATGCGCTACTGGGCTGATAATGAAGATCCCTGGACAATTTACTGGGTACACTTTACCGGCGATAAAATAGATGCGTTTAACAAATCGCTTAATTTAAGTATAAGCCGGGGACCGGTACATATCCCCTTTAATGAAAATGCCATATCCATGTGGCACAACATTTACCAAACACTGGAGATGGGTTACAGCCTGGAAAACATCAACAGCGCGTGCTTTTGCCTGTACCATATTATAGCAACCTTTTTGATGCCAGAGCGCCATATTCAAAATGATAAGGACGACGAGGGCGATATCATCACCAAAACCATCCATAACATGCGCAACAACCTTAGTAAAAAACTGAGCGTTGAAGATATGGCTTGCAAACATAATTTATCAGTATCGCACTTTTCAAACTTTTTCCGTAAGGCTACCGGCATGCCGCCTATTGATTATTTTATCCATCTTAAAATGCAAAAGGCCTGCCAGCTGCTATACGCCAACGGTGATAAAATAAAGGCCGTGGCTGCCGATCTTGGCTATGAAGACCCCTACTATTTCTCGCGCATATTTAAAAAATACATTGGCTCCTCGCCAGAGCAATACCGCATCACAGCAAAAAATACAGGTTGACGATATTTTTATCCATCGTACAATTGGCAGGAAGATCGCTTTAAAAAAAACGACGTCATGCTGAATGATAAAATTTCGCGAAACTCTGAAGATAAAATGACGGAAACTAACCAAGGTTAAGACTCACCCCGTCGAGGCTACGCCCGACACCCCTCTCTTCAACTTCGTTGGAAAGAGGGAGTTGAAACTTAGAATTAACTTTTTTGACCCTCTTTCCGGCGAAGCCGAAGCGGGGCGAGTCGTTGCCAGCATACAGAGCCGATTGCCTGGTATGAAACAAACACGTCATGGGTAATTATTTCGGCACCCCACGTACAAGTAAGCACGGGAAAAGTCTGCAACAAACACGTCGGAGACCTGGCAGGTGTGAATGTCCTGTGGGATGCCGAAATAAATTCGACATGACGTACGCGTTTTAAATTTGGAAAATTTTAAACGCGTTTTTCCATAGTACAATTGTTATTTCCCTGAAATTATCCATCTTAATACAAGTTTCGTCTATTTCTATCCCCTGCTCACAGTTATAATTTTATCCATTATAAAAACCGATGCTTTGCCCGGATGAAGATGCAAAGCCGAAGATCAATTATAACCTGAGATAATTTTATGAATAAAAAACTATTGTTTAAACCGCTGCTGTTTTTAACCTGCGGCTTGCCTTTATGGTCATCGGCGCAAATAAAACCTTTAAAATTATGGTATGATAAACCTGCCGCCCAATGGGAAGAAACCCTTGCACTGGGTAATGGCCGACTGGGGATGATGCCCGACGGAGGTGTAAAAAAAGAGATTATTGTATTAAATGACATCACCTTATGGAGTGGCGCGCCGCAGGATGCCAATAATTACGAAGCCTATAAAAACCTTCCCGAAATTCGTAAACTACTTTTAGAAGGCAAAAACGACAAGGCTCAGGCCATTATTGATAAATCGTTTATATGTAAAGGTCCGGGCTCAGCTGGAGTTAATTATGGCTGCTACCAAATATTGGGTAATTTGTTGTTGAACTTTAATTACAAAGGCGCAGCGGATAGTGTTGTTCAATATGATAACTACCACCGCGAACTATCTATAAACAATGCTATTGCCGCAACTACCTATAAAGTTAATGGAGTAACCTATAAAAAAGAATATTTTACCAGTTTTGATGATGATGTGGATATCATTAAAATAACTGCCGATAAACCTGGTATGTTGAATTTCAGCATAGGCATCAACAGGCCTGAAAGGGCCGTTACCACCACTAAAGGCAATACCCTGCAAATGAATGGCCAACTGGATAACGGTATTAATGGTAAAGGAATGCAATATTTAACACAGGTTAAAGCCCAACTGAAAGACGGGAACATCAGATCAACCACCAACGCATTGGAGGTGAAGGATGCTACCGAGGCAATAATTTATATATCTACCGCAACTGATCTTAAAAACCCCACTTATAAAGAAACAGTGCAGCGCCTTATGACTGCCGCTATGAAAAAGCCTTATACCTTACAAAAACAACGGCATATTACTAATTTTCAAAAACTGTTTAACCGGGTTAATATCAACCTGGGCGGTACAGAGAGCGATCTTTCAACCGATAAAAGGCTTAGCAATTTTCATAAAAACCCATCATCAGATAATAGCTTCCCCGTATTATTTTACCAGTTTGGCCGTTACCTGAGCATTTGCAGCACACGTGTAGGTTTGTTACCGCCAAACCTACAGGGCCTTTGGGCCAACCAGTTAGTTACCCCCTGGACAGGAGACTATCACCTGGATATTAATGTACAAATGAATCATTGGCCGGTAGAGGTATCAAACCTGTCGGAACTTAATTTACCACTTGCCGAACTGGTAAAAGGCATGGTAAAGCCTGGCGAACGTACAGCCAAAGCCTACTATAATGCAGATGGCTGGGTGGCGCATGTGATCACCAATATATGGGGTTTTACCGAGCCCGGCGAATCGGCATCCTGGGGCATTACCAAGTGTGGTTCGGGGTGGTTGTGCGATAATTTATGGCAGCACTATGATTTCACCAACGACAAAGCCTATTTAAAAGATATCTACCCCATTTTAACAGGTGCTGCTAAGTTTTACAACAGCATGCTGATTAACGACCCTAAAACCGATTGGATGGTTACCGCGCCATCGTCATCGCCCGAAAACGGCTTTTACCTTCCGGATGGAAGCGGCAACCATGCGAGCATATGTATGGGCCCAACTATCGATAACCAGATCATCAGGGAGCTTTTTAATAATGTGATAACTGCATCTATAGTACTGGGCAAGGATCCCGAATTAAGGAAAACCCTGCAGGCACAATTAAAAAGGCTGCCTCCTCCGGGTGTGATATCTAAAACAGACGGGCGTATCCAGGAATGGCTGGAAGATTATAAAGAGATTGAACCGCACCATCGTTGCATATCGCATCTTTATGGGCTGTACCCTGCTGCATTGATCACACCCGAAAGCACACCTGACCTTGCCGAGGCCAGCAAAAAAACACTGGAAGCCCGCGGTGATGACGGTCCAAGCTTCTCAATCGCCCATAAAATGCTGTGGTGGGCACGCCTGCATGATGGTACAAGAGCATACAAGCTATTTAACCAGCTTATTAGTCCAACATTGGCCACTAATATGAATTATGGCGACGGCGGCGGCATTTATCCTAATATGCTATCAGCCGGTCCGCCGTTCCAGATAGACGGAAATTTTGGCGGCACCGCGGCCATTGCCGAAATGCTGATCCAAAGCCATGCCGGTTTTATTGACCTGCTACCCGCCATCCCCGATAACTGGAAAGCATTCGGCGAAATTAAGGGACTAAAAGCCCGGGGCAATTTCACAGTAAACTTTAAATGGGAAAATGGGAAGGTGATCAGCTATAAAATTACTTCGGTACAACCACGGTATGTTAACGTGAAGATCAATGGGGTAGTAAGGAAGGTTTTTGCAGCGAAAGCATAAGGAACCGCGGTTTTAAACCAGCAAGGAATTTATTTGCCCAAACAAAACCGGTTACCGCAGCATTTTATAATAAATACAATTATGAATTGGCACATCGGCTGTTCGGGATTTCATTATAAGGATTGGAAAGGCAGATTTTACCCTGAGGACCTGCCCCAGCGTAAGTGGTTTGATTATTATTGTGAGCATTTTAAAACACTGGAACTTAATGTTACTTTTTACCGTTTCCCGCAGCTTTCCTTTTTGCAGAACTGGTACACCAAAAGCCCGGCTGATTTCAGGTTTGCGGTAAAGGCGCCAAGGGCCATAACTCACTATAAAAAATTCGTAGAAGCTGCAGATCTGATCAGCAGCTTCTACGATACCATCAATAATGGTCTGCAGGAAAAGCTTGGCCCTGTATTATTTCAGTTGCCACCAAGCTATAACTATACCGAGGAAAGGCTTGACGGGATAATCAGCAGCCTTAATCCGACATTTAAAAATATAGTAGAGATGCGCCACGCAAGCTGGTGGAACGCCGATGTTTACCAAAGCCTTCGTAAACATAATATCAGCTTTTCCGGTATGAGTCACCCTAACTTACCAGATGATGTGATAAAAAATACGCCGGTTATATATTATCGTTTTCATGGAGTTCCCAACTTATATCGGTCGCCATATTCCATGGAATTCCTGCAAAAAGTGATCGACGCAGTACAGCACGATATAGATATAAAAGAAGCCTGGTTTTACTTTAATAACGATTATGATGCCGTTGGCGTGAAAAACGCGAAAGAAATGATCAGTTTAATTTAGCAGGTTAGAAACAAAAAAAGACGCAAATGATGCGTCTCCTTTAATTTCAATTTAAATCGGGTTAATCCCTATGCCGCCTATGCTTTTTCTTTTTACTTGATTTAGATGAAGAGCTTTTCTTTTCAGATTTGGAAGTGCTTGGTTTGGTTTCAGCAGGTTTGGCAGCCATACTCTCCGTAGCTTTTGAAGCCACGGATGTTGAATCCTTGCTCAATTGCTTAACTGTGAACTCATTTCTGCTTAAGCCGTATTCCAACTGGCGTTTGGCACCGGTTAATTTGGCTTGTTTGCCGGTACCATCATATATCGGAAACTCGCGGATCAGTTTACCATCGCGGATATAAAAATTATCATCGCCGCGATAGCCCTTGCGCTGAGATGAATTCAGCCTGGGGAAATCCAGTTTATTAGCTTTGTTATCATTAAACTCAAACGCGTAGATACTGGTATGATTGATGGTATCTTTTGATTTTGCCTGTATCAATATCTCGGGATTACCATCCACGTCCATATCAGCATTATAAACATCAATAATATTACCATCCAGATCGCCGGTAGTGGTGGTATACTTTATAGCCGATGAATCTGAATGCAGGATCAAAAATGCCCCGGCCTCCTGCGAGCCACGCCCCCAGCTAAATACATCATAGCTCTGTCCCGGCGATACCTCTATCATTTTATGGTAGCGGAACGGGCCCATCAATTGTGTCGCTTTAGAAGCCGGCTGTACACTTGTTGTTTTGGTTTGGTTACCGCCACAACTTGTTATGGCCGCGGCCGCAGCTATTAAAAAAGTTATATAATAAAGTCTCCTGATCATTACTTGTATATAGTTCTGTTAATTTCTCAGTACTTCGGGCGTTAATTCGGCAGCTGTTTTACCGGGTGCAGATATAAATACTTTTAAAGTATTGTTTCCACCGGCATCTACATATTTTAAAGTGAAACGGTGATACCCTTTCAATAAAGGCGCAGCACCAAATTGTTCGTTTATCGCATGCTTACCATCATTATCAACAACTACCTGGTCATCAATTAATAAAACAGATCCATTGGCTGATAGTATAGAGAAGCCATAATTCCCATCAGCCTCAATATTAATAAATCCATTGTAAATTACACCAAACTTTCCTTTACTTTTCCTAAAATCTGCTGTATTAAAGGTTTTAATTACACCGCTATCGGCAACAGGTAAATTAACCAGTTGACTGGTACTAGAAAATGCACCTGCAAATAATTGGAACTTTAGGCCGGGGATATCGCTTGTATTGTTAACGGGTGCAAAAGGCGCTTTATTATAAACCAGTGTACGGGTAACATTGCTCCGTTTACCAGATGGGGTAATTACTAAGGTCTGCAGTTCGCGATATTGATCAATGGGTACATTGTAGGTCATAGGCACATGATACTCCAGGTCGGTTTCGCGAGGGGTATACCCATCAATGGTATAGTATACTTTAGCACCATCAACCGGCGATTTCAGGTTTACAGTTAACTGACTGCCTATCATCACGGTATCTTTAGCTCCTATAGCCACCGGAACATGGTAATTTAAACTATTCCTATCCAACCAGGCCAGGTGCGATGGCAGACGTGTTTCTGAAAAATCTTTAAAGTTTTTATTTGCCAGTGGCGACCATGCTATTTCCGATAGCGCCATCAATCGCGGCAACAGCATAAACTCCACTTTGGCATCGGTTGCTACATACTCCGTCCACAGGTTAGCCTGCACGCCCATAATGTATGTCTTTTGTTCGGGAGTTAAAGCTTCCGGCGTTGGGTCATAGCTGTAGATTTTGGATAAAGGCTCATTACCGCCGATACTCAATGGTTCCTGGCTGGGTTTACCCTGCCCATGGTCGATATACAAGCCGTGGCTGCCAGGCGTCATCACCACATTATGTTTTTGCTGTGCAGCAGCTATGCCTCCTTCTTCCCCGCGCCAGCTCATTACGGCAGCGTTTGGTGCAAGGCCTCCTTCTAATATTTCGTCCCAGCCAATAATGTTGCGGCCTTTGGAATTTACAAATTTCTCAACTCTTTGAATAAAATAGCTTTGCAGCTCGTTCTCATCTTTTAGCTTTAATTTTTTAATAAGCTGCTGGCAGAATTTTGAATTTTTCCATGCGTCCTTAGGTGCCTCATCCCCTCCTATGTGAATATATTTACTTGGAAACAGCGCCATTACCTCTGTAAGCACATCCTCTATAAATGCAAAGGTTTTATCAGACGGGCAGTAGATATCTTTAAATACGCCCCACGTTTCCGCCGGTTTATAGGTTTTGCCCGGATCACAGCTCAATTCCGGATAGGCGGCCAAAGCTGCCTGTGAGTGGCCTGGCATTTCAATCTCGGGCACAATGTTAATATATCTTTCTGATGCATATTTCACCACATCACGAATTTGATCCTGGGTATAAAAACCACCATACGGCGTACCATCAAACTGTTGCGGTGTTTTATCGCGGTAACCTCCTATTAAGGTTTGAGCACGCATACTGCTAATCTGTGTTAACTTAGGGTATTTCTTGATCTCGATACGCCAGCCCTGATCTTCGGTTAAATGCCAGTGAAAATTATTAAGCTTATAGGCTGCTAACAGGTCGATATATTTTTTAACCATCTCCACTGAGAAAAAATGGCGACCAACATCAAGCATAGCTCCGCGGTAACCAAAACGAGGATAATCCTCCACCTGCACACATGGCAATTTAGCGGTGGCAGCCCTTGCGGCAGGGAACAACTGTATCAGGGTTTGTACACCATAAAACAAGCCTGCTCCATTACCTGCAACTGTAATTTGCTGCGGGGTAATGGTTAAGCGGTATCCTTCAGCGGGTAAATTATCGGTACCGGCAGATGTTAATGTAATTACGTTTGAAGCGGTACCAGCTCCCTTTAATACTATTGATTTATTGTATGCCTGGCTATTGGCCAGGTAATCTTTAAAAAACAGCACCGCTTTGTTAGATGGTGAATCGGCCTGAATACTGGTTTCCTTGCTTAGCACAAAGCTGCCGGGTACCTTTTTAAGTGATACAGGTGCCGGGATGATACCTGCATAAGGGTCAGTATCCTGCGCGTTAACAACAATAGTAAATGATGTAAGCAATGCAAACAACATTAAGGTAGCTTTTTTTAACATATTTATTATGAGGTTGGTACTAAGTGGTGAATATAGAAGTTTTTAAAAAAATACAAGAAGTTTTTGATTGTAACAAAAGTATAGCGGTTGCCAAATAATATCAGCCTTCCGCCTTTGCGTTACTGCGTGTATACAGAACTGAACTTAAAACAAAAAAGGCCATTTGTTACCAAATGACCTTTTTAATATCTATAAAAGCCCCCTTATTAGAAGAGGTTTTGAACGAAACTTTATGCTGTTACCACATGCTCTTTAGCTGCCAGGTAACGCTCAGCATCAATGGCCGCCATACAACCTGTACCTGCTGCTGTAACTGCCTGGCGATAGATGTGATCCTGTGCATCGCCGCAGCAAAATACACCTTCTACATTGGTTTCTGTTGAACCGGGATGGGTAATAATGTAACCGGTTTCGTCCATATGTAACCAGCCTTTAAAAATATCGGTGTTAGGGTGGTGACCTATCGCCACAAAAAACCCACTAACATCTAAATCCTTTTCTACGTTGGTTGCGTTATTAATTACTTTAACTCCGGTAACACTTTGTCCGTCGCCAAGAATCTCTTTGGTTTCGGTATTGTATAATATCTCGATGTTAGGTGTGTTCTTTACCCGGTGAACCATTGCTTTTGAAGCACGGAACTCGTCACGGCGAACAATCATATATACTTTACGGCAAAGTTTAGCCAGGTAAGTAGCTTCTTCTGCGGCAGTATCACCCGCGCCAACTATGGCTACATCCTGTCCTTTAAAAAAGAAGCCATCGCAAACCGCACAGGCCGAAACACCAAAGCCACTGTATTTTTGCTCAGATGGTAAACCCAGCCATTTTGCTGATGCACCGGTTGAAATAATAACGGTATCAGCCAATATTGTTTTCACTTCATCAACCACAACTTTATGCGGCAGACTGGTAAAATCAACAGAGCTTACATAACCAAAACGAATTTCGGTACCCAGGCGCTCGGCTTGTTTACGGAAATCTTCCATCATTTCGGGGCCCATGATACCTTCAGGGTAACCTGGGAAATTTTCCACATCGGTAGTTTGGGTAAGTTGTCCTCCGGCTAATAAACCAGTATACATTACTGGTTTAAGATCGGCCCTTGAGGCATATATTGCGGCGGTATATCCTGCCGGGCCCGAACCAATGATCAGGCATTTTACGTGTTCTAATTCTTGAGTCATTCTTTAAAAATGTATGCGAATTTACAAAAAAAGTCAATTGAATGGGTCAGTGACAGGTAAACAATTTAACTCACAGTCCCAATCCTGAGGGCCTATCAATTCATTATATCCACAATCCTCACCATATCCACTATATTAATAGTAAACCTGTAGGTTGACTCTATCTTTTCACCTTTGTATTCCGCCGGTTTCCATTTTGGCGATTCCATAAATGCTTTTACTAAAAGTTCATCAAAATCAATATCAACCGTCTGATCTACTTTTACATCGGTAACAATCCCTTTTTCGCTAATTTTTAAATTAAGAACAAGTGTACCGGCGTGGTCAGGAGTTTTAAAAAGGGGTGCTTTGCGCTTTAAATAGGTGTACAGATCAAATGGCATTACGGCGCTTTTAAAATCACTAACCGCGTTAACATGACTGATCATTTTTCCCTTTTTATAAGTATCCGTATAAAGTTCGGCACCTTCGGGCGTTTTCATACGCCATTCGCCGCTTTTTTTTCCGTTTACGTAATTCCCCTCCAACAAAACAGCGCCGGTGGTTGGTTCAAAAGTTTGGCTTAAGCCATTTGCTATATCGTCTTTATAAGTTTTAAGGTATTGTTTTTTTCCATTCAAAAACTCATACCACTCGCCGGTTTTCTTTCCGTTTAAAAAGTAACCACTGGCTTTAACATGATTCAATGTATCTCCCTGTATATCAAAACCATTTAGCGGCGTCCGCTTTTCATAGGATATATATTTGCCGGTAGGTATGCTTAACTTTTCGTCTTTATAAAATGCCGAGCTGAGGATGGTATCGCGCA
Organism: Mucilaginibacter sp.; assembly: GCF_025362475.1. Lineage (GTDB taxonomy): Bacteria > Bacteroidota > Bacteroidia > Sphingobacteriales > Sphingobacteriaceae > Mucilaginibacter. The sequence goes on from NZ_JANYGH010000058.1 coordinate 186,433, forward strand.
TATCAAACTCCTTCACCATCCAGGCCGAATCGTCAAACTTTTTTATAACCATGTATGAATTGGCTAATATCTTGTTATCAACCCTGTTGCCGGCTTTATCTATAAACATTAAATAAGGTTGCTGGGCACTTGCATTGAGCGAGATAAACAGGCCAAGAATGGCCATTTTAAAAAATTTCAACATGATAAAGTAAGTTTGGGTCAAATATAATTATTTACCCGTATTAGCCTTCAGCACCCGCAGCACATTGCCGCCTAAAATTTTATTAATATCCTTTTTACTATAATTAAGTTTCAACAGTTCTTCAGTAATTTTGGGATAATCGCTTACGCTGTCGAGTCCTAAAGGGTATGATTCGGCCCCATCAAAATCTGATCCTATTCCTACATAATCTATACCTATCAGTTTTACAATGTAATCTATATGATGAATCAGCAAACTCAAAGGCGGCCGAATTTTATCCGATTCGGCTTTATACATAGCATTCAACCTGATATTGGCCAGATCGCCGTCGTTATAAATTTTGGTAAGCGAATCCAGCTCGACCTTATGCTGTTGTAAAAACACCGCAACCTTTGGCGAATAGGTGCTATCCACAAAACCGCTATAAAAATTCAGGCAAACTACGCCCCCATTTATGGCCAACGCCTTTAATTGATCGTCTTTTAAATTGCGGCGGCTTGGATCAATACTGTAAGCACAGCTATGTGATGCAATTACCGGCTTTGTGGTGGTAGCCAGCACATCGTAAAAAGTACGCTCGCCAACATGCGAAACATCAACCATAACACCCAACTCATTCAGGTGCTTTACTATCTGCTTACCGTAATCTGTAAGCCCCAAATGTTTCAGACTGTCTTTTTTGGTGACCTCGTCGCGTGCAGATGTAGCCCATGAAGTACTATTATTCCAGGTAAGGGTTAAATAGTTCATACCGCGTTTGGCCAGACTATCAATATAATCCATCCTATCTTCAATCATATGTCCACCCTCAACGCCTATCAAAGCTGCCAGTTTTTTCTTCTTTACCGCTTTTTTTAGTTCGGCGCTGTTATGTACAAGGGTTATCCTATCCGGATTACGCTTTATAAGGGCATACAATGAATCTATCTCGCGGTTAGCAAAAGCGAAAGCTCTACCCTTACCATAATTTTCGCCACACCAAATGGAAAAGATCTGTGCATCCAAACCACCCTCTTTAGCACGAACAAGGTCAAAATCTCCCTCACTTTGCCTTTTGCCTAAATTGAATTTAGTGATCAGTTCATTGGATAATACATCGTTATGTGTATCTATCAGGATTGCTTTTTGATGGATTTTAGAAGCATCTTGTGCCGAAAGTTTTAAGGAAAACAACAATAAAAGGAACAGCAGTTTTTTCATGCCTCAAGATATGGAAAGCACAGTAGATACACAAATTAAGAAAAAACCTGGCACACCGGGAGTTTTTTGATTTATACCGCCTGGTATTGATTTAAAATATAGTAAATGAATACTCCTATAATTAATAAGGCCCCTACAGCTATTAATATAACGCCAAGGGCTATACTCATAAAATCATCTATTATGAAATGCTTGTAATCGGCGGGATCGTAAATAACTTTAACAATTTCCCCTTCCTTATAAGTTGAAGGATTGGTACCAACACCATATTTTTCTGTAATCCACTCTTTATCCAACGTTACATACCTTATTACAGGATAATATAATGTCGAAGGTTTTTTACCAAAGCTGGTTAGTTTCTCCAACTGAAAAACTACCCCTTCCACCTTCACCCCCGTTTTTACCAGTTTACGGCGTTCACTTATCTTTCCTATCCCCCAAACCGAAAGAAAAGCACCACCAGCAAGTATTATTAGTTCATCAATTGTGACATTCATGGTTTTGGTTATAGTAACGATTTTTTGTCTGAACCGGGATTAAAACAGATTAAAGGATTACAGGATTTTTGATTAAATTGTATGCCATTTTCTTTCAACACGCAACACGCAACACGCAACACGCAACACGCAACACGCAACACGCAACACGCAACACGCAACACGCAACACGCAACACGCAACACTACGTCTGTATCACCCCAACATTAAATGCTCTTTCAATTGGAGCATGATTGGCAGCCTCTATCCCCATCGAGATTACCTTTCGGGTCTCCAGCGGATCAATGATACCATCAACCCAAAGCCGTGCTGCGGCATAATATGGCGTGGTTTGTGAATTGTAACGATCTGTGGTTTGTTTAAGCAGTTCCTGTTCTTTCACGTCGTCCACCTCTTCGCCTTTTGCTTTTAGGCCTGCGGCCTGCATTTGAACCAATACTTTGGCCGCCTGACTGCCGCCCATTACTGCTATTTTTGCTGACGGCCAGGCATAGATCAGTCTCGGATCATAAGCCTTGCCACACATAGCGTAATTACCTGCACCGTAGGAGTTGCCTATTACTATTGTAAATTTGGGCACAACCGAATTGGCAACAGCGTTCACCATTTTGGCACCATCTTTTATAATACCGCCCTGCTCGCTCCTGCTGCCTACCATAAAACCGGTAACATCCTGCAAAAACACTAGGGGGATCTTTTTTTGGTTGCAATTCATGATAAAGCGGGTAGCCTTATCAGCAGAGTCGGAGTAAATAACGCCGCCAAATTGCATCTCTCCCTTTTTTGATTTGATCACCTTGCGTTGATTAGCTACGATACCTACCGCCCAGCCGTCAATACGACCCAAACCGCAGATGATGGATTGGCCATAGCCCGCTTTATATTCTTCAAACTCCGAATCGTCAACGAGGCGCAAAATGATCTCTCTCATATCATAGGCTTTCTCCCGGTTATCGGGCAGTATACCGTAAATATCTTTTGGATTTAATTTGGGGATAGATGGTTTAATCCTGTCGAACCCCGCCTTGTTATAATCCCCGGTCATGCTCATGATGTTCCGGATAGAATCGAGGCAGGCCTTGTCATTGGGTTGCTTATAATCGGTAACACCCGATATTTCGCAATGCGTGGTAGCGCCACCCAGGGTTTCGTTATCCACATCTTCACCAATGGCCGATTTTACCAGGTATGATCCCGCCAAAAAAACGGAGCCAGTACCCTCTACTATCATCGCCTCATCGCTCATGATGGGTAAATAAGCGCCACCCGCCACGCAGGATCCCATAATAGCCGAAATTTGGATAATACCCATACTGCTCATCATGGCATTATTACGAAATATGCGCCCGAAATGCTCTTTATCGGGAAATATCTCATCCTGCAAAGGCAAGTAAACCCCTGCCGAATCAACCAGATAAATAATGGGCAGGCGATTCTCCATAGCTATTTCCTGCGCACGCAGATTTTTTTTAGCTGTAATTGGAAACCAGGCCCCGGCCTTTACAGTAGCATCGTTGGCTACCACTACACATTGCCTGCCTGATACATAACCAATACCACATACTACGCCACCGGATGGGCAGCCACCATGCTCGGCATACATGCCATCGGCAGTAAAAGCGCCTATTTCAAGCCATGGTTTATCTTGATCTATAAGATAAGCTACACGTTCGCGGGCCAGCATTTTACCCTTTTCTTTTTGCCTGGCTGCGGCCTTCTCACCACCACCCAGGTGTACTTTTTTTAGCCTTGTGTTCAGCTCATAAACAAGCTGTTTGTTTATATCCTCATTAATGTTAAAACTGATATCCATAATTGGTTTTTATAGAAAATGTAATTTAGAGAAAATTACCGGCGCAAAGCTAATGATATTTTTTTTGGCGATTTTAAGTCAGCAGTTCCAGTTAATAGCAGGCAGTCATCTCCTAAATTGAAACTATTACTACAGTGGAGATTTGCAATTCTCTATCAATCGGCCACAGCCTTTTCTATAGAAAAAAAAAACATAATACACACGTATACAGTAGCCTTACGTTTAATATTACGTAAAAACACGTATACTTTTTTAAAAGAAACAGCATAGCTTTACTATATCATTTATTAGCAAACCTTTATTATGATACAACAAACCAAACATTATGGCTGGACACCCGACCTGCCAGATCACCGCGATTTAAGATATGCCCTGGTTCGCCCGGAAGCTTTAGCAAAACCTTTACCCGCGTTAGTTGACCTGCGCCTGCAGTGCCCACCTGTTTATGACCAGGGTAACCTGGGTTCATGTACCGCTAATGCCATTGCCGGGGCTTTTGAATTTGAACTAATGCGGCAAAAACTGTCGGTATTTAACCCCTCGCGTTTATTTATTTATTATAATGAGCGCGTGCTGGAAAATCACGTTAAAGACGATAGCGGCGCCCAGCTGCGTGATGGCGTAAAATCTGTAGCCACACAAGGTGTTTGTGACGAAACTAAATGGCCATATATTGAAAGCAAGTTTGCCAAAAAGCCTTCGAAAACATTATATACAGCCGCCAAAAAAAATCTTGCTATTCAATACACCCGCTTAAATAACACGAATATCAGCGAGTTAAAATCATGCCTTGCAACCGGCAATCCTTTTGTTTTTGGATTTACAGTATACCAAAGTTTTGAAGGCACTACAGTAGCCCAAACAGGAGTACTCAATATGCCCGGCAAAAACGAAAGCGTTGTGGGTGGCCATGCGGTAATGGCGGCAGGCTATGATGATAAGAAGAAAGCTTTTATAGTACGAAATAGCTGGGGCAGCACCTGGGGACAAAAGGGCTATTTTTATATGCCCTACGATTACCTAACCAGTACAGATCTGGCTGATGACTTTTGGACCATAAGTCAGGTAGAATAAGCTTCTTGCGAGCAAGGATTTTGGGAGCAAAGAGCAAGGATTTTTAGATCAAGGATAAAAGACTGGGTATATTCGCTCACACCTTTAATCCTTGAACTTTGCTTTGTTCCATAGGTGTCTGACGAGTTGCTAACGGTTTTTTAATTCCCTCCCAACGGGAGGGGTGCGGTTGTAATGCGCGCGATAGCAGGGAGGGGTTTCGCCGACATGCCATCTACAACAATACTTGAACGCCTGATTTAACCCCTACCTCCTCCTTCCCCGAGGAAGGAATCGCACATTGCCCCTATCTTTTATACCTTTCGAACACCTATAATCCTTTGCTCCATCAATATTTACTCTCCTTTCGGCTTAAGTAAGGTTTCTGTCTTTAAACCAAACTTCATCAGGGTTTGCATTAAAGCTCTCCATCAGGGTTACCAGTTCAATGGCATCGCCGGATGTTATAACCAGCTCGCGGTTGGCGGGTTTAAGAAATTTTTGCTCAACCATTACGTCCAGTTGCTTCAGTAATGAATCATAGTACCCCCCAACATTCAGCAACCCTGTGGGATGACTGTGCAGCCCTAATTGTAGCCATGTTAGCACCTCAAAAAACTCTTCGAGTGTACCTAAACCACCAGGCAGTGTGATGATACCATCGCACAGATCGTTCATCATTTGCTTGCGCTGATGCATGTTCTCTACAATGTGAAGTTGCGTTAAACCGGTATGACCAACCTCTTTATCCATTAAAAACCGGGGGATCACTCCAATCGCTTTACCGCCACGACTCAAAACTGCATCAGCCATTAAACCCATAACCCCAACCTTGCCCCCGCCAAATACCAGGGTTATATTACGGTTAACCATCACTTCGGCTAATTGCTCAATAGCTTGTTTTAATAAAGGGTCGCCGTTAAAATTGGCACCGCAGAATACGCAGATAGCTCTCATATCGCAAATATAAAATTTACAGTAGCCAATTGCAGGGCAAGGCCGTATTATTATCCATTAGTTTGAATGGTTTATCTATTTAAAATGTATTATTACACATCTATATTTACCTAACCTTAAAAAATATATTTCATGAAAAAAATCCTAACCTTGTCTGCCATGTTGATGATGGCCTGTCTCACGTCCCTTGCACAAGTTATTGTTAACCCCAGAGTGGAAAGCAGCGACGACTATAACACGATTATCACTAAAGTAGAAAGTGATGCAAAATTCACCGTTATAAACTTTGAGTACACCGCCAATTCTGATAATTCCTGGGTACAGCTCAATAAAGAGATCTACATTCAAACCGACCAGGGTAATACACATTACAATTATGTAAAATCCGAAAATATAGCCATGGTGCCGGCCAAACACACTTTAGCAAAAGCCGGCGAAAAGCTTTTATTTAAAGTATATTTTCAAAAAATACCACAAGCTGCAAAATCAATTGATATTATTGAACGCGCAGGCCGACGAAGGGATGGTATAAACTTTTTCAATTTTTATAACGTAGATATTACACACTCCTACCCCGGCGAGCAACACGTAAAAATAACTGATGTTGTTTTACTTCCTCCTCCGCCACCTGTTAATATGATGGGTCAACCTTCAACTGGCACAAATGAAATGGCAAATGCCATGAACGCGATGGGCCCAATGTACTCCACATTGGCAAAAAGCATGCTTGATGCACAATTGGATTACTACAAACAGCCGGGTAAGTTAACAGAGCTTGCCAAGTTGACCAAAGAATATTTTGATGCACTTACCAAAGTAGGTTTTACATACGATCAGGCATTAAAAATAATAACTTCCAATAGCTTAATTCCAAAGTCGGGATTAAACGCCCAGTAAAATACCGGTCAAAGCAAAAGCCTGTAAGGTTAAAAGTAAAAACTTATTAACCTTACAGGCTTTGCTATAATTTGTAATGCAGTATTTTAAAAGAATTACCTGGTATAATTAGGAGCTTCCTTAGTAATTGTAATATCGTGTGGATGGCTTTCGCGCATTCCGGCTGCTGTGATACGTACAAATTTGGCACGTTGCAGATCTTCAATATTGGCAGCGCCACAGTAGTGCATACCTGCACGTAAACCACCTATGTATTGAAAAATCACTTCGGCCATATTGCCTTTAAATGGCACGCGACCAACAATACCTTCTGGTACAAGCTTTGTAACTACATCAGTTTCATCCTGGAAGTAACGATCCTTAGAACCTTTCGCCATCGCTTCAACTGAACCCATACCACGGTATGATTTAAACTTACGGCCTTCATATATGATAGTTTCGCCCGGTGATTCTTCCACACCTGCAAATAACGACCCAGCCATGATAGAGCTTGCACCGGCCGCTATAGCCTTCACAATATCGCCTGTTTGTTTGATACCACCATCGGCAATTACCGGGATACCGCGGCCTTCTAAAGCTTTAGCACACTCGTAAACGGCATACAGTTGCGGAACACCAACCCCGGCAATAATACGCGTGGTACAAATAGAACCCGGACCAATACCTACTTTAACAGCATCCGCACCGGCATCAGCTAAGGCAATTGCGGCATCGGCAGTGGCAATGTTACCTGCAATAACCTGCAGGTTGGGGTATAATTTTTTTACGGCTTTAACCATATCAATAACCCCTTTTGAGTGCCCATGAGCTGTATCAACAGTGATAACATCAACGCCGGCATTAACAAGGGCTGTAACCCTGTCTATATTATCGGCAGCAACACCAACTGCTGCACCTACGCGTAAACGGCCAAATTCGTCTTTACAGGCGTTGGGGAAGTTTTTAACTTTTTGGATATCTTTATAAGTAATTAAACCTACCAGTATTCCGTCTTTATTAATTACAGGTAGCTTTTCAATCTTATTTGCCTGTAATATGGCAGCGGCCTCGGTAAGGTTTGTGCCTTCGGGTGCAATAACCAGGTTTGTTTTGGTCATCACTTCGCTAACAGGCACTGTCATATCTTTCTGAAAACGCAGATCGCGGTTGGTGATGATTCCCTTTAGTTTATGATCTGCATCAATTACCGGGATACCACCAATCCTGTATTCTTTCATGATCTGGAAAGCATCGGCAAGCAGGGCATCTTCCAGTAAAGTTACCGGGTCCTGGATCATGCCACTTTCTGATCGTTTAACCTTGCGTACTTCATCGGCCTGCGCCTGTATGGTCATATTTTTGTGCAGCATACCAATACCACCAGCCTGGGCAATGGCAATTGCCAGGCCTGCTTCTGTAACGGTATCCATAGCGGCCGAAATAATGGGAATGTTTAAACGGATGCTTTTTGTTAAAAAAGTACCGGTATTAACATCGCGCGGTAGTACTTCAGAATAAGCGGGGAGTAGTAAAACGTCGTCGTAGGTTAATCCTTCGGCAACAAATTTGGATGGGTCTAACTGCATAGCAAATAATTATTTTGGAGTTATTATTTGCCGGGCAAAGGTAATAAAAATTTAGGTAATCAGAAATGCTTTGTAAAATAGAGGCAAGAATTAGAGTCAAGAATCAAGAATTTTACATTTCGCAGAAAAATGAACTTTGTGAAGCCCATTTGAAGCAATCTTAACTCTTGATTCTTAACTCCTGGCTCTTTTTCAATTGCAGCCCATTTAAAGCTGTCTTAACTCTTGATCCTTAACTCTTGACTCCTTTTCAATATTTGCCTACAATCACTTTATAGAAACTCTCAAAATGAAAATATTTATTAGCCAGCTCCTGTAGCTGTGGGCTTGTGATACTTTTTATTGTGGCAGCATATCTATCGTAGTAGTCATAATCAAGATCGGCAAAATAGATACTTTTAAACTTATCTGCATGCGAAAAAACATTCTCCAGGCTACCCAGCAACGAACCTAACATGTAATTGCGTACCAAATCAAGCTCTTCATCGGGCACCAGTTCGGTTTTCAACAGGTTAATCTCTTTTTCAATTTCAGTAATAGCCGCTTTGCACACATCGGCCCCTACTTCGGTAGCTATAAAAAATGACGCGCTTTGTTTAAACGGCCCCAGGCCCGATCCTATACCGTAGGTATAACCTTTATCCTCGCGAATATTGGCCATCAGTCGCGATCCGAAATATCCACCAAAAACAGTGTTCAAAACCTGTAAGGGCTGAAAATCCGGATGACTTCGCGTAACAATCGGTATCCCTATCCTGATAGCAGATTGCAGGGCATCAGGCTTTTCGGTAAGGTAAAACAAATCTTTAGCCGATTCAATTTCCGGCTGGGTAGTATCGGCGGGGGTATCACCGTTAGTCCATCCTTTATCAAAAGTATTGGTGATGAGCGTTAAAGTTTCCGGCTCAATTTTCCCGGCAATAACAATAGTACAGTTTGATGGCTGGTACTGTTCTTTGTAGTGAGCTATCAAATCATCGCGATGCAATGCTTTATAATTTTCAAAGCTGGCTCCTAAACCATAAATGGTATTGCCGTAAATAGCCTTGTTAAAATCTCTGCGCGCTACTATATCATTTTTTTGCAGGCTAACCTGCAGCTTTTGCTGTTGGTTGCGCTTAAACGTTTCCAATTCCTTATCGGGGAAAATAGAATCGGTAAGCAGATCCATGATGACCGGTAACGTACTATGCAAATGTTTATTTAAGCTATATAACGTAACCTGCGAGTTTTCGTAACCATAATCAACCTGCAAAAATGCGCCATAAAAATCAATCTTATCGGCTATTTGAGCTGCATTTAAGGTACCGGTTCCCTCGGTAAGCATCGAGTTAACCGCCATATTTAGCAGTGGTTTCAAGGCATCAAAGCGCAGGTTTCCAAAAATCCATTCAATACGCACCAGTTCCTGATCGCCGGAGTTAAAGCAATAAATATTGCAGCCGTTATCAAGCTTTTTATGCTCGGGCCTTATCAGGGTTATATTATCGATAGCCTTAAAATCGGGGGCTAATGTTCTATCTAAGTTGGTCATTTGTGATATTTTTCCTGGACCTGAATTATCGAATTAAAGAATGCTGACAATTCCGGTTCAGGCAGATTTAATCCTGTAAATCGTGTATAACTTATTCTGCCAAATAAATCAGCGTTGATGAATTATCTTTTCTAAAAATCTTATTAGCTGCTTCCTTGATCTGTGCCGCTGTTACAGCCAGGTATTTCCCAGTTTCCTGGTTAAGGAGGTCGGCATCACCAAGCAACTCAAACGAGGCAAGGTTCATGGCTTTATCCAGCAATGACATTTCAGAAAACACCATGGTTGATTCTGTTTTGTTTTGCACCTTGGTTAATTCATCTGCCGGAATTTCGGTGTTCTTAACTTTTTCCAGTTCTTCCCATAAGGCTGCTTCCGCCTGTTCAATACTGATGTTCTCCAGTGGTTTACCTTCAAGCACAAACATTCCTTTATCTAAACTGCTGGTAATATAAGCATGTACCTCGCTAAAGATCTGTTTATCCTGCACCAGGCTCCGGTACAGGCGTGATGAATGGCCGCGCGAAAGTATATCGCTCAATAACTCCACAGCGTAATAATCCTCATCTAAACGGGCTCCCATCTGGAAAGCTATATAAACATCGTTTAATGGCACTTTTGCAGTGACTGTTTCGCGGCGCTCTTCGCGCTGATCAGGTTCCTGCGGCAGGTTACGGTTGTATTTTTCACCTGCGGGTATTGGCCCAAACCATTTTTCTGAAAGCGCTTTTACCTCGCTGGTAGTTATGTTTCCGCCCACAACCATAATTGCATTCTGAGGATTATAGTGTTTCTTGAAAAACGCTTTTACATCCTCAATCCTTGCCTCCTCAATATGCTCGATGGTTTTGCCGATAGTAGCCCACTTGTAAGAGTGCTCTTTGTAAACCAGCGGGCGAAGCTTTAACCAAACATCGCCGTATGGCTGGTTAAGATAACGCTGCTTAAACTCTTCAATTACCACATTGCGTTGCACCTCCAGGCTTTTCTCGCTAAAAGCAAGGTTAAGCATCCTGTCACTTTCCAGCCAGAAAGCGGTTTCGATATTGGTTGATGGCAGGGTGATATAGTAGTTGGTAATATCGTTGCTGGTGAAGGCATTGTTTTCGCCGCCTACCCTTTGCAGGGGTTCGTCATAGCTGGGTATATTTACCGATCCGCCAAACATCAGGTGCTCAAACAAATGGGCAAAGCCGGTTTGTTCGGGATTTTCGTCGCGGGCGCCAACATCATACAGAATGTTGAGCACCGCCATAGGCGTAGTATTATCTTCGTGAACAATAACCCGCAGGCCATTATCCAGTGTAAATCGGTTGAACTTAACCATGGACAGTTATATTTAAACAAAAAGCAAATGTAAAAATTTTGTTGGTATTGGTTTGAAGAATCGGGAAGCCCTTTTGTTTGATTATGTAGTAAATTTTAAATTTCCACTGCTATCATTTACTTTTATATCACCATGACCCAATCCGAGCTCATCAAAAAAATCACCAGTATTATTGGTAAACCCAAGGTGCTTGAGCTTAGCAGGATATTGAAGGAACAACAGTTTGCTTTACGCGATTTAATTGATATTACTTTTCAACAGGATAAGGCTGTTGCATTCAGGGCGGTGTGGATACTCGAAAATGTCTTTCTATCTGATCCCGAAATTTATCTTGACGATTTGCACTATATGATCTCGCGGTTTGGCGAAGTGAAGCACCCAGGATGCCAGCGTCATTATGCCAAAATAATAATGCACATCACTGATGCAAAAGCCTCAAAGTCGCTACAATTAAAGCTTAAGGAAATCAACTTTGAACCAGTGGTTGAGCAACTGTTTGATTGGATGATAAATCCCAGGGCAAAAGTTGCTGTAAAAATATTTGCAGCTTATGCCCTATTCAATTTAAAGGATTTATTCCCCTGAGTTAAAGAAGAGCTTACCGCTCAAATGGAGTTTTTAATGCGCAATGGCAGTGCAGCCATACAAGCAGGTGGAAAGAAAATTTTGAAGGAATTGTAGATTTTAGATGTGCAGATTTTAAATTACAGATAGGCAGATGATTGTCTGAACCAGAATTCATCGAATTTGTAGAATTCTTTGAATTTTGAAATTCTGTTAATTTATTAATTCGATAAATTCGGGTTCAGACATTTACCTATCTAAAAATCATCTGAAGCACATCTGTAATTTAAAATCTGCATATCTAAAACATCTGATTACGCGTGCGGCCTGTCCTGGCCGTGCAAATTATCGCTTACCTGGCCATGGCGCAGCTTGGCATGTATGGCTGATGAGCTATCATCTGCATAAGTGCCATAGGCATTCACCAGCACTCCTTTAAGGTTATATTTTTGCGATGATACAGCATAAACTATTGACATATCATCGGGATTACTGGCGCCTTCAAAACGGTAAAACTCATCAATTACAAAATCTTCTTCACCCATATGTATACCCTGGGCTTTATCATCTATTGTATCACCTTCCAGGCTAAGGTTAGCTGTGTATCCTCTTGTGAAAAGATCATTAGTGGCGTCTATTAAACTTTCGTAAGTTTTCATAATGGTGATGTTTTGTTTAAGTGTGAGCAGTTGATAATTCACTGCTTTGATATAACTGTTGAAGTATGAATCTTGTTTCGATTTAAAACTGATTATTAAAAAATACCGGTTTAACTGCATACTCTTTGAATCAAATAAAAACGCCCCGATACTACAGTAACGGGACGTTTTTATTTTCAAAGCATTTTCTTAGTAGAATACCTGGTGCAAGGCTATTTATTGCGCCTTAGCCAACCACAACGAAGCATTTAAATGCAAAGCCGGGTGCGAAGTATAGCCAGAAGGCGCATCGCCAGACCATCCATTAAACAAACTATCGTTGGTATCGCCTGTACCATCATCAGCCGGTGAGCTATCACCAATAAATACAACGCGACCAGAGCCATATGTTGCTAAAAGCGCCATGGCATTGGCTGTACCACCATTAGTAGCGCTGTTACGCCAAAATAAGCCCTGTACACTTGAGTTGTCTGCAGGGTATAAAGTGGCGGTTGATCCGTTATAAAAAGCCAGTTTTGAAGCTGTGCCAGCCGCGCCATTTAATACTATTTGCGCGTTGGTGTTAGTACCTGTATAAACATTAGTTGACGGCCCTTCGCTGATATCAACATAGTTGATATTGAAACCAAAAGGATTGCTGTTATTGATACCGTTATTGGTCATCAAATCGTTCCAAACGCGTGGCGAATCGTAACCATCACCGTCCCTGTCAGATGGGTTATAGCCATTGGCATCAGTACCGGCAGTTGTAGCTGCGGTATGATCGGCTATCATAAATAAGCCTCCACCGTTGGCAACAAAGTTCATTAGGGCTGTTTTCTCGGCAGCTGTAAATAAACGGTTGGGCTCAACAACTACAAATACATCATAATTACTCAAATCCTGTGCACCTGCAGTGCCGTAGGTAATTGTTGATCCGCTTGGCAATGACTCAACCAGCTCACCGCGTTTTACCAGTTCAACTGCCCATGAAGAAATAGCGCCTTTCCAATAGGTTTCGGCAGTAGTAGCTGTAATACCTGTGTATGATGGTGTTGGTATACGCTGCGCTTTTGTTTCAACAGTTGTACCACCTGTATACATAGGTACATTTTCGGTACCATCGGCATCAATCTGCCAATCGGCGCTGCCTGCATTTTCAAGGTGACTTGCATCAAACAGGAATTTTTTACCTGTAAGTACAGTACCGCCACCACCACCTGTGCCACCATCATTTATGGTGACATCATCTATATCAATACGGTTGGTACCGCCGGTTAATTTACGAATCTCTAACCGTGCTGTACCAGTTACACCACTAATAGTAAACGTTGAAGTAGTAAGTGTTGTGGTAGTAGTTATAGTCGAACCTGCCTGCGCCCAGCTGGTGCCTCCGTTAACAGAATAAAATAAACCCCATGTGCTTGCCGCATCCGAGCCATAAGTGCCACTTTTTATAGTAACGCTACTTATGCCAGTAGTAACATCAAATAACATGGTAATTTTCCCGGTGTTACGAATACGGCCTGCCCATGAACCAGCTTTTAGATCGCCGGCCAGGTTGCCTATTAACGCATCATACATATTCCATGAGCTGCCGGATAAGGTTACGTTATCGCCACTGGCCGAGCCTGTAGGTGACACATCATAAGCCGTTTTAGGACTGGTTGCACCAACCTCAAACCCTTGCGTAAGTGATACCGTCTGAATTTTAAGTTTTGTTACCGATACAGCTTTGTTATCGGCAGCATTTTGAACGGGCTGACTTGAATTTTTTTGACATCCTGAGGTTAGGGCTCCGGCAAAAGCTAAGGCAGCAAAAAGCAGCCTCGAATTTGTAAATTTTAGCATAGTGATTTTTTAGGGTGTTTTATGTATAAGTTTATGTTTATTAACTGTATGTCAAACTTCAATAAAAATACATGGCTATATATTGCCAATATATTAACTTATTATTAAATATAGACGTTTTAGTTAATAGTATTAATTGGAATTAAATTTTATCAGTTGCCTGGTACCGCAACGGATAATCCATATAATCAATGAGATTTCAATAACAGTAATTGATTATATTTACACGTGATAAATGGCAACATGATGTTTACTAATTTGAAAAAACAGGCAAGGCAGAGCTTACTGGCATTTTCCTTATTGATCAGTTTTTTCGCCGTATCCGGTTATGTAAGCAGTAATCTGCCAAGCAGCACAACTACCAATACAGAAGTGCTGGCGGCTAATTCAGTCGCCTTAAAACATGGCATAAGTTATAAAAGAGCGTTCTGCTCTTTTTATAGGATCAGGCTACTCAATATTCAACTCAGCAATAATTACTATCAACGGGTATTATTGCATAATAAGCTTACCATAAGCAGATACCATCATTTGGCGCAACTTTTTTCAGCTTATAAGTCCGCTCCTGATTATCAATTCATGAACATTCCCCGTGTTTCCTATCCAGATGCAGGCCTGATAGGTTAACGAACCCACAATTCCCAATTTATTGAATTAAGTAAAATTTATTTAACGGTTTAACTGTGCCTTAAAGCCAGCTAAATGTTTATTGCCTGCTACATGAAAAAGCTTAAAAAGCTATTGAGGCTTATTTGCCTTGCTGTATTTTTATTATTGGCCGTAACCGGAATTTCCATAGCCGGGGCCGCCCCTATTCTTGCCAAAAACGAAGAGCGTTTTAATAACACTGAAAGCCCCGTAGAGATGGTTGACAAGAAGAAGGAGGAGGAGGAAAAAGATGATGTTTTTTAAGTTCAAAAAAAAAAGAGCGGCCCGGCGGGTCGCTCTTTTAATTATATGATGGAGTTAAATATTATTTAACAGGTTCAGAAACCACCTTAGGTATGTTCAAAAACACAAAATTATTATCAAACACATCAACCTTGATGGTGCTATCCTTATCTACCTTGCCAGCCAGGATCTGCTTCGATAACTCGTTGAGGATCTTTTTCTGGATGACACGTTTTAGCGGACGGGCACCAAACTGAGGATCGTAACCTAACTGGCCCAGCCAGTCAAGCGCTTCGTCAGAAGCTTCCATGGTAACGCCCATTTCGGCCAGGGTTTCTTTCACATGATTAAACTGCAGTTTCACAATATCATGAATCTCATCGCGACTAAGCGGGGTAAACATGATGATCTCATCAATACGGTTCAAAAACTCCGGACGAATAGTTGCCCTTAACAGGCTAAATAATTCGTTCTTTGTTTTAGCAATCAGCTCATCACGGTTTTCATCCTCCAAAGTCTGGAAGTTTTCCTGGATAATGTTTGATCCTATGTTTGATGTCATGATGATGATGGTGTTCTTAAAGTTTACCACACGGCCTTTATTATCGGTCAGCCGGCCATCATCCAACACCTGCAACAGGATATTAAACACATCCGGGTGTGCCTTTTCAATTTCATCAAGCAGCACTACACTGTATGGCTTACGACGCACAGCCTCTGTTAACTGACCGCCTTCATCATAACCCACATAGCCCGGAGGCGCTCCTATTAGTCTTGACACAGCATGACGTTCCTGGTATTCGCTCATATCTATCCGCACCAATGCGCCTTCGTCATTAAACAGGTACTCGGCCAATGCCTTTGCCAGCTCGGTTTTACCCACCCCGGTTGTACCTAAAAATATGAACGATCCAATTGGCCTGCGTTTATCCTGCAAACCTGCGCGGCTGCGGCGTATAGCATCGCTTATAGCTTCAATCGCTTCCTGTTGGCCTGCTACTCGTTTATGCAATTCATCTTCCAGGCTCAGCAGTTTTTCACGTTCGCTCTGGATCATTTTACTAACCGGGATACCTGTCCAGCGGCTTACTACTCCGGCAATATCATCGGCAGTAACTTCTTCTTTCAGCATGCGGCTGTCACTCTGATTTTCCAGCAGGGCAGCTTTTAGCTTCTCAACTTCGGCCTGTGCCTCTACAATGGTACCATAGCGTAGTTCGGCTACTTTACCATAGTCGCCTGCACGCTCCGCCTGTTCAGCTTCCTGTTTGTAGTTTTCTATCAGTTCAACTTTTGTGTTGATACCGTCAACAAGATCTTTCTCACCTTTCCATTTGGCTCGTAATGAATCGCGCTGGGCCGATAGATTGGCAATCTCTTCGCTTAAATCGGCAACCTTCCGGTCG
This sequence comes from Mucilaginibacter sp., assembly GCF_025362475.1. Classification (GTDB taxonomy): domain Bacteria; phylum Bacteroidota; class Bacteroidia; order Sphingobacteriales; family Sphingobacteriaceae; genus Mucilaginibacter. The sequence goes on from NZ_JANYGH010000058.1 coordinate 202,810, forward strand.
TCCTTTTCACGCTTAATTGCTTCACGCTCAATTTCCAGCTGCATAATACGGCGTTCCAGTTCATCCACAACCTCTGGCACTGAATCCATTTCAAGGCGCAATTTTGATGCGGCCTCATCCATCAGGTCAATAGCCTTATCGGGCAAAAACCTATCAGCTATATAACGTTGCGACATTTCAACCGCTGCGATAATAGCCTCATCTTTTATCCGCACCTTGTGGTGTGTTTCGTAACGTTCCTTTAAACCCCTTAAAATTGATATCGCATCGGCAGTATCCGGCTCTTCAACCATCACTTTCTGAAAACGGCGTTCAAGAGCTTTATCTTTCTCTAAATATTTCTGGTATTCATTAAGCGTGGTAGCGCCTATTGATCTTAATTCGCCACGGGCCAAAGCAGGTTTTAATATATTAGCGGCATCCATAGCACCTTCGCCGCCACCGGCACCTACAAGGGTGTGGATCTCGTCAATAAACAATATGATCTCTCCATCGCTTTGTGTTACTTCTTTGATAACTGCTTTCAAGCGTTCTTCAAACTCGCCTTTGTACTTGGCGCCTGCAATGAGCGCTCCCATATCAAGCGAGTAAACCACCTTGGTTTTCAGGCTCTCGGGCACATCGCCCTTGATGATCCTGAAAGCTATACCCTCGGCAATGGCGGTTTTACCAACACCAGGCTCGCCTACCAGTATCGGATTGTTTTTGGTACGGCGCGAAAGGATCTGGATAACCCTGCGAATCTCCTCATCCCGGCCAATAACCGGATCAAGCTTGCCCGATTCGGCATACTCATTTAGGTTACGGGCATATTTATTAAGGGCATTGTAGGTAGCTTCGGCGTTTTGATCGGTTACCTTGCTATCACCGCGTAAGCTGATGATCGCTTTTTTAAGGTCACTTTCGTTCACCCCAAAATCTTTAAGGGCTGTACTTACCTTGCCGCCTGCTGCCAGTAAGCCTAATAATATATGTTCAACAGATACAAACTCATCTTTAAATTCCTTTAAATATCCCTGTGCTTTTTGCAGGGCCGAATTGCTATCTGAAGATAAATAACCATTGCTGCCGCTTACTTTAGGGAACGACGCAATCTGCGTATCTAAAGTATCGTTTAGGCGTTTAAGGTTAACATTTAGTTTTTTTAATAAATACGATATAACATTTTCATCAACCAGCAACAAACCCTTTAACAGGTGCGCTGGTTCAATTGCCTGTTGCTGGTTACCAGTGGCAATTTCCGAAGCCTTTTGAACGGCTTCCTGGGCTTTTATTGTAAAGTTGTTAAAATTCATAGTGATTTATATTAGTTAGATCCAGTCAAATCCCTTGCCAGTTGTTAATACATGTTAAAAAGTCATGCAAGAATAAATTAAAACGCCATTTTGACACCACCCGCATGATTCTTAGTAATTTTTGATATTTTTGATGAGCCCTAATAAGTTCAATTTTGAATACTCATTTCTTTTTTAATAGCCTGCCTGTAAAGTACCGGGCATTATACAGGGATTTTTACACCTATCAAAATTTAGTTGCCATAAGGGCAGCCAGCATCATTTTTTTATTACTTAACGTAATCATAAGGGCAGTATACCTTGCATTCCCGGCAAGCCTTACCAAGGCTCAAAATTTTCCTGAATTTAATACAAGCAACTGGGTATTTATATGCATCACTCCTATTTTTCTGATAATTAGCAACGTGCTTATTGCCGATTATAAAAAGCGTAAAAAAGGCACCCAGTTAATGGCGTTTGTTGTGTTTTTATTTTCACTATACATTATTACATGTGGCATGTATTCCAGTTTTATTGCCACATCTGATCCAGGCGACGCCCTTATCCTTTACCTGATTGCTTTATGCCTTATTAGCGCCATTTGCGTATTTGAGTACTATGAAACCATTATATTAATTATTGTTATTGAATTGTTTTTTACGGCATTGCTGTTATATAGCCAAACATCGCCAACCCAAATGCTTTATAACCAGCTTACATCATTAATACTGCTATCGGCCTTTTATTTAACATCGCGGTACTTTTTCACTTTTAAAGGCAATAGTTTTAACCAGGTTATTCAAATTAAAGAAAAAAACGAGCAGATTGAAAAAGCAAATGGGTTTAAAAACCAGGTACTGGGCATGGTAGCTCATGACCTGCGTAACCCAATAGCAGCCGTTGAATCCATTGCCATGATAATGGAATTGGATGAGATAAATGAAGATACCCGCGACAACCTGGAAATGGTAAAAGCCTCATGTGCAAAAGCCCGGTCAATAATTGATGATTTACTGGAGGCCGCCCGCAATGATAACAACAATGTGATGGTTACTGAAAGAACCGAACTGAACCAGCTACTTAAAACAGCGGTACAAAGCTGGAAAACCCAGTTAAAGGCCGATGTATTATTCACGAGTAGTGTAAACCCCGTTTACGCACTGATTAACAAAGAAAAATTCTACAGGGTTATTGATAACCTGGTAAGCAATGCTGTTAAATTTTCAAAGGATAATGAACGCATTGACATCAGGCTTAGCAAAATTGCTAACGAAATAGTGATTGAGGTGCAAGATTACGGCATGGGTATCCCCGAAGCTATTTTACCCGAAATATTTACCCGTTTTACAAAAGCCGGCCGTACCGGTACCAGGGGCGAAAAATCAACCGGTTTGGGCCTTAGCATCGTTCGGCAGATAGTTGAAAGCCATAATGGCACTATCAATGTTGAAAGCAATGAAGGCAAGGGCTCTATTTTTGTGGTTAAACTGCCTGCGGGATAATATTAACTGCAGGGCTCAGCAACAAACTTGTCATAGTAAATGTCCAGATCACTATGTAACGTTCGCGATTGCCGCGCTGCGCTCGCAATGACATAAGGGATAATTGCTAATTGCAAACTACCAACTGCGAACTGCGAACTGCTAACTAAACACCCCCTGCGCCTTTTTAATAGCTTTCTCCAAATCAATGGCTTTACCTAAAACGCCTTTAAAAAGGTCACCTTCAGTTTTTAGCCTGTCGATAGAGTTAAAAATAGTAAAATGCTTCATGGTAAGGCCGGGTTTAACTTCATCCCAATGCAGTGGCATTGATACTGTGGCGCCTACCTTTGGCCGCAGCGAGTACGGACCGGCAATAGTTGCACCGGGGCGATTTTGTAAAAAATCCAGGTACATTTTCCCCTTACGTTTGGCTACCATGCGTTCCAGGCTGGTAAAATCAGGAATTTGTTTGTGCACAATATCTACAATGATACGGGCAAACATTTGTGTTTGGTCATAACTATATGCTGCATTCATTGGTATATAAATATGCATCCCGGTGGAGCCGGAAGTTTTGCAGTAAGAAGGCACATCAATAGCATCCAAAACCTTTTTTACCTCAAGCGCGGCTTCTATTACCTGGTCAAAAGTATTTTTGTCAGGGTCCAGGTCTATCACACAGTAATCCGGGTTATCCGGCGATTGCACACGACTGAACCAGGGATTCATTTCTATGCAACCCAGTGAAGCCATCCATAACAAGCTGGCCTCATCCGTGCCAACTAAATATTCTTTATGCTCACCCTCGCCGTTGGTGTAGGGGAAAGTTTTAGCCCAATCAGGCGCTTTGTCTTTTACATCCTTTTGGTAAAAGCTTGGCCCATGGATTCCGCCGGGAAAGCGGTTAAGTGACATAGGCCGATCTTTAAGGTAGGGTAAAATATACTCAGCAACCTGGTAATAATAATTAAACATGTCGCGCTTTGTTACGTTATCTTCGGGCCAATAAACCTTGCTCAGGTTGGTAAACTTCAAATCGTGACCGCAAATTTTGCGCACCTGCGTTTCGTCGGTTGGGTTTAGCAAGGTTTTTCTTTCCTTACCCTTTGGCGGCTTAATTGCTGTTGCATGTACATCTTTTTGTGCATCTGGTACGTCCTCAACAGCTGCTTTGGTATGTTCGGCTATCTCTCGTACCACATCTTTTGCTTTTTTGTCGATCCGCATACCCTGGAAAGATGGATGCCTGAAAACTCCATCACTCGTAACTTCGGCAAATGCCACCTCACAAACCAGCTCGGGTTTAAGCCATGTAGCTTTTGCTTTGGGTGGATTTGGCCTGAAACGTGAAGGCTTGTTTACATCGGGTATCAAATCAAACGGACTTTTATCAGTAATAAGCGGCTTAAACTGTTCCATCATTTCCTTTTGTACTTTATCAGAAAATCCTGTACCAACTTTACCCACATATTGAAGAGCTTTGTCTTCATAAACACCCAACAATAAAGAGCTGAACTGTTTTGAAGTATCTTCATTTTTGGTAAAACCCGCAATTACAACTTCCTGCCGTTTGTGCACCTTGATTTTAAGCCATTCTTTCGATCTGATATTTGCCGAGTAAGTACCGCTGGCTTTTTTGGCTATAATACCCTCCAGGCCCATTCTCTCGGCGGCCTTAAAAAATTCAGTACCGCTGGCATTAAATACTTTGCTTACGCGGATGCGATCATCATCAGCAGGTAAAACATCTTTTAAAATAGCCTGGCGCCCGGTAAGGGGGATATCCATGAGGCTTTTACTATCGTACCAAAGAATATCGAACACATAGTAAATCAGTTCGCCATCGGCCTCGCTGCGCCAGTTTTGCAGGTTGCCGAAGTTGGAGATCCCTTTATCGTTCAAAACCAATATTTCGCCGTCAAGCACAGCATTAATCTTCCAATCCTGCAGCAGTTTATAAATAGGGTAAAATTTTTCGTTAAACGTTTTGTTATTGCGGGACAATAGCTCCACCTCGCCCTTATTGATAAAAGCAAGCGCGCGGTAGCCATCCCATTTCACCTCGTAAACCCAATCAGCGTCATCAAAAGGCTCATCAACCAAGGTCGCCAACATAGGTTTTATCCCCGTTGGAATTTTGGCTTTGGGTGCTTTTTTCAACAGGGCGGCAGTATTTATATCCGCTGGTTCAGCTATGCTTACTTCGGGTTCAACCGGTTCCGGTTTTTTTTCTTTTGATAAAGTTTTTTTAGTTTTTCCAAGCTTCTCTTCGTGCCCATCTTGCCAAACCTTTTCACCCGTTTTCTCCATATTTTCGATAGTTTTGCCGGATATCACTGATTTGTCTTCCCTGTTGATATCTTTTTTAGATGCAAAATCATCATCGTGTTTAATCAAGAGCCAGGCATTATCGCCCATGCCATGGGTTTTAACCAGCGCAAACTCCCCTTCCAGTTTTTCGCCATGTAGCTTTATTTTGAGTGAACCCGATTTAAGCTGTTTTAACAATGCCTTTTCCTGTTCTTTTTTGCCTTTTATTTCTTCAATAGGCTCATAGGTACCCTCGTCCCACACAATTACAGTACCGCCGACATATTCGCCCTCCGGAATGATGCCCTCAAAGGTGCGGTAATCATAAGGGTGATCTTCTACCATCATAGCCAGGCGCTTGGTTTTAGGATCTGTGGATGGACCTTTGGGCACCGCCCAGCTTTTGAGCACGCCATCCATTTCCAGCCTGAAATCATAATGCAGCCGGGATGCGTCATGTTTTTGAATAACAAAAGTCAAGCTGTTTTTGTCCTTGCTTTTTCCCGCTTTTGGTTCGGCGGTTTTGTTAAAATCCCGCTTTTCTACATATTTTTCCAGGCTCATGGTAAATGATGTTTTGTAGGATAACATCGCCATTGGATGGAAAGTTTTAGAAAAACAAAGCTTCGGGCTTCTGTGAAAATGTTTTATAAATGATCGATAAACTACAATAATTTTCAAAAAACGATCAATTCTTTAAAACCCGTTGTCCAATATTTGTTATTTCATTTGATATAGGTGTAAAAGTCAAATTTTAAAACATCTAAATATCATGAGAAAATTAACCGCATTCAATTTTGTAACCTTGAATGGTTTTTATAAAGATGCCAACAACTCCACCGCATGGCACATACACGGCGAAGAGGGCGCAAAGTTTTCCGAAGATAATATGCAGGCCGGTAACATTTTACTTTTCGGGCGTATAACCTATGAAATGATGGCCGGTTTCTGGCCTTCGCCAATGGCTATGGAAAGCATGCCCGGAGTTGCCAAAGGAATGAACGAGGCCGAAAAAATTGTTTTTTCGAAAACCTTAAAAAAGGCAGACTGGCAAAACACCACGGTTATCAATAATATGGTTGCCGAGGTAAAAAAACTGAAACAAACACCCGGCCATGACATGACCATATTGGGCAGCGGCAGTATCATTACCCAACTGACTAATGAGGGCTTGTTGGATGGCATCCAGCTTATGGTTGACCCGGTAGCGCTGGGCGCCGGCATACCGATATTCGGCGGCTTAAGTAAACAGCTCAACCTGAAGCTAAGGGATACCAAAACTTTTAAAAGCGGGGCTGTAATGCTTTCTTATCAATTGTTGTAGATTAGTGCATTAAACCAATCGTTAAAGCCCAAGTCATACCAGCACAAAATCATAAAACATGAAAAAGTTACTATTTACAATTATGCTTTTAGCCGGTTTAGGCCTGTTTGCAAATGCGCAAAACAAAACTCCCATAACTCCTGCATTAAAAGCCGCAAAACAAACCAAGGAGTTAACCAAACAACTAAGCCTAACCAATAGCCAGATTACAAAGGCAAACGCTGTGTTGCTGGAACAGGATAAAAGCCTTGATAGCTTAAAAGCGCTTAAAACAACCAATGATAAAAAAGAGCAAAAATACGCGCATAAGCTGATCCGCGATAAGGCTGATGCCAAATTAAAAGCGATACTTACTCCCGAGCAGAAAACTAAGTATGATGCCTTAATAACAGCTAAAAAAGAAAAAAAAGCGGCCAAGAAAAAAGCTGAACCGGCCAATTAGTACCAGGTTAATTAGTTTTCCTGTTAAATAGCCGCAAATAAGGCATATCAAATCCTGTAAACTTTGTAATATTTTTTATAAAGTTTGCAGGATTTTCAATTTTACAAACTTTATTGGTATCATTTTTGCCTTGCATAAATATATTGATATACAGGCATATAACATGTTATAACAACATTTATTTATTTACCAATATCGCATATAAATACTTTTTAAATTATCAAATTGTTAATATTTGATAATTTAACTTAAAACATTTGCAAAATAAAAGATGTGTTGTATATTTGTAGTGTAATAAATGTAAGGCGCTGAACGGCAGCACCAGATGGTTCGAGACCTCCCTTACAGCTCTTCTCATAATTTAGGTTTATAATTGGTTAGAACGCGCCCCTGCCCATCAGAGGGCGCTTCTTGTTTCTATAGGTTTTTACAAAACACCGCGAGCCAGGCAGAATACAATTTTTCACAAACAAAGCCGCCAGCACATTGTATTATCATGAAAATAATACTTTATGAAAAATCCGGTTTATTTAGCTTTGAAACACGCTGATGGCAGCTTACGGAACATTATTATTGAACCGGTTTTAAAACACGATTTAAGCGATAAAGGAATTTACAAAATATATAAAACAAGCATCGATAATGAATCGGCATTATTTACCGAAACTTTGGAAATAGACGAAGGGCAATCCAACCTGGCCGATAAAAACAATCCCGACTATTTAGGCACCCTCACTTTTGGGCAGGCCGACCATCAACAATGGCAATACGAGGGCGATCTGTTAACCCGCAATGAGCAAAAACAAATAGCAAATTACCTGCAGCAAAAAACTTAGTCTACCCCTTTAACTTTCATTTGAAGAGTATAAACCGCCTTAGATGCGGTAATAAAAAGCATATCCTTGTTTTTACCACCAAAGCAGATATTGGCTGTCCAGGGTTCATCTATATCTATATGGGCAACTTTTTCGCCCTTGGCATTAAATATGGTTACACCTTTTCCTGTAAGGTAAACATCTCCTTTTTCGTCTATCGTCATCCCATCAGATCCTTGGGCTGTAAAAAGGGTCCTGTTGGTTAATGATCCATCTTTATTGATATCATAACGGTAAGTTTTGTTGTCGCCAATATCGGCCACGTACAAATATTTGCCATCGGCAGTACCTACAATACCATTGGGTTGTTTCAATTTATCGTCAACAATAACAGCTTCATGTTTCCCTTTGGGCAGGTAATATAATTTTTGACCATCAAGATCAGATTTTTTACGGGTCCAATAATCGCGTTGGTAATATGGATCTGTAATGTATAAACCACCATCCGGGCGTACCCAAACATCGTTAGGGCCATTAAATTGCAGGCCCTTATAATCTTTCAACAAAATTTCAATTTTTCCTTTTGGGCTGATAGACCAAAGCTGGTTCTTCGCATCGGCACAGCTAATGAGGTTGCCTTTCCTATCAAAATACATCCCGTTACTGCGGCCTGCGCTATCTAAAAAAACAGATAGCTTTCCGTCGGTATCGTACTTCCAGATTTTATCATTAGGCTGATCGGTAAAAAAAACATCACCTTTTTTATTAACTGCCGGCCCCTCTGTAAACAGAAATTGTTTAGATACCAATACCGGCTTGGTTGCAGCACCATATAAGGTGGCCGCATCCTGGCTAAATACTTTAAAGGTTGCTGCTATCAGGCATAATAAGATCAAAGAAAGTTTTTTCATGGTTAGGCATAAATTGGAGAGCTAATGTAAGTTGTTTTTTGGGGAATACAAACAGCCCGGCTAAATACTCCCCCTCCATATAAATACGCAATATTTTGTGTCTCAGCATACAAATACCATCACGCAAATTTCCGCTGAACAGACGAAGACGCAAAATATTGCATCTCTACAGCCTACAACTCATTAAAAACGCTATTTTTGCACCTTTATTAAAATACCGTTCAAAACATGAGTATTGCACTATCCGAACAGGAAATTATTCGCCGCGAATCTTTAAAACAATTAAGGGCACTGGGCATTAACCCATACCCTGCCGAAGCTTTTGATGTTAACGCCTGGGCACAGGATATTACCGATAATTTTGCAAATAAACCCGAGGCCTACCAAAATGTAGTTATCGCCGGCCGTATCATGACGCGCCGCATCATGGGTAGTGCATCATTTGCCGAGATCCAGGATTCAACCGGGCGGATCCAGATCTACCTGAAACGCGATGATATTTGCCCTGATGAAGATAAAACTTTATACAATACCGTATTTAAAAAATTGCTTGATCTGGGTGATTACGTAGGTGTAAAAGGCTACGTTTTTTTAACTCAAACCGGCGAAATTTCTGTTCACGTACGTGAGCTGATCGTACTTTCAAAATCCTTGAAACCCCTACCTGTTGTAAGGCGGGATGATGAAGGGAATATATATGATGCATTTACCGATCCCGAAATGCGTTATCGCCAGCGTTATGTGGATTTGACGGTTAACCCGGCATACAAACAAATTTTCGTCAACCGCTCCAAAGTTATCAGCAGCATGCGTAACTATTTTAACGCGCAGGGCTGGATGGAAGTGGAAACCCCAATATTGCAGCCGGTGCATGGTGGCGCAGCGGCCCGTCCGTTTGCTACGCATCATAACACGCTGGATATGCCGCTGTTTTTACGCATAGCCAATGAGCTTTACCTTAAACGCTTAATTGTTGCCGGTTTTGATGGTGTATATGAGTTTGGTAAAATGTTCCGTAACGAGGGTATGGACCGCACCCACAACCCGGAATTTACTGCCATGGAAATTTATGTGGCCTATAAAGATTATATCTGGATGATGGCTATGGTTGAGGAATGCCTGGAAACTGTTGCCAAAGCGGTTCATGGTATCCCGGTTGTACAGGTAGGTAATAACGAGATCAACTTTGCAGGCCCATACGAAAAACTATCTATGTATGATTCCATCCTGAAATACACAGGTATTGATGTATCTGCTATGGATGAGGCGGCATTGCGTGAAACCTGTGCCGAACTTAAAATAGAGGTTAACCCAACCATGGGTAAAGGAAAACTGATTGATGAGATCTTTAGCGCTAAGGTGGAGCATAACCTTATCCAGCCAACATATATTACTGACTACCCTATAGAAATGACCCCGCTGGCCAAAAAACATCGTACAAAAGATGGCTTGGTTGAGCGTTTTGAGCTGTTTGTAAATGGCAAGGAGATAGCTAACGCGTACTCAGAATTAAATGACCCTATTGATCAGCGTGAGCGTTTAGAGGAGCAGCTGGTACTGGCCGGCCGTGGCGATGATGAAGCTATGGCGATGGACGATGACTTTTTACGCGCACTGGAATACGGTATGCCACCAACGTCGGGCTTGGGTATCGGTATCGATCGCCTGGTGATGCTGATGACCAATCAAAGCACTATACAGGAAGTATTGTTTTTCCCGCAGATGCGCCCCGAGAAAAAAGCCAGGGTTGCTACCGCAGATGACTTCATTAATGCAGGTGTACCTGCAGAATGGGTGCCTGTACTAAATAAAATGGGCTTTAACACCGTTGAAGAACTAAAAGCCGGCAATCCCAATAAAGTATTTAATGACCTGGGCGGAATGCGCAAAAAATTAAAACTTGATATTACCATGCCTGCTAAAGAAGTGGTGATGGCTTGGTTTGAGTAAGAAAAATTCATCTGAAACCGGAATTTATCGAATTAAGGAATTTATCGAATTGAAGTTATTCATTCTGTTAATTCTTTAATTCGATAAATTCCGGTTCAGACAATTCATAGCGTAATCAACGCAAATACCCTGCATCATCGGTAACAATTTGTTAATGAAAGCTTAAAGCAAATACTACTTTGGGTTTAATAATGATGGTTATACTTGTAATAAACAATAATTACAAAAATGATGACGAATTCAATTCTGGAGATTACCGAAAATGAATACTTGATAAAGCTGAACAGGAGCAATTTTAACCTGTCGTTTATCAGGAGTTTATTGAAAATGGTTGAAGTGTCAAACCCAACCGAAGAAAACGATTACACCTATAGCGACCATGTGGTAGTACACCCCTACCAAAATCATTCGGCCACTGCTGATTATTTTAGCGCTATTGACGAAAAATAAAAGGGACCCATTTTTGGGTCCCTTTTATTTTTTTGTTCTTTTATCCTTATCCCGGTATCTTTCCTCAATAAGCCTGTAGTTCTTTTCTTAGAACTGGCGATATCCGCCTCTTACTACCTGCTTATCCATCTGTGCCAACTGGCCTTTCATCATCTTTATCTGATCGGTAAGTAATTTATTCTTATCATCTTTTGATGCTTCGGACAGGTACATTTGCGCTTCACGTTTATTCCGTTTTGCCATGGAGATACCTGCCAGGCTCAATTTAGCCAAAGCTATATTGTGCGACATTTTCATGCCCAGCTGTAATGATTTCTTGAAATATTTTTCAGATTTCATCGGCGCTTTGCGCGATTCGATTAAACCGATCAACAGATTATAATAACCATGCTGATTTTTGTGTAATTGCTTTTCGTAATCGGTTATCTTCAATAACCACGCTTCGGCTTTAGCCGAATTCTCTTTACGCAGAAAATACTGCGATATGATCATATTCTCATTAAAAAAGAAGCTTAGCAGTATGATACCGCCAAACAACAATACCAGGATGCCCCAGCCCCAAAAGCTAAAAGCACAAAGCGCAACCGCTGCTCCGAAGAATACACACGCTACAATTAAACGAACTATATTTGACATAATTTGTGATACATATATTAACTGCAAATATCTGTTTATTTGCACGCTAAACCAACATCTATATAAATATTTATGGCGAATGCATTACACCCATCATGGCTTGCAGTATTAGAGGAAGAATTTGGCAAACCGTACATGGTAAAACTGAAACATTTTTTACAGCAGGAGAAAGAAAGCGGGCAGGTAGTATACCCCAAAAGCGCTGATATCTTCAACGCTTTTAACACCACGCACTTTGAGGATGTGAAAGTGGTGATATTAGGGCAGGATCCCTATCCTGGCGCTCACCAGGCGCATGGCCTCTCGTTCTCAGTACAAAAGGACATTGCGATACCGCGGTCGCTTAAAAACATCTATAAAGAGCTGGAGGCCGATATTCCCGGTTTTAAAACCCCAGCCCATGGCAACCTGGAAGAATGGGCCAAACAAGGCATACTATTATTAAATTCAACACTCACGGTAAGAGCCGGCGATTCGGCCTCACATCAAAAAAAGGGATGGGAAGAGTTTACAGATGAGGTGATTAAAACCATATCTGATAAAAAGGAAGGAATTGTATTTATACTATGGGGTAACTTTGCCCAGTCAAAAGCCGTCTTGATAGACGAGAAAAAACATTTCATCATCCGGTCGGCCCATCCATCCCCCTTCTCTGCCGAAAGAGGCTTTTTTGGCAGTAAACCATTTTCAAAAACCAATGAAATATTAAGAAAAGAAGGCAAGGCAGAGATAGATTGGCAAATAAGTTAAAAAAGAGTTAAGAAATTAGAGTCAAGAATCAAGACACCTTCAAAAACAAAGCGCGAAAGATTTTGATCTTTCGCGCTTTGACCCAAAGTCAAAACAAGATGGATTTCTCTTAATTCCTGACTCTAATTTCTTGATTCTATCTTACCTAATACTCTAACGGTACAATCGGCTCTTTTTTACTGGTCGACATGATCATCATCGTCTGGAATGTTTTTACCACGGTGATGCGGCTTATTTTTTCCATGATCAGTTGCTCGTATGATTTAATGTCGCGAACATAAACCTTAAGTAAAAAATCGCACTGGCCGGTTACGTGATGACACTCGGTAACTTCTTTGATAGTTTTTATTTCATCCAAAAAGGTTTGGATGGTATTTTTTTGATGAAAATCAAGCGAAATCTGGATAAAGGTTTTTATGCCCAGGCCCAGTTTCTCCTCATCCACCAACGCATGATAACTTTTTATATAGGCCGCGTTTTCCAATTTACGCACACGCTCAAGCGTTGGTGCCGGTGAAAGCCCTATTTCGTTTGATAGTTGAAGGTTGGTTATTCTTCCGTTTTCCTGTAAAATCTTGAGTATCTGTAGGTCTATTTTATCTAATTCAGCAGCCATAGTACTTGCAAATATAATATTTTCCGCATTTCACGAAATTAAATTTCACTTAAAACGCGTAAAACAAAAATATATTTCCTAACACTTCATATTTTAGATAAGTCTAAATTTTTTATTAGATTTGTATAAATGAACACATTAGCCGAGGAGAACTATTTAAAGTGCATTTATCACCTGGCAATTGATGCCGGCGTAGTGAGCACCAATCAAATTGCAGCTTCCTTAAATACCAGGGCTTCTTCGGTTACAGATATGCTGAAAAAGCTGGCTGATAAGGCTTTAATTAACTACACGCGTTACCAGGGCGTAAGCCTTACAGATGCTGGCGAGAAGATTGCAATAGGCATTATCCGCAAGCATCGCCTTTGGGAATACTTTTTGGTTGAAAAACTTAATTTTAAATGGGATCAGGTGCATGAAATGGCCGAAGAAATGGAACACATTTCATCAGAGGAACTGATTGACAGGCTTGACGAATTTATGGGCCATCCCAAACATGACCCCCACGGCGACCCGATACCTGATTGTAACGGCAATTTTAAATCAGTGGAGTTAAAACCTGTCTCGGCTTTAGCAATTAACCAATGCGGCGTTATCTCGGGCGTACGCGATCACTCATCTCCTTTTTTGCAGTATCTCGAAAAACAGCAACTAACCATTGGCAAAAAAGTGACAATAACCGATATTATTGAATACGACCACTCCGTGGCCTTAAAAACCGAAACCGATAAAGAAATATACATCAGCCGCGAGGTTGCCAATAATTTACTGATATCCTTATGAATACAAACGAACATAACCCTTCATTAGGTAACGTACATAGCTCAGTTAACCCCGAAAATAAAACCGGTTGGCGCAGAATCATGGCCTTTTTGGGCCCGGCGTACCTGGTTAGCGTAGGTTATATGGACCCTGGTAACTGGGCCACAGATATTGCCGGCGGCAGTGCCTTCGGCTACAAGCTTATTTGGGTACTGTTTGCATCAAACCTTATTGCCCTGCTGCTGCAATCATTGGCTGCAAGGCTGGGTATTGTGCGCGGGCTCGATCTTGCACAGGCCTCTAAGCGTGCCTACCCGCGCTTTGCAAACTTTTGCCTGTATATGCTGGCCCAGATAGCCATTATCGCCTGTGACCTGGCCGAGATCATCGGTATGGCTATCGGTTTAAAATTATTATTTAACCTGCCGCTCATCTGGGGCGTGTCCCTCACCATAACCGATACCGTGCTGATGCTTTACCTCATGAACAAGGGTATGCGGAAACTCGAAGGCTTTATAATATCGATGATTTTCATCATCGGCATATCGTTTTTGGTAGAGATGTTTATAGTATCGCCCGATGTAGTAGATATAGCGAAAGGTTTTATCCCATCCAACCTGTTTAAAAACGATGCTATCAGCCGGCAAATGCTGTATATAGCTATTGGTATAATTGGGGCCACCGTAATGCCGCATAACCTTTACCTGCATTCATCGCTGGTACAAACCCGCAAGATAACCCGTACAGATGAAGGTATGAAATGGGCCATCCGGTTTAACCTGTTTGATACAGTAATTGCACTTAACCTTGCTTTTTTTGTAAATGCTGCTATACTCATCCTTGCTGCAACCGCGTTTTTCAAAAACGGTTATTTTCAGGTTGCCGAGATCCAGGATGCTTATAAACTCCTGGAACACATTTTTGGACGAATTGCCCCGGTGCTTTTCGCCATTGCGCTAATAGCGTCCGGCCAAAGCTCCACAATTACGGGTACCCTGGCCGGGCAAATCATCATGGAAGGTCACATTAACCTGCGTATTGAGCCATGGTTAAGGCGTTTACTTACCCGTGTGCTGGCCATTGTGCCCGCCGTGTTTACTATACTTTATTATGGCGAAGATGCATTAGGCAGCCTCATTATATTAAGTCAGGTGGTGCTAAGTCTTCAATTGGGCTTCGCGGTGATTCCGCTTATTCATTTTACATCTGATAAAAAAAGGATGGGAAATTTTGCCATCAGTCTTAAAGTAAAAATAGTGGCCTGGGCCAGCGCTATATTGATAGTAGGACTTAATGCTAAATTGGTATATGATCAAATTGGCGATTGGTTAAAGGAAAACAAGCAATCGGATATATACATCTATATTTTTGTGGTACCCATAGTACTTGGCATTTTTGTGTTACTTATATATGTTTTCCTGAGGCCGCTGCTTTATAAACATACTACCCAGGTTGCCTATGTTGTTCCGCATGGTATTGCAACCGCCATTAATGAGCTGGATGCCATCACGTATAAGCACTTAGCAATTACCATTGATTTTTCAAAGAATGATAGCGATTGCCTTCGCCATGCCATTATGCAGGGCGGCAAACACGCGCATTATACACTCATCCACGTTGTTGAAACCGCCGGCGCACGCTATTATGGTGGGCAAGTGATGGATAACGAAACCCAAAGCGACGTTGATAATTTAGATAAATACGTTGAAGTAATGAAAAAGCTTGGCTATAAAGCCAAAGCGGAAATTGGTTACGGCAACCCAGCCAGTGCCATTGCCGACATAGTGAATAAAGACGGGATAGATTTTATAGTGATGGGCTCGCACGGGCACAAAGCTATTAAGGACCTTATATTTGGCACAACCGTTAATTCGGTGCGGCACAAGGTGAATGTTCCTGTACTGATAGTGAAACCGCAATAGTCCAAAGTTAAAAAGCGGAGGTCATGCCGCCCCCTCCCTGGTGATTTAGCGGGGGCCAATTTTTTATGTAAGTTTGCAGCTTTAGCAGCAGAATATAATGGCCGAGGATAAAATATATATTAAGAACAAGAAAGCTTATTTTGAATACCACGTACTGGATAAATACGTTGCCGGTATTAAATTGCTGGGCACCGAAATTAAATCCATCCGTGAGGGTAAAGCAAATATCAATGATGCTTTTTGCACCTTCATTAATAACCAGCTTTTTGTGCGTAACCTGCACATAGCCGAATATTCTTACGGTTCGTTCTATAATCATGAAGCCAAACGCGACCGCGTGCTGCTGCTCAACAAAAAAGAACTCAAAAAACTATTAACCCGGGGCGAAGAAAAAGGATTGACCATCATCCCCCTTGCCCTATTCATCAGCGAACGCGGTTTTGCCAAGCTGGAAATAGGCCTTGCCCAGGGTAAAAAGACTTTTGACAAACGCGATACCATGAAAGAGCGTGATACCAAGATAGAGATGGACAGGGCGATGAAACGGTAGAGCCCCTCAATCTTCTAAAGAGAAAGCTTTTTTATTCACTCTGCATTTCTTAAATTTGATATTATCTCAATTATATGATCTACAGGGAAAAAGCTAAAATATATAAGCCTCAAACAGCAAAAGTAGTTCCCTGGGAAGGTATAGAAAAATTTTACGCTGATTTAGTTTCCAACGGTTTAAATTTCCAAGACATGCTTTTATTGATAAGATTTATCAGAAACAGCGGACTTGAGAAAAAACTATTTGGTTACACATCTGTACACAAACTTGTAATTACAATATACGACTCTCCGGAATGGAACAGGGAAGCCTTACATATTGAGTTTAATCATGATATCCAAAAATTCCATTTTGCATATCGTCCAGAACCATATGCTCCAGTAGAAATGGAGAGGCATTATCCTGCAGAAAATATCAGCACCAAATTTACCCGGTACATTGGGTGGTTAAGGTGGTAATTCAAAAACTCCATTCAGGGGGCTGGGGCCCCTCTACCAGGCCTTATCCCCTACCAAAGGCACAAACCTAAACGTGTCCAGCACTATCTTTTCGTAATCGTGCTCGCCAACTTTAAGAATGGTAACCATTTTCTGGGTGTCTTCATCGCCTACCGGTATAACTAATATACCGCCAATATTCAATTGTTTTAATAACACATCCGGTACTGTGGGGGCGCCGGCAGTCACAATAATTTTATCATATGGTGCATGTTGCGCTATACCTATGGAGCCATCACCACAAAAAAAGTGGGGCTTATAACCCATCTTTTCGGGTAGCACATATTTAGTTCTTTCGTACAGCTTCTCTTGTCGTTCGATGGTGTATACGGTAGCACCCATTTCTAATAAAACACAAGTTTGATAGCCCGATCCTGTACCAATCTCCAGCACCTTATCGCCCTTGCGGATATGCAATAGCTCGGTTTGGTAAGCAACAGTGTAGGGCTGTGAAATGGTTTGACCCTCACCTATCGGGAAGGCAATATCCTGGTATGCCTTGTTCCAGAAAGTTTCAGCAAAAAAGTAATGGCGCGGTATTTTCCCTATTGCCCTCAGCACTTCTTCATCCCGGATACCTTTTTTTTCCAGAATATCCACCAATCGCTTACGGGCACCTTTTTCGCGATAATTATCAATATATTTCTGAGCCATTACACAGTAAAGTTAGCAGGATTTTGGGGATTTTGGGAGAGCTTTCTTACCTTGAACGGATAATCCATTAACTGTTAGCAAGAAAAAAACTTTAAGCTGTTATAATCCGTCGGTTAACAAAAAAACCGTCATCGCGGGTGATAAAATTCCAGGAAACCCTGAAAAGGAAATGTAATTTTAAAAAGTTTGTCATCGTGAGTTTTAAAATCCGCGGCCTCTGAACATGGAAATGACAAAGCGATTTAAATCTAATGTCGTGCTGAACTTGTTTCAGCATCCCACTTGCTAAGTATATTACATGTGGGCTACCTGTCCTGTGGGGTCCTGAAACAAGTTCAGGATGACTTCATTTTTATAACTTGTCATAGGTAGAAACGAAGGATCTATTCGCAGACTTTACAGGGCGAAGAAGCATGGCGAATAATAGATCCTTCGTTCCTCAGGACGACAGACCTTTAAAAGGATTCAGAGAGCAATATCAATAAGGATCCACATCAGGCTGTACAATACTGCCCTTGCTCAGTTTGGTAGTTTGAAATTGTACAATC
This sequence comes from Mucilaginibacter sp., assembly GCF_025362475.1. GTDB lineage: Bacteria > Bacteroidota > Bacteroidia > Sphingobacteriales > Sphingobacteriaceae > Mucilaginibacter. The sequence continues at coordinate 220,705 of NZ_JANYGH010000058.1, forward strand.
ACATCTTTTAAAATAGCTTTAGCTTTTACAATGGAGATGCCATCCTTTTCAAACTTAAGCATGATAGATTTGATGTAGAAGTTACGGATCCTGCTGATCAGGGGTGCTTCCGGGCCAACCACCCGGTCGCCAAAATGTTTGCGCAGTTCATTGGCCAGGTATACAGCCTGGTTATACAACACTTCGGGATTTTTATGCTTAATATCCAGGTTGATGATGCGGTAAAATGGTGGATATTTGAAGCTTTTACGCTCGGCCATTTCGGTAAAATACAAATCGCTGTAATCGTTTGCTATTACCTGTTTTATCACCCGGTGAAAGGGATCATAGGTTTGGATAACCACTTTCCCCTGCTTACCCCGCCTGCCAGCCCTGCCACTCACCTGCGCCAGCATCTGGAAGCTACGTTCGTTGGCCCTGTAATCAGGAAATTTAAGCAGGCTATCAGCATTAATGATACCGATTAGGGTAACATCGCTGAAATCCAGGCCCTTGGCAACCATTTGTGTGCCTACCAATATATCTATCTTTTTCTCTTCCAGATTATTCAATATAGTTTGCAGCGAATTACGTGACCGTGTAGTATCCAGGTCCATGCGGGCAATGCGGGCCTCTGGTAATAAAAGGCTTAGCTCATCTTCTATTTTTTCGGTACCAAAGCCTTTGTACTCCAAATGGGTTGAACCACAGGCCGGGCAAATGGAAGGCGAATCTTCTTTATAACCACAATAATGGCAATGCAGTTTACCGCTGCTTTTATGATAGGTAAGGCTTACATCGCAATTGATGCATTTAGGCGTGAAAGCGCAAATTTTACACATCAGTACCGGGGCATAACCACGGCGGTTTTGGAAAAGGATCACCTGCTCTTTGTTGGCCAGTGCCTCGTTTATACCAGCCATCAATACACTGGTAAAATGCGATTGTATGGTTTTTTGCTTGGTTTCTGTAGCTATGCTCACTACCTCAACATTGGGCAGCTCTACTCCGCCAAAACGTTCAGTTAGTTCGGCAAAACCATATTTGTGAATCCTGGCATTATGATAACTCTCAAATGATGGCGTGGCCGAACCTAATAATACCTTACCCTGGTGTGTATTGGCCAAAAAGATGGCCGCATCGCGGGCGTTGTAGCGTGGCGCAGGATCAAATTGTTTGTAGGAGGTTTCATGCTCTTCATCTACGATGATCAACCCCAGATCATTAAACGGCAGGAACAATGATGACCGGGCGCCCAGTATCACCTTGTAATCGTTATTCAAAACCTTTTGCCAAACCTCCACCCTTTCGTTATCATTAAAACGGGAATGATAAACACCAATATCGGCACCGAAATAAATCCGCAGCCTTTCTATAATATGGGTGGTTAACGCAATCTCTGGCAGCAGGTAAAGCACCTGCCTGTCGTCACGCATCATTTCTTCAATAAGCCTGATATAGATCTGCGTTTTCCCGGATGAGGTTACGCCATGCAGCAGCGTTACATCCTTCTCCTTAAACTGGGTACGGATACTTTCCAGTATTTGGGTTTGTTGTTCGCTTAAATCAAAATTGGTAATGGCATCCGGGTCCTCCTCAAAATGCAGGCGACTAACATTTTTTTCTTCTGCCAACAGAATATCTTTTTCAAGCAGCGCTTTAATGCTTGATTCCCCTGCACCGCTTTCCTCAATCAGTTCGTTTTTGGTAATTGCCTTTTGATGCCGTGATAGCTTGATATAGGCCAGCAAAGCATCAGCCTGTTTGGGCGCACGTTTTTCCAGTATCGGGAAAAGCTCGCGCAGGTTTTCGGGATTATTATAAACCGGGTTAAGGGTAATAAATGTGCGCTTACGTGGTTTGTAACGCTCGCTCACTTCCTCGCTGATGTGAATGAGGTTTCTCTCAAACATCACCTTTAAAATAGGCATCACTATTTTTTGGCCAAGCAGCTTGGCTATATCACTTATAGTAAGTTCGGGCTGAATATCCAGCGCCTCTACAATCAAAAATTCCTTATCATGTAGGGCCGACCGATCTATATCAAATTCCTTATTAAGTTGTATGCGGGTTTCGCTGGCCAGTTTAAGGGCTGCGGGTAGCGCGGCATTCATCACCTCGCCAATGTTGCACATATAATAATCTGCAACCCATTGCCAAAAGTACAACTGATGCGGTGTAACCACCGGGCGATCATCCAGCACCTCAATAATATATTTGGCCTCATATTTTTCCGGGGCCAGGGATGTGATCTCTTTTATAATTGCCGTGTACAATTTGCTTTTACCAAACTGTACCACCACCCTTTTGCCTACAGCCACAACATCGTTTTGCTCAAAGGGTACGCGGTAAGTATAGTTTTTTGAGATAGCCAACGGTAAAATCACTTCAACAAAAAGCGTTTTACGATCGGTGTACTCAAATTCGGCAAACTCTAACATGGTGTATTTTTAAAAGAATTAAGAATTAAGAGTCAGGAATCAAGATTAAAAACTTATGATATTGTCAATTAAATCCAAACTCTCCGGTTTTGATTCTGGGCTCTTCACTCTAATTTAAAACTCCTATTTATATCTAAAAGCGGCAATGGCCAGCATCAGCCAGCCTAAAATGAATAGCAGGCCACCCAGCGGAGTTATCGGCCCCATGTAGATTAGCCAATCCCAGCCAATAAGTTTTCGGCAGCTTAGCAGGTATAATGATCCCGAAAAAAATATGATGCCAAAGGTGAACAGGTAATAAGAGGCTGAAATCAACTTACTTTTTGTAGTATCCTTAAAGGTTGAAAGGAACAGTAAAGCAAATACGTGATAAAAGTTATACTGTACAGCTGTATGCCATACTTCAAGCTGACTGGCAGATAAAACCGCTTTTAACCCATGCGCGCCAAATGCACCGGTTATAACAGCCAACATACCTAAAACCGAAGCGGTGATGATTATTTGTTTGTTCATGCAGATATAAAAAGCTAAGTTAACCAATTGAAAGTATTACTTTAATGGCGCAGGGTAAAATTCTATCTTTGTAAAGCAAACCGCAATGAAACGACTGATAGTTACCACCTTAATTTTACTTGTTGCCACTGTATTCATTACGGTTGTTTATTTTAAAAATTTAAGTCCGCCGGGCGTACGCAACAATCAGGTGATGCAAACCATCCCCGATAACGCTGTTGCTATATTTGAGTTTAATAACGAGAAAGGGTTTTACGATATTTTTAACGGCAATCAACTGTTAAGCGGTGTTATTGGTAAGAGTAAATTAAGTGATCTTGATACCCTGCGAAAGCTATTACTATCATCTCCGTTCTCTGATGGATTCTTTTCCGGGCAAAACGTTTTTGTGTCCGTCCACCCCACTAATACAGATGACGTTGACCTGTTGGTGACTACTACTGCGGCTACAGGTTTTGAACCAGATGCCTTTGCCAAAATAAGTAAGCGGCCTAAAAATGGCCTTACTTTAATTACCCGACATAACGCCATCGGTTTGGAGTATGATATATTGATAAAAGCTATCAACAAACACTTTTACATCATTAAAAAAGAGGATAATATTTTTGTAGGCAGTTTTTCAAGATCGCTGATCAATCAAAGTATATTGTACCGTAACGATAAAGGGAAAAACATTTTTGTTCCACTTCCAGATCAGCAAAACTCCAACTCCCTGGCAAATCTATATATCAATTACAGGCAATTGTCGCCCGTGTTCGATCAGTTTTTCACCAATAAGAATACAGATATTTTTAAAAGTTTCCGGCTGTTGCCTGCCGTTGCGGCGCTTAGCTTAAACTACAAAAACGATGCGCTGATGTTTAACGGCACTACCAGCTTCAATAGCCATACATTTAGCTATTTAAACCTTTTTGCCAACCAACAACCGGTTATTAATCAATTGAAAGATATATTTCCTGCAACAACAGCTTACAGTATCAATTTCGCGGTATCTGATCCACAAAAATTTGCTGCAGATCTTTCCCAATGGCATAACAAAGCTGGGGTGAGCAAAGAAAAGGACCTGCTATTTGGTAAAATAAGGCAGGAAACCGGCATGTTTTTAAAACCCGAGTTTGAACATTTATTAAGCAACGAATTTGCTATAGTAACCACCCGTTACCAGGAAAAATATGCCATAGTATCTGTTAAAGATGGATCAAAACTATTGCCGTTAATGATGAACATAAGCACCATGATAAATGATAATATGGGGCAGTTTAATTATGAAAAATTACCGTTTTTTTTATTGGGCGATGCTTTCAGCATTTTCAGGAAACCCTACTTTATGATCATTGATAACAACCTGGTACTGGCTGCCACTCCATCAGAACTGGTAAGTTATACTGATACTTACATCAATCGTAAATTCATCAGCAAAACAGCACGGTATAATGAGTTTAACAATTTGCTGGCCGAAAGAAGCAATGTGGCATTCTTTATGAACTTTAAAAATGCCCAGCCTATACTGAAGCGTGATCTTAAAACCTCCGTTTATGATGCCTTTGAAAACAATCAGCCCGGCTGGAAGAACTTTTATGGAGCTGCCTATCAATTCACATCGTCGGACAGAAACTTCTATACTAATTTTTGTATGCAGTTAAACAGTGTGGATACAACAAGGGTAAATAAGTAAATAATTTGTACCATTACACAACTACATTGCACTTAAATACGTTAAAACTGCTGATTAATTTATTCTTTTTTATTGATAATCAATTTTACATTTTATCTTTAAAAAATCAAAGAGGCTAAGGCCAGGCGAAATATTATATATGAATAAAATTTACATCGTTTTTTGCTTATTGATCCTTTCCTTCTCGGTTTCTGCCCAGCAATTTTCACAGTACAACACGGGTACGCTTTATGATTCGTTTGAAAACCCTTCGGTAAGGTCATTCATCCCTGATTCAAGCAAGCAATACGCATTCAATTTTTTTATACCAAACTTTAATGCCAACGCATACCTCACCGGCGATATCCAACAGAGTGTTAAAAGCAGGCTATTTTCCACTATACCCTCATACTATTCTGATAAGGTAACGATAGGCAAAGGGAAGATAAATCATTTCAATGCCAACGTAAATGCCTATGCTATTATGCTTAAATCATTTACCAGCCTTAACGGCGACGTTGAAATGGGATTTTCGTACCAGACAAAATTAGAATCGCGCGGAACGCTCACCGATGAAACCGCAGCCCTGCTTGATGGTGGTACAAAATTCGCAGATGGCGCTATCTATCAGAATATTTTCAATAATCATCTTTTGATGCAATCCTACAACCAGATAGGCTTTTCATACCGCGAGCGCATCAATAAACAGTTTGCGTTTGGTTTTAAGCTGAGTGCATTATTGGGTATAAAGTATTCAAAATTTGATATAGAGGGCTCGCAGGCTCAATTTAATCAACTTACCAGTGAGGCACTGATTACCATGCGAGGCCGTTATTATTCAAGTTATATACCGGGGGCAGCATCTGCCCGTGATTACTTACCAACGTTTCGTAGCCCTGGTGCATCCATAACATTAGGCACATCATACATCACAGATGATAAAATAACCATACAGGCTAATATTAAAGACCTTGGTTTTATTCATTGGAGCAGCCGATCAACAATATCTGATTTTAATAATACCGACCTTTATACAGGCCTTGCATCAACTGATCGTGAGGACAATATTTATGATCACAGCCTCAATATATTCAAAAGCAACGGAGCTATAGGGTCATTTACTACAAAAACAAATGCTAAAGCTGAGTTAAGCGCGGCAAAAACATACTGGATAGATTACGATAACAACTTTAAATACACACCGACACTTGTGGGTTCAAAGGAAGTATGGTTTACCGGCTTTACAGCGGCTCTTGTTAATCATGTGCAATATCACAACTATACAGGCAGTATTATTGCCAGTTATGACGATTTGAAGCTATTTAATGTCGGCGCGCAATTTATGTACAAAACCCCCAACATTGAATTTTACATAGGCTCGGAAAGATTATTGAATACCGGACGACTTACAATGGCCGCGTTAGGCAACCAAACACAAATAGACCATTACGGCCCCTATTCAGGAATGGATATATATTTAGGATTTTCGATGAAATTTGGGTCGGTAATTGAGCATCCCATGAACGCCAGCTATATCCCCATGGGCGAAAAAGGCTTTTTTGGAAGATTATGGGGTCGAATATTTAAAACTGATAAGTAATTATTTTAGGAGAGTCGAGAATCAAGAGTTAAGAATCAAGACAAAGAATGCATGATGGCTAACTTTTGTTTTAACCACCTTTTCTGCGATACCCTAATTATTCACCAGACTTTTTCTTGACTCTTAACTCTTGATTCTTAACTCTTGACTCTTCCTTCTATTACAAAGCTTTCTTGCCGGCAATAAAATTTTTCAGATAATAAGGTTCAAAGTAAGCCACATCTTCAAAATCACTATTCTTGAATTTTTCGGCGGCCCTTTGGGTAAGGTAAGTAGCCGAATTTTCAAAACTATTTATGAACAGCGCATTGGGATTGGAGCCCAAAGCAACCTGGCATTTATCGGCGCCATCGCCAAAAAACAAAACCTGATGATCTTTCAGCAGTTCGCTAAAGCTATTTTCATCAATAATATCTGCAGCCGTTGCTCTTAGTTTTTCGCCATCGGTATTAAACACAGCGCAATAAACTTCCATGCGGCGCGCATCTATCATGGGGCATAAAAGCGTGCCTTTGCTAATTACAATATTGGGATCATTGATAATGCCATAAGCCATAGCCTCAAGCGTTTCAATTGCTATAAGGGGCTTATCTAATGCAAAACACAACCCTTTAGCCGTTGATATACCTATGCGCAAGCCAGTATACGAGCCAGGGCCGCAACTTACCGCAATGGCATCCAAGTCGTTATAGGTAAAACCGGCATTGGTTACAAGTTCTTCAGTAAATAAAGTGATTACTTCGGCGTGTTTGTTGCGCTCATTTACCTGCTTAAAAGCCAAAACTTTGCCATCAGCCGCCAAAGCAACTGAGCAGGATGTAGTTGCAGTTTCAATTTGTAAAATGAGGCTCATATTAATTTTATGGTACAGGGTCATGGCCATGCCCACCCCAGGGGTTGCAGCTGGCAATCCTTTTTATGGTTAACCACCCACCTTTAAAGGCACCGTATTTTTTTATGGCTTCTACACCATACTGGGAGCACGTGGGCGTATACCTGCATGATGCACCCGTTAAGGGCGAGATAAAATATTGATATATTTTTATAAGCAATATAAAAATACCACCAATAAGTGCTTTAATCAACCTTACCAGCCCCATCATACAACAGTATCATTGGTTGCCACTAATTGTTGCGCAAGCTGGGTTAGCAGCTTCAGCATCTTTTTCTCCATCAAACTATAAGGAGCAATCTCCTTACCAATATACCCTATCGATAGCACAATTGTTTTATCGGCAGCTTGCAGCAAATGGTAAAGACTTTGTTGCTTGTGCAACCTGTACGCTTCACGCATACAGCGCTTTATTAAATTACGATCAACCGCGCGCTTATAGCGCCGTTTGGGTACCGCAAATAATACCTGTACAGGATACTGCTGTGGCTCGACATTATACAACCAGGACACCTTAAAAGGATAACACAAAAAAGAAGAGCCGCTATGAAAAAGCTTATCAATAAGCCTTTTATTACATAACCGTTCTTCTTTTTTAAAAGTATACATAGTTGCCTTATTGGAACCGGAGTTTAAGCAGGTAATCGGTATCCATTGGTTTACCTACTGGCAAACCATCGCAACCGGTTTATGCTTTGTGACTACCCTCGTCAGAAACTGATAATCTTTTTCTGCCTTTAGCTCTTCTGGCTGCTAATATTCTCCTACCGTTAGCAGTTGACATGCGTTCACGGAATCCGTGTTTATTTCTTCTTTTTCTTTGAGAAGGCTGAAACGTTCTTTTCATGGCTATTTTATTCTATTCGTCGTTTTAAAAACAAGAGCGCAAATGTAGTAATATTTTGAAACTTTTCAAACACTATTTTTCTTATTTGTCATTCTGTTTTTGTTGGTGTAAATTAAACGTTTTAAAACCATAATATGAAATCAGCCGGCATCCTTTTACTTATCTGCCTACCTTTTATAACCACGGGGCAGGAAATAGCCGCTTCCCACTATAAAATATATAACACATCAACTCAAAAACAGGCAACAATTAGTGATATTATTAACAGTATGAACAAAGCTGATGTATTATTTTTTGGCGAAGAACACAATGACTCCACAGGGCATATATTGGAATTTGAGCTATTTAAAGAGCTAGAACAACAATATCCACATAAAACGGCCTTATCTATGGAAATGTTTAGCACCGATTGCCAACTGGTGTTAAATGAATACCTGGCAGGCCTCATCCGCGAGAAAAACTTAATCAGCGATGCCCGCACCTGGCCTAATTATAAAGATTACAGACCGCTTGTTGAACTTGCCAAACAAAGCGAGGCTCCCGTTATAGCAGCTAACGCACCCTCCCGGTATACCAATATGGTTACACGCGGCGGTTTAAGCAGCTTACAGGAATTGGATGCCCAGGCCAAAACCTACCTTGCCCCGCTACCTATTGATACAGCTACAGGTTTATATTATGATAAATTTGTAAAAGTTATGGGTGGGCACAGCGCCATGGCGGGTATGCAAATTTATCAATCGCAAAACCTTTGGGATGCTACCATGGGCTGGTCAATTGCCAAATTTTATAAAAACCATTCAGGTTTTAAAATACTGCAGCTTAATGGTGGTTTCCACAGCGAAGAAAAACTGGGCACTGTGGCCCAGCTAAAAAAATATGCACCCAATGCAAGGTCAATCACCGTAGCAGCCTATGCCGATGACAATTTTAACAACCCCGATTGGAGCAAATTTAAACAACTGGCAGATTACATTATTTTAACCGATCCGAAGCTGCCACGGAGCTTTTAGATTGGGGTTCGGTGCGGGTATCGGGGTTCGAGGTTCGAGGAGCGGGATGCGAGGTTCAGGGGATTGATATTTAAAATATTTTTATTTCATCTGCCGCCCCTCGCAACACGCAACACGAACCTCGCAACACGAACCCCGCCACCCGCAACAGATTATTTTTTTACTGCTAACAGATCACGGATCTCGGTAAGTAAAACTTCTTCTTTTGTTGGTGCAGCTGGTTCTGCCGGGGCAGCTTCTTCTTGTTTTTTAAGGGAATTTATTCCTTTAACAATAAGAAATATACAGAAAGCCACAATTACAAAATCGATTACATTGTTGATAAACAAACCGTAGTTGATAGCGGTTTCCGGGACTTTATCCACTGCTGGTTTAAGTACATACTTAAGGTTTTTAAAATCGATGCCGCCGGTCATCATGCCAATGGGAGGCATAATAATATCAGTTACCAATGACGTCACAATTTTACCAAAGGCCGCACCGATAATAACACCCACTGCGAGGTCAACAACGTTGCCGCGCATAGCGAATTCCTTAAATTCTTTTACGATAGCCATAAGATTTATATTTAGTTTATCTAAGGTAATAAATAAATTTTTATCGTATTCAAACAAATTATTTCATTCGGTATTTAACTTCATTGTCCCAATTACTATAAGTTATTTTAAAGTTAATGGTAATTGATGTATTTTTGAACACTTAGTTAACTATGCTTAAACAGAATCTTCAACAAAAACTTTTACAAAAGCTTTCGCCGCAGCAAATACAATTTATAAAATTGCTGCAGGTGCCTACCGTTTCCCTTGATACCCGTATTAAAGAGGAGCTGGAAGAGAACCCGGCACTCGAAGATCTTAGTTTAACTAATTTGAATGACCCTGTTGAAGAATACCCCGACCGCGACCCCGACGAAGACACTTTTAACGGTGACGAAGAAAAGGGAGAGATGGATGAATTTAACATTGACGATTACCTGCAGGATGATAGCGTGAACGATTACGGTTCCCGTTATGATCAAAATGGTGATGATGAAGATGAGCGTAAAGAGATCCCTATCGCGGTTCAAAGCTCTTTTTTTGAAAGCCTGCAGCTACAGCTGGATTTACTCCCTTTAAGTGATAAAGATTTCAGGATAGGTAAACAGATCATCGGCAGTTTAGATGATGATGGCTATCTGCGCAGACCCATTATGTCGCTTACTGATGACCTGGCCTTCTCACAAAATGTAATGGCCGAGGACGAAGAAGTTGAAGACATGCTGAGGGTGATACAGGGTTTTGACCCAGCCGGTGTAGGTGCACGCAGCCTGCAGGAGTGCCTGCTGATCCAACTCCGTAAAAAGGACCCCAATGACCCTATCATAAAAAAAGCGATTATTGTTGTTGAACAATACCTTGATGAATTTACCCGCAAACATTATGACAAGCTGGAGAAATCATTAAACATGGACTCTGACGAGTTACGCGGTGTTATCAATGAAATTTTAAAGCTGAATCCCAAACCAGGAGATTCGAATGAAGTTAACACCAAGCAAATGCAGGTTATACCTGATTTTCATATCATCAACAATGATAGTGTGTTAATTCTTACACTAAACTCCAAAAACGCTCCTGAATTACGCGTAAGCAGATCATACCAGGAGATGTTTCAGCATTATGATAAGGCTGCTCAAAAGGATAAAAAATTAAAAGAGGCAGTACAGTTTGTAAAGCAAAAACTCGATTCGGCAAAGTGGTTTATTGATGCCATTAAACAACGACAGCAAACGTTGCTTAAAACCATGAATGCCATTATGCAGTACCAGTACGAGTTTTTCCTTACCGGCGACGATAAAAATTTAAAACCCATGATCCTGAAGGATATTGCCGACAGGATAAATATGGATATATCTACCGTATCGCGGGTGGCCAACTCAAAATATGTGCAAACCGAATTTGGCACCTTCCTGCTAAAGTCCTTCTTTTCTGAAGCGATTCAAACAGAAAGCGGCGAAGAGGTTTCAAACAAAGAAGTTAAAAAGATACTGGAAGAACACATCGGTAATGAAGACAAACATCATCCGCTGGCCGATGAAAAACTTACCGACATACTCAAGGATGCCGGCTATAACATAGCCCGCCGTACCGTAGCCAAATACCGCGAACAAATGAACATCCCGGTTGCCCGATTAAGAAGAGAGCTGTAGGCAGTTTGCAGTTGCCGATGGGCAGTTAGCAGTGGGCAGATAGTAAAATACTTAAATAAAAATAGCGATGAGTTTGAGACTCGTCGCTATTTTTATTTAAGATATTTCCAGAATTATTTGCGAACTTGATTGTCCTTTTGAAAAACTGCAAACTGCAAACTGCAAACTGCAAACTGCAAACTGCAAACTGCAAACTGCAAACTGCAAACTGCAAACTGCGAACTGCAAACTAAAAGGTATGCTGCGGGCAGGTAACCTTGTAGCGGTTATTAAGCAGGATACCGATTACAATTTCGTGCGAGCCGTTGCTTACTGTATTTAGTGCCGAGGTAGTAAAATCATAAGAATATCCAACGTTTACAAATGAGCTAAGGTTAAAACCTACCAGGGCTGCAAATGAATCATTACGACGATAGGAACTTCCTATCCAGAATTTATCCTGGAATGACATCTTCAAATTCAAGTCAAACGTTGTAGGCACCGGCTGTATCACTTTTACCAGCACCGATGGCATAAGCGTTACATCATCTGATAAAAAGAGCTTGGTGCCCGCCGTAAAGAAGTAATGCGGTACGGTTTTATTTTGTGTTGCACTGGTTGAAGTAGATACATAAAGGTTTTGCGGTAATACCTGCTGTACCGATACGCCAAAAAAGTAATCAGATGCATAGGCCCATACCCCTATCCCCAAATCGGGTTTCCATTGATTATTATTGATATTGTTTAATATAGGATCCGTTGGATCGGCAAAATGAACCTGGGAAAGATTTAACACATTGTGACTCACCCCTGCAGATACACCAACCGCCAGGTTAAGCCTGTTGGTAATACCAAGATGATAAGCATAGGTAGCATCAATATTGGTTTGTGTAATAGGGCCGGTTTTATCAGATACCAAAGTTAGCCCGATACCATGGTGTGGTTCGGCAGCCTGGTATTGCTGGGTGTATGATCTGCTTGATGGATTAAGCCCCCCGCCTGCCGGGAAAGCTGTGGCATCTCCTTGCAAAAACTTATCTCCAATAGGTGCATTTATAGTTAAATAACCGGTTACGGGGGCACCTTCAAGCCCTGTCCACTGGCTGCGATACCCCGCTTTTACATCTGTATAATTTTCAATACCTGTTAAAGCAGGGTTTAAAAGGTAGTTGTTGAAAATATATTGGGTGTACTGCGGTTTTTGCTGCGCATATGATGACTGCGCAGCCGCTATAAAAAATACAATTGCGTATAAAATTCTCTTCATTAATTTATCTAATGATGGTGGCTACATATCCCGAAATAACCCTACGTTCGTTTTTAGGATTTATTACATAAAACAGGTTGCAAACAGAAGTTTATCTCCTTTATTCCCGCCACCTATGGAATATAATAACCAACTGACGAATATAACCTTTCTCCGTATCTGTTTTATGCCTCAACTGTATTATTTGTAAAATTTCGATTTACCTTACCTGATAATAGCTATATGAGCAGGTAAATTCTTTGCCGGTTTATAATATATAACGTCCGGTGAGGAATGATGACGCTAAAACAATTACCTGATTATAGTAATGCTCCCGGAAACAGCCTTACGCCCGTTTTTAGGATTTATGATATAATAATAGGTGCCCGAAGAAAGATAGGTGCCCTTATACCTCCCATCCCATGGGATGGTGTACCCCATGGAAAAAAATATCTTTTCGCCGTACCTGTTAAATATTTCAACCGTATTGCTGGGGTAACTATTTAAGTATTTAATATCCCATATATCATTTTTACCATCACCATTTGGCGTAAACGCGTTGGGTATCACCAGGTATTTCAATACCTTAACGGTAACATCGGCCGAGCTTGAGCACCCCTCAGCCGAAGTTACTGTAAGCCTGTATGATGTGGTTTCTGTAGGGCTTGCTACCGGGTTTAAAATATCGTCATGATCCAAACCGGTTGAAGGGTACCATTTATAGCTTAAAGCATGCCCGCTCGCCGATGCCTTTAATGTAAGCTGCCCACCTTCCAGTACCGTTTGGGCGGCATCCGTAGTTACAGTTGGTGAGGCGTAAACTGTAATTTGCTGTTTTACTGTATCCGGGCAACTGTTGGCTGTACTATAAATATAACTGATATTTGCTATGCCGGTACCCGCAACCGAAGGGCTGAACAATCCGCCGGAGCTTATACCATTACCAATATATACACCATTACCTGCAGGGCCGGCAATAGTTAAAGGTTTAAGTTGAAAAGGGTTATCCTCCGGGCAAAAAGATGGCGACTGAGCAAAGGTTATTAAGTGTGTGGCTTTTACAACAACAGAAAAATCCTGCGTATTTGCACATGTACCACCAGAGTATGCAGCTACATGTACATTAAAAGTATGGTTGCCGTCAGTAAATTGTGGGTAAGTGTACCGTAGATGTTGCCCAAAAGCCGGGTGTTCATATACCTTTAATGATGCGGCATTGGCCATATCAAAAGTAACTTCGAGCCGGGTGATACTGCCGAAATTAACCGTTGACCGATTTTCAAAAAACACTTCTTTGTTGCTGCACAAAGCGGCAGGATCAAGCACTACAACATTGGCTTTAAGCATATCGCCGTTAACAACCAAAGTTTGGGTTTTGGTGTACACACAGCCATATTTAGTTGTAACTTTTAAAGTAACCTGGTAGTCACTCCTCGCCTCGGTATAATGATGCCTTGGATTTTTTTCGGTAGATGAATTATTTGCGGCACTGGCATGCATATCACCAAAATTCCATTCATATGTAAAACCGGCTTCACTATGGTCTGTAATGGAGCTATTATCTTTAAACTGAACAATATCATCAACACAGGCATCAGGCAAAATAAAATCAACTACAGCCAAATCACTTATGGTTATTGTTTTGGTTTGAGGCAAACCTGCACAGCCATTTGCATTAACTACGGTTAATTTCACGGTATAAATACCTGGAGCCTCATAAAGATGTGTAAATTGATTATTATCAGACTTTTGAACAATGGCGGCACCATCGCCAAAATCCCAAAGCCATTTTGTAATGACACCATCAGCACTTGTAGAGTGATCTGTGAAGGTAATGTCCTGCCCTGCGCAGGAGGGGGCCAAAAAATCAAAATTAGCAACAGGTAAATTTGTGATGCTAACAACCACCGGATCTGACACATCATCACAACCGTTTTCGTTGGTAATAGTAAGCCTCACATTATAATTACCGGCGTGCTCATAAACGTGCGATGGATTTTGTACAACATCAGAATGCCCATCGCCAAAATCCCAAAGCCAGGTTTTGGTTTCCCGGCCAAAGGTTTCTGATACATCTTTAAAAACGGTAGCATCACCTAAACATGAGCCCACGAAATTGAATTTTGTGACCGGTAGCGATGAAATGTTAAAATCAAGTTCAACATCCTCATTTGAACCGCACTCATCGGCAACCGGGTTAAATACTGTTGCCACTACGCTGTAATTCCCGGTTGTGTATATTTTATCATTGCGATATTCATACAAATAAAGTGTTTGATCTCCTTTAACCGTTGTTGATTTAACAATTGGATTATTATCAAGAAAAGTGGTGCCATTTTTAAAATCCCATTTAATACTGGTTGTTTTAAATGGCAGGGTTAACTGTAATTTATAAGTTGCATCTGTACACCCATTTAGTTGCGTTGTGCTTTTTTGAGGATCTTTAAGAGCTATAAACTCGGTAAGGTTTTTCAGATTGGCCCCGGCGGCATAACCGTATGATTCGGCTGTGCCAAAACCATAGGCTATGGCATTAAAACCATCAGAAGCACTAATATGATGTACGCCCTTATTAACCTCAATTTGTGCATATGAATAAGCAGGATTACCCGCCACAGGCACAAACTTAGTATAGGGATTGCCATCGAGTGCAAAAGTGGGCACCGCGCTCGTTTTGATAATTACATTAATAAAGTTATAAATGATCCTGAAATTACCCGTTGAATTTAAGGTGACATGATCAAGCGTTTGTTCAAGTGGGTTAAGGTATATCATTTCCGGATCGCCCGTATCCAGGTTTGCGTCCACACAATTAATAGTTTTAAATTGTGTTACTGCATACTGAACAACCTGTACCTGTTTATTGGCACTAATAACGTTGGGGGTATTTGAATTAAATTCGTAATAAAGCCCTCCGGAAAATTCAGACGGCGAAATATCACGCCCGTTTAAATTTACAATGGTATTGGGATCGCTCAATACAATCCTGAAAACATCATAATTGCGGCTTTTTAATGGCGCTGTTATATAATTCTTCCCCCAGGAAGCCGTTGGGTATACCTGCTGAAAAAGATTATCAGAGGTGTTATTTACGGTGTTGCAACCTATAAGTATTTTTGAACTTCCGGAAAACACAGCTACCTTTTTACAAGAGCCGGCCTGCGTGCTTATTGTGCGGATGCGTGTACCAGTAAGATCATTAACGGCAAGCGCCTGGTATACCTGGCCTTTGTTTAAAATGATGGTAAAAGGTTTTCCCGGGGCCTCTCCGTCGAGTAAATATGTGGTGGGTGTTATTTCAACGGTAGTTTTATCCTCGGTGCCAACAACTGCAAATGTGGAATAGGACGGCTTTTTTTCTGTTAGGAGAGCATTGGATAACTGCGTGTAGTTAATAGATACATAATCCTTACCAAGCACATTTACCGGCAGCAAAAGCGTTGCGCCCGAAACACTCTGCGCAAAAATATGGGCATATACGGCTATAGGTTTTTGTGATGTGATATGGATTCCCTTAGTTGAAAAACCTTGCTGATCAATAAAGGCACTTGCCGGTATGGTAACTGTAAGTATCCCCCTGGCAGTTACATCATAGTTTTCAGAAAAAGAGCCATCGGCAATAGAAACGTTTACTGTGGTATTAACATCTGCAGTAATATAAAGGTTCATCTTGCTCACATTACCATTAGGATCTGTTGTAGTTGGGGGAGTAATGTGATCCATATAAACCGTCCAAAACTCGGTTCCCTGGTTTGAAAAGCCGCCCTGAGCACCGGCACCTAAACTACAGCACAGCAAAATAAAGACCGAAATTATCGCCCGTAAAAATTTCACCCTGATATATAAATGTTTATTTGGTCTTGTTTATGTACACGTTAAATATAAAACTACTTTTTTAAAAAACGTAATGTTATAAATAGGAGGCATGAAGCACATATCCACGCGTCATTGCGAGGTACGAAGATAACCGACCGTAGGGAGCTCATTAATACCTATAAAAATCAAATCAAAAACATTAATAATCCCCGCCTTTACAGAACGACCTGTTTTTATTTTTTAGACAGTCTCTTACAACGGCTATGAGTAAAAGCCGGCAATCTCCACCCCTATCTCAATACCTGTTGTTTTTTTTTGTGAGCGCTTCAAGTTCAAGGTTGGCTATTTGCAGTTTGTAGGTAAGCTCCTTATTATCTTTTCGTAATTGATATATTTCAATGGCATTTTGAATATAAATTTTAAGCTCGTCATTTTGCCATGGCTTTACAAGGTATTTATACACCTGCCCCCTGTTAATAGCGTCCATTACGGCGTTAACATCCGAAAAACCTGTTAAAAGTATCCTGATGGTATCGGGATATAAAGGTAAAATCGACTCTAAAAATTCAATGCCTGTGGTAACCGGCATACGCTGATCAGTAATGATCACACCAATTTCATGGGCCGCCAATACCTGGATCCCTTCCGCAGCCGACTGAGCAGTATAAATATTGAAATTCCTCCTGAAAGCCGCCTTAAAACTAATCAGATTATTTATTTCATCGTCAACATACAACACTCCTACGGGCATAGCAATAAACTTAGATTAAATCGGTTTTTAACAATTGGTTATAAAAGTAAATGTATTGAAAGTTTTAATTTTTGCGCATTTTTATTATAATTATGCCTGAGTATAAAATTCCAACATGTAAATATGAATAAAATATTGACAATCGCGTATTTACTATTCCTGAACACGATTGCTCATGCCTACAATACTGATACGTTGACTATTCATGAAAACAGATCGGAGCTGTTAAACAGCCGCTATTTTTATGAATTGGAAGATCCACGCGCCGATTTATCTATCAACCAGGTTTTAAAAAGTACCGGCTTTCACCCTGGCAGCACTTCCCTGCCCCTGTTAAAATATTCAAAATCGGCAACATGGGTAAGGTTCAATTTAAAAAACAACGATAACAAACCTTTTATCGTCATCAGTATAGACCCAAGTGTTATTGATGAGTTTGATCTTTATTATCTTGACAGCAAACCCATTCAAATACATCATTTTAAGGTAGCAGACCAGCAGAATGAACTTGAATCCCGAAATATTACCTATATAAGGTGCCCAATTGCACCGGGAACATCAAACACCATTTATCTGCGTATTAAAAGTAATACTCCAGCTGTGATACCAGTAATAGTGTATAGCGAGGTAGCCTTTATAAAAAGCAGAAATATTGAAAACGTTGTTTATGGTGCATTTATGGGCATATTGCTGATCAGCGCATTTTATAACTTACTGTTGCTTTTTATAGTTGGCGATATGAGTTACCTGTATTACGTATTTTATATTGTTTTTCTCGGAGCCTCGCAAACCCTGCTGCGTGGGTATGGAAATTACTTCACCGACAACAAAATTTTCATTAACAGCTATGTAATACCATTGGTAAGGATGTGTTTTGGCTTATCAGTACTACTTTTTACCGATGAATTTTTAAAGCTAAAACAAACCTTAAATAAGGAATACAAAATTTATTTACTACTGTACGCATTATTCGCTGTAGTTTTTGTAGCCATTTTAGGCAACTTTGTGGCCTTTGCTTACAATTTAATTAATTGGAGCATAGGTATTACTGCAATATACCTGCTCTATATTGGCGCACTACTTTACCTAAAGGGGTTTAAACCTGCCAAACTATTTATGCTGGCCTGGAGCTTATTCTTAATAGGTTTATTACTTTCCTTTGCACGTAGTAAAGATCTTATTCCCTATAATATTTTCACCGCCAATATTATACCTTTTGCTTTGGTAATTGAGCTCATATTATTTTCGGCTGCATTGGCCGATAAAATCAATTTTTACCGAAATGAAAAAATGGGCCTTCAAAATTTTGTTGTTGCGGTTGCAAGGGAGAATGAGCGCTTGATTAAAGAGCAGAACATCCTGTTAGAAAACAAGGTTAAAGAACGCACCAATGAACTCATCAATGCCAATAAATACCTTTCCACCACTATTGATGATCTTAAAAGCACACAGCATCGGTTAGTTGATACCGAAAAAATGGCCTCGTTGGGCAGGCTTACTGCAGGGGTTGCCCATGAAATTAATAACCCCATAAACTTTGTAAGTTCAAATGTTAACCCACTCAGGCTCAATTTTGATGAGTTATTTTTATTACTGAATAAATACGAAGAGGTACTAAATAACCCCGATCGTACGGAATTTATTCAAACGACCCATACTTACAGGCAAAGTATTGATCCAGATTTTATAAAAGAGGAAATTGCCATTTTACTCAATGGTATTGAAGAAGGTGCCCGGCGTACTACCGAAATAGTAAAAAGCCTGTTTACCTTTAGCAGTACAGATGGGCAGGAACTAAAAATGCTCGATATCAATAAAGCCATACTTGCCAACATACTTATTTTAAAAAGTACAACGCCCTATTTTATTGAAATTAAAACAGTTTTTGATAATATTGAACCCATAAAATGCTACCCGGGTAGTATTAACCAGGTATTGATTAACCTGATAGCCAACAGCATATACGCTATTAAGGCAAAGGAACAACCCAACGATGATACAATAACAATTATTACACGTGATGTTACCGGTCATGTTGCTATTGAAATTACAGATACGGGCGTGGGCATGACCAATGATACCAAACAACGCATATTTGAGCCATTTTTTACTACCAAAAACGTAGGCGAAGGCACTGGCTTAGGCTTATCAATTGTATTTGGAATTATTGAAAAACACCATGGCAGCATTGATGTTATATCATCACCCGGTAAAGGCACAACCTTTAAGATACAGCTACCCAAAAGTTTAACCTGATATATGCCTTGCCATTAAAAAAACTTCTCGGGGTTTGGCACCAGGTTCAGGAATGATTCAAAATTTTCGGCGTAGTTTGATTGATCAAGCTTATAATAAAATGCCCCTTTTTTTGACGATAACTTATCTTTTTCGGGTTGTTTTATCAGTAAACCTGTGGATAATAGTTTACGGCTAAAATTTCTGTCATCAAACTTTGTTTGATAAACGCCTTCATACAAAGCCTGTAATTGCGGAATAGTAAATTTCTCTGGCAGCAACTGGAACAATAAAGGGTGAAGCGCGGCTTTGTAACGCAGTTGCCTTAAGGCCAACCTTACCATTTCGGCATGGTCAAATATCAATTCAGGCATTTCATCCAGTAAAAACCATTCCGGGTGATACTCTTCACTTAGTTGTTTTTCGTATTGATGAATATCAATCAGCGCGAAGTAAGCAATAGATAAGGTACGTTCAACGGGGTCACGATCTGGGCGACCGAACACCTGAAACTGCTCCATATACACATTTTTAAGCCCGGTACGTAACTCCAACACCCGATTAGCGGCATCATCTGCCGATTCTGACGGCTGGATAAACCCGCCCATCAGGCTCCATTTATTTTTTTCGGGTTCAAGGCCGCGCTGTACAAGTAACAGCTTAATGTTCCAGCCATCAAACCCAAATATAATACAATCGGTTGCCACTAAAATGCGTTTCTGACCGCTATACTTCTGCATAATTTAGTTAAGAGTTTATTTACAAGTGTAAAAATAATTATGCAATTTTTTAGTGTTAAATGGACAACTATTTTTTTCTAAGAAAAACTCTTAACTCAATCCCGCATCAACATCCCTAACTCACCCTTCTCCCCTTCAACAACATATCCATAGCATCATCCAGTGATCCGGCGCGGATCACCTCGCCCGAGTTAACAAAAAAGATCTCGTCGGCATTTTCAATGGTGTTAAGGCGATGGGCAATTATTACCCGCGTTGTGGTTGCAGGCAGTTTATTAAGGATATCACTCAGCAACTTCTCTGTAATGGTGTCAATATTGGCTGTGGCCTCGTCTAATATCAATATTTGTGGGTTACGTAAAACGGCCCGCATAAAAGCTATCAATTGTTTTTGCCCAAGGCTGATGCTATCCCCGCTTGATAATACCGGTGTTTCCAGTCCGTTTTCAAAAATGGCCAGTAAGCTGCCCAGGTTGGCATCTTTTATAACCTGCTCCAGTTGTTCATTACTGTAATGCTCATATACATCATTACTGTATAAAATATTATCTTTCACAGTACCGCTAAACAGGAAAGGTTCCTGTAAAATAAACCCAATCCTCAGGCTGCGCTCTTCTGCGGTGTAGGTTCTGATGTCTTTGCCATCAAGCAGGATCAATCCTTTTGATGGATCATATAAACGGGCTATTAATGATGCTGTAGTGGTTTTACCGCCGCCCGTAGGCCCAACCAGCGCATATGTTTTGCCTTGCTCCAGTTTAAAGTTAATATGATGCAATATTTCTTTGCTTTCATCATAACTAAAATTCACATCCCTAAATTCAAGTAAAGCTGCTTTTGGGTCTGTTATACCGGCCTCAATCAGCGGCAGATCACTTTCAAGGGCCAAAATCTGCGATATCCTGTCCCAACCGGCCATAGCCAGCTGAAAGTTTGACCACAATGCAGCCAATTGCCGCAAGGGATTATAAAAAAGTGTGGTGTATGATAAATAACTTACCAGTAACCCTATAGAAAACTGCCCGTGGCCAATAAGGTAAATACCAAAAGCAAGTACTATCAATTGTGCAATACTGGCAAACAAACCGTAAACCGGCACAAAAATATTATTTGCCAAACCCGCGCCAATGGCCGTTTTATAATTTTGTCCATTTGCAATATCAAAGCGTTTTCTGAAATAATCGCGACGGTTAAAGGCGATGATCACTTTAAAATTACTCAGGCTTTCCTGGATTTCGCCACTTAACCCACCGGTACTTTTAAGGTTAGCTGCATTTTTGCTTTTGATCCACTGCGATAATATCAGCGTTAAAAACAGGATAAGCAGGGCCGGTGATAAAGCCGCGGCACCAAGCTCCAGGTGTATCAGCAATAAAAATATACCGGCACCAATCATGGTAGATATATTGCCTATAAACTGCATCAGCGATTGCGAAAAAAACTGGTTGAGCTTATCGGTATCATTGTTTACCCTTGATATCAGATCGCCGGCCTTGTTCTGGTTAAAAAAGCCAACCGGTAGTTGTTGCAGCTTGTTAAATATAGAGTTACGCAGCGTAAACAGCATGCGCTGCCCTACCCCACCCATCAGCGTGGTTTGCTTGTAACTGGTAAACAGGGCGGTAGTATACATACACAGCAATAAAATAGCGTTATGGATAACGCCATTAAAATTTTTATGCAGCACATAATTATCAATAGTATGCCCAATAATAAGCGGCCCCAACAGGTTTAATGTTGAATTGATGAGTATGGCAACAACCGCGATGATGAGCGTTCGCTTTTCGTGTGATATGAGTTGTATCAGCTTTTTTAGCCCCGCAAAGGTTGACGTTTTTTGCGCGGTTTTACTAAGCTGGTTAAGATCGTAGTTCATTTTATATAATATTTTTAGGCCTTAGCTTTTGTGGTTAGTGAGCAATGCCCGATTCGTAATTACTGGTGCTTTGCTGCGAATTGAAGATCTGCACATAATCCGGACTGGTTTTCATCAGATCGTCATGTACACCGCTGGCTACAATTTCGCTTTGCATCAGCAGGATTATCTGATCATAATGCTCAACCGAGGCTATTTTCTGTGTTACAGATATCAGCGTTAAACCCGGGTAATTTTTTTGAATATTGGTAAGTATCTTCTTTTCGGTGTTGCCATCAACCCTCGCCGTAAAATCATCCAGCAATAAAACTTTAGGATTTACAGCCAGGGCCCGTGCCAGCATAATACGCTGCTTTTGGCCGCCTGATAAACTCGATCCACGTTCAGATACGATGGTATTTAATTGTTCTGGTAAACTACCAATAAAATCGCCCAGCTCGGCAGTATCAATAGCTTTCTGTAATGATTCGTCCGTTACGGTATCGCTAAAGGCAATATTCTCGCGGATGCTCATGTTAAATATGATACTATCCTGGAAAACAAAACCAACCTGGCTATGGAACGATTCACTATCATAGGTGGCAATGCTTTTTCCATCAAACAATACCTCGCCCTCAGTAGTATTTATAAGCCCGGTGAGCAAATAAAGCAATTGCGATTTACCGGCCGATGTTGGCCCAATGATAGCTATTTTTGATCCTGCCGTTACTTTGAGGGATATATTTTTTAATGCAAACTTTTGCCCGTAAAGTACAGATACATTTTTGAGCTCAACATCCCCCCGAAGGTTTGCTTTCAAACTACCACCTTCGGCAACGTCCGCTGCGTCCAAAACAACGCTGATGCGCGTGAACGACGCACTGGCCTGCGCTATCAGGTTGCTCATAAAGCCTAAAATAAATATGGGGAATATAAGCAGCGATAAATAACTGTTAAAAGCAGCAAAACTACCCAAACTCATGCTGCCGGTTATTACAAAGTGCCCACCCATTACTAAAATGGTTAATGCAGCCATATTTGCGGTAAAAGTAACTATGGGTATTAAACCCGCAAAAAAGCCCAATATTTTTAAACCATAATCGCGGGCTTCGGTATTCGCGCTCAAAAATTTATTGTACTCCAGTTGCTGAGAGTTAATAACCCTGATGAGCGCCGCCCCCAGGATACTTTCGTTAATTACCTTGTTCAGTTGATCAATAACACCGCGACTTTTCATGAACAGGGCCCGCACATGCTTTAAAACATACGCAAACGTACCGCCAATAATGGGGATAATAACAATAACCGCCAATGCCAGTTTCCAGTTAATGGTAAGCAGCATAACGCTACAGCCTATAATAATAAACAGCGATGATACGATAGAAACCAGGGCCTGTGATACAAACAGCTTTATAGATTCAACATCGGCAGTAAGGTTGGTTAATAGTTTGGATGGATTGGCCTGCTCAATAAAGGCATAGCTTTGGCGGGAGATCTTATCCGATAACCTTTGGCGCAGATCCCTTGCCACACGCTCTGAAGCATAAGTTTGTATAATGGTTTGCAGATAACCAAAAACAAAGATGAGCAAAGTAGCTATAGTGAATTTTTTAACAATATCATTCAGCACAAATTGTTTATGGGTATAAGCATCAATTCCGTTTGCGATGATCTTGGGTAACCAAAGGTTGATACCGTTACCCAATAACGCGAATAATAACAGCAACGAAACCAAGCCTACATACGGCTTAAGCAGACTAAAAACACCCGGAGGTTTACTGGTTGACTGTGGTTTAGTTGAGGCTTGCATATTTTATTTGATAGTTGGCTGCTGTGCTATTTCAAAAGCAGGCCGCATTTATATTAGTTTAGTAAAAGTAAAAATTAAAGGAACTTCATCGTATTAAATTATTCCTTATTTATGATGACGATTAAAAGGGCAATACATTTTAACATGCCTGAAAGATTTTACGGCATTAACAGGGCTTAATCAGTTAGATGACAAATTGTTTATTTACTTTCATGTCCATTAATAAAAATCATTACCTATGATCTCCTATTTTGACCCTGGCACCAACTATGTTTTAGAGGATGAAAAAGTTTTACTGCGCCCCCTGCAGGCAGATGATCTGCAAAACCTGCTACCTTATGCTATTAATGAGCCCGATACATGGCGGTACTCCAACGTAAGCGCCCGGGGCGAAGATGGCATGGCACAATATGTAACGGCCGCTCTTAAAGCCCGTAACGAAGGCCGTGAATATGCTTTTGTAGTTATTGACAAACAAACAGGCGAGTATGCTGGCAGTACCCGTTATTACGACATCCAGCCAAAACTGAATAGCTTACAGCTGGGCTACACCTGGTATGCCGAAAAATTCAGGGGAACGGGCTTAAACAAACGCTGTAAATTTTTACTGCTGCAATTCGCTTTTGAGGAATTGAATATGGCCCGGGTTGAATTTAGGGCCGATGCACGTAACGAGCGCAGCATAGCTGCCATGAAAAGCATAGGCTGCCAGGTTGAAGGTATTTTGCGCAGTAATATGCCGCTGGAAGATGGCGGCCGGCGCGATTCTATTGTGTTGAGCATTTTAAAAGAAGAATGGGAAAATGGCGTTAAGGAGAATTTGAAAGCGAGATTATAGGGGGCTATTTAAATATTCAGCCGTCATTGCTGTAAGTGGTAAAATTCGGGTGACACTGAAGGAAAAATGATGTTAAAAGGTTTGTCATCCTGAGGAACGAAGGATCTATTTGCAGACTGTACAGGGCGAAGAAGTATAGCGGAGAGTAGATCCTTCACTATCGTTCAGGATGACAAAAGCTTTTTTTAGTAATACGTCATGGGAAGGAACGAAGCAATTGACGAGGGACTATGTGTTTCATTAGCTCTTCATCCCACCACTCTTCCCTCCCTCGTTCATTGAAATGATATTTTTTTAGCACATACACAAAGTAGCCCTTTCTCCGGTGATCTTAAAAAGCCACGGTTATGTCATTAAATCAAAAACTTATTATTCTATACCTATAAATAACCCAATTCCCTGATATTTATACAAACCCATACGGTAACAAATTGGTTTGTAAATCATCATAGCATAAAAAAAATTATCCCTTGGAAACTATCCTTAATATTTTAAATCTCAGTAAAACATACCAAAGTGCCGGCCGTATGCTCACGGTGCTTAATGATATCAACTTTAATATTACAGAGGGCTCAACCAACGCCATTGTAGGGCCATCGGGCAGTGGCAAAACTACCCTGCTGGGTTTATGCGCCGGCCTTGATCGCTCAAGCAGTGGCTCTGTAGAGCTTAATGGTATTAATCTTGGTAACTTAACCGAAGATCAGCGGGCACAGGTGCGCAACCAGTATGTGGGGTTTATATTCCAGAATTTTCAATTGCTGCCAACACTTACCGCGCTTGAAAATGTAATGGTGCCCTTAGAGCTCAGGAACGAAAAAAACATAAAAGCAAGGGCATTGGACCTGCTGGATAAAGTTGGCCTGGCCGACCGCGGTCATCACTACCCTTCTCAATTATCAGGTGGCGAGCAACAACGTGTTTCGCTGGCAAGGGCATTTTCCAATGCTCCTAAAATTCTTTTTGCCGATGAACCTACCGGCAACCTGGATGCAGAAACCAGTGAAAAGGTAGTAAAATTAATCTTCGACCTCAATAAAGAAGCTGGCACCACGCTGGTTTTGGTAACGCATGATCTTGACCTTGCAGCCAAAACACAACGCATCATCAGGATAAAAGGTGGCAAACTCATATCCAACGAAAAAACAATTAACGGGTAAGTTATGGGGATAGATCCGGTTAATTATAAACGAAAAATAAACATAAGCTGGCTGTTCAATATGGCCTGGCGCGATAGCAGGAAAAATCGGTCAAGATTATTCCTCTTCATCTCGGCCATTGTGTTTGGTATTGCCGCACTTGTAGCCATCTATTCTTTCAGGTACAATGTGCAGAATGATGTAAACGGGCAGGCAGCTACCCTTATTGGTGCCGACCTTTCTGTATCGGGCAATAAACCAGCCGAGCCAAAGCTTAAACACACACTCGATTCTTTGGGCGATCAGCGGTCAACAGAACGCAGTTTTGCCTCCATGGCCTATTTCCCAAAAACCAAGGGCACAAGGTTGGTACAAATACGGGCTTTACAAGGCGATTACCCCTACTATGGTACCATCGAAACCACACCAGAGTCGGCAGGAACAGCCTTTAAAAAAGGGCAGACAGCTCTTGTTGATAAAACCCTGATGCTGCAATTTGGTGTAAACGTTGGCGATTCGGTACGGGTTGGTAAAGAACTCTTCCTAATTGCAGGTACATTAAACAAAGCACCCGGACAAAGCGGGGCCATGGCAGGGATTGCCCCTGTGGTTTATATCCCCATGCAATACCTGGAGCAAACCGGCCTCATGAAAATTGGCAGCCGCGTTAACTATACTTTTTACTACAAGTACAACCACAAGGTTGATATGGATAAGCTGACCAAAAAGCTTGATCCCGTATTGGACAAGGCAGGTATGAACTACGAAACTATTGAAATGCGCAAAGAAAACACAGGCCGTGCTTTTGGCGATTTGGGTAGATTTTTGTCGTTGGTTGGTTTTATTGCCTTGCTGCTGGGTTGCGTTGGCGTTGCCAGTGCCATACATATTTATGTGCGCGAAAAAATTGCCTCCATCGCTATTATGCGTTGCCTGGGTGTTAAAGCATCCGAAGCGTTTTTGATTTACCTGATACAGATTGTAGGAATCGGGCTCATTGGCTCTGTAGTTGGCGCGGCATTGGGTACAGCCATTCAGCATTTACTGCCCATTGTGTTTAAAGACTTTTTGCCGTTCACTATTTCTGTAGAAATTTCATGGCTGGCCATTTGGCAAGGTATTTTATTAGGGGTGATCATCTCTATCCTGTTTGCCCTATTACCGCTGATATCCGTACGTAATATTTCGCCGTTAAACACCTTACGCATCTCGTTTGATGAGGCTGGCAGCAAGCGCGACCCAATGCGCTGGTTGGTTTATTTGTTGATCATTGGCTTTGTATTAGGATTCACATACCTTCAATTAGATAGTTGGCTGGGCAGTTTATTCTTTACCCTCGGCATCCTCATCGCCTTTATGATACTGGCGGCTGTTGCCTGGTTACTGATGCGGGTAATGAAACTGATTATCAACAATGGCTGGAGCTATTTATGGCGACAAGGCTTTGCCAACCTATACCGACCAAATAACCAAACACTTATCCTGATGGTTTCCATTGGGCTGAGCACCGCCTTTATTTGCACGTTATTTTTTATCCAGAGCATCCTCATTGCCCAGGTAAATTTATCAAACAGCGGCAATCAATCCAATATGATATTGTTTGATATTCAAAAAAGTCAAAAGGATGCCGTTGCCGATGTAACGCGTAAACAAGGCCTGCCTGTACTGCAACAAGTACCTATTGTTACTGTAAGATTAGAGCAGATCAACGGTAAAACCGCTGCCGACCTGGTAAAAGATACTACCATCAAAATACCACACGGCGTATTTGCATACGAGTACCGGGTAACCTTTCGCGATACGCTATCAGCATCTGAAAAACTTTTGGATGGCACCTGGATAGGTAAAGCCGAAGCGGGTAAAGATATACCGGTATCGGTAGAAGCAAATTTGCAAAAACGCGCACACCTCAAAGTTGGCGATAAACTGGTATTTAATGTACAAGGAGTACCTATGCCGGCCTATGTGGCCAGCATTCGTAAAGTAAACTGGGGTAAGGTACAAACCAATTTCCAGGTGGTTTTCCCTACCGGCGTGTTGGAGGATGCGCCACAGTTCCAGGTGTTGCTTACGCATGTGCCCTCGAATAAGGTATCGGCCAAATTTCAACAGGCGGTAGTAAAACAGTTCCCCAATATTTCTATTATCGATCTGGGCCTGGTATTAAGTATTTTGGATGAATTATTGAGTAAGATAAGTTACGTTATCCGTTTTATGAGCGCGTTCAGCATCATTACGGGTATTGTAGTGCTGATAGCTTCGGTACGGATCAGCAAATACCAGCGGATCCAGGAAAGCGTTTTACTGCGAACCTTGGGTGCCAGCCGAAAACAGATCTTTGCCATTACCGCTTTGGAATATTTGTTCTTAGGCAGTTTATCGGCCCTAACGGGAATCCTGATAGCTGTTGCAGGAACGTGGTTCCTGGCTAAATATAGTTTCGAGATCCCCTATGCGGTTAGCTTTATACCCGCTTTTGTATTATTTTTAATTATAACTATACTAACCGTCATTATCGGCTTGTTAAATAGTCGCGGGGTATTAAACAAACCGCCGTTAGAAATATTAAGGACCAACGCTTAATTATTATGCACAAATTTAAACTAACATACCTGCTGCTTTTTGTGGCTATCGCATTATCAGCCTGCGGCGAAAAAAACAAACCTGCAGCTGAAGCCGCAAGCAAAACCGCCCCCACTGCAAAAGCTGATGCATCGGCAGTAAAAACCATTTTATTTTTCGGCGATAGTCTTACCGCTGGGTACGGGCTGGACGATCCGTCGGAAGCTTTCCCCGGTAATATCGCAAAAAAGATCGATTCGTTGAAAATGGCTTATAAAGTGATCAACGCCGGAGTAAGTGGCGAAACATCTGCTGGCGGCAACAGCCGGATAGATTGGACATTAAAGCAAAAGGTAGATGTATTTATACTGGAATTGGGAGCCAATGATGGTTTACGCGGTATCCCACCCAACGAAACAGCAAAAAACCTGCAATCAATTATTGATAAGGTAAAGGCCAAATACCCTGATGCTAAACTGGTAATGCTGGGTATGCAGGTGCCGCCAAACATGGGGCCAGATTATGTAACTAAATTTAAAGCCGTATTTCCCACCATTGCCACAAAAAACAAAATGGCGTTGGTACCCTTCCTGTTGCAAGGCGTAGGTGGTCACCCGGATTTAAACCAACCCGATGGCATCCACCCTACAGAAAAAGGAGCAAAAATAGTTGCCGACAATGTATGGTCGGTTTTAAAGGGAAAGTTGTAGAATAGTATTAAAATAGATGTCTCTCTGCCAAATTTCGTGAAACACTGCAAGGAAATGTCATAAAAAAGGGCTGTCCTGCTGAGCCTATCGAAGCATGTAGGCAAAGGCCTCTGCGCGCGACCCATCGACAAGCTCAGGGTGACAGGCCTTTTAGAATGTACATAGGTTGATAACAAACACGTCATAGATAGTTGATAGGAACCACTACTCTGTAGATCGGGGATTGCTTCCTTCCTCAGCAATGACGAATCTTTATAGCTCATGGGTAGGCACGAAGCAACAAGGTCTGTTTATTTCCAAACCGCCATTCAGGTTAATTATATAAATCAAACCAGTGTTTTTAAAGATTTAGATAGGTAATGTTCCAATCCCGATGATGAATAATTTATAGTATTGCCAAACAAATTAATATAATTTGACTTTGGCTTATCATCTTTTAAAACTACATCAACTTCCAACTTATTTTTCTTTTGCCTGCCGTTAATGCCACGCATAATGATAGATTTAATGGCAAGATCTTCTGCGGGTAAAGAATAACCTATAAAAATGAGCTTATCCGCATTACGGATAGCTTCCATGGCCCCTTTCCATATCTGTAACAAGTTTGAATCCCTGATATCCCTTACAAAAGATGGGGTAACCATTACACTTTTTAAAGTAAGTGAGTTATTGCAAATGCATGTATTATCTGTCTTTTTTTGGGTTATATACGCCTGGTGCAAAATGCTTCCATAAGGATTTATATAGTATTGCCCGCAATAATCGCACCTTACCCAGTTAAGCGAACCATGAAGCTTAAAGTACTTAAAAAGTGGCCTGCTTTGTTGAAACTCTATTTCATCTGTAAGTACGCTTCTATAATTAATTCCATAATCTATCCTGTTTTCTTCGGCAGCATCAACAAATTGCTCGTCAATAATTAAATCGTAATTAGTGGTAATAATACTTACTGTACCATTTTTCTTTTCCTGCTTTATGGGGTCAAAGAATAATGGAATTAATTCTTCTTCTCGTTCAGAATATTCGGTTAAATGATATGCTATCAGTAATTCATCAACTGCCCTTTTTAACAATGCTTGAAAGTCCCTGAGATTTTTTTCATTAAGTTTTGGATGCGGCGGCGCGTTGTATAAACAGCAATGATCAATAAATGATAAAACCTCGGTTATATTAGGAATATCCTGACTTTGATTTAATTCATTTTTTTTTACGCTCTTCAACCCCGGATATATCAAATACAGATAGTGTAAAAGTTTTTCTTCCTGATCCCATTCTTCATCTGTTTTGGTTGCACCTAATTCAAACAAATCATGTTTTAAAAGCTTTGATAAAATCTCAGGCATAATTTCGCCGGTTAGTGGATATCCAAAACTTTTACTGAAACCGGCACCCAAAAAATAAACTATATCTTTCATTACACAACTTTTATATCCTTTTTTAATATTTCACGGGCTTTATCATCAGCAATTAGTAACTGCCATATTCCTAAACCTGGCTGATTGGCGGGAATTTTTGAATAAGGTTTAGGTTACAACTGTGGTTGTTGACTGATTTTTCAATTTGATTTTAACAATTAAACAGAAATGTCAAACCATCGATGACAAACTAAAAATCAGCTACTTATATTGATATAAATGTACCTCAAAGCACAGAAAGTACAATAGGTGTTTTCACCGTAATTTCTACCGTACTTTTACGTGGCAACAAAAAAGAAAGGTATTAATATGAAGAATTTAATCGCGCCACAAATACGGAAAAAGCAACAATGCCGTAGTTATAACAATGGCATTTATGGCAAACAAAACACCCATATTGCCATAGCTAAAGCTTCTGTCAACGCCATCCATAGCACTTTTGCTTAGGCGGATAAGGATAAGTATTACTGGTATAATAACCGGGAAACTTAGTATGGCCATCAGCGTACCATTATTACCCGCTTTTGAAGCAATGGCCGATATCATGGTGAACACGGTTGAAAAGCTTACACTGCCTATAAAAACGGCAATGAAGTAAAATAAAGGATCGCCAAGAGGCTTAACAAAAAATACTTTGTATACTATCAACGCCAGGAAACTGATCAATGACATCAGCAATATATTATAGATAGTTTTTGACAGGATAATAGCCTGCGGGCTGGCAATGGAGTAGTAATACAGCAGGCGGTTTTTGCTTTCCTGCATAAAGCTTTTGGCAATGGCGTTAACCGATGCAAATAACATAATGATCCAGAAAAGCACATTCCATACCAGGGGATAGCTGCTGCTGCCGCTAAAGCCGGGGGTTAGGTTAAAAGATATATAACAAACAAATACGGTTGATACAACATATAACAAAACCCCGTTAAAAGCATATTTTGACCGCCACTCCAGCAGAATTTCCTTTTTTAACAGATGGATGGTTTCGTTAACAAGCTTCATGCGGCAAAGGTAATAATTTGTAAGAACTATGGCGTTTTAAGCGGGAGGTTGAACACCGCCTCCGCCCGTATTAATATGAGAATTGCCCGGGCCCTGTTTTTTGCACTTATTTAATTTTAAATTCGCATATCAATTAACAAACCATGCCCATAGCTTATTGCCGTACACCGGTTGGAATAACCCGTATTACCCAGGATGATGATTGTATTTCGGGCATCTCTATTTTAGATGATGAACCCGAGGTAAGCCCTGCCCCAACCCAGTTATTACAAACGGTTATCGACCAGTTAGCGGAGTATTTTGCAGGTGAAAGAAAAACATTCGATTTTCCCATAAAGCAACCCGGCACCGCATTTCAACAACAGGTATGGGATAATCTGTTGCAAATTGGATATGGTGTTACCATGAGTTATGCACAGCTATCCAACCAAATGAATAATCCATTGGCTATAAGAGCTATTGCCGCGGCCAATGGTAAAAACAATTTATGGGTTGTTGTTCCATGCCACCGGGTAATAGGATCAGATGGCAGCCTAACCGGTTACGCGGGTGGCCTTTGGCGCAAACAATGGCTGTTGGAGCATGAGGCCCGCGTTATGGGTGTTGGACAAACAAGGTTAAATTTCTAACATATCCTTACGTTTTAACAGCAGCCTGCTCATTTTTTCATGCAACTGATATGGCTGGAAAGGTTTTGAAAGCACATCATTCATTCCCGCCGTTAAAGCCTCCTGCTGC
The DNA here is from genome assembly GCF_025362475.1 of Mucilaginibacter sp. GTDB lineage: Bacteria > Bacteroidota > Bacteroidia > Sphingobacteriales > Sphingobacteriaceae > Mucilaginibacter. The sequence continues at coordinate 252,665 of NZ_JANYGH010000058.1, forward strand.
TCGTGCCCAAATGATGCTGCCGAAAGTGATATAATAGGTATGCTTCTTTTAGGTTCCACAAAATCAACCCTGATATTCCTGGCTGCTTCGTAGCCATTCATTTCGGGCATGTGGGTATCCATCAAAATAATATCGTAATGTTTGGTAGCCAGCTTATCAAGTGCTTTGCGGCCATTGTCAACCATATCTACCTCTATCTGCCAATCTTTCAATATTTTCGACAGCATAAACTGGTTCACCATATTATCTTCGGCAACCAACACTTTTATGTTATGGAACGAGGGAAGCGCCTTACTTGATATTGGCCCAACTTCTTCAACCGGTTTATTAACAATAGTGTGCCAGTTTATAAAGCTAAAGGTACTGCCTTTGCCTACCTCGCTGCTCACACTTAGTTCGCCGCCCTTAAGTTCAACCAGTTTGGTTACAATGGCCAGGCCAAGGCCAGTACCACCATATTTACTTTCCGTATCTGCGTCGGCCTGCTCAAATGACTCAAATACGTTGGCCAACCTGTCTGCTGGGATGCCTATCCCTGTATCTTCAACACTATATTGTAATTTCACCTTATCATTATGCCTTTGCAATACGGATACTTTTAGCTTTACATAACCCCGCTCGGTAAATTTTATGGCATTGCTCAGGAGGTTCATCAGGATTTGATTAAGTCTTAATGCGTCAATCAACAAATGTTGCGGCACGTCATGATCTATCTCAAGCAAAAAATCAATATTACTTTCATCAGCTCTGAATTTTAACAGATCAAATACCGACTTAATGATATCATGTACATTATTTTCTGTACGTACAATATTAAACTTACCGGCCTCTATCTTTGAAATATCCAATACATCGTTTATAACACCTAAAAGCGATTTTGACGAAGTCTCCAACAGGTCAAGCATTCCCCTTTGCTGTTCATCCAAATTGGTTTTAAGCAACATACTGGTTATACCAATAATACCGTTAACAGGGGTACGCAATTCATGACTCATATTAGCAAAAAAGGTTTCTTTAACTTTTTTACTATATTCTGCCTCTTCTTTTGATTTTATCAGTTGCTCCTGGTAACTTTTCTGCGGTGATATATCGCTGATATTGATAAAAATTATTTTGTTATGGTAGGATGCACGGCACTCCACCCAGATCACCTTTTTATCAAACCTTTCAAACCTGAATTCAAAAACAGCAAAACTGAGGTTGTCATTAATAATCTCGCCAAGCTTTTTACGAAACGCCGGCTGATCTTCTGCAACGGCCAGGTTAACAACATTATTACCCAATAGTTCGGCAGGTTTAAACCTCATGATAGATTCAACCGCCGGGTTAATATTTTCTATCCGCAGGGTTTGGGCATCAACAGAACAAATAATATCGGCCGAGTTTTTTACAACGATGGAAAAGTTTTGTAATTCATCGTTCTTCTTTTTTATTTCGGCTTGTATACGGGCAAGTTGCACAAATGAATCAACCTTTGCCGAAGTAATATAAGGATCAAGTGGTTTATACAAATAATCAATAGCGCCCGTGCCCAGGCCTTTAACCGCGTATTTGGTTTCCTTTGATATCGCGGTAACAAAAATTACCATAATATCTTTGGTGCGCGGGTTTGATTTAAGCATTTCTACCAGCTCAAAACCATCCATTTCGGGCATCTGCACATCAACTAATGCTATGGCAATATGATTTTCCCAGGCTATCTTAAGGGCTTCATTTGGGGATGTTGTAGAAAAAATACGAATGTCATCGCGTTTTAATAATGCATCAAGTGCTATTATATTCTCTTCTCTATCATCAACAATAAGAATATTTACAGGGGGCATGTAATATTGATTATATGTATGGTGAATCTTTATGTATTCAATAAATTAAAAATCTCTTCTGTTCGCAATATATATTCGGCAGCTCCAATGTTGATAGCTGCCTGCGGCATTTCGTCCATTTCTGCATCTTCCGGGTGCTGTGCTATCGTTGTTGCACCGCTATTCCGCAGCTTTAATAAACCTTCGGCGCCATCCTGGTTTGCACCGGATAACAAAATAGCTATACAACGATCTTTGTAAACTTCGGCAAAGCTCTCAAAGGTAACATCAATTGATGGTTTAGAAAACCAAACAGCTTCAGAAACATCCAAACTGAATGTACCTTCTTTTTCGATAAGGGTATGGTAATTTGCCGGCGCTATGTAGATAGTATTCTTGTTAAGGATATCCTTATCTGCAATTTCACGCATCAAGATACGGCTATTTTCGGCAAACAGTCTTTCTATCTCACTTAAATAATTTTTTTTTCTGTGAATTACTATAATTACCGCCTTATTAAGTTCAGACGAAAGTAATTTAATTATTTGGAACACCAGTTTAAATGAGCCTGCCGATCCGCCTAACAATAATATTTCGGCAGATTTCCAGCGTTCAATTAATTTTTTATCAGGACCCAACTTTTTGATAGATGTTTTCTTTTTGATTAATTACCTTAAACTTCTTTTTGAAAGCATCAGAGCGTATGGTTTCTTTACTGCCCAGGCACAAATACCCCAGCGGGCATAAACTTTGGTAAAAAAGCTCCAGGATGCGCTCTTGTAGTTCAGTTTCAAAGTAGATGAATACGTTACGGCAGCTAATGAGCTGAAACTCGTTAAACACCCCGTCTGATACCAGGTTATGAACGGAAAAAAGTGTATTTTGTTTCAACTCGTTATGGATTGAAGCCGCGTCGTATAGAATAGTAAAATGATCTGATATTGATCCTCTTAACCCTGTAAGCTGGTAATTTTCGGCATAGCTTTTTATGTTGCGCAGGCTATAAATACCTTTACGGGCTTCCTTTAATACTTCGGTGTTAATATCCGTACCGTATATGAATGATTTTTGGCTTAAACCGGCCTCGCGCATCAATATAGCCAGCGAGTATACTTCCTCGCCTGTTGAGCAGCCGGCAACCCATATTTTTGAATGCTGATAGGTTGAAAGATAAGGCACAACCTGGCTATTTACAGCTTTGTAAAAAGTAGGATCCCTAAACATTTCGGTAACGTTAACCGTTATCTCCTCTAAAAAATCCTGGAAAAAGGACTGATCATTCACCAACATGTGTTTGAGGTCATAATAGCTTATTTTTTTAAGTTGCATGATTCTGGTGATCCTCCGTTTTAAAGAGGCCTTGGTATATCCCGAAAAATCAAAGCCATGAATCCTTTTTACCAGGTCAATCAGCTCGGATATTTGGGTGGATGATATAATAACAGAAGTATCAGTCATAATTAACTTTCCAGCCACAGTTGCATTAACGAAATTAACCTGTCCATATCAACCGGCTTTGTGATGTAGTCATTTGCCCCGGCGGCTATGCACTTTTCACGGTCATCTTTCATTGCTTTTGCAGTTAAAGCTATTACAGGCAATTTAGCCCATTTGTTTTGCTTGCGAATGTACCTTGTGGCCTCATATCCATCCATTTTGGGCATCATGATATCCATCAGTACAATATCAATATCGTGTACCTCTTCCAGCTTGGCAATGGCTTCTTCACCATCGTTGGCTATTTCCACAACCAGGTCATAGCTTTGCAGGGCGCTGCTTAAAGCAAAAATATTGCGCATATCGTCATCAACTATAAGCACCTTTTTACCTTTAATGGCATCCTTCCCCTTAGTTGGTAATTTGGGTTTTGATATAGGTGTTGATACCTGGCCCACAGATTCGCTTATTTTGTTCAGGAACAGATTAACCTCATCAATAAGCCTATCGGCAGATTTGTTGGTTTTAACTACCATGGCATTGGCATACTGCATCAGCCTGTTCACAGATGCCTTATCAAGCTCCATAGCTGTATTAACTATTACAGGCAATGGTGCAAAGCGGTCAACATTTTTTATCTTATCAAGCAGGTCCAGTCCGGAAATATCGGGCAGGTTAAGGTCAAGGATCACACATTGGTACTCATTTTCATGCAGCATCCTGAATGCCGATTCGCCGTCAAAAGCCTGATCAACCGTAATACCCTGGCTTATCATCATATCTTTAAGCGCCTGGCTCTGCACCTTATGATCTTCCACAAGTAATATCTGACTAAACTTAACACCGCTGTGCAACATGATGTCGGCAAACAGCTTATCCAGTGTTTCGGTATTGATAGGTTTCTTCAGGAAACTGATGGCCCCCTCCTTATGCACCCGGTTAGCGGCAGCCTCACCGGCCGACATCAGGTGAACAGGAATATGCATAGTTGCCTCATCAGCTTTTAATTCTTTCAATATCTGCCATCCATCTTTACCGGGCAGCATAATATCCAATATCACGGCATCAGGCTTAGCCTCTTTCACGGTTTCAAAGGCACGGGTACCTTCATATACCATAATTGATTTATAACCATGATCGCGAGCATAATCCTGCAAAATATTGGCAAAGTTTTTATCATCCTCTACAATTACAACCAGCGGATCGCGGTTATCCTCTCTTGCCACAGCTTTAGCCGGTTTCAAAAAGTTGTTTTCTGCTTTAAAAGTTTGCGCGGTTGGCAATATAATATCATCAACTATCGGCACCACTTTAGCTTCAAAAGGTATTGTGAGCACAAATTCGCTGCCCAGGCCAGGTTCGCTGCTCAGGCTAATGCTGCCACCAAGCAGTAAAGCCAGTTCTCTGCTGATAGAAAGGCCTAAACCTGTACCACCATATTTACGGCTTGTTGAACCATCGGCCTGTTGAAAGGCCTCAAATATGATCCGTTGTTTTTCGGCAGGAATACCGATACCAGAATCTTTTATGGCAAAACTGATGGTTTTATCTTTTGCCCCCGGTTTAGCGGTAATGGATATTGATCCATTTTCTGATGTAAATTTAAACGCGTTTGAGAGCAGGTTTTTAATAACCTGTTCAACCCTTACCTTATCAGTAAATACGGTTACAGGTACATCATGGGCAACACTGGTTTTAAAGTTGATCTTTTTGTGGCCGGCAATTTCTGAAAACAGCATTTCCATATCGCCCAAAATTTCAGATATTTTGATATCCTCATTTTGCATATCAAGCTTGCCAGATTCAATTTTCGACAGATCGAGGATGTCATTGATCAACGTAAGCAGATCGTTACCGGCGTTAAATATCACACTGGCGTATTTGATCTGGTCTTCTGATAGGTTGTGTGGTTTGTTATCCCTAAGGATACGCGCCAATACCAGGATACTATTTAGCGGGGTGCGCAGCTCATGGCTCATATTGGCCAAAAACTCAGATTTATATTTGCCTGTCGTTTCCAGTTCCTCCACTTTGAGGTTAATGGCGGCGCGGGCTTCTTCAATGGCCTGGTTTTTTTCTTCAAGCAGGCTGGCCTTTTCTTCCAATTCGGCGTTTATGGTACGCAGCTCTTCCTGTTGCACGCGTAACTCTTCTTCTGATGCCTGCAACATTTCTGTTTTGTTCATCAGCTCTTCGTTGGTAACGCGCATTTCTTCCTGTTGTGCTTCCAGCTCTTCTGCCTGTTGCTGGGTTTCCTCAAACAGATCATGCATAATGGTGCGTGCCTGTGCTGTATTAACCGCTATACCTATATCGTTGGCAACAGCAAGAATGTATCCCCGGTCGCTATCAGATAAACCGGCGCCAAAAGCAACCTCCATTACCCCCTTTAACTTTTTATCAAAAAAGAAAGGAACAATAAAAGTTTCTGTTAAAAGCTCTTTAACTACCGACGATGAAATTTCAAGCCTATCGTTCAGTTTCCCTTTTACAACAGCGGCTTTTTCATCCAGTGCAACCTGGCCAACCCATCCTTCTGATAATTTAATTGTTTTCTTTAACAGTTCGGGATTATGAAACGCGTATGATGCATACAACTCCAGGAGCTGTTCCCGTTCATCATATAAATAAAATGTACCTACAGCCGCTTTACTATGGCTACAAACTTCGGTAAGTATGTTTTTAGATAATTCTTTTTCGCTTTGCTGCCCCTGCATCTTTTCGTTAAGAATACCGGTACCCGTTAGCAGCCAATTTTTAGCTTCATTTTCGGCAAGCACTTTGGCCAGCTCAATATTCGCTACTTTAATTTCATCTTCTATTTTTTTCTGCTTATTAAAAGTTGCCTGTATATAGAAGAATAAAAGCAGGATAATGACCAGGAATATTAATGAACCGAAAACGATAATGATAATAGCCCTGTCAGAAGCAGATTCTGAATTTTTTTTGCGGACATTTAGCAATCTGCTTTCGTTATCAATAACACGACCAACAAGCCCCCGTATCATATCCATGTGTTGCTTGCCATTAAGAAACATGCTATTGGCAACCATGTATTCAAGCCCTTTACTTTCGCGGGTTTCAATATTTTCTTTTAAAATGGCGCGCTCGGCAGTTACCGAAGAAACTAATGAATCAATCCGTTTTTGTTGAGCATGATTATCTTTGGTAAGCGTTCTTAAATCCTGCAGATCTTGGTCAATGCGGGGCATTGCTTCATTGTAGGGTTCAAGAAATACCTTTTTTGCTGTTGCACCATAACCGCGCATACCAGTTTCGGCATCTATTAAATGTTGCAGCAAATTTGTTGATGATTTAATAACATTTTGGGTATGATTAACCCATACGTTATCTTCCTCTAACTGGCGGATGCTGGAATAGGAAAGTACGCCAACTACTAAAACCAATATTATGGATACGATAAAGCCAGCAAGTACCTGCTGGCGAAAAGAAAATCTCAACATCTAAAACTAATTAATGGTACAAATATGTTTAAAAAAAAATTATCCCTGTATAATGTTCAGCTAATAAACATTTTAGGAATAAATTGTTTTAATCAAATTACTTCTGGTGGCTTCACATAGCCTTTAGGTTTACTGCTTAATGCACCAGCCAATGCCAGTACAGGGCCGGCGAATAATACCCACCATCCCCATTTAAATTTAATTTGCTTAGTTAACAGCGTATCAAACTTGTGAAATGGTATAAAACTAAATGTGGTTTTTACTTTAAAAATTGCAGCTGCCAGCAATACCACCACCAAAACCAGCGACAACCATGCTGATGCACGCGTAATTTTATGCTGATTTAAAAATGATGAAATAATACCAATTATCGCTACTAATAAAAGTACTATGCCGAATGGCTGATTAAGCTGATAAACATTCCAGTTAAATAAATGGAACGGACGCAATAAAGGGCAATAGGTACCTGCAAAAAGCAGCAAAAAGCCCACAAATGATAAAATTGAGTTAAGGCGCATGGGTAAGAGTTTAGTATCAAGTAGTTAGTATCAAGTAGCAAGACTGCTGTAGTAGTAAACAAACTTAGTATTATCGTTAACGGACACTTTGCGACTTACAGGTCTATCAAGTATCAAAATTAAAAATCTTGATACTTGATACTTACGACTTGATACTATCTATCGATACTAACTACTTGATACTAAAAAAGGTTATTGTTTAATTTCCATTTTATCGGCAAAGTGTGCACAGTAATCGCGCAGATCCTCCACAATGTTTTTTTCGCCGGTAGCGCGTAAAAAGCTATCGCCCATGGTTTGCAGGGTTTCGTAAAAGAAACGTTTCATTTCATCAACCGGCATATCCTTAGTCCAAAGATCAATACGCAGTGTATTTTTATAGCTCTGATCCCATAGGGCCAGCATGAATGATTTTACAGGTAATGCTTCCTTTGACGCAGAATCTGTTGATTCCCACATGATATTTTCAGGTACGTTATTATCGTCAAGAGTAACGGTAAGCTTTATTTCGGCAGTTTTCATTTTAATGATTATTAAGGTCGCAAAAGTATGCTATTTTAATGCGACGGGATTATAATGAATTTGTAATTTTTATTTGAAAGCCTCTGCCCGGCGGGAGCAGAAGCCGTGTTGAAAAATATGAAATTTGATTTGGGAGTTCCGGAGGAGCTCAACTTATTGGATAAATGTTTTTTACTTAACCAACAGAAATACAATAACCACCAAAGCTATGAAGCATAGCTCAATGATCCATAATTTTTTAAGTTCGGCAAAAAAGTTACGAAAAATAAGATCGAGGAAAAACACTACCGCCGCAAACAATAAAAATATCCAGCCGATGGTGCCGCTCCAGGTTTCAAGCGGGTGGCCTGCAATGGCGGCGCCTTTGAGCCATATATAAACCGCTACCACTAAAAAAAATGTGGTGGCAAAATTTAACGGGGTAATACGCAATTTCATCTATGAATATATTTGTGGTTTTAAGGTTTATTAACGCTTTTTACGTGATGATGACGACCTGGTTTTGCCACCGGCAGCCTTATATGCTTTACCATATTTCACCTTGTTTTTAGCCTCATCAAATTTCTTATGCTGATTAAGTGTTTTCTTTTCGTGGAAGGCGCCTTTAAAATCAGGATCATCCTTACGCTTTTGCATATCTATCTCTTTAGCCTGGGCCTGTCGCTCATCGTAACCGGTTTCTTCAATAAACACATCATCGGGAATGGCCGATACCGGGATGGTTTGCTTAATCAGCTTTTCTATCTTATTAAGATAGTACTGCTCTGCAGGGGCACAAAAAGTAATGGCCTCGCCAGATTGCAGCGCCCGGCCTGTACGCCCTATCCGGTGCACATAATCTTCTATAACTACCGGCACATCAAAATTAATTACATGGCTCACATCACTTACATCAATCCCACGTGAAGCAACATCCGTAGCCACCAATATTTTTACCTCATCGTTCTTAAACGAATTGATAGAGTTTATTCGGGTATTTTGCCCTTTATTGGCATGTAACACCTTAACCCCGCCTTCGCCAAATTTGCGCAGCAAAAATTTATAAACATCATCTGCCACCACACGGGTTTTACAAAATATCATCAGCTTGGTAATATCACCTTCGGCCTCCAATAATTTTTTAAGCAGGTTTATTTTGGTTTTAACGTTTGGCACATGAAATATATGCTGATTAACCGTTTGAGCAGGTGTAGCCTGTGGCGTAACCTCAATAATGGTTGGATACTCCAGGAAGTTATTAGATAACTCATGGATCTTATCGCTCATGGTTGCTGAAAACAGCAGGTTCTGCCTTTTAACGGGCACCACCTCCAGTATGCGGTTTATCTGGGGCATAAAGCCCATATCCATCATTTTATCGGCCTCATCCAATACCAGCACCTGCAAGGTTTTGGTTACAATATGACCGGCCAGGTAAATATCCATAAACCGACCAGGAGTAGCCACAATAATATCAACGCCTTTATTAATCTGCTCTATCTGTGTTTTAGGACCAAGGCCGCCATAAAGCACCACAACCCGTAAATCAGTATTGGCAGCAAAAGTCTTTACATTCTCTTCAATCTGCATAGCCAGCTCGCGCGTTGGCGAAATAATAAGCGCACGGGCATGATCGCCCTGGGCATATTTAAGCTTCATGATAATAGGCAACACATAGGCAGCCGTTTTACCGGTACCGGTTTGCGCTATGCCCATTACATCCTGCCCATTCATTATAGGCGGAATAGCTTTTTGCTGAATAGGCGTAGCTTCGGTATAACCGGCGTCAGCTATCGCGGTCAAAATTTGCCGGTTAAAATTAAAATCTTCAAAAGTTACAGCCATGCTGCAAAGATAGGCTTTTTGTTTAAGTAGGCTATTTTAAGTTATCAGCCCTAACCTTAAGTATCACTTTTGCGTTTAAACCACGAATTGAAAAGAACCCGGGAAAAGGAAATTATAGCAAAAAAATATGCAAATATCTTTATTGCTGACCTTTATCGGCTAATTCTCCTCAATTGTAACTTATAAATTCATTGATGAAAAAACACTTATTTACACTTCTATTTTTAATTACAGCCGCAGGTGCTGCAAACGCTCAAATTGGTAAAGGTCACTATTATATTGGTGGCAATTTTAACTACAATTACGATGGTTACGGGTATACCAATACCTTTACCTACGCAACCGGATCAACAGTTTATACCAACCATGGTATCTCTAACCTGCAAATAAATCCCGACTTTGGATTCTTCCTTTCAAACAAGTGGTCGGTAGGCATCCAGCCCGGTTACTCACGCGTTGGTGGTACCGAAACCTCTGCTTATACCGCATTGATTAATAGTGGCACTACCAGCTATACCTACAATCATAAATACCATAATGATGCCCTTTCATTAGGCGTACACTTTCGTTACTATTGCATGCTGACGGATAAAATAGGCGTATTCCCGCAGTTTGGAGTTACTTCGGCACATGACGTTAATAACTTTAAATCGGGTTCGCTTAATGTTGGCGGCAACCCTAATATAGTATTTTTTGCTACACCAAAACTGGCCGTAAACCTTGGTTTCGGTAACCTGCAATACACTCATGATTATCAAACAAAAACCAACTCCTTTAACCTTGGCTTAAACACCAATATCAATTTTGGAGTGAATTATTATTGGGGAAAGAAGTAGGACTTTTGGAGCAAGGAGCAAGGATTTTTGGACGAAGGATTTTTGGATAAAAGAGCAAGGACTTTCTAATCAAAGACCTTTTTTTAAGAAAGCCGCCCGGTAATTTTACGGGGCGGCTTCTTAATTTTATGTGGGATCTTATCCGTTGTATTTATCTGCAAATTCTTTTGCAAATGTTTCCAGGCTTATTTTACCGGGACTGGCTGGTTTGTGCAGATCGTAATCTTCCCATAATTTCCCGCTGCGCAAACCTACCCCCATTTCTACAAAGTTTTTGGCCATTTCTTCGGGTAAGCCGGCTTGCAGCATTCCATTCAGGGCTTGCTCATCACTAAACTCAATCCAGGGCAGCCCCGGTCTGCCTATGGCATTACCTAAAACGGTGGCAACCTCGCCGGCGCTGCGTTCATCGCTTACAATATAACGTACACTTTTGCCCGTAAACTCTGTTTGAATTTCTTCGGCAAGCGCAGCAGCTATGTCTTTTGGATGGACCATGATCAGCCTCATATCTACAGGATAATTTGAACCGATGATCCCCTGGTGTTTAATCAGTTCGATATCGTTATAAAAGTTCACATAAAAGAAAGGCGCACGAATGAATTTCACAGCAACGTTTTCCAGTTTATTCAATATCCCTTCCACATCGTGAATGCCCTTTATAGGCCCTGTGCCGGCGTCCAGATGCGCGCCAATGCTGCTTAAGCCAACAACCCGTTTTACACCTGCCTTCCGGATAGCTTCAGCATAACTGTTACCGGCATCGTTCATATACTGTCTTAAATTTTCTGCACCAAAATTTGGCGGCACCATAGCATATACCACATCGGCCCCGGTGAATGTTTTTGCCAAAAAATCCGCATCGGTTATCGAGCCTATGGCTGCTGTAGCACCTAATGCTTCAATGGCGGCCACCTTATCAGCATTACTGCTAATGACGGTTACCTGGTGACCTGCCCCAATTAATTGTATTGCCAATGGTTTACTGATATTTCCTAATGAACCTGTTACGATGATTTTCATAATTGTATGTTTTGATTTGTTGAGTACAAAGTTATATTTGTACTTACTTTTATACAAGTACTTACCCTAAAGTATGTATCATCATGACCCAAATTAAAGAAGCATCAACTATACAGGAAAATAAACAAGCTGCCTTTAAAGAGTGCCCCGTAACTTATGTTATGGAGCGCATTGGCGGATATTGGAAACCCATTATATTGTTTCACCTGTTAGCAGGCAGTAAGCGGTATAGTGAAATAAAAAAAGCCGTCCCTGGCATTACCGAGAAAGTGCTTATCCAGCACCTGAAGCAACTGGAAGCAGATAACCTGGTGATCAGAGAAGCAAGGCCGGTGGTACCGCCTTATGTTACCTATCGGCTTACCGTTTCGGGTATGGGTTTAAGGCCGGTAATGTACGCCATGGCCAACTGGGCTGTTGAGGATAGCGAAGCAAACGGAACCCCTATGTATAAAAGCCTGGGTAACTTTCCCGAGACACCAAAACTTGCAGCAGTTTAACGATTAGCAGCTTATTATTTAAATTATAAATTTGCTGATCAATAAATCAAAAACCCTATGTCTACAATTCTCATAAAGAGTGCTACGATAGTTAATGAAAACAAGCAATATGTTGCCGATGTTTTGGTGAAAGACGGCTTGATTGACCGGATTGACGCGCAGATAGATACCCAGGCCGATAAAGTGATTAACGCCGAGGGCTTATACCTGCTGCCGGGTTGTATTGACGACCAGGTGCATTTTAGGGAACCTGGCTTAACTTATAAAGCAGATATCCATTCAGAATCGCGTGCTGCAGTTGCTGGTGGTATTACTTCTTTTATGGAAATGCCCAATACCGTACCCAACACTTTAACCCGGCAACTGCTTGAAGATAAATATGAGATAGCATCACGAAACTCGCTGGCCAACTACTCGTTCTTCATGGGTGCATCCAATGACAACCTGGAAGAAGTACTGCGTACAGATACGGCTAATGTTTGTGGCATTAAAGTGTTCATGGGATCATCAACCGGGAACATGCTGGTTGATAACCCGCAAACGCTGGAAAATCTTTTTGCCAGTTCGCCCATGCTGATAGCGGTACATTGCGAGGATGAGGCTACCATAAAAAGCAACCTGAACCACTACAAACAATTATTGGGCGAAAATATCCCGGTGAAAATGCACCCAAAGATCAGGAGTGCCGAGGCTTGTTACCTGTCATCATCAATGGCTGTTGAACTGGCAAAAAAGCATAACACCCGCCTGCATATTTTACATATATCAACCGCGCTTGAAACACATCTTTTTGATAACACTACACCCCTAAAAGATAAGCGCATTACTGCCGAGGCTTGCGTGCATCACCTATGGTTTACCGATGCGGATTATGAAACCAAAGGCAACCTGATTAAGTGGAACCCGGCCGTAAAAACCGAGGCCGACAGGGATGCTATTTTGCAGGCTGTTTTGGATGGCAAAATTGACGTTATCGCAACAGATCATGCACCGCATACCATGGAGGAAAAAGCGCTACCATATCTGCAGGCTCCGTCTGGTGGGCCCTTGGTGCAACATGCCCTGCCTGCCATGCTGGAACTTTACCACCACGGCAAAATAAGCCTCGAACAAATTGCCGAAAAAATGGCCCATAACGTGGCTACCTGTTTCCAGTTAGATAAGCGCGGCTTTATCCGCGAAGGCTACTGGGCCGACCTGGTGCTGGTTGACTTGAATAAACCATGGAACGTAAACAGCAGCAACATTTTATACAAATGCGGCTGGAGCCCATTTGAAGGTACTACCTTCCGTTCAAAAATAGCTTACACCCTGGTATCAGGTAATGTAGCTTATGCTAACGGTAGTTTAGTTGAAGGTAACGTTGGTAAACGTCTGAATTTTAACAGGTAGACGGGATTTTAATTTTAAGATTTTAGGGGTTACAGAATTTTCTGTAGCACAAAAAAGACGCTTGTTTTCCCAAAAACCTTTGTCATCCTTGAGGTATGAAATCCGGGGAATCTGGGGGAGAATTGACACCTTAAAAGGTTTGTCATCCTGAACGCAGTGAAGGTTCTATTCGCAGACTTACAGGGCGAAGAAGCATGGCGAATAACAGATCCTTCACTGCGTTCAGGATGACAAAAGTCTTTTTTGCAACAAAAGTAAAATTTGGAACATTCTCCCAATTTTAACCCTACCTCACTCCCACATAAATTTCCACTTCCACATCTTGGGGGTTTTGGGCTTTTGCGCCCCAAACATCAAAATCAGCAATGTAAGTACGCTGAAGATTGCTGTTCCAGATCAGTTGCCATGCATCGGCCACACAGTTGGGCAGTGGGCCTTTGGCTATGTACTTTACATAATCAGCATGGGGCACAATAAGACTAATCAACCCTTCGGGAATGTTATCCAGCGAACTTACTTTACAGCCTAATACAGCTGTATAGAAGCCTGTATGGTCAGTTTCATAATCGGTGTAAACACAATAGATCTCATCGGTTAGCCGGTCTACAATTTGCAGCAATACATTACCCTCCATAAACCTTCCCCAAAGTTCACCAATATCCTTTGCCGATTGCCCGTTTTGATTGGTCGTTCGTACCGAGATCCCCTCTAAAAAGAACCCTTTTATATGCACATCCTCTGTTATATTTGTCATTACTATTTGTTATACTGATATATAATTAACTTTTAATCAATTTTTTATAGATATTATATAAATAATCTCTACAACATTAAAATTATTCTATCAATTTTCTTAGCTCCTCAAAAACACCCTTCCAGTTTTGTTCAGAGTGCTCTTTGGCTTCCTGGTTTTTTACGTTATCCTGGGTAATAGTCAACTTAGTTTCGCCATCGTTTTCGGCAAGACTGTAAGTAATATTGGCGTAGTTTTCGGGCTTATCTTCGGTTCCGCCCATGCTGCTCCAATAGCTATATTTTACAAACTTACCCGGATCGATGTCAAGGATTGTTCCCTTATCCTGGTATTTATTCCCGTCCCATTCACCACTAAACGTAATGGGCTCCCCTACCTTCCAGCTCGACTCTAAATTGGTACCAAAAAAATATTCTTTAACCATTGCCGGGTCGGTGAGGCCTTGCCATACTTTGGCTGCAGGAGCTTTAAAATTAATCTCGGTATTTACTTTTAACTTTTCCATAATGCAGTGTTTTTAATTGTTTATTTATTGTTTACTGGTATTGATTCATCTGTTAACATGTGCGTTTTTATCAGCCCAAAATCGTGCACGTTTATCTCAAGAAAGCCAAACCTGAAAGGGTATCCCCATGACTTTTTATTGGGGATAAAATCGAGCTCATTTACCAAAGGCAGGATAGGCGTTTGGATACATTTGTAATAGTTCACATTGCGGCGGTATGGGATAAAATCTTCGCTCATTTTATGCTGGTACACCTCATCATCGGCAAGCTGCCCAATGGCGGTAAATGCCTGCAACGGTTCCGTTCCGTTCATGCTTTGTTTGGGCGAATAGATGATCACCCAATCACCTGCAGCCATGCGCCTCAATGGTGCCGGTTTGCCGTGATTGGCCTGCATAAAACCACCGGCTATGCCCCGGGATATATGATCTTTTGATACTACGGTTATCCAGTATTTCATGATGTTGCTGGTTTATTACAAACAAAAACATGACCAGTATGGCCAACTAATTTTTAATTGCACAACAAAGAAATAACCGGCAAGTGACAGCAGTATGTCAGTAGAGATTTGTTTCCTGCAGATTTTTTTGACTGATGGCCATGATAATGGCGCAAACCCTGTCTTTTAGCGAATCCGGTTTGATGATCTCGGCCTTATCGCCAAACATCATAAACCAACGGGCAAAACCTTCTATAGACATGGTTAAAAACGTCATCTCAATTTTATTGCCGATGGTTTTCTCTGATACAAAGCCGCTGTAATACTTTTGATGATCCAGGTAATTAGAGATTTCTTTATCTACCCTGATCACTACCAGTTCCAGGTGTTTTTCTTTGGCGGTTTGGGCGATATAGGCCTTTAGCGTTGGGTGTTTGCTGTTGTTATAAGTGGTATCGGTAACTACCAGCTTGCGGATTCTGTCAATCCTGAAATCGCGATAATCGTTACGTAAACGGCAATAGGCTATCAGGTGCCAGAAGCTATCGAGGAAAACCACGCCAACGGGTTCTACATCGCGTTTGGTAAATTCCTGGCTATGCCAGGCAAAATAATCAATACATAAAACCTTTTTATAAATAATGGCATCCAATATAGTTTGAATATGATCATTATTATTCCCGGCCCGTTTCTGGCTGTGGCTTTTCAACACCTCGATACTGCCATCCAGGTTCTCCAGCGCGTCCTTTTCGGATGTTTTTAGCACCGCCCTCACCTTGTACATGGCCGATTGATATTGCGCATTGGTGGTGGCATCGGTAAGTTTTTCAACAAATTTCTCGGCGGTTAAAAAGGCTGTAGCCTCTTCGCGGGTAAACATTACGGGCGGTAAACGGTAACCATCCATAATAGAATACCCTACCCCTGCCTCGCCAATGAGCGGAATGCCGGCTTCTTCAAGCGTTCTGATATCCCTGTAAACCGTACGCAGGCTGATGTTAAAGCGTTCAGCAATATCGCCGGCTTTTACCACCCTGCGCGATTGTAACTGAATTAAAATAGCCGAAATACGGTCGATGCGGTTCATAGCATCAAATTAAGCAAAAAACAAGCTACATTTGTATAATTATTTCACTTACCACTATGGCTACCGAACAAGACGATAAGATTATAACATTTGAGAATTATTATGATGTTATGCTGGCGCATATTGTACGCACCAAACTGGAAGATAATGGAATAGCCTGCTTTATTGCTGATGAAAATACCATTACGGCAAACCCTATTTATAACCAGGCTATAGGTGGCATTAAATTAAAAATATTTGAACGCGACCTGGAGCGTTGCCGCGCCATACTGGCCGCCGATGGCGATTTGCACGACCAGGACCATATTGAAATAGACGAAGAAACCAATAACCTGGTAATTTGTCCCTTTTGCGCCTCAACAAATGTTGGCCCTACCGATCCGGGTAAGTTTGCATCATTTATTTCGGTAGTATTGCCCTTTGTTAACAATAAAGCATGGCATTGTTTTAACTGCCAGCAGGATTTTGAGTAAGCCTTTGCGCATTGTATCAAAACACATACAATCCTTTGCTTTTTAGCTGATTTAACTATCTTAGCGGTATGTATAACCGCCGCAAATTCATCAAAATATCAGCTGCAGGCGCCTCACTGGCAGCACTTTCAAACTCAGCCATAGCAAAAGCTATTTCAATAACACCCGAGCCTGTTTTACCCGTAGTTATATCTACCTGGGATTTTGGGATATATGCCAATAAAGAAGCCTGGAAAACTTTAGAAAAAGGCGGTCGCGCGCTTGATGCCATTGAAGCCGGCGCTCGTATACCCGAACAAACCGACATCAGCAGCCATACTGTTGGCCGTACAGGTTTGCCTGATCGCGACGGGCATGTAACCCTTGATTCATGCATTATGGATGAGTTTGGCAACTGCGGTTCTGTAGCAGCCATGGAAGATATTGCGCATCCCATATCGGTAGCCCGGTTGGTGATGGAAAAAACCCCGCACGTAATGCTGGTTGGCGAAGGTGCTACCCAATTTGCGGTAGAGCAGGGCATGAAAAAAGAAAAATTGCTAACGCCGGAGTCTGAAAAGATCTGGAAAGAATGGCTTAAAACGGCCAAATATGCCCCCGTAATGAATATTGAGAACGGCCACAAAGCCGGCGATAAATATAACCATGATACCATAGGTATGCTGGCCATTGATGCCAAAGGTAATATATCTGGCGGTTGCACTACCAGCGGCATGGCCTTTAAGCTGCATGGCCGGGTTGGCGACAGCCCAATCATAGGTGCAGGTTTATATGTTGATAACGAGGTGGGTGGCGCTACATCAACCGGTGTTGGCGAGGAAGTGATTCGTAATGTAGGCAGTTTCCTGGTAGTTGAGCTGATGCGCCAGGGCATGTCGCCGGAGGATGCCTGTAAGGAAGCTGTGCATCGTATTATTAAAAAGAAGCCCGAAACTGCCAAGCAAATACAGGTAGGCTTTTTAGCCATTAATAAAAAAGGCGAATACGGTGCTTACGCCATACAAAGCGGCTTTTCATTCGCGGTATGCAATGCCGAAAAACAGGATTTGCTGATTAAGGGAAAAAGCTATTATAAATAGGTTTAACAGCCGGCAGTATGCAGTTGGCAGATATCCATGATGGGGATCAACACCAGCCCCCACGGGAGTAATATTAAATCACAAATTAAAAACATCAACAGCTAAAAACAGTTAGCTATACATCAAACTTTTGTTCCGCTAAACTGATACTATTACATTGAAGCCCATGCCCGATATCACTAAACAAAAACATCAAAGCGGTAATCCTGTAAATCGCGTTTCGCTTGAGGTTTGCGCCAATTCCGTTACATCAGCAGTAGCTGCCCAGGAAGGTGGAGCTGTACGGGTTGAACTTTGCGAAAATTTAAAAGAAGGTGGCACTACGCCATCTGCCGGGCAAATATTATTAGCCCGAAAACTGCTTCAAATAAAATTATTTGTGTTGATAAGGCCCCGTGCCGGCGACTTTTTATACACCGATCTGGAATACGACGTGATGTGTGCTGATATCAGGTTTTGCGCCGAAGCAGGCTGCGATGGTGTGGTAATAGGTATGCTTAATGCTGATGGCACTATTGATAAGGAACGCAGCCTGGAAATGGTGCACCTTGCCAAACAACTGGGCCTTGGTGTTACCTTTCACCGGGCATTTGATATGTGTATAGACCTTTACCATGCCCTTGAAGACATTATTGACATGGGTTGCGACCGGATACTTACCTCGGGCGGTAAAAGTTCGGCAATGGAAGGCGCAACAGTTATAAATCAATTGGTGCAAAAAGCCGCGGGGCGTATAGCCATTATGCCCGGCGCCGGCGTAAGCGAAGCCAACGTTGCCGATCTGGTTCATTTTACCGGCGTTACCGAAGTACACTCCTCAGCCCGTTTGCCTGTTCGCAGTAAAATGCAATACAAAAACGATCATATCGTGATGAGCGATGATCCCGGTGATGAATTTACCATTGACCTTACTGATGTGGGCAGGGTTAAAAAATTGATTGAGCTGGCTAATAAATAAGAGTTAAGTAAGAATTAGATAAATATCTTTTAGATACGTCACACGAGTTGTAAAATCCAGAGATTGTGAAGGAGAATTGACGATTTAAAAAGAGGTCTTTTAGCCAACACGTCATTGCGAGGTACGAAGCAATCTCTACGCAGGACGGTCGATATGCACGTCGAACTTTTTCATTCACTCTGTAAAGCTTGGAGATTGCTTCGTACCTCGCAATGACGGGTTTAGAGAAGAGGGATCAAAAATCTTGATTCTTGACTCTTAATTCTTGACTCTCTCCTCTCTTCTAAAAAAACGTAACCGGTAAAACCAGTTCTATCCTGTTACGCCCGGTTCCTCCAAAAACGTCCTCATCCAATAGGCGGCTGTACCTTATCCCGAAGGAGATACTATTCTGATTAAAGAATTTGGTATCAAAAAACAACGTGCCTCCTGCTGAGCGAAAGTTTTGCTTAAAGCCGCTGCCATCTATGTAAAAATCATCAGATGATGCATGGGTGTAATCAAAAAACAGGGCCCCACGCAGGCGCAGCAAGTATACAATACTGCCAAAACCCGCATCGGGATAGGCTATAGGGAAATGATAGGCAAGGCCTAACTTATTCATATCATCTAAACTTTGCGCGGTATAGCCTTTACTAAAAGGAAAATCATTGGAGTAACTAATCACATTATCCTTACCTTTTTGCTGGTGCGCAATGTTAATCACAAAACTGTGGTTGGTTATTAGTCCGGGGAAATAGAACGTACCTGATGCCAATAACTGCGTAGCGCTGGTGCCGCCTATAGCCGTTTTATAATTTACACTGATATTTTGTGCAAAACTGGGGTATATATTTTTTTTCGCCCGCTGTGTTTGGTTCCCAAATGAAATAGAATTATTTAAATAAGTATAACTCCTATTGGCAAATTGCGCTGCGTATGGCTGCTGAAAGCTCGTACGGTTAAAATACAGATCGCTGCCAAAGGTAAGGTTGGTAAAGTGCTTACCTGCCGAAAATGTAAGCGGAACATCTAAACCGCCATGCAGCTGGGTTTCGTTCCAATAAACATAATTGCCTTTGGTAAATCCACGCCGGTCTAACGTATAATCGACCCCGGCAGATAGATAGGGGAACAACGCGCCGTATATGGCATCAAAACCAAACTGTTTATAACCCTCATTGCTGTTGTAATTAAAAGAAATTTCAGACTGGAGGGTATTTAAAACGTTCTCGCCCGTAATAGCAAAAGAATAATTAGGATCGCTGATATTAGGTATCAGGCTGTGAAAATTAAAAAGCCCGTGCGCTTTGGAATAACCAGTAGCCGGCAACGGTTTATTAACTACGGCAGCCAGCATATTGGCCGATGAATCTTTACTTAAAGCCTTAATGCCAAGCTCGGGCAGGGCCGAGTTTGCGTATACATCCCCTGCATCAATCCATTTCAAGTCTTTTTTATTTGCTTCCGTTATTTTATAACCTGCCGCGGTAAACCCTACCCATGCCATTTTATGATCAGATACTGCGGGCTGATAACTCCCTATTGGTAAACCGTTGGCAGTTGGCAGCAACTCATAAAACTTATTGGCGTTTATGAGCAAAGCAAATAACCTATCTTGTGTATCAGCAACGTTTGTAAAATAAACGGTGTCGCCTTTAACAGCTATAAAACCTATGGGTTTAAAAGTGAAGGGCAATAAATATTTAGCATCACCTGTCTCTTTATTAATAAGGGCCAGACTCATTTTACCTTCAACATCCCTCACTGCCGAGATCAACTCACCATCGTTATAAAACTTTGGATAGGTATAAAATAGCTTTTGCGGATTGGGCACAGCTTTAAGCAAGTCCCCGCCGGTACTTAAAATATGTAATTGACTCGCACCCGATGGACCAACCTGTACTGTTACAATACTTTTACCATTGGCACTAAAAGCAGGGGCAAAGTATTTTGCTTTTTGGGTAATGCGGTGCTCCTCGCCGGTATTAACATCCAGCAGCATCAGCTCACTATAATCGCGGTAGCCCCAGCGCATATCAGCACGGTAGGATGCGTAAATTATTTTACCATTCTGGTAGTCAAAATAATTATCGAGGGAGTAGGAGCGCGTAGCTATTTTGCGCTCGGCATTGCCTGTTTTCACCACAAACGCAGGGATATGGTCATAACTACTTTTCATATAAATGAGCGTACTGTCGTTCACAAAAGCAGGGTATTCACGGTCGGCATCAAAGTGTTTGGGCGTTTTTATATTTTGAGAATCATCCTGGAACCGGGCTTTAAAATTATCAAATGCCAGGTTGGTAAATGCCTTAAAACTTGTACCCGTATACTTTTTTACCGCCCTTTGAAATGGATAAAAGCCCGTGTAAAAACCAGCGGCATCATGAGTGATGCTCTTCCAGATGTTATCACCATACTCTTCGCGCCCGTAAGAAACAAGCATATAACCCAGTGGATAATGATCTGGCACATAATCACGATATGAACCATTACGCAGCTTCATATAGCTGTAATTTTTATCTGCAGCCCATAAGGCCCTGTAACCATTAAAAAAGTAGGGTAAGCGCCCCCTGCCCTGCCGGCTTACGTGGGTTTCGTTAAATACGGCATCACCCTCAAAAAACCAGTTGGGTACAGATAGGTCATTCCCCAAAGCCTGCCCGCCCTCGCCAAAAAGGATATGCAGAAAGCGCGACAACCCCACATTAAAATTATTGTATTGCTGCACATGCCTGTACTCGTGAATAGCCAGTTGATTTACCCAGGGCAAGCTGCCAATATCAAAACTATTTTGTTCGGGCGTTAAAAAAAACTCACTCCTGAAAGGCGCCAGCCCTACATAGGCATTGGCTATAGTAGTTTGATTTTGCAAAACGATGCTGATCTGCCTTTGCTTGTTGCCAATGGTTGGCTTTACTTGGCCGTTCATCTGTTGTACAATATTGGCAACCTTTATCCCGGCAGAATCCATCCCCGCGGGGAAAATAACTTTAGCTGCCGAGGTATTTACCTGTTTCCATTTAATTGATGGCGGGTTGCCGCCAAACACCTGGGCGCCGGCAACACTTGCCGTTAACAGCAACAAAGGCAGAAGTAATTTTTGAGAAATTTTACAGACCGAGGGGTATTTGTTCATCAAGGGATGAAAGTAGGTACAATTTGTAATTTAAACAACAGAGGCATTGCATGGCGCAAAGCTACTATCAGAAACCATTACTTCAGCAAGTTTGTATATATGCCGTAATTCTCATCATCAAAACAAACAAAAGTTACCTGTTTAATACTTTCATTATCGGCCAAAAAATCCCGGACGGTTTTTATGGCGATGGCGGCGGCCATTTTTTTAGGGAAGTGGTAAATACCCGTACTTATGTTGGGAAAAGCAATAGTTTCCAGGTCATTTTCGGCGGCTAATTTCAAGCTGTTTAAATATGCCGAAGCGAGTAAAGCATCTTCGCCCTTGTCACCACTACTATAAACCGGCCCAACCGTATGGATCACATACCTGGCGGGCAGGTTACCACCGGTAGTAATTACAGCCTCGCCGATTTTGCAGCCGCCCTGCCGGTTACGTATCTGGATGCATTCTTCCAATATGGCTTTCCCCCCGGCCCGGTGTATAGCGCCATCAACACCGCCACCACCTAACAACGAGGTGTTGGCGGCGTTCACAATGGCGTCCGCTTTAATTTTGGTGATATCGCCCTGTACCAGTTTTATTCTTCCTTCGGTCATCGTAAAATAAATTTATTCCGCGGCTTCTTCGCCTTTTGAGCCCAGCTCAACAATATTGCCTTTCTGAAACAGGATGGCTTTTAAAGTGGTACGCCAAACCGGTTTTTTGCGCAGTAAAAATTCCAGGTCCATACCAAAATGTTTAAATTCCTCCTGCTGGGCATTTTGCATAATGGCTTTAGCATCTTTGTCGGTTTCAACAGATATGCGTTGCTCGTACCAGTTAATGGCTTCTGCTTCTTCGGTAAGGGAAACAATCATCCTGGCAAAAGTGCGCGTTTCGGCAGATAGTTCGTTTACGGGTTCGTGGTATTGATCAAATGACATAATGTTTTTTTATTGATAAAAACATTATGCGTCAATTTTGTTTGGGCAGATAGATATTTAGAAGGATTACAGATTACATAACTGATTTATAAGAGCTTGCTTCTAAGGACCTCTGTAAACTTTCGTCCCCTCAGGGTCTCTCGCAGAGGACCCTGAGGAACCATGCAGGTCCAATTGCATAGTATTATACTTTGCAAACGGCCTCAGGGTCCGCTGCGAGAGACCCTGAGAAGACAAAAGGATTACAGATTACATAACTGATTTATAAGAGCTTATTCTTGAAGGTTTCTGTAAACTTAAAGACCTAAATAAATTAAAGAATTATTAACAAACAGGCAATTCTTCAACATTCGCTCAGAATTTGTATATATGTTTGTTACATAGTGGTATATTGTTTTAATTGTTTCACAAACATTAATAACCCCAACTTTAATTTATAACGCAATAGCCCAGGAATATCAAATGCCGATTCAATCATATATCTCCAAGCACCAGGATATAGTACAGCTGATTTATTTTGCCATGATCCTTATTTCTTTATGGGGTAGCGAAGTGGTATTTACCAATAATTTATTTGGCGAAAAGCTTAAACATACCCGCGTAAACCTGCTATTTATTGTTACGGCATTGCCCATCCAGTTATTCATGATCAGTTTAGTATTGCTGATAACTGTTTGGACCCATCAGCATCATTGGGGATTAATTAATTATTTACCGTTTCATAAAAACGCCTGGGTATATTATATCAGCCTGTTTATCCTGATGGATCTTTGTGAATATACCTATCACGTAATTATGCATAAGTTTGATTTTCTCTGGAAATTCCATCTTGTACATCATAGTGATTTAAAGGTGGATGTATCAACCACGGTAAGGGAACACCCGGGTGAAACGTTTGTAAGAACCAGCTTTTTAATGCTTTGGGTGTTTTTACTTGGCCCGGTAGCTACCGTTCTTGTTCTGCGGCAAACGGTACAAACATTTTCAAACATTGTGGCGCATACCACATTCAGGCTGCCGAGGCATATTAACAATATTGTTGGGTTAATTTTTATTACGCCCAACATACACCAGGTTCACCATCATTATAAATTACCCTATACCGATTGTAATTACGGCGATGTTTTAAGTATTTGGGATCGCATTTTCGGCACCTATGCCGAACTGGAACCCCAGGAAACAGTATTTGGGATAGATACCCATATGGAGCCATCTACCAATAGCAGGTTTATAAACGTACTTAAAATCCCTTTTCAAAAACTGAAGCGTATGTAACGCGCGGTTAAGTATATCCCAATAAGATGAAGTTATCGCAACCGCTAATTTATTTTGTTTTTTTGTTGTTGATAATCAATTGTAGCAAGAGTTACGGGCAAAATAGTATCATGTCAAAATTCTATTTTCCAGGCCAGTTAGGTTTAAGTTTCCCTCATGTTGATGATCAAAAATTAAATTTAAAAAAAGGTTTTATGCTTACAACAGCGCTGGAGTTTAGGCCGGTTGATGGCAATGCCCTATTTATCAGATTTAATTATGATGCGATAACCAACCATTACCAGGAAGTTTATTTAAACTCCCCCACTAATGTTAACACGGGTAAACTGTCTTCCTCTATTTTTTCTCTCGGTTTAGGATATCGCCACAAGGCGGGCATTTTTAAATTATTTGGCCTTTTGCAACCCGGCTTAGGTATCAATAATTACGACAAGGTAAATTTTAACACAGAAACAATTACTGTAGAGCAGGTAAGCCGCAGGCATTTATCATTTAAAATTACTGCAGGCGCGGAGTATTACCTGGCCGAGCATTTTGCATTAACAATTGAGCCATCTTACTTTTACCTGTCTCCACGCGGTAATTACAGGTTGCTAAACCCGCAAAGCTTAAATCTTAGCCTGGGCTTTACAACAACGTTATTTTAAAAAACCGTAAGCACTTGCCTCTTATTTAAAACGTAAATACCATTTCGTCCCCTCAGGGTCTCTCGATAGAGGACCCTGAGGAACCATGCAGGTCCAATTGCATAGTCTAATACTTTGCAAACGGCCTTAGGGTCCTCTGCGAGAGACCCTAAGGAGACAAAGAAACGTAAATACCATTTCGTCCCCTCAGGGTCTCTCGATAGAGGACCCTGAGGAACCATGCAGGTCCAATTGCATAGTCTTATACTTTGCAAACGGCCTTAGGATCCTCTGCGAGAGACCCTAAGGAGACAAAAATAAAACGTATATGCTGCTTAATGTTGATTTTTTATGCAGAAACTTTTCCTGTAGCTGGCTAAATTATAACATCTTTGAAAACAATATGAGTCATATTTACATCTGGATAATTTCCTTTTTGGCTATAGCAGGCGTTATTATAAGGCCATTTAAAATACCCGAAGCTGTTTGGGCCCTTGCGGGCGCGGTGCTATTGCTTGTTTTGGGGCTGATTCCCTTTTCGGATGGATTAACCGGCATTGGCAGAGGCACTGATGTGTACCTGTTTTTAACCGGCATGATGCTGCTTGCCGAAACCGCACGAGAAGAAAAACTGTTTGATTGGCTGGCAGCACATGCCACCAGGATGGCCAAAGGATCTGCAAACCGGCTTTTTTTATTGATTTATATCGTAGGTGTTGTAGTTACCACCTTTTTATCAAACGATGCCACGGCTGTTGTACTTACCCCCGCCGTAGCCGCGGCCGCCAAGGCGGCCAGGGTTAATAAACCTCTTCCCTACCTGCTTATCTGTGCTTTTATTGCTAATGCGGCCTCTTTTGTAATACCTATATCCAACCCGGCCAACCTGGTGATATATGGCCGCCACATGCCGCCCTTGCTGCATTGGTTGCATCAATATGCTTTACCTTCATTTTTTGCCATTGTTGCTACCTATTTTATGCTCCGTTTTACGCAAAGGGCTGCCCTGAAGGAAAAAATAGCAACCGATATAGCTATACCTACGCTATCTACTGGCGGTAAAACGGCTATTATAGGCATTGCGGCAACAGCCGTCATTTTACTGGTTTCTTCGGCATTTGATATTCAGCTGGGTTTGCCTACTGCCATTACTGGGATATTGACTTCGGCAATAGTTATTATTAGTGCCCGCAAAAATCCGTTGATAGTGATCAAGGGGGTATCATGGGCGGTACTTCCGCTTGTAGCTGGTTTGTTTATAATTGTTGAAGCGCTCAATAAAACAGGTATCACACAAACACTAACAGACCTGCTACATCAAAGCGCGGCAAATTCAGTAACCGGTACGGCCTGGGGCAGCGGTATAATTACCGCTGTTGCCTGCAACCTCATGAATAACCTGCCGGCGGGCCTTATAGCAGGAACTGCTGTACAGGGCAATTTACCTGAGCTTGTAAAAAGCGCAATCCTTATCGGTGTTGACCTGGGGCCAAACCTTTCCATTACCGGATCGCTGGCCACCATCTTGTGGTTAGTTGCCCTGCGCCGCGAAGGGCTAAACATAACCTTCTGGACATTTTTAAAACTTGGCGCATTGATCATGACTGTTGCATTGTTCTTTGCAATAGGCGCGCTTTGGATATAGCAAAAATCAATTTTAAAAAGAGTAAACTACTTTGTGTTTTTTGATAGTGATAAATACCAGTTTTGATGTGGGCGTATTACTTTTTTCGGCCACACTGTCAATCGGGATCAGTACGTTGGCTTCGGGATAATAAGTAGCGGTGTTGCCTTCGGGAATGTTGTAGGGCACTATCACAAATAGCCGTGCCACTCGTTCAACCCCGCCAAAGTTATTATATAGATCTACACGTGAGCCTGCTTTGAAACCGGCTTTGGCTATATCCCGTTCATTCATAAAAATCACCCGCCGCTCATTGTGGACGCCACGGTAACGGTCATTCAATCCATAAATGGTAGTATTAAACTGGTCGTGACTGCGAATGGTAGTCATGCGGTATTCATCGGCAGCCATCACGTGTTCGGGCAAGCCGGCAATATTAAAGCCCACTTTATCACCAAATTCCTTACTGTTAAACTTACCTGTTCGCGGTCCGTTTGGCAGATAAAAACCCGCGGGAACGCGCACTTTTTGGTTATAGTTTTCAAAACCGGGGATAACTTTGGCAATGGCATCACGCACGGCGTCATAACTATTGGCATAGGTATCCCAGTTAACCACCGACCGGCTGCCCAAAGTAGCTTTGGCCAGGCGACATACAATGTGGTTCTCGTTCAGCAGATCTTTAGAAATGGGTTCCAATATGCCTTTCGACATCTGGACTACCCCCATCGAGTTTTCACAGCTCACAAACTGCGCCTCGCCCCCAACCATGTCCTTATCGCTGCGTGAAAGCGTTGGCAATATCAAAGCTTCATCGCCGTGCACCAAATGGCTGCGATTTAGCTTGGTTGATACATGGACAGACATTTCGAGTTTGCGCATGGCATCAGCTGTGTAAGTGGTATCCGGCGTAGCCGAAAGAAAGTTACCACCCATGGCAAAGAAAACTTTAAGCTTACCCTCATGCATGGCTTGTATTGATTCAACCACATCGTACCCATGCTGACGTGGCGGCTCAAAGCCAAAAACCTCTTTAAGCTTATCCAGCTGCTGGGGAGTGGGCTTATCAAATATCATCATGGTACGGTTGCCCTGTACATTGCTGTGCCCACGCACCGGGCAAAGGCCGCCGCCTGGTTTACCAATAGCGCCCTTTAACAGCGCCAGGTTAACAATCTCTTTTACAGTATCTACCCCGTTTTTATGCTGCGTAACGCCCATGGCCCAGCAAATAATGATGCGGGTTTTATCCTTCAACATATCGGCAGCCTGCTCCATCTGCGCTAAGGGTATACCACTTTCATCTGCCAGGTTATCCAGATCAAACTGGTTTAAATGGTTAAGGAAGGCCGTATAGCCTTCGGTATTGTTCCTTATAAATTCATGATCAAACACCTTGCCGGGGTTTTCCAGCTCGGCTTTGTATAGCAGCTTTTCAATTCCCTTAAGCAGGGCCATATCGCCATTGATCTTTACCTGCAGATAAAGATCGGCCAGTTGAGTTGTTATTCCGATAAAGCCTTTTACAGTTTGTGGATTTTTAAAACCCATTAGCCCGGCTTCGTGAAGTGGGTTTACAGCTATGATCTTTGAGCCGTTGTGTTTAGCCTTTTCCAGGGCAGTAAGCATCCGGGGATGATTGGTACCCGGGTTTTGCCCTATGATGATAATGACATCGGTATCATAAAAATCGTTAAGGGTAACTGTTCCCTTACCAATACCGATAGCTTCTGACAAACCAAAGCTGGTTGATTCATGGCACATGTTTGAGCAATCGGGCATGTTGTTGGTTCCATACTCGCGAATAAACAATTGGTAGATGAACGATGCCTCATTACTGGTGCGCCCCGATGTATAAAACGCTGCTTGATCCGGCGATGCAAGACTGTTCAGCTTATCGGCAATTTTTTTAAATGCATCATCCCAGCCAATAGGTTCATAATGTGTAGCACCTTTTGGAAGATACATCGGTTGTGCTATCCGGCCTTTTTTACCTATCTCATAGTCATTCAGTTTAGCCAGATCGGCAACCGAATTTTGGGCAAAAAATTCAGCAGTGAGCTTTTTAGTGGTGGCTTCTTCCGCGAGGGCTTTCGCCCCGTTTTCGCAATACTCGGCAACGGGCGACCTATCGTCATCGGGATCGGGCCAGGCACAGCCAGAACAATCAAAGCCATCCTTTTTGTTCATTTTGAAAAGGCCTTCCATGCCACGCACAAAGCCCGATTCTTTTAATATATCAACCATGGCAACAGTTACAGCAGGAATGCCGGCTGCCCATGTTTTTGGTTCAGTGACTTTAAGGTCGAGCAGTCTCTCCGGGTTCTCCGCCGCTGGCTGTTTCTTGTCTTTCTTGCTCATACTTTTTGTCGGCTAAAGGGTTGGGGTAATTATCACTCTGATCTTCGGCCACACTATCCAGGCAGGTAAAATCTTTCTCAATTAATAAATGCAGATTGCCATGTTTGCCTTCAAACCCTATTTTATCGGTATCAGCAAACTCTTTGATCACCTGCTTAGGCACAAACAGGATAATGGTATTCTCCCTGAATATAGATGATATATGATCATCATCAACCAGTTTAATGGCATAGTATAGTTGTTGGCTCCCAAAGTCAACTTCCTCCTGCAAATGGCCTTCCTCAGCCAGTTGTGAAACATCGCTTTTAGTAAGCCGATATCTTAATGAGTTGCCTTTAATACGTATTTTCATAGTTTGATATCAATACGCGGTGCGCCGCGGTGTAAATATTAAAATGCTCATTACGCAGAAACCCTACCAGGGTAATGTTAAATTCTTCGGCCAGCTGAACAGCCAGGCTTGACGGCGCGCCTATTGCAGCAATAATATTAATACCCGCCATGGCGGCTTTTTGCACCAGCTCAAAACTTGCCCTGCCGCTTAAAAGCAATACGGTTTGCTGTAACGGAAGCCAACCATAACCGAGGGCGGCGCCTATTAATTTATCAAGCGCGTTGTGCCTGCCTACATCCTCGCGCAGCAATAATAGTTCGCCCTGTGGGGTAAATAAAGCCGAGGCATGCAAGCCACCCGTATCTGCAAAAACGCGCTGATGTCTTTGTAATATCACTGGCAACTGGCATAAAATATCAGGAATTACGGTGTCATGATCTGCATGCGGCTCAAAACTACTTACTGTCCTGATAGCATCTATAGATCCTTTACCACATACGCCGCAGCTTGATGTGGTGTAAAAATTACGTTCTGTATTTTGCAGCTGAGGTACAACACCTGGATTTAGGCTTACCTGGATCACGTTTTCCTTGTTTTCGGCACAGGCAATAAAGGTGTGGATAGTTGATGCAATATCATCTGCATTTTTGATAATGCCTTCTGTAAATAAAAAACCTGTTGCCAACTCGGCGTCGTGCCCCGGCGTACGCATGGTGACCGAAATATTTTGAACCTGTCTTTGCCCCTCCTGTCCATACTCCAGCCTGATCTCCAGAGGTTCCTCAATAGCAAGTGCATCTGTTGTTTGAATACTGGTTACACCAGCAACTTTAACAATAGGTATTTGGTATGTGGTTTTACAGGCCATACTCAAATATACAATTTAGCCGGCAAGTTGTTTGGACTCAAAGCCTCCAAAAGGAGCTGTTTGCATCTAATAAATTTACTTTCACATATGCATTTATGCCTTTTTTGGCCTAATTTTGAGATATGAAGATCAATGTACTTGCTTTTGGAGTAACAAAGGAAATATTCGGAAGTTCGTTGGTTAGTCTGGAATTAACCAATGATGCCACTATTTACAATTTAAAATATGTACTTGAGCAGCAATATCCGCGCCTTAAACAGCTTGCATCATACATGGTTGCCGTAAATAACGAATATGCCCTACCCGGAGATACTATTCATGAACGCGACGAGATTGCCATTATACCACCGGTAAGCGGAGGCTAATCATTGGACAAAGGATTTTTGGATCAAGGACAAAGGATTTCTGGATCAAGGATTAAGGACTTATTTTCCTTTTCGTTTAAACATACAATAATATAAAAACCATGATCCTTGTTCCTGGCTCTCTTAATCATTTATCCTAAAAAAATGGGCATCAGAAAAGCCACGCTGGATGATCAGCCTTCCATATCAAACCTGCTGACACAACTGGGCTATCCGGGAACAGAAGCTTTTTTACCTGAAAACCTGGTGCAGATGTTAAGTCAGCCATGGTCTGATGTACTGGTGTATGTTTTAAAGGATAAGGTTGTAGGGGTTATAGCCTTTGATTTTTTAACACAACTGGCAGTTAAAGGCAGTTTTGCGAGGATAAGCTGTTTTGCTGTAGATGAAGATGCGCGCGATAAAGGAGTTGGCAAATTATTGGAAGAACATTTTACCAATTTGGCAAGAGAGAAAAAGTGCGACCGGATAGAAGTGCACTGCCACTTGCGCAGGGTTGGCGCACATCGTTTTTATGAACGCCAGGGTTACCATGAATCGCCAAAATATTTTTTCAAATCATTAATTGATTAGGTGCTATGAACAACATACAAATATTACTTTCGACAGAAACTCTGGATACACAAACATGCATTGATTGGATCATGTCGCCAGAATCTGGTGGGATAGATGTATTTATTGGCACTGTGCGCAATGCCACCAAAGGTAAAGCCGTTTTAAAACTTGATTTTGAAGCTTATGAGCCCATGGCTTTTAGCGAAATGGAAAAGATCGCCAAACAAGCCTTTGAAAAATGGCCCGTGCAGAAAGTTTTAATCCATCACCGTACGGGTACATTACAGGTTGGCGAAATACCTGTGATCATTGCCGTATCCGCCGCACACCGGGATGCCGCTTTTGAAGCCTGCCGCTATATTATTGATACCCTTAAGCAAACTGTTCCTATCTGGAAAAAAGAAGCTTTTGAAGATGGCGAGGTTTGGGTAGCAGCACATCCTTAGGGGAATTTAAAACTCTAAATCCTAAACTTCAAATCCTAAACTCTAAACCTAAAAAGGTTAATCCATTTTTAATTATGCTGGATTAGTGCAATTCGAAAAAATTCGTGTAATTCATGTTAATTCAATTACTCAATAATCCCATTATAGCTTGTCAACCCACCCTCCAGCGATAACACATCTGCCTCGGGTATTCTTTTCAGAATCAGCTTCACCGCTTCAGCGCTTCTGTTACCGGTTGAGCAGTATAATACTTTTGTATTGGTGCTGGTGAAGTAGGGCATATCCTCTTCCAGCTCGTCTAAAGGAATATGGGTACCCCCGATATCATAGGCATCACGTTCCTGAATTGTACGTACATCAATTAGTTCAAGAGTATCATCTTCCTGCATGCGCTTTTTGAGTTCTTGCGCAGATATGGTTGGAAAAGTAACCGTAGTAGCTAAGCACCTGATATGGGTTTTGGTAACCGAACCTATTTTAATAATACGACTTTGCATGCTTTGCGCATCAAAGATCAATATTTTGCCGGCAAGCAGCTCACCTGTATTGGTGATGTATTTGATCACTTCGTTAGCCTGCATGCTGCCAATAATACCTGCCAGTGTAGGAATTACCCCACCCTCGGTACAATTAGGAATCTGGGTAGCATCTACCTGCGGGAAAAGGTCACGGTAATTGGGCGATCTTTGTCCATCCTTATTCGTTACATTCCATACTGCTACCTGGCCTTCAAACTGGTAAATAGCGCCATAAACTAATGGCTTGCCGCTTAAAACACAGGCATCATTTAGTAAATACCGGGTCTCGAAGTTATCGGTACCATCAACCACAATATCATATTGGCTTACAATTCCCAAAACGTTATCTGAAGTGATCTTTTCTCTGTGCGGCACCAGTTTTACACCCGGGTTTTGCTTTTGCAAGCGTTCGCAGGCAAGCATAACTTTTTCCTTCCCCACGTCGTCTGGAGTATACAAAATCTGGCGATGCAGGTTACTCACCGATACTACATCAAAATCGGCTATGCCTATTGTACCCACTCCTGTTGATGTAAGGTATTGTGCTGCCGGGCAGCCAAGGCCCCCCGCGCCTACTATCAGTACTTTTGCCTGCTGTAAAAGTTCTTGTATAGCATCGCCGAATCCTGGTAATGCTATTTGGCAACTATATCTCAGATCGTTGGTGTCCATTAGTTTGTGGCTGTTTTTTGGTGTATAACCCGTTTTATTCTTTCCAGTTCCTCCGGCGTATTCACATTAGTTAATGCCTCAGGCTCGGGCGCGTTCAATAGTGTGATATCTGTATTGATAAGTACCTTGCGCGGACAAGAATATCCCTGCGCTAAAAACGACAATAACACAGGATAACTTTTCGGCTCCCAAATAGCAATAAGCGGTTCGGGAAAATCAGTTACCGGGCTGTGGTAGGCTGTTGCAACAGACGAACTGTTTCGCCACGCTACCAGGTTACGCAAAGTGCCCTCATCCATCAAAGGCAAGTCGCAGGCAATTACCAGCCAGGCGCTATCAGGCCTTTCCCTAAATGCCGATAATATTGCCCCAAAAGGACCAAGCCCGGTAAAGGTATCTTGTAAAGATAGATATTGATCATCTATCTCTGTTTGCTGGCCGGGCCTGCAGGAGATAAAAACTTCGTTACAATAAGGCTTTAACATATCGGCCATGTGGTAGCGCTGTGGCTTACCATGCCAATTTACATTGCCCTTATCAAAACCCATGCGGAGGCTTTGCCCTCCGGCCAAAACCAATCCGTTTAGTACGGGCTGGGCCTGTTGCAAATTGGTTTCAAAAAAAGCGATTATCTTTTCCCTGTCCGATAATTTGTAAATGGGGATCTGTTGCCAGTTTGAAATGGCCTCCTTTATAAAATCAAACAGATCGTCGCTATTATCGGCTAATAAAAACAATTTTACGTTGGTTAATTGTTCAACCCGTTTTTGCAGGGATGCCTTTTTATTAATATCGATAATAACAACCTGCGCATTGGCCTGCTGGTGGTTACCGTTTACCAATACCAGGTCGGCATTGGCAAATTGCTGCTTAAGCTGGTAGGGCATCAGCGGGTTTTGAAAGTTGAACTGCTGATAATTTACCTGGTTGGTATAATCTAATATAGCCCTGCTCGCAAGCCTGCCCGGCATCTGTACAACATCATCGTTGTGAGTTGTATCGGCATAAGCGCAATTATAGGTTGCCGATAAAACTGTTATGATATCATCGGCCAATAACTTTATTACTGTACATGGGGCGCCAACAATTGCCCATTCATTTCTGCCAAAATTCCCTGTGGATGGCCTTGCCAATTGGGCGTGTTTTTTATGTTTGCCTTCGGGGCTATGCTCGTTTAAAATCACGTTTACCTCCTGTTTTTGCTATCAGTTTGGTTTCTTTTATCACAATATCGTGGCTCATGGCCTTGCACATATCGTATACGGTGAGTGCCGCTACTGATGCGCCAACCAGGGCTTCCATTTCAATACCCGTTTTAGCGGTAATGCTTGCTGTGCACTCTATCACTATTTCCTGCTGTTCGTTTACCTGTATAGTAACCTGGCAGTTATCCATGCCCAAAGGATGGCAAAGCGGTATCAGCTCGCCGGTTTTTTTTGCGGCCATGATACCTGCAATGATCGCCGTTTGAAAAACAGGACCTTTTTTGCTGATCAGATCGCCATCGATTAAATGTTGCAGCACTTCATCCGGCAAAACAACAATACTACGCGCTGTAGCCGTGCGATGAGTAACCTGCTTTGCAGATACATCAACCATTGATGGGTTGCCTTGTTTATCTATATGGGTTAACATATTCAATTTTATCTGAACTCGAATTAAACGAATTTTTAGAATTTAAGAATTGCTTTGCCAATGGTAATTTATGTTTGCGGAAATATTTCAGGAAATTCTATAAATTCCTGAAATTCCGGTTCAGACAAATCTCCATATCCTAAACACCTCTCCCCTTTTAAAATCTTCCCTTTCCATAGGTAATTCTAAAAATGCTTCGGTATCTGCTAAGTTAGCAAAATCACCTGAACCATTTCCTTCTACCGGCGAAGCTATTAACTGCCCTTGAATATTACTGTTCAATTTTACCTGCAAATAGTACTGCAAAGCCGGCTGAAACCGAAAATCCTTATCTATTACCGCATAAACAGGCGGTTGTTGCGGCAAGCCTAAAGTTGCCCTCAACCATGTTAAAAAATAACGGTGCAGGCACATAAATGTGGCCACCGGGTTGCCTGGAAATGCAAAGACCAGTACTTTGCCCTGGTATGTACCAAACCAAAACGGCTTACCAGGGCGTTGCGCTACTTTATGAAAAGTTTTTTCTACCTGCAGATCCTCCAGTGCCTGTGGAATGTAATCAAACTTCCCCATAGAAATACCTCCACTTAGCAGCAGCACATCATAATTTTGCAGGCATTGCTGTATCTGTGCCTTCGTAATTTCGGGATCATCCGGAATATGCAAAATATCTGGCTGGAGCCCCTGTTGTTGCAAAACTGCTTTTACAGTATAGCTATTGGATTTGCGGATCTGGTATGGCGATGGTGTTTCATGTACATCAACCAGTTCATCACCCGATGAAATAATAACCACTTTAGGCATTTTTTTCACCAGTAGATGGGTTTTACCAACTGATGCAGCCAGGCTGATGATTGCCGGAGAAACCAATTGGCCCGATACTGCCAATACTTCACCCTGCTTTTTATCAGCGCCCCGGATATGAATGTTTTGGCCTTGCCTAATCTCCGGGCCATGAATACTGGCCAACCCTGCCCTGATCTCTACATCCTCGTACCGGATAATTGTATTGACCGATGCAGGCAATACCGCCCCGGTCATAATCTCGACGCACTCGTTTAACTCAGTAATTTCTATTGGTTCATCGCCCGCAGCTTGGGTTGCCTTGATATGGAAAGTACTGATATCCTTTTCAATGGCCTGGTAATTTATGGCAATACCATCCATGGTTACCCGGTTAAAAGGAGGCAGATCACGATCTGCTGTTATATGTTCGGCCAGTACTTTACCTAATGCCAGTTCAAAGGGTATGGTTTCTTCACCATAGCTCTTTATTTGGGCAAGTATTAGTTTTTCGGCTTGTTCAACAGTTGTCATAGTTTTAGTTAAAAGCTAAAGGCAGAAAGCCTAAAGCGTTTTCCTTAATCTTCGAAGTGTATAAATATAAAAACCGTCATTGCATCAGCTTTCAGCTTACTATCCGCCAATAGAGGCCATTGATTCATGGAGCCCCGGGTGTATTACGCGCAGTTTTTCGGCCTCCCAGCCATCTTTAGCGCGGTTTCCAAATGCGTTTAGCAAAACAGTTTGCAAGTCATCATCGCTGGTACCAGCCCGCATCAAATCCTTAATATTCAAACCCCCATCATCATATAAACAGGTTTTCAATTCGCCTTGTGGGGTAATCCGGATTCGGTTGCAGGTGCCGCAAAACGTACGCGAATAAGCTGCAATAATTCCAATTGTACCTTTATGACCCGGTATTTGATAATTATATGATGTGGAATAAGCCGGATCTGTCAGTTTTTGGATCTGTGGATATTTGGTTTTGATCTCATCCAGGATCCGTACATAATCCCACTGTAAACCAGTGTACACGTGTCCGTCGCCATTAAAGGGCATCTCTTCTATAAATCTTACACTTACGGGCAAATCTTTGGTCATTTCAACCAACGGAATAATATCCTGTGTGTTTTTACCATCCATTACCACAGCATTTATTTTCACCTCCATATCATGTTGCAGCAATGCATCCAAACCTGCCATTACATTGGCAAACTCGTCGCGGCGGGTAATGGCAAAAAAGCGATTGGCATCCAGTGTATCCAAACTTAGGTTTACAGAGCGTACACCTATTTTTTTAAGTTCGGGTACGTAAGGTGCCGTTAATACTCCATTTGTAGTGATACTGAGATCCTGTAAACCATCCAGTTGTGAAATAGAGCTGAGCAAAGTCATGATATCTTTACGTACAAAGGGCTCGCCACCGGTAATACGGATTTTTTGAATACCCATTTTTACTAAAAGGGCACAGCTTTGCAGCATTTCCTCGTAACTCATCAGTTCCTTACGCGACAGCCAGTTAAGGCCATCCTCGGGCATACAATAAAAACAGCGCAAATTGCACCTGTCCGTCACCGCAAGGCGAAGGTAATTGATCTTTCGGCCGTGATTATCTATCAGCAATTTATAAAATTTACGATGTATACAATTTAATTAACAAATTTGAGGTTTTTAAGTTTAATGATCGT
Organism: Mucilaginibacter sp.; assembly: GCF_025362475.1. GTDB lineage: Bacteria > Bacteroidota > Bacteroidia > Sphingobacteriales > Sphingobacteriaceae > Mucilaginibacter. Next base: position 289,076 of record NZ_JANYGH010000058.1, read on the forward strand.
TACTGTAAAAATAAAAATTACAAATTTGACCATTGTGGTTTAAATGTACTTTTTATAGCTTAGAATTGAGAATATTAGTCTATTCAAGAATATTATCGAATTTACTACGTGAAAGAATTAAAAGACATCGTGAACGCCTTTGATAAGGCAGATAAAATTGGCTTACAAACAGCATTGGCCACGGTTGTGCACGTGGAAGGCTCCTCATACCGCCGGGCCGGCGCCCGTATGCTGATCACTGAGGATGGGCAGCTTACCGGAGCCATAAGTGGTGGTTGCCTTGAAGGCGATGCCCTGCGCAAAGCCCGCCTGGTAATGGCCCAAAACAAGCCTATGCTGGTTACTTATGATACTACCGACGATGATGATGCTAAATTGGGTGTGGGCCTGGGCTGTAACGGCATTATCCATATTTTGATTGAACCTATTTTTTCCAAAAAACAGGATAACCCGATCAACCTTTTTAAGTTGTTTTTGAGCAAACGCGAGCCTGTTGTGCTCGTTACCCTTTTTACCATGAACAACAAACAGGCAGCACAACCCGGCACCTGTTTACTGCTTAATAAGGATGAACGGATAATTGGAGAGTTTCCTGACGATGAGATTAAAGATGCATTACTTACGGATGCAAAAAATGTACTGGTAAACGGCAACTCGGTAACCAAAACTTATTTATATGGCGATAAGTTCACCTGCTTTATTGAATTGATGCAACCTGCGGTTTCATTAGTGATATTTGGCGCAGGTAATGATGCTATACCATTAGTACAAATAGCGGCTACACTGGGCTGGCTGATATATATGGTTGATGGCCGGTCAAACTACGCCATTCCTGAAAGGTTTCCGCTTGCGGAAAAGATTATCATATCAAAACCAGAAAACGTGTTGCCACAGATTATTATTGATGAACGTACTGTAATTATGCTGATGACACACAACTATAATTACGATCAGTGCGTATTAAAGCAGCTGCTATCGCTCAGCATCTCTTACATAGGGATATTGGGACCAAAAAAACGCTTGCAAAGAATGCTGGATGAGTTTGCCGATGAAGGCGTAAAAATTACTTCAGAACAATTAGAAAGCGTATTTGGACCGGCAGGTTTAGATATTGGGTCAGAAAATGCTGATGAAATTGCGCTATCCATCATTGCCGAAATGCAGGCAGTTTTAAAGAAAAGAGCAGGTACATCGTTACGTTACAAAACCAATATCCATAACCGCGAACCGGAACAAATTATACGGCAGCCTATGCTATAACCGATAACCAATTAAGCCAATGACCGGGATAATTATACTCGCTGCGGGCTCTTCAAGCCGCTTTGGATCGCCTAAACAGAACCTTATCTACCAGGGGAAAACTTTACTGCAGCGAGCTATCCAAACTGCAATCACTTCTGCCAGCTGTGAATCGGTACTGGTAGTACTGGGAGCCAACGAAGACGAGATAAGACCCCATATATCTGACCAACAGGTGAATATCGTTTACAACCCCCAATGGCAGGAAGGTATGGCCTCATCTATCAGATTAGGGATATCAGAACTTCAAAGGCTTGAACCCTTAACAACATCAGTTTTGTTAATGTTATGCGACCAGCCATTTGTAGACCCCTTACTTATTTACCAGCTAACCGAACGAAAAACAGAAAACGATAGTGGTATTGTAGCGTGCGAATACAAAAGCACTTTTGGTGTGCCTGCTTTATTTGATGAAAAATATTTCCCTCACCTTAAAAGTTTAACAGGGAATGAAGGAGCAAAAAAACTGATCAATTCATATCCCGAAGATGTAGTATCGGTACCTTTTGCCCTGGGAGCTATTGATATCGATACTATTGAAGATTATGAACGATTAAATAACCGGTAACTACGCTGTAGCCACCAGTTTATTTACGCTTCTGTAAACGTACTCGTTATAGATATGCCTACGGGCAAACCTTCCAGGCGAATCGGCATTAATCAGTTTTATATAAACTGCCTTAGGTACATCAAAGTATTCATAGGCATTGCCATCTAAAAAAGTAATTTTTAACACCTGCGATTTATATTCAAAATCAGCAATATTTGATGAAGAAGTTGTAAGCGTGTATTCGTTTAACGATTGACCGCGGGTTTCTGGCGCAATACTTACCAAAAAGTGGTATGCTTCGATGATGGTTTTACTTTTCTCCTCAGCCTCAATCCTGCTTTCATCCTGGAATTTATCCGGATGCCAGGTTTTCATCATGTTGCGGTAGTTGGTTTTTAATTCCTGTAGTTCGGCAGCTTCGTTTACGCCCAAAAGTTTCCTGTAGTCGACAATTTTTTTCATGCTATTAATTTAATTTTATTGTCGTTGAAGCAGAAAGCGTAAAAATTAAGTGCTTTGTTTTCAAGAAAATAATGGCGCAAAGATACACTTTTAAAATAATAATTTATAGGCTGCGTTGCGAAATGATTTTAACTTGTTTTGAGGTTAATATTTAGGTTACATTAATGCTGCCGGGAGAAGTGCACAATTGCGTTTCCTGCTTGCAAATTCAACAGCTCCCCTATCGTCTCTGTACAGTTGGAGACGCAAATATGCGTCTCTACTATTTAAACAAACAAGTTGAGATTCCCCCTTAATAGAAAATGTTATTTATCCTGCTGTTTTAAAGCTACATTAATCAACAAAAAACACAAGGAGTGACATATAAAATCAAACTTTCCTGAAATAGATCATGGAGGGTAGTTTCCCAAATACATATTCAGTCACTTCGCACAGCCACATTTCCTGATTCAATATTTCGCCGTTGTATTCTTTTAACAGGTAGATGCCACCACCTATTTGCTGCGAATAATCGTGGATCAGTTGAAGCGTGTCTGCTCCATCAAAAGATTCTTCAGCCAATAAAAGTTCAACCTCATTGCTCCCACTACCAACATAGTCGAGCATAGTATCTGCGCCCTCCACCATTTCCAGGTCGGCATGTTGGCCTTGCCAGTCGGGGATATCGATGTACCATCTGTTGGTGGGTTCTTTGATAAATTTGTAGGAGGTTTGGGACATGGGGATAAAATTAATTAATAGGGGTTGAAAAACAAATTTTTTTTATGTTCAATCCGACTCACAGTAAAACAAAAAAGGTTCCACCCAACGGCAGAACCTTTTTAAGATCTAAAAAGCTATCAGCTTATTTAACTACCGAAAACTTGTATAGTGATTGTGTTTTGTAAGTTTCGCCAGTCTTCAATTCGGTTGATGGAAATTGAGGTTGGTTTGGCGAATCTGGATAATGCTGGGTTTCCATAGCAAATGAGGTACGGAACTCATCTTTTAAACCGCGTTTCATGGCATTTTTGGCTTGCATAAAGTTACCGCTGTAAAACTGTAAACCTGGCTCCTCGGTATATACTTCCATTTTTATACCGCTTTTATCGCCAATTACTGTAGCTATCGGAGTTGTAATATCGTGTTTGTTCAGTACATAGTTATGATCATAACCTTTGCCATTTTTCAACTGCTCGTTATTATCATTTATCCTTTTGCCAATAGTTTCGGCGCTGGTGAAATCAAACGGGGTGCCTTTTACACTTTCAATTTTCCCGGTAGGGATCAAACCCGCATCAACGGGAATATAGTTATCAGCATTAACCTGTACCAGGTGGTTTAATATGGTACCGCTGCCTTCGCCATTAAGGTTAAAAAACGCGTGATTAGTTAGGTTAACTACAGTATTTTTATCAGTATGCGCTTCGTAAACGCATTTAAACTCATTATTATCAGTTAAGCTGTATATAACTTTTACAGTTAAGTTGCCGGGAAAACCTTCTTCCATATCTTTAGACAAGTAACTAAGTTCCAATGTTGATGAATCAATCTGTTTGGCATCCCAAACTACACTCTGGTAACCATTTTTACCGCCATGCAGGGTATTTGGCGGATTGTTGATAGATGATTGATAATCCTTACCATCTAACTTAAAATGGCCTTTGGCAATACGGTTACCATAACGGCCAATAGTTGCACCATAATAAGGCTCGGTTGAATTTACAAAACCATCCACACTCTCAAATCCCAAAACAACATCAGTAAGCTTACCTGTTTTATCGGGCACTAATAAACTAACTATACGACCACCATAATTGGTGAAAGTGGCAGTTATCCCATTTTTGTTTTTAAGGGTATATAAGTGGGTTTGTTTTCCATCGATTGTTTTTTCAAATGCTGCAGCGGTGGTTTTGGTACTATCCGTCATGTCGTTTGTTTTCTTTTGGGTTGAAGTTTGATTACAGGCGGCCAAAGATAAACAGGCCGGCAACATTATTAATGATAGATTTTTAAATAAATGATTCATAAGTAGGTTTTTTATGGTTGGTTTAAAATTAGTATTTTTTGCTTATCCTTTAACCTTATAATGCACTTCACTCAAATTCCTTAATCTCTCGGCGGCATACTCAGCTGTGATATCACGTTGAGGATTAGCCAGCATTTCGTAACCAACCATGAATTTTTTTACCGTTGCAGATCGTAACAAAGGCGGATAAAAATGCATGTGCCAATGCCAGTAAGGGTGTTCGCCCATATTTACCGGCGATTGATGCATCCCGGCAGAGTACGGAAATGATGTTTCAAACATATTATCATACCTAACCGTTAGTCTTTTAATAGCATCAGCAAGGGCTGTTTTTTCCTCATCCGTAAAATAAACAATGCTGGTAATGTGCCTTTTGCTTACTATCATGGTTTCATAAGGCCAAACCGCCCAAAAAGGAACTAATATCACAAAGTGTTCATTTTCGAAAATAACGCGTTCCTGGCGTTTTAGTTCCAATGCAATATAATCGCCAAGCAGGCTGCGGCCTTTTTGTTCGAAATGATTTTTCTGCTGCTGGGTTTCTTTAGCTACCTCTACAGGGATACTATTTTGAGCCCAGATCTGGCCGTGTGGGTGCGGATTGCTACAGCCCATAATATCACCTTTGTTTTCAAATATCTGGATGTGTTTTATCCATGGGTATGATGAAAGATCCTCAAATTCAGATTGCCAAACATCAACAACCTTCCTGATCGCGGCTGTTTCCATCTGCGGCAAAGTAAGATCATGCCTGGGCGAAAAACTGATAACCCTGCAAATTCCCTTTTGGCTATTAGCCACTAATAACTCGTCATCATTTAAACCACCATCTGGTGTGTTCAGCAATAATGACGAATAGTCGTTTGTAAAAACAAAGCTTGCTTTGTAATCGGGATTTTCACTACCATCGGCCCGTTTGTTTGTGGGGCAAAGGTAACATTGCGCATCATACTGAGGTCTTTCATCGGCTTGCGTTGCCTCCACCTTACCCTGCCATGGGCGTTTGGTACGATGAGGCGATACTAAAATCCAGTCACCGGTTAAAATATTTAAACGGCTATGCGGATGCTCTTTCAGATCAAAACTGTTATTGTCCATTGTATTTTTGTACAGGTTTTATTGGCCACGGGTAATTGGTTTGTACCCTTTACGTTTCAAAAGTAAAAAAATAAATGTAAACCTTACATTTAAAATAAAAAAGTTGAAAAAATCTTCTGCCTGCACCTGTTAAATGCTAAGAACACATCAAAAAGCTAAGTAAGCAAAAGATTACTTACCAATAAAAAAAGCGTCGAATGTTCATCCAACGCTTTTCCTTATATATAATTAACAAAGCTTATTTAGTTGTACTGGTCTTTTTCTTAACGGCGGTTGCAGCTTTGGCTGCCACTGCTTTTTTAGCGCCTTTAATGTCGGCTTCTGCTTTGGCAGTAATAGCTTTTGCTTTGGTTTCTGCTTTCGCTTTAACATCAGCTGCTGCTTTTTTAGCTATTGCAGTTTCAGTTTTAGCTTCCTGAACAATTGCCTTAGCTTTTTCGGCAGCTTTAGTTTTCAAGTCGGTAGCCGCTACCTTAGCCTTATCAGCAGTTGCGGTAACTTTTGCTGTTATTGATGCTTTTTCATCTGAAACCTTTTTGCTGGCCGTCGCTTTTTTTGAGATTACTTTCTCTTTCAAATCTTCCAGTTTCTCCTCGGCTGCTTCTTTTACATCCTCTGCTGTGTCTTTGGTGCCATCCCAAAGACTTTCTATAGTTTCTTTAACCTTTTCAAAAAATCCCTTTTCTTCAGGTTTGGTTGCGTTGGTACTCATGATGTTTTTATAGATAAAAGGTAAATATTAATTTGTTATTTAATAATAACCGTTATAATTAAACTTTGTTTTACAGTGAATTAACAAATGATGATTCAATAAGCTGATACTGTGATAACTGTTTAAATTATAAACCGTACTTTTGCCGGCTATATATAAAATATGAAATTTCCGAAGTTTGCCGATCTGATACTGTTTGAGAATGATGATGTGATTGTAGTTAACAAGCCTCCTTTTTTAAGTTCGCTTGATGAACGCGAAGGAGGCGAGGTAAATTTACTAAGGTTGGCAAAAGGCTATTGGGAAGATGCCCAGATTTGTCACCGTTTAGATAAGGAGACTTCCGGCGCTTTGATCATCGCTAAAAATCCCGAAGCTTACCGGATGGTGAGCATGCAGTTTGAAAAACGGCAGGTAAAAAAAGTATACCATGCTATTATTGATGGCACTCATACTTTTGATAATTTACTGATAGATCTGCCTATATTAAATGTGGGCAAAGGCAATGTGACCATTAGTCGCCAAGAAGGCAAACGTGCTGAAACCTGGTTTCAGTCATTAAAATATTTTAAACACTATACATTAGTAGAATGCCGCCCGGTAACCGGCCGCATGCACCAGATAAGGATACACCTGGCAACTCAAAGGGCTTCAATAGCCGGGGACGAAATGTACAAAGGCGAGCCTGTTTTTCTATCCAAAATAAAAAGGAAATACCGTTTAGGTAAGGATCAGGAGGAGTTACCGATTATGAAACGCTTTGCTCTGCACGCTTACGAGGTAACATTTAAAATTAATCCTGAGACAGAGGTCACTATACATGCCCCCTATCCCAAGGATTTTGAAACACTTTTAAAACTACTGGAGAAATTTGATAGTTAGTTTCCCCATAATTTTATCCGCTTTGTTTTGCTACTACTCAGTAATTGTGTCTTTCCTGACAGTTAACCTTTCAGTAATTGTATCTCTCTTTAGAGATAATTCCTTCTTAATTGTAGTTTTTGAAGGAGCAGGAGCTGCATTGTCTTTTTTGCAGGAAAAGTAGCCTGTGGCAATAACTGCCATTAATAGAAATGTAAATTTTTTCATAATTTTAAAAAAACGGATAGTATTTAGTACAATAGTAATTATAATAAACGCCTCAATCAAATATTACGAAAAAAAAGATAACCACGGGGATAGTTTTAACCAACCGATAAGCAATATTAAATTATAGTTAATCGAATTAATTCATTTGCGCTGATTTTGAGGTAGATACCAGTAAAAAGCTTAATTAATATTTTTCTCTCAAACTTAATTGCGCTATACTTGGTGTTGCAAACACAAATTAAATATTGTTGCATATTATTGTAAATATTTGATAACTAACCCGTTAATTTTTATTATATGTTTGGTTTTATCACCGGCGAGTGTATTTTTATCCTAAATTGCTTCCACTTTGAAAAAAATTAGTCTTGCTATAATAATCTTATTACTGTGCTCATTTAAAGCGACTTTTGCCCAGCCCTCTGTTAAAAAAGACAGCCTGGCTGATTACATTTTACTGAAGGATCAGGAGAAACGGGAAAGAAAAGTAATCATGTACATTAAAACTTTTTTTCAAAACTCACCGCTGGATCAACTTGATGCTAAAAAGAAAGCCATCACCGATACTTTTACGAAATATAATTTCGAGCACAGGGAATCAATATCATACTTTATGGAAAGTATATATCAGAGACGGCTTGAAAACCTCCAGGAATCACAAAACGCCTTAATAAAAGCCATAGATGAGGCACACAAAAGCAGCGACCACCTGCTTCTTTTTGATTATTTTACCCATCTCGCCTTTTTACAAACCGACGAAGGAAATTCCATTGGAGCAGTATCAAGCTATGGGCTGGCAAAGAATGAAGTAAAAAAATTAAATGATCCTTATTTAGAGGCATTGTTAGATGTCAATATATCTGATATATATTATAAGAGTGGTCTTTACGGCCAGTCGCTATCCTACCTTAACCAGGCGCAACGCATTATTGACGAAAACAAGATCAATCGCCTTAACGCTTTGAGTCTGATAACGTATAATAAAGCCGAGAACTATTTCAGGACCAGAAATTACGATTCTTTAAGGCTTTGTCATGAAAAACTATTTGGTCCCAAAAACCGAACGTACAAATTACATACCTATCAAAAACGTACCAGCTACTATCTTGATTTATTAAAACACAACTATAAAGGCGCCATAAAGAAAATTAATACATTATTAAAAGATAGCCTTTATGTAAAAAGCGACCTGGAGGAGCAAATGCTTGCTGATGCCTATTATAGTAACGGACAAATAGATTCGGCCCAATACATGACCGAAAAGCAACTGGCTAAACCATCTCAAAAAAACCATCCCGAAATAAAATACCACCTATATGAAGTACTTGGCCAAATAGCCGAGCTTAAAAACGACGAAAAGCTTGCCGCCTACAACTTTAAACTGGCATTGGGAGAATTAAAACAAAACATCAACAACCTATTGCAGGTAGGTGATAAATCCTCCCAGATAAAAATCAATGAAGTGCAAAGCCTCTATTATGTAAACCTACTCAAATATGAGCGGGAGCGCTTATGGATGCTATTTGCTATTGCACTGGCAGTTTTAGCAGTTATAGTTGTTGCTATATTTTACCGCAACAGCCGACAGAAAAGAGATTACGAGCAATTGCTATTTGCAGCAAAAAAACAGGAACTGGCTTCTATAAACTCCCATGAGGTACGTAACCACCTGTCAAATATCTTAGGCCTGCTTGATTTGATGAAGGATAGTGAAACAAAAGAAGAATTGCTTAAAACACGCAAGTATTTATTGTATTCGGCCGAAGAGTTGGATAAAAATCTAAAAAACGTATCTCAAAAGCTAAGTGAAAAGGATTAATTAACTAAAAAAAGAATAGTTCTATCCGCATAAACAGCCCTTTTTGGCTTAAATGGCCAATACTTTACACTTTTCGTAAAAAACCACGATTTAAGAAATACAAAAATATAAAATTGCTAAAAAAGCCATTTATCGGGTTAATTATTATGTATTTGTAGTTAATTAATAGTGTTTGTTGAAAAAAATTATAAAAAAATCATTAAATCGTAGTGATTTTTGTAAAAATAATTTAAATTCGCCTTATTAATTGGCGAGATTAATACAAAAACTATCAATAGAACCCCAACTTTACAAATTAATTAAAAATGGCAACTAAACTCGAGTACATTTGGCTTGATGGGTACAAACCAACACAAAGCCTGCGTAGCAAAACAAAGATTGAAAAAGATTTCAGCGGTAAATTAGAAGATTGTCCGCTATGGAGCTTTGATGGTTCTTCAACCGAACAGGCACCAGGTGGTTCGTCTGATTGTGTATTAAAGCCTGTTTTTATATGTCCTGATCCTCAAAGAAAAGACGCGTACCTTGTTATGTGCGAAGTTTTGGATTCAAAAGGTGAGCCTCATGAATCAAACGGACGTGCACACATCATGGATGATGATAACGATTTTTGGTTTGGTTTTGAACAGGAATACTTTTTATGGGATCCTAAAACAAACAAACCTCTTGGTTTCCCGGCTGGTGGTTACCCAGGTCCACAAGGTCCTTACTATTGCTCAGTAGGCGCAAACAACGCATATGGTCGTGAAATTGTTGAAGAGCACTTAGACGTATGTTTAGATGCTGGCTTAAATGTTGAAGGCATAAATGCTGAGGTAGCTGCAGGTCAGTGGGAATTCCAGATCTTTGCTAAAGGTGCAAAAGAAGCTGGTGACCAAATCTGGGTAGCACGTTATTTATTAGAAAGAATTGGTGAAAGCTATGGCGTTTCTATCAACTGGCATTGCAAACCGTTAGGTGAATTGGATTGGAATGGTTCTGGTATGCACGCTAACTTCTCAAACACTACTTTACGTACTGCAAACAGCAAAGAAACTTTCACAGCTATCTGCGAAGCTTTCCGCCCTGCGGTTGCTGAGTGTGTTGCCGTATATGGTGCTCATAACGAATTACGTTTAACAGGTAAACACGAAACTGCATCTATTAATGATTTCAGCTATGGTGTTTCTGATCGTGGTGCTTCTATCCGTATCCCATTGTATACAGTGGATCATAACTGGAGTGGTTACCTTGAAGATCGTCGTCCTAACTCGGCTGCCGATCCTTACAAAGTTGCCGCGGTGATTATCAAAACTGTAAAATCAGCTAAAGTTTAATCCCCCACATATATAATTTTCTAAAATCCCCTGATCTTAAAAGAATCAGGGGATTTTTTTTGAACCCATTTATTTGGTTTTGGTATTGATGTATTGTACATAGTTGCCACCGGCAATTCGTTTAAGCCTGTTCTCCGGCCAGTTATATAAGTAAGCCCAGCAGGTAATTACTTCATCATCCTTTATAACCTTAATCAACTCCCTTGTATATTCATGTGGATGCAGTTCGTTTGCGCCAATACCCTCATATCTGTCAATTACATCCAAAACCTTTTGGGGATTGTCAATTAAATATATCCTGCCGTAAACATATTGGTTTGTGCTTGCATCGGCAATAGCGCCCGGATATTCACCGGCATTATAAAGCCTACCTTTAAATTTGCCTTGCCCAAGTAGTTTACAATGCGCTTGCAAATAATCGGCAAACTCATTTCCGCTCATGAGCAGCGTTCCGTAAACAAATAAATACTGGTTAATTGTTGCCATAAATAAAACCTACCTCAAACAAAGGTAAGGCCTAATTCGTATGAATGGATATAACATCCGGAGCAGTTTTTTTATGTTTACATCATAATGGCTATCTTGCTAAATTGAAACCGGCCGTATATTTTATACCATGAATCCAGAACAGATCAAAACATATTTAGAAGAAAATAACATCCAAAAAATAAAATTTGCCTTTGCCGATATTGATGGCGTTTTACGCGGTAAGGTGATCCACCCCAAAAAATTTCTCGAAGGCCTGCAAAGTGGTTATGGTTTTTGCGATGTAGTTTTTGGATGGGATAGCAATGATGTTTGTTATGATAACGTAAAGCTTACCGGTTGGCATACCGGCTATCCGGATAAACTTTGCCGTATCGATTTAAATACCCTTCGTAACATACCGTGGCAGGATAATATACCTTTCTTTTTAGCCGACTACAACGACCCTAATGGCACCGCATTGCCGGCATGCCCCCGCAGTTTATTAAAAAAGATAGTAAAGGAATGTGAAGACCTGGGTTACCATGCCGAATTTGCGCAGGAATTTGAGTGGTTCAACTTCAGGGAAACACCGCAATCTATCAACGATAAGGATTTCACCAATATCAATACCCTTACACCGGGAATGTTTGGTTACTCTATACTGCGCACCTCACAAAACAGTGATTTTTACTATGACCTGTTTAACCTGCTTACCCAATTTAATATCCCAATTGAAGGCTTACATACCGAAACAGGTCCGGGTGTTTATGAAGCTGCTATTGCCCATGATGAAGTTTTAGCCGCTGCCGATAAAGCGGTGCTTTTTAAAACCGCCGTTAAGGAAATTGCCTATAAACACGGCATTATGGCATCGTTCATGGCTAAATGGAATGAGAATTTACCAGGCTGCAGCGGCCATATCCACCAAAGCCTATGGAGTAAGGATAAGGCCGACAACCTTTTCTACAATGCCGATGACCCGAATAAAATGAGTGATCTGCATAAGCACTATCTTGCCGGCCAGCTGTACTGCATGCCGCACCTGTTGCCTATGTATGCACCAACCGTAAACAGTTATAAGCGACTGGTTGAGGGTGCCTGGGCGCCAACAACCATTACCTGGGGAGTAGATAACCGCACCACGGCACTGCGTGTTATAAACACCACACCCGGCTACACCCGGCTGGAAACCCGCATACCTGGTTCAGATACCAATCCTTACCTGGCTATTGCAGCCGCGCTTGCTTCTGGCTTATACGGCATAAAAAACAAATTGCCTTTAAACATACAACCTACTGTAGGCAATGGCTACCAGGATAAAAGCAATGGTGTGCTTGCCCAAAACCTGTATGAGGCTGCTACAGATATGAAAAACTCGCAGATAGCCAAAGAACTTTTTGGTGAAGGCTTTGTGGAGCACTTTACCCAAACCCGGCTGTGGGAACACCGCCAATATGCTAAACATGTTACAGATTGGGAGCTGAAGAGGTATTTTGAAATCATATAATGTTAGTCTGAACCGGGATTTGTGAAATTTATTGAATTAGCAGAATTTTAAAAGCGACTGGAAATTCTACCAATTCAATCAATTCGTTTAATTCCGGTTCAGATAAAAATTCCAGTTCATACAATTTGATTATTATTGCGCACATTTGCCCCCGCAAAATTCCAATTATAAACCAACGTTAAAAAAATGGATTATTCCATCATTGTTAAAAAAGCATGGGAAGGCTATGATGCCTCAAAAACCATCAAGCTCATTGAAGATATCAGCGCAATGGTATCTACTAATCATGTATACCGCATCACTTTTGATGATGATGATATCATCATAGCTAAACTATCTTATTTTGGTAAGTTTGAAAACTTTAAAGAAGATCATCGTATCATTCAAACTTTAGCCAACAACCTGCTCTACCCGTTTGAAAATTTACTGGCCCGTTCCCTGTTAAAAAATAACAGAGTATATATTTACCATTATAAGCACGGCAAAACAGATGCCTGGGTGGTTTTTTACAACCCGACTCGAATACTTAACAGGCTCCCGCGCAGGCTTGATGACAATCAGATTAAAAAGCTGGGCCAGCAAGTGGGCAAGTTTCATAAGGCTTGCTCAAGGGTAAAAAATGTATTACCTAAATCATCAAAAACCCTGCGTACTGATATTTCGGCCTTGATGAATCAGCTGGAGACTAACGAGCAACAGTTTGGCACTGCCATGCAAGCTGATTTCTTGAAATACCATTGCGAAACCTTTATGAAGAACCGCTCGAAATACAACATGAGCTCATTCGAGATCATCCCGGTATTTATCGACTGGAATATTGGCAACTTTTCGGTAACCCCAAGCCTGGAACTTTATTCCCGTTGGGATTATGATTGGTTCAGGATGAGTTACCGGGTGCTTGATTTTTATTTCTTCAGCCGCGTGGTATCTGATGTTGGCGATCGTACGGTGTTCAGCTATGTGATCAATACGATGATGGAAGACAGGTTCATCCTGTTTTTAAAAGAATATCACAAGATAAATCCCCTTACTGCAGACGAGATCAGGTTTATGAAGGAGGCTTACCGGTTTTTTATTTTAAACTACGTGATCAAAGATGGCAAGCACTTTTTTAGCGAACAGTATGCGCAGAAATTACAATCAGAGGCCTTTAATATCTACCTTCCATCGGTCGACAGGGATTTTGACGCGGAAAAAATTATTGAAGCACTTAAATTAAAATAGGCAATACTTTAATATTTAAGCATATTGCACCCTAATAACTACATTAAACTCAAGCATGAAAAAAATAGAAAACTTTAAATCCATTATTGACAGGTATAAGGTTATTTTTTTTGATGCATTTGGCGTATTAAAAACCTATAAGGGCCTGCTGCCGGGTATAGAGCGAACCTTTGATTACCTGGAACAGCAAAATAAAGAATATTACATCGTTACCAATGATGCTTCCAGGAGCCCCGCGCAACTGGCAGAATCATATAATACAAAAGGCCTGCTCGCCGTAACTCCTAACAGAATCATATCATCGGGCATGCTTACTAAGGATTATCTTGACCTAAAAGTGAACGACGGCATTGTAGCCTATTTGGGCACTCCCGATTCGGCGCATTATATTGATAGCTCGGGCTTGCACACGCTACCCGTAAGCCTTATAAACGAGGATAATATTGATAAGGTAAACGCCCTTGTATTTTTAGACGATGAGGGTTTTGACTGGTTTGATGATTTGAATAAGGCCGTAAATATTTTGCGCAAAAGAACCATACCGGCAATTGTTGCCAATACAGACCGGGCCTATCCACGAACCAAGCATGATGTATCCATAGCGGTTGGTGGTTTGGCCAGTATGATTGAGGCAATTGTTGGGAAAGAGTTTATCCGTTTTGGTAAGCCCGATTCGCAAATGTTCATGTTTGCTTATGATCTGCTGCGCGAGCAAGGCCCCATCAGTAAAAAAGATATAGTGATGGTTGGCGATACCCTGCAAACTGATATTTTAGGTGCCAATAAATTTGGGCTCGATACTGTTTTGGTACTATCGGGCAACACCCAGCCGCTTGATGCCGAAAACAGGATAATAGCAACAGGGATTGTACCAACTTATATTTGCGATTCGGCGGTTATAGAACGTGGCGAGCTGGGATTTTAAATCCCCGACCTACTTATAGCGCAGCGGCGTATGCCTGCAAACGCCAACATATCTATTATTTATATAATGCGCCAGGGCTATTGTTAACCCACCCAAAGGCACAATAATCGCTTCGGCTATATTGTTTAAGATAGCATGCCCCAGCATTATTATCACAAAGCCTGCAAGCAATAAAATTAAAGGTAGCGCCTTGCGATGGCTGCGCAGGTAAGATAACCCTATTGAATATCCACCTATCATCAGCGCTAAAACAATCATTCCCCACTCTACCCATGGTGTTGCTAAAAACCCAAGACCAATTAATGGCAAACTGGTAAGCAACAGTGGCACTACCGCACAATGAATGGCGCATATTGTTGAAGCCGTTATGCCAATACCATCCAACCTGGAAGATGTTTTATGAAGATGCATGCCGCAAATATAAAACAAATGCAACATAATTGCTTTTAAAATTTTATTATCTTAATTAAATACATTAACATTGATGTAACATATTTTTAATACAAGCGTCAATAATTACTTTTGCAAACTATTACTATGATTGAACTGTGACACTGATAGCTTTATATAGAATAAAACTTAACTGGCAAAACGCATTCGACACGAGTTTAAAACGCGTTAAGCTTATTATAGGCACGATGCTTATTGTAGCTATAATTAATATTATGCCTTCTTTTTTCAGGAGTATTGAACAAAGGAATGGTGTTGTATTAAATGATTGGGTTCTGGCTCATTTACCAGCCGTCGACGTGTCTGTCCCCATTTTCGCCATTATATGGGGTATGGGTATACTTATGATGGTAAGGGCCTTATATAAACCCGCCATCGGCATGACCTATCTTTGGACACTTATATTTGTTTGTATAGCCCGGTTTCTAACATTAAGTTTCGTAAAACTCGATCCCCCGATAGGGTTAATCCCGTTGGTCGATCCGCTTACCGGGTACTTTTACGGTCACGCTGCTATCACTAAAGATCTTTTCTTCTCTGGCCACACCGCATCCCTGGTTTTAATATATCTCCATCTGGAACGGAAAAACGATAAGCGCATTGCTCTTGCAGCCATGCTAATTGTGATGATGCTATTACTGGTGCAGCATATTCACTATACTATGGATATACTGGCCGCGCCGGTTATAGTTTATTGTTGTTACCGCTTTACCCGCGCGCTTGGCTTTAGATAAAACAGAATATTCAATAATTTAAATTTTATTTTGCATTCCCTATAATGCAACTTATATGCATTAGCGTTTATCAAACATCCATATTTTTCATGAGGTGCATTGACTCTTTTAAATCCGTGTAAAGCTTTTTAAACAGCACGAAATGTTTACTGTACATCTTGTGGTTTCCTTCATTCGGCTCTATAATCGTTTGGTTGTCAATGTGGGTTAGCCTGATGTAACTATCGGGGTCCAGCACTTGCATGGCAAGGTAAACGGCCCCAACTGCCGATGCATCCTCGGGTTGTAGTACTACCTGCTTTTTCCCGGTGATATCGGCCAGGATCTGTGTCCATGTGCCGGAGCTTACAAAGCCACCACTAATATTAACCTGGGTAATATTAACCGAGGCATCTTCAACTATTTTAAGCACATCATATAAAGCAAAACAAACGCCCTCAAGTGAGGCCCTTAAAAAGTGCGCGCGCGTGTGCATTGGCTTAACATTCAGGAATGCGCCGCTGCTCCTGGTATCCCAAAGGGGCGCTCTTTCGCCATATAAATAGGGCAAAAACAGTAAACCGTCACTACCAGCCGGTGTAGTTTCAATAGCGTTAAACAAATCACGGTAATCATCGGCCGTAATTTCAGTTTTTTGAAGAAAGTTGCTCAACAGCCAGTTAATTGCAATCCCCCCGTTATTCACCGCTCCACCACATAAATAAGTATCCTGGTTAAGCAGGTAATTAAAGGTCATACCCTGGTAATTATAAACCGGTTTGGGGCTGGTAATCCTGACAGCCCCGCTGGTACCAATAGTTAAAGCGGCAATACCTGGCCCGGTTGTATGGCTCCCCAGATTTGCGCAGGCCCCATCGCTTGCACCAATAATAAAATTTGTTTTCTGGGGGATGTTAAGCAGGCTTGCTTTAGCAGCATCCAAATTACTCCGATAGTAAGTAGTGTTTTCGGGCTTCGATAACTTGCCTGGAGATATACCCGCCAAGGCACAGGCCTCCCCGCTCCACTCCAATTTTAAAATATCAAATAACCCTGTTGCAGAGGCAATAGAATAATCTACCTGGAAAGTATTGAACAGGTTAAACCAGATAAACTCTTTAATAGAAATAAATTTATGGGTTTGAGCAAACAGATCCGGTTTATTTTCACGCATCCACATCAGTTTACACAGCGGCGACATAGCATGTATTGGAGTACCCGTTATCCGGTAAATCTCCTCTCCTTTTGCCGAGTCCCTTAAATGCTCCGCTATCTCCTCGCTTCGTGCATCTGCCCAGGTTATCATTGGCGCCAAAGGTATCCCGATCTCATTAACCGGAATAATGCTATGCATAGCACTGCTAAAGCTAATCGCTTCCGGTGCAAAGCCTACCTTAACAGTTATCTCTTGCAGGCATTTTACAAAGGCATCCCATATCAATACAGGATCCTGTTCGCTGTAACCGGGTTGAGGACTATTAATAGGGTAATGCTGTTGGGTAACACCCAATACCTCCCCGGTTAAAGCAACCGCAACAGCCTTGGTGCTGCCTGTGCCAATGTCGATACCTAAAATATATGCCTGCATATTGTTATCTGCGTCCAAAATAGGATTTATCTTTGGGATGCGGGAAATAAAAAATCGGCTTACTGATTTCTCAAAAATTTGCCCTAATTTTCGCCTCGTCTATGAATTACGCTGAACCACAACTCAGAACCATTAAAGTGATACGCTATGTAACCCCGTTACGGGAAGGCGGTTCGCTGCCAGCCATTGCCGAGGGTGACGATGAGTTTTTATACGTGCTTAAATTTCGAGGTGCCGGTCAGGGTGTTAAAGCCCTAATTGCCGAACTTATTGGAGGCGAAATTGCGCGCCTCCTGGGTTTAAAAGTGCCCGAGCTGGTATTTGCAAACCTTGATGAAGCCTTTGGCCGGTCGGAAGCGGATGAGGAGATCCAGGATCTGTTGAAATTTAGTGTTGGCCTTAACCTTGCCTTACATTATTTATCAGGCGCTATAACTTACGACCCGGTGGTTAATACATTAGATGCAACATTAGCTTCAAAAATAGTGTGGCTTGATTGTTTATTAACCAATGTAGACCGTACGCCCCGCAATACCAATATGCTCATGTGGCATAAGGAACTGTGGCTTATTGATCATGGTGCCGCTTTGTATTTCCATCACTCCTGGCATAACTGGGAAGAATCTGCCAAAAGACCTTTTGTACAGGTTAAGGATCACGTATTATTACCACAGGCATCCGAATTGGATGAGGTTGATACAGCATTTCGTTCCATTTTAACACCAGAACGGATCCGCGATATTGTTAATTTAATTCCTGATGATTGGTTGACAGATGGATCTGAAAATGGTACACCAACCGAACGCAGGGAAATTTATACCCAATTTTTACTAACTCGTATTGCATCGTCAGCAATATTTGTAAATGAAGCCAAACATGCCCGATCAATTATTTGAGTACGCCGTAATACGCGTTGTACCCAGGGTAGAGCGCGAAGAGTTCATAAACATTGGAGTGATTTTATATTGCCCCAAACAAAAGTTTTTAAAAACCATTTTAAAGGTTGATGAAGCAAGAATCACCGCTTTGGCGCCCGGTTTGGATATCGACTGCCTTAAAGATAATATCAATTCGTTTGAAAGAATAGCCAATGGCGATGCCAAGGCCGGCCCTATTGCCAAATTGGATATAGCCTCCCGTTTTCGCTGGCTTACCGCCACGCGCAGCACGGTGGTACAATCATCAAAAGTTCATCCCGGTTTATGTACTGATGCCGAAGCAACTTTGGTAAAATTGTTTAATCAGCTAGTTGGATAAGAATCTACTCATCCAACCAGGCTTTCAATCTTATCTTGCGGCAATCTTCTCTTTCAACACTACCCAGGGATAACTAAACGTATACTCTCCGGAGCCAAGTTGTATGGTGACACCGTCAACATCGGTACTGGCACCCGTTATAGGCTTACCATCCTGCTTTACATCTTCAGTATGAGCCTGTAGCAGGCTTACACTGGCTGTTGTATTGGCCGGAATTTTAACATGCACCTGCATTACGCCATCCTTAACTTCCCAGGCCGAAAGTATCTGCCCATACATGGTTTCGAAAGTGGCTTTGGCAAATGTGAATTTAGGGCTCGGCTGTGGTTTTAATATTATATACTTATAACCCGGTTTACCAATTTGTAAACCTGTTACATTCTGATACATCCAATCGCCAACTGCCCCGTACGAGTAGTGGTTAAAGGAATTCATGCTTTTATCCTGGAAAGTGCTGTCGGTTTTGATGCCATCCCAACGCTCCCAAATGGTAGTTGCGCCCATTTTTACAGGGTATAACCATGACGGATAAGTCTTTTGCAACAAAAGATCATAAGCTACATTAGCATATCCGTTTTGTGATAGCACCTGGCACAAATAAGGCGTACCTAAAAACCCGGTAGATAAGTGGTTGTTGCGGCTGCGCACATCCTCAACCAGGTAAGCTGCCGCTTTGTTCTTCAGGCTATCGGGCACGAGGTCAAACTTTAAGGCCAGTACATATCCTGTTTGCGAATCGGCAAATATGCGCCCGGTTGGCGTTATATAATTTTGGACAAATGCTTTCTTTACCTGCTGATAAACATCATCATATTTTTTTTCATCGGCTGTATTACCTAATGCACCTGCGGCCCGGCTTAGTAATTTTGATGAGTATGCGTAAAAAGCCGTTGCAATCATATCAGGATTGGTATAGCCATTGGGCTCCGAAAAATCATAAATACCGGGGCGATAGAATAGCCAATCGCCAAAAACACTACCACCACGCCATATATGGCTATCGCCGGCTCTTTTGATGATCTTATCTACATAAGCCTTCATGCTGGGGTATTGGGTTTGCAGAATACGTTTATCAGCATAAACATGGTACATTGTCCACGGTACAATAACGGCCACATCGCCCCAACCTGCCGATGTTGTACGGTTGGTTTGTAAAACATCGGGTACCACAAAAGGTACGCCTCCATCCGGGTACTGATCTGCAGCAACATCCTTCATCCACTTGGCAAAAAACGGCGCCACGTTCATGTTAAATGATGCCGTGCGCGAGAAAACCTGCGCATCACCTGTCCAACCTAAACGTTCGTCGCGCTGCGGGCAATCGGTAGGAATATCTAAAAAATTACCTTTTTGTCCCCATTGAATATTGTGCTGCAATTTGTTGATCATGGTATCTGAACAGGTAAATTCGCCTGTTACTTTCATATCTGAATGCACCACCACTGCAGTAAAATTTTCAGGTTTTAACTCACCGGGAAAGCCTTCTACAGCAATATACCTGAAACCCATAAAAGTAAAATGAGGCTCAAATACTTCATCACCGCCACCTTTTAAAGTGTAATTGATAGTAGCCGTAGCAGCACGCAGATTAGCTGTATAAAATTCACCAAATTTATCCAATACTTCAGCGTGTTTGATATTAACCGTTGTACCGGCCTTACCATTTACTTTAAGCCTAACCCAACCTGTCATATTCTGCCCAAAATCTACTATCTGGGTACCTTTGGCACTTTTAAAAATAGCTATGGGCTTTAGTTCAGCAATCCTTTGCACAGGAACGCTCTCCACACCTACCAGCGTTTTTTTATCTATATCAGCAACGTTTACGGCTGTCCAGGCAGCATCGTTAAATCCTTTATTAGCCCAGCCTGGTATTTCTTTGCGGGCATCATAATTCTCGCCATCGTAAATTCCATTAAGGGTTACAGGGCCCGCCAGGGTGCTTTTCCATGAGCTATCAGAATTAATATTTTCTACCGTCCCATCCGCATAGGTGATCTGCAACTGGCATAACAGCGCCAATTTTTTACCCCAAAAGCCCCATTGATTATTAAAGGCTATAGTTCCCCTAAACCAGCCATCACCTACCATTGCCCCTATCACGTTATCACCCTGCTGCAACATGGCGGTTATATCATAAACCTGGTATTGCAGGCGTTTTTTATATTCTGTCCATCCGGGGGTAAGTAACTGGTTGCCTACTTTGTGCCCGTTAAGGTATAATTCATACAAACCGTGTGCAGTTGCATAAGCCCTTGCCGATACTATCTTTTTAGAGGTAGTGAACTGCTTACGCAACATAATTGCCGGTATCTTGCGCACAGAATCATGCTTAGGCTGAATCCAGCTGGCCGTCCAGTCGCTTGTGGCAAGCAGGCCGGTTTCAAAATACGCGGGTTTGCTCCACGCCGATGTATGGCTGTGGTTATCCCATATCTTCACCCTCCAGTAGTAACGGGTAGCTGATTTTAAAGCAGCACCGTTATAAGTAACTAATACCGAAGAGTCTGAATTTACTTTGCCCGTGTTCCAAACCGTTTTTGAGGATGAAAACGAGGCATCGGTTGCAACTGTAATGTTATAGGCTTGCTGCAGGGTGTTATTTTGTGTTGCAACTATCTTCCAGCTGAGGCGGGGATGTGTGATATCAATCCCTATGGGATTTACCAGGTATTCGCTGGATAAATTGTCAACAACAGGACTTTGTGCCAGGCATGTAACCGGCAAAAAAAACAGGAGATAAAGAAAAATACGTTTCATGGTTATGATTGGATTCCCAATTATATTAATTGTGATTTAAGGCGGCAACCCCATCCATCCCTGCCCTAAAAGTGGTTACTTCAATTTCATTTTCATGCTGCTTTAGGTATAGCAATAATTTTTTATGCGCGGCAGCGGGAGTAGTAATATAATCGCCTCCTACACCGTGAAACATCAATACGCCCATACCACCGCTTTGCTGTACCTTTTTAACAAAGGCAATCAGTTCATCACCGGTAACGCCGGCATGAATTCCCCAGGCGGGTACTTGCAATGGGTCGAGTTTTTTAAAGTCGGTGATCACGGCGTCGGGGCCGCCACCAATCCTGGCGTACTTTACCAGGCCCGATTGCCTTAACGAATCAACATAATTAATACCACCAACGGCTACCTCGGTACAGGGGTAAGCATAAGTACGCGGGGATACTCCGCCATCAACAGCAAACAGAAGGTTATTCATTTCGCCAATTTCACGCAGCATCATATAAACCGAATAATTTGCCGAGTTATTTGCAGCATTGCCTTTTACCGTAGTAAGCAGGCAAGGATGGTATAAAGAATGATTGGCCAGCTCGTGCCCTTTTAAAGCCATCTGGCGCCAACGCGGGATAGTTTTTGGCCCTACATAGCCGGTAAGGAAGAAGGTGCCTTTAAACCCCAAAGAATCCAGTTGTGGAATGGCGATATCCAATTGCGATGCAAGACCATCATCATAAGTGAGTACGATTATAACTTTTTTACGCGACTGGGAATAGGCGGTGAAGTGCAGCACGATCATCAAAACTAAAAATACTCTGTTCATTTACTTAACGTTTATAGTTGCTGTTTTAAACCCCAAATTACCTTTCAGGTCTGTTCCCTGCAATATAAGGGTATACGATGTTGGTTGATCTGCCGCGTAAAAAGAAATCCGGGCCTCGCCGTTTTCGTCGGTGATAATATTGGGGTCCCAATGGATGGTGGATCGCAGATCGGGTAAGGTACTTTTTGTTATAGTGGTGTATTTAGGTTGATAAAATTGTTTGGCCATAGTTAAAGGAATTGGCCGGTAATGGTATACGCCAGGAGTATTATTATAAATATTCCCCTTACCGGTTCTGGTTGTAATTTCTATAAAAGCTAATTGAACCAAAATATTGCCAGCACCATACCGAGCCTCATAATTTGAGGCGTATATTTTAGAATAATTGATTTCGATGCCTTTCACATCTTCCGCGTTATGAGATTGGAGGAAAGTAGTTATATCATCAACACTATTTATAGGGATGCTTTTGTAAAGCGGTATCCCATCAACAATAAATAGCACGAACTTATCATTAATAAAATACCATCGAAAAATAACATTACTGTATACAGGTGTAGCATGAGCCACAAATACATGTGTGCCTAACCTAAAATCCTTTACCTTTTCCTGTAATAATCTAAGCAGCGATTTTTTAGCGACCTTCAACAGGTCATCTTCATCAAATACCAAATCAGCCTGTCCCGGACCATTAAGATTTTGGGATCCTTTTATTATCTTGGTGCTTTTTATTACTACTTCTTTAAGTACCCTCCCCCTAACTCCATATAGCATTTTGTCTTTTTCCTGCTGATATTTTTTCCTGTTATCACTCAGCTTTAGAGCAGTAGTATCGCTGTTAACATACCATGGCTTTATCAACGGATTAGCCATTTTGACAATAGCAGCAGGTTTAAACTCATCAACCGAAAGATCGACGCCATAATTACCACCTCCTTTTTTGGTTGCCTGTATCACGTAATCAATCGTATCAGCCTGTGGCAGGTGTGTGAACATAAACTGCCCGTTTTGATTGCTAACCGTATCGCGTATGAAATTAATAGCCGGCGAAAACAGCACTATTTTTGCATTTTTTAATGGTGAGTTAATGAGCTTCATTACCCGGCCACCAATGCCAAATTCAGGTTCGGGCTTATAAACTGCAGTAATATTATCTTTCAGCATACTTTTCCAACCATACCCTACCCACCCCTGGGTAAGCATCAGGTTGTCTAATGCCAGTTCTTTCAATTGATCGTTGCCAAAATACCATCCGGCGTCTTCCACACTACCTTTTAAATCGGATGTTAATAATATATTGCTAACAATGTTATTGCTGCTATCTGCTTTAACCTGCCCGTTATCCGTAACGGCTAATGAAAAGCTGCCAGTTACAGGTTTACCCCGCGCGTCGGTAACTTTGATGCTAACCGGGATGCTGTCATGAGGGTGATAAATCCTGTCTTCTGTCTTGAAATCAAACAAAAGATTATCATGCCTGTCAATAAAAACAAGTCTTTCGTTTATAGGTCGACCCGAATCTTCTAATACAACAAAGTGAGCGATGCCCGTTGGGAATAGCGCTTTTGCAATATGGGCCTCAATTTTATTTTGCTTGAGTATGAGTTTTGCGCCATAGCACGTTACCCCTCTCGCCAATCCAAGTAAATGGCAGGTTTGGTTATTGACCATCCCAGGCGAAATCTGTAGTGTGAGCAATAATGAATCTTTATTCAGATCATCTTCAATTTGCAGTACAGTACCTTCAGCGTTGGCCTTTGGCAAATTATAGATTTTTTGTTTCCCATCAGGAAGATTTAAAATTGCCAGATAAGTTTCACCTGCAACCGGCTTGAGCCTGAAACTGCCCATCCCTTTATGGATCGATTTAAAAACAGCCACCTGTTTATTTTTTGAATCGACAATCGCGCCCTGTACATCAACAGCCAGGCCATCTTCGCTAATGCCTTAAATCCTATCAATGACGTAATACCTGCAACCAGGTGGCCGCCTTCGGGCATAAATTGCAGATCAATGCTTTGAGAGCTGTTTATAGTAATCGGAATAATTGCGCCAAGTTTGGAATTTCGGCTACCCTCCACTAACAGGCTAAGGTTTTTATGATCATATTTTGATGGCAGTAAAAACGAAAAGTTCATAGTGCCATCAACGCCGGTTGTGAACTTATTCTTTGGCCAGGTTCTTTTGCCATCGGTTACCCTGAGCTCAAAGTCGTGCATGGCCAACTGCTTGTAATTGGCATCACTAAACTGGAGCGAGAAGTCGATATTGCGATCGCCCGCTTTATCTGTAACTTTGTGATTTTCCTTAACCAACAAATGCTCACCAGTACTTGCTATATACAATCTCTGCGTAAAGAAGTAAGTATCACCAAAATTCTGCATCCAATTGGTGTAAGCCCTTAACGTATATGGCCCTTCGGTTAATAAAGGGGCATTGAGCACTAATTGACCATAACCCAATCCCAATTTTAAGGGAAGAGATATCCGCTGAATCAATTTGCTGCTATCGCTTATTAGTTCGA
Organism: Mucilaginibacter sp.; assembly: GCF_025362475.1. Taxonomy (GTDB): domain Bacteria; phylum Bacteroidota; class Bacteroidia; order Sphingobacteriales; family Sphingobacteriaceae; genus Mucilaginibacter. Next base: position 313,644 of record NZ_JANYGH010000058.1, read on the forward strand.
TGTATAACACCCCGCTCTGTTGCCCGTATGAATGTGTAATGCCATCTAATAAATAGGATTTAAACCAAATTGTATCACCAACAACATAATGCGGCTTATCCAGCTGTAGGTATAACTTTTCGGCAGGGAGCCGGGCGTTAAAGCTATCTAAACGCGAATAAATGGCTGACATACTTAAGCGCCGAACCTCTTGCGCAAATGACTGGGAAGACATGGCGACGACGGAAAGCACGCATATTATTTTCAGCATGGCTTTATAAGCAGCATTACAGCCAGTAAATTGCTTAAACAGGTTTTTATTCTGCATAAATAAAATATGAATAGACTGGTGAAGGATTAGGTTAATTGGTTTCTCAAGCAATTTACATATTCTTTAACATTTATTTTTTTTATAAAAACCTGCTGACATAGGGCTGTCACTACCCGATTGTTACTTTGAATTATAATCAAAACAATAAAGCTATGTCAATCATTCCAATGTTATTAAAAGAAATGGAGCAGGAAGCTCAAACTACCAGGAAAATGCTTGAGCGCGTACCAACAGAAAAATTTGGGTGGCAACCCCATGAAAAAAGTATGACTATACAGCGCCTTGCCGCACATATTGCCGAATTACCGGGTTGGGTAACTATTGCACTTACAACCGACGAACTTGATTTTGCCAGCAACCCATACATACCTGAGCCGATAGAAAATACACCAGATCTGTTAAAGTTTTTTGAAAAAACACTCGCTCAAGGCGAAGCCAGTTTAGAGAAAGCCGACGAAAAGGAATTTTCCAAAACATGGACACTCCGTAATGGTGATCAGATATTGAATAAATCTACAAAAGGTGAAATGATCAGGATGAGCTATTCGCAAATTGTGCACCACAGGGCGCAGTTAGGTGTGTATTTGCGCTTGTTAAATATACCCATACCGGGCAGCTATGGCCCAAGTGCTGATGAGCACACCTTTTAAATTATTGCTTTGTAGTTGATATTAATTTCGACAATGAAATATTCAGTTTTAACGCATTAAGGTGCTTATTACTATTTTATTATTTTAACTACCTAAAGTTGTATAGATACAAAAAGACGATTGTCCTTAAATTTGGACAATCGTCTTTACATAATGTGCTGTACACATACTAATTTCTGTGTTTAGACAGTTTCCCTTCGTTTATTTCTTCAAGAAAACCATTTTCATTAATAGCATAGCGGGCGTACGTAGTATCAGTATCAATCTTGTACTTTACTACATTTTTGGTTTTCCTGCGTGTTCTAGCACGAATAATAAATATGGGTAAAATGATTACGGCAAGCAGGGCGGCAATTTGAAATAAGATAATATACATAACGTTTAAAATAAATTTTTGAGATAGCACATCTAAAACGTTAGTTAAAGTAAAAATACTTATAGGTTTAAAATTTTAGCAGCAAATCATAATGATTATATAGCTAAATATGTGCCAACAATTTATTAACGCCGATAGATAACAGATTGTTACAATTTAATGGCAAAATAAAAGAAGATTTTAGATGCGCTGCTTTTATGCGGTAAATTGCCTCGAACTTGTTTCTAAATTGGCCTAAAAAAACAAGCAGGCTTGGTGTTGAATCCTCTTCTTTTACAGATGCAGAAACGAAGAAACGGGAAAAAGTTACAAAGAAAAAAACTTACGAAGTTTTGACACCCCGTAAGTTTTACACTCTCAAAATGAGAACAATATTATCAATCTGAAACGACTATAAGTTATAAAACGAAATAGCGTTACCTCCAAAAAATAATTCCTGCTCAATGGCTGATAGTTTTGCAATAAATGAGTGCAAAACATCTAATGAACTTTTGTAGGCTCCGGCCAACAGGCAAACCGGCCAGTCGGAACCGAACATGATGCGGTCTGCACCAAAAGCATTAAACACCACATCAAGGTATGCGGTAAAATCTGCAATTTTCCATTTTGCCCAGTCGGCCTCAGTTAACAAGCCCGAAATTTTGCAAAATACGTTTTGATGTTTTGCCAATGATTCTATATCAGCTTGCCAGTCTTTAATTTCCTGGGTTTTGATGGGTGGCTTGGCCATATGGTCAACCACAAATTTCTGATCAGGGAAACCACCAACCAATTCAGTTGCATAAGGCAAATGCTCTGGGTATATCAGGATATCATAAGTATAACCATGCCTTTGCAGCGCGGCAATCCCTTTTTGAAAAGCAGGCTGCAGCATATATTGCTTATCCGGCTCGGATTGTAAAATATGCCTGAAACCCTTAAGCTGATTGTACATTCTGTACTCCTTTAGCTTTTCTTCAAGATTATCAGCTTTCAGATCAACCCATCCTACTACACCTTTTATAAAAGAATGTTCATCAGCCAGATCTAAGAGAAACATGGTTTCATCATCTGTTTGATTGGCCTGAATAGCTACGCAACCATCCATTCCATTTTGCTGTAAAACAGGTAACAGCTGGGCAGGCAAAAAATCCTGCTTAATCGCAAGCATTTCATCATTGATCCAGTTGTCCCTAACCGGATCAAATAGCCAAAAATGCTGATGAGCATCTATTTTAGTCATACGCTATAACTTTTTGTTTTGATTCACCAAGACCATCAATACCAAGCTCAACCACATCGCCTGGTTTAAGATAAACAGGTGGCTTCATACCCAAGCCAACACCAGCAGGTGTACCTGTTGAAATAATATCGCCAGGCAACAAGGTCATAAACTGGCTGGTATATGATATTACTTGTGGTAAATTAAATATAAAGTTTGAAGTGGTGCCATACTGCATAATTTCACCATTAACTTTTAACCACAAATGCAGGTTATGTGGATCTTCTATTTCATCAACTGTAGCTAAAAACGGGCCGAGCGGCGCAAAAGTATCGCAACCCTTTCCTTTATCCCAGGTGCCGTTACGCTCTAACTGAAATTCGCGTTCAGATACATCATTATGCAATACATAACCGGCAACGTAATCCATCGCGTCGGCCTCATCTACATAAGATGCTTTTTTACCAATAACTACAGCCAGCTCAACTTCCCAATCTGTTTTTACAGAATTTTTAGGAATAACAATATTATCAAACGGACCAACTATCGCTGTGGTAGCTTTCATGAAAATTACCGGCTCTGGTGGTAGTGGGGCATTGGTTTCATGTGCATGATCGGCATAATTTAAGCCGATACAGATAATTTTTGATGGGCGGGCAATTGGGCTGCCTAAACGTACATCATCTGCAACCAGGGGCAGCGTGGCATCTTTTATAAAAGCTGCTAAACGGGCAAGGCCGTCCGTTTCAAAAAACTGCTCCGTATAATCTTCGCCAAAAGCCGAAGTATCGTATTTTTTATTATCAAGGATAACTCCTGTTTTTTCTTTGCCGTTTTCTCCAAATCGGATAAGCTTCATATTTAATTGTTATATGTTTTGGTTTTAATTATTCAAGGTTATAAATCCGCCATCGATTGGGTAATCTGTCCCGGTAATAAATCCGGCTTCGTCTGAACATAAATATAAAGCCAACGCGGCTACTTCTTCTGATTTTCCCATCCTGCCAATGGGCTGGCTTTTTGACAGTTTCTCAAAAATCTCTGCCTCCTGACCTGCATAATTCTTAGCAATAAATCCATCCACAAAAGGGGTATGGATACGCGCCGGCGAAATGCAATTGCACCTGATGTTATCATGCAGGTAATCACGTGCTACAGATAACGTCATAGCATGTATGGCGCCCTTGCTCATGGAGTACGCAAACCTATCGGTGATACCAACGCTGGCCGCGATAGATGCCGTATTTAAAATTACTCCACCACCGTTTGCTTTCAACATCGGGATTACCGCGTAAAGGCAATTATATGCCCCTTTTACGTTTACGTTGAACACTTTCTCAAAGTCGGCAGTACTGGTAGTATCCGCACGACCTATATGCGCTATCCCCGCGTTGTTTATTAAAATATCAATAGCACCTATCTGTGCAAAAACATTTAAAACCTGCTCCTGGCTGCTTACATCGCAGGCATAGCCTTTGGCTTTACCGCTGGCAGCTTCAATTTCAGTTACCGTATCGGCTGCTGCTTTATCATTTAATTCGATGATGTGTACGGTAGCGCCCTGCTGCGCAAAAAGTATCGACATTGCCTTGCCTATTCCGCTGCCGCCGCCAGTTATTACTACAGATTTATTGGTTAGTTTGAACATATTTTAAATGATGTTATTAAAACTTTGCCGTCCCTTTGTTGTGCAGGATTACAAAGAGTTTTATTAATTTCTATTTTTTTTTGTCATCGCGGCAAACGAATAACCTATTAGCAAACGTTACTTATTGGCAAATTGATATTTCGATGCTGTTAAATTGACAATTTTTTTTTAATACTGCAACCTATAATGACACTCCACGCTTCCATGGTATAAAATCATCCTGACCAAGCTTTACTGATTTCGGCTCTGCCTCACCGCTGGCAACCTGGATAACGTAATTTAAAATCCGCTCGCCTGCCTGCTGAATGGTTTCATCACCCTCGATGATGGTACCACAGTTGATATCAATAATATCGGGCATCCGCTCAAACATCACCGTATTGGTTGAAAGCTTAATCACCGGGGTAATCGGGTTGCCTGTTGGGGTACCCAAACCTGTGGTAAATAGTACGATGTTGGCGCCAGAACCCACTTCGGCTGTGGTACTTTCCACATCACTGCCGGGGGTACATAACAGGTTCAACCCGGGTTTAGTTACCTTTTCAGGATAATCTAATACGGCGGTTACCGGCGATGTGCCGCCTTTTTTGGCAGCTCCGGCAGATTTTATGGCATCAGTGATCAACCCATCCCGAACATTACCCGGCGAAGGATTGGCATAAAAGCCCGATCCATCAGCCTCTGCGCGGGCGTTATACGTGGTCATTAAGTGCATAAAACGATTGGCCGTTTCCTCATCGGCACAACGATCACTCAGTTCCTGCTCCACGCCACACAACTCCGGAAACTCGGCTAAAATTACCGAACCACCCATCGTCACCAACATATCTGACACATAGCCCAAAGCAGGATTTGCCGAAATACCCGAAAAACCATCAGAGCCGCCGCACTCCAGACCAATACACAATTTTGAAAGTGATGCAGGCTGGCGTTGGGTTTGGTTTGCCTGTACAAGCCCGGCAAATGTTTGCTTAAGGGCTTGCTGTAATAATTCGGTTTCGGTACCTACTTTTTGCTGCTCCAGCACTACCATTGGCTTATTGAAAGCAGGATCGCGCTTGGCGATCTCAGCCTGCAATATGCTCACCTGCGCATGTTGGCAGCCCAAACTCAACACAGTAGCACCCGCAACATTTGGATGGGTTATGTAGCCGGCTATCAATCCGCATAGTGCATCAGAATCATCCTTAGTACCGCCACAGCCCATACTGTGATTTAAAAATTTTATCCCGTCGATATTTTTGAACAACCGCTTGGAGTTTTGTTTATCGATACTTGCCTGGAAATCGGCATTCAATATTTCTTCAACTGATTTTCCCGCCTGGTAAAGCTCCATCAACTGCTCAACATCACCTTCGTAACTTTTGGCTTTCTTGTAGCCCAGCTTATCAACCAGTGCTTCTTTTAATACCTGGATGTTACGATTTTCGCAAAACACAAGCGGTACTACTATCCAGTAATTGGCCGTACCAACAGAACCATCTGTACGATGGTAGCCCATAAAGCTTTTGCCTTCAAAATTACTTGTATCTGGCTGATGCCAGTTCAATTTGCGTTCGCCTAAACGATAGCTATCAGAAGCATGATGTACATTTGCAGTGGTTAGTACGCCACCTTTTGGTATGGTACTGGTTGCTTTGCCAACCAATACACCATACATATATATTTCGGCACCTTGCACTAATTCATTTATAGCAAACTTATGCTTGGCCGCTACACGATCAACGAGCGGAAAAGTTGATCCCCCAAAATTTATCTCGGTTCCCTGCTCCAGGTTTTGCAGGGCTACCAGCACATTATCATGTGGGTGGATCCTTAAATATGTTTCTTTTTGCGACATTATATCAAATTCCTTTGTCTATATTCTTATGTTAGTCATTGAGGGTTAATTCAATAACCGGTATTTCATAATTTGGCTTTTTAGCCGGAAGAGTAACTTCCAGATCATCCGCACCCGATGTTTTGTATAACAACTCGGAGTGATCATTTAAAAACTGTGCATACTTCACTTTTCCGTTGTAGCCGGGCAAAATTAGTTTACCTTTTGGATAATCAAACAGCTGCACATATAAATGCTTGGTTGCCTTGTTATAGGTAAGTTTGGTACCTTCTGGTATTTTATAGGTATCGGGGGCGTAGGTACAGTTATAAATTGATTTATCATTGGCATGCATCCAATGGCTCAGGCTATCCAGCGCACTTGTAGCCCGGTAATCAAATTCGCCGCGGGCTGTTGGGCCAACATTCAGGATCAGGTTACCGCCATTACTTACCGAAGTAATCAACAGATCAAGCAATTGGCGATGTGTTTTCCAGGTATCTTCATCGCGGTAATATCCCCATGAGCCCGAAAATGTTTGGCAGGTTTCCCAGGTTTTGCCACGATATTTAGCCAATTCGGCAGTGCTTACCTGCTCTGGTGTTTCAAAATCGGCACCGTCTTTATATTCTTCCAGGTTAAGGCGGTTATCTACAATAATACCCGGCTGTAATTTCCTGATGAGTTTTAACAATTCAACAGAACCCCATTCGTCTTTACCCTTGCCATGTCCATCTTTACGGGGGAAAGAAAAATCCAACCAAAGAATATCAATCTTTCCATAGTTTGTAAGTAGCTCGGTGATCTGGTTGCGCATATATTGCCTGTATTTGGCCATATCCCTATTCTTGTTCAACTTAGCATAGGAAGCATCGCTTTTATCAGCAGGTGATTGCGGGTGAATCTCATCAATGGTATAATCAGGATGGTGCCAGTCTAACAAAGAATAATAAAAACCAACTTTTAGTCCCTGCCCTCTGAAGGCATTTACATACTCGCGCACCAAATCGCGTTTGGCTTTGGTGTTTGGCGCTTTATAATCTGTAAACTTTGAATCGAAAAGGCAAAAACCTTCATGATGTTTTGTGGTAAGTACCGCGTATTTCATACCAGCAGCTTTAGCCTGGCGGGCCCATTTCTGCGGATCAAAATAATCAGGGTTAAACTGGTCGAAATATTTTTGATATCCTGCATTATCAATTTTCTCGTTATGCTTTACCCATTCATGCCTCGCAGCTCCAGAATATATGCCCCAGTGAATAAACATACCAAAGCGGCTGTCTTTCCACCACTCCATACGTTTATCTTTTTGGGCGTCGGTTTCATTACCTATCATTTTTTGGGCCGATACCGACGATGCGGTTATAAGCACCAGCATCGCTAATAATTGAAGTTTTTTAAGCATGAGATGTGTATGTTTAGTTTTGTAATTGGCAATAATTTACAGCGCGAATATTTTATCCATTAAAACCCACTTTTCGCCTTTTAGGGCGCCTTTTACAGGTTGTTGATACTTCCACATCAGGGCTTCCCATTCCTGCACTTTAGCGTTGGCAGCATCGGCAGCAGCCTTTTTTTCAAAGCTAAAACTGTCATCTGTCTCCATGATCATGAACAATCGTACGTCAAAACGATAAATTTCCATGTTAGTGATACCGTAATCGGTGATGCTTTTATGAATTTCGGGCCAGATGGCTTCGTGGTATTTTTCATATTCGGCAATCAAGCTGTCATCGTCAACCAAATCAAGCGTTAAACAATATCTGTGACCCATAATTTTAGAAGCATTACATTGGTAATACAAAGAAATAAAGTTTGCAGTTAAATAATTAGCAGAAAATGGTCAAAACATTCAGCTTTTTTGGCATACAGCCTCATGCAACCCTCTCCTTTGGCGATGGCTTGGCATCGTTATCTTAAAAGATAAAATCCGGGGCACACAGAAGAGGGGAATGACGTGTTAAAAGATTTGTCGTCCTGAACGGAGTGAAGGATCTAATAGCAGACTATACAGGGCGAAGAAGCATGGCGAATAGTAGACCTTCACTCCGTTCAGGATGACAAAAAGTTTTTTTTGCAAAAAAAGTCACAGGTAGTTATCAAATTTAGGTAAACTCTGAAAGAGAAATGACCTTTTAAAAAGTTTGTCATGAAACGCAGTGAAGGATGACAATTTTTTTTTGTAAAAAACGTCATAGGTGGGTATAGCGGTTAATAGATGCTTCACTCCGTTCCAGCATGACAAAAGAGAAAATACTCATTACGGATTTTTGGTAAACTCCTTCTGGTACATCAGCGGGCTTTTGCCGGTTACCAGCTTAAAATGTTTGTGGAAGGTTGAAAAATTATTAAACCCGCTATCGTAACATAACTGCTTGATGTTGAGCTTATCTTCTATCAGTAGTTTACAGGCATGGCCTACTTTAATTTCAATAATAAATTGCGAAAATGTTTTACGGGTTTTTGATTTAAAATACCGGCAAAAAGAATTTGAGCTTACGCCCGCTATTTCGGCTATCTCATCCAGGTAAATCTTTTTCCTGAAATTCTGCATCGAGTATTCATAAATATTGTTCAAACGGTCGTTCTCAGAATCGTTATGATCATATTTAAAACCGATGGATGCCAGGTAGTTTGAAGGTAAGCTGGTAGCAATTGCATTTAACGCCTTTAGCAGCATAATAATTCGCTCCGCTCCATCTGTACTTAACATAGCCGCCATTTGGTTGGATACCCGCTCCTTGGTTCCCCCCATTATTTGCAAACCCCTTTTCGATTTTTCCAGCAATACCTTTATCAGCTTATTTTCTGGCAATTGTAAAAACTGTTCGCCCCAGAAATTTTCGCAAAAATGCACTACAAAAACTTCAACCCCTGCACCTTCATCCTGGTTAAAGTACGTATCATCAAAGCGCCAGTAATGCGGCAGGTTTGAGCCCACCAAAACCATATCGCCGGCCTTAAATTGCTTAATGCTATCGCCTATAAACTGTGTACCATTTCCCTTTTTTAAATAAATAAGTTCCAATTCCGGATGGCAATGCCAGCGGTTATTAATATCGGGTAATACATCGTACCTAACACTAAATGAATGTGCCGGGCCCGAAGAAACTTTTAGCAGCAGAGGTTTCATTCAGCTTAATTTACAATTGATAGGGTAAATGTAATTAATATTTGTAAAAAAAGCTGATTACATTACAATTCACCCGCTTAAAAAAGGGCTTATCATCTTTTTTTGATATCAAATAATATATTTGATACCTTGCTGCCCAATTAAACCTTATCTCTCTCAAAATGAACTATTTTTTCAAATTACTGCTGATAGCAGCATTAATTACGCCACTTTTTACTTTTGCACAAAGCAATTACAAACCTGGTTTTGTTGTTACTACCAAAGGCGATACACTGCAGGGTTTCATAAATATTAAAGAATGGAACGTAAATCCTAAAAAAATCAGTTTCAAAATATCCCGGGACAACAAGGAAAGCAGGGACTTTGGCACAAATGATATTACTTTTTTTAAAGCCACAAATTTAGAAACCTACCAGAGATATATTGGGTTATTAAATACCGATCCCACCAATATCTCCAGCCTCTCAAACGGCAGAAATACGGATACAAAAACTGACTCGGTGTTTCTAAAGGTCATTCAAAAGGGATCCAATATTACTTTATTTGAATATGCCGACGATTTGAAGAACCATTATTTTGTTGCCGAAGGCAAAGATGGACTGCCCGTTGAACTGGTTTACCGCGTTTATAAAAACGATGGCAAAACCGTAAACGAAAATGGTTATATGCAGCAATTATTTACCTTATCAGAAAAATATAACGGCAATGATGCTTTAAAAACACGCATAGAAAGAACGGATTATAATTTTACCGACCTGGTTGAAACTGCACGACTAATTAACCATAACGATAAAAAAGATGATGAATCAACAACCGGCAAAAAACAAGGAACTTTCTTATTTGCATCAGCAGGATTAAACATAAGTACAATGAGTTCAAATTTTGCCTTTGACGATTTTAAATCAAACGACGGTAGCTCAACACCAACATCCTTTTTTCCGAGGATTGCAATTGGGGCAAACGTATTGGCAAACCCCAACACAGGCAAACTGGTTTTCAGAGCGCAACTGGCTTACACCGCTAATAAATATAAAGGAACCAAGGCGTACAGCGATGGAGGCACGCGAACCTTTCCATTAACACAAAACAACATTTCTATAATTCCCCAAATCTTGTACAACTTTTATAACACCGATAGCTTTAAACTTTATGGGGCTGCCGGCACATCATTCAATATATCAAACTATAGCGGCAATAAGTATATTTTTAAAAATGGAAACATAACTAAGGAAGTTGACGGAATTATTGTACAATCCAGATGGTTCTCATTCCCCTTAAATATTGGCGCCGTTATCAGCAAAAAGTTTGATATCTCAGCGGCTTACATTCCTAATGCCATCTTCACCAGATACAATAACGACTACGTACAAGTAAGCGCTGTGCAAATAGGCATTAATTATATATTTAATTAAAAATAGCCTAATCAACTAAACCTTCTCACATGAAACTTTTTTTCAAACTATTATCGGCGGCCTTGCTGTCGCCACTTTTTACGCTTGCACAAAGCAATTACAAACCTGCATACGTAGTTACCATTAAAGGCGACACTTTAAAAGGCGAGATCAACCAAAAAGAATGGTTTGGTAACCCGCGCACTATAGAGTTTAAAAATTCGGCAGGCGTTAAAAATTATACGGTTGATAATATTCGTTTTTTTGAATTACTTAATTCGGTAAGCTATCAGCGATATGCGGGACCAATTAGTATAGATGAAACCAACACTGCAAAACTTTCAAATGGTAAAGATTCAACCACAAAACAGGATATCGTATTTTTAAAAATAGAGCAGAAAGGCGCTAATGTAACCCTGTATTCATACGTCGACGCTATAAAAACGAGGTTTTTTATAACTGAAAACAAACCGGATAATATTACCGAACTGGTTTACAGGATATATTTTTTACCAGATCACGGAGTTCAAACGCGCAGCGAAAATATTTTTATACCTCAGCTGTATGACATGGCAACTAAATATAATCCCTCGTCAGAACGTTTGAAACGTGAAATTGAGAGCGCAACCTATAGTTCTACAGACCTCAAAAGTATTTCGCAAAAAATAAACAAAATGGTGGCGGATAAAAAAAACTATGGAGGAAAAACCTCATGGAAACTTTTTGCCGGCGTAGGTGTCAACTCCACATCGTTTAAACACAGCGGAACTTTTTCATTTTTTAATGTACAGGATCACACCTCGGTTTTCCCTACGCTATCATTAGGTGTTAATGTAACTCCTAATCCTAATGTTGGCAAACTGGTGGTAAGGGGCGAAATACAGGCTACAGGGGCTACTTATAAAAGCATTGTTGACAGGTATATTAATGACCCTGCTTATAAAGCTGAATACAAAATTAACCAGTTCATTATTATTTTAACGCCACAGGTTATATACAATATCTACAATACAAATGCCTTTAAATTTTATGTTGACGGTGGATTAGCTATCAACATCGCTAAAGACTCCGGCAATTCGCTTTATAATCCCAAACTTGACAAAACAGATGAAAACTATCTTTCTCTGGCTAATAACTGGTTTAACTTTCCTATAAAGTTAGGCATCGTACTAAATAAAAAGATAGATATATGGGCATCGTACACTACACCGGCATCAATTACCAATAGTCGTAGTTATTCAATAGATGCCACCAGTGTAAAGGCAGGCATCAATTATCAGTTTTAAAAAAATAAAGCGTCCCGGTATCTCACCCCCGGGACGCTCAGTTATTGCTTAAATCAATAACATCAACTAAATCCAGATCACAACCTCATGTTTGATCTTTTCTCTCCATCTTTCTCAGGGATGGCAAGATTTTAAATATCTATTAAAAATCCCCCTACATTAAAACGGAGGAGGACCGCCTGGACCGCCACCGCCCGGAGGAGGGCCACCACCCGGGCCACCCATACTTGGTTTTTTGCCCGCAAATTTCTGTAACTTAAGCGTAAAGCTTAACAAATAGTATCTTCCTAATCTGTTGCTGCTGGTTTGCGTTGCGTAACTACCGCTCTGGGTACTGGTATAACCTGTATTTTGGTTAAACACATCCATTGCCGATAAACGAATAGTACCCATATTCCCCTTTAAAAAGCGGCGTTCCACATAGGTATTCAATATATTGGGGTTAGTTGCTCCCTTATAACCGTAATACAGTACTTTTGAATAATCGTAACTAAGGGTCCAGTCTTTCCAAAAATAGTTTTTACCATTGATGCCCAGGTTTAACGAACTGAAATTATTGTTAATATTAGCCAGCGTAAGCGAATTATTTGATTTGTTTACACTATAAGTAGTACTGGCTTCCGCATCGATGACATTTTCAATACTTACACGAAACTTTACCCCTTGGGATAGTACCAGGTTTTTAGCTATATTTTTTTGTGTTGTCATTAAATAACTTGCCGAATCAACATTACTGATATAAGAGATGTTATTGTTGTAAGCAATGTTGCCTATAAAGAATAAATTATATTTTCTTTTTTCCCAGGGTTTGGCAAACACATAAAACCCCTGTGCCGAATAATAGCCATCGGCATTTAAATATTGGGTTAAAATACTACCTGCCAGTTTACTGTTTGGCGCATAGTTTTTGGGATAAGTGATGCTATTGGCTACAATTTTATTATCGGTAGCAGTAAACGATAAATTGCTAAAAAACACATTTCCAGTCTCGAAGTTGAACTTATTATACTTTATAGATAGGTTGTTATTAAACTCCGGTTTCAAATCGGGATTACCCTCAACCGGATATGACGCGTTGCTGAAATCAGTAACTGGCTGCAACTCGGTATAGGTTGGCTGACTGCTGCTGCCATTATAGTTGAAGCTTAATGATTGATTGCGCGAAAAGTTGTAGATAAACCTGGCATTGGGTGCAAAATTAAAGGTATGATTATCTGTTGGCTCGCTTGCCGCACTCATTAATGATCGGCCGCGCAATATGGTAGGCTGAGCTACTACTCCCAAAGTGTAGTTGTATTTTTTATCGATATAACGAAAGTTTAAGCCAAAGCGATTGGTAATAAAAGTAGATGTGTAATTGTTACTCAATAAATCATATTGGTTTCTGGTTATGCCATCAACGTTAAGGGTATCTGTCAATTTATCGGCAGTGGTATAGGCATAATGATAGGCATAGGTAAGTTCAAGGTATCCTTTTTTACTTACCGGCTCCAAAAACGAAACACTGGTACCCACACTATCGGTGCGGCTGTTGGTATTAATAAACTGGTTTAAAGGCGCGTTTGCCGCTCCATCAATATAAGTGTAAACCGGGTTTTGAAATTTATCGATACGGTATGAGCCCGCCCCTACATTGATGCTAAAATTACGGCCGCGTTTGCTAAAACGATGGTTAAATAAAACGTTTGCTCCATAATTGGGCTCGGTTTGATTGCTCATGGTATTAAAGTTATAGTTTGATACCGTTTCGGAATTATTAACCAAAAGGCTGCTGCCTAATTGTGTGGTATTTACCCTTGCATAAGCAAATGATGGTGTAATTTTGATGTAATTAACTGTATCTGGCTTATACTCAATATTGAAATTGAACCTATGGTTAAGCTTTTCGTCGGTTTGGGTATTGTTATTGGTATTGGTGCTTGGGTTTGTTGCCGATATGTTGTTTTGAATAGTATTGCTTATTGTAAATACCGAGTTGTTGGCGAAACTATAGCTACCATAAGCGGTAACTTTTTTACCCCAGCTATCACGATAATTAAATCCGAATGAGCGGGCGGTTGTTATGCCATTAGCATTACTGTTATTTCCCCCCGGCGGGCCACCCGGACCGCCGCCCCTTGGCCCACCCCCACCAAAGCTGAACAGGTTGGTATTGGTGTTATTTAAATTGCCCAAAAAAGCAAGCTGCCTGTCGCCACTAAAACTAAATACATTGGCCGATGCCACAAAGCGGTCTCCCTCCTTACTATTTGCTATACCCGGTATGGCATCCCTGCCCCCGCCTAAACTGGCCTGCCCAAAATATCCGTAATTTTTACTTTGCTTAATGGTAATGTTTAATATCTTTTCGGGTTCACCGCTTTTCACTCCTGTTAAATTTGCCTGGTCGCCGTAATCATCAATAAGCTGTATGTTTTGTACAATATCTGCCGGCAAATTCTTAGTAGCCGATTTTACATCGCCCCCAAAAAAGTCTTTGCCATTCACCCTTACCTTGGTTACGCTTTTACCCTGCGCGGTGATGTTGCCATCTTTATCTATATCCACACCCGGCAATTTCTTTATTACATCTTCAACCGGGGCATTGTCACGCACCTTGTATGCGCTTGCATTAAATTCCACGGTATCCTCTTTTAGTTTTACGGGATTTACGTCAGCAATAGTTACCGTATTAAGCATGTATGTATCATTTTTTAAAATGACGGGATTAAGTACCGCCGGCGTATTGGCCTTATCTAAAATAAACCGGCGCTTTAATGGCTGGTAGCCAATAGAGTTTAAAACCAGACTAAACTGGTTAACTTTTACATTGTTAAATGTAAATCCGCCTTTATTATCGGTTATTACCATACTGCTGTCAGTTGCCGTTAAAAGCTTAACAGTAGTACCAGCCAGGGTTACCCCGGTTGAGTCTTTTACAATACCGGTAACCTGCCTGCCCGTTTGGGCAAAGGTGCTAAGGCTTATTAGTGATGAGGCTATTAAAAGGCAGATAAATTTCATTGTATGGGCTTATTGAACAGCCACAAAACAATAGCATCAGCATCGTTATAAAAAACAGAATAGACGGGGGCTATATAAACGTAGACAAAAGCATGCTTTTTCCCCTATAAAGCCCTGTATTTAAGTAATGGATGCTCTGCAATCAGTTTCAACGGGAAATTCCATCCATCTATCGGTAAATTTTGTCTCTTCGGCGATTATGATTGCATTGCATTCATATTGATTTGTAATATTGAAGGGATTTTTGAAAAAGGGACTATCAGGCAACGGAATTTTGAAAATTGGCCAAAGGATAAAACACGATTGAACGTGCTTGATAACACGGCTTTCAAAAATGCGATGGATCTTTTGCCTGCCTAATTTTGTAAATCCCCTTCTTTTATCTAAAAATTCTTTGTTCCGTTGTCTATTCGTCCTTTGTATAATAATTAATTAAATTTATCGGCTACAGCCAGTAATTAACCTGCTAAATGAGTCTTAAATCAAAAAGTAATACTATTACTATCCTTATCCATATATTAACCTGGGTGGTACTGGGTTTCTCGTTGTTTTTGTACCAGCCGCTTACATGGGATATTGTGTTGCCCTACCAATTCTGGATAAAACAGGCCTTGATCATTATTATGCTGGTAGCTTCATTTTATGTCAACTCTATTGTACTTGTACCTGCATACCTATTAAAAAATCGCACAGGAATGTACTTTGTGTTTGTAATTGTCCTCATTGCAACGGTACTTGTATTGAACAACTTTTTTGATCGTTCGCTCAATATGCACCAATTGATGGATACTGCTATTCACAAACACGGGCAACCGAGGCATGGCGATAAAAATCGCATTTTTGACTATGCAATTATCTTTATAATGGCACTGGTGTTGGGCATAAGTACCAGCATAACAGCCATACAAAAATGGCAAAGCGATATCAGGCTGCGCGAAGCTTTGGAGCAGGACAAGATCAGTTCGGAGTTATCGTTCCTGAAAGCACAGATCAACCCGCATTTCTTCTTCAATACGCTGAACAACATTTATGCCTTAACACATATTAATGCCGAAACATCCCGCAAGGCAATACACCAGCTTTCGCGCATGATGCGGTACGTATTGTATGATACCCAGCACGGCACCGCTTTGCTGAGCCAGGAGATAGCCTTTATAAAAGATTATATAAACCTTATGGAGCTAAGGCTAACTGATAAGGTAACAGTAACCTTCAATTCGCCCACTACTGTAAACGATATGACTGTTGCCCCCATGATATTTTTACCGTTTGTTGAAAACGCTTTTAAACATGGCATCAGCGCCACATTGCCCAGTAGCATACTCATCAGCGTTGAACAGCACGCCGAAAAGCTGGAATTACGTGTAGAGAACAGCATCTATAAAGACAATAACACCAACCTGGAAGAAAACAAGGGTATTGGTCTTACTAATACCATCCGCAGGCTTGATTTGCTTTATGCCGGTAAATACACGCTGGATCTTAAGGAGGATACTACCGCTAATAATTATAAAGTTCACCTAACCCTCAACCTGTCATGATATTAAATTGCATAGCCGTTGATGACGAGCCGTTGGCCCTTGGCCTGGTTTGTGCCTTTATTGAGCAAACACCTTTTTTAAAACTTACGGGCAGGTACAGCAGCGCGGTTGAGGCGCTGGTTGGCTTACAGGATCAAAAGGTTGATCTTATTTTCCTGGATATACAAATGCCCAATTTGAACGGCATCGAGCTGGCGCGTGTGTTGGATAGTCGCGGCGCCAACAAACCCCGCATTATTTTCACCACGGCATATAATCAGTTTGCGCTGGAGGGATACAAGGTTGATGCATTGGATTACCTGCTTAAACCCTTTAATTATGAAGAGTTTTTGCACGCGGCAAATAAAGCGCTAACGTATGTTGAATTATTACAGCGATCAACCAATGTTACACCTGCACCCGCAGCAGCCGCGGAACACCGTATTGAAGACGATTACCTGTTTTTAAAGATTGAATATCAACTGGTGCGCATAGCGCTTAAAGATATATTATACATTGAGGGCTTAAAAGATTATGTAAAAGTATATCTGCAGGATATAGAAAAGCCCTTACTTTCGCTCACCAGCCTAAAAGCGCTGGAAGAAAAACTACCTGCAAAACGCTTTATGCGGGTGCACCGCTCCTTCATCGTATCGTTAGATAAGATTAACTCAATCACCCGTAATGCCCTCCAAATTGGAAAGGTGAACATAACCGTTGGCGATCAGTATAAAGAAGCCTTTGGCGTATTTTTAAGTAAGTGGGTGTAAATAGAATTTTTCTGAACCGGCATTAAACCGATTACTCAGATTACAGGATTTTCGCATTTTTAAGCATCTCGTGTCCTCTTTCATATGATAGGATATGCAAAATATTGCGTCACATAAAAAGGAAATCCTGCCTATCCCTTAATCCCCTAAATCCCGGTCCGGACAACATCGTTTTGCAATTTTTTCCCCTGCCATTCAACAATTAAATAATAATCCCTAATTTTATTTCATGCAAGAGGTAACCGTATCCTGGCTTAAATCGCTCGAGGCTTTAATAAATGTCCCGGATGATCAGCTGCAATGGCTGATAGATAGTTGTGAATATCACGTATATGAAAATGGCACCATGTTAAATGAGCCTGGAAAGCCAATGACAGGGCCACATATTATCATTGAAGGTAGTATGCGTTTTTATATGCTGCAAAGCAGGGGGCGCAGGGATTTTGTGAATGTTGGCCCAGGTAGTATTACAGGCTATCTGCCTTTCTCCCGTGGTTTAATTTCAAAAGGCTATGCAGAAGCTATAGGCGAGCTGCATGTACTCAGTTTCCCTACCGAGCGGATAAATGAAATGATAAAAGGTCATTTTGAGCTTACCCAGGCGCTGGTACATATCATGACTACCCGTGTACGTGATTTTACTGCACTACAACAGCAAAACGAAAAAATGATGGCTTTAGGCAAGCTATCAGCCGGCCTTGCGCATGAGCTTAATAACCCGGCATCGGCCATTGTACGTGATTCTATTTCTTTAAGCAAACACCTGCGTTTAGTACCGCAAAACCTTAAAAGCATGTTCGCCATTAAAATGGACTCTGAACAGGTTGATGGGGTAACCAACGAATTATTTAAGGTATTATCAAACAAAGGTACAGCCCGCTTAAGCCTTAAACAACGCACCCAGCTTGAAGATGAAATAAACGATTGGCTCGATGACAACGAAATTGAAAACGGTTACGATATTGCAGAAAGTTTTGTTGATTTTAAATTTAACGCCGATAGCCTCGAGACTTTAAAAAAACATATCCCTAAAGAGTTTTTATCAACCATTATCAACTGGATAAGCAGTAAACTGGTAGCCGAAAAAATGATAGAGGATATCCAGGAATCATCAAAGCGAATAGCCGAACTGGTGAGTTCTGTTAAAACCTTTACCCACATGGACAGGGGCCAGGACAAACAGTATGCCGATATCCACATTGGCATTACCAACACGCTTACCATGCTGGGTTACAAAATAAGAAAAGGAAATATAACCGTTGTTGAAGATTTTGACCGAACTTTGCCTGAAGTTAAGGCGTTGATAGGCGAACTTAACCAGGTATGGACAAACCTCATAGATAATGCCCTTGACGCCATGGAACCGGCAGGCAAAGGTACGTTGACTATCAAAACCCGCCGCGACCGCGAATTTGTGGAGGTTTTTATAATTGATGATGGCCTGGGCATTCCCGAAGATATCCAGGGCCAGGTCTTTGATCCGTTTTTTACTACTAAAGATATGGGCAAAGGTACCGGGATGGGGCTTGAGGTAGTACAACGAATAGTAAAACAGCACCGTGGCTCTATCAAAGTAAAATCAAAGCCCGGGTGCACCGAATTTAGTGTTTGCTTCCTCATTGATGGATAGCAACACTTTTCAAGAATAAAAATTTTAAATTACCTGTAGCAATCCACCATGAGTAAACCAATAATATTTTCAATTGATGATGATCCGCAGGTACTCCGGTCAATCAGCCGCGATCTCAGATCGCAATACGGTAAAGAGTACAAAATACTGAGTACAACATCGGCAAATGAAGCGTTTGAAAGCCTTACCGAGCTAAAAAGTGGCTCGGATGTGGTAGCCCTGTTCCTATGCGACCAGCGCATGCCCGAAATGGAAGGTGTTAAATTTTTAGAGAAAGCAAAAAAAATATTCCCTGATGCTAAGCGCGTACTGCTTACCGCCTACTCAGATACCGAAGCCGCCATTAAAGCTATTAATGATGTGCAGCTTGATTACTACCTCATGAAGCCATGGGATCCGCCAGAGGAAAAACTTTTCCCGGTAATAAATGATCTGCTTGACGACTGGCAAAACAATTATATTCCTGAGTTTGTGGGTGTAAAAGTAATAGGCTATCAATTTTCACCACAATCACACGTGATCAAAGATTATTTGGCCGGTAACCTGATACCCTACCGCTGGTTAGATATTGAGAGGAACGTTGATGCAGGTAGTTTATTAGCGCTCAATAGCCTTACAACAGATTGCCTCCCAACCGTTTTTTTTGAAGATGGAAGCTTTTTAGAAAAACCATCAATACAAGGCATAGCAGCAAAACTTGATAAAAACCCGCAAACCCTTACCGATGTTTACGATGTGGTAATTATTGGAGCCGGGCCGGCTGGGCTTGCCGCTGCTGTTTACGGCGCATCCGAAGGATTAAAGACCTTACTGATTGAACGTAAAGCACCTGGTGGACAAGCAGGCACCAGTTCGCGTATAGAAAACTATCTTGGGTTTCCGGCAGGTTTAAGCGGTGCCGATTTAACCCGCCGTGCTATTAGCCAGGCGATGCGTTTAGGCGCCGAATTTTTGTCGCCGCAATCTGTTAGCGATATCAAACAAAAGGATGGTTATAAAACCATTATTTTGGATGATGGTCCCGAGATCATCAGCCGTACTGTAGTAATCACAACCGGCGTTGATTACCGCAAACTGGAAGTTAAAGGGGTTGAAAACTTTACCGGAGCGGGCATTTATTATGGCGCCGCAACTACCGAAGCATCGGCATGTACTGGTAAAAATGTCTATGTTATTGGCGGAGGAAATTCTGCTGGCCAGGCGGCTATGCACCTGTCAAAATATGCCGATAAGGTACATATAGTCATCCGTCGGGAAGACCTGGTGCCAACCATGTCGGCCTACCTGATAACCCAGATAAGTGAAACACCCAATATAGAAATTGTACCCGACACCGAAATTATAGAGGCGCACGGAAGTAACTGTCTGGAAAAATTGACTTTAAAAAACTGCAAAACACAGGAAACAGTTACTAACAAAGCCGCAGCCTTATACATATTTATTGGTGCCAAACCCTATACCGATTGGATAAAACTCGACATTATTAAAAACAACAAAGATTTTATTGAAACCGGCCGTGAGTTGCGCAGCTATGAAAACTTCAACAAAATATGGAAGCTTAAAAGAGATCCATTTTTATTGGAAACCAGCTGTTCTGGCATATTTGCTGCGGGCGATGTTCGTGCGGGGGCAATGAACCGGGTAGCATCTGCCGTAGGCGAAGGCTCTATGGCTATTAGTTTTGTACACAAATATTTAGCTGAAGTTTAAATTTATGCAAGAGGATGAAATTTGCCCGCACCTGGAGGCTGTTATCGATATAAAACAGCCACAGGATTATGTATGTGAGGAATGCATGAAAACACATTCATCGTGGATGCACCTGCGTACCTGCCAAACCTGCGGTGTAACGCTTTGCTGCGATAGTTCGCCCAATACCCACATGACCAAACATTTTGAAGCCACAGGCCACCCGGTAGTAATCTCTGCCGAACCTGGCGAGCGGTGGTTATGGTGCTACGTGGATGAACTGGTGGTGGAATATTGATTCAGATGTGTAGATTTCAGATTACAAATGTGCAGATGATAGCTTGCAGATTTCAGATGTGTAGATTTCAGATTACAAATGTGCAGATGATCGCCGGAAGCAGATGTGCAAATTTCAAATTTCAGATGTGCAAATGATAGCTGGAAAAAGATGTCCGAATTTTAGATTTCAAATGTGTATAAGAAAACCATCTGCACATCTGAAATCTGCACATCTGAAATCTGCACATCTGAAATCTGCACATCTGTAATTTGCACATCTAAAATCATTCTGACGCTAAATATCTATCTAAAGAAATCGGTCCCGAGCCAAGGATAATGAATATTACAAGCAGGATGAGTGCCGTAATAGATGGCCAGGCCATGGTGTTTATGGGTTCCTGAAAAATACTGGTTAAAAATACAGCGCCTAAAACAATCGGAATCTGGATAATGGACGCCAGCCTGGTATATATGCCAAGTGCTATCAGTATGCCACCAACCATGTGGGCAAAAGTTACATAGTAAACCAAAATCATCAACAATGTTGGCGATAGGTCTACTACATCCTGGTCTTCAATAAGGTGCCTTAGGTATGCTGTGTTTTGCATAAATGCAATGCCTTTTAATAGCAAAAATACGCCAAGTGCTATACGGACAAGATCAAGAATTTTAGGGTGATGAGTATCGCCCCAGTTTTCTATTTTATGAACTAAGTTCATCACAGCCTCCATTTTAAAGGTTAAAATTGGTTTAGTTAACAGCCGTTTTATTGGGTTAAAAAGAACTGTTTACTTCATATAAATATAGTAATAAACCTGTTACAATTACAAATTGTTTTTTTCAGGAATATTTAAGTTACCCTTAAAATTACTGCCGGCACTATAGATCATTTTCTTTCAGCCATCCCCTCAAAGTAGTTAGGTCTTTTTGTACTGCAGCCGTAAAAGCCTCTTTGCTAATAGTTAATTTCCTTGCACCATCCTGCGCGCCGCCAAGGTCGTACTCGCAATGCAAACTTAGCGGACCATTAATTTGATATTGCTTAAGCATGGCGAAGTACTTTTTAAAGTCAACCATTCCCTCGCCCAATGGCACGCTTTTTACCTGCCATTTTCCATCCTTTTTCTCCCAGTAAAAATCCTTTACGTTGGTGGTTTTAATATGCGGGATCAGCAATTGCATTGATGTTGCCCAGGTATCGGCGCCTTCGGTAGTGGCATGCCTGATATCATATTGGCAGCCTATCAAATTGGGGTCAAGATCCTTCATCGCCAGCCAAAGATCCCAAACAGAAGCGCCAAACAGTTCGCCCGAATGATTTTGATAGGCTCCATGTATTTTATATTGTTTATTTAAGCTGGTTAAAGCAGCAAACTGAGCACTGATTACTTTTAAGTTTTCGGGGATACTGATGTTTTTATTATAATCAAACCAGGCCGTACGGTAATATTTTATCCCCAATGCAGATGCAGCTTTTAAAATATCATGTGTATATTTTTCATCTGGCGATTTGATGTTGGAGACTATTGAATATACCTTTAAACCGGCCTTCTCCACAGCCGCTACGGCCTTTGGTAAATCAACAGCTACATTTTCGGGCAACACATGTCCATCCGGCCTTACGGTAATATCTACGCCATCAAAGCCCATACCGGCAGCTAATGATGCCATATCGGTATAATTAAGCCAATGCAGATGTTTGGAAAATATGCTTACCTTAATTTTTTCTGTCGCAGATGATTGCGTTGCGGGTTGGTTATCACTTACGATCTCCGGCCCTACCCTATCCTTACCCAATGCGTTTAAGCCGAATGCCATACCGGCAGTAGCCATAGTAGCGGCAGCAATAAATTTTTTGCGACTAATAGTTTTCATAAGCTTTATAGTTGGTACCGCAATATAATAAAGCTGAATGGGATTTGTGCAGCAACGACGCTGTTACTGAGCCGATATCTTAATTAATCAAAGCCTAAATATTCTTTTTGTTTTACCTCAACAGAGCCCGAAGAATTATCACGACTGATGAGCATCACGATATGAAAAAAATCATTATCAAAAAGATAGATATTATTTACAGAATCTGCCCCCTGAAACTTCATATCCAGGCCCAGCCTTTTGGCCTGAGTTATCAGGTTGAAAATATCTTTAGTAATTGCCGAGGTATACGTAACTGTACGTAATATAGTGCCGCTGCTCAGTTTAGTACCAACACCTATCACTACAGCCTCGCCCTTATTTACCGGCCCACCCTTGTGTAAATGCTCAACTATATTGCCGCCAACATCCTGTGTGTACTCTTTCTTAAATCCCTTTGATAATACCAGGTAATTATGAGCGTCGGCATTTGAAAGGTTTACTAAATTGGTAAGGTCATTAACAGTTACACTCTGGCCAAACAAATCAACGCAGCAAAAACACGTTACCACTAAAAACAGGTATTTTTTCATTTTAATATTGTATCCAAATATACTTTTTAAAACAATTTAATCAATTACCCGGATGATAGGTTCTTTGAGCATGTTTAAGCACATCCTCTTTATAAAATAAAACATCTTTAAATTTACCATCAATGATGCCCGCCGCCTGATCGGTAAAGTTTTTCGATTCCGCATCAAATGATTGCCCGCCGGTCATGATGCTTTTTGCCTTTATCTTTGATCCAAATTCAACAGCTGCTATAAAGCTGTTGCCCGAGTAGCCGTACCGCTTCAACGTATTCATTGTACGGCTTTGAAAAGAGGGTAGCTGTCCAAATCCAGACCCGGTTAAGCCCACCGGGATACTTGGCAGCTTATCATCAAACGTGATACCATCCGCGGGGCGCTGGTATCGGTTCATATCGCCCCATTGTACCTGCCAGGTGCCAAACTTACTTTGCAGGGTTTTCAAAACAGTGGTTAAAATAGCCAATTGCTGGCTGCTGGGAGTTTGTTCGGCAAGTAATTTTATGCGCTGGGTAATAAAGGTACTTTGTTGGTCTGTTTTGGGTGGCGGAAGCAATTTCACCATCAAAGTGCCCCACTCTATGGCCAGCGCGGTGGCTACTGAATTTGCGGATGTACGTTTATCCCACTGTCGCAATATATTTATGGGCTCGGCAAGTGATTTTTTTATCGAATCGGGCGCATTATCATAAGCTTTAAATAAAGGTGGCAGCAAATCATCAAAGGCAGCCAGGTAATGATCATAGCCTTTAGCTATGAGGCCATCAAGCGTTAGGTGATCGGCATTTTTCAATATATTAATAGCTGTTATAGCACGGTAATTTTCGCCATCGGGCGCCATATAAACCGGGTACTTATTTTTATCAGGACTGCTTGCACCGGCATCTGTATATGGCGTTGAGTTACAATTCTGAATCCAGCCGGTAGCAGGATTTGTAGTTGTAATTATATCTTTAAGCTGATGAACACCCTGCCACTCTGTTGCAGAAGTACTGCCATCAACCGGCAAACTCCAATCATATTTAGGATTGCGTTTAGGAATATAGTTACCATACCAAAAAATAGTATTGCCTTTATCATCAGCATAAACTGTGCTATTGGTAGCATTTGATACAAGGTCCATCGCTTTTTTATACTCTGCAAGCGTGTTGGCTTTTGTAATTTGCCATGACTCCAGCAAGGCGTTGTATGATCTGTTATTGGCCTTTAACGCCAACCATTTACCGTCACGGCTTCCTAATACCGGACCATGATGGGTATAATACGCTGTTATTGTTCTTTGTTCAACTTTATCGCCATTTTTTATGTTAATGGCCAGTTTACGGATAGTTACCGGTTTAAGCACCCCATCGTATTCATAAAACCAGCCGCCATCTTTTTTTACCATCTTTTCTGCATAAAGGTCGGCTACATCCGCATAGCTGCTCGTGTGCATCCAGCCGCAATGCTGGTTAAATCCCTGGTAAATAAAAAACTGCCCCCAGGTAACAGCGCCATAAGCATGCAATCCTTCCTGGCTCACCAACTCCACCTCGCTGCGAAAGTAGAACGGAACATGTGGGTTGATGTAAAGTAAAGCGTGCCCCGATGCCGATTTGGATGGCGATATGGCAAAACCGTTTGACCCGGTTTCGCGTTCATTTACAAACTCATAGGCTTTTCCGGGGTGATTGGGTACAGCGCCCAGCTTTTCGCCGCCATCAGCGTAAAAATCTTTCGTTTCTTCCAGTTTAATCCCTCCCGTTTCGGTTGCAGCCACACTGCCATCGGTAAACATTAGGGCATACCATGGTTCAAAATGTTTAAATACTTTAGGTTTCACCTCGGGATGATTATACAGGTAATAGTTTATCCCATCGGCAAAGGCATCCAGCAATTTCCTGAAAGCAGGCGCACTTTTTTTATAATCCCTGATAGCATCGGCGCTGTCAGCTATCAACTGAAGCTGTATATCTATAGCGAGGCTACTTTCGCCATCAACTTCGGTTTGTTTGCCAAGCTGATAAAGATAATTGCGCTCAATGCCTTTAAAATTATCTTCGCACTGGGTATACATCAACCCAAAAACCACATCAGCATCAGTTTTGCCATAAATATGTGGCACACCATAATTATCACGAATAATGGTTACTGCATTGGCATGCACTTTAGCCCTCTGTATTGCCTCCTGGTTAAATTTCTGAGCAAATACAATGAAAGGAGAAAATATTAAAACGAAAATTAAATTATGTTTCATGGTAACAATAATTTTACCGGTGTGTCTAATCAATTAGATTGAAAATCAATAGCGAAATATTAATAATATGAAGTAAATTTGAGCTTTTAAACACAATATTCACATCACACCTACGTTTCTTTTCAATTATTCATAATTCTTTTGAAACCAGGTCTGAATATTCGCCATTATTAGGGCGCAAACACAAAGTAATAAATTTTTTGTTTACTGGTTATTAATAGCAGTAAATATATAAGAGCTTGGATGTTCATTTTATATGAGATCTGAGGTTTAGTTGATACAATATCATTTGAGACATGATATTGCAGTGCGTTCCGGGGTGAGATACGGAACGCATTTTTTTTACTGATCAACAAGTGATCGTTTTAGCTCAACGACCCATCCCTAATGATTAATGATTGGCGACCAATGGCTGCGCTCCCAGGCCATAACCAGTAACACCATCCGGTTATAAGTTCCCAAACCCTGGGGTTGGTTATTAGCCTTCAGAAAGTTATCGTAAAAAACACTGCTAATAGCACTGAGTTTATTTTCGTAAGCCATCCAGTAGGCACGTTCTGTTACAAAATCCTGGTGAACATCTTTTGATATCATCGCCTTTAATTCTTTATGGGCAACTGTATCCCTGCGGCGCAGTGTGTGCATAAACTCATCAACCGCCAAATGATAGGCTGAGTAGCGCAGCAAACGATCATGTGATTTAATACCGATGATAAACCCGGCAAAATCAGCCTCATCTTCGGCTCCATAACCTACCTGGTGCGACATTTCATGACAGGCAACAAATGGCCGGTTAAAAACAGGCATTTCATAATTAATCTGAGCCTCTGTTGTAAAGGGATTATAATAACCCGAGGTACCAATATAGTTCATAAAAAATGTAATCATAGATGGCTTAATTCCAGGATGAAAGGCCCTGAAGTTAGCTGAATCGGCAGATAACGAACTCACTGCATTAACGGCGGCTTTATAAATGGCGCTATTGCTCTGCGCTAAATCTGCAGCGGTGACACGTGCACGGCAAATATTGGCGCTATCTATCAACAATTTAGTTACAGCCTTGAGGTCGGCGGTAGTGAAAGCTGTATCTCTTAGATTAAGGCGCTCAGCTGCTGATGGCCTAAAATAATTCATCCCCCAAAACAAATAAAAAACAAGTATGCCCGCCTGTACACCTATAACCCATCCCAAAAAATGTATACCAACGATTTTAAACTGCTTTTTAAATAGCAGCTTAATCATCCTGATAACACCAAAAATTATAGCAATTACAATTGCGGTGTATAACAAATCGCCTACACTAAAAGGAAACAGGTTTAATATGGGATGAAATATCCAGCAGATAAGCTTATAAAACCCACCAGAATAATAGCGTTCAACCAATGCCGGATGATTGCCAAACTGCATTAACAGAAAAATAGCCAACGTAAGCAACAATATAATTATGATTCTTTTTAATAATGGTTTTTTGCTGATTAGGGTACGCATTAAGTAAATATAAGGCTAATGGAAGGTTGTTAAAATTATAGAAGGCAGCTGGATATAACAAGTTAAATATCGATACACAAAAAAAGCTCCGGTTAAGGAGCTTTTTTATGTATCGATATTTTATTATACTTATTTTATTGAAACAGGAACCTCAAAAGTATCCCATTTTAAGCTGAAGCCTTTTGGTGTAATTGTATAAATAAGGCTTTCGGTTTTAGGAGCTGTCTTCCCTTTAACTGTTACCCTTAACTGATCATTAGCTTCTTTATAAGTATAGGCACCCCATTGTTTTGGATTTTTATCAAAAATAAGAGTCCAGGTGCCGCTTTCTGATGGAATTACAAAGAAGGCATAACGGCCGGCCGGAAGTGTTTTACCTTCAACCTTAATGGCTTTACTTGTTGTAATGCTGGTTGCCGAATCGGCTCCTGCACGCCATACCTTACCAAAAGGCACCAATTCGCCCAGTACTTTACGACCTTTTACATAAGGACTTCCGTATTTAATTTTAATTAACGAACCAGCTACTTTAGCGCTTGTGCTATCATGCGGGCTTGCTGGCTTTTTATCCTGGGCAAATGTTAGGCTGCTTATAAACAGCGCAAATACAAAAAGCAATGCTGCTTTCATTTTAATAGATCTTTTCATAGTATTTCTCATGATTTATTTGGTATAAATATAGGGCGAAATTTGTTCTGGTAGCAATTAACGGAGTAAATAAAACTTAATTGCTTTTGTAAAAAATATTTCAATTAAAAAACAGTTGATATATAGTAATGTTATAAATAATGAGACGGCCGCATTGCAATTAGGAATTGACCTTAAGGTTAAAATGGCCAAAAGGTTAAACAATTGTTGTGGTTTTTTTTAACCCTTGCCTCAAGGCAGGGGTTTTTTATTTAGCCTTTTACTCCACCTTATAAGTATAAACATTGCGGCCTACATTACCGTTTTCGTCTATCCCCTCAACTACTATACGGTAATTACCTTTGCCATCTGCATTGTAAAAATCAAATGAAGCGCCACCATCTTTATCCGTAACAATATCAGGGTTCCAGTATATTGTGCTGCGTTCATCAGGTTTACTACTTTGGGTAGCTGAGCCACCATAAACGGGCGAGTAAAATACACGTGCTTTATAAAAGCCTTTAGGAGCATAGGAAAGCAACCCCGGTGAAATCTTTTTATTTACAGGTATCCCCTTATTTTTAACTGTTGTAATTAATAAAACCCCATTGGCTCCCTGGGAACCATAAATAGCAGCATCAACATTTTTAAGCATTTTAACACTTGCTACATCAGCTACACTTAAGTTGTCAATATTTGAACTCGACTGTGCGCCATCTATGATCACCAACATGGGGCCCGCTCCCGTTAAACCAACTCTTTCTCTTAAATACGGCACACCGCCCATTAATGCCACTCCGGGTAAGTGCCCCTCGAGGCCTCGAGATATTCCTGTTTGATCTTTAAACTGATCAATTGTGTTATTGTGAGATTCTAAATATTTATCTTTAATAATCACTTCCTTCAATGATTTTCCGCTTGCATCTGCCATGAACGTAGTTGAAGCGAGGGGTTTACCATTGTTTTTAAGAGCAACGTCATCAGCTAAACCCTGGCTATTAATTGTTGTGATATTAACTTTTTCGGGCTGGTCTATTATGATTTGCGTATTACTCTTCCCAGTTTCTGTTTTAGCCTGAATTACAAATGAGGTATAGCTTGTGTAAATCAAATTTGCAAAAGTAAACCTGCCATTGGCATCAGTTACCTGGTTTAACATAGTGCCCCCGTTTTGGGTAAGCAACGTAACGCTACCATTAGCAACCGGCGCCCCAGCCATAGTTTTTACCGTGCCCGATATATCCAGTCCTTTTTCTACAGGATAAGTTGACGCCATTTTAGCATCGTCGCCAAGCAATTGCTTCCAAACAAACCTCCGGTATCCTTGTGTAAGCATCAATATATCCAAATCGGCACGTGTATCACTGGTAACATTGGCAAAATAATAATTGGGCTGCTCAACAAATCCCCGCAATGCCGATGTTAATAAAAGATTGGTTAATATGGTAGTTTCGGCACTTTCATTCACCGGTATCCGGGTAGCATCGATAACCGATGCCGAGAAATAACCTGTAATAGGTTTATCATCCTTTTTTGCACTAACAGTAACATGTACTTTACCCCTGGCCTTGTAAGCAGCTTTATCAGTGCCGGTTTGTATATTTATAATATCATTGTTTTGTATAAACGAAAGGCGCTCATTCATAGGTTCGCCGGTTTTAGAAAACAGGGTAACCTGCACTAAACCGGTTTGAAAATCCTTTTTATCAAGATTAATATCAAGCACCTGGTTATCAAGTGTTGTTTTAAGTGAACGTACCGACCCGTTTGAATAAATAACAACGCCAATTTCTTTATTCTTATTTTCAAGATAGTAAGGCCTGTTTGCATTAATTTCTATCATCAGCTTATCTGGCTTATCATTGTTTACCAGCAAGGTCATCCCTTTACTATCGGCTTTAGGTAAATCAATAACGGCTTTGGTGCCATCAGCATAAGTGAGGTTTGCCTTGTAGCTTCTTCCTTCAACCGGGGTAATGTAAATAACGCCCATACCCAGGTGTTTGGCTTCAAACTTAGTTACTTCTGCGTTTAGGTTATCAACAACTACTCCTTTAACATTTACGCCCTGCCCATTATGGTCAATAGCCTTAAACGCGAGTTTAACCGGTATATCGTTAATAAAAGTTCCGCCCTCGGCAAAAAACTGAACGTCAAACTTATTACGGGTGTCTGTATTTTGCCGTGTTGCCAATACCGCGGTGGCGGGCACAGCACTGTTAACTGCTATTGGCTGATCAAATATGCCCGGATCGACGTTATTAAGCATCCATTTGGTATACGCTTTTACATGATAAATGCCTTTTGGCAGCCTGGCTGGTAACGCAAAATCGCCCCAGGTTAAGCCATTAGTAACTTGTAATGATATATTTTGTACCAGCGAATCGGCGGCATTTACCAAATCGACGTGCAGAACGCCACTTAATTTCGATAGTTGATGTTGTTCGCCCAGCGTAACGTAGGCTTTAAAAAACACTGTATCGCCGGCGTTATAAAGGGCTTTATCAAAGTGAAGGTATACCTTTTCAATAGCTTTTGTTGTTGATAGGGTTTGCAAACGCGAAACAATATCATCCAATGATAATGATTGTTTAACGCCTTGCGAAAAAGCTGGTATATAAAAACAGGTTGTACACAAAAGTGCAAATAGTAACTTTTTCATGCAGGAAATGGCAAATAGAAATGGGTTTATAATTGGCAATTAAATATACCTAATTTCCGCACACAAAAACAAATTAAAATACTGGTATATAATTCATTAAATCGTATCCATATTAAAGTCTGCATTTTCCCGTATCTCCTCCCAATACACAGTTTCGCAATAAATACGATTCTGAATTGCCACGCGGTTTTTTATCGCTTGCAATTCCTTTTTGATCTCTTCTGTAGTGAGGTCGCTGCTTAGTGAGTAGTAATAAATTGCATAACCAGTTTTACTGTTTATAAATCTATAGTGTTTATCAGCGGATTTCATGATATTTAACTTATATAAGTTAACAATATATTTAAGAGCAATATTGTTTTAGCGCAAAGCAATTGTTACATATAATTTATTTACCTTACCTGTATATAGTAGTTGAAAACACAATGCAAACACACTTAAATTTGATAACATTTAATTAACATTGAGTTAACAATTACATGACTTTTCACTGCAAATTAATAGCTACATTTAGCCGCATAAATATATGTGCATAGTGGACGCTAATTAATTAGTATACACGCTTTTAACTTAATTGTCATTTAAAAAGTCATAAAAAGTTCAAGTCAATGTCGATATTTCCCAATTCAAATCAGGTTTTTTATGATTTATTTAACCGTGCAGTTGCCAACGCTACCGAAATGGCAACTTTACTTAACACGGCGGTAAACTCTGCCGATACCTATGAACAAAAATTTCAGTTTACACTTGTTGATAAACTGAAGGCAAAAAGTTACGAAATTACCCACCAGGTATTTACAGAATCGGGCAGAATGTTGATTTCACCTTTTCAGCGCAAGGATATGTGCGATCTGGCTGCTGCAATTGATGATGTTGCCGATAGTATAGCCATGGCATCGCGCAGGATAAACCTGTATGATGTACCTAAGATCACTTCTCCTATTATTAGCCTGGCAGATCTTATCCTTAAAACCACCAAAGGTCTTCAGGAAGCTGTTAACGCCATGAACAATTTAGGTAACTCAGCCCATATATTTGAACTTTGCAACAATATAAAAAAATTGGAATACCAGGCTGATACAGTATACAATGAGGCTTTTGCTGATTTGCTGGCTAACGAAACTGATGCCATACAACTTATAAAATACACTGATGTTTTTATGGCGATGGAAACCGCTACAGATAGCTGCGAAGATGCTACACTGGTAATTGAGAGCATCCTGATTAAAAACGGATAGAATCATTCCTACCCGCTGCAAACCTGAGGGTAGTAAAAGAAAACATATTTATATAAAAAAAGCGATGAGTTTAATTCATCGCTTTTTTATGGGTATTGATTAGCCAATTCGTCAATCAAATACCCTCTCCTTTGAAGAGGGTTGTATTAGGCCTTACTTTCCTTTATCAGCAGGACCTTCATCCTGTTTATTACCGCCGTTATCATCTTTTTCTTTATCCTTCTTAAACTCAAGCTTGCCAAACTTGTAGCTCAGGCTGATACCAAATGATTGTACCGGTATGTACCTGATGTTGGTTTGGTTAAAGCCGGCACCATATGTTGTTGAACTTTGGCTTACATATTTAGCAAACGGATTTGACGCGGTAACCCCTATGCTGGCCTTTTTGTTCATGAACATTTTACGCATCGCGAAGTTGTAAAACACAAACTTGGGTTGTGTTCCCTGGATGCTTTTTTGTGATGAGTTATAGTTGCCAAAAAACTCGGCGCTTAAATCATGTCCAAAACTGTATTGGGCATTCAGGTTTAAACGGTAAGTAAAGCCGGTTACGCTTGGGCTACCCGGATTATTACTGGTCCGTTCAGAAAATATCATATTGGTACGCAGGTTAAATTCCTTTGTAACAGGCAGCGACGCGTAGATGTTTATTCCCGCCCGATCTTCTGAGCCAAGATTATATCGCTTAGTTAACGATACGTTGGTGTATTTACTACCGTCAATCCGCAACGTATCATAAAAAGTAGTAAAACGTTGCAGGTCGTCGGTATTTTTACGGTAAAATGCAGCTATGTTGATGTTTGCGCCCTTATCAAATGATTTATTGTAACCCAACTCAAAATTATCGCCACGCTCAGGCTTCAGGTTAGGATCGCCGGTACTGATGTTGTGGGTATCGCTGATGTTGTAGAATGGATTAAGGTCGCCGTAATCGGGGCGTTCTATCCTGCGGGTATAACTCAGTTTTACAGATTGCGATTCACTAATTTTATGTGAGAACACCAGCGACGGCACCAATATGTTATAATTAGGAATGTTTGTATTCTTAAAATCGGCCGTAGTTACTGTGTATTCGTCTCTCAAGCCTGCTTTAATATCCAAAAAGTTATTGAACACCGATGTAGTTGCCGATAAATAATAGGCATATATCTTACGGTCATAAGTAAAGCCGTAGGTTTGGTTATAGTTGGGTACATTGCCGCCATTAAGCAAGGTATCGGTAACTACATTGTTATTGATGTGGTTAAAATCGAGTTTACCACCCGTTTCGATGGTAAAGTTTTTACTTACCGGATGCGAGTAATCTACAGATATATTGGTTTCCCTATCCTTGCCCGGGTTGCTATTGGTGATACCTGTAGGTATGGTGCCCGGCTGCAAATTCTGCAATAACTGCGATGAGCTAAAACTGTTGTTACCAAAGCTGGATGAATACAATATATCAAGCTCCTGCCCTTCTTTATCAAATGTTTTTTTGTAGGCTAAACTTACGTCTGTGGATGTTCCGCTAAACTTACTGCTGGATGTGCGGAGGGTTTTAAGATCAGAAAGTTGGGTGCCATCGGCGCTCACTGTATTTTCGTCCTGGTTGGTTAAGCCATTACCATGATTGCCAAAATGATTGAAGCCCACAGATGCGGTAAGATCGTCATGCTTGCTGATATTCCACGTAAAATTCAGGCCCGATTGATAACCGTTACGTTTAAAATTATTGCTCCCCTGCTGAAACAAAGTTGTGGTTTTGCCCAATGAATCTTTAGATACACGATTGCTCGTGTTCGGTGAGTTACTGTTAATCTGGGCGTTGCCGCTAAAAAATGCATTTACGCCAAAGTTACCTTTACGTACATTGAGGTTAAATGACCCGTTTTCGCGACGGGTACCAGCCGATAGGTTAACGCTGCCGTTTACTCCTTCAACTTTACTGTCTTTTAAAATAATGTTGATGATACCTCCAGTACCGGCGGCGTCATACTTGGCACCTGGACTGGTAACTACCTCAATGCTTTTGATCTGGCTGGCCGGGATACTTGCCAATGCATCGGCAAGGCTGGCGCCAAAGATGCTTGATGGTTTTCCGTTTATTAAAAAGCGGATATTGGCGTTCCCCTGCAACTCAACATTACCATCAATATCTACAGTAATTTGAGGCACTTTTTTCAATATATCGATAGCTACACCGCCTTGCGCGCTCAGGTCGTTTTGCGGGTTGTATACCATTTTATCTATCTTGTTTTGAACGGTTGGCGTTGTAGCGGTAATATTTACATCCTTTAACTGGTGCGGCGAGGGCGATAATAATATTTCGCCTAAATTGATGGCAGCCCCATCTTTAACTATAATATGCTCCAGGGTAGCACGCTGATAGCCTAAAAAATCGGCAGTAACTTTATATTCGCCTGCAGGTATTTTATCAACCGTAAAATTTCCTTTAGGATCGGTACTAATACCGTTAAATGGCGATTCAACTCCTTGTTTATAAACAGATATAGTTGCATAATCAACCGCTTGTTTGGTTGTAGCATCGGTAACTTTACCAATTATTTTACCCTTGCCGGCAGGAGCCTGAGCATGTAAATTTATTGTAAACAGAATAAAAATAAATAATATATAGTACGCTTTCATTATCCTTAAAAAATCCATGATTTGGGTGCGAATTTGAAAAGAAACTTTGGATTAATTCTGATTACTGGTGTGTTTGTTACAATAAGGTTAACTTATCAACATACTTGTTACAATATGAGACGGATGGACAAAAGATAAATGACGAATGGACAAAGGACTATCAGACAATGGACAAAAGATAAAGGACGAATGGACAAAGGACTATCAGACAAAGGACGAAAGATAAAACTTTATGGCAGTGTTGAATTTTGATTCTTAATTCTGCCTCAAAAAATCAGGACCAGAGTGCCTGCGATGATTAATAAGGCACCAATACCATTTTTTAAGGTAAGCGGTTCGCCCAAAAACACAACGGCTAAAACAATGGCCAATGCCACGCTCAATTTATCAACCGGTGCCACCTGGGATACTTTACCCAATTGCAAAGCCCGGAAATAGCAGATCCAGGATAGCCCTGTTGCACAGCCAGACAGGATGAGGAATGTCCAATTCAGGCGGGTTAAACCTTCAATCCCTTTATTGCTGCCTTTAAACAACACAATAGCCCAGGCCAGTATTAATATTACTACCGTGCGTATGGCGGTAGCTAGGTCGGTATCAACCCCTTTTATACCTATTTTGGCAAAAATTGCAGTAAGCGCGGCAAATAAAGCCGATAGTAGAGCGTATATCCACCACATAATTTTAAAGTTTTAAGTTTTACCCTGTATTTTTTAATTTAACGTTAACATTATAAACGCAAATTTGCTTTATCAAACTGTAGTAAATCTGGTTAAATCCAAAATGTGTACAAAATGGATGGCTACCTTTAGCCGGAATATATAAGTTGCATATCAAGTAAACAGATAGCCCAAATGAAATTACTGATTATTGAAGATGAAGAAGGCCTGCGGGAAAGTATTGAAGAATATTTTGCCGAAGCAGGAAATATCTGTGAAACAGCCGCTACCTATTC
The DNA here is from genome assembly GCF_025362475.1 of Mucilaginibacter sp. Classification (GTDB taxonomy): domain Bacteria; phylum Bacteroidota; class Bacteroidia; order Sphingobacteriales; family Sphingobacteriaceae; genus Mucilaginibacter. The sequence continues at coordinate 348,624 of NZ_JANYGH010000058.1, forward strand.
TGCCGCCCTAACCAAGGTTGAGTTATATCGTTATGATTGTATCCTGCTGGATATTACTTTACCCGGCGGCAATGGCATCAGCATCCTCAAAAAATTAAAAGAAAATAATTTTACAGATGGTGTGCTTATCATATCTGCCAAAAACTCACTTGATGACAGGCTGCAGGGCCTTGACCTTGGCGCGGATGATTACCTGGTGAAACCATTCCACTTATCCGAGTTAAAGGCACGCGTATCTGCCATCATCAGGCGTAAAATGTACAATGGAAGCAACCTGTTGGTCTTTAACGAAATCAGTATCGATCTGCAGGCCAAAACAGTAAGCGTACATGACACCCCTTTAAAATTTACCCGCAAGGAATTTGCGCTGCTTATTTATTTTATAGCCAATAAAGGAAAGGTAGTCTCTAAAAACGCCATAGCCGAACACCTTTGGGGCGATGGTATAGACCTTGCCGATAATTTCGACTTCATTTACTCGCACATCAAAAACATACGCAAAAAGCTGGTAGAGGCTGGCGCTAATGATTATATCCAGGCTGCTTATGGCATGGGCTATAAATTCTCAGGCCAATGAAGCTGCTTACCTTATATAACCGCGTAAACATCATCACAACAGTAGTTGTAATGGTGATAACCGGAATCATCTACTACCAGGCTATTAGCTGGATATTGAATGATCAAAATGACAAGGCTTTAAAGGTAGAGGAAGATGAGGTTTTTGATTATGTAAAACTTAACCACCAATTACCACAGGTATTTGAATCCAAAGATCAACAGATCACTTTTAGCGAGGCTAAGCCAAATTCAATAACGCGCGAATTTATCAATACCGATTACCGCAGGGATAAAAATGAATACGAGTCGGGCCGGGGACTGATCAGTTCTATCACCGTAAACGGCAAATACTACAAGATACTTATTGTAGAATCAAAGGTAGAAACTGAAGATCTCATACAAATCATTTTCGGTATCACCATTGGCGTTATTTTGCTGTTGATGCTGGTATTACTTATTGCCAACCGTTTAATTTTAAATCGTTTATGGCAGCCCTTTTATAGCATTTTACGCGAAATAAAGCTGTTCAATATTACCGATAGCCGCGAGATACCCCAAACTACTACCCGTATTACTGAATTTGTGGAGTTAAACCAGGCTGCAGCTGCAATGACCACCAAAGCAAAATATGACTATAAAGAACTCAAAACCTTTACAGAAAATGCTTCTCATGAATTGCTTACCCCTATCGCGGTCATCAACTCTAAATTGGATACCTTAATACAATCCGAAAACTTTAACGACAGGCAAAGCAAACTTCTTAATGATCTGTACAGCGCGGTTGCGCGGTTGAGCCGGCTTAATCAATCGCTGTTACTATTGGTTAAAATAGAAAACAGGTTACTAACCGACCAGCAAAATATTAACCTGCGCCTGTTAATTGAAGAAATGGTTTTGCAATTGGAGGATATTTTTAGTGATAAGCAAATAACGGTAACGGTTGAACTGGAGGACAAGGAGGTCCTGGCAAGCCGGTACCTTATAGAGATATTGCTCAGTAACCTGGTCATTAATGCAGTAAGACATAATCATGCCAACGGTAATATTATCATTAAATTAACAGCCCATAATTTTTTTATCAAAAACACTGGAGATAGCAAACCATTGCCCGATGATAAAATTTTTACACGATTCCATAAATCATCCAACTCTGATGGCAGCGGGCTTGGGCTTACCATCAGCAAACAAATTTGCGAAAACTTCGATTTTTCACTCTCCTACCAATACCAGGCCCATTATCACACTTTTATTGTAACTTTTTAAATTGGCATTTAGCATCCTAAATTTTTACAGAATTTAGCTATAGTTTAGCTATGTTTAAAATACATTTATACCTCATTTAATGAAGTGGTTTTTCGGTTTTATATTATTCACACTCACCTATACTGCTGCCCGGGCACAAACTTATACGCTTGATCACTACCTGGAACTTGCAAAAAATAACAGTCCCTTACTTAAGGCTGTCAGAAATCAAATAGCGGCAAGCCAAATAGATAGTTTAAGATTAAGGGCCGGTTTAAGGCCACAGGTAAACGTAAACAGCAACGGCTATTTTGCACCTGTTGTTGGTGGTTATGGTTATGCAGGCGCTATTACTAATGTGCAAACCTTTAATGCACTTTTAGGAGTAAACAAGCAGCTGATAGGTAAACAATATTTAAATACACAACTGGCAGCCATAAACTTACAGCGCGATTCTATCATCAACAGCGGGGCAGTATCTGAACAAGACTTAAAAAAGACCATCACCGGTCAATACATAACCGCTTACGGCAGTTTGCAGCAGGTTAAATTTAATCGCGACGTAGTTAAATTGCTTACTGAAGAAGAAGGCCTGCTCAAAAAACTCACCCGAAACAATGTTTACAAACAAAGCGAATATCTTGCCTTTTTGGTTACCTTAAAACAACAGCAGCTACAGCTTTTGCAGGCACAAATACAATATAAAAATGACTATGCCACACTAAATTACGTGGCCGGTGTTGTTGATACTACAACGGTTGAACTAAGCGAGCCTGTTGTTCAAACAACAATTACGCCCGATGCTTCCATGAGTATATTTTTCAGGCAATTTAAATCTGATAGTTTACGACTTGTAAACACGAGGAGCTTAATTGATTATAGCTACAGACCTAAAGCTAATATTTTTGCCGATGGCGGATATAATACTGATTTTACCACCCAGGCCTATAAACACTTTGGTACCAGCTTTGGCTTTAGTATTTCTATGCCAATTTACGATGGCGGCCAGCGTAAACTTCAATACAAAAGGTTAAAACTGGAAGAGGAGACACGCTTAAACTATAAAGCGTTTTTTAATTCGCAATACCGGCAGCAAATTGCGCAGCTTAATCAGCAGATAAACGAGAATGATAACCTGATTAACCAGATAAAGGAACAAATAAAATACGCTGAAAGCTTAATAAAGGTTGATACTCAACTGATGCAAACCGGCGATGTAAAAATTGCAGATCTTATACTGGCTGTTAATAGTTACTATACCATTACCAACCTGCTTACACAAACTACCATAACAAAGCTCCAGCTCACTAATCAATTAAATTACTGGAATAAATAACATGAAAATATATAAAACAGCCTGTTCCCGTTCAAAAAACATTTTAATAATTTTAGCAGTAGCACTGGTGTATTCTTCATGTAAAGGTAATTCTGATGCAGCAACTGCAAGCGATGCAGAAGTTGTAGTACCCGAAACACCTGTACAGGTTACCACCATTGACGAAAGTTCACTTACAGATTACATTGAACTGAATGCCACATCATCATTCCTTCAAAAAAACTATGTAAAAGCTAACGCCATTGGTTACATACAAAAAGTAAATACGCAAATTGGCCATTACGTAAATAAAGGCGCGGTTTTATTTACTATAAAAACCAAAGAAGCGCAAAGCATTGGCAATAGCATAAACATACTTGATACTACCTTCAAATTTTCGGGCGTAAATAAAATCAAAGCCTCTGAACATGGTTATATTACACAATTAAATCACCAGGTAGGTGATTATGTACAGGATGGTGAACAATTAGCCATCATAAGCGACAGAGGAAGCTTTGCCTTTATCATGCAGCTGCCTTATGAATTGCGCGCATCTGTATCCAGCAACCAGGACGTATTGCTTACCCTGCCTGATGGGGTAAAATTAAATGGCAAAGTAGCCTCTTTTATGCCCGTTGTTGATACGCTATCACAAACCCAGGGCATCGTGATCAAAGTAAATTCGGCCGATCAAATCCCCGAAAACCTGGTAGCCAGAGCACGGATAGTAAAAACATCGAAAACAAACACCACATCCCTGCCAGCTTCAGCCATACTATCAAACGAAACACAAACAGAATTTTGGGTAATGAAGTTAATCAATGCTACCACAGCGGTTAAAATACCTGTAAAAAAAGGAATTGAAAGTGGAGGCAAAGTAGAGATCCTATCGCCAAAGTTTTCTCCCCGGGATAAAATAGTTATAAGCGGTAATTATGGTTTGGCAGATACAGCTAAAGTTAAAATTGTACAGTAATGGCTAAAGTTGTAGAAACAAAAATAGATAAGGTAGAGAATTTTTTTATTTTTTATCGCAAACCCCTGCTACTGGTATTATCGCTGATATTAATAGGTGGCATATTTGCTTATACCAAACTTCAAACTTCCCTTTTTCCCGAGATTACTTTTCCTAAAATTAAGGTAATTGCCGATGCCGGTTTACAACCGGTAAACAAAATGATGATAACGGTAACCAAACCGTTAGAAAACGCAATAAAACAGGTACCGGCCTTACAACTAGTAAGAAGCACCACAAGCCGCGGAAGTGCCGAGATATCGGCCTATATGGATTGGAATGCTGATATTGACCTGAGTAAGCAACAAATAGAATCACAGATTGCTAAAATTCAAAATACCCTGCCACCGGATGTAAACATATCCGTCGAAAAAATGAACCCTTCTATTTTACCGGTAAGCGGGTACACGCTGGAGAGTCATGATAGATCACCAATTGAATTAAAGCAATTAGCAACCTTTACCGTAAAACCATTTTTATCACAAATAAACGGCGTATCCGAAATAAAGGTTATTGGCGGTAAAACAAAAGAATACTGGCTTGTGCTTAATCGCGAAAAAATGACGGCACTGTCATTAACGCCGGATATGGTCAGCAGCGCATTAAGCCAAACCAACTTCATAAAATCAGAAGGTTATCTTTCTGATTATAAAATGCTGTATCTCACCGTAACCGATGCTACCGTAACTGCAAAGGATCAGCTGGAAAATATGGTGATAAGCAATAACAGCAAAAGAGTTATCCAGGTAAAGGATATTGCATCAGTACAAATAAGCGAAGGCATTGAATATACCAAGATAAATGCCAACGGTCATGATGGGGTATTAATAGCAGTTATTAAACAACCCAACGCCAACCTGATATCCTTATCAACAGATATGGCGGCAAAAGTGGCGGCCCTTCAAAAAATACTCCCCAAAGATGTTACTATAAAACCCTACTATATACAGGCCGATTTTGTAAACGATTCTGTTAAAAGTGTCACCGATAGTGTTTGGATAGGTTTATTGCTGGCAATAGTTGTAGCTATTATTTTCCTGAGATCATTTAAAGCAAGCGCAACCATTTTAATTACAATTCCGGTTACGCTTTGCCTTACACTTATTGTGCTTTACATAATAGGGTACACTTTCAATATCATGACACTGGGTGCTATAGCAGCAGCTATAGGATTGATCATTGATGACGCCATTGTTGTGGTTGAGCAAATCCATCGCACGCACGAAGAGCACCCTGATGAACCCACCAGCAGGCTGCTTAAAAAAGCTATTGATTACTTGTTCCCGGCTATGCTTGGCTCATCTATAAGTACCATAGTTATTTTTGTTCCCTTTTTATTGATGACAGGTGTTGCCGGGGCCTATTTTAAGGTAATGACCAATACCATGATCATTACCCTTATCTGCTCGTTTTTTGTAACATGGATAGGTTTGCCTGTTATCTACCTGTTTCTTACACGTAATCAACACGCGCATTCAGCAAACGTAAAGGAAGAAACACACGAGGTAAAAAGGCAGGGTTGGGTCTCTTTTTTCATTATGCAGCCAATAATCAGCATTGTTATCATGATGGCGTTGATTGCAGTGATCGTTTTTATACCCTCAAAATTAGAAACCGGTTTTTTACCGGCTATGGATGAAGGCAGTATAGTATTGGATTATAGTTCGCCGCCGGGAACATCGCTGCAGGAAACCGACCGCATGTTAAGAGAGATAGAAAAGATCATCACCAAACATCCTGATGTGGCCGCCTACTCCCGCCGGACCGGAACACAAATGGGTTTCTTTATAACTGAGCCTAATACCGGCGACTACCTGATTCAATTGAAAAAAAGCCATAAAAAAACAACTGAAGAGGTAACCAGTGATATAAGAAGTGAGATTGAAAAAACACAACCTGCCTTACGGGTAGATTTTGGACAAGTGATAACGGATATGTTGGGCGACCTTATGAGTTCAACCCAGCCTATCGAAATCAAAGTTTTTGGCGATGATCAACGCATCCTTCAAAACCTTTCCAAACAAATTGCGGCCGAAGTTACCGCGGTTAAAGGTACTGCCGATGTGTTTGATGGTATCGTGATTGCAGGTCCTTCTGTAAGTATCGTACCTGATTATAAAAAACTGGCACAGTATAACATTACACCGGCCGCGCTGCAATTTCAGGCCCAAACTGCACTGGACGGCAACGTGGTAGGTAATTTGTACGAAACTCAGCAACTATCTCCTATCCGCATGGTTTACCCGGGTAACAGGTCGTTAAACATAGCTGATATTAAAAAACTAAATATATTCCTGGGCAACGGCAAATTAATACCGATAAGCCAGTTGGCTACAGTTGATATAAAAGCCGGCGATGCCGAAATTAACCGCCAGGACCTGCAATCAATGGGCGTTATCACCGCTAGGTTAGAGAACAGCGATTTAGGAACGGTAATACCGGCCATACAAAAAAACATAGCCCAAAAAGTAAACTTCCCCAGGGGCTATCATGTAGAATATGGCGGTGCATATGCCGAGCAGCAGCAATCATTTAAAGAGCTGCTGATTATCCTCATCACATCGAGTCTGTTGGTTTTTGGGGTGATACTGTTTTTGTTTAAGCAGTTCAGAATAGCAATATTAATTTTGGTGATGGCAGTTTTGGGTATTTCGGGAAGCTTTTTGGCTTTATATATTACAAATACTCCACTAAATGTTGGCAGCTATACAGGATTGATTATGATAGTTGGTATTATTGGCGAAAATGCCATATTCACCTTTTTACAATTTAGGGAAAGCGCAAGAGAAAAAAGCGTGAATGAAGCTATAGTTTATTCTATCTCAACACGGTTAAGGCCCAAATTAATGACGGCATTAGGAGCAATAATTGCATTAACTCCACTGGCTTTAGGTATCGGCGCCGGGGCTCAGTTACATCAACCTTTGGCTATAGCAGTTATTGGCGGTTTCTTAGTTGCCCTGCCTTTGCTTTTAATTGTTTTACCAAGTATGATGCGTATTTTATATCGTAATGGCTTCACCGTACCGGCTATTGAACAACATACAGATCATCCGCAATAGCACAATATTTCTCCAGATTTAAAGCCTAATTTCATTCGTATAAACAGACCCAACAAAAATGAAAAAGCAAATTTTAATTCTTGCATTACTGGCAACGGCCTTAGCTCCTATGGCCTTAAAAGCTCAAACCTATGTAGCTGATAAAACCATATCCCTACCCGGCGACGGTGGTTACGACTACCTGGCTATTGATAAAGTAAATCACCGTTTATATGTATCACATGGCACACAGGTAAATGTTATCAATTTAATTACCGAGCAACCCGTAGGTTCCATTGACAACATGAAGAGTGTACATGGCATTGCCATTGTAAATAAATTGAACCGTGGCTTTATTACCGATGGCAAATCAAACTCGGTTGTAGCTTTTGATTTAAAAACACTGAAAATTATTGCAACCATCCCGCTTAAGGATGCAAACGGCCCGGATGCTATTATGTATGATCCCTACTCCGATCGAGTTTTCAGTTTTAACGGCGAAAGCAACAATTCATCCGTTATCGACCCTAAAACCTTGAAACAGGTAGGCACCGTAGCTTTAGGCGGCGGCCCTGAATTTGCCGTATCAGATGGCAAAGGCAAAATCTACAACAACCTGGAAGATAAAAGCAGTCTGAATGTAATTGACAGCAAATCACTTAAAGTGGTAAAAAACTATCAGCTTGCGCCATGTGGCGGTCCTACAGGGCTGGCATTGGATGCCGCCAGTCAACGCCTGTTTACCGTTTGCCGCGAAAACAAAGGTATTAGCGTAATTAATATCAATACCGGCAAAGTTACAGCAACCCTTCCTATTGGCGCCGGTGTTGATGCAGTAGCTTATGACCCCGAAACTAAATTGATATTTTGCTCATGCGGTGATGGTACAACTACCATAATAAAACAAAAATCGGCAGATGAATACAGCGTTGTTCAAGTACTAAAAACTCCTGTGCGTGCCAAAACTCTGGCTTTAGATACCGAAACCCATAAAATTTATTTAAGCGTTGCAGAATTTGAACCCGGTACCCGCAAGGCGTTACCAAATACATTTAAAGTACTGATTTACAAACAACAATAAATAAAAATCCTTATAAAATCTTTATGAAAACGGCATGAAGATTTTATAAGGATTTTTTATTTTGACTACTAAATGATATTTTCAAAAACGTTATTGCTATCTTTAACGTTTATATATTATATGATTAAGAGAACTGATTTTGTTTATTCCCAGGAGTCTGAACCACATCGTATTCGTACAAAAAAAATTCTAAAGCAGTTTCCGCATCTTCGCAAACTGATAGGTAAAAATCCAAATACTATATTTGCTATTATTGGTTTAGTGGCTTTCCAGGTGGTTTTAGCCTGGTTTTTGCGCGATCAATCCTGGTGGTTTGTTTTTGGCGCGGCCTATTTATTGGGCGCCTTTGCTGATCATGCTTTGTTTGTGATGATTCACGAATGTACTCACCAACTGCTGTTTAAAAACCGTAATGCAAACCGCTGGGCATCTATGTTTGCCAATTTGCCGCAAATATTGCCAAGCGCTATATCTTTTGAAAAGTACCACATTAAGCACCACTCTTTTCAGGGTGTGCATGAGTTGGACGCCGATTTGCCAAACAGATGGGAGGCTAAACTGATAAGCAATTCATTTTTTGGTAAAGCGATATGGCTGTTATTTTTCCCGGTGTTTCAACTGTTCCGTTTATCAAGGTTAAGAGAGATTCATCCTATTGACGGCTGGATAGTTACCAACTTTGTTTTGCAGGTGATCTTCACCACGGCGATAGCTTATTTTATGGGCTGGCATTCAGTTGCGTTTTTACTATTAAGTTTTTCTTTTTCGGTAGGCTTACACCCGCTTGGTGCACGCTGGATCCAGGAGCATTATCTTACTCATACTATTGAACAGGAAACTTACAGTTACTACGGTAACTTTAACGCGGTAGCGTTCAACGTAGGTTTCCACAACGAGCACCATGATTTCCCCTCAATACCTTGGAATAAACTTCCTGAGATAAAGAAAACTGCTCCTGAATATTACGACACATTACACTTCCATACTTCATGGACCAAGTTATTTTTCCAATTTCTTTTTGATCGGGAAATATCACTATTCAACCGTATCCTCCGTAAAGATCGGGGCCGGGTTGCATTAACAGATGTTTCAAAACCCGATGTGGAAATGGAGATGACTAAATAGTATTAAAATGAAAGGGCTTTGAAAAGAGCCCTTTTTTATTGCCCTATAATAACACTGAAACAGAAATACTTACTGCATTAAACAGGGAAATATTATCGTTATTTTTTTGCTCAGAAAGATGAATAAATAATGAAGAATTAACGTGGGGTTAAGGAAACGGTAACATATTCACTACCTTTAGGTCCCTATTTAATTTAACTATGCACAAACTGAGCTCATTTTTTTCTCAGCACGAAGATCTGACCCAAGTACTCTTATATGCCGGTGTAATAACAAGCTTATGGTTTGCCGAAATGATAGTATCATTTGATGGTATTAAAACCAAATGGAAGCATTCATCAGTTAACACGCTTTTTATTTTTACGGCCTTACCATTGCAACTGCTGTTAACAACTTTTGTTGTTTTAATATCCGGATGGGCTACTGTTCATCATTGGGGACTTATCAATTTTATACCCTACCATACAAATCCCTGGGTTTACTACATCGGTTTATTTGTAATGCTTGACTTTTGCGAATATGTATATCATGTTACGATGCACAAAGCCGAGCCATTGTGGAAATTTCACCTGGTTCACCACAGCGATCTTAGGGTAGATGTATCAACCACGCTAAGAGAACATCCGTGCGAAACCTGTATACGCACCTGCTTTTTAATGCTTTGGGTATTTATATGCGGCCCTGCTATTGCCGCCCTTATTTTAAGGCAAACTTTCCAATCATTCTCCAACATCATTGCACATACTGAGTTTAGACTACCGGCAAAGGTTAACAAGATTGTTGGGCTGGTATTTATTACACCTAACCTACACCATGTACACCACCATTACCAATTACCTTATACAGATTGTAACTATGGGGATGTATTAAGCATCTGGGACGGAATTTTTGGCACCTACGGCAATTTAGAAAAAGAAGACACAGTTTTCGGCATTGACACCCACATGGACGAAAATTTGAACGGAAAGTTTGTAAATGTGATAAAGATCCCTTTCCAAAAATTCGATCATCCTCAAAGGCAGCGATAATTATCAATTATTACATAAACACAACTTGTGTTTAAATTCCTTAAGCTAAATTTGCGCAAGTAACTTGTTGGCAGCATTTTTGTGCAGATGTACAAGAATACCATATAATTAATGCGAACTTCATAATAATATGATTTATTTGCGTTATTATTCTTAACAATTTAGATGAGCAGAAGAAGAAAATTAAAAATCCTTATACCCCTGATTATGCTGCTCTTTTTGGGGTCATATGCCAGGCACCGTTTGCTTGATAAAAAGGATATAAGTGGCACGCTCAACAATAAGCAAATGGATGAAACTTCGGGCATTGCCGCTTCATCCATAAACCCAGATATTTATTATGTGCACAATGATAGTGGTGATACAAGCCGCTTTTTTTCTATAGATGAAAAAGGAGAACTAAAAAGCACTATTTATTTTACCGGCGACAAAACCGAACGCTTAGGCGTAAAAGATTGCGAAGATATAGCCGTAGGGCCGGGGCCAAAAAAAGGTAAAAGCTATGTTTACCTGGGTGATATTGGTGATAATAACGGTTCAAGAAAATACATTACCGTTTACCGTTTTATGGAAAGTACTTCATGGGCCGGCGATACCATAACCCATGCCGTGCCGGTAGCTATCCATTTTAAATACACCGATGGGCCAAAGGATGCGGAAACTTTAATGATAGACCCCGTTGAAAAACTATTATATATTGTTAGCAAACGAGGCGATTCTGTAGCAGTTTATACGTCGCCATTAAATTTTACCGCCAATGATACACTTACCCTAACCAAAAGGGCTAAGTTATTTTTCCCGGGCTTCAGACCTTTTAAATGGATCACGGCGGGCGATATATCAAAAGATGGACAGCAGATTGTACTAAAGAGCTACGAAAAGGTTTACTACTGGCGCCGCCTGCCTAATGAACATGCCTGGGATACCATGGTAAAACAACCAAGAGAATTACCCTACGTAGCCGAAAAGCAAGGCGAAGCAATAGGTTTTACACCCGATGGTAAAGGATATTACACCACAAGCGAGGGTGTATTTTCGCCTGTTTACTATTACAATAGTCCGCAGAAATAAAAACCATATTGCTATAAACAAAGCAATCGCGAACTATACAGATCAACTCTGCAAAGTTCGCGATTGCCATACTCCAATTGCTATAATAGTATACTGATACTATTTCTCTACCCTCACCAACAGTACGCCATGCGGCGCTACACTTGCAGTTAAGGTTTTACCACTACTAATGATATATTTCTGCTGCCATACATCCCTGAATTTGGTATAGCCGCTTATCGCCGGATCGCTTTTATCAAGACTAATAGTTTGGTATTTATCAGATGTGTTAAACAAACCAATAGCTTTGCCGCCGTCTTTTAATTCCTTTACCCAAACCTGGTAATCATCTTTTTTAACGTATTGACTTGCTCCTTTGCCTAAAGCATCCTGATCAATGGCCAACACTTCATCATTTGTTAACAGGCTCAATGTAAAGCTATCCAGATGGCCCATATCGCAACCAATCAATAATGGCGATGCCAACAGGCTCCATAAGCTGATGTGTGTATACTGCTCATCAAAAGTAAGGCGTGTATTATGCAGGCTTGGCCCCCATCCTACTTTACCTACAACTAACATATCAGGATCATTAAAATGACCTGGCTGTGCATGCAATGCAGCCGGCCCCTGGTTAAAACCTATGGTTGACATACTTTGCCATGTATCCTGGATATCTCCTGTTGTACGCCAGCTATTGCCGTTAACTTCGGCACCCCACTCCCATACATTGCCCCAACCGTACTGGCAAAGGCTATACATGATATCGCGGTTTACTTTACCCAATGAAGCCTGCATTACCTGGTAAGGTTTTTTCAATTCGGCCAGGTCGGGCTTTGGAGCTATTTCAGAGTATGAGCACCAGTCGTATTTTAAATAATCAATGCCCCAATCAGCATAAGTTTGTGCATCCTGATCTTCATGTTGCCAGCTGCCTAAATAACCGCCGCAGGTACGCGAGCCCGGCGATGAATAAATCCCCATCCGCAAACCTAAGCTATGTACATAATCGGTTAGTCCTTTCATATCCGGGAATTTGCTGTTGGTAACAATTTTACCATCTGATGCCCTTTGTTCTGCTTCCCATCCATCATCTATATTAATGTAAGCCCAGCCGTGCGCGCTCAGCTTATCAATCATTGCTTTCGCCGATATACGCACTTTACTGTCATTTACACTTAAGCCCCATGCGTTCCAGCTGTTCCAGCCAAGTGCTGGTGTTAAACCTATATTGTCGCCAATACTAATCGTAAATTTTTTAACTTTTGCACCCAGTGTATTACTTACTGTAAAAGTAACCGGGTAATCTCCTTTTTGAGCTACAGTACCGCTTATCACCCCTGTTGCAGCATCAAGCTTCAAGCCTTCGGGCAAACCGCTCACCTTATAGGTTAAGGGCTTTTTACCAGATGCTGGTATCAGGTACAAAAACGGGTGACCCGGACGTGCGCCAAATACATCAGCTCCATTTATTTTCACCTTGGCCGATGGATAAGGGGTAAGGATATAGGGAGTAGTTTCGGTTTGCACAATCACTTTACCCGATTTAGTATCTGTAAACGTATAGCTAATGGTGTATGATTTTTTAGCCAAACGCGCTATAGAAAATGAATAGGTGAACGGTTTCCCTTTAGTAAAGGTAGCATCGTTAGTCTTTTCATACAATACAGCGTTGGTTTCGGGATCGGTTACTTTGAAGGCCAATTTTCCGGAGTATTGGTACTGGTTTGTGGTAAAGAGCTTAACACTTTTACTAAGGCTGTTATTGTCGCCATATTCAAAATCAGCATCGGTATTAACGGCTACATGATCCATCACATCGGCCATGGTAATACTAAACACACTGCCGTAACCGCTGCTAACCATACCGCCATCGCCGCCTGTATCAAATATCCGTACGGCCAGTACATTTTCTTTATCCCACAAAATAGCCGGATTGTTTGCAGCTATAGTATAGGAGCGACCTCCGTAGTGTCCATCTTTTATAGTACCGCCATTGCCGCCATATTTAGCTATCAGCTTACCATTCAGGTATACTTCATCGTTATCGTCAATAGTACCCAGGTTTAAGCGAAGGCTATCTTTCAGGAAAGATTTTTCTTTTAATGATGATGGGATCACCACTTTGGTACGATACCAGCCAAAGCCATCATAATTGGGGTGACCCTGGCGCTCCCAGTTGTCATTAAGGTTAGCAGCCTGCCAGTGCTGATCATTATAAGTTGGTGATGCCCATTGCACCGAATCCCCAACAGCCAATTTCCAGCCTTTGCTTATGGAAACTTCTTGTGCCGATGCGCCTGAAAAAAACGCGCCAAGCAGTAGCATTGTAAAAATCTTTCTTATCATAATTAATTGTTTAATGATACAATCACAAGCCGCCTTAAAACTAAGGGTAGCTTATAATTGATTCAGAATGGTTTACTGGTTGTTTATACTTTTTAAAGGTATAAAGTTTTCAAGAAAATAGAAATGTATACATAACATTTATTCAATAAAAAGCACAAGGGACTTTAATTGAAACAACCACCATGTCATTGAGTGGTAAAATCCAGGGGACACTGAACGGACAATGACGTTAAAAAGGTTTGTCATCCTGAGTGATAAAATCCTGTGGCTCTAAAGAAGAAAATGACGTAACAAAAATGGCTGTCATCCTGAGCCTGTCGAAGGATAGTGGGCAAAGGCCTCTCCGCGCGAGTCTTCGACAGGCTCAGACTGACAGGCCCACACGCCTCAAAACCCAATACGTCATAGGCAGGAACGAAGGATCTATTCGCAAACTTTACAGGGCGAAGAAGCATGGTGAAGAGTAGATCCTTCGTTCCTCAGGATGACAAAAAGGGTTTTAGCAAATACCTCATGGGTATTAGATATATACTTATATCAACAAGCTTACAATCATCTCATTACAACACACCTCGAAATAACGATGAAATTAAGTTCCTCTACTTACTCAGCAGGTCAACAAATTTTACCTGCTCAGGAAACCATACTGTCATCTCTCCTTTGCCCCTATTTGCCCATGAATAATATGGAATAGCTGTTAAAGTGCTGTTACCTGTGCTTACATTTTGAGCAGCCTCATCAACATTAACACTTTTCACTTCGGCCTTTAAAGTCATAACGCCATTTAGCAAATTAGCATCATATGATGGGGTAAAAACAACATCCTTAGGTATAATGAAACTACTGGGTTTACCAGCATTATCCTTCCACTCGGCGCAGTACATGATAGGGCCGCGCTGGATAGCAACTTTACCATTATCGTCATTCAATTTTTGGTTGGCAATAACGCGCTGCACATCCATAGGCAGGGTTAGTTCCACTTTATCGCTCTTTTTCCATTTTTTGCTGATTACCGCATATCCGTGCTCCATTTGGTAATCAATAGCTTTGCCGTTCACTTTGATTGCTATTTTTTGTGCCGATGATTTTTCATAGCTGTACAGATCAGACGGGATAGCTTCATTTTGCGCCCATCCCGGTATACGGATCCTAAGATTCATATCCATAGCCGCGGTAGGATCAATATTGAATACCAAGCCGCCATCCCATGGGTAATTATTTTGCTGGGTTATTTTAAGCGCTTTATCATTCACTTTTAAATTTGCCAATCCGCTGATGAACAGATTCACATAAACATCCTTTCCGTTTTGAGCGTACATATAACCGGGGATAGACGGAATAAGACGTACAATATTGGTTGGGCAGCATGAGCAGGTAAACCAACCAGAACGCTCACGCTCAATATCCGGATGCGTAAAGCTATCGCGGATCTGCATGGCATTGGTGTAAAAAAAAGATTTACCATCAAGGCCTACACCCGATATTAATCCATTATATAGGGTTTTCTCCAACAGATCTATGTATTTAGAATCGCCATGGAGTAAAAACATACGTTGGTTCCAAAACACATTGCCTATGGCCGCACAGGTTTCATTGTAAGCTGTTGTATTAGGCAACTCGTAATTACCGCCAAAGCGTTCTCCATCTCCAACAGCACCAATACTGCCTTGCACGTATATTTTTTTGCTTACCATGTTCTCCCATATCTTATCAATGGCAGCTATGTATTCTTTATCACCGGTAAGCGCGGCAACATCTGTCATTCCCGAGTATAAGTACATAGCCCTTACAGCATGTCCTTCGGCTTCATCCTGGTTGGTAACAGGTGTATTATCCTGCCAGTAAACACCATTCTCGAATGGATTTTTGCTTTTTGTATTATATTCCTTGTGACCACGGGCATCAATAAAAAACTTGGCCAGGTCAAGATATTCTTTTTTGCCGCTGATGCGATACAGGCGTACCAGGCCCATTTCCACAATCTCGTGCCCCGGTGCTACAGTTCTTTTACCCGGGCCAAAAGTGCGTACCAGCAAATCGGCATTTTTTAGGGCGATGTTTAAAAAGTTACGCTTGCCTGTGGCCATATAATGAGCTGCAGCGGCTTCAAACATGTGACCGCAGTTATATAGCTCGTGGCTCATATTCTGCTCGTTAACCCATCTTTCCGGCCCTGCCCAGGCTTGTGGATGTATGGGATCAATGGTACGGGCGGTGTATAGGTAGCCATCTGGTTCCTGCGCCTTGCCAACTATGGTAATAAGCGAATCAAGGTAATGATCCAGCTGCTTATCGGGATGAACTGCTAAAGAGTAAGAAGCTCCTTCAATGGTTTTATAAATATCGGTATCATCAAACGGATAGGTAGTACAAAACTTGCCCGAGTGAGCAGCCGCCATTTGAAAGTTTTTAACCCTGCCTGTGCTTTCGCAACGTGCAAAAGATGCCGGAATTGTTGCTGTTCGATTGGTTTCGATACGCGAGGTCCAAAAATGATCGGTAAGCTTTACACTGGTAAACGAAACCGGCTGTATGGGGTAATCCTGCTGTTTTTGTGCAAATGCCGAAAAGCTGCAGCATACAGCTATTAATAAACATATTTTTTTATTCATAACGGGTTAAAATAATAGGCTACAATAAAAGGTACTATATTTCAAATGTACATTAATTGTTCTTTTTACAATAATTAATTTTTAGCCTGTAGAAGCCTAAAATTAGCTCAATGGAAAATCAATTTAAAACACTGACAATAGATGTAATTTATATAGTACTTTGTATTGCATAATACTATATAAAACATTTATCTTTATTTAAAATTTAATAATCAACAAATGAAAACAGCATTCAACTTAAAAAAAACGCTTATCATCATCTTTTTGATGGTAGCCGGCACCACAGCAGGTTTTGCACAGTGCGACCAAACCGTGACCTTAACATCATCAAAAACAAGTCAGCTTGATGATCAGGGCAACATTGACAGCAGGGATGAACACACGGTTATTACTATTTCTAAAACAGAAATAACCATTGTTCCCGGAGGTGAGGATCATAAGATGTCGGGACAAATCAGCTCAAAAACCTGCGACTGGAAAACGCCTTTTAAAGAAGGTAAAACAGTTATTAAAGCAAAACTTAGTGATGAAAATGGCGACCACGAAAAAAACGCCACTATAACTATTACCGGTGCAGCGGGCAAAGTTACGCTTACGTTTGAAGCCGAGGAAAAGCCAGGAAAGAAGATCCAGGTAATAGCCGATAAATTTGAGTAGCCTTAATAACTTCTTTGCGTGAGATGAATGCCTTTCACCTCACGCTTTTTTATGGCAATATCTGCCCTCCTCTCCTAACAAGGCGCCGTCCGCATTCTGCCCAAATCTCCATTTGAATCATTTATAAATTTGGCAAATCCGGCACATTTTCTTCACGGGTAAATTGAATGAAACTTAACCTATTGTTCATGATAAATTTTAATAGGGATTTTACTTTTACCGGCAGATAAAAACAACATCCATGAAAAGAAAATTTTTAACAACTGCCTTGTTATCATTATGCTTTTTAACCTGTTTTGCTGCCTTTGCCGATTTCGCCGGCAAATGGGCGGGCATCCTCACCACAGACAATGGTGATCAATATCCACTGGTTTATAACTTTAAAATTGATGGCGATAAATTAACCGGCACCGCACAAACACCTAAAGGCGAACTACCTATTGATGACGGTAAAATAAACGGCGATAAATTCACATTCACCGTAACGTTAGGCGATATGGAGATTCCGCATAGCGGCAAGTTTTATGGCGACTCAATCGGGGTTGATATTGCGGTAAATGGAGCTAAGGCGCACACCACATTGAAAAGGAAATAGGCAATTTATAAAAATCCTTTACATGGGCTTTTATAGTTTTTTTTCTGCACGTAACGTTTGTTTACCGCTGTGTAATCGAGAAATTAATAACACATTTCCAGCAATCGGTAGGTATTAACTTCGTCTTAATAGCTTTTTATATAAACCTAAGAGTTATTATTATTGTGATATATTTATGGCATCTTAAAACATATCACAACTAAATGAAAAAAATTCTGCCTGTATTATTACTTATTACGATCTTATTTTCTTGTAAAAAAAATCAGGGACCACAACCGGCAACTACTAATCCAAATGCCACACTATTAGTAGGAAAATGGGTTTATACCCAGGATACTGTAAAAGTATACGAAAACGGAGTAGTAACCGGCATTTTTACCGACGGCGGAGGTGTTAAATTTGACGGAACCTTCTTTGAACAATTTGATAAAAATGGAGGGGGACTAACTCAAGGGCCTACTGATTTCGCATCTAAATATACTTACACAATAGACGGCAATATTATCACAGCCATTCATCAGAAACAGGTTATACAAGGGTATACAACAGCAGCGGTAACCAAGACTTATACTATAAAATTCATTAGCTCATCTAAAATGGTGCTTTATAACGAAAACTTCACACCTCCTGGTGCTACCGACAAAATAACCGAAATATCGTACTTTATAAAAGAATAACACATTCAACCTTATTATTCTGTTCAACTTGGGATAGACCTCCCGCAAAGAAATATTCTTATTTATAATTAGAAGTGTAAATGGCGAGCATAATAATGCTCTCCATTTGCATTGCTAACATTTCTTGTTACCCAATAGCGAAACACTACTACCTTATAAAGTGAAATTAAACTCACTGTGCTTTATTGAAGCGCAATTACACATTTTTTAAACTAACTTAAAGGTATATTTGTCTAACTATTATGCTCATTAAAATATACCCCGAAAACCCGAACCCCAAAGCAATAGAACAGGTTGTGGATGTGTTGCGCAAAGGCGGCCTGATCATTTATCCTACCGATACTATTTACGGTTTAGGTTGCGATATTACCAATCATAGAGCCATAGAAGCTATCTGCAAGATCAGGAATATTAAACCCGAAAAAGCTAATTTTTCCTTTATCTGTTATGATCTGAGTCACATATCTGATTATATCAAACCAATAGATAATACCACCTTCCGGGTGCTTAAAAAAGCGTTGCCGGGGCCGTTCACTTTTATATTTAATGCCAGCCACATGGTGCCAAAGCTTTTGAGCTCCAACAAAAAAACGGTTGGTATCAGGGTGCCCGATAATAATATAGCCCGCGAAATTGTACGTGTTTTGGGCAATCCCATACTTTCAACCTCTATAAAAGACGACGATGAAATTATGGAATATGCTACCGACCCGGAACTGATCCACGAGAAATACGAAGACCTGGTTGATATAGTGATTGACGGCGGCTATGGCGATAACGTGGCATCAACCGTAGTAGACTGCACAGCCGGCGACTTTGAAATTATCCGTGAAGGTAAAGGTGATTTGGAGATGTATTTGTAGTAAAAGATGTCTCATTACGAAGAACGAAGAAAATGTAAGCAATTGATTACTATTGAGTACTTATACCGTTTTTTTTAAAATTTTTGTCATCCTGAACGCAGTGAAGGATCTATTATTCACCATGCTTCTTCGCCCTGTAAATCTGCGAATAGATCCTTCACTGCGTTCAGGATGACAAACTTTTTAAAACATCTATTCTCCTTCAGAGTCAGGGAGTTTTATACCTCCTGCAATGCCATTTTTATAATTTACGGCCTTATCGATTTTATAAATCCCGGAATCTTTTCCATATAATTCTCTTCTTCCAGCAATTTTACAAACTTGCTGCCCACAATGGCACCGTTTGCGTAAGTGCAGGCTTGTTTAAAGGTGTTATTGTCTGATATCCCGAAGCCAATTATTGTTGGATTTTTTAACTCCATAGCTTTAATACGTTTGTAGTAATCCTCAATGCTATTGGTAAGCTGCAAACTACCGCCGGTTATAGATGAGGAAGATAAAAGGTAAATGAAGCTATTGCTCAATTCATCAATCTTGCGGATACGATCTTCGGATGTTTGAGGTGTAACCAGGAATATATTGCTCAGGTTATTATCAATAAAATAACTGGAATACATTTGCTCATATTCGTACATAGGCAAATCCGGAACTATAATACCATCAACACCCAGTTCGGCTGCTTTTTTGCAGAAACGTTCGATACCGTATTGTACTATAGGGTTAAAATACCCCATCAGCAGG
The DNA here is from genome assembly GCF_025362475.1 of Mucilaginibacter sp. GTDB lineage: Bacteria > Bacteroidota > Bacteroidia > Sphingobacteriales > Sphingobacteriaceae > Mucilaginibacter. Next base: position 368,573 of record NZ_JANYGH010000058.1, read on the forward strand.
ATAGGGATTGTTACCCTTTTTCGCAGCTCGGTTAGTTCCTCAAATAACATATTTAAGGTCATTCCGTTTTCTAAGGCCCGTTCAGAACTATGCTGAATGGTGGGTCCGTCGGCAACAGGATCAGAATATGGAAAACCTATTTCCAGGAAATCAGCTCCGGCTTTTTCCAACGCCGCGGCAATATCAACTGTGGTATTTATTGCAGGATACCCGGCTGTAAAGTAGATGGATAACAGGTTATCCTTTTTTGATGTGAAAAGCTGGTTTAAGCGGTTCATTATATCGAACTAAAAATTAAAATATTTTATATATGTATCCAGATCCTTATCTCCTCTGCCCGAAATACAGATCACTACCGTATCATCGGACTTAAATGTCATTTTCTCCAGCTGCGCCAATGCGTGTGCTGTTTCAATTGCCGGTATAATGCCTTCCATTTGTGAACACAGTAAACCTGCCTGCAAAGCTTCGTCATCGGTAATGCTGGTATATTGCGCGCGGTTTATCTTATACAAATGCGCATGCTGCGGACCAATACCAGGATAATCTAACCCTGCCGAAATAGAATATGGCTCTACAACCTGCCCGTCCGGCGTTTGCATTAGTATGGTACGGCTGCCATGTAATACTCCTTCATGGCCCAAAAAGGTTGTTGCTGCCGAGTGGCCGCTATCAACACCTTTACCTGCTGCTTCAACAGCAATCAGTTTTACCTGCTCATCATCTAAAAAATGGTAAAACATCCCCATTGCATTACTGCCACCGCCCACGCAGGCCATCACATATTCCGGGAGCTCTTTACCAGTTTGTTCAAGTAACTGTTTTTTTGTTTCTTCGGATATAACCGATTGAAAACGGGCCACCATATCGGGATATGGGTAAGGACCAACAACCGACCCAATGATGTAATGCGTATCAACCGGGTTAGCAATCCAATCGCGCATGGCTTCGTTTGTAGCATCCTTAAGTGTTTTACTGCCAGATGAAGCCGGTTTTACCGTAGCACCCAACATTTTCATGCGCGATACATTAGGAGCCTGGCGGGCCATGTCGATCTCGCCCATATAAACAACACACTCTATACCCATCAGGGCACAAACTGTGGCTGTAGCTACACCATGCTGCCCGGCACCGGTTTCGGCAATGATGCGTTTTTTACCCAGGCGTTTAGCCAGTAAAATCTGCCCTATGGCATTATTGATCTTATGCGAACCTGTGTGATTCAGGTCCTCGCGCTTAAAAAATATACTGGCACCGTACTTTTCAGAATATCTTTTAGCATGATATAAAGGCGAAGGCCGGCCCACATAATTTTTCAGCAGGTCGTTAAATTCAGCTTTGAAACCGGCATCGTTAATGATGCTGAGGTATTGCTGTCTTAGTTCCTCCACGTTTGGGTACAGCATTTCGGGGATGTAGGCGCCGCCAAAATCGCCGTAATAACCATGTTCGTTAACTCCGTACTTCATTGGTAATATTTTGTTTCTGATAATATCAAATGCTTGTTTTAGCTTGCTGATGTCTTTTACACCAGGCGCCGTTTCAAAACGACTATTCAGATCAACCCCATAAAATTGCGGGTGATCAATTTTTTTTATTTCATCCATGTTATCCAAACTGACGCCGCCCGATAAAAAAAATGGGACAGCCAGTTTGTAATTATTCAACATATCCCAGTTAAATGTTTTACCCGAACCACCATAAGCAGCGGTTTTGGTATCGAACAGAAAATAATCAACTTTGTTCTCATAAGCTGTAAGTTGGTCGAAATTAAAATCATCATTCAACCCAAAAGCTTTAAAAACAGTAACCCTATTCCTGAAACTGTTGCTAAACTCCGCACTTTCATCGCCATGCAACTGGATCACATCAAAAGCATATTTATCTATCAATGAGTTTATAGTCTCCGCACTTTCATTTACAAAAACTGCAGTTTTCCGGATGTTCGCGGGCAAAGCTTTCAATACATCCCCAGGTAGCTCAGCAACGTATCTTGGCGAAAGGCCGTAACATATAAAGCCTACGTAATCCGGCCCTAAGGCTGCTACGGCTTTTATATTTTCCGGATCTCTTAAACCACAAACTTTTATTTTCATGCTTAGTTCTGCAATAAAAGATTAAAACTATTAAGGGCCTTTTTAGTTAACAAAGCTTCTTCAGCCTCATAAAAACAATCGGCAAAAGTTTTTTCGGGGCAGATGGTTTTTATGGCCAGTGCAGCGTTTGAAAGCACTACATTATTTTGTGCCGTGGTTCCGTTGGCATGAAGCACACTGCTAAATATCGCAGCTGATGCGCTTACTGTATCTCCACCGGCTATATCAGCGGGATTCAATTTTTCGAACCCTAAACTTTCAACACTATTTATCTTTTCACCTTCGGCAGAAAATGTTTTAAAATCGCAGGTGAGCGAAACTTCATCATAACCTTCCAAAGCATTTACTATAGTGTATTTAATGCTTGATTTTTGGTAAAGATAAGCATATACCCGCGCCAGCTCCAGGTTAAACACACCCACCAGTTGATTTTCTGGCTTTGCGGGGTTAACAAGGGGACCAAGCATATTAAAAAAGGTTTTTACAGCCAATTCTTTGCGGATGGGAGCCACAGTTTTCATAGCGGGGTGAAATAACGGTGCATGCAAAAAACAAATATTTGCCTTATCAATTCCTCTTTTCAGCTTATTGGCATCATTGGTAAACTGGTAGCCTAAATACTCCATCACGTTTGATGATCCGCACCCCGATGATACGCCATAGTTACCGTGTTTGGCCACTTTGTAACCCGCGCCGGCAACCACAAATGAAGCCAGTGTGGAGATATTGAACGTATCCTTTCCATCGCCACCTGTGCCGCAAAGATCTATCAGTTCTCCTGTTTCCAGATCAATTGGCAGGCAAAGCTCCAGCATGGCGTCCCGGAAACCTTCCAGCTCATTTACGGTAATACTGCGCATGCAATAGGCCGTCATAAAAGCTGCCATTTGCGAGTTGTTGTACTTGCCCTGCGCAATGTTCATCAAAATAACTTTCGACTGCTCCCTGCTGAAGGTTTTGTGTTCAAAAAGATGATTAAGTATCTGTTTCATATGCTCGCCCCCGCCCTCCCAAAAGGAGGATTTTTTGATTTACGTTATTTATTATTTGCCCCGGTTTATCGCTCCCCCTTCAGGAGCCCGTGAGGCATAAAAAAAGGGTTACCGTATGGCAACCCTTCTGAATATTGTGTTTAAAAAACAAAAAAACGGAATTGCCTCACGATTACTCGTTAAGCCACCACCAATTGTTATTTAATGCGTTCATTTTCATTTACGCCACAAATATGGAAATAGTTTTTATAAAAACAAACAGATTGATAAATTTACAGAGAAGCAATTATTGAATTACTGAATTATCGATTTACTGAATTGGCAAAGGCGGCCCCCTTTCGTTATAAAAATCAATAATTCACTAAATCACTAATTCATTAATTAAAAAAAATGGCTATACAAACGCAAAAAATAAACCCCGAAGATGACCTTGGCTTTGGTACGCAGCCAGTTGTTAAAAGCCAGCCGGTTATTAATAAGGATGGTTCTATTAATGTAAAACGTACCGGGCTGCCATTTTTTAATACCTCAAATAACTACCACGCGCTTATTACCATGAGCTGGAGTAAGTTTTGGGCAATAGTTTTAAGCGGTTATTTAACAGCCAATATTATTTTCGCCTTCATTTATGTTTCGATTGGCCCGGACGTGCTTGATGGCAAAAGTGGTAATACCAGTTTTGACCACTTTATGGATGCCTTCTTTTTTTCGGCGCAAACCATTTCAACAGTGGGTTACGGACATATAAGCCCCAGGGGGATGGCTGCAAATAGTGTAGCCGCATTTGAATCGATGATGGGTTTGCTGGCTTTTGCCCTGGCAACTGGCTTACTTTACGGGCGCTTCTCCAGGCCATCGGCTAAAATACTGTATAGCGATAAGGTGCTGATTGCCCCATATCGTGAAAATGGCCGCGGATTAATGTTCCGCCTGGCTAATATGCGCCGCAATATTTTGATCGACCTGGAAATGGAGGTTGTATTTAGCTATAACGATGAAGTTAATGGTAAAGTGATTCGTAAATTTTTCCAGCTGGAACTGGAACGTAAGTCTGTAAGCATTTTAACCCTTAACTGGACGGTGGTACACCCGCTTGACGATAACAGCCCGCTAAAAGACATTACCCCCGAAGAACTGGAAAGAACCCAGGCAGGGCTATCCGTTATTTTAAAAACATTTGATGATACTTTCTCCCAAACGGTTCACTCGCGCACATCTTATCAGTATGATGATATTATATGGGGTGCCAAATTTAAACCAGCCTTTCAGCGTAATGAAGAAGGACGGGTGGTGCTGGATCTGAGCACAATTAGTGACTATGAGCTGGTTTAGCAGCTTGTTGGCGCTTATATTTTTCTGAACCGATATTTATCGAATTTGTAGAATTACACGAATTTTAACATTCTGCAAATTCAATAAATTCCGGTTCAGACACATGAATTATCTCAACAGCGGGTTCTTCTCCTTTGCAAAAACATTATACACCATCTTATCCAAAAAAGCTGGCAATAACTTGCTCAACAATACGGTTAGTTTTCCCTGTGTGGTCATGATAAGGGTACGTGAGCGATTTTCTACGCCATCAACAATAATTTTAGCCACCTGGTCAGATGTCATCATCTTGTCCTCTTCCAATGTACTTTCTCTTTGCTCTATGCCTTCATTATTAAGCGCTGTATTGCGAATATTGGATGCAGTAAAACCGGGACAGGCAGTCAGGATATGAACACCGGTTTTCAGGTTCTCCACTCTAAGCGAATCCAGAAACCCATTCATGGCAAACTTTGAAGCGGAATACCCAGCACGGCCGGGCAGGCCTTTATAGCCGGCAATAGATGATACGCCAACTATACTGCCCTGGGTTTTGGTGATTTCGGGCAGGGCATACTTGGAACAATATACTGTTCCCCAAAAATTAACATCCATTAAGGATTTTAATACCTTCAGGTCAACATCTTTAAACAAGGCCCTCATGGATATGCCCGCATTGTTGATCAGTACATCAATTTTACCAAAAGTTGTAAGGGTTTGTTTAATGAGTTGAGCGCAATCATCCTCAACTGTTACATCGCATTGTATGGCTAATGCTTTGGTTTGATAACGCCTTTCAATATCTGCCGTTATAATACAAAGGGTTACATACTGGCGGGCGGCAAGTACAACGGTGGCGCCACGTTTGGCACATTCAATAGCTAATGATTTTCCGATGCCTGATGACGCGCCGGTAATAACTATAACTTTATCATTTAACTTCATAAGTAGACGGGAATAGCTGCGGTAGTCCCTCCACTTTAATTTCGGGCACCCTAAATAAATATTTGGTGGCGAAGATAATCATCGCGCCATAAAATTCCTTAAGGTAACTCCAGCTAAATTTAGTCCTGTTTTTAATGTTGAAGTTTATAATATATGTTTTAGAGAAATAGTAATTTTTAAAACCGGCAAGCCTGATCCGATAGCTCAGATCAATATCATATCCATAAGTATGGAAGCGTTCATCAAACAACCCGGCATGATTAATAGCCTCTTTGCGCATGAGCATAAAAGCGCCATTCAGCACATCAGTTTCTGATGTTTGAAACTCCTCTACCCAATCCTTACGCTGCATATCTGTTAAACGCGATTTTGAAAAATGTTTTGCCAAGCCCGTAAGCTTGAAAAACACCTCCCATGGTTGTGTAAAGCCATGTTTTGATTCTGTTAGAAACCTGCCATCAGGCGTTATCATACGCACCCCCACGCCACCGGCATCTAAATGCAGATCCATAAATTCAAGCGACTTCTCAATTGTTTTTTTGCCTGTAATAGTATCCGCATTGACTACTAAAATATACTCTCCTGTAGCTTCTTTGATACCCTGGTTATAAGCCTTAGCCATGCCGGCATGGTATGTATTAACTATTACTTTAATATCAGGAAACTCACTCTTAATCATATCTACAGATTTATCTGTAGATGCATTGTCTATCACAAAAATCTCGTACTCAATACCCAAAGCGGCCCTTACAAGCGAATTAAGGGCAATCCTGAGCATATGACAGGTATTGTAATTTACAATGATTAAGGATAGTTTCATATCTTACTTTGACAGCGAATTTTCATACGGAACACGTGTAGCAATGGACCGCCCTAAGGTGATCTCATCTACGTACTCCAATTCACCCCCAAAGGCTATGCCACGGGCTATGGTTGATATGGTAATATTGAAAGATTTTACTCTCTTATGAAGATAGAACAAGGTAGTATCCCCTTCCATAGTTGCGCTAAGGGCAAAAATGATCTCTTTGGTTTCATTTGCCTTTAAGCGCTCTACCAAAGTATCAACCTGCAAGTCTGATGGGCCTACCCCATCCATTGGGGATATTAAGCCCCCAAGTACATGATATACCCCGTTATATTGATTGGTATTTTCAATAGCCATTACATCCCGGGTATCTTCAACAACGCAAATCAGGCTCTGATCGCGCTTGTGGGATGAACAGATCTCGCAAACTGAATTATCAGATATATTGTGACAAACGGAGCAAAACTGAATTTCATTACGCAGTTTGCTGATAGTAGTACTAAACCGCTCCACTTCCTGCTTATCCTGGTTCAGCAAATGCAAAACCAAACGCAGGGCGGTTTTTTGGCCCACCCCCGGTAGTTTAGCAAACTCGGCAACAGCGTTTTCCAGTAATTTGGACGAAAAGTTCATTTTGCGAAGTTAACAATAAGTAAGGAAGTCTAAAAGCAGGGGTAAGCCCGAAAGAACCAAATCGTTTTAAAACAACCGGCCTTTCCAACCACTCACCTAATCAACCCGTTCACCATCCTTAGAACTTCAGGTGCTTCACTGTTAAGCCGTTATTGATCAATTGTTTTAATGATTCGATACCTATTTTCAAGTGCGTTTCAACAAATTGCTCACTTACTGCAGAATCACTTTCGGCGGTTTTTACACCTTCAGGAATCATTGGCTGGTCTGATACAAGCAGTAATGCACCTGTTGGTATTTTGTTAGCGAAACCGGTTGTGAAGATGGTAGCTGTTTCCATATCAACGGCCATGGCACGCAAATCCTTCAAATATTTTTTAAACACTTTATCGTGTTCCCAAACACGACGGTTGGTTGTATAGCATGTACCTGTCCAGTAATCGCGTGAAAAATCACGAATGGTGGTAGATATGGCTTTCTGCAGGGCAAACGACGGCAATGCGGGCACTTCTGGTGGCAGGTAATCGTTTGATGTTCCTTCGCCTCTGATGGCCGCTATGGGCAGGATAAGATCGCCTACGTTGTTCTTCTTTTTAAGACCGCCGCATTTACCTAAAAATATAACCGCTTTGGGGTGAATAGCAGTAAGCAAATCCATTACAGTAGCTGCAACCGAGCTTCCCATACCAAAGTTTATGATAGTTATACCGTTTGCTGTAACGCTTTGCATCGGTTTCTCTAAGCCCATAATTGGCGCATCATCGTTCCACTGGGAAAACAGCTGGATGTATTTAGAAAAATTGGTCAATATGATGTAATCACCAAAAGCTTCGAGCGGTCTGCCTGTATAACGCGGAAGCCAGTTGGCAACAATGGCCTCTTTTGTTTTCAATCCCGATTTTACGGGGGTACCTACTTCTTTTACTACACCAGCATCAGTAGGATTTTTTTTAACATTTAAATTTTCGTTCATATACGTAATATTTTTGCTTTTAATCTCCAATGGCAGCCCTGAAGCTGCCTGTTGAAAATTTCTGCATATACAACAAACCCCGGCGTTGCACCAGGGTCTGCATTTATTTTAATAAAGATAGCTACCTCAATTGGTATTAATTGTTAAGCTACTTTTAATTTTTTCAGATCCGATTTTTCAAATTTTTCATGTGCATAATCAAGCGTGATATGCAAACGTTTTATATCTTTTTTTGATGGGAACTCAAACATAGCATCAATCATGATAGCTTCACAAATTGATCGTAAGCCCCTTGCTCCAAGTTTAAATTCCATTGCTTTATCAACAATAAACTCAAGCACTTCATCTTCAAAATCAAGCTTTACACCCTCATATTCAAACAATTTCTTGTACTGTTTCAATAATGAGTTTTTAGGCTCTGTTAATATATCGCGTAATGCTTCCCTATCAAGCGGGTTTAAATACGTTAAAATAGGTAAGCGGCCAATAAGCTCAGGTATCAAGCCAAATGATTTCAAATCCTGCGGGGTAATGTACTTGTACAGGTTTTTCATATCCACCTCACCATCATCACGCTTCAATTTATAACCAACTGTTTGGGTACGCAGGCGGTTTGCTATTTTACGATCGATACCATCAAAGGCGCCACCGCAAATAAATAGTATATTACTGGTATTAACCGTGATCATTTTCTGATCCGGATGTTTACGCCCACCCTGAGGGGGTACATTAACCATAGTACCTTCCAGTATTTTCAATAACGCTTGCTGTACACCTTCGCCGGATACATCCCGGGTGATACTGGCGTTATCGCTTTTGCGGGCAATTTTGTCAACCTCGTCAATATAAACAATACCTTTTTCGGCAAGGGTTACATCATAATCAGCGGCCTGCAGTAAACGGGTAAGTATGCTTTCCACATCCTCGCCCACATAGCCAGCTTCGGTTAACACGGTAGCATCGCAAATACAAAACGGAACATTAAGTACTTTAGCCAGTGTTTTTGCAAGCAGGGTTTTACCCGTACCTGTTTCACCAACCATAATGATGTTTGATTTTTCAATCTCAACTTCATCTTTATCAATACGCTGATTAAGGCGTTTGTAATGATTGTATACGGCTACGGATAATATCTTTTTGGCATCGTCCTGCCCGATAACATATTGATCCAGGTGAGTCTTGATCTCGTATGGTTTAAGCAAAGCCGGAGCCAAAGGCGAGGCTTTTACTTTACGTACCTTTAACTCCTCAGCTAATATTTCATTAGCCTGGTTAACGCACTTATCACAAATATGAGCGTCGAGCCCCGCAATCAACATCAGGGAATCCTGTTTACCAGCGCCACAAAACGAACATCTGATTTCCTTACTGTTCTTATTCATCTGATTCTTTACTTAATCAAAATTAGTTAATTGGAGTGATAAAAAAAAACATCTCGGTTAGTAAGTCCACGAAAGTCAGTAAAGTCCGGAATGAAAAATCTCAATCCGGACTTTCTGACTACTTATCTTTTGTTTTCCAGAACAAGTCCTTCAAACTTTCAGATTTATACTTTCTTACCTTTGCTGCCTTTTAAAATCTCATCTACCATTCCAAACTCTTTGGCTTCTTCGGCAATCATCCAGTAATCACGATCAGATGCATCCCAAACTTTTTCATATGGTGCACCGCTATGATCGGCAATTATCTGGTACAGTTCCTTTTTCAGCTTAGTGATTTCATGGTAAGTGATTTCAATATCTGATTGCTGGCCCTGCGCGCCTCCCGATGGTTGGTGGATCATTACCCTTGCATGTGGCAATGCGGCCCTCTTACCTTCGGTACCTGCACATAATAATACGGCAGCCATTGAGGCAGCCATACCTGTACAAATTGTTGCTACATCATTTGAAATGAATTGCATGGTATCATAAATACCTAAACCTGCATAAACCGAGCCTCCAGGTGAATTGATATAGATCTGGATATCACGTTTACTATCTGCCGATTGCAGGAATAGCAATTGAGCCTGAATAATGTTTGCAATATTTTCATAAATAGCATCACCCAGGAAAATGATTCGATCCATCATCAAACGTGAGAACACGTCCATCTGGGCCACATTTAGCTGGCGTTCCTCAATAATATAAGGAGTCATGCCGGTTGGTACAGTTGCAATACCACTTGGGGTACGACTGTGCTCAATATTTGAAATATATTTATCTACGTAAATACTGTTAATACGGTGGTGTTTAACAGCGTAATTTCTGAATTCGTTCTTATCGATGTTACTACTCATGGTTTTTGTGTATGTTAATTTTAGGTGCAGGCTTTTTGCCTGCGATAAATATAGTTTTTAGTTGAATACAATTTTAGAAAGATAGTTTGTATAAAGTAAAAATTATTTTTGTTGATGAAGGTTAAGGGACTACCATTAGGTTCCGTTTTACCGGTTCTTCGATACCGTCATTGCGAGGTACGCCTTTTAACAATATGCTATTATACACCAAAAGCAACCTTGTGAGTTGCTTTTGGTAAATTTTATATTCAAAATTGGTTTCTTATTTTTCAGAAACCAATTTATTAAAATCGGTAAACAAAATATCCTGTTTATCTAAAGTGATAACACTTTTAATAAAATCAAATACCCTTAATGCTTTTACCTCTTCAAATATCTTGTTAGCATTCTCTTTGTTTTGCAGGTATTGAACAGTGTACTGCGCTAACTGATCTTCAGGGATCGGCTGCGGGCTGTACATTCTGAATTGCTGATCTAAACGTTGTTTAGCCAAAGCGAAAACTTCATCGTATTTTAATTCGATCTTGTTATCAGTAATTATTTTGTTCTCGATCAAAGTCCATTTAAGGTTTTGAGCAAAATCATTATAACCGCCTTCCAGCTCTTCTGCAGTCAGTTTTTCGTTTGTAGCTTTTAACCAGCGTTTTAAAAATTCGTCAGGTAAATTAAAATCAACTTTAGCAATGCTTGTTTTGTAGATATCATCCTGCAATTTGCGTTCAGAATCCTGCACCATCATTGTTTCAAGCTCTTCGGTAATTTTAGCTGTAAATTCCGCTTCGGTTGTTACTACACCTTCACCAAATAATTTGTCAAAGAACTCCTGGTTCAAATCGCCTTCTTCTAACCTGTTAACATTTTTAACAGTTAACTGAAAGTTCGATTTTAAATCAGCCGCCTCGTCTTCTTCTATCTTTAATAACCCTGCAACCTTAGCTGCATCGTTATCATAAGCTTTCTGAATATCAAACGTTAATACATCTCCTTTTTTAAGGCCAATCAATGAAGCTTTAATGGCTTCATCCTTGATCTGATCTAAACGTACGGATGCCGTATTGTTTATCCCACCCTCAAAAACACTACCATCCGGAGAAAGCTGTACTAATTCACTATAAAGAACGTCATCATCTGCCGATACGTCAGGATTTGTCATTTTGCCATAGCTACGGCGAATATTTTTGATACGTGAAGCCAATGTTTCATCATCAACTTTGATCACATACTGGGTAACTTTATCATTTGATGAAAAGTCGATATTAAACTCAGGCGCTAAACCCAGTTCATAGTTAAACTCAAAATCATCGTTAAAATCCCAGTTATATTCTTTTTCACCATCAACCTTAGGCAATGGCTGGCCTAATACCTGCAGCTTTTGCTCGTCAATATAGTTTGTTAATGTATCCTGTAATAAGTTATTGATTTCTTCAACCAGTATACTTTTACCATACATTCTTTTTATATGTGATGCGGGAACCATACCCGGGCGAAAACCTGGCAATTTTGCTTTTTTTGCGTTTTCCTTTATCGCTTTATCAACACGTGGCTGATAATCTTCGGGGTTAATGTTGATTTTAACAACAGCATTCAGGGCATCTACTTTTTCCTGTGTAATATTCATCTTTCTACCGGGTATGTTAATTTGATCTATTGAAACTGTAGACCGAAAATCAATTGCGGACTATACAAATTTCGAGGCGCAAAAGTATGAATTTATTTTAATTTAATCCCTAATTTCCGTGGGCGTAAATTTACTTACCTTATTTTTTATCGGTTTAATTGTTCGCATATAGGCGTATATAGCTTCAAGATCGCCGGCCTTCATACCTGCATATCTATACCACGGCATAATTGACTGAAATTCAGCAGGTCCTACGTCAACCGGTTTCCGTGAGCTATCCGCATAGGTTTTAAAACGATTAACAAATTGCTCCTTTGTCCATGAACCAATACCGGTGACTTTATCAGTAGTGATATTGGCCGACCGCACAGTTCCATTACCAGGTATTTTAAACTCGCGGCCACCGGCATATTCCAACCCGGCTATTGCTTTACCCTGGTTAACCTGGCTGTGGCAATCTTTACAGGCTGCAATGGTTACCAGGTATTCGCCGTATTTCAGTGTGTCTTTTTCATTTGGTACGGCACCCAAAGTTGCTTTCTGAGGCATGGTGTGTACTAAAACGTTCAACGGAAAATCAAGCTTACGTTCGGGATAGTCTGTTTTGATCGGTTTAAGGCTGCGCAGGTAGGCTATAATAGCATAAACATCTTCCCTGCTCATTTTTGAATAGCCCGGCCAGGGCATCAGCGGAAATATAGCCGAACCATCTTTTTTAACGCCCGTGGTTATAGCACGAAATAATTCGCCGTCGGTCCAGTTACTTAAATGATATGGGGTTATATTGGGCACTTGTACGTTGCCTGGAAAATCCACTTTGTTATCAAATTTTTCGCCGCCCATACCATCGGTGCCCTCAACCATTGGACCTGCAAACTTGCTCCAGTCGCGGGTGGAGTGGCAGTCCATACACAAGGTTACGTGATTAGCCAGATATTTACCGCGTTCAAGGCGTTGCGGCGTTATTTCAACTTTAATATTTTCGGGTTCGCCAACATTGGGCAGGGCCAATGTAACGTATGATACACCGGCAATTACAATTAAAATTACAGCTACTACAAGGTAAGCTGTATACTTTAAAAACTTTTTCATGATAAGGCAAAAGGTTGTGGGTTTTACTTACAGGCCGGCATCAATCAACCTTTTTTACAGTTGATGCCCCTGACTTATCATTATTTACTGTTGATGGCGAACCTTTATATTCAATATCGGCAGCACCGCTTGAATGTATGTTTAACGTTTTTAATACGTTGATCCTGCAATGACTTACCCCCGAGGTATTTATCTCATAATCACCAACCACAAAATCAAAGGCGTTGATCTTTGATACCCCGCTTGATTCTACACGGTGTGATGCAGCCTGTCCGGTTAAATTAAGTTCGCTCATACCACTGCCTTCGGTTATTACATTGGCCGCGTTGAGGTCAAGGTTTATCTTAGTAGCTCCCGACAGATCAAATTTAATATCGCCGGTATTTATTTTCCCGTTCGATGATACGCTTACCGCGCCCGATGCGCCAATTTCTTTCAGGGAACGAATTCCTATGTTGACAACAATACTATCATCAGTGCAGAAATTCTTTTTAGATTTAATAGTTAACAGATTCCCCTCAACAGAGGTTGATACATATTTAAGGAGATTATCATCGCCGGTGATGCTAAGGGTTAATGAGCTATCCTGTTTTAAATGAACCCTAAATTCTCCAGAAATGTCCAGTTTATTAAATTCATTGGCCTTGCGGTTTTCGGTAGTAATATTACCAGAACCATGCACACACCGGTAACGGCATGATGTAAATATACTTACCGATACCATAGCAATCAGTACCGCAATATTTAAACTGAACTTTTTCATAGTGTTTCTTTTTTATGACGTTGTTTATAAACAGGAAGTTACACCAAAAATAAAAAAAGCTACCGCATTTGAGCGATAGCTTTTCAGAATATATGATGGACTTTTGCAAAAGCTTTTTTATATATTATATACCGGCTAAATCATTTTCGTTTTTGGCAGTAGTACCGTTGGTTACTCTATCATTATAAGTACCGGCAACAAAGTTATTGTTGTTTACACTTGATTGCAGGTTGTGGTTTAAGTTATACACGGTAGCTGTACCTGTAAGCTCAATTTTAGCATTGTCGCTTACGTTAACATTGGTATTGTAAGTTTCCAATTTCAGTTTAGCAGTAGCGTTGTTGTGCAGGTTAACTTCCAGATCGATAGCAGATAAGTTACCAAATGATTTTACCTCGGCATTATCATAAGCACTGATGGCACGCAGATCATTTGCTGTTACCCATACTACCAATTTTTCTGCAGTGTATGATGCAATGCGCAATACACCTTTTGAGCTTTGCACCAAAGCGCTTTCGGCATAATATTTATTGTAAACCTTCACCTGGTCGGTTGTGCCGGCAGATACGTAAAGCTCCACATTACCGCGGATTTCGATTTTACTGATGTTGCTTACATCGGTTAAAACAGTAGCAACAGTTTGAGTATTTTTTGTAGATGCGAAAGTTGAAGTTGATAAACCAGCTACTAAAACTAATGAAGCGGCGATGGTAAAGAATGTTGTTTTCATGATATTAATATTTTGATTGTCAAGTGATTGTGTTTTTATATTTTTAAATACACCAATAAGACGCCACCATTTTTAAAACGTTACAGCCATTTTGGGTGAATTAGATGTACACCCTGTTTTCATCGGCCAACGGGGTGAAAACATCGGTGAATGGCGGAAGATTTTTTTGGAGGGAGAGACGCAGCACTATAACTATAGATGTTTTATGAGAATACATCTACCTGAAAACAATAATTTCAGTTACAACTTAGAAGAACAGCGATGAATTTGATCCTTAACCTGGGAATTGTTTATTAAAGATCTGCTTAAAAAGTTACACCCAATTGCAGGCCGGTAGTTACAGAAGCTGGCTGGTTATTGCCAAACCTTACCGGCAATGGTACCGAAACAAAAAAGCCGGCATCTTTTCCCTTAACAATCATCTGGTTAAAAACGGGTGTAAACCCAAAACGGCCATTTGTTTCAAAAGCCATGCGACCGATAAAGGTAAAGCCATGTTTAAACCGAAACATGGCACCGGGATGAAATAAAACAGAATTGACCTTTGATATATTTTTTTCTGTGCGGATTGCCGGCGCAACCTCAAAGCTCACCCCAAAGTGGTCGCTTTTTAAAATATTAACTCCAAACGGAAAGCAAATGGTATATACATCGGAGAAATTACTGGTGACACCATCTTTATTCCAGGTTGCAACGGGATTAAAAACACTAAAGTAACCCGTCACTTTAGGATAATTTGTCGGTTGCTGTGCATGACTGATTTTAGCCGTCACTAATATGAATATTAAAAGGATTGTATACGGCTTGTAAAGCTTTATAAGTAAATGCATGCACAATATTATAAAAGCAGCACCGGCTAAAATTGTATAAATTTAACTATTGGTATCCTTTTTACTTTTCGGGTGATTTTTTATATCAAAAGGATTTCTCCCTCCTTGTACAGTGCATTTAATCTACCTTATATTTAATTAAAATGCATTCCTCCTACGCAATAAAAAACTCAGTTTTTAATGTAACAGATAAAACATTTATATTTTTAAATACAGTATAATAATTTAAAGAATCAATTATTTAACATATAATAAAAGATATTTAAGTTATTATTAAATATCTTTGCGCGATTATCAATAGATTATTGAATAATAAAACATATAACTAAACAATATCACTTAACAAACCTGCACAAACAATGAAATCAATTAAAGCAATTATCCTATTAACCTTAACATTTGGCGTAATAACCCTAAATTCATGTAAAAAAGATGATAAGGAAGCAACAGTATCAACCTCAATTTCAGCAAGTATTGACGGAACGGCCACAACATTTAACAACAACGCGATTGGCCTTACAGGCACCGTTGGCGGCGTAAAATTCACAAGCGTAACGGGTACCGCGTCAAATAAGGCGGTTATCTCGATAACTTTAAATGGCACCATAACAGCCGGCAAAACATATTCTGCAGCAGCAGCCAATGCGAACGACAAGCCACTGCTGTTATATGCACCTGATGACAACAATGACTATTTTAATGATGATAGTAACACTGCTAAACTGGTATCAGTTACAGTAACATCAATAAGCGCAACCAATATACAGGGTACCTTTAAAGGT
Organism: Mucilaginibacter sp.; assembly: GCF_025362475.1. Taxonomy (GTDB): domain Bacteria; phylum Bacteroidota; class Bacteroidia; order Sphingobacteriales; family Sphingobacteriaceae; genus Mucilaginibacter. The sequence continues at coordinate 384,424 of NZ_JANYGH010000058.1, forward strand.
AACGTTACCAATACAATTTCTATAGGCAACGGAACCGGCAAAATTAAATCCATCACCAACGGAAAATTCAACGTTACAATAACCGGAAAATAGTTTCCTGTTTTAAACAAGATTTCCGATGTATAATAAAAGAGGGCGCTGTTTTAAAAACAACGCCCTCTTTTATTACATGGTATATTTTGCCTGATTACCAGGGCATCTCTTTACCCAAATGGTAAAATTTACCGTTAGGGCCATCTTCGCCAATTAAAGCCATCTCTACGCTGGTTTTAGCACCATCCGGAATTTCCATTGGAGCATGTTCTGTTCCTATTTCGGTTTTAACCCAACCCGGGTGTACCGAGTTTACTTTAATACCTGTACCCTGTAATTCCTGGGCCAAATGCACCGTAAAAACATTTAAAGCGGTTTTTGAGGCATTGTATGATAACCTCTTGGCTGCATCTATAGGACCATTAGGTATAGAATGTACAGTAAGCGACCCCAATATGCTTGATAGATTAACTATGCGGCCGGCATCGCTTTTCTTCAATAAAGGAAGCAAGGCATTGGTAAGGTAAACAACACTAAAAAAATTGGTTTCAAAAACATACTCAAATTCATCTGCAGTAGTTTCAACGTTTTTCTTTACAAATGCCGAATCATTTTTAGGCCCCACACCAGCGTTGTTTACCAGGATATCCAGCTTGCCAAATTTATTTTCAATATAGGCCGCAGCAGCTACCCTTTGTTCAGGGTTTGTAACATCCAGCTGAATGCCATAAGCCTCAATACCCTGGGCGGCTAACTCAGCTGCCGCAGCTTCGGCGGCACTTAACTGGCGTGCTGCTAATATTACAGCGATTCCATTTTCTCCTAATTGTTTTGCGGTTTCAAATCCTAAACCGCGGTTTGCGCCTGTTATTAAGGCTACTTTTTTTGTTGACATGATTTTTGTTAATGGTTGTTTGTTAATTTTTAATTATTAGTGATCTGTACTGGTTGAAACTTCGATCCATTGATCAATTTCTTTACCTGTTTTTTCCGCATTGTTTTTGTAAGTACCAACAGCATCTTTACCAATTGGCAAGAGTAACGGAGGGTTTTCTGTATGGGCAATGTCAACAACAACTTTAGCCAGCTTTTTGGGATCGCCCGGCTGGTTGCCGTGTAATTGATCGGCCATTGCCCTCATTGGGCCCACGGTTGCATCATAATCGGCAATGATATTTTTTGATGCGGTATATGATTCGGTGCTCAGAAAATCAGTGCTGAACAAACCGGGCTCAACAACGGTAACTTTTATGTTTAACGGAGCCAATTCAACAGCTAATCCTTTTGAAATTCCTTCAACTGCAAATTTGGTTGATCCGTAGAGTGCCCAGCCCGGTATTGCATCAAACCCAAACAATGATGATACATTAATGATATGCCCGGAGCGTTGTGCACGCAAATGAGGTAAAACCGCACGAATCACGTTTAATAAACCGAATACATTGGTTTCATATTGATTTTTCACTTCGGCATCTGTAGCTTCTTCAATGGCGGTAACTATGCCAAAACCAGCATTGTTGATCAGCACATCAATCTTACCAAAATGATCGATGCTTTGCTTTACTGCAACTTTTACCTGCTCTTCGTTGGTTACATCCATAGTTACCACCAACAAATTGGGGTTATTGCCAAGGGCTGCCGCTAATTGATCGGCCTTACTGCGCACGGTTGCTACAACTTTATCGCCTGCAGCTAAGGCTGTTTTTGTGATCTCTAAACCAAAACCTTTTGAGGCGCCGGTTACAAATAATACTTTTTGAGTTTTCATTTTGTTTATCAATTTATTTTTTTTAGACTTTTTGGTCTATTTTTAGCATTTAAAAAAACCTTTATCAGGTTCGGTATATTTAATCTTTATAGTTATTTTAATTGGTAGCTCTTCAAATCAGCCTTAAGCATTTTGATAATGTCATGCATATATTTAGTGTTGCCTGTAACACGAGACATCATCATGCCGCCTTCCAGCATAGTAAAAATCTTCATGGCCATTTCTGCCGGATTAATATCTGCAGAAAACTCTTTATTCGCTACCCCCTCATTAATGATATCGCGAAAGCCTTGCTGCCCTTCTTCAATCATGACCTTTACTTTTTGTTTAATAGCAGGATTAGTATCATCCGCTTCCACACCAAAGTTGAGTATCGGACAGCCACCGGCTATATACGAGTTGATGGGATCCTTATACACATCAATAAAAGCAAAAAGCTTCTTGATGGCTGTTTTCTCCTTGTTTATTACCGAGGCGATTTTATCACCCAGTTTATTTAGCAGGTAATCAACCATTACCGTTGCAATTTCCTCTTTGTTTTCAAAATGACCATACAGCCCGCCTTTTGCCATTTTGGTAGCGGCAAGTATATCATCAATTGTGGTGCCGGCTATCCCCTTCTCGTTAAAAAGCGGTGCAGCCTGCTCTATAATAAATTGCCTTGTTCTTTCTGCTTTGCCCATATTGTTGATGATTGACAGAACAAAATTAGACCAAAAAGTCTAAAATTCAAATTATTTATTAAGGTTTTATTTGTTGTGACATTAGGATGAAGAAACCCATTAAATCCCCGTTTTATCACCCGCATTTTCTTTTATCTATAAATCCTTTGTCCTTTATTCTCAAAAAACTATCTTGCTTGCTCAAACCAATCAAAACCTATGAAACGCAGAAATTTTGTGCAAAGCTCGGTACTTGCGGGTGCATCATTACTTACAACCGGTGTTTTAAAAGCGGCCACGCTTACAGGCAGTACTGATCCAGCCAGTTTAACCGCAATAGCTACCGATAAACCATTCAATCTTAATTATGGCATTCATGATGGCATGTTTAAAAACCATGCTGGTGATGATTTTATTGAGCAGATAAAATTTGCATATGACAAAGGCTTCCGGTCAATAGAAGATAATGGGATGAGCGGTCGCCCCGAAGATCAACAGAAAAAAATAGGCGATACACTGGCCAAACTGGGTATGGGCATGGGGGTTTTTGTGCAACCGGGTTTGGGTAACGATAGTAATATGCTGGCATCGGGCAAAGCCGACCAGGTTGAAAAATTCATAGCCTCCTGTAAACAGGCTGTTGAAATTGCTAAACGCATCAACAGCAAGCTGGTTACGGTAGTACCCGGCGATTTTGTGCGCAACCTGCCCATTGGCGTACAAACGGGCAACGTAATAGAAGCGATTAAAAAAGGGACAGCCATATTGGAGCCGCATGGCGTTATTATGGTATTAGAGCCGTTAAGTGATAATCCCGACCTTTTCCTGCGTACTCCTGATCAGGCTTATGCTATTTGTAAGGCTGTGGGCAGTCCGTCATGCAAAATCCTGTATGATATGTACCACGTACAGCGTAACCAGGGCAACATTATCCCTACCCTCGATTTGGTTTATGACGAAATTGGTTACTACCAGATAGGCGATAACCCCGGCCGTAAAGAACCAGGCACCGGCGAAGTAAACTACAAAAACATATTTAAGCATATTTATAACAAAGGCTACCGCGGCGTTTTGGGCATGGAGCACGGCACAGCCGGACAAGGTAAAGAAGGTGAGCTTGCTTTGATAAAAGCTTACAGGGAAGCGGATAGTTTTATGTAGAGAATCGCCCCTTTAACTCCCTCCCTATCCCCATAAAACTGCGGTGATTAAGCGGAAATTCTAATATAACGTGCGCCAGGCTAAGTATAAACAACCATTTAATGCCTAAATTATAATTATAAAAATATAAGCCAACGGAGGCTACCCAGATAAGCCCTGCAATAACCGCTTTTGTCACCGAAATGCGATGCCATTTAATCACTTTTGTTTTGGTAAACCAGTTAATATAATGATAGGTGTAGGCAAAAGCAATAAGCCTGGTTAATACAATACTGGCCTGGTTGGTGTAAATATTTATGGCCTGGTTGCGCAGTGTTACAGTATTGAGGTGTGCAAAATGTTTATAATTACTCATGGCCCATTGCGTTGGCGCCTGGTGCAAATTGGTAAACAACAGGCACAACAATACCGGGCAAACCAAAAATATAAATAATGCCAGGTAACCAGAAAAATGGCGGTTCTTTAATGCGCCCAATAATAAAAAAGCCCCGGTGAAGATATAAACATGAATAAGTGTAGGGATATATAGCCCAAAAATGGTTCGCAGTAAATTGTTGCTGAGCAAGAAGTACCCCAGTGCTACAAGTAAGGCAAAAGCAAACAGGCGTGTAAAAGAATTATTGGTTACCAGCATAATGAACGACAGACCAAAGGCATAGTAAACAAGATTGGCAAAAGGCAGTTTAAGCAAAACCGTGACTATAACTACACTTACTATCAACAGAAAATCATACTTTTTCAGCGTAAAAAATTGTCGCCCGTTTAGCCATGAAATCTCGGTAAGGTAATGCGCCGGGCCAAGTATAGCGTATGATAGCAGCACCAGTTCAAACGGAATAAACAAGGCAAGGCATGAGGCAACCAACATGGCAAGTATATTGTAATAATTGATGTGGTTAATATTGAAATTCATTTCGCGTGCTTATCCGTTTTTTTACCAGGGCAATTTAAACTAATCAGCCCGTTCAACAAAAAGTAAACTAAATACATAATTTTATAAATGAAATTTAAACTTACAATCCTATTACTTTTCATATCCAGCCTTAGCTTTGCCCAGGACAGCCTTTTTGCCCGTAAGTTAGTTGATACCCTTACATCACCCTACTTTTGGGGGCGCGGTTATACGCACGATGGCGTACACAAAGCCGCGGCTTTTATATCGGCACAATTTAACAGCTACGGTGTAAAACCTATGGATGGCAAAAGTTACCTGCAGGAATTTAGTTACCCGGTTAATATATTCCCCGGCAAAATGGAGGCTACTATAAATGGGATTAAGCTCATCCCCGGTAAAGAATTTATTGTAAGCCCGGAGAGTAAAGGTGTAACCGGCGCAGGCAAACTGGAGCAAACGGATAGTACACACTTTGTTGATCGCAAAAACAGGATTATTGTTTCGGTAGAGGATAAACTTACCTGGTCTGTTGAAGGTAAAGCGCTTGATTTTACACTGATACAAGTTGATAAAAAGGCTTTGAAACAAATGCCGGCGTCCATTAAAGTTGCTATTGAAAACGAGGTTATCCCCAATTTTAAAACCGCTAACGTTTGTGGTTTAGTAAAGGGCACAGTAAAGCCCGATTCTATAATTATGATTACCGCGCATTATGATCATTTGGGAGGCATGGGCAGCGATACCTATTTCCCCGGCGCAAATGATAACGCCAGCGGGCTTACCCAATTGCTAAGTCTGGCCAAATATTACGCGGCAAATCCGCAGCCTTATACCATGGCGTTCATTGGTTTTTCTGGCGAGGAAGCCGGCTTACTTGGGTCCAAATATTTTACAGAAAACCCGCTTATCCCTTTAAAAAGCATCCGCTTTCTCATCAACCTTGATCTTAATGGCACGGGCATAGATGGAATCACGGTAGTAAACGCAACAGTATATCCAAAGGAGTTTGCCGCCATACAGCAAATTAACAACGAGGGTCATTACTTTGTAAAGGTGATGCCCCGCGGAAAAGCCGCCAATAGCGACCATTATTTATTTACAGAAAAAGGTGTGCCTGCTTTTTTCATATACACCTTGGGAGGTATAAAAGCGTACCACGATGTTTTTGATATCAGCGCCACCTTACCACTCAATAAGTATAAAGATCTGTTCTGGCTGATTGTAAAGTTCAACAGTTCGCTCATGCAAAACGTTAAGCCATAATCAGGATATGCTCAATCCAAACTTTTCACCATTTCCGGTTTTAACTACAGAACGTTTGATACTTCGCCGGTTTATTAATGCCGATGCAGCCAACCTTTTTAAATTGCGCGGTGATGCGGACGTGATGCAATATATCGGTCGTCCGTTGGCCAAAACGGTGGATGATGCTGTATGATAAATGTAATTGATGAGTTGCTGGCAGGCAACAATGGCATTACCTGGTGCATATCGTTTAAAACCGATGCCGAATTTATTGGAAGTATAGGCTTTTGGCGGATAGAAAAGGAAAATCACCGGGCCGAGATTGGGTATCTCTTAAACCCGGTACACCAGGGTAAGGGTATTATGCAGGAAGCTGTAGCGGCTGTTTTAAACTTTGGATTTGAAGTCATGCACCTGCACAGTATCCAGGCTAATGTTGATCCCCAAAATACAGCATCACTTAAACTGCTCGAGCGCAATAATTTTGTACGTGAGGGTTATTTTAAGGAAGATCATTTAGTTAATGGAAGCTTTGCCGATACGGTTATTTATTCATTATTAACAAAAAAGTAAATGTGTTAACAAATTATTTATACGAAACATTTTGAATTAAAAAATTTTAATGCATGTTTACAACTCGAAACCAATTATATCTAAGCTGAAAACAATTCAGTATAAATGGAGTTAAACTAAAAAACAAAAAAGAAACTTATCATGGCAACAGAAAAAGGAAGCGGTATTACCGCGTATTCAGTAAAAACAAAAACTAAGAATGTACCGATGATTGATCCTGTGATTGATATTAAATCGGGAAGGTACATTGCTACCGGCAAAGATGCCGCAGGAAACAAAATGGCTGCTATTATGGGCAAAGCTACAGCCGAAGAGCATATCAGCAATGGTAATGCAAAAAAAGGCACTGGCTGGGCTTAATATTTTATTAACCTATAAAGCCCTGGCTTAATTTTGTTTAAGCCGGGGCTTTTGCGTTTTCAAAGTTTTACCACAAGCCCTTATCATCACTTTACCAAAAAGTTTTAGCTAATCGGTCGCAGGCAACCGCCTATCTGGTTAAGTAATTATACGTACGTTAAAATGGGTGAAAACACCTATTCCATCGCTTTAACATTTGCTTTAATTTTATAGCACCTAATAATTAAAGCAATTTGATATGGCTGTACGTATACTTTGTATTAAAACCGATGCTAAATTGCATCACAATCCGTATGTGGCTATCGATTCATTGGAGTGGGTGAACGAGCGCATAAACGTAAAGGGAATAACAGAGCGGACCAAACTGCATGACTGGATAAAGAATAAAGAGGGCGAAGCCTATATTTTAGATGATAGCGGAAACAAAACCTGCCTCATCCCAGCCCTCTGCCCCGAAGGAAATAAATACGTAAAAACGGTTAATGATGAATCCGAATCTGAAATATTGTTTGGCTTGCCGGAGTGCGCTTAAAATATAGCACACATTTACCATTTACCGAACGGCTTTACAGCCAGGTTTGAATTGTAATACCTATCGTCGCCGGTAACCTCTTTGGTAACCCATGGCGGGAGTATGAACTTTTCATCTTCGCTGTCAAGCTCAATTTCTGCGAGCAGCAAACCTTTATTTTCTCCTAAAAACTCGTCAACTTCCCAAACCTTACCCGCAACTTCAATACAGTAACGTCGTTTCCTTAATTCAGATACTGCAAAATTATCCAGCAATTCTTCCCCTTCAACAGCAGGTATGGTGTACTCATACTCAAGGCGGCTAATACCTTTTGTACTACCCTTTATGGTGATAAAACCCTGGTCGGGCGTTACGCGTATGCGGATGGTTTTAGTATCATCACTTAAAATGTATCCTTGTCTAAAATACGTCCCTATCGGCTTAGGCATTTGCTGCCATTGTTCCTGATCAACCAAAAACTTTCGCTCAATTTCAACTCCCATCGGTTTGCTGTTTTTTAAATTTAACCTGCCTTTTAGCAGATGGTTTTAAATTCTGTTAGGTAATGGTACTCTTATTTTAAAATATTCACAAATATTAACTTTTTAAAAATCAATAGCCTATATTTAATGTATATTCCTTTAACCTAAATTAAATAGCCTTATGAAACCGATAATAAAACTTTCAGGGTTAATTTTGATATTATCAATTAACTTTTTTAATCAGGGCTGCAAACAACCTTCCGTAGTTAAACATGATGGCGAAAAGGACCGGATATCGTTTAAACCAATATTCGGTAGCACTTATACAGAAATTTCACGGCGCACTGCAAATGGGCTTTCTTTTAATAATTACGGCTACCAACTGGAACCTCAATGGCAAATGAATTTTGTTTCAGACGATTCAGTAAGTATCTACAGCCCAACAAAAGGCCGGTTTATAAACTTTCCGCTTACCAGGGGATATGATTCTGTTTTTAACACAGCCAGAACATGGCTCAAGGTAAAAAAGATGAACAAAGATAGCCTCAGGCTCGAAGTACTTGAAGCCTACGGTGATTCGGTTGATACAAAAGGGGTCCGGGTATTCATGACCTTTTATAACAATGATTACATAAAAAACACACTTCATAGCGATACCGGGGTATTAAGAAGACCCAGCCGTAAAGATTCTTTATATGTCAGATCATTATCAACTGTGGCAAATAAAGATTATAAAAAAGCCTTTTCTGCCAGGGAACCAGTTGTTTTCACAAGCAAAAGCCCAAATGTAAAAGTTAAAAAATGGATTACCGAGGGCGACATGTTAAATCATTTTAGTACAAGTGATGATTATATGAATCCCACATATGATATTGCCATTAGCAAAGCTTACGCTAATTTTTATTATTCCTTCACCGTTTTTGTTACCGTAGATGGGCAGATGTATTACGGCAAGCCTTTAATACCATTTTTCAATCAGTCATTTAAAGATAATTATCTCCGTCTTTCGCATTCGGTAATGGATAGCTATCTTAAATATTACCTGCAGGTAATTCCTGGTAAAACACTTGGAATGCCCCATGCAAGTGAGGTAAATGTACACGTTGAAGGAAAAACTGGAATTTAGGGTTTCTGTGATTTATTTCGTATTACAATAAAAAAAATGTGGTTGTGGCAGCAGCGAATCACTTGATTCGTAGCTGCTAATAATAAATTACTTACTGATTTACAGATATTTAAATAGCTCTACAGCAACCTACAATTATTGTAGACATTAAAAGATTCAACCTTTATTTTAATTTATATTGTTAAAACGATCTTCATAGAAAATTCATACCTGTTACTAATGTTTGCAAAGTTGAATTGAATTGAGGACAATGTATAAAATAAAAACCCTGCTATTTTTATTAGTTGTATTTTTTTGCTGTAATACAAACCGGGCCACCGCCCAAACCGACACGGTTAAAATTAACTTTCAGGACGCCGAAAAACAGTTTTTGGAAAACAACCTGAGTCTATTAGCCCAAAAATATAATATTGAGGCGTCAAAAGCGCTCATACAGCAAGCCAAACTTTGGGATAACCCCGTACTTAGCACCGACCAGAACATATGGGATGGTGGCAGCCGCAAATTTTTTAACCACAACAATGGTGGCGGGCAAGTTTTTGTGCAGCTTAGCCAGGTATTTGCTACTGCCGGCAAACGCGGCAAACAGGTACAGGTGGCGCAAGATGATGCCAAAGTTCAGGAAGCTGCATTTGCCGACCTGATGCGCAACCTGCGATACAATTTGCAGTTAGATTTTAGCCAGCTGGCTACGCTTAACGCGCAGGAGAAGGTTTATCAAAATGAAATTAACTCGGCAAAAAACCTGGTAGGCGCTATCCAAAAATCATTTGATGCGGGTAATACCTCTATGAAGGACCTCATCAGGCTTAAGGCTTTGCTTTTTGGCTTGCAAAACGACATGGTGGAAAACAACCGCCAAATCAACAGCCTGCAAACCGAGCTAAAAACTTTATTACAAACCAAAGAAACAGCTTTTGTTTACCCACTGATAAATGATAAACCGGTAGAAACCGTAGTGCTTGATATACCAACACTGATTGAACAGGCCAAAACCAACAGGCCCGATTATTTATCTAACCAATATCAATTAAGCTCGGCAACCCATAACCTGGCTTTTCAAAAAGCACTTGCTGTGCCCGATGTTACCATAGGCGCTGCATATGATCAAAACAGCAGCTATGCCAGAAATTACTATGGCTTACAAATTGGCTTACCCCTGCCCTTCTTTAACCGCAACCAGGGCAATATCAAATCGGCTAAATACAATATCCAAAGCCAGGAAAGTACGGTAAAACAAAATGAGCTCCAGCTTAAAAATGATGTTGTTGCAGCTGTAAACCAGTATAAATTAAACCAACAGTTGTTTTCAACCCAGCAACTGGAGTTTAATGAGCAGTATGATAAACTGTTTAGCAGCATGCTTAAGAGCTTTCAGCAAAGGCAAATTAGCCTGGTGGAGTTTGTTGATTTTTTTGACACCTATAAGGATACCAAACTTAAAGTACTTCAACAGCAATATAACCTGCAAAAGGCTATCGCCGATCTAAACTTCGCCACCGGCACCACTATAATTAAATCTTAAAACACTTTATACTATATATGATGAAAAGAGAAACGCTGATACCTGTTCTTTCGGCTTTACTGTTTTTGGCTGCCTGCAAAGGAAAAACTCAGCCCGTTGCAGAAAACAAACCAATATGTGTAAGCGATTCAATGGCCAAAATAATCACCATTGATACTGCCAAAACTACCGCTATAAAAAACGAGCTCACGCTTTCGGGCCAGGTATCAAATGATGAAAATACCGTTGTTAAAGTTTTCCCTTTTTCAAGCGGGCAAATATTGGATGTGAAGGTTTCCTTAGGTGATAAGGTAAGCAAAGGTCAAACCCTGGCAATTATGCGCAGTGCCGACGTGGCAGGTAACTATACCGATCTTACAGCTACTAAATCCGACCTGGCGATATCAAAACGCCAGCTTGAACAGGCCGAATACCTATACAAAAACGGTATCTCAAGCGAGCGCGATTATACCGAGGCAAAAGAAAATTTCAATAAAGCCCAAGCCGCCAATAGGAAAATACAACAGCAGATAGCTATCAATGGCGGTGGCAATACCAATGCCGGTGGCACCCTGGTAATAAAGGCGCCGGAAAGTGGCTATATCGTTGAAAAAAATGTAACTACAGGCAGCTTTATCCGCCAGGATAATAACGGAAGCCTATTCACTATATCAAATATGAAAGATGTGTGGATTTGGGCCAACGTATTTGAATCAGACATCAGTAAAGTTAAAACCGGCTACACAGCCAAAGTAACCACAATAGCCTATCCGGGTAAGGTTTTCGACGGTAAAATTGATGCGGTAAGTTCGGTGCTTGATCCGGACAATAAGGTAATGAAAATAAAAGTGGTATTGCCCAATAAAGACATGCTTTTGAAGCCGGAAATGTTTACCAATGTGGTTATCACCAATAACGATGCGGCAACAGCGGTATCCATACCTGCAAAGGCGGTAATATTTGATAGCAGCAAAAATTTTGTAATTGTATATAACGACAAATGCAATTTAAAGGTGCGCGAAGTAAGCGTCATTAAAACAGTAGATAATGTAAGCTACATAGCATCAGGGTTAAACGCGGGTGATAAGGTGATTTCAAAAAATGGTTTGCTTTTATACGATGCTTTAGCAGGAGATTAATTTGAGAAGTATCAAGTCGCAAGTATCAAGTATCAAGATTTTGATCCTGTATATTGATATACGACTTAACTCTGAAACTAATAAAAAAGTCTTGCTACTTGATACTAAATACTTGATACTAAAAAAGAATCTAATTACCTGATACTATCAAAATGAATAAATTCATTAAAAATACAATCTACTTTTCGCTAAGGCACCGCTATTTTGTGTTTTTTATGACACTGGTACTGGTTGTGCTTGGTATATGGAGTTACATGAATACGCCCATCGAGACGTTTCCCGATGTAACCAACACGCAAATCATCATTATCGCCCAGTGGCCTGGCCGCAGCGCCGAAGAGGTGGAGAAAATGATCACCATCCCGATGGAGACCGTTTTAAACTCGGTACAGAAAAAGGCCAACCTGCGTACAACTTCCGCTTTCGGTTTATCATACGTGCGTATCATTTTTGATGATGATGTGGATGACGCCTTTGCGCGCCAGCAGGTGTTGAGTCGTTTGGGTAACGCCGATTTACCCGATGGCGTTAAGCCTGAGGTTGAGCCACCTTATGGCCCAACAGGTGAAATTTACCGTTACACACTTAAAAGCCATACCAAATCAATCCACGAGCTTACTGCTATTCAGGATTGGGTGTTGGACAGGCAATTCAAATCCGTTCCGGGAGTTGCCGATGTTAACAGTTTTGGAGGCGAAGAAAAAACTTACGAGGTTAGTGTTAACCCTTCTCTTTTGCAAAAATACGGGCTAACATCGCTGGATGTTTACACCGCCATTAACCGCAGCAACATCAACGTGGGTGGTGATGTGATTGAAAAAAATGACCAGGCCTATGTAGTGCGTGGCATCGGGGTTATCAACAATATTGAAGAGATTCAGAACATCATCATTAAAAACGTAAACAACGTACCTATCCTGGCCAAGGATATTGCCGATATTAAAGAAGCTGGTTTGCCGCGTTTAGGGCAGGTAAGCCGCGATAAGCAGAAGGATGTGCTGGAAGGTATCATCGTAATGCGTAAAGGCGAAAACCCTGCCGAAGTTTTAGATCGGATACGTGATAAGGTAAAAGATCTGAACGAGAATATTTTACCAAAGGATGTAAAGATTGATACCTTTTATGATCGTACCAACCTGATGGATTTTTGTACCGAAACGGTGATCCATAACCTTTGCGAGGGTATTATCCTGGTAACCGTTATCGTGTTCCTGTTCATGGCCGACTGGCGTACTACCTTAACTGTAGCCATCATTATCCCGTTGTCGTTACTTTTTGCCTTCGTATGTATGCGAATAAAAGGAATGAGCGCCAACCTGTTATCAATGGGGGCAGTCGATTTTGGTATTATTATAGATGGTGCGGTTGTAATGGTCGAGGGTATTTTTGTGGCGCTTGATCATAAGGCCAAAGAAGTGGGCATGCAAAAATTTAACGGGCTCGCAAAACTTGGCCTCTTTAAAAATGTAGGCGCCGAAATGGGTAAGGCTATCTTCTTTTCAAAGCTTATCATCATTACCTGCCTCATTCCTATCTTTGCATTCCAGAAAGTTGAAGGTAAAATGTTTAGTCCGCTGGCTTATACCTTAGGCTTTGCACTCCTTGGAGCACTGATATTTACACTTACATTAGTACCTGCACTATCAAGTATCCTGTTGCAAAAAAATGTGCGGGAAAAACATAACCCGGTTGTTATCTTTTTTGAAAACGGCATCCGCCGGATGTTCAACTTCACATATAAAAATCAGAAACTTAGCCTTATCGTAGCGGTAGCCTTTATGGCCATCACGTTCTTCTCGGCCAGGTTTTTAGGTTCGGAGTTTTTACCTGACCTTAACGAAGGCGCCCTGTGGGTTGAGGCCGAACTACCGATGAGCGTTTCACTGTCTGAAGCGGAAAGCATCAACCAAAAAATGATGCAAATACTGCATAAGTTCCCCGAGGTAAAACAAACCCTGGCACAGGTTGGCCGTACCAATGATGGTACCGACCCTAAGGGCTTCTTTGATGTACAGATCCAGGTGGATTTAAGGAACAAAAAAGAATGGCCCAGCGGCTTAACCGAAGACCAGCTGATTGACCAGATGGATAAGCAGCTGAGCAAAATCCCCGGTACCGTATTCAATTACTCTCAACCCATCCGTGATAACGTAGAGGAAGCCGTAGCGGGTGTTAATGCGGCATTAGCTGTAAAAATATTTGGGCCAGATTTTCAAACGCTTGATCATAAAGCAGATAGTGTATTAAAAATCCTGAAAACTGTTCAGGGGGTCGAAGATCTTGGTGTACTGCGCAATTTAGGTCAGCCGGAGTTCAGGATTGAGCTTGATCAGCGTAAAATGGCGCTGTATGGCGTTTCAACAGCCGATGCCAACTCGGTAATTGAAATGGCTATAGGTGGTAAAGCCGCAACTGAATTATATGAAGGCGAACGCCGGTTTGATATCAGGATAAGATACCAGCAGCAATACCGCGATACAGAAGATAAGATAGAAAACCTGATGGTGCCTACCCTAAACGGATCAAAAATCGCGATAAAGGAAATTGCCACTATTAAAACCATCACCGGCCCTGCCTTTATTTACAGGGATAATAATACCAGGTACATTGCCGTAAAATTCTCTGTTCGTGGCCGCGACCTGGGCAGCACTATCAGGGAAGCTCAGGATAAAATTCACTCAAAAGTTACCTTTGGGCATGGATACACCGATGTTTGGGCTGGCGAGTTTGAAAACCAGATCCGCGCATCAAATACATTGGCGCACGTAGTGCCTATATGTTTGCTGGTTATATTCCTTATTTTGTTTATCACGTTTGGTAACGCTAAAGATGCCACACTGGTTATCATGAACGTACCGTTCGCGTTAATAGGTGGTATACTTGCATTGCACATAACCGGTACCAATTTCAGTATCTCGGCAGGTATTGGTTTTATAGCCTTGTTTGGGGTATGTATTCAAAATGGGGTAATCCTGGTATCCGTTTTCAAAAAGAACCTGGAAGAACACATCCCACTTGATAAAGCCATATTAGATGGGGTAATAAGCAGGGTAAGGCCGGTAGTAATGACTGCGCTGATGGCAGCTATAGGATTGATGCCTGCAGCGGTATCAACGGGTATTGGGTCTGAAACGCAGAAACCATTAGCCATTGTGGTTATCGGTGGTTTGGTTACATCAACCATATTAACCTTACTTATATTGCCTATTATATATGCTATAGTTCACCGTTTGATTCATCGCCGGGAGAACCGAAAACTATTGAAAAAAATGGGCGTTGTAAGAAATGCCTAACTCCTAATACAAAACGCCCGGGCAAACACCGGGCGTTTTTTTATTAGGAGCTTTAGGTCTTGCGGGGTATCAGATGAATCTATATTTTAGAGGCTTATTACCACACACCCATTCCTTATATGAAAGTATTTTGTTCGCTCCTGGTTATCCTGCTATCCGCAACGTCCTGCAAAACCTATTACATGACCCCTGCCAGTTTAACAACCCAGCTCGAAAATATTAAACCGGAAAAAATAACCGATGCTTACGATTTCAGGCTCGGTCTTACAGGTGTTTTGTTGAAAAATGGAAAAAACTTTTACAACGGAATTGATAGCATCCTGGTAACGGATAAGGACGGAAAGCAAGTTAAAATACCGGTTACGGTTCATACAAGCCTTCGGTTGACGGATAATACGGGTCAGAGCGTTACCGTGTTTTTTGACTCAATGTTTAAGAAAGACAGCTTGATCTTTGCAAGTAAATCTCATTTTTTTAATTTGCCCGTTAAACGCAATATCAATAGTATCAAAAAAATCGAAACTCAAATAAATTAAATCTTTCCTCCTTAAAGGAATCCATCCTCACCTGCGTATCCACATCATTGCTGTATAAAATTTATGGTAGCAGTACATTGTGGTATTTAAGTTTTATTTTGCGTGATATAATAAAACAGTATTTACCCATATGTCAGCCATCAGATCTGTACTTTGTAATGCTTTTGCACTTACTTTATTATTAACCATAACGCTAACTGCATCGGCACAAAAAAGAAAAGATAAAGACTTTGCCCAGCTGGTTGACCCCTTTATTGGCACCGGCGGGCATGGGCATACTTACCCCGGTGCTGTGCTGCCTTTCGGGATGGTGCAGCTTAGCCCCGATACCCGGCTGGATGGCTGGGACGGCTGCTCGGGTTACCATTATACAGATACGGTGGTTTACGGGTTTTCGCATACACACTTAAGCGGTACAGGCATCCCCGATTATTGCGATGTATTATTTATGCCAACTACCGGCGACCCGCAGTTTAAAAATACCGAATATCGTTCTGTATTTAAAAAGAAGAACGAGTCAGCATCCCCCGGCTACTATAAAACCCTGCTGGATAAATACAACATCGGCGTTGAACTTACCGCGACCACACGTGTTGGTGTACACCGATACAATTACCCCAATGTCGAAAAAGCCAATATCATCATAGATCTTCAACACCGCGATGAAGTGCTTGATTCATGGATAGAGGTGATCAATAATCACGAGATTCGCGGTTACCGCAAATCAAAATCGTGGGCTAATGACCAGCAGGTATACTTTTATGCCAAATTCTCTAAACCGTTTAAAACATACGGCATTGCCCTTAATGATAAACTGCAAGAGGGAAAAAACAAAGTGGAAGGCAAAAACATCAAAATGTATTTACAGTTTGATAACCCCGGCGAAGTAATTTCTAAAGTAGGGATCTCGGCTGTAGATGCAGATGGGGCCTTAAAAAATCTGGATACCGAGGTACCCGATTTCGACTTTAAAAAGATCCAAAAGGCAGCCAAAGCAACCTGGAATACCGAACTAAATAAAATCCAGGTAGAAGGCGGCGGACTATCATCTTCGCAACAAGCTGAACTTAATGATCAGCCAGGGGTCACCAATCCGTCCAGCCCAATGCTTAAAGGTAAAAAAGCCCGCCCGGTTGATGAAGTTAAAACCAAACAGACCATTTTTTATACCGCTTTATACCACTGTATGCTGGCGCCCAGCATTTATAATGATGTAGATGGTAAATACAGGGGCTTAGATCAAAAGGTGCATACCGCGCAGGGATTTAATTACTACACCGTATTTTCTTTATGGGATACCTACCGGGCAGAAAACCCACTGCTTAACCTCATTGACAGAAAACGTACGCTCGACTTTGTTAAATCATTTTTGGCGATGTATGACCAGGGCGGGCTGCTCCCGATATGGCCATTGGCCAGTACCGAAACATATTGCATGATCGGTAATCATTCCATCCCGGTTATAGTAGATGCATACGCAAAGGGGATTCGTGATTTTGATGCGGAGAAAGCCTTTACAGCTATGAAAGCCGCGGTAAACCGCAATCAATTTGGATTAGATATCTATCGTAAAAATGGCGCGGTACTTTCTGATCAGGAAGAGGCATCTGTATCTAAAACACTGGAGTATGCTTATGACGATTGGTGTATTGCCCAAATGGCTAAAATGCTCAACAAACCAGAGGATTATACAGCGTACATAAAACGTGCGCAATACTGGAAAAACGTTTACAACAATCAGAACAGTTTTATGCAGGCCCGCAGCAATGGCGGCTGGTTAACCCCTTTTGACCCTGCCGAGATCAACAATAATTACACCGAGGGCAATTCCTGGCAGTACTCTTTTTTTGTTCCGCAGGATGTGGAGAGCCTGATGGCAGCGATGGGTGGCAAGGAAGCTTTTGAAGCAAAATTGGACGAATTGTTTACCACCGAATCAAAACTAAAAGGAAGTGATATACCCGATGTAAGCGGATTGATAGGCCAATATGCACATGGTAATGAACCAAGTCATCATATGGCCTATCTGTACAATTTTACCGACTCGCCGGATAAAACCCAGTTTTATATTGACCGCATCTTGCGCGAAGAATACAGCAACAAACCCGATGGATTGGCCGGTAATGAAGATTGCGGACAAATGTCGGCCTGGTATGTAATGAGTTCACTCGGCATCTATAACATTGCGCCGGGACAACAGCAATTCCAGGTAGGTGTGCCGCAGTTTGATAAGGCTGTTATTAATCTGGAGAACGGAAAACAGTTCACCATCATTAACTCCGGCGCAAGCATAGGCAAAGGAAACATCTATCTGCAGGGGATGAGCCTGGCAAAAAAGGCATATAATAAATTATACTTAAACTTTGCTGATATTGCCAATGGTGGCGAATTTGAGGTATTTGCAGGCAAACTGGCCAATAAGATGTTCATACATGACATTGAAAAACCAACATCAAAGATCACCGATAGCCTCATCGTGGCTACTCCTTACATCATAGCTCCATCCAAATCATTCAAAACGCCCATCAGCATCCAAATAAAAAGCGCCGGGCCCGGTGCTAAAATTTATTACACCGTGGATGGATTAACGCCAACAGCAAATTCATTGCTTTATACCCAGCCTATTATAATTTCGGCCAATACAACAGTTAAGGCAATAGCTATCAGCAATGGCAACAGCAGTTTTGTTGACGAGGCAACCTTTATAAAACTAAAAAACTAAGAAGGGGACATTAAAATCCGGAAGTTATTAAACTGATAAACTGTACATTTTGCGATGGAAATCACAGTGGAATAAATTAGCTCACAAGCTAAACATTTGATAATAAATATGGTTAGCTTTAATAATTAGTTATCACTTAAATTAACCTTCACCTCATGGACGATTTCTCATCAAAAGATGACGGCAAATTAGCGGGCATCATTAGTTATTTTACAATTGTAGGGTGGCTTATAGCATATTTTGCGCTTTATCAAAACAATAAAACCGCGCTTGCAAGTTACCAGATCAGGCAAACCCTGCTTTTCCACCTGGTTTCAATGATTGTTTCTTATGCTGCCGGCGCCCTTTTATTTTCTCCGGGTGCATCTTTCAGTTTAACAATACTTTGGCTGGTAAGAGTAGCCCTTTTTATAATTTGGGTAATTGGGCTTATTGGCGCCATCGGAGGTCAAAGAAAACCAATGCCGCTAATTGGTGAACCAGCCCAATCAGTTTTTTCGGGTATATGATGGAGATAAAGGCCTTACATAGTTTTTAACCTATGTAAGGCCTCTATTACTCTTTTAACAGCAATTTTTTTGATTCATCCAGTTTTTTCTTTTCCTCTTTATCCAATACCGGATAATTTAATTTCAAACCCTTTAAAGTGTCCAGAATAATGGATGAAATAGCTATCCTGGTAAACCATTTTTTATCAGCTGGGACTACGTACCAGGGGCAATCTTTGGTAGCTGTTTCCTGGATAGCTGTTTCATAAGCTTCCATATAATCGCCCCACCTTCCCCGTTCCTCAATATCTGCCGCCGCAAACTTCCAATTCTTTTTCGGATCGTCTATCCGTTCTAAAAACCGCTCCTTTTGCTCATGTTTAGAAACATGGAGAAAAAACTTAATGATCACAGTGCCATTATTAACTAAATGGTTTTCAAATGAGCGGATGCTTTCATAGCGCTTAGCCCAAAACTTTGGATGAATATCTTTAACTTCTGTTATTCCAGGTAAATGTTCATTCAGCAAAAGCTCGGGGTGAACTTTGGTTACCAACACATTTTCGTAATGCGATCTGTTATGGATCCCTATGCGGCCCCGCTCTGGCAATGCACGGTAGTGTCGCCATAAAAAATCATGTTCATAATCTTCGGTACTGGGCTGCTTAAAGCTAAAAACCTGGCAGGCTTGGGGATTTAGTCCCGATAATGTATGAGCTATGGCGCTGTCCTTTCCGGCCGCATCCATCGCCTGGAAAATGATGAGCAGCGCATATTTATTAGCAGCATAAAGCTCTGTTTGCACATCAAATGTTTCTGCTATCAGGTTCTTCAAAATAGCTTTTGCATTCTCTTTTTCAAAACCATCTGAGTAACCAGGATCAAAATCTTTAAGTGAAAAACTCTTGCCATGGTGGACCTTAAACTTGTCGACTATATTACTCATGATAAAAAATTTGCTTTACGCTTTGTTAACGTAAAATTTAGGTGTTAAAATTGCGTTGATTATAATGCTGTTTATTTTAGCCGATACCTGCATTTTATTCAATACTAAATATTATTTACCAAAAATGGGGTAACAATTAATTTACGATGAAGAATGCTTTTACGCCCTTATCAGGTAAAAAGGCGGATAATGATTATATTATTAATTTTTAAGGAACAGCATATATTAATATTTGTTTGGGAGCTATGATTTAGCCCTATAATTTTACATCTTTACCCAATGTTCAGACGAATAAGAAACCGATTTCTGAGGTTCATAGCCATATTTATATACTTCATTATTATCTTCTTTTGCTCTATCGAGCTCAACTTTCTATGGCTGTCAGGATACTCTCCTGATATGCAGGATATTAAAAACCCTGTAATGTCGGTAGGCTCTGAGGTTTACACAGCAGATGGTAAATTAATAGGGCAATATTACAAGGAGAACCGCTCGCCTGTTGATTTAAAACACATCTCTCCCAACCTGGTAAACGCCCTTATATCTACAGAAGATGTAAGATTTTACAGTCACCATGGTGTTGATTTTTATTCGTTTTTTACCAGTCTGCTATCCACCGCCAAGGGCGACCGCCGCGGGGCAAGTACCATTACACAGCAATTGGCAAAAAACCTCTTCGAAACCCGTAAACGTAAATCGCAGGGCTTTATTAAACGCGTACCATTTATACGCACTATTGTATATAAATGTAAAGAATGGCTTACTGCTTTTAAAATAGAGCACGTATACAGCAAACAGCAAATTCTTACCTTATATCTTAATACCGTTCCTTTTGGTAATAACTCTTACGGCATAAAAACTGCTTCGTTAAAGTACTTCAACAAACAGCCAGACCAGGTTACCCCAGCCGAAGCCGCTTTATTGATTGGAATGCTGAAAGCGACATCAAATTATAACCCTATCCGTAACCCTGAGCGGGCCACTGAGCGCCGTAATACGGTTTTAGGGCAAATGGAAAAATATGGTTACATCACGAAAGAGCAATATACCACAAGCACAGCATCGCCTATTAAGCTTGATTTGAGTTATGTGGAGCAGGATTCTCATGGCGACTCATACATACGCCGCGCGGTTGAAAAATGGCTTGACAAATGGTGTAAAGAAAATGGCTATGACCTTTACGAGGATGGCTTAAAAATCTACACTACTATTGATTCCCACCTGCAGCAATATGCCGAAGAAGCTGTTGCCGAAAAGATGAAGATGCTGCAAAAACGGTTCAATAACCTTTGGGGCAATAAAAATCCATGGCGTGATTCTAAAGGGGTCGAGATCAAAGATTTTATTTTGAAAAACGAACAAAGGCTTCCTATTTATAACCTGCTGCATAAAAAATATGCCGGCGATACCGTAAAGATTAACGACTATTTTAAAACCAAAAAGAGGATGACCGTTTTTACATGGAACGGCGAGCAGGACACTACCTTTTCAACTATCGACTCCATTAAATACTACGCCAAAATATTAAATACCGGCATGATGACCCTGGAGCCATCAACAGGTAAAATAAAGGTATGGATTGGCGGTATAGATCATCGCTTTTTTAATTACGACCATGTAAACCAGTCGCGCAGGCAGGCGGGCTCAACGTTTAAACCATTTGCCTATTTAACCGCTTTGGATAACGGCTTTACGCCATGCGATAAATTTACCGACCAACCGGTAACCATCAAATACAAGGATAACGGAAAAGATGAAGTTTGGCAGCCAAACAACGCCGATTTCCATTTCTCGTACCAGGAAATGTCATTACGCTGGGCCATGGGCAAATCCGTAAACTCCATTACCGCACAGCTTACAGAAAGAGTTGGCTGGGATAAAATTGTGCAGTACGCCCATAAATGCGGTATCGAAAGCCCGTTAAAATCGGTTCCATCGGTTTCATTGGGTTCAAATGATGTTTCGGTTTATGAAATGGTACGGGCTTATAGTACCTTCCTGAACAAGGGCCAAAAAATCGATCCTTTACTGGTTACCAAAATCACAGATCAGGATGGTAATGTACTGGATGAATTTGAATTAAAAACAGAAAAAGTATTGAGCGAAGAAACAGCCTGGCTGATGCTTTACATGTTTCGCGGCGGTATGGAAGAACCGGGTGGTACCTCACAGGCTTTGTGGGAATACCCCGGACTATGGAAAAAAGACAACCAGATTGGCGGTAAAACCGGCACCTCATCTGATTATGTTGACGGATGGTATATGGGTATCACCAAAGACCTGGTTACAGGTGTTTGGGTTGGCGCCGATGACCGAAGTGTACACTTTACCACATCAGAAACCGGTGAAGGTTCACATACCGCACTCCCTATTTTTGGACGCTTTATGGAAAAAGTTTACGCCGATCCTAAATCCGGTTATACTTATGGCCCGTTCCCAAAACCATGGAGTAAGATCACCAAGAGTTACCAATGCCCATCGCCGCATATTGTTGCCGATACTACAGAAACAGATAGCACAAGCAACCCTATTGATACCACTAACGTTATACCGACACCGACTACTACAACGCCAGAAAACCCTGAAAGCCCTCCGGCTAATCAAAAATAACGGAGCTATGGGCATTACGCTGTATGTATAAGTTTTAAAATATTGATTGGCAGGCTCCTGTAGCCTGCCAATTATTCGTTAAATTGGCCCATCATCTATTTAGTTTAAATTATGAATAAAAACTACTCATTTTTAAATACAGCTAAAAAGTTCCTCCTCATATTTATTTGCCTCTTTAGTTTGTTGCTGATCAGCAACAGCGCAAAAGCACAATATTTTGGTCAAAATAAAGTACGTTACAAAAACCTCAAATTTAAGGTATATAAAACCCCGCATTTCGAGATCTACTATTACATTAAAAATGATAGCATGATCAAACGCTTTGCCCAGGAAAGCGAATTATGGTACACCCTGCATCAGCAGGTTTTTAAGGATACATTTAAAACTGCCAACCCTATAATTTTATATGCCAATCATCCCGATTTCCAGCAAACTACGGCTATCGACGGCGAGATTGGCGTGGGTACAGGCGGTATTACCGAAGGGTTAAAAAACCGGGTTGTAATGCCGGTAATGGAAACCAACCAAATGACCCGCCATGTTATCGGGCACGAATTGGTGCACGCTTTTCAATACCATGCCTTGTTAGGAAAAGAAAACGAAACTTTTGAAAATATTAACAATATACCCCTATGGATGATTGAGGGTATGGCGGAGTACCTTTCATTAGGTAAAAAAGATTCATACACGGCCATGTGGATGCGTGATGCTTACCTTAACCATGATATTCCTACTGTTAAAGACCTTACCGAGAGTAACAAATATTTCCCATACCGTTACGGTGAAGCATTTTGGTCGTTTTTAGGATCAACTTATGGCGATACGGTAATTGTACCTTTCTTTAAAAACACAGCGCGTTACGGTTTGGCCTACGGCATAAGGCGCACTTTTGGGTATGATGATAAAACACTATCCCGTCTCTGGAAAAACTCTATTGAAACAACCTATAAGCCATTTTTAAAAGATACAACGCAAAAACCAGTAGGCATTAAATTGGTTGACAAGGAAAACGGCGGCGACCTGGTAGTTGCTCCCGCAGTAAGTCCCGATGGTAAGTATGTGGCATTCTTATCGGCCAAAAGCCTTTTCAGCATTGATCTTTACCTGGCCGATGCCAAAACGGGTAAGATTTTACGAAAACTCACCAGCAAGGTATCTAATACACATATAGATGAGTTTAACTTTATCGAATCGGCGGGCGCATGGTCGCCGGATGGCAAGCGGTTTGCTTTTAGCGTATTTAGTAAAGGCAGAAACCGGATGGAAGTAGTTGATGTAAATAGCGGAAGCATGCTTGATGATGTATCAATGGAAAAGGCGGAGCAATTTAGTAACCTTTCATGGTCGCCAAACGGTAAGGATATCGTTTTTACAGGCCTTTCTGAAGGGCAGAGCGATCTGTACTCCTACAACTTCGATACAAAAAAAATCACCCAGCTCACCAATGATAAATACACCGATTACCAGCCCGCTTATTCACGGGATGGCAAAAAGATTATTTTCTCAAGCGATAGATCAACATATGATCAATCGTTAGAGCAAGCTATCACATTTAACCTGGCCGAGCTTGACCTTGCCAGCGGAAAAATAACTGACATCAAAATATTTAATGGAGCCAACAATTTAAATCCGCAGTACTCTGCAGATGGTACCCAAATCTATTTCCTTTCAAACAGGGATGGTTTCCGCAATATGTATCGCTATACCATGAGTACCGGTCAGCTGGAACAAATGACAGATTTGTTTACCGGAATTTGCGGGATCACCGAATTTTCGCCGGCATTAAGCATATCTGCAAATGACGATGTAGTTTACTCCTATTATCGTGCCCAAAAATATGCCCTTTATAATGCCAAAGCATCTGCATTTAAACCGGTTACTTTACAGGCACAGGCAGTTGATTTTAGCGCTGCCATGCTGCCTCCTTCACGTGCTGTAGGTGTTGATCTGATCAATTCAAACCTGAACAACTTCCTGGCATACAAAAAGATCCCTACCGATTCTGTAAAAGAAATTGCATATCATCCCAAATTCAAGCTCGACTACCTCGCAGGAAGCGGAGTTGGGGTCGGTGTAAGTAGTTTTTACGGCACCAGTCTTTCCAGCGGCATCCAGGGGGTATTCAGCGATATATTGGGTCGTAACCAAATTTTTGCGGCCGCATCAGTAAACGGGCAGATCTATGATTCAGGCGCGGCTATAACTTATGTAAATCAAACCGGCCGATGGAACCTGGGTACAGGTATTTCACATATCCCCTACCTGTTTGGTTTGCAAACCCAAACTTTTCCTAAACAAAATGTAGGTGGTAAAAATGTTACCGTATTATCACAAAATACCGATATCATCCGCAACTTTGAGGATGCTGCCAGGGTTTTCACCTCCTATCCTATCAACAAAACAACCCGTTTTGAAGTAAGCGGAGGGGCATCATACAACTCCTACCGTGTTGACCGCTACAGTACCGTGTACAAATTAGATACGGTAATTAATGCTGATAAAAGCCAAACTATTAACACAACCCCTATAGGCAGCGGGAAAAATAAAATACCAAATGGCGAAGAAAGCGCTCTGCTCAATTACAATTTAAAATCATACTCGCTTTTGCAGTTATCAACCGCTTTGGTAGGTGATAATTCCTTTTTTGGGGTTACAGCGCCGTTAAATGGTTTCAGGTATAGGTTAGAGGCAGGGTATAACTTCGGCACTTACCACTTTTTCTCACCAACTATCGATCTCAGGAAATATGTACGTGTTGAGCCGGTAACTTTTGCAGCCCGTTTCTTTGGCTACGGTCGCTTTGGCGATTCTAACGGGATCTATCCATTATTCATAGGGTATCCATTTTATATCAGGGGATACGAAGGGCAAACCTTTTACAATAACAACAAAAAGTCATCAAATGGCTTTAATATCGATCAGCTATCGGGAAGCAGAATGGCTGTATTTAATTTCGAGACACGATTGCCATTTACCGGACCAGAGAAGCTGGCCCAGATCAAATCAAAATTCCTGTTTACTGATCTGAACTTATTTTTTGATGCCGGTTTAGCCTGGAACGCGGGAGACCATATCTATTTCCAGAAAAATCCGCCGGTTTTGGGCCAAACACCCTCAATTGATGCAAATGGAAACCCACAACTTGATAGTAACGGTAACCCCGTTTTAAGCAATACCTATGGTCGTGTACCGGCCTTAAGTGCTGGCATATCCTTACGGATAAACGTTTTTGGAGCGTTTGTGTTAGAGCCATACCTGGCTATTCCATTTAACCGTACTGACGTTAGCAAGCCCGTATTTGGCTTAGGTTTTACACCTGGATGGTAAACACATTTGAAATCGATATATTTGCGCGGCCTAAGGCCGCTTTTTTTTATTAAAATTAAATTAATAAAAACACTTGAGTATTTGATTGTTATACTTTATAGACATCCGTTTTTATGAAAAAATTATTGTTGCTTGTTATCACCTCTCTATATTGTTCAGTGTTGTTTGCGCAGGGGCCGTTAGTGTCCGTAAATCCAAAAGCTATAGGGCCGCTTAGAGTAATGGCCGGTGATGGCATGTTACCAGCCAATGATATCATCAAAAATATTGCCTTATCAAAAGAGCTATCTACATTTTATAATTTTATAAATAAAACCAACCTGGCTGCAACTTTTCAAAGCAGGGGCCCTATTACCATGTTTGTGCCCGCCAATGATGCTTTTTTAAATTTACCTGATGGCAAACTGGATTCCCTGATGAAACCCGCGTACGTTTGGGAACTTACCCGCCTCATTAGCTATCATTCTATTCCTGGCCGGTTCAAAGCCAAAGACATTGAAAAGGAGATCAACAAAAACAAGGGAACGGCTACATTCACCACCCTTACCGGTAACAAACTAACAGCAAAAATTGATGCCAACCGTAATATTGTTTTAATTGATGAGAATGGTGGCGAAAGCATTATTAGTCGTTTTGATATTGAACAAAACAACGGCATGCTGCATGTGGTAAACAAGGTATTACAGCCCAAGGTAAAAACCATATAATTGTACCAATGGATGACAATCCACCTGAAATATAATTTCGTATTTTAAGTATAATAGATTGTAAGGATAGGTTAAGTTTTGCGACTAACCCAGGTACGATCGGAATTAAAAAAAACTTAAAATGAACAAGGTAATGAGAAAATCGATTTTTGCTATAGCTATACTAAGCATTATAACAGCTTTTGGCTGCCAAAACAGTAATGGGCAGGCTAAACGTAAACTAAGCAAACCCGCGGCGGAGTGGAAAAAAACACTCACACCAAACCAATATTATATTATGGTTGAAAGTGGCACCGAGCCACCTTATAAAAACGATTACTGGAACAACCATGAAAAGGGTGTTTATGTAAGCGCGGCCACAGGCGAAGTATTATTTAGCTCTGAGGATAAATTTGATAGCGGTACAGGCTGGCCAAGCTTTGTAAAAGCAGTTGACCCTAAAAAAGTTGCCATTGTTACCGATAACAGCTATGGCATGAGCCGGGATGAGGTTATCGAAAAAAGCACTGGCTTACACCTTGGCCATGTATTTGACGACGGCCCTGCAGACCGCGGCGGCAAAAGATTTTGCATGAACTCAGGCGCTTTAAAATTTATTAAAAAGTAATAGTTCTTCTGTTAGCATTTACAGATGGGCGTAATTGTGGCCTTACACGAATACCGCTCTCAAACTTTAAACCAATGGTCAGATCTACCCAGTCGGGGTTAACAGGTCTGATCATTTTTTCTTTCTGAGGCCTTGTAAAAGTGCTCACCACTTTAAAGCGTTCCATTGCCTGCTCTTCGGTATTTATTTCCTCAAAATAAACTAAACGATTGAGCTGCTGTGCGCTGTCAAAAAACAAAGTTGGCATGTCGCTGTAAAACTGCAATGTTTTTACCAGGTCTGAGCATAAACCTACATGAAGATTTTTCCTGTTTCTGTCGGTGATGATATATACAAAACGTTTCATTTTTTGATAAAAAATTTGGTGAACGAATAAATATTACTAACTTTATGAGCATAAAATTACTAATAAATTTAGCAAATGCAAATTTTATGTCAATAATTTCACAAAATATTAAATTCCTTCGCAAAAAGAAGGGAATTACCCAACAGCAATTCGCTGATGAAGTAGGTATAAAACGCTCATTAGTAGGTGCTTACGAAGAGGAACGAGCCGAACCAAAATATGAACTACTAAAAACATTAGCAATATACTTTGACATTAGCATTGATGATTTTATTAACGAAACCATCAACGAAAAGTGGGCGCCCAAGCCAAAAGGGAATCCGGCTAACCTGCGCATACTCAGTATCTCTGTTGATAAAGAGGATAACGAAAATATTGAAATGGTGCCGCTTAAAGCCAGCGCCGGATATTTAAATGGCTACGCCGATCCGGAGTATGTTTCCAAATTGCCTAAGTTTTATTTGCCTATGTTTAAACAGGGTACTTACCGGGCCTTTGAAATAAAAGGCGATTCGATGCTGCCTATCCTATCCGGCGACATCATTATAGCTGAGTACCTGGAGAACTGGGCAGACGTTAAACCCGGCGAAACCTATATAGTGATATCAAAAAATGACGGTGTAGTATATAAACGCATCGGCAACAAATTTAAAGACAATAAAAAGCTAAAGCTGATATCTGATAACCCTGTTTACGAACCTTACGAAATTAACGGCGAAGACGTGCTGGAGATATGGAAAGGAAAAGGCTATATATCCACCCATTTACCACAGCCAACGCCCGAGCCTACCATGGAAAGCCTTACTAATATGATGGCCCAGATGCAGCGTTCGATATCAAACTTACAGCAAAGCAACAATTAAGTTACATCGGCTTTCTTAAACCATTACGGCATATCTTTATCATAGATTAAAACGTAAATTAAATTTAAAAGAGCTATGAAAAAATTTCTGTTGATGTGCTGTTTCCTGATGGGGATTGCAGCAGTAAGCCATGCACAAGGTGGTGGTATGAGAAAAAGCCCCGAAGAAAGGGCTAAGGATCTGCAAACACAATTAAAGCTAACTGACGATCAAACTACCAAAGTAACGGCTGTTTATAAAGAGCAGGCAACTAAAATGGATAGTGTAAGAACTGCTGCCAATGGCGACAGGGACGCCATGAGAAGCGCCATGATGCCAATGAGAAAAGCTACTAACGATAAAATTAAAGCCATTTTAACACCTGAACAGGCTACTGCTTTTGATAAAATTCAAAAAGACATGATGGACAGGATGAGACAGGGCGGCGGCGGCGGAAGCAGCGGCTCTCAAAATTAATGTGATAAATGAAGCGGCGATAAGCCGCTTTTTTTATTTTTGCATAAAGCGTTTAAAAGTTAAAAGCCCAATGCAAAGCTTAAAGCTAATTAAACGCCGATACTAATTATTGTTTAATATCCATTGAGATTAGCAAACGATTACCTTAAAAGCAAACTTGATGAACGAAAATCATCAGGCATATACAGAACTTTAAAGCCCGAGAACAGCCTAGTTGATTTTTGCTCTAACGATTACTTAGGCTTCGCCCGCTCGATAGTTTTAAAAGAACGTATTGAAGCCGAAATTAAAAGTCACCCGCTAAGTTTAAACGGCTCCACGGGTTCCAGGTTACTCTCAGGAAATCTTCAATATGCAGAGGAGCTTGAATATCAAATAGCAGCATTTCATGATTTTGAAGCGGGTCTGCTTTTCAATTCCGGCTATGATGCCAACCTTGGTTTATTATCATCTTTAGCCCAACGCGGTGACACCATTATACTCGACGAACTGATACATGCCTCTGCCATTGACGGAGCGCGCCTAAGTTACGCAACCCGATATAGTTTCAGACACAATGATACCGAGAGCCTGGAGGCCAAATTAAAGCTATCTAAAGGCAACTGCTATGTGGTTGTAGAAAGCATATACTCCATGAATGGTGACTCATCGCCATTGAATGAAATTTTAAACATTACCGAAAAATACGGCGCCCATTTAATTGTTGATGAAGCCCATGCCGTTGGATTATATAAAAAGGGACTGGTAAATGAACAGGGACTGCAAAACAGGGTATTTGCCTCGGTAGTTACTTTTGGTAAGGCACTGGGTTGCCACGGGGCAATTGTATTAAGTAGTAATTTACTCAGGGATTACCTCATTAATTTCGCCCGTCCGTTTATTTATAGCACCGCCCCTTCCTTCCATCATTTAGCGTCGATAAAAATGGCCTATGAGCTATTGAATACTGCCGACGAAGAGATCTCCGGTCTAAAAGACAACATCAACCTATTTAAAAAACAGGTTGACCAATCAGAGACTACTCCCCTGCTATTAAGCAATAGCGCAATTCAATGTATTATTTTAAAAAGTAACGACAAGGCCCGTGAAATAGCGAACATCTTGCAATCAGCCGGGTTGGATGTGAGGCCTATACTAAGCCCCACAGTAGCAGCCGGAGCCGAACGAATAAGAATATGCCTGCATAGTTTTAATACCTTAAATGAGGTAAATTTGCTTACCAATACTATAAACAACTTTATTAATGCACGATAAACAACCCATATTTATTACCGGTATTGGCACCGGGGTAGGCAAAACCATTGTATCTGCAATTATAACCGAGAAACTAAAGGCAGATTATTGGAAGCCCATTCAATCAGGCGATCTGGATGACAGCGACACTCTGAAAGTTCAAAGCCTTGTATCTAATGAGATTACAAAATTCCATCCCGAAGCTTACCGTTTAACGCAGCCTTTCTCGCCCCATAAATCGGCAGCAATTGATAAAGTAACAATCAACAGTCAAAACTTTACGCTGCCCCAAACTGATAACCAATTAGTTATAGAAGGTGCCGGAGGATTAATGGTACCCCTTAATGATAATTTTTTAATCATCGACCTTATCAAACAGTTAAATGCAAAAGTGATATTGGTGTCGCAAAATTACCTCGGCAGCATTAACCATACCCTGTTATCATTATATGCACTTAAAACATATAACATCCCTGTAATGGGTATCATATTTAACGGCGTGGAGGATATTTATTCAAAAAGTTATATACTTAGTTACTCCGGTATTCCCGAGCTTGGGCAGATACCAATGTATGATACCCCCAACAAAAAATCAATCATTGAAGCTGCCGCACTTATTAATTTGTAACGGGTAATCTGTACTTGGCGAAGCAAATAATTTAACTCAATTTAGCATCACATAACCTGGTAAACGATGAAAAATATAACTGTTATTGGCTCCGGAACTATGGGCAACGGCATTGCTCATACTTTTGCTCAGCATGGCTTTGAAGTATCATTGATTGATATTAACACTTCTGCATTAGATAAGGCTGTACAAACCATCGCCAATAACCTTGATCGCCAGTTAAAAAAGGGAAGTATTAATGAGCAGGATAAAGCAGATACGTTAGGCAGGATAAAAACCTATACCGATATTAAAGAAGGTGCAGCCAATGCCCATTTGGTGATTGAAGCTGCCACCGAAAACCGCGAGATAAAACTTCAACTATTTAAACAGCTTAGTGATATTTGTGGTGATGAAGTGATCTTAGCCTCCAATACATCATCCATATCGATTACAGAAATTGCCGCCGTAACCAAAAATCCGGGCCAGGTCATAGGTATGCACTTTATGAACCCTGTACCTGTAATGAAACTGGTAGAAGTGATAAAGGGGTACGCTACAACCAATGCAGTTATACAAACCATTATGCAATTGGCCAAAGCGCTGGATAAAGATCCGGTTGAGGTAAATGATTATCCGGGTTTTGTGGCTAACCGGATATTAATGCCCATGATCAACGAAGCCATTTATACCCTGTACGAGGGTGTAGCCGGTGTAGAAGAAATTGATACCGTGATGAAATTAGGCATGGCCCACCCAATGGGGCCCCTTCAACTGGCCGATTTTATCGGGCTTGATGTTTGCCTGGCCATATTAAAGGTTTTGTACGAGGGTTTCGGGAATCAAAAATATGCACCCTGCCCTTTACTGGTTAACATGGTTACTGCCGGGCACCGGGGCGTGAAAACAGGAAGCGGCTTTTATAAATATACAGCCGGCAGCAAAACACTTGTAGTTGCAGACAAATTCAGTTAGCAGTTAGCCGTGGGCGGTAGGTATGCAGTTGGCAGTTTTCAGTTAGCAGTACGCAACCGTGCTAACTGAAAACTGCCAATTGCAAACTGTTAAACTGAAAACTGCAAACTTACATTCGTTCCGGTACATCAATACCAAGTAATCCCATTGCTTTGCTGATCACCTTTGCTGATGACGCGGATAGTTGCAGGCGGAATTGTTTTAACACCTCATCCTCTGCCTGCAATATTGATTTTTCGTGATAGAATTTGTTATAGCTTTTGGCCAGCTCATAAACATAGTTGGCAATTATTGCCGGGCTATATCCATTGGCTGCTTCCCTGATTACTGTTGGAAATTGGGTGAGTAACACAATCACATCGCGTTCTACCCCGGCCAGTTCTGTTATTTCAATATTTTTATTTGGCTGATATGCTGCCCTGCTCAGTACCGATTTGATCCGGGCGTGGGTATATTGAATAAATGGGCCTGTATGTCCCTGAAAATCTACCGATTCATTAGGATCAAACAGCAACCTCTTTTTAGGATCAACTTTAAGTAAGAAATATTTAAGCGCTCCCATACCAATGGTATTGTATAAAGCAAGCTTGTCCTCTTCAGAAAATGCATCTACCTTACCCATCGCCTCCGTTTGCACTTTTGCCGTAGTTTCCATTTCGTCCATCAGGTCATCGGCATCAACTACCGTTCCCTCACGGGATTTCATTTTTCCAGATGGCAGATCAACCATCCCGTAAGATAAATGGAACAAGCCATTAGCACCTGCCTTACCCAGTTTATGAAGTATCAGGAATAGTACTTTAAAGTGATAATCCTGTTCGTTACCCACCACATAAATAGACCTATCCATGTGGAAATCATTATACTTTAACTGCGCGGTACCCAAATCCTGGGTAATGTAAACCGATGTTCCGTCTGACCGTAACACCAGTTTTTCATCCAAGCCGTCGGCAGTAAGATCAATCCATACAGAACCATCCGGCTTTTTAAAGAAAACACTTTTTTGCAGGCCTTCCTCAATAATATCCTTACCTAATAAATAGGTATTTGATTCATAGTAGTATTTATCAAAATCAACACCTAACTGCTTGTAGGTTTCCGCAAAGCCAGCATAAACCCAGCTGTTCATGGTTTTCCATAAATCGAGAACTTCCGCATCGCCTGCTTCCCATTTTTGGAGCATTTGCTGAGTCTCAACCATTAATGAGGTAACGTTTTTGGCAATCTCCTTTACCTTGTCTTCTTCGACACTAATTTTATCTGTTAATTCGCCGATAAGTTTGGTTTCAGTATCGGGCGTAGCATATTTTTTTGCTTTGAGCTTATCAATGCTTATCAGCAGGGCGTGTATTTTTTCCTTTTGATTATCATTAAATAGAGACAAATCATTTTTTTCGTAAACGCGTTCAAGAATGGGAGTCAATTGCTTTTTTAACTCCTTATCAAACAACACATAATATTTACCCACCAAATGATCGCCTTTTAAGCCAGATGATGCAGGTGTTTCGCCATTGCCAAACATTTGCCAGGCCAGCATAGATTTACAGATATGAATACCACGATCATTCACCAGGTTAACCTTAACAACATCATACCCGGCAGCCGCCAGAATCTGCGCTACCGAAAACCCTAAAAGGTTGTTGCGGATATGGCCCAAATGCAGTGGTTTGTTGGTATTTGGCGATGAATATTCCACCATTACCTTTTGTCCGTTTGGTTTTGCTACCGCGAAATCATCCGGAAGTATCTCATTATATAATTGACCAATCCAATATTCGTCGCTTAACGAAATATTTAAAAAACCCTTAACTATATTAAAATCAGCCACTTCTTTCAATTCAGCCTTCAGATACTCGCCTATTTCTGTACCTGTTTGTTCAGGTCCTTTGCGGGAGAATTTGGTAAACGGAAAAGTAACTATGGTAATTTGTCCCTCAAATTCTTTACGGGTTTCCTGTAAGCCTATTGCTGCCGGTGCTACATCTGTTTGGTACAGGTGCTTAATTGCTTTAACGGCCGCATCAATAATAAAATCCATGCGGCAAAATTAATTAAATTGGGGATACTGGCTATAATAAATTTAAGTGGAGAAGAAAGACTTTATAAAGCAGCAAGCTTTTTCCTTTTCCATTTAACAAATGCCGATAAATCTTTAAGCTCTAAAAGGCCTTGCGCCTCAAGATCACCGTGAGGCAATTCCTTAATTTCGATGTAATCAATATCCATCGCGAATACTTTTTCGCCCAACGCCGTATCCAAAACTTTGTAAACTGCAGCTTTTAGCCATTTACTATTTTTCACCAATTCATAATTAGGCAAGCATATTCTAAAGCCTAAAGACTTTGGCTTGTTTTTATTATCCAACGGTAAAAACCACATTTCAAAAGGTTTAAGTTCTACGTCTTCAAAAACAGTAGTATCGCCCAAACCTCGCGCTGGCATAAACGCGATGAATGACCACCCCTTTAGATCGGGCGCGGCTTCAATTAGCTCCTCTACTTTGTCGAAATAATCAACGTCACCTTCAGCGGTTATAACAAACTCCTGGCTTTCACCATGTAATCCGCCAAGATCAAAATATAGCTTGTCGCAGAACAGATGCAATTGCTCCAATATACTGTCAAGCAATTCTTCCTGGTCATTTTCATTAGAATTGGGATTGTTTATTTGAGTTAATTTATCCTGGTGCTGTTTAAACCAGTTCCAAAATTGTGAGGTTGTTTGCGACATGGTATAGTTTATACCCAAACATAAGAATATTTTAAATCGCCCTATCTCAAATTTACGCGGCCACCACATTTTCTTATTTAATTTCTGATAGATTTGTGTTTGATATACTTGTTTATGGCACTTAAAAATTCTGATTTTAAAATAGATGTAACATCCGAAATTGGCACCCTGCGTACGCTGCTCATTCATAGCCCCGATAGTGGCCTGGGCAAAGTTGTACCATCAAAAGCACAGGACTGGTTGTTTGAAGATATTGTGCACCTGGATACCATGCGCCGCAACGAGTACGATTACTATGTAAAATTGTTACTCTATTTTTTAGATCCGGATAAGATAAAAGGCAAACTTCAACAGGTTGAAAACGATTACGACCGCTTGTTTTTTAAGCCTGATAACGAAAACTTCCACGCATCAAGCAACGTTATTGAGATACAAACCCTATTGGCAGATATTTTAGAACAGGCAGATATTCGCAAAAAGCTGGTGGCATCTGTTTGCGCTATCGAAAGCTGCAATTACCGACTGCAACAGCAACTCATCGATACCGACCCTGTTGAACTGGCTAAAATATTCATATCAGGATCATTGAGTAACGAGGAAATGATCTTCGCCCCTATTCCAAACCTTATTTTTTCGAGGGATTTAGGGATAGCAGTTAACAATTTTATGCTGCTGAACAAGCCTGCAAAAAAGGCCCGTTTCCGCGAAACCTTGCTCATGAGGTATATATTTTTTAATCACCCGCTTTTTGCTGATTATCAGAACAACATTTTAGAAATTCCAGAAACAGCCCAGCATTTTTTACGCCCCGGCGAGGATAACCAGGGAAAAACCACTTTAGAGGGTGGCGATGTGATGATGGTTAGTCCACAGCATTTATTAATAGGTTGTAGCGAGCGTACCTCCATTACCGGCGCCAATGAAGCCATTAAGTTGCTATTTGAAAATGATGTGGTAAAAAAGGTAACCATTGTAAAAATTCCGCATAAACGCGATTATATGCACATTGATACGGTATTCACCCAGGTTAAGCGCAATACGTGGGTATTGCTGCGCTCGCTGGCTGTTGCCGAAGCGCCATTGGAAGAGCAGGAGCCGATGTCATGGTTTACCGATAAAAAATCAAAAGACCGTACCGAGATAGTTCAGTTCAGAAAAAATAAAAAAACAAAAATATTTAACTGCCTGGAAGATCTTTTGACTGATATTAGTCAAAGAGATTTGGAAAGTACCACAGAAACTCAATTCATTTATTCGGGCAATAACACCTTTCCATTTGATGCACGCGAACAGTGGACAGATTCATGCAACCTTTTAGCATTAAAAGAGGGCGTGGTTTTAGGCTATGACCGTAACGATAAAACAGTTGAAGCCTTTAAACAAAAGGGCTTTGAAGTGATAAAAGTTAATGAGCTGCTGCAAAAATTTGAAACCGGCGAACTTGATCCGCAAACTTTAACTGATACCTTAATTTTAATGCCTTCGGCAGAACTTTCCAGGGCACGTGGTGGTTTCCATTGTATGAGCATGCCACTTTTGAGGGATAAGGTAGTATAACCTGAAGAAAATTCCGGTTCAGAAAAAAAACTATAACCAATGACTAATCAACAATCAACCAGCAACATATTGATGATAAGGCCGGTAAACTTCGGCTTTAATGAGGAAACTGCCGAAAGCAACGCTTTTCAGAAACGCAATCCCAACCAGCAAGCTGTGCAGGATAAGGCACTGGCAGAATTTGATCACTTTGTAAAAACGCTTAAGCATAATGGTGTAAATGTTACTGTAGAGAACGATACACCACAGCCTTATACGCCCGATTCCATCTTCCCAAACAACTGGGTATCATTTCACCATGATGGCACCGTTTTTCTGTATCCTATGCAGGCAGAAAACCGCAGACTGGAACGCCGGGAAGATATCATAACCGACCTGGAAGATAAATTTAAAGTTGCCCATGTAATTGACCTTAGTCGCTTTGAGGCTGATCATAAGTTTTTGGAAGGTACCGGGAGCATGGTATTGGATAGAGAAAACAAAATTGCATATGCATGCCTGTCGCCCCGTACAGATAAAGAAGTTTTGGATCTATTTTGCGAACAAACCGGTTATCAGCCTATCAGTTTTGAAGCAGCAGATCAACATAGCCAGGCTATCTACCACACCAATGTTTTAATGTGCATAGGCAGCAAATTCGCGGTGATCTGTGCCGATAGCATTCCAAATCCGCATGAACACATTGTGGTTTTAGAATCACTTAAATCCACCAAAAAAGAAGTTGTTACCATCAGCTTTGAGCAAATGAACCGGTTTGCAGGCAATATGCTAGAGGTAAAGAATGATAAAGGCGAAACGCTTATTGTGATGTCGAAAAATGCTTTTGAAGCATTAGATGAAGATCAAAGAGCAACACTGGCAAAATATGGCAAACTGGTTTATGCCGATATCAATACCATTGAAACTAATGGCGGTGGCAGTGCAAGGTGCATGATGGCGGAGGTACATTTGCCTGTTGATTCAAATTGATTTTTAATTATTTCCATCATTAAATACACATAATGAAAGCTTTACTATTGAGTATAATTCTTTTCATTTGTTTAAATTCTGATGGACTTTGCCAAATAGCTACAGATGCTGCCAAGGTCAAATTAGATTATTCCCTAAGACTTAAATTAAAAGAAATTGATCAGTATGTACAGAGGGTGGATTCAATTAAACTTTTAATGGTTAATGATATGGTTGGTGAAATGACAAACGGCGGAACTATAGAAGAGTATGTCTTTTATGCTGACTCTTTAAGTAAAACAGCTATAAAACGGATATCTAAGACGATTAATGTACCACATCCCGAAACATCAATTATATATTACAGAAATAATCAAGTGATATATCTCAAAACCATATTTGACCAATTTAGCGCAAAGTCCAAATTTACGGAAAGCTATTACGACGGAGCCAAAATGATATATGCAAGTAAAAGACATCCAATATAAAAGCAGACAGTTATATGCGTAGTAAACAAATTACATTCAGACTATAAATTTTATCCCAACAAATAGCTGTTTATTCCGTTTAAAAATCACATTTTTGCCCCAAATTTTTAAAGGATGCAGAGTTACCAGGAATTTCTTGATTTAAGTGTGGGTTTTCCGCAGGATGGTTTTGAGATCATCGACGATGAACTATACTTTCAGGACCTTAATTTAATGGAGATGATTGAAACGTATGGTACTCCCCTACGCTTCACCTATCTGCCTATGATATCTAAAAAGATACAGCAGGCAAAGCTGCTATTCCAGCAGGCTATTATTAAAAACAATTATCGCGGCAGTTATAAATATTGCTATTGCACCAAAAGCTCGCACTTTAAACATATTGTTGAAGAGGCGCTTAAAAACGAGATTCACCTGGAAACATCATCAGCTTTTGATATGCCGATGATTGATGCCCTTGAAAAAAAGGGATCTGTAAACAAGGATGTAACAGTAATATGCAATGGTTTTAAAACCTTCCAGTACAAAACATATATTATTGATATGTTGCATGATGGTTTTAAAAACATCATCCCGGTATTGGATAATAAGGAAGAATTTAACCTATACGATGATGAGATTGAGATGGACACCCCTTGTAACCTGGGTATCCGTATAGCGGCTGAGGAGCAGCCCGACTCTCAATTCTACACCTCGCGTTTAGGTGTGCGTATGGAAGATATCATCGATTTTTATCATAATAAAATAGAGGATAATCCCAACTTCCAGGTAAAACTGTTGCATTTCTTTATCAACTCGGGTATTTCGGATACGCCATACTACTGGAACGAGCTGGAGAAATACGTAACCCTTTACTGCAAATTCAAAAAAATAAATCCACACCTGGATACGCTTGATATTGGCGGAGGTATGCCATTTAAAGATTCACTGGTTTTCGATTTTGATTATGAATACATGATCAACGAAATTGTGAGCCGGATTAAAGAGATCTGCGCCGAGCATGATACCATGGAGCCGGATATCATTACCGAATTTGGAAAATATACCGTTGCCGAAGCATCTGGAATTTTATACAAAGTATTAGGCCGTAAACAACAAAACGACCGTGAAAGGTGGTTGATGCTTGATGGATCATTCATCACCAACCTGCCGGATGTTTGGGCATTAAACCAAAAATACATCCTGTTACCGATTAACAACTGGGACAGTGAATACGAGCGCGTGAACCTTGGCGGTATCACCTGCGATGGACAGGATTACTATAACCAGGAAGCACACATGAACAGTGTGTTTATGCCTAAAACCCGTAAGGTGCAATACCTGGGCTTTTTTAACACAGGCGCCTACCAGGAAGTACTAAGCGGCTACGGTGGTATACACCATTGCCTGCTGCCATCGCCTAAACACGTGATCATTCGCCGCAACCGCGATGAAACATTCAACTTTGAAGTTTTTGGCGAAGAGCAGAACAGTAAACAAGTACTGAAGATACTGGGCTATACCACTTAATCAGTTAGCAGTTTTTAGTTAGCGGTTCGCAGCAAAAAATTATAGCGATGGGTTTATACTCATCGCTTTTTTTGTTACCTTTTTGTCTGAACCAGAATTCACAGAATTAAAGAATTTTCAGAATTTTGACTAACTTGGTTGGTCTCTCAAAAAAACTGCAAACTGCAAACTGCAAACTGCAAACTGCAAACTGCAAACTGCAAACTGCAAACTGCAAACTGCAAACTACTTCCCCGATGCCACTCCCCAATAGCAACTGTTACGGATCTTTTTCAGCAATTCGGGGGTAATGTTTGATACAGCATGTTCCAGCTTGTTTTGGTTATTGATGAGGTACATGGTGCCTTCGGCATTGTTATACACGTATGAAAGCAGCATTTTATCCTCCCCATCTTCTATTCTCTTTAAATCAACCCGGATGGCATTGGTGCTCTTGCTGGTATCGGGCTTTAAAGCAGGGTCAGATGCTTTTACCCAGTTAACCGTGTAATTTATATCTTGCGGCGATAAACTGTATGTGTTTTCCTTAAAGCTTTTACTTTCCTGTATTACCTGCAACAGGCACTTTACACACGGCTCGGCAACGGTAGCATTACCATAATTCTTTAGCGGGTTGTTAAACACACTATCTTTTTTGCCCGCCACCTGCACCGTTGTTTTTGAAATATCTTTTGAAACAGGACCAGGCTTGGCCTTAGGCTGATCACAGGCTATTAAAATTACACCCGTCATCCATATAAAAAAACAGGTTTTGAACTTATTCTGACTCATATTTAATTTCACAATAGTAGATTAATTAAATACATATTTTTAGTCCTTTTGTGTTAAATAATTATAAATACAGCTGCGGTAAATTGTACAAAAACTTGCCTATTTAAATTTAAACATGGTTTTATTGCAATTTATGGACAGATTAGGGCGCGTTTTCTTTAAAAAATCCTTAAAATTGTCTGATTTAATTTTCCCCTGCCACAAATAAAGCCGGCGGGCTATTGTTAGCATAACAATTTGGCAAAAATCAGATTATAACTGGTGTAATTTAATTTCAAAATACCTGTTACAGGGTATCATAATAAGATGACTAATAGCGATAAAGTTTCGGGCACAACGGTTGATGTAGTATTAATAGGCGCAGGTATCATGAGCGCTACACTGGGTATGATGCTGAAGGAGCTACAACCAGATTTGACCATCGAAATTTTTGAACGCCTGGATGTCATCGCCGCAGAAAGTTCGGCCCCGATGAATAATGCCGGCACCGGGCACTCAGCCTTTTGTGAGCTGAATTACACCCCCGAGCTACCTGATGGTACAGTTGAAATTAAAAAAGCCATCAAAATTGCGGAGCAATTTGAGATAACCAAAGAGTTCTGGACTTATCTTATCGATCAAAAATACATCGCATCGCCTCAAAGCTTTATCCGCAAGGTGCCGCACATGAGTTTTGTTTGGGGTGCCGATAATGTAAACTATCTTAAAAAACGTCAACAAGCCCTTATCAAACATCACTTTTTCAAAGGGATGGAATACTCTGAGGATAAAACCCAGATAAAAAAATGGATTCCCCTGGTGATGGATGGCCGTGATGAGCAGGAAGAGGTATCCGCTACTTTTATGGATATTGGTACCGATGTAAACTTTGGTAGCCTTACCGGTAGCTTAATAAACAACCTTAAACAAAAACCTGGCGTTAACCTGCATCTTAATCATGATGTAACTAACCTTAAACGCAATAAAGATGGCAGCTGGCTGGTTACTGTAAAAGACAAAACAGGCGGCGAAAAAAGAAAGTTAAATGCCAAATTTGTATTTGTTGGTGCTGGTGGTGGTGCTTTGCCCCTGCTGCAAAAATCAGGCATCCAAGAGAGTAAAGGTTTTGGCGGTTTTCCGGTAAGCGGGCAATGGCTGGTGTGTAGTAACCCCGACGTTATAAAGCGCCACGAAGCTAAGGTATATGGTAAAGCATCAGTAGGCTCGCCGCCAATGTCTGTACCTCACCTGGATACACGTATGATAGATGGCAAACGCGAGTTACTTTTCGGTCCGTATGCAGGTTTTTCAACGCGTTTCTTAAAAAAGGGTTCATTGCTTGACCTCTTTTGCACTATTAAACCAAATAACATACTACCCCTGCTTGCCGTAGGGCGCGATAACTGGCCTTTAACCAAATACCTCATCAGCCAGGTATTGCAATCGCCTGCAGACAGACTTAAAGCCCTGCAGGAGTACCTGCCAACGGCTAAAGCCGAAGACTGGACGTTGGACATTGCCGGCCAGCGCGTACAGGTGATCAAGAAAGATGCTAAACATACCGGTGTGCTGGAGTTTGGTACCGAAGTGGTAACATCCGCAGATGGCAGTATTTCAGCATTATTAGGAGCTTCTCCGGGCGCTTCAACATCGGTACCAATTATGGTTCACCTTATTGAGCGTTGCTTTAAAATCCATATCAAAACACCCCAATGGCAGGAAAAGCTAAAGCTAATGATTCCATCGTATGGACAATCGCTGGCTAAGGATGAAGCATTGAGCGTGGCTACGCGCGAGCGCACAAGCAAGGCGTTGGGGTTAAATTAACCGCCTGGCAGGCTAAAATTTATGGGCACAGTATATTGTACACGTACCGGGCGGCCATTTTGAAGGCCGGGTTTCCATGGTGGGCTTAATTTCAATACACGTATGGCTTCCTCATCCAGCAAGAGGTCAATACTTCTTACAACCCTTATACCCGTTAATGAACCATCTTTTTCTATCACGAAAGTAAGTATAACTCTACCTTGTATTTTCCTGGCTTTTGCATCACTGGGATAATGGCTATTTTTCTGTAAAAACTTTGTAAATCCCTGTACACCTCCTTCAAATTCGGGCTGCATCTCAAAACTGGTGAAGGGATATTTATTCCCTTGCTTATCATAACTGATGCCCGAAATTAACTCGCCCCTGCGGTATTGGCATATGCAATATATGTCATCGCTGGGGTAGTACTTCCATTCGCCATCCTCAAGCCCATCAACCACCTCACCTTCCTGGAGCAAAGTTTTATAGTCCGATATCAACTTTATCCACCAACCGTTGCCGTTTTCGGCCAATACCTTGCCGGTTGAATCATTACAGGAGGCCAGTACCAGCTGTCCTTGGTAATATTTACCGGTTTCATAAATCTTTCCATTGGTATAATAAGCGATGGCATCGCCCTCCCTTCTGCCATTTTTATAACTACAAATGATCTTTTTTTGCCCGCTAGGGTAAAACTCAATGCATGAGCCTTCTAAATCGGCTGTGAATTTGCCCATCACCAACGTACCAATCAATTTAGGTTTTCCGTTTAAATAATAATCTGTAACCGGGAAAAGATTGCTGCCTGCGCTGGTATCAGGCTTTGTAATTCTGCGGATAAAATCGGCGCTATCCTTGTTTTCAATTGGTGTCACTCTTATCATCTCATAACCAACGTACATGTTGCGCATATATGATATTATGGTATCCTGCTGGGCTCTTACCTGACCAGCATAAAAAAGTGTTATTAATAAAAACAAGCTGGTAATTTTACGCATGGGGTTAGAAACGAATTAAATTTAACGAGTCAATTGTTTAGGTGCCATATTTAATAACCGTCTGCTAATACAAAATTTACAGGCACTTGATATAAAAACTTTGTGGGGATGCCGTATGAGCGGCTGGGAACCCAGACAGGCGAATGCGCCATTACATTTAAAGCTTCGTTATCAATACTCGGATATACATGTCTGGTTACTCTGGTAAATACAATAAAGGTGATTAAGGCAAATATAAATTTCTTCTAAAAATAAAAAGGGCGCCGATATTAAATATGGCGCCCTAAATATAAAAATATTGATGAGATTATTACTGAAATGATACCGCCGGCATATTGCTGTTCACCGCGGTTTCTTTAACCTTAAAATCGGCAGGGTGGCCCAGCACAACTGTTTTTATAACAAACGGGATCTTCACCCCTCCGTTTATGCCTTCATAATTACTCCATTCGATGATGGAATTTACCGGCCCATCTACTACCTGCTTCACTTTCAACCCGGTTTTTTGATCATAAAAATTCCTGATCACAGCACCATCAGCAATGTTTACATCAATTTCATAAGCCATCTCATTATTTACAACCTTAAGGGTTGAATCAAGCACCATGGTATTTCCATACTTTTCGTAGTCCAGTTCGGGGAATGGTCTGCTTTTTTCTTTCACCAGTTTTTTTGCCACGTCATCTAACGGAACATCATGGTTTACCTGCTGCACACTTATATTATTATCATTTACCAAAATATGGCTCAGTACCAGGTTACTGTATGATGGTACCGTAATTTGCTGAAAAAACATCCCCGGTGTACGATACCTGGTAACCATTTGCACTTCAGAACCCTGTACACTTGCCGTTGAT
Source organism: Mucilaginibacter sp. (assembly GCF_025362475.1). Taxonomy (GTDB): domain Bacteria; phylum Bacteroidota; class Bacteroidia; order Sphingobacteriales; family Sphingobacteriaceae; genus Mucilaginibacter. Next base: position 427,242 of record NZ_JANYGH010000058.1, read on the forward strand.
GAAATTTGCAGGTCCTTTATATTTTTTAGTTTATCAACACCACCAATGGCCTCCAGGTAGTTTTTAATAACGCTCGCGGTAGTTACCCCTTTTGGTACAGGCAAGCCACTAAAGGAATTGTTTTCCGTGTTTACATCCGGCAGCTTATGATCAGGATCAATGGTTGCCACAGTTATTTTCGAGGTTGATTTATAAGGGAATGTCCATACGCTGCCACGTTGCCAAATTTCGGCAGGGAGTTTTACTATAGCTGTTTTGCCGTTTTCTTCTTTTATGCTAATAGTAACAGGCAAAGCCATTTCTTCCAAATTCTCAATGGTGATAAACGCCCCTTTGGTGGCATCGCCATTAGGATAGTTAATGGCGGTAATACCCTGATCAAGCTTCCAGGTGGTAAAAAACCACTCATTCCAAAACCAGCTCAGGTCTTCGCCGGCGGCATTATCCATGGTATGGAAAAAATCCCAGGGCGTTGGGTGTTTAAAGGCCCAGCGTTTAATATACGTACGAAAAGCATAATCAAATCGCTGCTCGCCCAGGATCTGCTCGCGCAAAATCGTTAAACCCAAAGCTGGTTTTTCATAGGCTGCTACGCCCAAAAAGTTTTCCTGTAATACATCAGGAATAGTCATAATTGGCTCCGCATCGGCACTAAACAAACCCGACGCTGCCTTTTGCTGATCGGTAACCTGGTAATATTCGCCTTTATTAAACGTGCGGGTATCCACATCGTTTAAAAACGTGTTAAAGCCTTCGTCCATCCAGGCATATTTACGCTCGTTTGAGCCTACAATCATCGGGAACCAGTTGTGCCCAAACTCATGGTTGGTAACCTCCCATAAACTGCCGGCTTTATTTTCAGATCCGCAGAAAACAATACCGGGGTACTCCATACCACCCACCGTACCGGCAACATTGGTTGCCACAGGGTAGGTATACTCAAACCATTGGTTTGAATATAGTTCAATAGCCGCTTTTACGTACTCTGTCGACCGGCTCCAGGCATCATTACCTTTTGCCTCAACCGGGTACACAGATTGCGCCAGGGCTTTTTTGCCGCTGGGCAGGTTAATGCGCGCGGCATCCCATATAAATGCTTTTGAAGCTGCCCAGGCTATATCACGGGCATTTTTGCAGGCAAAGTGCCAGGTTAGCGTTGGCTTTTTAGGATAATCGTTATTATGCAAAATATCAGCCTCATCCCTTATCATTACCGTTTTATCGCTATTGCGGGCAGCTGCAAGCCGGGTAACAGTTAACGGCGAATAAACCTCCGCAGGATTAAGCAACTCGCCAGATCCGGTTATTACTAAACTTGCCGGCGCGGTAATGGTATAATCAAAATTGCCATACTCCAGGTAAAACTCACCTGCACCAAGATATGGTAAGGTGTTCCATCCGGCTACATCATCATAAACCTCCATTCGTGGGTACCATTGCGCCATTTCATAAATCCACCCGTTTTTGGTTTGCAGGCGGCCCATACGGTCGGTACCATATTTGGGGATCTCAAAACCATATTCAATTTTTAGTTGCAGCTTGCCGCCCGCCGCTTTTAACGAATCTTTGAGCTTTATCTGCAGGCGTGTATCAGTTACTAAATAATCAGCCTTTATGGTTTTGCCGTTTTTAATGATATAGATAGCTTTTATTTCATCGCCCTTGGTATAGGTTTTGTTGGCGAAACGGCCACCGCTCACATTACTGGTAGCCTCGGCCCTTGAATCTTCGCGGTAAATATTTTGATCGTCCTGCAGCCACAAAAATGTTAGCGCATCGGGACTGTTATTGGTATAACTGATAACAACGGTGCCATCAATCCGTTGCTTTGCAGTATCTAATGTAACATTCAATTTATAATCAGCCCGGTTTTGCCAGTACTTTGCGCCGGGCGCCCCACCCGCGTTCCTGAATTCGTTGCCTTTTTCGGGATAAAATAAAGGATTAAACACTTTATGCTGATCGTACTTTGCACTCTGCTGATCGCCATTTTGCGCATAGCTTAAGGCCGAATAAGTACACAAAAGCACAAAGAGAATTGCTTTATTCAATTTCATAAGGGTTTTATTTATAGTGATGGGCAAGTTATACAAATATTTTCAAGTGCTTTTAACGTAATTGAGACTTTACATAGTATAGTTAGGATGTTAAAGAACGTTAAATACCAACAGTATCATCTACCTTAAAAATCATTATACAAACCATTACCTATTTTTTATATTTTTGCGGATGATTGCGGGCAAACATTATTTTAGCCCAACGTCGCATCCCGAATAAATGGATATATCAGTAGTAGTACCGCTTTATGACGAAATTGAATCATTGCCCGAGCTTACCTCTTGGATAAGCCGCGTAATGGACGACAACCGTTTTACTTATGAGATCATATTGATTGATGACGGCAGTAAGGATGGTTCCTGGGAAATGATCAGGAAATTAAAGCTAAACAATCCCTTTATAAAAGGGATAAAATTCAGGCGTAATTATGGCAAGTCTGCCGCTTTAAATATGGGCTTCGCAGCTACCCGTGGGGATGTTGTGATTACCATGGATGCCGACCTGCAAGACAGCCCGGATGAGATCCCGGAGCTATATCGCCGTATTGTTGAAGAAAAATACGATCTGATATCGGGCTGGAAAGCTAAACGTTACGACCCGCTCAGCAAAACTATCCCGACAAAATTATTTAACGCCGCCACCAGGAAAATGAGCGGCATAGATAATTTGCATGATTTTAACTGTGGTTTAAAAGCTTATCGCAGCACCGTTGTTAAAAATATAGAAGTTTATGGCGAAATGCACCGCTATATACCTGTATTGGCCAAATGGGCTGGTTTCACCAAAATTGGAGAGCAGGTTGTTGAGCACCGGGCACGTAAATACGGCAAGACAAAATTTGGCATGAGCCGATTTGTTAACGGCTTTCTTGATCTGCTATCTATATTTTTTGTAGGTAAGTTTGGCAAACGCCCCATGCACTTTTTTGGCACCCTGGGAACATTGAGTTTTTTTACCGGGTTGGTAATAGCTATCTGGATGATCGCTGATAAACTTTACCTAATCGCGCACAACGAAAAGTACAGAGATGTGACCTCGAGCCCCATGTTCTACATAGCGCTTGTTGCCATAATTTTAGGCTCTCAACTATTTTTAACCGGCTTTGTTGCCGAACTGGTTTCCCGTAATTCAAGTGAACGTAATCATTACCAGGTAGAGGAGACGATTTGATGTACAAATTTCGGATGTGCAGATATGCAGATGCGAATTGTTTAATGTGAGGGTGAAAAATTGTATAATGATTAACCTTATGAGCACATCAAAAAATCAAACAAAATTTAAGATCAAAAAAATCATAAAATCCGCAGCTTCATCGGCACATTTGAAATCTGCGCATTTGCACATCTAACAGTATGTTTTTTTCCATCATCATTCCACTATATAACCGCCCGCAGGAGATCAAAGAACTGCTGGATACCCTCGTACTGCAAACGTACCGGGACTTTGAGGTTTTGGTGATAGAGGATGGTTCTGTTAACGATGCAGAGGCTATTGTAAACAGTTTTACCGATAAACTTGATGTTAGGTACTTTAAAAAAGCAAACGAAGGCCAGGGCTTTACCCGCAACTTTGGTTTTGAAAGGGCCAAAGGCGAGTACTTTATCATATTCGATTCGGATTGCCTGATCCCCGCCGATTACCTGGACATAGTGAACAGCTCTTTAGCCGCAAATTACCTGGATGCTTACGGCGGGCCAGATGGCGCACACGCTTCATTTACGCCAACGCAAAAAGCCATAAGCTACTCCATGACCTCCCCTTTTACTACCGGCGGCATACGTGGTAATAAAAAAGGAATTGGGCAGTTTCACCCGCGCAGCTTTAATATGGGCGTATCAAGACAGGTATGGGAAAAGGCAGGCGGGTTTATCATAACGCGTCTTGGCGAGGATATTGAGTATAGCATCCGCATTCATTCTATGGGTTTCAAGATCGGGCTGATACCTGATGCTATTGTTTTTCATAAAAGGCGAACCAATTTTATCCAGTTTTTTAAACAACTACATTTTTTTGGCCGGGCCCGGATCAACATTTATAAATTTTTCCCACGGGAATTAAAGGCAGTTCATTTCTTCCCGGCAGCCTTTACACTTTTCATTCTTTTCACCCTCATTTTCAACCTGCTTGGCTGGCAAATAGCCCAATTGGGGAACTTTATACTGGCTATTATCATTTTGTTAATATTTTTTCACGCTTGGTGGAAAAACAGATCGGCAAAAATCGCATTTTTGAGCATTATAGCTGCCTTCACTCAACTTACGGCCTACGGAATAGGATTTATGCAGGATTTTTGGAAGCGGGTAATTTTTAACAGATCATAACCACCTATGTACCACTCATTTTCTGTTGCAGAAACCATTAAAACTGCATGGAATATTTTAAAGAAAAATTTCGTTCCACTTATAGTGTACTCGGTTCTATCGTTGTTCATTAATGAGGTGGTTGATTTTTTCAAAACTTTTTTTCTTATAGGTGATTATGTAACCAAATTCATTTTCATATTTATACAGTTGGTTATACAATGTTATATTGGTTTAAGCTTTTATAAACTCATATTAACCCTTATGGATAGGCAGTATTATGAGTTTGAGCTTAAAGACATATTGCCTTCATTTAAAATGACTTTCAACTTTGTAATAATAGGATTGATTACCGGTGTGTTTATCCTCATATTATCATTGATATATTTTTTTGCAGATAGGGTTTTAGGCATTTCGAGCATCATTGAAGTAGTGGAATTATTGCTTATTCTTTATATCAGCTTGCGCAGCATTTTTTGCATTTGTTTTATTGTTGATGATGACTCGGCCCCAATAGAATCATTAAAACAAAGCTTCGAAATCACTAAGGATAATTTCTTTAAAACACTTGGCATTTTTGCTATTATAATTTCTATTCTGGTAGTAACCCTTATACCACTTGTAGCTGTAATAAGTTTATTTGGGCTTGATGAGGGCAAACGGGACTTTATATTTCGCCTCGCTTCTTATTGCTGGGTGCTTTTAACTTTTCCTTTTATACAGGTAATAATTATGGTAACCTACCGTAAATTAGTTTACAGCCACAAGGATGTTGATGATGATATTGCCGAAACCAATTAAACAATGGGTTTAAAATCTGTATTGAGCAAAGCGTTTGCTGCACTGGTAAACAGGGAACTTAACCACTTGCGCAAAAATGCGCCCGCCCTGCAACAAAAAACATTCAGCGAACTCATTTACCAGGCAAAGGATACCACATTTGGTAAAGCGCACAATTTTGCGCAGATCAACAATTACGAAGAGTTTAAGAAAAATGTACCCATTCATGACTATGAGGATCTGCGCCCTTATATTGATAGGGTTGTAAAAGGAGAAGAAAACGTGCTATGGCCGGGGAAGCCGGCTTACCTCGCCAAAACATCAGGCACTACCTCGGGTGTTAAGTACATCCCAATATCCAAAGAGAGCATGCCGCAGCACATCAAAGCTGCCCGTAATGCCCTGCTCAGTTACATCCATGAAACCGGCAATGCCGATTTTGTAGACGGTAAAATGATATTTTTGCAAGGCAGCCCGGTATTGGCCGAAAAGAATGGCGTTTCTACCGGCAGGCTCTCGGGCATTGTGGCGCACCACGTGCCTGCTTACCTGCAAAAAAACCGCCTGCCCAGTTATGATACCAATTGTATCGAAGACTGGGAGCAAAAGGTTGATGCCATTGTTGAGGAAACCTATAACCAGGATATGCGCCTGATCAGCGGCATACCACCCTGGTGTCAGATGTATTTCGATAGGCTCTCGGCAAAAGCCGGCGGCAAAAAGGTGAAAGACATTTTTCCAAACTTTAAGTTATATGTGCACGGTGGCGTAAACTATGAGCCCTACCGCGCCCGGATGGAGGAAAGTATTGGTTTTAAAATAGATTCCATCGAAACGTATCCAGCATCAGAAGGCTTTATTGCTTTCCAGGATTCGCAGAAAGAAACGGGGCTGTTGCTGTTGGTTAACTCAGGCATATTCTACGAGTTTATTCCATCCGAAGAATATTTTAATGAGCACCCAACCCGAATCAACATTAAGGATGTGGAGCTGGAAAAAAACTATGCCCTCATCATGAATACCAGCGCCGGTTTATGGGGATATAGTTTGGGCGATACTATTAAATTCATTTCCAAAAACCCATATAAGATCATCGTAACGGGCCGTATCAAACATTATATCTCGGCCTTTGGCGAACATGTAATTGGCGAAGAAGTAGAACACGCGTTGATGACTGTTGCTAAAGAAGAGGCGGTTGATGTAATTGAGTTCACCGTAGCACCGCAGGTTAATCCACCGGCCGGTCAGTTGCCCTATCATGAATGGTTTGTGGAGTTTGGCACTCCACCTGCCAACCTTCATGCATTTGCCATAAAAGTTGATAAAGCACTGCAAAAGAAAAATATTTACTATTTTGACCTGATTGAAGGTAACATTTTGCAACCTTTGATCATCCAAGGCCTGCAAAAAGACGCGTTCATCAATTACATGAGATCGGAAGGTAAGCTGGGCGGACAAAACAAAGTACCCAGGCTATCTAACGACAGAAAAATAGCTGACGGTTTAAATGAGTATATTAGCAAATAAGAAAACACGTTATTGCGAGTGGTAAAATTTCGCAAAAACCTTAAAAGGAAATAACATTTTAAAAAAGGGCTGTCATGCTGAGCCTGTCGAAGCATGTGGGCAAAGGCCTCTGCGCGCGACCCTTCGACAGGCTCAGGGTGACAGGCCACTTTAGAGTGTACTTACGTTAACAAACACGTCATGGCGAGATATGAAGCACTGGCGATTTTAGAAATATTTAAAAGTTACATTGAGTAATCAACAAAAAAACATCGCCATATTTGGCTCAACAGGCAGTATAGGTACACAAACCCTCCAGGTTATAAAGGGTAACGGCAATTTGTTCAGAGCTTTTTTACTTACTGCACATTCCAACGCCGATTTACTTATTAGCCAGGCCATTGAATTTGAGCCGGAGTATGTTATCATATGCGATCAAAGTAAATACCTGCAGGTAAAGGAAGCATTGGCTCACCTGCCTGTAAACGTACTTGCCGGGCATCAGGCAATTATAGATACGGTTACCCATCCTGATATTGCCGTGGTGCTTACCGCTATGGTTGGCTTTGCCGGGCTGGAACCTACCATTGCTGCTATTAAAGCTGGCAAGGATATTGCCCTGGCCAATAAAGAAACCCTGGTTGTAGCCGGCGAAATTGTAACCGCACTCGCCAAACAATATGGTGTAAAAATCCTTCCTGTTGATTCAGAACATTCGGCTATATTTCAATGCCTTGCCGGCGAAAGCGCGAACCCTATCGAAAAGCTGATCATAACTGCTTCCGGTGGACCATTCCGCGGTCGGGGACTTGATTTTTTGGCCAATGTAAGCCGCGAGGATGCGCTTAAACATCCTAACTGGGTAATGGGTGCCAAAATTACTATTGATTCGGCTTCGCTGATGAATAAGGGTCTGGAAGTGATAGAAGCCAAATGGCTTTTTGATATAGAAGCCGACCAGATTGAGGTAATAGTTCATCCGCAGTCAATCATCCACTCGATGGTGCAATTTAAAGATGGATCCATCAAAGCACAAATGGGTTTACCCGATATGAAGCTGCCTATTCAGTACGCGCTTACCTACCCTTCCCGCGTGCAAAATGATTTTAAACGTTTTAGTTTTACTGATTATCCAAATCTTACTTTTGAAAAACCAGACCTGGATACTTTCCGTAATCTTAATTTAGCATACATGGCCTTAAAACAAGGGGGTAACATGCCTTGTATTATTAATGCGGCCAATGAAATAGCTGTGGCTGGTTTCCTAAACAACAGTATAGGATTTTTGGCCATGAGCAACCTTATTGAGGAATGCATGCAACATATAACTTATATAGCACAGCCAACCTTAACCGACTATTTGAATACTGACAAAGAAACACGCATCTTTGCGCAAAATTTTATACAAAAATTGCCGTTAAAGGCAATACACTACTAATAGATAAATATAAATAATGAGTATAGTGATCATGGTGGGCCAGCTTGTACTGGGCCTTTCAATTTTAATAATCCTGCATGAGCTGGGGCACTTTTTAGCTGCACGCGCCTTCGGGATTAAAGTAGAGAAATTTTACCTGTTTTTTGACGCATGGAACATAAGCCTGTTTAAATTTACATATAAAGGTGTTGAATACGGTATTGGCTGGCTGCCTTTGGGTGGTTATGTTAAAATTGCCGGTATGATAGATGAATCCATGGATACCGATCAGTTGGCCGGTCCGCCGCAGCCCTGGGAGTTTCGCTCAAAACCAGCCTGGCAGCGTTTAATAGTAATGCTTGGCGGTGTTACCGTAAACGTTATACTGGGTATCCTGATATTCTGGATCCTGACCATGCGTTTCGGCGAAAGCTATATACCAAACTCAAGCGCTAAATATGGTATTGTACCCGGCGTAGTTGGTAAAAAAATCGGGTTAATGGCCGGCGATAAGATCACTGCGGTTAACGGCAAAGCTGTTGAGCGCTTTGATGACCTTACCAGCCCTAAAGTATTGCTTGAAAATACGGTTTTTACCGTTCAGCGCGGTATCGAAACGTTAAGTGTAACGGTACCGCACACCATATTAAATGACCTGAGCGATAACGGTATTGAAGAATTTATAAGCCGTGTGCCAAGGATGAAATTTGTAGTTGATTCCTTATCTCCAAATGGAGCAGCACGAAAATCGGGATTACTCAAAGGGGATAGCATTGTTGCCATTAATAGCTCTCCTATAGCTTTTTATGACCAGGTAAAACCCGAACTTCAAAAAAACAAAGGAAAACTGGTTGAATTGACCATAAAGCGCAATAACAACCCTATGGTGATAAAAGCCCAGTTAGGTAATGATGGCACATTGGGTTTCTATCCATCTAAAAACGACCTTCCCGAGATAAGAACTATTAAATATGGTTTCTTTGCATCCTTACCAATAGGCGCGTCAAGAGCCATAAGCACCTTTACCGATAACGCCAAAGGTTTAGGTAAAATATTTAAGGGTGATGTAAAGTTTAACAAAGCAGTAAGCGGTCCGGTTGCAATTGCCAACCTGTTTGGCAGCACTATAGATTGGGTTCACTTCTGGAGCCTGGTAGGCTTTTTATCAATGGTATTAGCCCTGATGAACCTGTTGCCTATCCCGGCGCTTGATGGCGGGCATGCTGTATTTCTTATCATCGAGATGATTAAAGGTAAGCCGCTAAGCGATAAGTTCCTGGAACGCGCCCAGATTGTTGGGTTTGTAATACTGGTTACTTTAATGGTATTTGTTTTTGGTAATGATATTGTAAAGCAAGTAATGAAGAAGTAAGCACTTCTTTCTGCATATGGAAACAGCCCGGGGATTTACCTCCGGGCTGTTTTTGTTACCCATAGTTTGTACTAAATCAGGCGTTCAAATACCACTGCGAATGGCATGTCGGCGAAACCCCTCCCTGCCATTGCGCGCATTTGCAGCCGCACCCCTCCCGTTGGGAGGGAATAAAAAAACCGTTAACAAATATTCCTTA
>NZ_JANYGH010000032.1 GCF_025362475.1 Mucilaginibacter sp.
CCAATTGGTATAGGCACGTATTTGATAACTGCCGGGCCTGGTTAAAACGGGCAGCGCAAAATCGCCCCAACCTATACCTGTACTTAGGGGTATAGCTATCCTGTTTATTACAGAATCTTTTTCGGTAAGTAATTCAACATGAACTATATTACTAATGGCTGATAAGCCATGGTTCTCGCCCGCAACCGTATATGCCTTAAACCAGATGGTATCACCGGGCATATAGGCTTGTTTATCAAGATGCAGGTAAACTTTCTCTACCGGGTTCGCCAGCGAATAACGATCAAGCGAATTTATAGTGTGGGCTAAAAAAGCACTATCTGTTTGGGCAAAACTTTTAAAAGTAACCAATAAAAGAACTGTTAAAATACAGGTAAAAATAAATTTCATATCAACTGAAAATAAAAACCAAGAATTGGGATAACAGATGCCATTGATAAAACATCATTAAGTGATATTACTCAACTTTATAGGTATACACCTGGTGGCCCAAATTGCCATCAACATCTATTCCTTCAATTAAAACCCTGTAGGTACCTTTGGCATCAGCGTTAAAGAACGATACTGCAGCATTGCCATCTTTATCGGTTACAATATCGGGTTTCCAGTAAATGGTGGTTCGCAGATCAGGTTGCCTGGTAACTGATGTAGCATCATATTTTGGCGAATAAAACTCCCGTGCTTTATAAAAACCATTTGATTGATAAGTTATCACATCAGGCGTTGGGGGGCCGTAACTTCCCGAATGCCTTCGTGATGTCAAAAACACCATTCCCGAACTTGATCTATCCGTACCATATATAACGCCTTTACCGGTAGTCCTCACAATTTCGGCACTTTCAATATCAGTTAAATTCAGGCTCATGTAGACATCGTAATCAATATAAGCCCCATCAAGTAAAATCTGCATCGGCTTCGGTGACACTCCTCCCGCTGTCCGCGCTATCATGCGTGTATTATAAGGCCTGTTATTCATAAACATTACGCCCCTGGCGTGCTGCTGCAAAAATTGGCTCAAGGTTAATCCTGTGCCATCTTTAGGAAAATCTTTAATAACCTGATCGGGGTTGGCTGGATGTTCAAAAGGATCTGGCGCAACGTCCCTTTTATCTTTAATTACCACTTCGCGCAGCTGTATTGTGCGCTTATCAATATTTGATTTAAACTGCTGGGCAATCTGTTTTTGGTAAAGCGTAAGCAAGGTAGTATCACTCAGCTGCTCATAAGCTATAGCATTATTTTTCCAGGATTTAAAAGGTGCGATGGTATCCAATGTAACTACCACGTTTTTACCATTGGTTGAGGTGCGCCCCTGAACTATATATTTTATAATCGTATCCTGATCGGTAATCAATCTTTTAAAAGTGAACTTTCCGTTTTCATCGGCCAGGGTATCCAGCTTAAACCATCCTCCTTTAACGCTGTAAAGCATAATCTTGCTATTTGGTATTGGTTTGCCACCTAACGTTTTGATATTTCCCGATACAGTAAGCGAATTTTCGGGTTCATAGTTCAACGCCGGATAGGATTTATCTATTACCTGTTTCCTCTCAAAGCGGTGAAAGCCCTGGGTAAGCATCAGCAGGTCAAGGTCGGCCCTTGTTTTATCACTTATGTTGGTGAAATAATAATCAGGATTTTCAATGTAGCCTTTAATATCCGAGGTAAGCAGCAGATTACTCAATATGGAATTTTCGGAGATTCCTTTGATACCCGCTAAATCTTCATTAATAACCGCGGCAGAGAAACTACCTACAACCGGTTTACTATCCTTGTCGGCCACTTTTATGGCGATATTCACCTTTTGCCGGGTGGCATAAACTTCCTTTGCGGTACTTATGCCAATCTTCAACTGGTCGTTATGCTGAATAAAGGCAATACGTTCATTAAGCGGCTCACCGTTTTCTGCAAATAAGGTAAACTGCACTATACCCGTAGGGAACCGTTGCTTATCTATCCGGGTAGTAAAGCTTTGCGATAATAATTTAAAATCGGCAGTATAATAAACCTTAGCTCCTGCCTGGGCCAGCAGGTAGTACCTTGCGCCCTTTTTCGTTTCAAATAATTTTGCCGACGATGCCACCCTGATACTTATACTATCCGGTTGAC
>NZ_JANYGH010000005.1 GCF_025362475.1 Mucilaginibacter sp.
ATCGGCTGTCCGGTAAAAAAAGTACTTTTGCTCATGTTGGTTATTAAAGTGTGGTAACTCTAATATCAACACAAAAGGGGTGGCTTTTAGCTACCCCTTACTTTTTTTCAAAAAATTCGTTTACCGGACAACAGTGCACTGCGTTCAGGATGACAACTTTTCAAAACGTCATTGCCCTCCACTGCCCGGGGAATTTCATCACTACCAATGTTTTATTTAGCGTCCAGTCGCTCATCTATCGCATCCAACAAATATTCTTTTTTATCATCGGCATACTCCCAGAACATTACACCGGCCATTTGGTGATCAACCATATACTGGCATTTATTTTTTACCGACCATTCATCGTCAAAGGTGATAAACTGTTTGGTGCTTGCTTTAAATAAGTAAGGGGCACCGGCAGCATTGTCGCGATAATAAGTGAAACCATTTCGGTTGAGCAGACTGTCTTTTAAATGGGTATAGCCGCCAACCCAGATATGTTCGCCGGTTTTCATGCCAACACCATTTTGGGCCGAATCCTTTACCATTACCGACCGGCCATAAAAGGCGATACCCATAACCAGTTTGCTGGCTGGTACTCCCTGCGCAAGATAAGCTGATACGGCTTTATCGGCCGAGTTATCGGTTTTATATTTATCTGAGGCAAACAGGTTGGTATGATGTACGGCAATACCCAGGGTATCCTGGAAATAATCATAGGTCATGAGGTTAATATAGTCGAGATATTGGGAAACTTTACCCATTTCTGTGTGCTGCAGAAAACGGCTGAAGCCACCTACTGCCGCAGTTAGGAGTTTTTTATTGCCGGTTTCTTTTTCAAGTGCATCAAGCTCTCTTCTTAAATCGGCAAACATGAGGGTATAGTTTTGCTCGTCTTCCTTGCGTACTATGTTATGATCGCCCTGCAAACCGGGGTATTCCCAGTCTATATCAACACCATCCAGTTTGTATTTGCGGATGAGATCAACCGCGCTGGCCGCGAAAGCCTTACGAGCGGTATCGGTAAGTACCGCATCGGAGAAGTTTTTACTCCAGGTCCACCCACCGATAGAAATCAGGATCTTGAGGTCTGGATTTTTCTTTTTTAACGTTAAAAGATTGCGGAAGTTGATTGTGTCGGTACGTTCATGCGTGAGCCATGCCCGGTTGTTGCGCACATTTACAAAAGCATAATTAATATGGGTAAGTTTTTCTGGGTTTACCATGCTCATATCGGTTAGGCCCCTGTAGCCACCAACGTAGCCAATTACTACGTATTTGGATTTTTTAAGCTGTGCTTGAAGGATAAAAGCAGGCATTAAAAACATTAAAAGGCAAAATGTTGCTTTTATTATTAATGTCTTCTTTCTTAAAAGTAAAGTGATCATGGTTAGGTTATATTAAATGGTGATATGAGGTTTTAGGATTTTAAATTTTTAAACGGATGCGTTTCTTTTCCATTAAGCCAACTATCGCAATCAGTATAAAAGCAGTAGCCATGCTTCGTACTAAACCAATGATTCCATTGTTCAATATCTCCGGGTATTTAATATGGAATAACATCAGAATAAATACCTGGAAATAAGGCATCAGGTAGCACGTAAGCGTACTTGTTCCTGCAGGCCAGATTAGTTTAAACCAGTCTTTTTTGCCCTTTACATCAATCAGGAAGATCATTAGCTCGAAAACCAGTATGGTAATACCGCTGCAAATAAAGATCCAGGCAGGGGTGGAGTGTATTTTGGAAATACCTTCGGCATAGGGGCGCACCAATAAACCCAACGCAATTAGCAGTAAGCCAATGCTGCCAAATATCACCCATAATAATTGTGTTTTGTTTTTTGATACCAGCAGGCTGTATATCCCCGAGATCATAACACCACCCATTACTAATGATAACGCTGATGCATCACCAAGTAAAGGGATTTTAAAATTGATGACATCGGTATGTTTGGCAATATTTATGGCAACGAAAACTATCAGCGCAATAACGAGGATATTCATTTTTCCTTTGGCTAAAAGATAGATTAAGGCACAAACCAAGTAAGCCCAGCCAATGATGCCTAAAATACCCCACCAGGAAGTATGCATGCCGTGTACTAATCCGCCATCATCACCTCCTTTGTAGATAACAGCCATGGCGATGAGCAGTAATATTCCAGCCCCGGTAAAGGTGTATCGCCGTATTTTGGTCATAGTGGTAGGATAATCAAGCCAGATAAGGAAGAATGCAATGGTTATTAATATGGCCCACAAAGCTTTAGGTATAATGCCCGCTGCTGAGTTGTAGCTTTCCAGGTTTACATGAAAAAAGCCCATGATAATAAGCGCAGCGCTGCGGGTGAGGATATAGATCAATATAGATGAAAATAAATCGCCTTTAGTCATCCTGTTTTTGATAGCGAAAGGCAGTGAAAGCCCGACAATGAACAAAAATGCAGGGAAAATGGTATCCGCAAATCCCATGGCATCAGCATCGCCATCCGCATGATCTATCCACATGGGTATGTGCTTTACGCCACTGGCATCATTTACAAATATCATGAGCAGCATGGTAATGGCGCGCAGTACATCAATAGATAAAAGGCGTTTGGGAAGTTGATTCATTGCGATGTTTTGATTTCGGATTTATCTTGGAAACAAAGCTATAAGGTAATATTCTTAAGGCGTATTGGCAAGCCACTACATTACTACTACCATGGTAAAAGACAGGTATTTTGAAATAAAAGCTTTGTATTGGAGTACAAAAAAATGAACAATAAGATTCAATTAAGGAGTTAAAAACGGCATTGGCAAAATACTCCGCAGGAATATCATCGTTACCTAATTAAGCACAATGCTGATGGAAGCATTGTGCTTAATTCGATTTTTGAAGACGTAATATCGAAAAAACTTAATTAACGGTATAATTATAAATTTGCCGGCCAATATTGCCTTTGTCATCAATTCCTTCAACCAAAAGGCGATAAGTTCCGGCGCCATCTGAATTATAAAAACTAAATGTAGAGTTGCCGTCTTTATCGGTCAGTAGTTCCGGGTTCCAATAAATGGTTGATCGTAAATCCGGCTGATTAATTATTTTACTTTCATATTTTGGTGCATAAAATTCGCGTGCTTTGTAAAATCCATCAACTGTAATAGGTAATATTCCTTTTGAAGGAATATCCTTCGCCTTTTTTCCTTCGCCCTGCCTTGTTGTTATCACCCATACAGCATTGCCATTTTTAACCCTCATCCCATAAATAGTTGCATTTGCGCCATATAATGCTTCAACTGTTTCTACATCATTGATATTAACACTACTGAAATTATCTACTTCTAAGCCATCTATAATAAACATCCCTGCTTTTTTAGCAAGGCCATGAAATTTTTGAGACAAAACAGAACCAAGATCTGGCCCCAGTTTTTCTAATTCTTCGCGATGGATAACCTGGTCTGCATGGCCCGCCCCACCGTAATTAGATGATCGGTAATTATCATTTCTTTTTACAGATCTTATTTTGACCTCTTTAAGTGCAATTGGCCGGCGGCCAATATATTTCAATGTATTTTCCTGTTGCTTTTTGCTATTATCTAAATAAATGGCCATTAGCTGGTTTATATCACCGTTATTATTAAGAGTAGGGCGGGTAAGTACAGGCGGATTTTTATATTGATTATAAGTAAGCACTGTGTTATTACCGGCTTTAGCATTGATAGCTTGTAGTATAAATTGGGTGCTATCAGTAAAAATCAGGTTGCTGAAAGTGAAGCTTCCGTCATTGCCCGTAATCTGACTCAAAATATCACCGCCGTGCCGTGGCAAAAGTGATACCGTTGCGTTTACAAGTGGCTTGCCCCAGATGCTTTTTGCGATGCCGCTTATTTCAAGTCCTTTCTCGGGTTGGTAAGCAAGCGCAGGGTAACTGTTATCCAACAGTGGTTTCCATTGAAACCTGCGATAACCATGTGTAAGCATTACCAGATCAAGGTTTCCGGTTGTTTCCTGGTTAATGTGGTTAAAATAATAGTTAGGTTGTTCTATAAAGCCTTTTAAATCGCTCTTTAATAACAGCTGGGCAAATATGGAGTTCTCTGCATTATCATCAACCGGTACTTTGCCCGCATCAATCACTGATACCGAGAAATGTCCTTCGGATGGTTCATTTGCCCTGTTTTTTACATTTAAACTGATACTTACCTTGTCACGGTTGGAGTAAACCAATTTATTACTGTTGATCGAGATATTCAACCGGTCGTAATTTTGAACAAATATTAAGCGCTCACACAAAGGTTCTCCTTCTGGCGAAAAAAGAGTAACCGTGGCAACGCCCGTATGTAATCTTCTTTTCAGGATATCAATATCAACTACGGGTTTATCCAGCTTGCAAGCTATAGAAGTAAGCACACCGCCAGACCAGATTAGCAGCCTATACTCCTTATTTTTATTTTCATCAAAATATAGCTTATTAGCCTGTAGCCTAACTGTTGCTTTGGGTATGGAATCGTTATCAATAGAAAAAGCCAAACCCTTGTTTTCAATAGCAGGCAGGTTTATCATATTTTGAGTTCCGTTTGTGTAGGTTAACCTGGCCTTGTAAGTTTTGCCCTGCTGCGGGGTTAAATAAAAATAACCCATGCCCAGGTGTGCAGATACAAAGGTTGAAACAATATTATTTTCATTATCCACGATCACACCGTTAACATCAACGCCTAAGCCCGATGGGGATATCGACTTAAAAGCTATTTTGGATTTAACATCAGCAACCAGCTTGCCTCCCTCCGGAAAGAATTGTACATCGACTTTGTTATTCGCGGCCGATGTTTTTTGAGTACTGTTTTCTGGTATTTTATAGTCACGTATAGAAGCAACCGGTATAATCTGTTCAAAATAATTGTCTTCGCCATCGTTTCGCATCCAGTTGGTATAGGCCCTTATCCTGTAATTTCCTTTTGGCAACGAATCGGCCAGCGCGAAATCGCCCCAGGCCACACCATCTGCCAACTGGAGTTTTATTGATCTATCAATCTTGTTGGTAGTATTGATCAAATCAACATGGAGTATACCGCTCAAACTTGTAAGCTGGTGGTCATCATCCTGCGTAACATAGGCCTTAAAATACACGGTATCGCCGGCGGCATAATAAGGCTTATCAAAATGGAGGTAAGTTTTTTCATTAATATGCTGGTCGGTAAAGGTTTTTAGTTTAGCTATGGCATTTTCTGCAAAAGCAGGCGTCGACGTTGTTGGTAAACTTTGTGGGGCCTCATAATCAACCGGCAAAAGCTCTGCAACGCGGTAATGCCCCCAGGCTCCGCTAAATGATAAACTGTTAGGGTCGGCAAGGCCTCCATTATTATCAACCAAAGCGTTTGGTGTATTAAAGCTTATTAAAGTAGTTTCGGTGTTGATGGGGTCGTTTATATGGTTTAAAGCACCGTTTTTACTAAAGTGGCCATCTTCATTATAGGTAACGTGTAATCCGTCCAGTTCGCAGCTAAGGGCATACATTTTGGGCTGGTCGGTAGGTTTTAGTATATCCGTTTGATCAAGAGGGAAATTCCTTAACGTTTGGAATGTTTTATCCAGCTTTGATTTTTTTACCCAATAGGAGATTGAATCAGCATAGTGTTTATTGCTTGCTTTCAGTTTGGTAAAGTGATCTATCTTTGCTGCAATTATATCATCTGTTGGTCTTAGCGGGTTTGGCTCATAAGCATATTGAAAAATTCGGAAACCTTCTTCATTAATCCGGTTGGCTATAATCGACCGTAAAAAGTGTATGGGTGAATTCTGATAAACATGCTGGCGTTGTTTTTCCCATTTTTTTTGCTGCGATGGTGTGCCCTGCATTTCCTCAAAAAAAACAGACCCTTCATAATGTGTTTTAAGCGTATTAAAATAGTTGCTTTGTTTATAGAAATTACCAAGCAGGTATTTTAACCGGTAGCCCAACGCTTGGTTTTCAATAACCAAAAAATCAACAGATGATGCGGTGAGGGTGTTGGTTTCATCATTATATTCAAGATCAAGCATTTCGGGGTTAATGATTTTACATTGCCTGGCCAGTTGGGATGTACCTATAAAAGCATCCCTAAATTGCTGTAGGTATTTTTGCCGGTTGGCATCATTTTGTGGTTTTATTTTAACTTCCATCAGGCTGATGGTTTTGGGTGCGATGCTTAGATTGGGCAAAGCAATACTGATATTATTCACGATGATTTGCCTGCGATAGGTTTCGAAACCAACAATAGATACAATCAACTCATATTTGCCACTTTTAACCTTGTTTAAAATGAACGTGCCATCATTGGCGGTTTTAGCGCCTATGGTAGCATTGCTTAAAAAAACACTGGCATTGGCCACCGGCGATTGATCTGCCTGGTTTACTATTTTGCCGGATATATTTACCTGCCCAAGACATGTAAACGGGAGTAGCAGAAAAATATAGATGATAAGGTTTCTGATCATAATAATATGGTTATAACTATGGTGTTATTTTCTTTTTTACCGTAAAGTTTAACTGCTTGCTCCAAACTTCTTTTTCATCTGCACCCTGTATTATTACCTTGAACCGGCCAGTGATATCGCCGGTGTAAAAGGAAAGGTCAACTTCATTATTGGAATCTATTTTAATGCCGTAATTCCAGTAGATGTTAGAGAGGTATTCAGGCTCCGGATTGCTTAGTAAAGTTGCATCTATGGGATAATACTCTTTTACCTGGTTTATGCCTTTAATTGATAGCTTGTATTTTTCGTTCGCATTATAATCTTTTGCGAATAAAATACATCCTTTATAAATAATTTCGAAACGTGAATTGGAGACTTTGTAATGACCACCTATAAATGGCTTAAAAGATCCCGGAGTTAATAACGAATGAATTGGGCAATTCAAATATCCAAACACACATACATAATCATTGCATATTCCTTTTTCATTGGCTTTATGCCACTTAATGCCGTCAATAAAATCATCGTTATGGTCTTTAATTATAACCTCTTTTAAAGCGATTGCTTTCTCAAATCCGTTTAATACCTGCATTTGGGTATTTGTTTCTTTTGATAGCTTTCTTTGTTCAATAAGCAGTTGACCAGCCAGATCAATATTGATTTTTTTGTAAGGGTTGTTTACATCAATAGTATAAATATCAGGGAATTTACCGGCAACCATTAACGTGATTTTTTTATCAGGTGATATAACCATGCTTTGGGGAGTTAAATCAAATTTTCCTTTACTATTTGTATTGATTGTTAATAAATTATCTCCTTTAACCACAGTCATTACAGCCGCCTTTTTAAGGAGCTTGCCAGCTATCGTTACATTTCCTAAAAACCGCGCGGATGAGTCATTATTCAGTGTGTCATTTGCCGTCGTTTTAACCAGGTCCGTCCACGTATACCTTCGCCAGCCTTTTACCAAAAGTAAATCCTGTACATAATCCGGGTTGGCATAATTTTTACCCAGGGGATCGGCAGGTAATTGTTGCAGATCATGCTTCAGGTAAACATATGTATCAATATCAGATTGCCTGGTGCTTTCAATGCGGTTGTCCTGTACACAAGCAACAGATACAAGGCCATGAGTAAGCAGGCCATCAGTGTTATTTAGTTTGAGTTTAAGGTTTACTTTTTCGCGGGTACCATATTCAGCCCTATCTGTTTCCAGGGAGATTGTGGTCTTTTGTTTATAATGCGCAAAAAACAAACGTTCGGCTAAGGGCTGGCCCATGCTATCTAACAAAGTAACCGTTGCCAGGCCTTTTGGTGCTTCGTTCAATAATATTTTAACAGTTGTTCCGGCTGGGATTGCCGTTAATTCCTTATAAGCAATGATGTTTTGGTAATTGTGCACCAGCAGGATTACCGTTTGTGATTTAGTGCTTTTTAACTGAATATTTAAGGTGTCTTCGGCTAGTACATTGGTTATATGCATAACTGGTCCATAAGGTAGGGCCTGTGGTAAATTATAGATGGTATCCTTCTGGTTAATGAAACTGCCCGATTTTATCAGCCGGAAAGTATACCTGCAATTTTTTTGGGGAGCGAACTTAAACTTCCCAATGCCGTAATAGTTGGTTTGTATAGTATCGGCAGGTTTATCGTTTTTATACAATACCCCACTTAGTTTTAAGTATTCGCCTGTTGATGAGCGGGCCTCCCAGCCAATAAGATTACTAATACCCTCAACCATGTTGCCGCCTTCGGGGAAAAAACGAATTACAGGTGAGCCCTTTATTATCGGTAAATTGAGGCTAAGAAATTGCAGATCCTTGCCTTGTTTTATAGCTACTCTAAGTAAATTGCCTGCAGTTTTAGGTATAGTTATTGCGTATTCGCCATAAATATCGGTTTTAGCATTGTTTATCTTTTGGCCCAAGGCGTATTCGATATTGGCGATGGGCTTTATTTTTGGGTTTTTATTCTCCACCCTTATTATCGCTTTTAAATTGCCCGTATCATCCCGCACCGTATCAACTAACCTCAGCGAAGAGCTGAAGCCTGCTTCCCCGGTTGTTTTGATAGCAATAGGCTGACTAAAAACATCTGTCGGTTTGCCATTTTTATCCAACACATTACTGTAAGCCAGCAAATGATAATTGCCTGGTGGTATAGTATCGGGCAGGGTAAGGTGACCAAATGATAAGCTATTGGTTATGGCGAATAATTCTTCCATGGCTATTTTCCTATCGTCGTCGTTTACCAATGCCACAGAAAGCGTGTGGTGTTTTTCTTTATCAGCGCTGTTTAAAAGATAGGCCGTAAACCACACATCTTCGTTGTTGGTGTATACTGTTTTATCGAGGTGTAAATAAAAAAGGCCTTTATTATTAATAGCATTATACCGATCTATTTTTTTAATGATGGAGTCTGCTGAAAAAGATGCGTTATTGGCATGCCTGTAATAATTTGCTGCTTGTATTTCATCAACAGGCGTTAAAGCCCTGGTTGCAATAGAGCTTTGCCCAAAACATGTAAACGGGAGTAGCACTATAAAACAAACTATAGTTTTGATCATGGCAATTGCATAAGGTAACCAGGCCCTATAATTTGCTTATAAAAACATGAAACACCAATGAAAATATCGATAGTTAAATGTTGTTATCTGCCTAATTATTAAGCTTGTGTTTTTAGGTTTACTAGATTTTACTAAAGTTATGAAAAAGATTTAATTCATTCACTTATTAGTTGTTGGAAGATCTTTGAACCGAATATGGGCTTTAGCGGTATTGGAAGCGTTTTATTAAGGAAGGCTTATCGATAAATTATCGAGGTGTGTGTATCGTGTTTGTATCGAAATTTATCCCTGAATTTTAGATTTATCCTGTTGTTTTGGGTTTTCTATGATGTGTCTTTGTTTTTTATCTATTTTTTTTGTTTTTAAATTTAATTTATCTTTTTATGTTAAATAAAAGGCATTTTTAAAATTTGTTTTTGATATAAAAAGATTTTTATGTAGAAAATTTTAAAGTTTTATGTTTTATTTTAAGTGTTTTTCAAATAAATGTAAAATTTAATAAAAATTTAACCTGTATTTATATTGGTTTTATGTTAAAATGATAATTTATGAATAAATAATGCTAATTTGTAGGTTAATCAACAGAGTTAATTAATCCAATCAAACAAAGCATGAATTTAAAACTACATTTTTTTCTTTTTGGAGCGTTTTTACTGCTCTGTTCTCCAACTTTCGCGCAAAAGTTAACAGGTACCGTATTAAGTGCCGGGAAATCTATAAGTGCCGGTACCATTAAGGTATCGCCAACAGGTATAGGTACCACAACCGACATTGATGGTAAATATACCTTAACCTTAAAAGCGGGTTCATACCAGGTAAGTTTTTCGGCCGTGGGCTTCGAAAAGAAAACCGTAACTGTGCAGCTTGCCCCTGGCGAAACCAAGGTATTGGACATTGAACTGGCTTCTTCTCAGGAATCTTTAAAAGAGGTAGTAGTGGTAGGAAGCCGTGGTGGTGGTCGCACAAAAATGGATTCGCCGGTACCGGTAGATGTGCTCAAGATGAATCAAATTGGTGAAACTACAGCAAAGCCCGATTTGATGAGCCAGTTAAATCAGGCTGTGCCGTCCTTTAACTACAATAAGCAAAGCGGCGGCGATGGATCTGATGCTATTGATTTTGCCAGTTTGCGCGGCTTAGGCTTTGATCAAACATTGGTGTTGATTAATGGTAAACGCCGCCACCTATCGGCCTTTGTAAACCAGGTTGGCACCCGCGGGCGTGGTAACAGCGGTACCGATTTAAATGCCATACCTGAAGCAGCTATTGACAGGATTGAGATATTACGCGACGGCGCTTCTGCACAATATGGTTCTGATGCCATTGCGGGTGTTATTAATATAGTTTTGAAAAAAGATGTAAATAAACTGAACATCAATATTGGCGGTAGCGGCTACTATGACCATAAATATAATACATTGAATAATGTTGATCCCAGTCAGTATTATACAGGCTCACAGGTAGATGGAAAAACATTTACGTTAGGGATGGATTATGGCCTGGCGATAGGTAAAAACGGTGGCTTTATCAATTTTGGCGGCAACTTTTTGAAGCAGGGTAAAACGTTTAGGGCGGTGCCTGATACCAATTGGGCTACAAATCCAAAAGCTTTAAGTGTTGATGCCTGGAGAAGAGCCTTTGGCGATGGTTCTGTTACATCGGGCGGCGGAATGTACAATATGGAAATTCCTGTCGCCGGCAGCCAAACTACTTTTTATTCTTTTGGTGGCTACAACTATAAACATTCAAACGTTTATGCCTGGACACGCAGGTGGAGCAGTAGCAGCAATCATATAAAATTCCCTACCGATGATAAGGGTAACCTCATATTTGTACCCGGCATTATGCGGGTGTTTGATCCTACCCCAGGGGTTTTAGATACAGCCAATGTGTACTACAATCCACAGGAAGATGTTTACATCAAAGATATGTCCAGTGCATTGGGTTTCAGGGGTACCATAGGCGATGGTTGGGACTGGGATTTGAGTAACAATATTGGCTATAATGATTTTCATTATTGGGGTAATCAAACCTTTAATGCTTCCCTGCCTTTACCTGAACAATATACCAAAACCAGGTTTAATGACGGGGGCTTCAGTTTTTTACAAAACACAGCCAATTTAGATATAACCAAGCATTTTGACCATGTGGCGCAAGGATTAACACTGTCTTTTGGTGGCGAAATGAGGTATGAACGCTATAAGCTATATGCAGGTGAGCCAGACTCCTACAGAAATGGCGGGGCCACTTTAGATGGTGTTTCTAAAGCTTCGGGATCAGAAGGGTACCCCGGTTATCAGCCAACGGATGCAACCACGGCAAATAGGACCAATGAAGCCGGTTATATAGAAGGTACTTTAGATGTAACCAAAGCATGGTTGGTTGATGGTGCTGCCCGGTTTGAACATTACTCTGATTTTGGAGGGGTGAGTACATTCAAATTAGCAACCCGCTATAAGGTAAGCGACAATTTTAATTTAAGAGGCTCTTTCAGTACAGGGTTTAGGGCTCCTTCTTTGCAACAAATGAATTTTAGCAATACCAATACCAACATCATTGCAGGCGAATTGGTTTATGCTAAATTGATTCCAAACTATTCTGACGCAGCCCGCCAGGTTGGGATTCCAAAACTTAGCCAGGAAACTTCTACCAACACCAGCTTAGGTTTTACATGGAAACCTGCTTCTGGTTTTAATGTTACTGTTGATGGTTATATTATTAAAATAAAAAATAGGATAGTAATTACCGGTAGTTTTGATACTACTGTAACCGCCATAAAAAGTTACTTGATAGCTAATAATGTAACAAGCGCCAACTTCTTTACCAATGCGGTAAATACAACCAACAGAGGGCTTGATGTGGTATTGGATTATCGCAAATCATGGGGGAAAAACAGGTTCACGGCGTTACTTGCCGGGAATATTCAAGGGATAACTATTGATAAAGTAAATATCCCGGCCGCGCTGAATGATACCTACGCTCACCAGCAAGCTTACTTTAGTACAAGGGAAGCTGCCTTTTTAAAAGCTTCTGCTCCCCGGCAAAAGTTTTCTTTAGGGCTTGAATACGGATACGGCAAATTTGCGGCAGGTTCTCACATTACTTATTTCGGTCAATTGACAACACAGGGTTTTGGTTATAGTAGTGTGCCGGGTGCAAACCCAGACGGACCGGGAGGCGCTAATACTTCTGCTTCGGGCAATGGATGGGATCCTTATGTTGATTTGGATAACGGTAAAGGCGTTGTTCCCGAAAACTTTGTTTTCCATGGAAAAGCTACTACTGATTTATATGTATCATATAAAGTATCTAAACAGATATCGTGGACTGTTGGTGTAGATAACATATTTAATGTACACCCAGACTTAGCGGTTACAGAAGGTGCCCATCAATCATCCTGGGGTGATAGTGAATCGGGAGGACCTTTTGATGCTGTACAAATGGGCTTTAATGGCATGAGAATGTTTACCAAACTGGCATTCCATTTTTAATAGAACTACGTATAAGTATTATCCCCCGACTCTTTTGAGCCGGGGGATTTTTTTTGATAGTGTCGCTGGTTTTTTACAAATATTATCCCGTATATTGAATTAATAAGAAATTTTATGATAATATTTGCTTGTTAATGAGCGAGTATATATGAAGGTTTTACAGTTTACCATTCCTGTGCCCCATGATAAAAGCGTAATTGCCGATCAATTTAGTCTGCCTTATTTTTATCCATATCTGCACAGGCATAAAGAAACGCAGATAACCTGGATACAGCAGGGTGAGGGCACCCTCATTGCCGGCAATAATATGCATCACTTTGCCCCTGGTGATGTTTTTTTATTGGGCGCCAATCTGCCTCATCTGTTTAAAAGTAATCCGGAGTATTTTGAAAATGAAACGGAGGACGCTATAAGTGCATTGAGTATATTTTTTAATACGGAGGGGATACTTACCGCGCTTTTTGATTTGCCCGAAATGAGGGGTTATAAGTTATTTATCCAGCAGCATCAGCAAGGCTTTAAAATACCGGCAGATGATGCGGAGTATATTTTAACGAATATGACCTCGTTGCGGGATGCCAGTGGGGCGGATCAGCTTATGCAATTTATGAAATTATTGAAGGGATTAAGCGGTATAAACCAACAGCTGCAACCGCTTTCATCCTACGGAAATTTGCCGGGCATTACCGAAAATGAAGGAATTAGGATAGGCAACATATACAATTATATCATACAAAACTACGCCGAAGCTATCACGTTGGAAGACGTAGCCAAAGCGGCTTTTATGACGTCCGAATCTTTTTGCCGTTACTTTAAAAAGCACACGGGTAATACTTTTATAACTTTTTTGAACGAGGTGCGCATCAACGAAGCTTGTAAAATGCTCACGGGCAATAAATCAGATAGCATAGCCGCGGTAGCTTATAGATGCGGGTTTAAAAGCATCACCAATTTTAACCGGGTGTTTCGGTCGGTAACGCAAAGTTCGCCAAGGGAGTACCTGGAAAATTATAATGGGAAAATCAATTAGTTCACTTTACCGTCAATCTTACCAAATACTGTTGATATTCATCTTCCAGTAAAACTTCCATATCAAATCCGGCTTCCTGAACAATAGTGATCAATGTTTTTTCATCAACGTAAAGCCATGGAAACCAGTCGGTTTTTGCACGATTGTATTGATACTGGTAACTGAGTTCTCCATAGTATTTGCCGGTATCGGGCATGTTTCCCTCATACAGGTACGCAATATCCGATGAATCGAATAATAACTGACCGCCTTTATTAAGCAAGCTTTTTACATGCTCTAAAAACACTTTAAGATTTTCTAAGGTTCCTGTCAGGCCGATGCCGTTCATTAGTAACAGCAGTGTATCGTATTTGCGTTCCTTAAATTCAAATATATCGGCGGTGATTATCTTTTTTACACCACGCGCCTGCATTATATCTGCGGCAAATGCCGATATCTCCAGGGCTGTTACATCAAAGCCACGTTCCTGTAGTACCAGGGCATGGCTGCCGGCACCTGCGCCAATATCAAGTACTTCGCCACGGCACTCGTTAAGTGCAAGCCATTCTATATCAGGCATATCATCCTCATCGCGGAAATAAGTTTCAATAGGCATTTCTTCCTTTGGGCCATATTGGTTGTTGATCCAAAGCTTATGTGGTGGATTCTTGTAATAATGATCGTGTATGGCCTGGCCTAAAATATCTTTCATGCAGGGGCAAAAGTATGAATTGGCGGCATAATTATCGGCACAATAAATACCTTTGGTAATATGTTTAGCGGCTATACTTTATTAATACTCATTATAATTACGGGAATAATTTACAGCGTGGCCGCCCGGAAACTAACTTTTGCCGCTGCCTTAACCGGTGGGGTAGTAGCTTACGGCGTTTTTATTGGCGCTGGTTTCACCGGTATTGCTATGATGACTACCTTTTTTATCTTAGGATCGGCGGCAACCTCGTTCCAGCAAAATAAAAAACAGGCTTTTACCATTGCAGAAGAACGAAAAAGCGGGAGAACAACCGGGCAGGTGCTGGCTAATGCAGGGGTAGGAGGAATAGCGGGGTTATTGGTGCTGTTATATCCTCAATTAACTCATTTGCTGGTGCTGATGATGGCAGCCAGCTTTGCTTCAGCTACGGCAGATACGCTGTCATCCGAATTGGGTACAGTTTATGGTAAGCGTTTCTATAACATCATCAGCCTGAAACCGGATCAGCGTGGATTAGATGGGGTGATAAGCCTGGAAGGAACATTAACAGGCATTGCCGGAAGTTGTGTAATCGCGGTAATTTATGCTATTGGTTTTGGATGGGATTTAAACCTCATCTGGATTGTTGTTGCAGGAACAATAGGGAATTTAAGTGATTCGGTAATGGGTTCGTTACTGGAGCGTAAGCATTACATCGGCAATAACACCGTAAACTTTTTAAATACCTTGATAGCTGCTTTAGTTATGCTGTTGCTTTACTTTATTTAATACTGATATTTACCAAATGACTTTTATTTTAATAGGTTTTATTGTTTTTGCATTGATTGCTTATTTCTTTTTAAAGAACAACAAGGCAAAAACAGCCAATAGTATTTCAAATGCAGGTTACAGATCAATATTAGCGCAGCACATTCAATTTTATCAGCAGCTTGATGAAGTAGGCAAGCAGGTATTTGAGCAGAAAATAAATGCATTTCTTAGCGGTATTACCATCGAAGGGGTAGGTATAATAGTTGATGATACCGATAGGGTGATGATAGCCTCAAGCGCGGTAATACCCATCTTTGGATTTAAGGATTGGAGGTATCAGAATTTAACCAATGTGATATTGTATCCCGATACCTTTGATAGTGAGTTTCAGTTTGAGGGCGAAAACCGGAGCATATTGGGGATGGTAGGTACCGGGTATATGAATGGGCAAATGATTTTATCGAGAGCGGCCTTAATAAAAGGGTTTTCAAACTCAGCCGGAAGGGAAAATACCGCCATTCACGAATTTGTGCACCTGCTGGATAAAAGCGATGGAGCAACTAATGGTGTGCCCGAAAATCTACTGGCGCACGATTATGTTTTGCCCTGGTTAAAAATGATACACCAGGAAATTCATAAAATAGAAGAAGGTAAATCTGATATTAACCCTTACGCTATTACCAACGAAGCCGAATTTTTTGCTGTGGCGGCCGAGTACTTTTTCCAAAAACCTGACGAACTAAAGCATAAACACCCGGAACTATATGAAATGCTGAGTACTATATTTATGCAGGATAGGGCAGTGGATTAAATTTTACAGCGAATTAAAACCAAAATCCAGTTGACCGGCCATTTCTAAAGTATTGCCGGTATGACCAATATGATAAACCGGTGTTTCCTCATGCCTTGATGCAACAACTATTTTGATCCCATCGGCACAGTTTGTAAATAAGTCTTCTACCAGTTTGGGGTCGTTATTGTTTTTGGATAGATGGGCCAGCAGTAAATGCGTCATGTGGGCCGGCCGGTGCGTCATAAACAACGCTAATGCCTGTTTGTTGCTCAGGTGGCCCTTGCCTCCGCGGATTCGCTTTTTAAGGTGATAAGGGTACCCGCCATTCTCCAACATGTCTTCATCATAGTTAGCCTCCAGAAATGCGGCATGGCACTGACTAAAATAGCGGATCAACTGATCGCATACAACGCCCAGGTCAGTAAATACACCTACTTTAATATCACGGCAGCTAACAATAAAACTGTGTGGCTCGGTGGCGTCATGTATTTTAGGGAAAGAAGTAACTTCCAGCTCACCAATAGTTATTGTTTCAAATTCCCGCAGATGGTGAACCAATTTCTCATCCACAGTATTACCTAAATGGAGCAATGTACCGGGCGTGATATAAACCGGGAGGTTAAATTTTTTGGCCAATACAGGGATACCGCGAATATGATCAGAGTGTTCATGCGATACAAAAATCGCCTTTACTTTGCTCATGGAAAGCCCAAGCCGGGTCATCCGTTTTTCAGTTTCACGGCATGATATGCCGGCATCAACCAATATAGCCTCCCGCTCGTTCCCTACGTAATAGCAATTGCCGTTACTCCCCGAATTTAGTGATGTAATGAATAAAGACATGTTTTTGAGCCAAAAACTGAAGGCCGAAAGCTAAAAGCTGCCCTTCAATTGTATGGTACAAAGTAACGGATTTACCCCCTATTTTTAGTTGTTGCAACCTCTTCCTTTTTAAAAATAAGTATCAATTTTTTGAGGTTATAAAAAGCTGCTTATATTTAGCCATGGATTCACCACAAACTTTACCCATACTTGATGCAGTTGAACTGCGCGTGCTTGGCTCGCTAATGGAAAAAAGCAAAACCACGCCAGATTATTATCCAATGACTCTCAATGGTTTAACTGCAGCCTGCAATCAAAAAACATCGCGCAAGCCGGTAGTGAATTATGATGATGGTACAGTTACCGAAGCCTTAAATACATTAAAAAGGCGCGGACTGATTTCGACAGCAACCGGCGGATCTATCCGTAACATCAAATACAAGCACAATTTTGCCATTGTTTTCCCGGTGATCCCGGCCGAGGTAGCATTAATTTGCCTGCTGATATTGCGTGGTCCGCAAACACCGGGTGAGCTGAATACCAATTCGGGCAGGTTATATGAGTTTGAATCGATAGAAGAAGTACAGGAAATGCTGGAGAAACTGTCTGATCCGGCTATGCCTTATATTGTACAATTACCAAAACGCCCCGGTCAAAAAGAACAGAGGTATGCTCATTTATTAGCTGGTACACCAGAGATAAGCGACGATGACGAAGTGGAAGAAACAGGCGGTAGATCATCCGGTGGATTAGAAGCGCGTGTTGTTAAATTGGAGCATGACCTTGCCGAAATGAAGGAGGCTTTTGATAAGCTGATGAAAGAATTGATGGGATAGATGAATACTGCAGATCGAAATTTTTACAAACTTGCAGAAAGCGACAGCTTGATACTAGGGCATGAATTTGAATATGCCTTTCTGATAAGTAAACACGGTAAGAAAGAAGTTTTCTGTTACGAATTTGCTTATGGTGACCCTGGTTGTGGATTGATTGGACCAGATAATAATTGGTGTGCGGTTGGTGGTAATGAATTAGTTGTTTGGACAAGAGCTAAAGGAACCCAACAATT
Source organism: Mucilaginibacter sp. (assembly GCF_025362475.1). Taxonomy (GTDB): domain Bacteria; phylum Bacteroidota; class Bacteroidia; order Sphingobacteriales; family Sphingobacteriaceae; genus Mucilaginibacter. The sequence continues at coordinate 17,628 of NZ_JANYGH010000005.1, forward strand.
TTTAGAGCCTGAAATTTGTTGGATTAGTGCAATGAGATTGAAATCGTTTAATGAATTAGAATTTTTAGTTGATCCATATTCTGAATATGGCGCCGTCTGGTCTTTAAACATTCAAACTATGGAGAAATATAAGATTAGAGATTTTTATTTAAGCAGTGAACCATATACTGATGATATTCACTGGTAAAATAAGCGGTGTCCATTCAATTATTAGACTTTCTTACCCACCAAACTCATCATCTTATAAGCCGCCTTCAAAACTGTAATTAATCCCTCCGGCTTCATGGGTTTGGCAATATAATCATCCATACCTTCACTAATGCACAGATCGCGGTCATCAGGACCCGCGTTAGCGGTCATGGCTATAATGAAAGGCTGTAGTTTACGGTTGCTATCGCGGATGGAACGGGTGGCCTCAAAACCATCCATTTCGGGCATTTGGATGTCCATCAGTATCACGTTAAAATCCTGTTCATCCAGTTTTTGCAATACTTCAAGCCCGTTTTCGGCTAATGCAAATTCATACCCCAATTTGTTTAGCATGCGGCTAATGAGTTTTTGATTTACCAGGTTATCTTCCGCAACCAGGATATGGAGCGGGAACTCAGCGGCGAATTTTTCATCAAGAAGCTTTACAGCTTTAGTTTCAATCTCGGGCGTATTTCCATATCCTCTTAATTCTGCCTGGATGCTTTTACCCAGTTGATTTTGCTTAACAGGCTTGGTTAAAATGGCTGAGAATAGTCCCGGATATTTTGTTTTTGAACCGTCGCCAATGGAGCTCAGCATTATAATAGGGAGCTGTGCATATTTAGCCTTAACGGCCGTAGCAAAACCGACACCATCCATAAATGGCATCTCCATATCTGTAATGATGAGATTGTAATCCTGGTTATTGGGCAGCAAATCAAGACCTTCCGCAGCTGATGAGGCAGTTGTGGTGATTAATCCCCATTGCTCCAATTGGGTTTTAAGTATAAAAAGGTTGGTTTGGTTATCATCAACAACCAATACTTTTTTGCCTTCAAGAAGGGAAGTGTCAAAAACAAGCGGTACATGTTTAGATTGTTTTTTACTTACGGCAACTTTAATGGTAAACACAAATACCGAACCTTCGCCGTAAACGCTTTCTGCCCAAATATCTCCTCCCATCAGTTTTACCAAACGCTGGCTGATAACCAAACCTAAACCGGTACCGCCATACTTACGTGTAGTTGATGAATCTGCCTGCCAAAATGCATTGAATAGGCTGGATACCTTTTTTTCGGGGATACCAATTCCTGTGTCCATTACGCTAAAACCTATCTCAATATCACCGTTGCTATGGGTTTTTGAAAGAAAAACTTTTATAAATACTTCGCCTTGCTGGGTAAACTTTAGGGCATTGCTGGTTAAATTACTCATTACCTGTTTTAAGCGCAGGCTATCACCCACAACCTGGTTTGGCAGGGCAGCATCTATCTGGTAAACCAACTCCAGACCTTGCTGCGAGGCTTTAGGTGCAAACAGGTCAAGTACATCTTCGATACAATGGCGCAGGTCGAAATCTTCTTCCTCCATCTCCATTTTGCCCGATTCTATCTTTGAAAAATCGAGAATGTCATTGATCACGTTAACCAGGCTATCGCCGCATGATATGATCGTATCCGTGTATTCACGTTGTTCCATATTCAGTTCGGTTTCACTTAAAAGTGAAGCCATACCAATTACACCGTTCATGGGCGTACGTATTTCATGGCTCATGGTAGCCAGGAATATACTTTTGGCTTGGTTGGCCTTATCTGCTTCTTCGCGGGCCTCTTTTTCATGGGTCATGTGAACTTCCAGCTCTTCTGATTGCGATAACAGCTCCTCATTAAGAGCCTGCAACTCTTCAGATTGTGCCTGCAGATCGGAATTTAATTGCTGCAGGTCGTCGGATTGTTTTTTTAGCGCTTCCGACTGGTATAAAACCTCGGCGGTACGTTCAGATACCTGTTGTTCCAATAAATATTTTTGCTTTTCTATATTGTTTACCTTCCATCGGTAAAGACTATAAATTATAGCAAATATGCCCAATAAAGTACCCAAAATAAACCACCAGGTTAGCCAGAAAGGAGGTAAAACGGTAAGATTTAAACTCAATTCGTGTTTTGACCATTTGCCGTCGCCATTACGGCTTTTTACCTTTAATATGTAGTTACCGGCTGGCAGGTTGGTATAAGTAGCTGAGTTTTTGCTGCCAACATAATTCCAGTTTTTATCGAAGTTTACTAACTGATATGCGTATTCTTTTTTATTGGCCTGCACAAAATCCAACGATACAAATTCAAAAGAGATAACCGATTGCCTGTGGAGCAACGTAATCGATTTTGTCTCAGAAATGTCCTCTTTTAAAGGGGAGTGGTCGTTATCATTTTGAGCTACAGGAACTGTTTTATTAAAAATTTGGAAATCTGTTAATATCAGTGGAGGATCATAGGTAGTTTCCATTACCTTATCCGGATCAAACATATTGAACCCGTTAACGCCACCAAAATAAATAATACCGTCGTGGCTCTTTACTGCCGAGTGAGGCTTAAATTCATCCGATTGCAAACCGTCCTCAATATTGAAATTATGGAATTTTTTTGTCCGCGGATTAAACCTCGATACGCCATTGTTGGTGCTTATCCATAGGTTGCCATTGTTATCTTCCCTTATAGCATAAGTATAATTGTTTGGCAGGCCATCGCTTGCTTTATAGGTAAAAAACTTGTTTGTTTTTTGATCAAACCGGGTAAGGCCATCATAAGTGCATATCCATATGGTTCCAACATGGTCTTCAAACAAATCAAGCGCCGCATTATTGCCCAAACTGTTTTTTGAAATGTTGTATCTGAATATCTTAAAGGTATTGGTCTCTGGCTCAAACAAGTCAAGGCTGCCATCATTGGTGCCCACCCAAAGGTTACCTTTAGTATCACTTAAAAGGGAGTTTATATTATCGCTGCTAATGCTTTTCGGGTTATTAGGGTCATGCCGGTAATGGATAAAGCCATTTGTTTTGGGGTTAAACAATTCAAGCCCCTGGCCAAGTGTGCCAAACCATATTTTATGATCGGGAGCAGCAGCAACGGCATAAACATTGTTTCCGCTTAAACTGGTCGAGTCATTGGGATTGTTCCTGTACGATTTGAATTTATGGGTTTGCAGATCCATTACACTCACTCCATCTCCCCAGGTGCCTATCCATAAATTATCCCGGTCATCTTCTTTTAATGCCAAAACATAATTGCCGCCGATGGTTGTTTTGTCTTTATCACTGTACCGGTAAGCTTTAAAACTGCCTGTTTGAGGATTAAATTGGTTCAGTCCGCCGCCATCGGTACCAAGCCATATATTGTTTTCTTTATCTTCAGCAATACTCAGCACAAAGTTGTTTGATAAGCTATTGGCCAACGAATTATGATTGTAGTGAATAAAATTTTCTTTTACTTTTTTGTATAAACTGATACCAGCGGCAAAGCCGCTTATCCACATATTACCTACTTTATCTTTCAAAATCACATCAACAGAATTGCTGGATATGCTGCTGTTATCCACCTCGTCCTGGGAATGGTTGCTAAATGTTGCTTTCTCGTAATTAAATATGCTCAGACCTCCGTTTTCTGTACCTATCCATAAATTATGATTGCTGTCTTCGCCAAGGCACTGTATGTTGTTATGTGATAGCGAATTGCTATTGTTGGGGTTATTTTTGAAATGTTTAAAAGTTAAAGTATTGGCATCGTAAAGGTTTAAGCCGCCCTCGGTAACACCAATCCATAAACGGTGGCTGCTATCTTCAAAAATGGAAGTTATTTTATTGGCAGATATTGTTTTTCCATCTTTTTCATCGTGCTTAAAGCTGGTGAAGCTTTTGGTTTTCGGATCAAAAAGATTAAGGCCGCCATTTGATGTTCCTATCCATACATTATTTTGAGTATCAACATATATTACCCTCGCATTATCGTCACTTAAACTACGTGGATCATTCTTGTTGTACTTGTAATGAATGAATTTGTTTTCATTGATGATGTATTCATCAACGCCATCCTTTAAAGTGGCTATCCATAAATTACCATTCTTATCCAAAGCAATATTTACCGTGAAATTATTGGTAAGGCTGTTTTGTAGTTTATCGTTATGCAGGTAGTGGTAAAAGCGATTTTTTTTACGGTCGTATTTATTAACCCCTCCGCTTGTAGCTATCCACAGATCGCCGTTTTTATCTTCAACAATATGGTTTACATAATTGTTGCTGATGCTGGTGTTGTCATTAATATCATTCCGGAAGATCTTGAATTTACTGCCATCGAACCTGTTAAGCCCGTCACGGGTACCTACCCATATAAATCCGCGGTGGTCTTGTATCAGGGAGTTGACATTAAGTTCTGAAAGGTTTTCCTTACTGCCAATACGCTGGAAATGTATGGGCCGGTCCTGGGCAATTACAAACAATGATATAGCTTGAAAAAGTAAGATCAGATAAAGCTTATAGCCATTCATTGATATCAGGATGTTATAAAATTGGATGTATTGTATAAATAACCCAGATCTTGGAAATTAAGTAATTAACTGGAACGCCGGGGTATACCTGTTTAAACGTGGAACAACCTGATTTAGTTATGCCTAAGCTAAAGTTAAATTAATAGATACCTTGTAGTTTTGCACAACGTGCCGAATAAACGAACTTAAAAACTTCCCGTTTCCTTTGGCAGCTATGCGCGTTACCTTAAAAACAATATAAAGCTATTTTTTTACCTTTGCATATGCCTCAACAAGTAAATAACCCGCTACACGGTAAAACATTAGAGATGATATTGAACGAGCTGGTGGCCCGTTTCGGTTGGCCGGAGCTTGGCTACCAGATACGGATAAATTGCTTTTTGGAGGATCCAAGCATATCGTCAAGCCTTAAATTTTTGCGCAAAACGCCCTGGGCCCGCAAAAAGGTTGAGGACATGTACATTCATTACTTTACAAAAAAGAATTAGTGCTTGCGCTTATTGTTCATCTTGGCCTTTTGCCCCGAACTAAAGTTGTAAGTTTTTGAGTTGGCTGCTTTTTTTTCATGAAAGGCAGCACCTGCAACAAGAGCATCTGGATTTGGTTTAGTTGCTTTCTCCTCTTTTTTAACTTTCAGTTCTTTTTCAATAATTAGCTCTGCAGGCAATTCGGCAATTGATATTTTTTTGCCAATAGCCTGCTCAATCTTCTTAACCTGGCTAAGCTCAAGATCGGTAGCAAAGGTTAGGGCCATTGTTTCGTTTTCGCTATCGGGCAGGTGATTAGTGATACGCTCAATAAACATGTCCTTTTCTGCTGGCAAATCAAAATGGATCAGGAAGGGGATATCTGTAAGGTTGATGGTTTCCTCGTTTTCATTGGCAACCAGTAGTACTCTTGAACTTTCATCGGCCTTAAAATCTTCGATGCTTTTAAAACCTGGGCTATCAAAAAACTGGGGATTTAAATAGGCAACTGCTGTACGCAAACGTGTTTGAAGGCTTTTATATACTTTTTCGGCTGTAGCGCGGGTGTTTACAAACACAACGGTTTTGGTAAACAGCTCCTCATCGTACATGAATAAATTAAGCAGGTTTAGTTTGGTACCAAAGTTTGGTACATTATATAATAACTGTGGATAGGTTTCTATTGGTTTCTCTGCTAATGCTTCTACCTCGATGATAGTAGGCTCATGCATAAAAGGAGCTAACATTTTTTCCAGCTTGCTATGCATTACCTCGGTAAATACCAGTTTTTGACTTTTGCCGATGCTGTTGGCCAGTTCAACTACAGGTAGTTGCAAACCTTTTTTTATCATCTCATCGGCATCATCAACCACAAACAGAACAACCTTATTAAGGTTAAGAGCAAGTTTCAGGTAGATAGCTCTTGCCCTGTCAGGAGTGGCAACAACAATATCGGCACCATCAGCAAGTGCATCCATTTGTGCTTCTATACCTGGCGCTACATACAGGCCAACAATTTTAATGGATTTATTTTTATTAAGAAGATCAAATTGTTCAATTACGCTTAATACATCTTCTTTCTCAGGTACCAGGATCAATACATGCGGAACGCCTTCTGGTGCATAATTAAAGCGGTTTAACACACCTAAAACGTAAGTGGTAGTTTTGCCGCTGCCTTCATGCCCTATGGCAATAATATCCTGGCCGCCAACTATTCTTGACAAGGTTTTTAGTTGCAGTTCTTTAGGGTTTGTAAAACCAGCTTCATTTACCGACCGAACAAGTTGCTTTTTTAGCTTCAATTTTTCAAACCACACCATCTGAGAACCTTATTAAATTATATTTAAGAGGGCGAATTTACCTAAAATACTGCTCATATCCATTATGAGAGTCAATAAATTAGAATCGGTAGACAAGATAGGCGTAATTTATCAGCATTAAAGTGATTGCCAAACCGTATCATCGTCCCTTTGCAGCAGGCCCGAAAATGTTGGCCTGGCCGGGATATCAAGGTAAGGATAAGTTATTTTTGAGAGGTATAAACCTTGCGGATAGGCGGGTATAATGATTTTTGGTGTTTGCCCGCTGATGAGGTGACCCTCAAATTCATCAACAGTCATCTGGCCGCGGCCAATTTCTAACAAGCGGCCAACAATTATCCTGATCATCTTACTTAAAAACCGATTGGCAGAAATATGGAAACGCAGCCTGTCGCCTGTTTTATCAACGTATAGCGCAGCCGAGCTCACATGGCAAATAGTATGATCAATCCTGTTGGGCATTTTGCAGAAGGCACGGTAATCATTGTAAAGCGGTAACAGTGCAACCGCCTTTTTAATTTCATCAATGTGGAGGCTTGTTTCGGGGTATAAAGCGCTGAAACCACTTAAAAAAGGGTCTTTATAGGTGTGTATGAAATAATCATAGGAGCGCTGTACAGCATCAAAACGGGCGTGGGGCAGACCCTGCATTGGTATAATATCAAATACCGCGATATCATCAGGTAATATTTTATTCAGCCTGAAGAAGAGGTCGAAATCCCATTCCTGCTCAATATCAACATGAAAAAAAAACTGGCTGGCATGTACCTGGGCATCTGTACGACCACAACCGTTAACCGCAACCACGGTTTTTAAAAGCTGGCTTAATGCAGTTTCAAAAATATCCTGCACGCTTGCAACACCTGCATGTTTTTGCCAGCCGCTATACCGCGTGCCATGATAACCTATATGGAAAAAATACCGCATCTTCTTTTGCCAAAAATCCACAAAAAATGTGGTAAAAATATTCTAAAAGTAAAGGCCCGCGGTATTTAACTGCGGGCCTTTATAAATATGGTAATAAACCGTTATTTAAACTTTTTTAGGAGGAAGGTCAAATGCAATTGCATTATGCTCGAAATGACCTTTGTGCGATCCATCACAAAACGGTTTGTTTGCTGATAGGCCGCAACGACAAACAGAAAGCACAGTTCTGCCTTGTAAGCCGTAGTTATTACCCTGCATATCTACAATTTCAAAATCGCCTTCAATTTTTACAGATCCGTTGTTATTAATAGTAAGTTTAGTTGTTGCCATTCGTTAAAATTTTGGTGCAAAGGTAACCAATGAAAGGGCGTCTATGAAGCCTATTTGCTATTTAGAAGTGTTCCTGATTGGATTGGAAATAGAATCGAGAGTCAAGAATCAAGAATTAAGACGGTTGGCGTTTTTTTCTTGTTACGGCTACCTAACTAAACTACAAATGACAAAATGATGATGTATAGAACCCGCTCTTCGCAAACATAAGTTTTAGCTTTGTTATGTACCTACATCATGTAATTAATTACATTAAAAAATACCACAATGGAATACAGACAATTAGGAGCATCGGGTTTGAGAGTGCCCGTGTTAAGTTTTGGCACTGCCACTTTTGGCGGTGGAAATGAGTTTTTTAAAGCCTGGGGTAATACGCAGGTTGATGAAGCTAAAAAGCTCATCAATTTATGCCTTGATGCCGGCGTTAACTTTTTTGATACCGCGAATGTGTACTCAAGGGGCACCTCTGAAGAAATATTGGGTAAGGCTTTAGATGGATTGCGCAATGATGTGCTTATTAGTACCAAGGCAACCTTTAGCATGGGCGATGGCGCTAATGACTATGGCTCATCTCGTTTTCATTTGATCAGGCAGGCCGAGGATAGCTTACGCCGCCTGCAAACAGATCATATTGATATATACCATATGCATGGCTTTGATGCTACAACGCCGGTTCAGGAAACCCTGCGTGCCTTGGACGACCTGGTAACCAGCGGTAAAGTACGGTACATTGCCTGTTCCAATTTTTCGGGCTGGCATTTAATGAAGTCGCTGTCTGTATCTGAGCGTTATGGCTGGAGCAGGTATGTGGCTAACCAGGCCTATTACTCGCTGTTGAATCGTGAATTTGAATGGGAGCTGATACCTTTAGCTATTGATCAAAATGTTAGTACCATAGTTTGGAGTCCTTTAGCATCTGGTCAGTTGAGCGGCAAGTTCAGAAGAGGGCAGCCTATACCAGAAAATTCAAGAACGGTACAAGGCGGTGCGCATGGCCCGGCCACCAACTTTGATCATTTATACAACATTGTTGATGCTTTGGACGAGGTAGCGCAGGAAACTGGTAAATCTGTTGCACAGGTGTCAATCAATTGGTTATTACAAAGGCCAACAGTCGCCAACATCATCATAGGCGCCCGCAACGAGGAGCAGCTTAAACAAAACCTTGATGCCGTTGGCTGGAACTTAACTGTAGACCAGGTTAAAAAACTGGATGCTGCCAGTGAGGTTGCGCCAATTTATCCATATTGGCACCAGCGCCAGGATACCAAATTGGTACCGCTGCCAATACAATATTAAACCATATTAAGTGAAATACCTTAGCAATAGGTTTTAAATCTATCGCTAAGGTATCTATCGGGGTTCATTATTGTTTACGTAAAATTACGTCTCATCAATCCCCAAATTCCGTATTAATACTATTTTTTTGGTAGTGGAAATTAACTACTTTTATAATGAAAACGGTTAGTATTAAGGTCTGCTTAAATTCCTAAACCTTATCATTTTAAACAAGCCTACTTGCTGAGGCTTGTTTTTTAGAAATAAACAATCGCGATAATTATACTCCATAATTAAAGTAACAGTTAAATTACAATGGCTGTTAAAAAAAAACTCCTATTTTTTTTCAGGCTTTACAAAACTTAGCTAATTTGCCGCCCCTGCCCGCCGGGCAATGTGTTATAAACCAATTAACCCATTTTAGCTATGCTTAACCGTAGACAGTTCATTCAAACTACATCAGTTGCCGGAACCAGTTTCCTGCTTGGAACCCAGGTATCAAAGGCCGCCTCATTTTTTAAGGGATCGCCTAATGAAAAAGTAGTTTTAGGTATGATGGGAACCAATAGTCGTGGCCTTTACCTGGCCCAGAACTATGCTAAAATCCCCAATGTAGAGATAGGGTATATTTGTGATGTAGATTCAAAGGTGGTGGATAAAACTATCGACGAGATCTTTAAAATAACAGGTAAAAGACCTAAAGGCATTACTGACATCCGCAAGATGCTCGAGATAAAAGCCATTGACGCCGTGGTTGTTGCCCCGCCCGATCACTGGCACGCCCCTGCAACTATTATGGCCTGCCAGGCCGGTAAGCATGTATACGTAGAAAAACCCTGCAGTCATAATCCACATGAAGGCGAAATGGCTGTTGAAGCAGCAAAAAAGTATAATCGTTTGGTGCAAATGGGCAGTCAAAGACGCTCATTCTCTAATGTGCAGGCAATGGTTAAGGAATTGCATGATGGCGTTATCGGCAGAACTTATTATGCAAAAGGATGGTATACCAACCATCGTTTAAGCATTGGTCATGGCAAGCAGGTGCCTGTGCCCGCTAATCTTAATTATGATTTATGGCAGGGCCCGGCACCGAGGAAACCATACCAGGATAACCTTATCCATTATAACTGGCACTGGTTCTGGAACTGGGGAACCGGCGAGGCTCTTAACAACGGTACCCATGAGCTTGACGTGATCCGTTGGGGATTGGGTGTTGATTATCCTAATAAAGTAGTATCAACCGGTGGTCGTTTCCACTTTAATGATGACTGGCAAACGCCGGATACTCAAAATATCCTTTACAACTTCCCCAATAATACTGCCGCCGAATGGGAAAGTAGGAGCAGTAACGGCTTTAACATTGAACAATTGGGCCGCGGCGTAATATTTTATGGGGATAAAGGAACCTTATTTTATGGTAGCGGCAACGGTTACCAGGTTTATGATGGCGATAACAAATTGGTAAAGGAAATTAAAGATGATACCAAAGTGGATGCCACCAACAAAGTAAGCCCTACCGAGGCGTTGGATGGTTTTCATATGAAAAACTTTATTGATGGGGTTAGGGGAGTAGCACCACTGAATTGCCCTATCGAAATCGGCTTTAAATCAACCCTGCTGCCGCAATTAGGGAATATATCCTACCGCGTAGACAGAGTACTGCACATTGATCCTACCAATGGCCATATCCTGAATGATCCCGAAGCTGAAAAGCTTTGGAGCCGGGAATATGAAAAGGGCTGGGAAGTGAAGGTGTAAAGAATAAATCCTTTGTCATCCTGAGTGATAGCGAAGGATTTAATCGGAGACTTTACAGGGCGAAGAAGCATGGCGAATAATAGATCCTTCACTATGTTCAGGATGACAAAACGTTCCTCTACACCATGTCATTGCGAGGAACGAACCAATCGCGAACTTGTAAGGTTCGCGATTGCCACACACGCAATTACATAATTTATGAATTTTGAACAATAAAACCATACTATGAAAAAATACATCTATCCAATAATTCTCTTATTAGCCACGGCCTCGCTAACCCAGGCTCAAATAAAAATATTTGATGGTAAAACGCTCAAAGGCTGGAAACGCCTTGCCGGTACCGCCGACTATAATGTAGAAGATGGGGTCATTGTAGGCACTACCGTTTTAAACTCTGGCAACACCTTTTTAGTTACCGAAAAGGAATATGGCGATTTTATTTTAGAGCTTGACGCGAAAATTGAAAGCAAGCTAAGTAACTCGGGAGTACAAACCCGCAGCCATTACAATCCTGCCGGGCATGATGGTAAAGGCCTGGTTTATGGCCGCCAGTTTGAAATTGATCCGTCTGATCGTAAATGGACGGGCGGTATTTATGATGAGGGCAGGCGTGACTGGCTCTATCCTTTGGATTTAAACGCAGCCGCAAAAGATGCCTTTAAAGTTGGAGAATACAATCATATCCGTATAGAATGTATTGGCAACGAAATGAAAACATGGGTAAACGGCATTCCAACTGCTGATGTGGTAGATACCATTGATACAAAGGGTTTTATTGCCTTACAGGTACACGCTGTAACTGATCAAAAACAAGCAGGCAAAAAAGTGTACTTCAAAAACTTTAACCTGCAAACTGTCAATTTAAAATCAAAACCCTTCCCTAAAGATGTTTACGTGGTAAATCTGCAGCCTAATAGCATCACGCCCGCCGAGAAGGCCGCCGGATGGAAGTTGCTTTACGATGGGAAAAACAATACAGGCTGGCATGGGGCAACCCTTAAAAGCTTTCCTGATCATGGTTGGGAGGTAGCTAATGGCACCATGCATGTGCTGCCTTCTGCAGGTAAGGAAGAATCTGGTGGTGGCGATATAGTTACCAATGATAATTACAGTGCTTTTGATCTGTCGTTTGAGTTTAAGCTGACACCTGGCGCCAACAGTGGTGTTAAATATTTTGTTACGCTTAGCGAAGTTACCACGGGATCGGCCATAGGCCTGGAATACCAGGTGTTGGATGATAAACTGCACCCCGATGCAAAACTTGGCCGGGATGGCGACAGAACTTTAGCCTCGCTATATGACCTCATAAAGGCCAACAAACAGGAGCGTTTTGTTCATCCTATTGGCGCCTGGAATACCGGCAGGGTAGTTGTTTATCCAAACAACCATGTAGAACACTACCTGAATGGTGTTAAAGTACTGGAATATGAGCGTGGTTCAAAAGCCTACAAAGACCTGGTAGCCATGAGTAAATATACCATCTGGAAAAACTTTGGCGAAGCCCCTCAGGGACACCTGTTATTGCAGGATCATGGTAACGAGGTGTTTTTTAGAAGTATAAAGGTTAAAGAGTTGAAATAGGAGCCCCACCCAACCCTCCCCTTCAGGGGAGGGTTTTTTAACTAAAGTTATATATCTTTTTTTAAATCCCCTCCTAAAAGGGGATACTTAAAGGGGCTTCTACAATGAACTCCTCAGCGTTACATTAAATGGCACGGCAAAATGTCCATGACAATTGCTTAATGCATACTCGGCGGTTTTGCTGCCCATGAGCTTAAAATCGGTAGATATGGTGGTAATGCCATCAAGTATGATCTCCTTAAGTGCAGTTTCATTATAAGATATTACCCCTACATCCCTGGCTACCTTGAGATCAGCCGCAATGATCTTTTTGATAAGGACAACCAGGTCATCTTCCATTAAGCTGATATAAACTGTATTCATCTTAATGGTTTCAGAAGCTAAAGAATCAACCACTTCATAATCAAAGGCATATTGGCGGCAAAAATTAAGAAAGCCTTTCAATATCTCTTTGGAATGATATGTTTTGCCTGGGAATATGAGTTTAATGGTGTGGTATTTGGTAAGCTTATCCAGTAGTTTTTTTAGCGCTTCATAAACATCTGATGCGAAATTCTCATAAATGGCCGCGAATTTTCCGCCTACACCAGGTACCAGGTTATCAAGCAATATCAGTTTATCTTTTGGGATGGTATTGATAATTTCGTGAGCCTTGGTTTCATTATCCAAAAAGTGTGGTATAATGATGTATTTGGCATAGTCGCTTTGGAAACTCTCGGCAATTATCTTTTTAAAAAAGTAGAAGTCGTTGTTATAAATATAAAAATCAATTGTTGCCAGCTCACCAATGGTAGCAACAAAGGCATCATATATTATCTTCTTGTGAGCGCTTAGCTTATTGAAAAGTAAAAATATTTTTAACGGTTTCTGAAAATCGGTATTCGAGATAAAAAAACCTTTTCCCGGTACCGAGCTTACAATGCCCTTATCTTTCAATTCCCTATAAACCCGCTCAATGGTATTGCGCGAAGTATCCAGCGCAAAGCTGAGGTCATTGATAGATGGCAGCATATCATCTTTTACAATATCACCATTTTCAATTGCCCTGATAATAGCATTTGATAATTGAAGGTATTTTGGCGTAATGGAATACTCATCAATGGATAATATTTTCAGGTAATTTTTCACACTTATATAATTGGGCCTGGCACAAATGTAATATTCCGCATTTATATTTTTAATTTAAAAAGATAGTAAAGGATGGTTGATGACGGCGTGTTTTTACGTTGAAGGAACCAATTATTTCTTTGCCTGGTTTTCTCTTCCGGATCAGCGTAAAAAACAAAAACTAAATTAAACTGCATATGGGATCCATGCCTGGAGCTGTACCCCGGTTTATTTTATAACGAAGTATCCCGGGATATTTCAGCAATAGTTTTTGTCTGAACCGGAATTTACCGAATTAAAGAATTTGCAGAATTTTAGAATTTTAATAATTCAACTAATTCGGTTAATTCCGGTTCTGACAATTTACCTATCCTTCCTTTGAAAGCTGTAATACAAATACCCCAATGCAGGCAGTATAAACATACTTCCAATCACCAAACCGATGCCAAGATCATCAACGGTATTAACATTGGCATGATCGGTTAATAGCGACATGGAGCTGCCGCCTTTAAAGATCACAAAGCGGGGGAAACGGCTTGCCCCAACCGAGATCAGGATCATGCTTACCTGGAATGCTGCTAATACCCTGATCCATTGACGGTTCTTTTTGTCGGATATGATAAACCAAAGTAATACCAACGATAGGATAGCTGCTATTACAGCTGTCAGGCCTATCGGATTGCCAAAAATCCACTTTGATAAGCCCACATGCTCAATATCCGAGGCTATGAAAACTAGTCCGCCGCAAATGGCGGCAACAATGTTTGATACTTTTGCCTTTTTGATATAGCGTTTAATGTCATCAACATTATCTGTTTCGCCTACTATATAAATAGCCGCAAGGAAGCCGCAAAGCGCCACGGTGAAAAATCCAACGGCTACAGAAAACCAGTTTAACCAACTAAAAATATAAGCATGCACAAAATCTTTTGCTGTGGGATCAATTTGTCCTGATAGCGCGCTGCCGGCAATAATGCCCAAAAACAGGGGTGTAACAAAGCTGGAATAAACAAACATGTGGTTATAAAATCCCTGTGTTTTTTCGTCCTTAATAGCATCGTAATTGCGGAAGGTAAATGCGGTACCGCGGGCAATGATCCCTAATAACAATATCAACAATGGGATATGCAGATAAGTGCACATTTCACTGTAAATATCCGGGAATCCCACAAAAAGAATTACCACGGTAATGATAAGCCACATGTGATTGGCCTCCCATATAGGGCCAATGGCCTGGTACATGGTTTTACGGGTTCGGTGTTTATTATCGGTTGAAGTAAAAAGTTCGATAATGCCCGCACCAAAATCTGCTCCCCCTAATAGGAAGTACAGGGTAATTGAGGCAAATAAAAAAAGGATAACAACGTATAACATAATATCGGCGGGTTAACGGTCGTACAATTCAGGCACCATTTGGATCTGTCTTTTCAGCAGGAAAATAACAAATAAGCTTAGGGTAAAGTAAATAAAGGTGAACAGGTAAAAAGTATACTGGATGCCCGGCATTTTGGTTACTGCATCGCTGGTGCGCATTACACCCTGGATGATCCATGGCTGTCTGCCAACTTCTGTAACTGTCCATCCAGCCTCAAGGGCAATAAAGCCCAATGGGGTGGCAACGATAAATAGTTTAAGGAACCAACCTTTGTTGAACCAATCTCTTTTTTTCCAAAGGGCAATAAAATATAGTATGCCGATAAACATCATCAGCGTACCAATACCAACCATAATTTGAAAAGCATAATGCGCGATGGCAACGGGAGGCTGATCTTTTACCGGGATCTTATCCAGCGCATTTACGGATGTTTTAAAATTATCATGAACCAGAAAGCTCAGCAAACCCGGAATCTCCAGGCCATAATTTACTTTTTTGGCCGCGGTATCCGGTATGCCACCAATAACAAGGGGAGCATACTCCTGGGTATGAAAGTAGGCCTCCATTGCGGCAAGTTTAGCGGGTTGCCTTTTTGCTGCCCCTTTTGCAGAAATATCGCCGCTAAACGGTTGTAAAATAGCTGCTGCCGCGCCAAATATGATGGCTATTTTAAATGATTTGGTATGAAAAGCAACGTTTTTTTTCCTGTAGATCATCAGCGCGTGGATCCCCGCTACCGCGAAACCAGTGGCCGAAAACGCGGCAATGGTCATGTGCAATGATTCAGAAAACCAGGCTTCGTTAAACATAGCCTTTAATGGATCAATGTTGAGGTATTTACCGTTCACATAATCAAACCCGGATGGACTGTTCATCCATGCGTTGGCCGATACCACTAAAATTCCCGAAGCTATCCCACTTATACCTACCACTACTCCAGTAACCCAATGGAACCAGGTGTTAAGTCTGTTCCATCCGTATAGGAAAAATCCAAGGGCAATGGCTTCAATAAAAAACGCCGTGCCTTCCAAAGAAAATGGCATCCCGAAAATAGGACCGGCATGCTTCATAAACGAAGGCCAAAGTAAACCAAGTTCAAATGAAAGCATAGTGCCGGATACTGCACCTGTAGCAAAAAATATGGCTACACCCTTACTCCAGGCAATGGTAACATTTTTGTAAACAGGGTCTTTAGTTTTTATCCACTTGTAATGCGATATGGCCATAAAAACAGGCATAACCATACCGATGCAGGAGTAGATGATATGAAAACCTAATGATAAGGCCATTTGCGACCTTGCTGCGATAAAATCATCCATAGTCGTGATATAAATTATGGTTGAAAGTTAAAAGCTATATCGCACAAATGTAACAGAAATGTTAATTGATATTGAATATGAATTAGCGGTTTTTTATTGTAACGTATTGTATTAGTGGATAGAATTTAGTAAAAGTGACAGGGGAAAGCGGGGCATTCTCCCCTTGAGGGGGCTGTGGTACTTGTTATTTGGCGGATACAGTGGAGAACAGATCCCGCCATATGGCAATGCAATGCGCCCTTTCCCGGGCTATTGTGTGGACACCCAAAAAATGCAGCTTGCACCGTTAGGTGCTACCTGTTATTTGGCGGATATAGTGGAGAACAGATCCCGCCGTATGGCAATGCAATGCGCCCTTTCCCAGGCTATTGTGTGGATACCAAAAAAGTGCAGCTTGCACCATTAGGTGCTACCTGTTTGTAGAAAAATATGCCATAAACCTTTGCCTCGTAGAGGCTACCTTTTAAAAAGGTTATTTACTTTGTCGATTTAGGGTAGCACCTACGGCGCACGTTTTCCTTTGTTAATTATTTTCTACAAACAGGTAGCACCTAACGGTGCATATACACGGCGCACGTCCGTCTTTTTTTATTTATTTCTACAAAGAGGTAACTCCTGACGGAGTATATATACTTGTGTATACACGGTTTCAAACTTGGCAGAAGAACAAAAACGAATCCCAGACTTACGAAGTTTTTAAAACTTCGTAAGTCTTTCGCCGCTTGTCATTTTCACCTTTAAAGTTTTCCGAATTTTATCAAGGAAATGACAACGTTTTAAAATAACCCTAAACTTTAGCATTCCTCGCAGTTGATCCCCTAATGATCAATTCTGGTTTTATACTGATGATCTTTGGTTTAGCTGTGGTATCGGTATTGCCCTTTTCCTGGAAGTACAGGTTGGCAACGGTATTGCCCATATAAACGCTAAACTGATCTATGGTGGTAATGGACGGACTGGTGATCTCAGAAAAACTTTCATTGGCATAGCCGCAAACACCCAATTCAGCTGGTACTTTAATTTTCATGTCATTGGCTACTTCCAAAACACCCAGGGCCGAGAAATCAGATGTGGAGGCAAATATGGCATCAGGAGGCTGTGGGAGTGTGAGCAGTTTGCGGGTTCCTTCGGCACCAAGTTCTTTTGTCCAGGCGTTTTCAACTATCAGCTCATCAATAACAGGGATATTATAATCTTTTAAGGCGCGTAAATAACCCACCTTACGTTGTTTAAAAATGCTCAGATTTTGTGGGCCTTCGAGCAGCGCTATACGCTTATAGCCACTTTCAATCAGGTGCGATACGGCTTCGTACGATGCCTGCTCATTATCGTTGATAACCTTAAGCGTTTCCAGTTCTTCGGCCACACGGTCAAACTGGATAAGCTGGATGCCGTGGTCTATTACATTTTGAAGATGCTGGTAATCATTTCCATCGGCCGATACGGATATCACAATACAATCCACATCCTGGTTTATTAAAGTGTTTACGCATTGGATCTCCTTATCATGCAACTCGCCGGATTGGCAGATAATTAAGTTATACCCCTTTTGATAAGTAGCTTCTTCAATACCTGCTATCACATTCGCGAAAAAATTCTGATTAATTCGTGGTACCACTACACCAATGGTTTTGGAATGTCCTTTACGCAGGTTGGAGGCCAGTATATTGCGCTTGTAGTTTAACTCATCGGCAGTTTTGATGATGAGCTCTTTGGTTTTTTCGTTCACCTGGTTGCTGTTGTTCAGCGCTCTTGATACCGAAGAAGCAGTTATGCCCAGCTTGGCGGCAATGTCATAAATGGTAGTGCGTTTTACTTTTTTCATTATAAAGTGCAAGTTGGAAAAAAAAATTTACGCAATCGATTGCAATTTCAAATATTTCTTTAATTTCGTGGCGTTAAGTTACCAAAAAATAAACCTGTTTTAATGTTCATGTTAATAACCCAGAAAAAGCTATGTTGTTATTAGGGATCGATATAGGTACCTCGTCTGTTAAAGTTAGCGTTGTTGATGCTGCTACGCAACAAACTGTTGCCTCGGCACAATACCCGGATGAGGAATCGCCAATAAAAGCTGTACACCCCGGTTGGGCCGAACAATCGCCGCTCATGTGGTGGGAGCAAGCTCAAAAAGCTTTAGAAATATGCCATGCTAAAAATACTTACCATTCGCAGGACATAGCTGCTATAGGTATTGCTTACCAAATGCACGGTTTGGTTTTGGTTGATAAAGACCAGAACGTTTTACGCGATAGTATTATATGGTGCGATAGCCGCGCCGTAGAAATTGGCGATAAAGCGTTTGCATCCATTGGCGAAGAAAAATGTTTGTCGCACTTGTTAAATTCCCCCGGAAACTTTACAGCCTCTAAACTGGCCTGGGTAAAGGAAAACGAGCCCGCTATTTATGAAAAAATAGATAAGATCATGCTGCCTGGTGATTATGTCGCCATGAAACTAACCGGCGATATCACTACGTCTGTTTCGGCATTGTCCGAAGGGGTTTTCTTTGATTTTGTGACCAACAGCATATCTAAAGATGTGATCAATTACTTTGGCTTTGATGAAAGTTTGTTCCCGGTAATAAACCCGGTATTTTCATCACACGGAACCTTACTTGCTTCGGTTGCCGAAAAGCTAAAACTAAAAGCTGGTATCCCTGTAACTTATAAATCAGGCGACCAGCCCAATAATGCCCTTTCATTAAATGTATTGAACCCCGGTGAAGTAGCAGCAACCGCCGGCACATCGGGAGTGATATATGGGGTGAGTGATCAATTGGCTTATGATCAGCAATCGCGCATCAATACTTTTGCGCACGTAAATTACACTGAGGAAGAAAAACGTTTGGGTGTATTATTATGTATCAATGGCACCGGCAGCCTGTACCGTTGGGCAAAATATAATTTCGGTGCGGGTTTAAGCTATACCCAGTTAAACAACGAAGCTAAAAAAGCACCCTTAGGGAGCGAAGGCTTGCGTGTGCTACCTTTTGGTAATGGAGCCGAGCGGATGTTAAACAACAAGCAGGTGGGCGCCCATTTTCAAAATATCGACCTTAACCTGCATGCCCAGGCTCATATTTTCAGGGCGGTACAGGAGGGCATTGCCTGTGCGTTCCGTTATGGGTTTGATATCATGCGTAGTAACGGCATGAATCCTACAGTTATCCGTGCGGGTAAAAGCAATTTGTTTTTAAGCGAACTATTTACCGAAACTTTTGTAAACGCCACAGGTGTACCTGTTGAATTATATAATAACGATGGCAGCGTTGGTGCTGCCTTAGGCGCTGGAATAGGAGCAGGCATTTTTAAATCGCCGGCAGAGGCTTTCAGTAATACTAAGGCCATTCAGTTAATAGAGCCCCATGCAACCCAACAATTTGAACCGGTTTACCAGGAATGGAAAGAACTTTTGGATGTTAGGTTAAAGGCGGTGAGAGATTAAGGGTAGAGGTGAAAGGTCAAAGGCGAAAGGTTAGAGGGCCGGAGGCAAAAGGTCAAGGGCCAAAGGTTAAAAAGGGAAAATCAATAATTCATTAAATCAGTAAATCAATAATTAAAAATATGAGTATTATCACCGGAGAAAAAGAATTCTTTAAAGGAATAGGCGAGGTTAAATTTGAAGGCCTCGAATCAGACAATCCATTAGCGTTTCGTTGGTACGATGCTAACAGGGTAGTAGCAGGCAAAACTATGGCCGAGCATTTACGCTTTGCATGTTCTTACTGGCATTCATTTAACGGTAATGGTGCCGATCCGTTTGGCGGCCCCACCCACATTTTTGCATGGGACGAAAAAGCCGATGCTGTTGAACGTGCCAAAGACAAAATGGACGCGGCATTTGAGTTCATCACCAAAATGAACATGCCTTACTACTGTTTCCACGATGTAGATGTTGTTGATTATACCAATGATGTTAACGAAAACGACAGACGCTTACAGGCATTGGTTGAATACGCTAAACAAAAACAAGCCGAAAGTGGCGTAAAATTGCTTTGGGGAACGTCAAATCTGTTTAGTCACCGCAGGTATATGAACGGTGCTGCTACCAATCCCGATTTTCATGTACTGGCCCATGCAGGTGCCCAGGTGAAAGCGGCTATTGATGCAACTATTGCTTTGGGTGGCGAAAACTATGTATTCTGGGGAGGCCGTGAGGGATACATGAGCCTGTTGAATACGGATATGAAACGCGAGCAGGAACACCTTGCTAAGTTTTTACATACCGCTAAAGATTATGCCCGCAAACAAGGCTTTAAAGGTAATTTCTTCATCGAGCCAAAACCTTGCGAGCCTACCAAGCACCAGTATGATTATGATGCAGCTACCGTATTTGGCTTTTTGCAGAAGTACGACCTGTTGAACGACTTTAAACTTAACCTGGAAGTGAACCACGCTACTTTAGCTGGCCATACTTTCCAACATGAGTTGCAGGTTGCAGCCGATTCTGGTTTATTAGGTTCGATAGATGCCAACAGAGGCGATACGCAGAACGGCTGGGATACAGATCAGTTCCCGAATGATATAAATGAGATCACCGAATCGATGATGATCATATTGGAGGCAGGCGGCTTACAGGGTGGTGGTATTAATTTTGATGCCAAAATCCGTCGTAACTCAACCGATCCAGCCGACTTGTTCTACGCTCACGTTGGTGGTATGGATATTTTTGCCCGTGCTTTGGTTATTGCTGATAGCATCCTGCAGAAATCAGATTACAAAAAGATCCGTACTGACAGATATGCATCATTTGATGCCGGTTCTGGAAAAGATTTTGAAGAAGGCAAGCTTTCATTAGAAGATTTGCGTACCTATGCAATTACCAATGGCGAACCTAAAACGCTAAGTGGTAAACAAGAATATTTAGAAAATTTGATAAATCGCTATATATAGCTTATAATTGTCAATCTAACATTATTAAAACCAATTTAACCAACCAATGAACCTGAAAACCCTCTCAATCGGCGATTATGCTGTTTTTTTAATCTACTTTGTTATAGTTTCCAGCTATGGCTGGTGGGTATACAAGCGTAAGCATAACGCAGACGCGACCTCCAAAGACTACTTTTTGGCCGAAGGGTCGCTTACGTGGTGGGCAATCGGTGCTTCATTGATCGCATCCAATATATCTGCAGAGCAGTTTATTGGTACCAGCGGATCGGCATTTAAGATGGGCTTAGCCATATCAACTTACGAGTGGATGGCGGCCATTACATTGATCATTGTGGCTGTATTTTTTATCCCGGTGTATCTTAAAAACAAGATCTTCACCATGCCGCAATTTTTGCACCAGCGCTATAATGGCACGGTAGCTATGATCATGGCCATCTTTTGGCTGTTGTTGTACATTGTGGTTAACTTAATGTCAATCCTTTATCTTGGTGCATTGGCTATCAGCGGTATATCAGGATTGGATATTCACTTGTGTATCTGGTTATTGGCTGCATTCTCTGTTTTTATAACCCTGGGTGGGATGAAGGTAATCGGTTATACCGATGTTATACAGGTTGCTGTGCTTATATTAGGTGGTTTAATGGCTACTTACCTTGCATTAACGCTATTAAGCGAAAAAGAAGGCACTACAGGCTTATTGAATGGTTTCAAAATCCTGCATACCGAAGCTAAAGATCACTTCCACATGATATTCAAGAAAGATAATCCAAACTATATGGATCTTCCGGGTTTATCGGTACTAATAGGTGGTATGTGGATCACAAACCTTAACTACTGGGGTTGTAATCAATATATCACGCAGAGGGCGTTGGGTGCAAACCTTAAAACTGCCCGCGGTGGTATCCTGTTTGCGGCTTTCCTTAAATTGCTGATGCCGGTTATTGTAGTACTTCCGGGTATTGCTGCTTACTTGCTTTATCAAAAAGGTATGTTCCACCAGGAAATGATGAGTTCATCGGGTGTTATGGATCCTAATAAGGCCTATCCATCGTTATTGAACTTGTTGCCAACCGGGTTGAAGGGACTTTCATTTGCCGCTTTAACAGCTGCAATTGTAGCTTCACTGGCAGGTAAGGCAAATAGTATCGCTACTATTTTTACGTTGGATATCTACAAAAAAGCCATTAACCCAGGTGCTACCGATAAAAAATTGGTGAATTTAGGTAAATGGTCTGTTGTGGTAGCTATGGTATTGGGTATCATTTTATCCGAGCTTATTGGCAAGGCATTAATGGGAGAGGGCAAGCAAGGTTTCCAATATATACAGGAATATACAGGTTTTGTATCTCCGGGTATATTTGCCATGTTCATCCTTGGTTTCTTCTGGAAAAAAGCAACTTCAAACGCGGCCATGTTTGCTACCATCGGTGGTTTCATCATGTCGTGCTTCTTTAAATTGTTACCTCGCTTTGCCGATCTGAGCTTCCTGTCGCCATATGGCTTCTCGAAACTGGCTTTACAGGATGATAAGGTTACCCAGCTTTATGAGATCCCTTTCCTTGATCGTATGGGCTTTGTATTCATCATTTGCGTTGTTGGTATGTACATCATATCAAAAATTGACCAGGCAAGAGGTATTACCACTAACGGATTGGAAATTGATGCATCTATGTTTAAAACCTCAAAAGGATTTTTGGCTGGCGCGTTGATTATAACAGGAATAGTTGTAGCGCTTTATTCTGTTTTCTGGTAGCAGATAGCTTTGTTTAAATATTAAAAGAGCGGCGGGTTAATTTCCTGCCGCTCTTTTTTTATGAATGAAAATTTCTCTAAAACTCGTTATGATATGTGCCGCCAGTTTATCACTGCTGTTACTTTCGCATTTCACGCAATCGTTATCGTAGATTGTTTCAAATAAGGCTTCCATCCTAAAATAATGATGTGTAATTTGCCCCTTACAAACTACAATACCATTAACCTATAGTGAATAATTTAGAACAAACATTTAGATGGTTTGGCCCCGCCGATCCGGTTACACTTACAGCAATCTCCCAATGCGGAGCTACAGGCATCGTTACTGCACTTTATCATATTCCGGTAGGTGAGGTGTGGGAATTGGATGAAATCATCCAACGAAAAAAATTGATTGAAGAGGCCGGACTGCGCTGGTCGGTTGTGGAGAGTGTAAACATCCATGAAAGCATTAAAACTGCCGGTGCAGACCGAGACAAGTACATTGAAAACTACATCAGTACGCTTCAAAATTTGGCAAAGGCTGGTATTGAAATTGTATGTTACAATTTTATGCCTGTTTTGGATTGGACCCGTACCGATCTTGATTACCTGTTACCTAACCAGGCAACTGCTTTAAGGTATGATGCAAAAGCACTTGCCGCCTTTGATCTGTACATCTTGGAGCGCAATGGCGCCCGGGATGATTATAGCAGCGCGCAGCAGCAAATTGCCAAACAATATCTTGACGGCATTACAGCTGATGAAAAAGCACAGCTCATCAACAACCTGATGGCCGGCCTTCCGGGTACCAATAAAACATTATCCATTGCCGAATTTAAGGAGCATTTGCAACGTTATGCCAATGTTGATGCAACAGGATTAAAGGAAAATCTCGCCTACTTTTTAAGAGGCATTATTCCGGCTGCAGAACAGGCTGGAGTTAAAATGTGTATTCACCCCGATGATCCTCCTTTCCCGATATTAGGTTTGCCAAGGGTGGTCTCTACCGAGCAAGATCTGGCGGATGTTGTAAACTTTTGCCCTTCACCAAGCAATGGTTTAACTTTTTGCAGCGGCTCGCTGGGAGCCCGGGCTGATAATGATTTGCCCGGTATTGTGGAAAGATTAGGAGAACACATTCATTTTCTGCACCTGCGCAATGTACAGCGAGAGGCCGATGGCAGCTTTTATGAGGCAGAGCATTTGGGAGGAAGCACTGATATGTATGCGGTAATGAAGAACATTGTTCTGGAGCAACAAAAAAGAGAAAAGGACGGTCGCGAAGATATTGCTATACCTATGCGCCCTGATCATGGGCATAAATTGCTGGATGATTTTAATTACAAAACCTACCATGGATATTCGGCAATAGGCAGGTTAAAGGGTTTGGCCGAATTACGAGGTTTGGAAATGGGTGTTAAACGGTCTTTACTTGATAAGGCATAAAATTATACGATGAAAGGGTTTTTAGATCAGGACTTTTTGCTAAATACAAAAACAGCGCAGCGCTTATACCATGATTATGCTGCCGATTTACCAATTATAGATTACCATAGCCATTTACCGGCCGATCAGATAGCCGCGGATATTAATTTTGAGAACATCACAAAGGTCTGGCTCAATGGCGATCATTATAAATGGCGTGCTATGCGTGCTAATGGTGTTAATGAGGCATACATAACCGGTAATAAAACAGACCAGGAGAAATTTGAACAATGGGCAGCAACCGTTCCGTATACTTTACGCAATCCACTTTTCCATTGGACACACCTGGAATTACAGCGATATTTCGATATAAACGAATTGCTTTCGCCGGCAACAGCTCTTGAAATATATACGGATTGCAACAACAAACTGCAATTGCCGCAATACAGCGTTCGTAATATCATCAGAAATAAAAATGTAGAGGTTATCTGTACAACTGATGATCCGTTGGATGATTTGTCATATCATCAACAGATTAAGGCCGATGGCTATGAGGTGCAGGTATTGCCAACTTTCAGGCCGGATAAAGCTATGAATGCCGATGATTTGGCTGTATTAAATAGCTACATTGATAAGCTGGAAGCCATAGCTAACAATCCAATGGATTCTATAGAGGCTTACTTGGCAGCTTTAAAAAGCCGCCATGATTATTTTGCCAAAAATGGTTGCCGTTTATCAGACCATGGTTTGGAACAGGTTTACGCGGAGGATTACACAGAAACAGAAATTGCTTCGATATATTTAAAAATAAGGGGCGGGCAGGAGTTATCGGTTGATGAGATCCTGAAGTTTAAATCGGCTTTGCTACATCAGTTTGCCCTTTGGAATCACGAAAAAGGTTGGGTAATGCAGTTACATTTAGGTGCATTACGCAACAACAACGCACGCGGTTTAAGCGAACTTGGGCCTGATACAGGTTGGGATTCTATAGGTGATTTTTCGCAGGGTAGGGCATTATCTAAATTTCTTAACCGGTTGGATACTACTAATCAGCTGGCCAAAACCATATTGTATAATTTAAACCCTGCGGACAACGAGTTGATGGCTTCAATGACGGGCAACTTTAACGATGGCTCTGTTGCCGGTAAAGTGCAGTTTGGATCGGCATGGTGGTTTCTGGATCAAAAGGATGGGATGACTAAACAGCTGAACGCGCTTTCCAATATCGGCCTTATCAGCCGGATGGTTGGTATGTTGACAGATTCGCGCAGTTTTCTGTCTTTCCCCCGGCACGAGTACTTCCGCAGGTTAGTTTGTAACCTGTTTGGTGATGATATTGAAAATGGCGAACTGCCAAATGACATCACATGGACAGGTAAGATCATCCAGGATATATGTTACTATAACGCTAAGAATTACTTTAATTTCGATCAGTCAAAATGAGCCGGGCACTTGAAATAAAATCTCCGCAGGGCAAAATACTTTCATTTGGCGAGCTGTTATTAAGGATATGCCCCGATGCTGATGGCGAATGGCTTAATGACAACCAATTGCCATTTTTTGTTGGCGGGGCCGAGCTGAATGTAGCTACAGCCTTAGCATTATGGGATCTGCCATCGGCATATTTTACGGCATTGCCAGGTAATGCGATGTCCAAACAAATAACCGATTATCTGCAGCAAAAAAAGGTTGATGCATCTTCGGTTTTCACAACGGGTGAGAGGATAGGACTATATTACTTAACCCGTGGCAAGGATATTAAAAACAATGCGCTGATATATGACCGGGCGGGTTCGGCATTTGCTACCCTGAAACCGGGACAGGTTGACTGGGATAAAGTTTTGGATGGTGTAAGCTGGTTTCATTTTAGCGCGATTTGCCCGGCTATTAGCCAGGATGCAGCAGATGTTTGTTTAGAAGTACTGGAAGCTGCTTCGGCAAAAAATATCACCATCTCTATTGATCTCAATTACCGTTCAAAGCTATGGAAATACGGTAAGGAGCCCATTGATATTATGCCAAAATTGGCAGGATATGCCGACCTTATGATGGGCAATATCTGGGCTGCCGAAATGATGCTGGGTATACCTATCGCACCGGATATTCACGAATCGGGGCAAAAAAGCATCTATCTTAAAGAGGCCTTGCAAACATCAGAAAGTATTATGGTGCAATATCCCAAATGCAAGGCTGTTGCCAATACTTTCCGCTTTGACGCAGGTAAAGGAATTGAATATTATACTGCCCTATACACCGGAGATAAGCTATATAACTCCAACCAATACGATACAGATGAGGTGATTGACAAAGTAGGCAGTGGCGATTGTTTTATGGCGGGGTTGATATATGGGTTTTATAATAACCAGGATCCACGACAAACACTGGAATTTGCTACCGCAGCCGCATACACCAAACTATTTATTGAGGGCGACGCCACCAATAAAACAGTTGAAGAAATTATTAAAGCCATTAAATCATGAGCAAAAAAGAAATAGTACTTGATGCTATACTAACCCAGGGTACGTTGCCGCTTTTTTTTTATGAAGATGCAGATGTGAGCCTGGAAATTACCCGCACCTTATATAAGGCAGGAGTAAGGGTGTTTGAATATACCAACCGTGGCCCTGCCGCATTGGCAAATTTCAAGGTTTTAAAGAAAGCGCAGCAGGATGAAATGCCCGATCTGTATTTGGGTATAGGTACTATAAAAACCGGTGCAGAAGCTGCCGCGTTTATCAGCGCAGGAGCCGATTTTATTGTATCGCCAATTGTTAATCCCGAAGTGGAGAAAATAGCCACCCAGCATAAGTTGTTATGGATACCGGGCTGTATGACACCTACCGAGATTCATACCGCGCAACAGCATGGGGCGGCACTGATCAAGATCTTCCCGGCCAATATTTTAGGGCCGGAGTTTGTTTCTTCAATCCGGGATCTGTTTTCGGGGCAATTGTTCATACCTACAGGTGGGGTAGATTTGAATATTGATAATATCAGCACCTGGTTTAGGGCAGGGGTTTGTGCTGTGGGCATGGGCAGTAAGCTAATTAGTAAAAATGTACTTGAAAATCGTTTGTATAACCAATTGTATAACGATACAATAAAGTTGCTGGAGATGGTACAAACCTGCAAATAACCAATTTAAACCAATTATAATGAGAGAAACCAAAGTTGGAAACTACAGATGGGTTGTAGTTTCACTTTTATTTTTTGCTACAACAATAAATTACCTCGATAGGCAGGTGATAGGCTTATTAAAACCTGTACTTGAAATTCAGTTTAAATGGACAGAAACCGATTACGGTTATATCGTAATGGCATTTTCTACCGCATATGCTTTAGGACTATTACTTTTTGGTGGTTTTATTGATAAAATAGGTACCAAATTAGGTTACACGATATCATTGATTGTATGGAGTATTTCGGCCATGCTTCACGCAATTGTTACAAGTACATTTGGTTTTGGGGTGGTTAGGGCCGCCTTGGGCTTAGGCGAATCGGGTAATTTTCCGGCTGCAATTAAAGTAGTAGCAGAGTGGTTTCCAAAAAGGGAGCGGGCATTTGCAACGGGCATATTTAACTCAGGGGCTAATATTGGGGCAGTAGTTGCACCTATAATGGTGCCCTGGATATTGGGTGTTTATGGGTGGCAGATGGCATTTTTAATAACCGGCGCTATTGGTTTTGTGTGGCTGATATTTTGGTGGATCTTTTATGAAATTCCGGCAAAGCATAAAAAGGTAACTCCGGAAGAGGTGGCATACATTAACAGTGATGCTGATGAAGCTTTATTAGCAGAAAATGAAAGCAAGATAAAATGGATACAGCTTTTTGGTATCAGACAAACGTGGACTTTTGTGATTGGTAAATTTTTGACTGATCCTATATGGTGGTTTTTCCTGTTTTGGTTGCCCTCGTATTTTTCAAGCACTTTTAATCTCGACCTTAAAAAACCAAGTCTTCCTTTAATCCTGGTTTATACTGCTACGTCAATAGGTAGTATTGGTGGTGGTTATTTATCATCGTATCTTATAAAAAAGGGATGGCCTGTATTTAAAGCGCGCAAAACAGCCATGTTTATATTTGCATTGTGTGTTGTGCCTATTATATCGGCCATGTACGCCACTAATGTATGGCAAGCCGTGGCTTTAATAAGTTTGGCTGCAGCGGCTCACCAGGCTTGGAGTGCTAATATTTTTACCACTGCATCAGATATGTTCCCTAAAAGGGCACTTAGTTCTGTAATAGGTATTGGTGGTATGGCAGGTTCGGTAGGTGGTATACTGTTCCCGTTTTTGGTTGGGCATATATTAGAATTTTATAAAGAGAGCGGGCACCTGGTAACGGGCTATAATATCATTTTCCTGATATGCGGTTGTGCTTACTTGCTAGCCTGGTTTATCATGCATTTGCTTTCGCCTAAAATGAAACCCGTTAATTTATAATTGGGTTTAAAGATCATTGATTCATTTGTTCGGGAGAATTTAGCTCCAGAACAAATGAATCAATTTATACTAATCTATTTTAATGAACTTACCTGTTCTGCCAGTTCATCTATCCAACTGGATAAGTACGGCTCGGTACCTGTTAACCTGATCCATTCGCCATCATTATCTTTAGCTATAATCAGGTGTAATGTTCCGTCGATAGATTTAAATTCATATGCTTTTGTAAAGTTGCCATATGTAATAGATTGTAAGATGCCATCAATTTCACTATCGGTGCCACTTAGCGTAGCTTCAATTTGCTGTTCCATAGTTTATAATTTTAAAGGTAACACATGGCAATGCTTTGTGTTTGATCCTCTTTTGGATTGAAAAGATTTACAGTTAATTCCTGGTAATCAGTTCAAACAAAAGGCTAAAATTCCTTTACCTTTGCTTCTGTGGAAAACTTACAGCCCGATCCTAAAGTACTGATAGATATTGTACAAACCCCTATGCCTTACGGTAAATATAAAGGCACTATTATAGCCGATATACCAATAAGCTACCTGGAATGGATGGCCGGCAAGGGTTTTACTAAAGATAAACTGGGGATGATGTTGTCGACTGTTTTTGAGATTAAAACAAACGGCCTGGGTGACATACTGTTTATGGTCAGAAAATCGCTTCAGAAAGGATCAGGTATCAGCCCTAAACTCAAGTAGTTCAAGATTACCTTACGGTGACCATCTGGTTGTAAGGCTTGTTGCGTATATACGTCTAAGTAATTAAAAATATAATAATCATGAACAAGTTAATATTATATATCGCAGGTGTATTTTTATTTGTTGGCTGTGTAAGCGGTCAACCAAAACAAGGTGGCAACGCAATGGCAACTCTCCCTAAACCTAAAACCGGTGAAGCCCTTGCTACTTTTGGTGGCGGCTGTTTTTGGAGCATGGGCGAGGCTATGTCTGAGCTAAAAGGCGTTAACAAAGTGATATCCGGATATGCAGGTGGTAACACCAAAAATCCAACTTATGAGGAAGTTAGCACGGCCACTACTAATCATGCCGAAACTGTGCAGATCTACTATGATCCAAAAGTGATCAGTTATGCTAAGCTGGCTGAGGCATTTTTCTTTGCCCATGATCCTACAACATTAAACCGCCAGGGACCTGATGAGGGTACCGACTATCGTTCAATTGCATTTTATAGGACACCTGAAGAAAAAAATATTCTGGAGGCAACCATTAAAAAAGTGAATGAGTCAAAGCATTACATCAACCCTGTAGTTACGCAGGTTGTACCTTTCACTGTATTTTATGCTGCTGAAAATTATCACCAGGGGTATTATAAAACCCATTTAGATCAGCCATACATCGCATCGGTTTCTACACCTAAAGTAATGAAATTCAGGAAAGCAATGGCTGCCGATTTAAAGCCGGAGTTTAAGAAATAACGATTTGACGCTAATGAAAAAGCCGTTTCATTGATTTGAGACGGCTTTTTTGTGTTTTAAGCATAGCGGATGCTCAATTCGTGAATTACAAAGGTTAAATATGGGTGCCGCAAAATAACGTCGGGCTTTTGTGTAAACCCCAAAATTGAATTACAATTTATTAAACCACCCCTTTTTCCAAAATACAACAACCTGTACAATCGCTATTAAAAACATAAAAACAATAGCATATATGTAGCCGTGATGCCAGTAAAGTTCGGGCATATTATCTGGTAAAACGTGGCCTTTGTCATCTTGCCTCGAAAAGTTCATTCCGTAAATACCCGCGATAAAGGTGAGTGGAATAAATATAACCGAGATGATAGTTAGCACCTTCATGATCTCGTTCATCCGGTTACTCACCATGGATAGGTAAAGATCAATAATGCTGGAAGTTACCTCCTTGTAGTTTTCAATGAGGTCCATCGCCTGGATGCAGTGGTCATAAGCATCGCGCAAAAAAAGTTTTACTTCGGGGGGGATCAGCACACTTTCCGAGCGGATCATATCATTGATCTTATCACGCTCGGGCCAGCTTGCACGGCGTATAATGATCAGGGTACGTTTAATTTGCTGAGAATTGAACATGATGCTTTTATCGGCATCGTTATAAACTTTATCTTCTATGCTATCCAGTTTGTCGCCTATCTGTGCAAGTAAAATAAAGTAAGTATCAATGATGGTATCAGTAAGCGCATAGCACATATAGCTTGGTCCTGCAGTACGTATGGCCCCTTTACCTGCTTTTAGGCGGGCTTTAACTGCTTCAAAATACTCTTTGTGGTCTTCTTCAAAGCTAATAATGAGGTTATCCTTTACAATAGATGAAAACTGGTGATTTACCAGCTCATCCTCACTGTTAAAATGTACAATGCGGCTGGTGCTAAATACGTAATCTTCATACTCATCAAACTTTGGGCGCTGGTGAATGTTGGCAATATCTTCCAGCACTAAAGGGTTTATATTTAGATGAACACCTATCTGCTCTATCAGTTGGGCATCGCCGAGGCCATTGATCTTTATCCAGTGTGTATGGTTATCACACTTTTTTAACTGGGAGAGGATTACTTTAATGTCTTTACCCTCAGATGTGATCAGCTCATCTTTATTATAACTAAAAACAGCTATATGAGGTGTAAGGGCACCTTCCGGTACCACAATCAGGCCCGGACTATCGCCTACGTTACCGCTGCGCCTGCGGGCGTTATAGCGTACTCTTTTAATACGATTATCCATTTATAAATAATTTAAGCTTTGTGGGCCCTGGTTAAAAAGCAGATCAACTATACTCAGATTTTTCAGGAACCCTTTTCTGTCCTCAAAAACCTGGAAGTAAGGTTTTTGTTCCCACTCGGCATCTTTTTTAGGATGGATTGATTCCCTGAAGTCTGGAATGGATGGATACGCTGCATGGTATTCGTCGGTATATTTTATTTCCGTTTTTATTTTTATAAATTTAAGCAGCAGTTGCAAAAGCTGTTCATTATAATCAAACAAATAAGGGATCTGCTTTTTTTTATCATAAAACATGGCCAGGTCATCCTCATAATATTCAAAATAAGCCGACCGTCGGTAACAGGCACCAAGGCTTTGCCAATGAAGGCGTTGCCAGTCAAAATCATAACTTATTTTAACATCCTTAACTTTTGTATGTTTTTTTGAACCTTTTACAACCGGCACCACCAATGTAAGGATACCCTCGGGCGAGTAAATATTGGCACGGTTACGGTAAGTTTGTTTAGGGAAATGTTCTTCTCTTTCTATCAGTATATCAGGCTTGTAAGTATTTAATTGTGCAAAATACTCAACCGGCGGAAGATAAAACATTGGCAATACAGCACCTTTTTCAATCATATATTTTATGTTTGTGTTCAAAATTGGTTAAAATAATGGTAAAAAAAGGGCTTTTAAGGTTAGGTATAGTATTTTTATACCTGATATCGTTATTGCCCTTTTGGTTTTTGTATCTCATATCTGATGTTTTGTTTGTAGTTATATTCTACATCGTACATTATCGCCGTAATGTTGTGCAACAAAATCTGGCCAATGCTTTTCCAGAAAAGTCGGCAAAAGAACGGCAGGATATCGAGCGTAAATACTATCGCTACCTTGCTGATTTGATTGTTGAAACGGTTAAAATGATCACTGTATCTGAAAAACAAATCCAGAAGAGAGTAATAGCCACAAACGCCGAACTGGTGCATGAGTACTTTGCCAAAGGTAAAAGTATTATTGCAGTAGCCGGCCATTATTGCAATTGGGAAATGGCGGCGCTTAATTTTAATTTTGTTACCGATAAAAGGTTTATGATAGTTTATAAACCATTGTCGAATGCAATTTTTGATCAGTTTTTTATCCAGATTCGTTCGCGTTTTGGGGGGCAGCCGGTAGCTATGAAGCAAACGTTGCGTAAAATGGTAGAGTATAGGAAAGAGTTAACGGTAAGCGTGCTGGTTGGCGATCAAACGCCCGTAATGCACGAGGTTACTTATTTTGCCAAATTTTTAAACCAACCTACAGCGGTGTTTTTAGGTATCGAAAAAATAGCTAAAACAATTGATGCCGCTGTTGTTTTTTATGACATGAAACGCGTTAAACGCGGTTATTATACTTACACATTAGTTCCGTTGACTGAAAATCCCAAACAAACTGCCGAGCATGAGATTACAGATATGCACGTACAATACCTGGATGGCATGATTAGGAAGGAGCCACAATATTGGCTATGGTCGCACCGAAGGTGGAAATTCAGGCCGGAGGATTTACATAGATGATTAATAAACCAAAGGTTGCCGTAGTAATTTTAAACTGGAACGGTACTAAATACCTTAAGCAATTTCTTCCCTCAGTTATGGCATCCACCTGGCCAGGGCTTGAAGTTGTGATGGGCGATAATGCCTCTACCGATGATTCTGTAGCTTTTGTGAGCGAGAATTACCCAACTGTCAGCATTATTCAAAACGACAAAAATTACGGATTTACCGGGGGCTATAACAGAATTTTGGCCCAGGTTGATGCTGATTATTATATTCTGCTAAACTCTGATGTGGAAGTAGTACCCGGCTGGATAGAGCCGGTGATCAGCCTGATGGAAAGCGATGAGCTAATTGCCGCGGCGGCGCCAAAATTATTAGCTTATGCACAGAAAGATACTTTTGAGCATGCGGGTGCTGCGGGTGGTTTTATAGATGCCTACGGTTACCCGTTTTGCAGGGGAAGGCTATTTAACGAAGTTGAAAAGGATCATGGGCAATATGAACTGTCGGGCGAGGTGTTTTGGGCATCGGGTGCTTCTTTATTCATCAAAAAAAAATATTGGGATTTGGCGGGTGGCTTTGATGAGCGCTTTTTTGCTCACATGGAAGAAATTGACCTATGCTGGCGCCTTAAAAATATGGGCTACAAAGTGATGTATTGTGCGCAATCAACGGTATACCACGTTGGGGGAGGCACATTAGATGCAGAAAATCCTTTTAAAACCTACCTTAATTTCAGGAATAATTTACTATTGCTTAGCAATAACCTATCGTTTTGGAGGGCCTTTTGGGTGATTAGCCTGCGCATATGGATGGATCTGCTGGCTTTACTGCGATTTTTAGCAGAAGGCAAGCGCAGAGATGCCTGGGCGGTAAGCAGGGCACACCAGAGCTTTTTCGCAGGGTTATTTAAATCAAAAA
This sequence comes from Mucilaginibacter sp., assembly GCF_025362475.1. Classification (GTDB taxonomy): domain Bacteria; phylum Bacteroidota; class Bacteroidia; order Sphingobacteriales; family Sphingobacteriaceae; genus Mucilaginibacter. The sequence continues at coordinate 51,254 of NZ_JANYGH010000005.1, forward strand.
CCAAAAGTGAAAAGTCAAAAATTACTTTGGGCGATTCACTACTCACCGCTAACTTAAAAGGCACCTTTAGAGGTAGTATTGTATGGCAGTTTTTTGTTAAAAAGAAAATCAAGTTTACCGATCTGCCGCAGGCCGATCTACTTTAGTATTGGCAGTTTCGGTATCTTCTAATTTTCAATCTGCATTTACCATATTTTTCCTTCAATCCGAATAAAAAACATTATCCTATTAAATTTTCAATAGCCAGCCTATAAGAGTCCATGCCAAAACCTGCAATGACACCTTTGCAGCTTGCCGCGAGCATGGAGTGATGTCTGAATTCTTCGCGCTTGTAAACGTTTGAGATATGTACCTCGATAACGGGGGTATTGATGGCCGCGATGGCATCGGCAATTGCAATAGATGTGTGGGTGTAGGCACCGGCATTTATTACGATCCCATCGTATTCAAAACCAATTTCGTGGAGTTTGTTTATAATTTCGCCTTCAACATTACTTTGGTAATAATTAATGGTGATGTTTGCATAACGGGCACGCAGTTCCTCAAGATAACTTTCAAAGTTGGTGTTACCGTAGATTGATTTTTCGCGTACGCCAAGCAGGTTTAAATTGGGGCCGTTAATAATTTGTATCTTCATTGGTTCAAACTTAACTATAAAACATTAAAAGTAAAATCAATTGGATTGGCATTCGGCAATTAAAGGTTTCCAGGCGTATTTGAAATTAGAGAAATCGCTGGCAGATAATTCCGTTGAAGCTTATAGCCGGGATATAGAAAAACTGTACCAGTTTTCTGAAATACAGGCAATTAAATTAAAGCCCGAAAGCATTACACTTGGCGATCTGCGCCAGTTTATAAACTGGGTTAATGAGCTGGGCATGATCCCGTCTTCGCAAGCCCGAATATTATCGGGCATCAAAGCTTTTTATAAATATATGCTGATGGAAGACATTATAAAAAATGATCCATCGGAATTATTGGAATCGCCCAAAATTCAACGTAAACTGCCTGATACGCTGAGTTACGAGGATATTAATAAGCTAATTGCAGCTATTGATCTTTCAAAGCCCGAAGGCCCCCGCAACAAAGCCATACTGGAGACTTTATATGGTAGCGGATTGCGGGTATCTGAACTTACAGAGCTTAAACTATCAAACCTGTATCTTGATATTGAATTTATAAAAGTTACAGGTAAAGGAAATAAAGAACGCTTAGTACCCATTGGAGCAGAAGCCATTAAGGCCCTCCAAATATATACCGCGAGTTTGCGTGTTCATATTCCCATCAAAAAAGGTGAGGAAGACATTGTTTTTTTAAACCGACGGGGAGCAAGGCTAAGTCGCCAGATGATATTTTTGATGATCCAAAGCCTGGCGCAAACGGTGGGATTGAAAAAAACGATCAGTCCGCACACTTTTCGCCATTCATTTGCTACCCATTTGGTTGAAGGCGGGGCCGACCTGCGCGCTGTACAGGAAATGCTGGGCCATGAAAGTATCACCACTACCGAGATCTATACACATTTGGATAGGGAGTATTTAAAAAGTACAATTAGCCAGTTTCATCCGCGTTCATGAGTTTGCAGTTCTCAGTGGGCAGTTTGCAGATAGCAGTTTGCTTGTAACAGTTGGCACCTACCGCTTAAAATTGGCTACAATTATTAACTGCCAACTGCCCACTGTAAACTACACACTGCCCACCGCCAACTGCTATATGTCAACTGTCAACCGCGAGCTAATCATCCTATCTCTACCGCTCATGTCTTGCCTTAACTCAATTTTTTTGAATCCTTTTTGCTGTAAAAGTTCAACGGTTTCATTACCCAGATTTTCATTGATCTCGAAGAATAAATAACCATCCGGTTTTAAATTAACTAAAGCAAAATCAGCTATAGCCCTGTAAAATATCAATGGATCATCTTCGGGTACAAACAAGGCTGTATGCGGCTCAAAATCGGTAACGTTGTTATGCATCTGCTTTTTATCATCCTGGGTAACATAGGGAGGGTTACTAACGATGATGTCGGACTTCGGAATGATGTTGTCTGGCAAAAAGTTAAGGATATCCAGATTTAGGAAATTAACTTCTGTTTCATTGAGTTCGGCATTGTCTTCGGCGGTACGTAAGGCGTCCTCAGATATGTCTATTGCAAAAACAACAGCGCCTGGCACATTCTTTTTTAAGGTAACAGCGATACATCCGCTACCGGTACCTATGTCAATAATGCGTCCCGAAAAACCTTTGTTTTTCACCTTTTGCATTTCGCTTAAAATCCATTCCACCAATTCTTCCGTTTCGGGGCGGGGGATCAGTACGCTGGGGTTTACTTTAAATGGTAATCCATAAAATTCGGTAACACCTAAAATATATTGGATAGGCTTGCCTGTTAGCAGTTCGGCTAAAATATTTTGCAGCCTTTCCAGCTGTTCGGCAGTAAGCACTTTTTCAGGAAAAGCTTTGATTGTTGCTTTTGATGTTTGTGTTATTTCGCTGATAGCCAATAAACTAAGTGCCTCAGTTTCATTGGAGCTATATATATTGTTCAGCTTTTTGTAATCTTCAAAAACTTCCTGGATAGTAATCATACAACAAAGTAACATAAAAGCTACTTTTGCAGCATGGTTCAACACGAAAAATTTATGCGGCGTTGCCTTGAACTTGCCGAATTGGGAGCAGGGCTGGTTAGTCCGAACCCGATGGTGGGTGCCGTTGTTGTTCATGATGGCAAAATAATAGGCGAGGGTTACCACCAAAAATATGGTGAAGCACATGCCGAAGTTAATGCTATTGCACAGGTTACCAGTAAGTTTGATAACCCTGATGAGCTATTAAGGCAGTCTGTAATTTATGTTTCTTTAGAGCCATGTGCGCATTACGGTAAAACACCGCCCTGTGCCGATTTGATCATCAAGCATCAAATTCCCTTGGTTGTGGTTGGTACCCGCGATCCTTTTGCGCAGGTTGATGGCAAGGGTATTGAAAAGCTTAAAGCTGCCGGTATTGAAGTGATTACCGGGGTGCTAGAAACAGAATGCCAATGGCTTAACCGCCGTTTTTTTACCAAGGTGCAAAAGCACCGGCCGTATATCATTCTGAAATGGGCACAAACCAGTGATGGTTATTTTGCGTCGGATGATAGCAGTCAGCTTTGGATAACCGGTGTGGAATCGCGCAAGCTGGTACACAAATGGCGTAGCGAAGAAGATGCCATACTGGTAGGCAAGAACACCGTTGCTATTGATAACCCAAGGTTGAATGTACGCTACTGGGAGGGCCGGTCGCCCAAACGGGTGGTGATTGACAGGCGGCTGGAGTTAAATAAACAGTCAAATGTATTTGATCAATCGGTTGAAACATTGATTTTTAATGAAATTGAGTTCAACGTAGATGGAAAAAACAGGTTCATTGCTTTGGAGGATTTTGATCGGTATGTACCGCAATATATTTTGTACCAGTTATACCTGCAGGATATTCAATCTGTTATAATTGAAGGGGGCGCGCATACACTGCAAACATTTATTGAAGCCGGACTTTGGGATGAGGCCCGTATTTTTACCGGCAAAACTGTTTTAACAAAAGGTATAAAATCACCGCAAATAACCGGTATAATTGCGGATGAGTCTTTAATAGGGGACGACCGCTTGCAGGTGCTCCATAATAAATAAAAATCAAGTCGGAAAAATCAAGAATTAAGAGTCAAGAATCAAGACGGAAGAAATAAGGTATACAACAAATCATCTGAAAAGCCAGATTAGTTAAGATATTAGCTTAAGTAATCTGATTTTTAGTTTCTTATCTTGATTCTTGAGTCTTAATTCTTGCTTCTTTTACTAAGCCAATTATATAAAATGCTATACGTTTTTTTAAGTATCTGTTGCAGTGTTATTGTGTCGGTTATGCTAAAGCTGGCCAAGCGTTATCATATCGATGTTTTCCAGGCAATCACCTGGAATTACTCCATGGCGATATTGCTTACCTGGATATTTTTTAGACCATCTCTTTCAAACCTGCAGCAGGCTCCCATTTATAATTACCTGGCACTCGGGATATTATTTCCGTTACTTTTTGTAATTATGGCCTCCTCGGTGCGGAAGGCCGGGATAGTGCGTACAGATGTTGCGCAACGTTTATCCTTATTCATTCCCATAATTGCAGCGTTCCTTTTATTTGGCGAGGCAACAACCTCAGTTAAAATAATTGGTATAGCGTTGGCTTTCATCGCTATTATATGCTCAATCCCCTGGCAAAAAGGTGCCGGCAATAGAGCAGAGAAAGGCTCCTGGCTTTACTTGCTTATTGTGTTTTTAGGCTTTGGAGTTATTGATGTATTGTTAAAACAGATAACAAAGGTTAATAATGTACCGTTTACCACGGCTATTTTCGTCATATTTATCTTGGCGTTTGTACTATCGTTGATAGGGTTGTTGTACCAGGTTTTTACCAAAAAAATGCGTTTCTCCTGGCCTCATATTTTTATAGGCTGGGTATTGGGTATGTTTAACTTTGGTAACATACTATTTTACTTAAAAGCGCATAAAGCACTGGCAAATAATCCGTCATCAGTATTTTCAGCAATGAACATCGGCGTTATTGTTGTTGGTGCTTTGGTTGGTATGCTGGTATTTAAAGAAAAACTAAGCCTGCTTAATAAAATAGGTATTGTGATAGCCGTATTAGCTATTGTAATTATCTACTTTCCGCAAACGTTGGGATTTCTGCACATTTAATGATATACATTACGAAGGCAAATTATTGCTCTTGCTGTAAGCCTTCTGCCTTTAGTTTTCTAAAATGCTTTTTGACGATACTTACCAAACTATAGAAAAACCAACTGAAAGCCTCTTTCGCGACAGGGGCAGTAAGTTCCTGGGCTTTGCATACCCCATCAATTCAGAAAATGATATTAAAGGCATAGTTGCTAAACTAAAGGCCGAACATCCTAAAGCTAATCATCATTGCTGGGCTGTGAGGTTAAGTATTGACAGGTCGGTATTCCGGGTAAATGATGATGGCGAACCATCTGGCACCGCCGGGCGGCCAATTTTAAATACGCTATTATCTAAAGATCTTACCAATATCCTGGTTGTAGTGGTGCGCTATTTTGGCGGTACCTTGTTAGGTGTTCCCGGTTTAATTAATGCCTATAAGGTTGCTACCGAAGAGGCCCTGAAGCAGGCTGTAATTATCCAGAAAACCGTGAATGACATTTATACCATCACATTTGATTACCTGCAAATGAATGATGTAATGCGCATAATTAAGGATGATAACCTGGTTGTGCTAGAGCAGCAATTTGATAATGATTGCAGCATGCAGCTTTCTATCCGCAAAACACAGGTTGAACAAACCTTGGGCAAATTGGGCAAGGTAAGCGGGCTAAAATCCAGGTATGACTTTAGTCTTTAATTGATATGTATACTGTTTCAGGAAACATGGAACAGTGCAGATGGTAGAAGTACGACAAGTAATGTCGTAGATGATTTTGAATTTAAACTTGTAAGTTTTTGATAGTTAGTTCATTGCGAGTTAAAAGTTAAAAATCCCCAAAAAAACCACTAATTCCTCCCTATTTGTAAATGGAACACACACCAATACCTATTTGGCACCTATGTTCATGTTGTTACTAATTGGTTAGTGTCGTGTTTATTTTAACGCTCAATTAATACCTTTTTAATTCCTGTTTTGTGGCTTAAATGTTTATTTTAGTCGCATATGCAATCTTTTGAATTAGATAAAACCGATCTCCTCCGCATTAAAACCGCCCTCGAAGGCGATGATGCTGATTTAGAGGCTGTTTTGCAAGATTATCACGCTTCGGAGATTGCCTTGCTGTTTGAGCAACTTCCGCAGGAAGCAAAAGAACGCATTATCAATATCCTGCCAACCGACGTCGCCTCAGAAGTAATTTCGGAAATGGATGAGGAGCATCACCCCGAAGAACTACTCATTAACCTGCATCCCGAGAAAAGATCGGAGATTGTGGAGGAACTGGACTATGACGATGCCACCGATATTATTTCTCAGCTTGATAAAGATCAGCAACACGAAATATTAAAGGATATTGACCAGGAAGATGCAAGCAGCATTCGCGCCTTGTTAAGTTATGACGAGGATACGGCTGGTGGTTTGATGAACTCCGATATTATTAAGGTGAACATCAACCTTGATAAAAAGGCAGCGTTGGACGAGATCATCCGTCAATCTGAAGAAATGGAAGAGTTTTACACCATTTACGTTGTCGATGATTTTGATATCCTGAAAGGAATATTATCCATAAAAGATGTAATTAAGGCTCACGCCGATGTAAAAGTAAAAGACCTGGTAAGGCGCGATCCTGTTTATGTAAAGGCGGATCTTGACCAGGAAGAAGTTGCCCGCTTGATATCCCAATATAACCTAACCACCATACCGGTTGTTGACGATAACATGAAACTGCTGGGCAGGGTTACGGTTGATGATATCATCGACGTAATGGAGCAAGAAAATACCGAAGACATTTTGAAGATCTCCGGTGTATCAGAAGATGAGGAACTGAGCGGTAACTGGAAAGATGCTGTTAAAAGCCGCTTGCCATGGTTGGTTATTAATTTAGCCACTGCATATTTGGCGGCTTCCGTAATTCGTCATTTTGATGATACTGTATCGCAGGTAAAGGGTATTGCAGCTTATATGACTATTATTGCAGGTATGGGTGGTAATGCCGCCACACAGGCCCTCGCGGTAACCGTGAGGCGTATTTCGTTAAGCAACCTTACAGATAGCCAGGCATATAATACTGTTATAAAAGAGTTTTTGGTAGGCATGCTCAACGGCGCGGCTAACGGACTTGTAGTTTTTTGCATTGCTTTGTTCTATGATGCTAACCCCATGCTGGGCCTGGTTTTGTTCTTAGCGATGACAGGGAACTTAATTATTGCAGGTATTACCGGCGCATCAATTCCGCTTGTGTTAAAAAGGGTAGGGATTGACCCGGCAGTTGCGTCATCTATCATCATAACTACTTTTACAGATTGCGCGGGATTTTTGCTGCCGCTTTATCTTGCTACCAAGCTTTTGTTGAAACATTGATATTTAAGAATTGATTTCGTGAAGAAACGAAGGGACGCATTGCAAATAATTTTTAATGCCCTGCATCTAAGCACCTTTGCGATAAAATAAAACAGAAATAACCAGAATAGAAAATAATCTTTGAATCTTTGCGTCTTAGTGCGAGCTAACAATAAGATTGAGATATTAAATTAAAACTTATGACTGAAGTAAGAAACGACTGGACAAAAGAACAAATAGCCGAAATATACCATACCCCGTTACTTGACCTTGTTTATAAAGCGGCAAGTATTCACCGTGAAAATACCGACTACGCCGAGGTGCAGATCAGTTCGCTGATCTCGATCAAAACCGGAGGGTGCTCAGAAGATTGTGCTTATTGCCCGCAGGCTGCCCGTTATAATACAGGTGTTGATGTTCATGCGATAATGCCAAAGGATGAAGTTATTGCAGCTGCCGAAAAGGCAAAAGCAGGCGGTGCTTCAAGATTGTGTATGGGTGCCGCATGGCGTGAAGTGCGGGATAATCGTGATTTTGACAAAGTGATTGATATGGTAAAGGCCGTTAATAGCCTTGATATGGAAGTTTGCTGTACACTGGGTATGCTTACAGAAAGCCAGGCTCAGCGTTTGGCTGATGCAGGCTTGTATGCTTACAACCATAACCTGGATACATCTGAGGAAGACTACAAACGTATTATAACTACCCGTACCTATGATGACCGCTTAGATACGTTGAAGCATGTTCGCAAAGCAAAGATCACTGTATGTAGTGGAGGTATCATTGGCTTAGGCGAAACGATTGAGGACCGCATCTCAATGCTGAAGACTTTATCAAACTTGCCAAAGCACCCGGAGTCTGTGCCAATCAATGCTTTAGTACCTGTAAAGGGAACCCCTCTGGCCGATCAGCCCAGGGTATCTGTTTGGGATATGGTTAGGATGATAGCTACTACCCGCATTATTATGCCTAAAACAGTAGTGCGTTTATCTGCTGGCCGTACAGAAATGAGCGTGGTTGAACAGGCGTTTTGTTTTATGGCTGGTGCTAATTCAATTTTTGCAGGCGAGAAGTTACTGACTACGCCAAACCCATCTTTTGATACCGATATGGCAATGTTTGAGCTGCTGGGCTTATCGCCGCGTAAGGCATTCAAGAATGGTCGTCCTAATGAAGTTAAAGAAATGGAAACAGCAGGTTAACCTGCTGTTTTAATGGAGATATATTATAGAGGCGCATGTATGCGCCTCTTGTTGTTTTAAATCATTCGTCATCGTAACGACGGGAGGGGTGCAGAATTAGAATTAATCCCTCATGTTAATAAATTGCAATGGCTGACCAAAGTTTTCGCCACGGCAAAGACTGATCACTGCCTGCAGGTCATCTATCTTTTTACCCTGCACGCGCACCTGGTCGTCCATAATGGATGCCTGAACTTTTAAGCCGCTGTCTTTTATTTTTTTAACCAGTTTTTTGGAGGTTTCTTTATCAATACCTTCTTTAACTTTGATCTCTTTACGGATCATATTGCCCGATGCATATTGTTCTTTACCAAAATCAAGCGCATTAGGATCAAGGTGTTGCTTTACCATACGGCCTATGATAGAATCCTGGATGGCTTTCAAACGCATATCGTTCTCGGTAACAATGGTTATATCGTTTGTTTTTTTATCCAGATCGATAGTGCTTTTAGAGTCGTTAAAATCATAACGGTTTAATATCTCTTTTTTAGCGGTATTGATAGCGTTATCAAGGGTTTGGCCGTCTATCTTGCTTACTATATCAAATGTTGGCATAAGTTTGTGTTTATAAATGTTTACAAAACTAATGTATTGTAAACATTTACGCATGATGATTATTAATTTGTTTACATAACGTAATAAATAATAATGAATAAAAACCTTCAAAATGCAGATGAGTTAATATTAAGTTAACAAATAAATAAGCAGCTTTGTAAATGTGGCCCGGGGGCACAAATTTTTATGGATAAACAGGCACCATTAATAAACAGGGAAATAAGTTGGTTATATTTTAACGATAGGGTTTTGCAGGAAGCTGCTGATCCCACTGTTCCATTAATTGAACGGGTGCGTTTTTTAGCGATATTTTCATCCAATCTTGATGAGTTTTATAGAGTGAGGGTAGCAACCATGAGCCGCCTTGCCGCTTTGAACGAAAAATCGAAGGAGATTTTAGGGTATAACCCTAAAAAGCTCCTTAATCAGATAAAAAACATCGTTGTACGGCAGGAGCGCAAGTTCAATAACCTGTACGAAAACATTATAGTTAAACAGCTTGCCGAGGAAAAGATCTTTATCCTGAATGATAAGCAGCTTAATGTATCCCGTGGGGCATTTGTTAAAAACTATTTCAGAGAGAAATTACTGGCTACGCTGGTACCAATTATGTTGGATGATAGCCTGCCGCTGCCCGAACTGCGCGACAGAGCCATTTACTTTTTTGTTAAGCTCACCAAAAATAAAAAATCAAGGTTTGCGCTTATTGAGTTTCCTGATACGCTATCAAGATTTGTGGTATTGCCCGAAACCAATAACCTGAAGTTTATTATCCTGCTGGATGATATCATCAGGTACAGTTTGGAGGATATATTTTTCATTTTTGATCATGACAGTATTGAGGCCTATTCATTGCAGCTTACCCGCGATGCAGAGCTTGATCTGGATAAAGAACTAAGCGGAAAATTTATTGACGCGCTATCCAAAAGCCTTCAAAAACGCAAGAAAGGAACACCTATGCGTTTGCTTTACGATACCGAAATGCCGATGGATATGTTAAAGTACCTGGTAACCAAAATGGGGCTGCATGGCGAGAGCCTGATCCCCGGTAACAGGTATCATAACTTTAAAAATTTTATATCATTTCCTAATGTTGGTTCGCCCGAACTGGAGTTTGTTAAATATCCTGCTCTGCCTGTCGAGGATCTTTCTTTTGGCAAAAGTTTGATTGAACTGATTGCTAAAAAGGATTATATGGTAAGCACGCCTTACCAGTCATATGATTACATTATTCATTTTTTACGCGAGGCTGCTATTGATCCTAAGGTTAAAGAAATCAGTATAGCGGTTTACCGCCTTGCCGAGAATTCAAGGATCATTCACGCATTGGTAAACGCTGCCAAAAACGGCAAAAAGGTTAATTGCCTGGTAGAGCTTCGTGCACGGTTTGATGAGCAGAACAACATATTCTGGAGCAACAGGTTAGAAGAAGAGGGCGTAAATGTGCTTTATGGAGTGCCAGGTTACAAGGTACACTCAAAAATATGCCTGGTTAGCCGTTTGGAAAAACAAAAGGTGGTAAATTATGCCTGTTTATCAACAGGGAATTTTAATGAAAAAACTGCTAAGATCTATGCAGACCATACGCTTTTTACAGCTAACAAAAAGATAACTGATGATCTTGCTGATGTGTTTAAAGCCCTTAAAAGGAATGTGCTGCCGAAAGGACTAAAGACGCTGATTGTATCGCCCATTGATTCAAGGCCAGGCATTTACAAACTGATAGATAACGAAATAAAGAATGCTAAAGCAGGCAAAAAGGCTTACATGATATTAAAAATGAACAGCCTTGCCGATGAAAGCCTGATTAATAAATTATACCAGGCCAGCAATGCCGGTGTTAAAATAAAAATGATCATCCGTGGTATGTGCTGCCTTGTTCCCGGTGTAAAAGGTTTCAGTGAAAATATTGAGGTGATAAGCATTGTAGATAAATATCTGGAACATGCACGTGTACACATTTATTGCAACGGTGGTAGCGAGTTGATCTACCTTACATCGGCTGATTTTATGAGCCGGAATATTGATAACAGGGTAGAGGTTGGTTTCCCGATTTTAGATGAGCACTTGCGTAAGGAAGTGAAGGATATGATCAACATACAACTGCAGGATAACACCAAGGCACGCGAAATAAACAGCACAAACAGCAACAAATATCATAAAACTAATTCGGCCGATTCTCATCGTGCGCAGATAGAGATATATACTTACCTTAAAACTAAAAACAAACAAAATTGAGATACGCAGCTATAGATATTGGCTCCAACGCAGTAAGGCTGCTTATTGCCGATATTATTGAAAATCATGGTTCTTATTCTTTCAAGAAAAACACTTTAATCAGGGTGCCGTTGCGCCTCGGCGATGATGCCTTTATTCAGCAACACATCTCTGATAAAAAAGCCGGCGACCTGGTAAAATCAATGAGTGCATTCCGCAATCTTATGGATGTTTATAAGGTGACGGATTACCTGGCTTATGCTACATCGGCCATGCGTGAAGCTAAAAATGGCGATGATGTAGTTAAACTGATAAAACAGGAAGCCAATATTGATCTGGAGATCATTCATGGTTCAAAAGAGGCTAAAGTGATATATGCCAGTCATGCCGAACAAACTATTGACAAAAGCAAAAGCTATTTATATATAGATGTTGGTGGTGGCAGTACCGAGCTTTCACTTTTCTCGGCCGGGGAACTGATGGCTTCCAAATCATTTAATATTGGTACTATCAGGATATTGGATAACCAGGACTCTGAAGAAACCTGGAACGAGATGAAAGATTTTATCCGCGAGCATACACGTGGCTACAAACAATTGTTAGGCATAGGAACCGGTGGCAATATCAACAAAATCCACAGACTGGCCGAAGAAGGTGACGATGCGCCAATGGCATTTGGTAAACTGAAATCGCTTTATACTTATCTCAATTCATTTTCACTAAAAGACCGTATAAACGTACTTGGTTTAAACCAGGACAGGGCCGATGTAATTATTCCTGCCTGTGAAATTTATATGACTGTGATGAAAAACGCCGGTATAAAGCAGATCTATGTTCCCCGGGTAGGTATGGTTGATGGAATTATACAGCTTCTAATAGAAAAGAATTTATCTTAATAGAAAAATAACGTAAAATTATTTTTACAAATTTGTTTTTTTATATAAAAACTGTTAGTACATTTGTATTGCCCTCTCAAGGGCATGTTTTTCATAGGTAGATGTAGGGTCGGGTACAAGTTATTCGACCCTTTTTTATGCCCGTAACTTTTATCTGTTTGGGTAGTTATTGATGAGTCATGAAGAAGAAGATTGTAGTTGCTATTACGGGTGCAAGCGGCGCTATTTATGCCGATCTGTTATTAAAGAAGTTAAGTCAGTTAGAAGATCAAATACAGGAAGTTGCAGTCGTAATGTCTGATAACGCTAAGGATGTTTGGCGTTTTGAGCTTGATAACGAAGACTATAGTAAATACAATTATAAGTTTTACGCCAAAAATGATTTCATGGCCCCTTTTGCGTCAGGGTCGGCTAAGTTTGATACTATGGTTATTGTTCCATGCTCCATGGGCACTCTCGGCCGGATAGCGGGAGGGATCTCTGATGATCTGATCAGTCGTGCTGCCGATGTGATCCTCAAAGAACGCCGGAAGCTTATCCTGGTGGCGCGCGATACGCCGTTTAATCTCATCCACATCCGTAATATGGCTACAGTTACGGAAGCCGGTGGTATTATTTGCCCGGCTATTCCCTCATACTACAGCAAACCTCAAACCATAGAAGAGCTGGCCATGACGGTTGTGAACCGGGTTATTGATCTGATAGGGCTGGAGAACAAGAGCTATGAGTGGAAAGGAATATGATTTTGTATAGCTTTCGATAAAAGCCTGATTTGAAGTTTTGGGATCTTAATAAATTGTTTACTTTAGGTGGACTAATCTTAAACTAAAATCACAAATAAATGAAGTCTAAATCAACAGCGTACATTTTATGGTTCTTTTTCGGCGTTATTGGGGTGCACAAATTTTACCTCAATAAAACAGGTATGGGAATTCTGTACTTTTTTACCCTTGGCTTATTTGGCATCGGCTGGATTATTGATCTGTTTACATTGGGTAGTCAGGTTGATACTTACAATGCCCTGTTTGGCCGGACGTTTAGTGCCAATAACAATATAAATAATATTGTTGTTAATGTGCCTGCCAGCCATGGCGTAAAAGATCAGCCAGGGATATCTGAACAGTTACATAAACTTTATGAATTAAAGGAGAAAGGTATTTTAAACGAAGAAGAATATAATATTCAAAAAAGTAAAGTATTAGCTTAAGCTATAAATCAGTTTGTCTGCAGCCGCCAGTATACCTGGTGGCTTTTTTTATGTTTCTTTTTTAAGTTGTTAACTTAATAATTAAGCCAAAAGTAAAAATAGCTAATTCATCAACTCACTAATTCACAAATTGCTTACCTTTGCAGCTTTGAAATGAATAAGAAAGTCGCTTTTTATACTTTAGGCTGTAAACTGAATTACTCAGAAACCTCATCTATCGGCAGGCTGTTTAGCAAGGCCGGTTATGATACGGTCGAGTTTTCCGATACTCCCGATGTTTTTGTTATCAACACCTGTTCGGTTACCGAAAACGCTGATAAAAAGTGTAAAAAGATAGTTAAAGAAGCGCTTAAGATTTCACCTAACGCGTATGTAACTATTGTGGGATGTTATGCCCAATTAAAACCTCAGGAAATTGCCGAAATACCTGGTGTTGATATGGTGCTTGGTGCTGCAGAAAAATTCATGATCATTGATCATATTACCGATCTTACTAAAAAGCCCAAAGCTGTAGTTTATAACCAACCAGTAAGTGAGGCTAACCAATTTGTACCGGCTTATTCTGTTGGTGGCGATCGTACCCGTACTTTCCTGAAAGTTCAGGATGGCTGCGATTATTCATGTACCTTTTGCACCATTCCCTTAGCCCGCGGCTCCAGCAGGAGCGATACTATCCAAAACGTAATTGAGCAGGCGAAGGAAATAGCTTTATCAGGAGTAAAGGAAATAGTGCTGACAGGTGTTAACCTGGGCGATTTCGGGATCAGAAACGGTCAGCGTGAAGATAAGTTCTTCGACCTTGTAAAGGCATTGGATGAAGTTGAAGGGATTGACCGTATCCGCATATCATCTATTGAGCCAAATCTGCTCACCGACGAGATTATTGATTTTGTTGCTACTTCAAAACGGTTTGTTCCGCATTTTCATATTCCATTGCAATCAGGCTCAGATAAAATATTGGGTTTAATGCGCCGCCGTTATAAACGCGACTTGTATGTAAACCGCGTAGCCAAAATAAAAGAGCTGATGCCAGATTGCTGCATTGGTGTAGACGTGATTGTCGGTTTCCCGGGCGAAACCAGGGAAGATTTTATCGATACCTATAATTTTTTGAATGAACTAAACGTTTCATACCTGCATGTATTTACTTATTCTGAAAGGGAAAACACCCTGGCTGCAGATATGAGTGGGGTAGTACCCGGCTCAACCCGTAACGACAGGAGTAAGATGCTGCATATTTTATCTGATAAAAAACGCAGGGCTTTCTACGAAACCCAACTCAATAAAAATGAAGAAGTTTTGTTTGAGCGCGATATAAAAGAGGGGTACATGCACGGGTTTACCCGTAACTACGTAAAGGTAAAAGTTAAGTATGATCCTATATTAGTTAATGAATTGAAAACGGTTTACTTAACAAATATTTCACCCGATGGTGACGTCGAAATAACAGAAGGCCAGGAAATATTAATGCATTAAAACATTATCTTCGCTTCAAAATTTAACCTATGTTTCCTACCATAACATCGCTTCTTCAATACCTTTTTGGCTTTAATTTACCATTACCTATTCAAACTTTTGGTTTTTTTGTGGCGATAGCTTTTATGGCAGCTTATTGGGCTTTTGCAAAGGAGTTTGATAGAAAAGAGAAACTTGGCGTAATCCATAGCTTTAAAAAAACTGTTACCATTGGCCAGCCGGCTACTGTTAATGAGTTGATAGGCAATGGGATATTCGGCTTTATTTTAGGTTACAAAATTATTGATGCTGTACTAAACTATCATCTGCTTTTAGATAACCCACAGGAGTTTCTTTTATCAACACGTGGCAATTGGCTGGGTGGTATCATAGGTGCGGCCGCTTTTGCTTACTGGGCCTATTATGAGAGTGATAAGCAAAAGCTCGCTCAACCAAAAACAGAAGAAGTAACAGCTCATCCGCATGAATTAATGGGTAGCATTTTGCTTTGGGCGGCAGTGTTTGGCTTTGCCGGCGCTAAATTATTTAACGCGCTTGAAAACTGGGGCGATTTTATGAAAGACCCGGTTGGTATGCTGATTGGCTTTAGCGGATTAACCTTTTATGGCGGCCTTATTTGTGGCGGTGCAGCGGTACTTTACATAGCCAAGAAACATGGTATTAAACCACTGGATATGCTGGATATTGGTGGCCCTGGTATGATGCTGGCTTATGCTCTTGGGCGTGTTGGCTGCCAGATGTCTGGCGATGGTGATTGGGGTGTTGTTAACCTTAATCCAAAACCACAATGGTTAAGCTGGGCGCCAAATTGGATGTGGTCGTTCAAATTTCCGCATAATGTTAATGATGAAGGAGTAGCCATGGTCAATTGCGTTGGCAAGTTTTGCCATGAATTACAATATCCTGTATATCCTACTTCATTTTATGAGTGCATAATTGGCTTGTTGTTATTTGCTTTTTTGTGGAGCATCCGCAAGCGAATAAAAAGTTCAGGTGTGTTGTTTGGTATTTATATGATATTGGCCGGTGTTGAACGCTTTTTTATTGAGCTAATCCGTGTAAATACAAAATACCACGTAGCCGGCGTCAGTTTTACTCAAGCCGAAATGATTTCATTGATTATGGTAATTGGCGGTGCTGCTTTAATTATAAACGGGTTAAAAAACAAAAAAACAGCTACTTTGCAGCATGGCTAATACAAAGCAGGCATACAGGCTTTTGGATAACCAGGTGTTCAGGTTTGTACTTTCGGCAGGTGTCGGTTTTTTGGTTGATATATCTGCGTTCTATCTCTTTTATCATAATTTACTGGTTCGGCACACTTATCCTATAGGCTCAATTACAGTTCGTAATTCCACATTGTCATTAGCCATATCGTTTGCGTTGGGAGTGATCGTTAATTTTTTAGTTACCCGTTACCTGGTTTTCACGGAGTCAAAACTATCGGCATATAAACAGTTTTTCCGCTTTGCATCAGTGGCCTGCATTGGTTTTTTTGCAAATTTGTTTGTAATTAAGGTGTTGATACAGGTTTTCGGGATCTATCCGCCTTTAGCACGTATCGGTGCCGCATTAAGCTTGTTTTTTGCAAGCTTTTTTATACATAAGGTATTTTCATTCAGCTTATCATTAAGACATCATGGCACTCACGAACATAGCGAACCAGGTAATTGAAATTGCTAAACAGGCGGGCGATTTTATAAGGCAGGAGCGTAAAACTTTTGATTCTAATAAAATTGAATATAAAGGACTCAACGATATGGTATCATACGTTGATAAAACTGCCGAACGAATAATCGTTGAAGACCTAAGGAAAGTATTGCCCGAAGCCGGCTTTATTACCGAAGAAAAAACCACAACCACAATTGGAGAACGTTATAACTGGATAATTGACCCGTTGGATGGAACCACCAATTTTATACATGGATTACCGGCGTTTTCGGTAAGTATTGCGTTGAAGGAGTACGACGAACTGGTGCTAGGGGTTGTATATGAAATAAACCAGGATGAATGTTTTTATGCCTGGAAAGATGCACCTGCTTATTTAAATGGCAAGGAGATAAGCGTAAGCAAAAACACAACAGTAGCCACCAGCTTATTGGCAACAGGTTTTCCATATTATGATTTTGGGAAGCAGGCAGCGTATATTGAACTATTTGCCGAGCTTATGAAAAGCAGCCATGGGTTAAGACGAATAGGCTCTGCAGCCGTTGATCTGGCTTATACCGCCTGCGGTAGGTTTGATGCCTTTTATGAATATAATTTAAACGCCTGGGATGTGGCGGCAGGTATAGTAATTGTAAAGCAAGCCGGAGGCCAGGTAGTAAATTTTAAAGGTGGAAGCGAAGTGCTGGAAACAAGAGAGTTGCTGGCAACTAACGGAAAGATAACCGAAGAATTGTTAACTTCTATTCAAAAGTACTTCAAGTAAAAGAGGAGTAGGGATCTTAATAAACACGAATTTCACGAATAAGAACGAATTTTAACAAGCACGAATTTCACGAATAAGAACGAATTTTCTCAAACGAAAATGGCACAAATTTAATCGAACACAAATTAGTGTAATTCGATTAAATTTGTGCCATTCATGTATCTGATCAATTCGTTCAATTCGAATAAATCAATGTCAATCTTATAATGCTTCTGATACCACCTCGGTAACTTCGGGCACCATACGTTTGAGCAGGTTTTCGATACCGGCTTTAAGTGTTATGGTTGATGACGGGCAGCCACTGCATGAACCACGCAGCTCAACAGTTACCACACCCTCGTTAAATGAGCGGTAAGAAATAGCGCCACCATCCTGCTCAACAGCCGGGCGAACGTAATCATGTAAAATCTGCTGGATTTTAACTTCAGTTTCAGAACCTTCAAAGTTTGTTTCTTCAGATTGCTCTTCTAATTGGATTTTTAGTTCTGATTCAACCGCGCCTTTTACAAATTCCTTCATAATAGGCTCAACATCTGCCCAGTCACTATCATCAGTTTTGGTGATAGTAACAAAGTTGCTGGCGAAAAAAACACCGTTTACAAAAGAAAACTTATATAATTCTTTAGCGAAAGGTGATTTTTCGGCGCTCTCTTTTGTAGCATAGTCGGCACTGCCATTAATTAGCAACTTGTTCACTATGAACTTCATAGTTGCCGGGTTTGGCGTTGATTCTGTATATACGTTGATATTCATCGTGAATTCTATATTTAAAATGGAATTAACAAATTTAAGTAGCTTTTTTGTTTAAATGCAATAGTTAACGTGTTATGACGGGAAGATTGCAAATGTGCAGACATGTAAAAAAAGCGCGTCATTGCGAGGTACGAAGCAATCTCTATGCTGTACAGAGGAGAAATGGAAGTTCGATCTGCCTGTGTAGAGATTGCTTCGTGCCTCGCAATGACGGGTTTTTAGAATTAGATCCCGGTATAATTTAATGGTGTTATTTGCTTTAATTCACTCTTAACCTCGTCACTTATATTTAACGTATCAACAAACTCCGATATTGTTTGAGCATTTATCTGTTGGTTTGTACGGGTTAAGTCTTTCAGTGCTTCGTAGGGGTTAGGATAACCTTCACGTCTTAAAATAGTTTGGATGGCCTCGGCAACAACGGGCCAGTTAGCTTCCAGATCGGCAGTGATGGCGTCCTGGTTAAGTAATAATTTGTTTAAGCCTTTGATAGTTGATTTTATCGCGATCAAAGTATGGGCCACCGGTACGCCTATATTACGCAGAACGGTTGAGTCGGTTAAATCGCGCTGAAGTCTTGATATTGGCAGTTTTGCAGCCAGGTGTTCAAATAAGGCGTTAGCGATACCTAAGTTACCTTCGGAGTTTTCAAAGTCAATTGGGTTTACCTTATGTGGCATGGCTGAAGAGCCAACCTCGCCAGCTTTAATTTTTTGCTTAAAGTAGTTCATGGATATGTACGTCCACATATCACGGTCAAGATCAATCAATATATTATTAATCCTTTTCAGGGCATCACACTGGGCGGCAAAATTGTCATAATGCTCAATTTGTGTAGTGAATTGTGAGCGGCTTAATCCTAAAATGTTATTTACAAAATGGTTACCGAAAGCTTTCCAGTCTTTACCCGGATAAGCTATATGGTGTGCATTGAAGTTACCTGTAGCTCCGCCAAATTTTGCCGAATAGTTAACCGATTTTAATAAGACTAATTGTCCTTCTATACGTTCAATAAACACTTCAATCTCTTTACCCAAACGTGTTGGCGATGCTGGTTGCCCGTGGGTATGTGCAAGCAAGGGGATTTGTGCCCAGTCGGCTGCGTAGCTTTTTAAGGTATTAACCAATTCGGTTATAGCGGGGTAGTAGGTATTGTTGATGGCCAGCTTAAAAGTATAAGGAATGGCTGTATTGTTTATATCCTGCGAGGTTAATCCAAAATGTATAAACTCTTTATAAGGGTCAAGACCACCTAATTTATCAAACTCATTTTTGATGAAATACTCCACCGCTTTAACATCGTGATTGGTTGTTTTTTCAATCACTTTAATGCTTTCAGCATCCGCTTCAGTGAATTTTCTGTAAATGTCGCGTAACTTTTCTGTTAGATTACTATCAAATTGTTGTAACTGAGGTAAAGGATATTCAACCAATGCGATGAAATATTCTATCTCAACAAATACACGATACTTGATGAGAGCAAATTCTGAAAAGTAACCGGCAAGTTCAGCAGTGGTGTTTCTATAGCGGCCATCAATTGGCGAAATTGCTGAAAGTGGAGTAAGGGTCATATAAAATATAAATTTTTGCAAAGATAAGAAAATAGATGTGCAGATATGCAGATGACAGATATGCAGATTTTAAATGAACAAATTAATTTGCGTTTGGATGTCCAATTTACCGATGATCGATAGTTAATAGAATAAAATCATGCGGCAATCATCTGTACATCTGGAATTTGAAATCTGCACATCTGCAACCTTTTGTCTGAGAAAAGTAATTTCGTTTGGAAACTTTGAAATCACAAAATGTTTCCTTAGTTTTGACCAAGAAAGTCAATGAGTCAAATAGAGAGAATAATACACGGGGGCGAGGAGCTGTTTTTAAAGGCAGGCATCAAAAGCGTAACCATGGATGATATAGCCAAACATTTGGGTATGTCGAAAAAAACCATATACCAGTTTTTTAAGGATAAGAATGAGCTTGTAACAGCACTGGTAAAAAAGAAGCTAAAAGAGGATGAAGAGGAAATGGTGGAATACATCAGCAAATCTGCCAATGTGATTGAGGAGATGATTGCCATGACCAAGTGCTCAGAAGAGATGTTTTCAAGGATCAACCCGATAGTGATCCATGATATGCAAAAATATCATCCGGAGGCCTGGGCCGAATTTCAGCGGTTTAAATCAGAGGTTTTAATAAGTACGCTGGAAGAATTGTTAACAAAAGGAATTAAGCAGGGCTATATCAGATCTGAAATTGACGTAAGGATAGTTGCCCGGATGAGGGTAAATACAGTTGAGCTGGGTTTTAATACCACCATTTTCCCTGTAGCCGAATTTAATACATGGAAGGTGCAGGTGCAGTTTTTAGATCATTTTAACTATGGTATTTGTACACTTAAAGGTTACAAGCTTTTAAATCAGTATAAAAATATAAAGGAAGAATAAAAGTCTGCTGACATACGGCTGTCACAGATGGCAGGGATATTTGAGGCCGTAAAGTGTATTAAATAAAAAATCAACAACAACAATATATACAATGAAATATTTACTTTTTACGGCAACATTTTTTTGTGCCATAGCCATTAAAAGCTATGCCCAGGAAACGCCACCTAATAACCAAACTTTTAATTTTAGTGTACAGGATTGTATTAACTACGCTCACGAACACCAAACCGCAGTTATAAATGCCGGCCTTGATGTTAAAAGTGCAGAATATAAAGTAAAAGAAACTATAGGGATTGGTTTGCCGCAGATCGCTGCATCGGCATCTTTTCAGGATTATATCAAAACACCATCTATTTTGTTCCCTAACTCTTTAAATGGCTTATATTATGTACTAAACCAGGAGGGTGTAAAGGGGTCAGATGGCAAAGTAATTGCGGCGAAAACATTTGATCCTGTTAATTTTAGTATCTATCAAAAATACAACAGCAATCTGGGTTTAACTTTAAACCAGATATTATTTGATGGCAGTTATTTGGTAGGATTAAAAGCATCCAAAACGTATAAAGAACTTTCGATAAGGAGCTTAACCCGCACTAAAATAGACGCGTCAGTAGCGGTTATTAAAGCCTATTATCAAGTGTTGGTTAGTAATCAGCAGATAAAGTTGTTAAATGCCAATATCGATCAGCTTAAACAGCAACTGGATCAAACTGTGGCACAAAATAAGCAAGGTTTGGTGGAAAAAATTGACGTTGATCGTATCACCGTGCAATATAATAATCTGTTAACCAATCGCGAAAATGTGGTACGATTGCTGGTGCTGAATTACCAGGTTTTGAAATTTCAGATGGGTATGCCTATCGAGAATGACTTGACATTGAAAGATAAGTTGGAAAACGTTAATATTGATAATAGCATTGCAGATGCAAGCGTAACTTCAGATACCTCATTTTATCATAGCAGGATTGAGTATAATTTATCAGAAACCAATTTGAAACTGAATGAACTTGACCTGAAAAGAAAAAAATCGACCTTTTTACCTTCTTTATCATTAAACGGAAGCTCAGCTATTACTTATCAAAATAACAGCTTCAGCCAGTTATATAGCGTAAGCTACCCATCTACCTATTTTGGTATTTCATTAAGTATTCCTATTTATAATGGCGGGCAGCGAATTAACCAGGTTAGGCAATCGCAAATCACGGTATTAAAATCAAGGAATGATTTGTATAACCTTAAAAACCAGCTGAGCCTGCAAGCTAACCAAGCGCGTATCACATTTATTAACGGTTTACAATCGTTGAATAATCAAAAAAGCAACCAAACGCTGGCCCAGGAAGTTTTAAGGGTATCCAAAGTAAAATATCAACAAGGTGTAGGCTCAAGTATTGAAGTTACACAAGCCCAAACGGCACTTGAAGATGCTGATAACAAATATATACAGGGATTATATGATGCATTGGTTAGCAAAGTTGATCTTGACCAGGCATACGGACGTATTCAATAAAACAATATAACTAAACTCACTATTATAAAAAAGACATGAAAAAAATATTATACATACCGGTACTGGTTCTTTTAGCGGCAGCTTGCACCAACAAACCAAAAGACAAAAAAACGGAGCTTGCCGACCTGCAGAAACAACAGGCCGATATAAATTCAAAAGTAGCCAAGCTGCAATCGGAGGTTGGTTCAGCTGATTCGGGTAAAACTACCGATGTAAGCACTATTGTTATTAAACAAGTCACTTTTACGAACTACGTACAATTGCAGGGTAAAATTGATGCGCAGGATAACGTTACCGCATATCCACAGGCTTCTGCAATTATTACAGGCCTGTTTGTTAAACCTGGGCAGCATGTAACTAAAGGGCAGGTACTTGCACAATTAGATAACAGCGTAATGCAACAAAATGTAGCGCAGTCTGAAGCGCAGGTGGAGTTAAATCAGACTTTATACAATCGTCAAAAAAATCTTTGGGATCAAAAAATAGGTACCGAAGTACAGTTTTTACAGGCCCAAACAACATTGCAAAGTAGCAAAAAGGCTTTGGCTGGTTTAAAGCAACAGGCTGGTTTATACCGTATTGTGTCACCAATAACCGGTACTGTTGATCAAATGGATCTTAAATTGGGCCAGGTAGCAAGCCCGGGTCAAACAGGTATCCGTGTTGTTAATGCTGATGTTTTAAAAATAAAGGCCGATGTGCCTGAATCTTATTCAGGAAGTGTAAATACTGGTAATGAAGTGAAAATTTTAGTACCCGATGCAAAGGATTCATTAGTTACCAAAGTAACATTTGCCGCCAAGGTGATTGATCCAACATCAAGAAGCTTTGGTGTTGAAATTAAGTTGCCTGTGCGTAAAACCTTACGCCCTAATATGACAGCTATTATTCAAATAGCTAATTACGCCAAGGAAAACGCAATTGCCATACCTGTTAAAGCTATCCAAAAATCAGAAGATGGAGATTTTGTTTACATTAATGAAAACGGAATTGCTAAAAGGGTTAATGTTAAATCAGGAACTACTTATGGCGGGCAGACTGAAATACTTTCAGGCTTGAAAGCCGGCGATCAGCTGATAACAGAAGGGGCTTCAGATATTGAAAATGGCGATAAGATCAAAGTTTTACAGAGTGCTAATTAATTATATTAACAATTGATCTGTCAATTATGAAAGATTCAACTAAAGAATTCGGGCCCTCAAGCTGGGCCATTGATAATAAAACTGCCATATATGTGCTCATATTTTTGATCACAGTATTGGGGTTGATCAGCTATAACAATCTGCCAAAGGAGAACTTTCCGGATATAGCGCAATCTAAAGTGTTTGTTACCACAACTTTTGCAGGCCAATCTCCTCAAAACATCGAGAACCTGGTAACAAGGCAAATTGAAAAGCAGTTAAAATCATTAAAGGGCCTAAAAAAGGTTACTTCAAACTCGGTACAAAATGTATCTATAATAACAGCCGAATTTCAGGCTAATATTAAAATTAAAGATGCCAAAATTGATGTAAAAGATGCCGTGGATAAAGCCAAACAGGATTTGCCTCAAAATGATAATAACCTTAAGGAATCTGTTATATCTGATATAAACGTAGCCGATCTCCCGATCTTATATATCAATATATCCGGCGACTACGATCTCAAGAAATTAAAAGAGTATGCTGATCTTTTGAAGGACGAGATTGAAGGCTATAAGGAGATTTCAAAAGTTGATGAGGTTGGTGCTTTAACGCCCGAAATACAGGTGAATGTCGACCTGAATAAGATGGCCGCAGCACAGGTTAGTTTTAATGATATTACCCAGGCAATTGGTAACGAAAATATTTTAACAACGGCAGGTACAGTAAAAACTGATGGTATTCGCCGTAGTATTGATATTAAACAGGATTTTAAAGATGCCCAGGAGGTATCTGAAATGGCTATTCGTAACCCCAAGGGACAAGCAGTTTATCTGCGCGATATTGCCGAAATAAAAGACTCGTTTTTAGAACAGGAGAGCTATGCACGTTTAAAAACGCCAGAAAATCCTAAATTTAAAAATGTAATTACCCTTAACGTAAGTAAAAGGGCAGGAGAGAACCTGATCCAGGCATCTGATAAGATCAATGAGCTGATCAAACTAAAACAAAAAACAGTTTTCCCTAAAGGATTAAATATTACAGTAACAGGTGATCAGTCGGACAAGACACGTACCACTCTTAATGACCTTATCAACACCATCGTAATTGGGTTTATATTAGTTACAGTTATTCTGATGTTCTTCATGGGTACAACTAATGCTATTTTCGTGGCATTATCTGTACCGCTATCGTGCTTTATTGCATTTTTAATAATGCCGGCCATTGGGTTTACACTAAATATGATCGTGTTATTCTCGTTCCTGCTGGCTTTAGGTATTGTGGTGGATGATGCCATTGTGGTAATTGAAAACACACACCGTATTTTTGATAACGGAAAAATACCAATTAAACAAGCAGCTAAGATGGCAGCAGGCGAGGTGTTTCTCCCAGTGTTTTCAGGTACCATGACCACATTGGCTCCCTTTGTTCCGTTGGCATTCTGGAATAGTTTGATTGGGCACTTTATGTTCTTCCTGCCAATAACACTTATTATTACCTTGTTGGCATCGTTAGTGGTGGCTTATATCATGAACCCGGTTTTTGCGGTTGATTTTATGAAACCACACTTTAAAGGCGAACATGATAATCCTAAATTTGATAAGAAAACCTTACGTGTATTGCTCATTTTGGCGGTACTTGCCATACTAAGCTATGGATTGTTTTTCGCGGGTATTTGGACTATGGGTATGGGCAATTTACTGGCACTTGCTATTGTGCTTTACCTGTTAAATCACTTTGTGTTATTAAGGATAATAGACAAGTTTCAAAACAATGTATGGCCGCGTTTTCAAAAATGGTATGCCAAATGGTTGGAGCGTGCTGTTAAAAGGCCTGTAATAGTGCTGTTGGGTACATTTGCACTGTTTGTGTTTGCTATATTATTGATGGTGGTAAGAGGCAAAACGCCTGAGTTTTTCCCGTCTGGCGATCCAAACTTTGCATACGTTTACATTACTATGCCTATAGGTACTGACCAGGCTACTACCAACGAGGTAACTAAAAAGCTGGAACAGCGTGTTGCACAGGTTGTTGAACCTGATAAGGATATTGTATCATCCGTAATATCAAACGTTACCAAGGGCGTAACCGACCCAACGGATGAAGATCAGGGCGATTATCAAAATAAAGGTAAAGTAACTGTTGCATTTGTTGAATTTGGTAAACGTAACGGTAAGGATACCAAGGAGGTTTTGCGAAAGATTCGCGCAGCTGTTCAAGGCGTACCAGGAGCTAAAATTGCTGTAGCACAGGAAAATAGTGGTCCGCCGGTGCAAAAAGATATTAGTATTGAACTAATAGGTGATAACCTGGATTCGTTGGTAAACACCAGCAATCGTTTAAAGAGTTACCTGGCTAAGCAAAATATTGCCGGTATTGAAAACCTGGTTGCCGATGTTCAAAACGATAAACCCGAAATAGTTTTTGATATTGACCGTGAAAGGGCTAACCGCGAAGGTATCAGTACATCGCAGATAAGTCAGGCTCTTGGTACGGCCATTTTTGGCGCCAAAGCAGGCGATTTTAGGAATACCAAAGAAGATGATTACCAGATAAAGGTAAGGGCATTGGAACAACAGCGTGGTAATATAGATGAGTTACGCAACATGAAAATAACTTATCGTGACCTTGCCACCGGTGGTGCCATACGCCAGGTGCCTATATCGGCATTTACTGATATAAGGTATACCAATACCTATAGTAACATTAAGCGTAAACAACAGCGCAGGGTATTAACTTTAGGTTCAAGCGTAATAAAACCGTATAATGCCAACGAGGTAAATGCTAATATCTTAAAGGCTATAGCCAACTTTAAAAAATCTGATGATATCATCATCAGGCAGGGTGGTGGCCAGGAAGATCAGCTGGAAGCGGTTACTTTCCTTGGTGGTGCACTTGCTACCTCTTTTGGGCTTATCCTGATCATTTTAATGATCCAGTTTAATTCTATCGGTAAAACATTCATCATCATCAGTGAGATCTTCTTTAGTATCATTGGGGTGTTATTGGGTGTAAGTATCTTTGGCATGACCATGGCTATAGTTATGACGGGGGTAGGTATCATCGCTCTTGCCGGTGTGGTGGTCAGAAACGGAATCTTGCTTGTAGAGTTTACAGATATGTTGATAGAGCAGGGTGCAAACGTTCATGATGCCGTAGTTGAGGCAGGACACACCCGTATGACGCCAGTTTTATTAACGGCCACTGCAGCCATTTTAGGTTTAATACCATTAGCTGTAGGCTTTAATATCGATTTTGTGGAGATGTTCACACACTTTAAACCACATATTCACTTTGGTGGTGATAACGTTGCCTTCTGGGGACCGTTGGCTTGGACAATGATATTTGGTTTAGGTTTTGCAACCGTTATTACTTTAATTCTTGTGCCATGTATGTATCTTATCCGTCACAACCTTAAAGCAAGGCTTTTTGGTAAAAAAGAAAAGAAACATATAGAAGTATTAGAAGCCGAAACGGTTTAATTTAATAGGCAAAATCATAAACAAATAGCCGCATGCTGAAAAGTGTGCGGCTATTTTGCTTTAAAGGGCTCTGATTTATGCTTTTAATTAGAACATAATAAGATGTGTGTAGTTTTATATGTATAACAAACATCAAACGTCAATTATGGAACTCAAAATATCACATCCCTTTTGGCAGGTTATTGGTCTTGGAGCCCTAGCCGGTATGCGCTCAACATCGGCGCCTGTTATTGTCAGCCATATATTAAGTCATCACCAGTCAAAAAATCTTGATCATTCACCTTTGCGGTTTATGCAATCAAAAAATGTGGCACTTGCATTGAAGGTTTTAGCCATAGGCGAAATAATAGGCGATAAATTACCTTCGGCACCCAATCGTATCAAGCCTGCCGTACTTGCCTTCAGGATGCTTTCGGGAGCTTTTGCCGGGGCAAGTGTTTATAAAGCAACTGGAGGCAGAGTTGCCATGGGCGCCTTAATTGGTGGGGCCGCTGCTTTTGCTTCCACATTTGGTAGTTATTTTCTTCGTAAGAATGCGGTTAAAACCAGTCATGTTATTGACCCGATTGTTGGCGCTATTGAAGATGCGCTTGTAATTGGCAGTGGAGTTGAATTATCAAATGCAGCTTAATTATCAGTTTTAGGCTGCAAGTATTTTTCAAGATTGCTAACCTCGGTACGAATTCTTGGTAAACTACCCGGGTAATTCTGTTGGATAAAGGTTACCAGGTTTTCCCTGATGTAGCATCTCAGGTCAAACGCATCGGATGAATTGTGTGCACTCATCAGTACGCGTACTTCAATATTGT
Organism: Mucilaginibacter sp.; assembly: GCF_025362475.1. Classification (GTDB taxonomy): domain Bacteria; phylum Bacteroidota; class Bacteroidia; order Sphingobacteriales; family Sphingobacteriaceae; genus Mucilaginibacter. The sequence continues at coordinate 78,446 of NZ_JANYGH010000005.1, forward strand.
TTTCTTTGGTATCGGTAACCTGCACTACTTTAACTTTCTTATCCCAAAGCGGTGATAGCTCAATCAACCGGTCAAACTCTTTACGGATAGCCTCAAGCGGAATGGTATAATCCACATATAAAAATACTGTTCCCAATATTTCGGACGAGGATCTTGTCCAGTTTTGAAAGGGTTTTGTAATAAAATAGTTGATGGGAAGAATCAGTCTGCGTTTATCCCATATATTCAACACCACGTAAGTTAGGGTTATTTCCTCTACGCGCCCCCATTCGCCTTCAACCACTAAAACATCGTCAATCCTGATAGGTTGTGTAAACGCTATCTGGAAACCGGCCAGCAAATTTCCTAAAGAGTTTTGCGCCGCGAAACCTACAATAATACCACCTATTCCCACACCTGTTAATAAGCCCGTGCCAATTTTACGCATACTTTCAAAACTAAGCAGGATGATAGCTATGGTAACAAATACAATTACAACCACTAAAAACTTACGTATAAATTGAATTTGTGTGCGCACTTTGCGCTCCACCAGGTTGTCGGCTTTATTAAGATCGTAGGTGTGATAGATGTAATCTTCTAAAATCCGGATGGAGCGTACAAGAATGCCTGCAAAAGATATTGTCAGTAAAATTTCAATTGTTTTATCAAGCGGAGTAACATAAATTTTATCCATCCTCATGATGGGGATAAAGAGGTTTAGCAAAAACAATGGGATAAAATAAGTTATAGCAGGGCCTAAATTGATTATCACCGACCTGAAAAAGGAGTAGGATTCTTCCTTTTTAGCGTAAAATTTGAATAAGAGGGTAACAATATACTTTATAATCAGCCCTGCAAGGATAGCTATTACAGCTATCAGGAGATTCCATACTATGGCTGGAAGTTGTTGGGAAAAGTCAAGCAGATCAGGGGGTAACCTGTTTTCGATATTCATGTTATTTTATATTAATCAACATTAGTTAAATACTACGAATGTAAAATTGTTTTAACAACACGTAACGAAATGGGGGTTGCCATATTTATATGTAGATTTTTTGATAGATTTGTTTAAAAAGTCAGGAATTTAGGTTGCTGATTACAGATTGTATAATTTATATAACAAATGGCTGCAGTGAATGACCATCAGGATATAAAAAGGGAAAAGATATTAGAAGCCTCATATGAGCGATTTTTACATTATGGTTATTCAAAAACCACGATGAATGAAATTGCCGGTGACCTCTCTATGTCGAAAGCTTTGCTGTACTATTATTTCCCTGATAAAAGCCAGTTATATATAGCTGTAATGCGTAAGCTGGCTAATGAATACTTAAAGTTGCTTGAAGATAACATTGATACTTTTAATAATTTAAAAGAAGCCTTTGTTTTCCAGATCAATACTCATCATGATTTTATTGTAAAGAATTATAATTTCTTCGATTTTTTCAGGCTTAATGAACAAAATTTACCGGATACCATTTGGGAAATTGTTGAGCAAGTGCACAAAGCGGAACTTACTTTGTTGAGTAATGCCGTTAAAGTTGAAATTGAAAAGGGCACTATAAAACCTATTGAAAACTCCGAAGAGGTTGTTGACCTGCTTTTAGATGCTATGCATGGTATCAGGGTGGGTGCCGTGTCTCAAAAGAAATCCAGTTTCCCGCGTAAGGAACATCTCGAAGAAATTAGAAGCAAAAAGCTATTGCTTACTGATATATTCATAAAGGGTTTAATGTATTGCTAATACAATCGATTAAATTCAATTTGTGCTGTGTCAGTACCCCGTAAAAATGATGGGTCGCCGATAAAGTCCCAGTATATTATAGATACCTTTGTTTAAACATTTAATTAATAGGCTCTTGTAAAAGCATCTATATATTATTGTTATAACTTCCTATTTAATAAGAGGTGATTGTTTTAGAGTGATTTAGCCGGATGGAGATTTATTTCCATCCGGCTTTTTTATAGTTTAATATTTTTAAGCAGGGCAAAGGGCACCTGGTCCAATATGGTGCTCATTTTGATAACCAAATTGTGCTCTGATGCTTTTTCGCATAATAGATTATGCCATTTTAGTGGGGCCTCAACAGGCAATTCTATATGTGTATCTTCCCAATTGATGGAGCCTGGGTTGCGGTGGTCTGGGCTTATTTGAGCCAGATGAAGAGGTATAATCACTATGTACCAATCTCCTTGATATTGCCGGGCAAAGGCCATTATATTTTTCTCATATTTCCCTGTAACCGCCAAAGGTATATATAAGCCTTTTTCAAAAATTATGGGATTATTTTTTCGTTCACCAAACAACAATTGAGTAAGCCAGAGTTTGATATTGGCATTTTGCCTTTTATTCCATAGCTCATCAAAGGAGACATTATCTTTAGTTAATTGGTTTAAATTATTGGCTCTTAATTCATAATCCACCGGGCGGCGGTTGTCAGGGTCAACCATGCTCAGGTCCCAATATTCGCAACCCTGGTAAACATCTGGGGTACCAGGGCAAGTGAATTTTAGAATAGTTTGCGCTAAAGAGTTTATAATGCCGTAATCAGCGATTTTATTTAGCAATGGTTGAAAGCTATAATTGAAATCGCTTTGTGGTTGCAGTATTGATTCAATGAATCTTTTGCAACTTTCTTCATATTTTTCATTTGGCTCTGCCCATTGTGTATGGCGTTTAGCTTCGCGCAAACCTTTAATCAGGTATTCTTGCAGGCGGTTTAAGAAATCGTCATCTTCCCCTGGCATCGGGAAACTTCCGGTTATGCTTTGGTAAAGAAGATATTCGTCGTTGGCATCGGGTGCACCATCAGTTTTAAATTTGCTGTTAATATTTTGCCAGTGCGCGACCATTTTTAACCAATCCTCAGCAAGATCAGTTAAAACATTTAATCTTGCCCTTACACCTTCACCTCGTTTAGTATCATGAGTTGATGTTGCATTAATAGCCAGCGGATATTGCTGCTGTCTTTGAATCATAGTACTGTGAAACTCATCTACCAATAGTCCGAAAGTTTTTGGCGTATCACCAACTTCGTTGTGACCGATAAACCGATCATAGGTATACATTAGGGTATCTTCTACTCCTTTGGCCATCAGCGGGCCTGTAAATTGCATACAGCGTTGGTAAAACTGTAGTATGCGCTGGCCCACATCATCATCATTTTCTTTAATCAATATGTTTTGCAACATATCTGCGCCTTTTTCAAGTTCCGGTTTAGCATCACGGATGCTTTTAAATATTTCTGTAACCGCTTTTTGTTCATCAAGTGGCAGGGGGAAACTATTGCCATAATATCTGTAAACCGGGCACCTGATCAAAAATTCGGCTATTACAGTTTTGATATCATTTGTTTTTATTGCATCCTGATCTGCAAGTTCCAGATCACAAAATAACTGGTACAGGTTTTCCAGTTCGCCGGCCATGTGCTCATGTAAAATGAGCGACTTCTTATTAAAAATCGCTTTGGTTATAGGTTGTTTTTCTTTAGTAAACTCGCGGTAAAAATCTGCAAAAGCTTTTTTATTTTCTGTTTGGGTAAACAGGTTGTTTATTGCCGCCAGGAAATCATACCCCGTACTGCCTTGTACCGGCCAGCTATCCGGAAATTTTTCGCCGTCTTCCAATATCTTTTCTACTACAATATAGGTTTCGTTGCCGGTAAGTGCGCGCAGGCGTTCCAGGTATTCGGCGGGATCATACAATCCGTCGATATGATCTAAACGAAGGCCCTGTACAATATCTTTATCTAGTAATGATTTAATCAGCTCATGGTATTTATCAAACACCTTTGGAAGTTGCATATTGAGGCAGATAAGCCCATTCACCGTAAAAAATCTGCGAAAATTGATCTGCTTTTCTGTCTCCTGCCAAAAGCATAACTGGTAATATTGCTCGCTTGATATTTGCTGCAATAATGATGTATCCTTATTTATTTTATCAATAGATGCCTGGATGAATTTTTTTGTATCATCATGTTTATAAATAGAAGCCAGTTGTTCTTTCAATTCCGTAAACCGGATACCGAAAGAAATATTATCATCTGCTTGCTGTAGTTCCTTTGCCTCTGCAATTAACAGCGTAATTAATTCATTAGGTTCTTTGGTAATTTGCAGAATGGTTATATAGGCATGCAGATTCAACGGGTAATACTGTTCACCGTATGTAAAAGCAAAACTATTTTCTTTAAAAACTATTTTAATCTGCCCGTCTTTTAATGCATCTTCAAACGGTTCGCCTAAAAAAGGAACCATTAGCCGGCTATTATAGATCGGAGCCGACCAAATGATGTCAAAAAAATCAACGTATTCAGATCGTTTACCTTTCTCCAGCACATCCATCAGCCATTTGTTGCTTTGATGATAGGCCATATGATTAGGCACAATATCCTGCAACCAGCTAATGTTGTGTTTTTTAAGTGTTTTGCTGATTAATTCCAATTCCTGCAAGGAGCCAATCTCCGGGTTGATGACCAAGGGATTAACCACATCATAACCATGTGTGCTGCCCGGTGCGGCTTCAAAAATAGGGGAGGCGTATAAGGTGCTGATCCCCAATTGTTGGAGGTAAGGAATAATAGCCTTTAAATGATTAAAGGTGAAGTTTTTATTGAACTGGATCCTATACGTTGCAACGGGGTTATGCATAATATTGAGTATATATGAGTACAGACTCTGGGGGGAGCTGCATATTGCCTGTACTTATAATCTCTGCAGAGGCTATTGGTCCGTTCCATTTAGGCTCGGCAGAATCAAACAGTTTTTGCCATTGATTTATTCCGTTGGGGATTTTTATATCCTGATATAGTCTGGAGAAGTTTAACAGGCTAAGTGTTTTTTGCTCTTCGGTCCATCGTTCAATCATTAATGTTTGAGTTGTTTCATCAACGGTGACACTTATATTTTCGCGATTAGTGCTTTTAATAGCTGGCTGTCGTTTTTTTAGTTTGATAAGACTTTTGTAATACCGCAGCATTACATTGTGCAATCCCTTGTCCAATAAGTGCCAATTTAGTTTGGAGTTTTCAAAAGTGGATAAGGCCTGCGGGTCTGGAGCTTGCCCTTGTGAATGAAAATCGGCAAATTCTTCTTTACGGCCTTTTCGCACAGCTTTAATCAATTTTTCGTCGGTATGGCTTACAAAAAACTGGAATGGGTTGGGTTCGCTCCATTCCTCGCCCATGAATAGCATCGGTAAAAACGGGCTAACCATAATCGCGCCTGCCATTAGCTTTTGCATCTCGAAACTGAACAATTGGCTTGAGCGCTCTCCAAGCATCCTATTTCCCACCTGGTCGTGATTTTGGGAAAACACCACAAATTGTTGCCCGTTGATACCCTCGGTTGTTGTGCCGAAGGTTTTTTGTCGTTGTTGGGAATATTGCCCGTGATATACGTATCCGTTTTGGTAAGCGATTGCTAAATCGGATATGCCATTAAAATCTGTGTAATAACCATTACGTTCACCACCAGCTGTTACGCGCAAGGAGTGGTGAAACTCATCTATCCACTGTGCGTTAAAACCATATCCGTCTTTTTGAATGGGGTTAATATAACGGGTGTCGTTAAGGTCGCACTCGGCTATCAGGTAATGGGTTCTTCCCGATTCTTCCATTAGTTGGGCCACGTGCTGATTGATCTCCCGTAAAATATGATTCGGACTAAAGTCTCGTATGGCGTGTACGGCATCCATGCGCAGGGCATCTACATGAAAATCCCGGAACCACATCAATACATTCTCAATAAAATATCGTCTTACTTCGTCGCAACCTGCGTCATCAAAATTGATAGCACTGCCCCAGGGGGTATGATATTTATCTGTAAAATAGGGTCCGAAATTTGCAAAATAATTACCCTCCGGGCCCAGGTGATTGTAAACAACATCCAAAATAACAGCTAAACCTTTGCTATGGCAGGTATTAATCAATTGCTGTAGACCCGCAGGGCCCCCGTAGCTATTTTGTACCGCGAATGGAAAAACACCGTCATAACCCCAGTTTCTTTCTCCCGGAAACTGCGAAACAGGCATAATCTCAATTGCTGTAATGCCCAGTTCAACCAAATGGTTCAGTTTATCCTCAATACCTTTAAATGTACTATTCTGGGTAAATGTGCCGGTGTGCAACTCATAAATAATATAATCAGCAAGCGGAATATTTTGCCATTGATTATCGGTCCAGTCAAAAACTTTTAAATCAAATGCCTCTGATGGGCCGTGTACACCCTGGGGTTGAAGTAACGAAGCCGGATCTGGTAATTGTTTACCATCTACATTAAACCAATAGTTATCACCGGGCTTAAGGTGATTGGTTTTCAATGTCCAGTATCCGTATTCTTCTTTAACTAAAGGATGCTCAAGCGCATCTAACTTTAGCAAAACCTCACCTGCATTTGGTGCCCAAACCCTCACTTGTGCAAATCCGGGATAATTAAAATTAATACCTAATGTTCTGTTATTGGTGTTTTGTTTCTCCATTGTGAATCAGTTGATGCTGAAGTAATACAACGGATCGTCCTTCAACTTGTATAGTATCCTCTGCTTTAAATTTGCCTTTTACCTCTTCGTTGGGGTTTTTATGTGTGTCAATAAGTAGCTCCCAATCCTTAGCGTATTTATTTGTTGGTAGCTTATAGCTAAGTGGTTCGTCATGAGCGTTAAATATCACGTAAAAGCTATCGTCAATTACTTTATTTCCCTCGTCATTTACGCTATGTAGTCCTAAACCATTTAAAAAAATGGCAACTGATTTGGCAAAATCATGATTCCAGTTATCCTCACTCATTTCAGATCCATCGGGCAAAAACCAGGCGATATCAGCTACTCCGCTTTTAGTTACGGCCTCGCCGTTAAACCAGTTTTTTCTTGAAAATGCAGCATGCTCTTTTCGTAGTTTTATGAGCTTACGGGTAAATTCCATTAAATCTTTATCCATGGTTTCCCAGTTGATCCATGAAATTTCATTATCCTGGCAATAAGTATTGTTGTTGCCCTTTTGGGTGCGGCTCATCTCGTCGCCTGCCACCAGCATTGGCACCCCTTGTGATAGGAATAATGTTGTTAAAAAATTACGCTTTTGTTTTTCGCGCAATTCATTGATTTTTTCATCCTCGGTTGGGCCCTCAACGCCGCAGTTCCATGAGCGGTTGTGGCTTTCGCCATCATTATTATCCTCTCCATTGGCTTCATTGTGCTTTTCATTATAAGATACAAGATCATTTAGGGTAAAGCCGTCATGAGCGGTTACAAAGTTGATACTTGCCGTTGGGCGGCGGTATAATTTGTATAGATCAGAACTGCCTGTTATGCGGTCGCCAAATTCAGCCAGTGAACTTTCCGTACCACTCCAGAAATCCCGGATGCTGTCCCGGTATTTACCGTTCCATTCGCCCCATCCCGGCGGAAACTTGCCAACCTGGTAGCCGCCTTCGCCAACATCCCAGGGTTCGGCAATTAGTTTTACTTGCGATATGCACGGATCCTGGTGAATAATATCAAAAAAAGCACTCAGGCGATTCACCTCATGCAATTCGCGGGCAAGTGTAGCGGCAAGGTCAAAGCGGAAACCATCAACATGCATTTCCAGGATCCAATAGCGCAGGCTATCCATCATTAGGCGCAGCACATTGGGCAAATTGGCATTAAGTGTGTTGCCTGTACCGGTGTAGTCCATGTAAAATCGTTTGTCTTCGGTAAGGCGGTAATAAGAGGAGTTGTCAATGCCGCGGAAAGATAAGGTAGGGCCCATGTGGCTACCTTCGCCGGTATGATTGTAAACCACATCAAGTATCACTTCAATACCCGCCTTGTGCAATTCCTTTACCATAGTTTTAAACTCCCTTACCTGCTCACCCTGCACTCCGCAGGAAGAGTACCTGCAATCAGGAGCAAAAAAGCCCATTGTATTGTAGCCCCAATAATTGGTAAGGCCGTTTTCAACCAGGTGTCTGTCGTTTAAAAAGTGGTGCACCGGCATTAATTCAATGGCAGTTATACCCAGGTCCTTTAAGTATTTAATAGTTACAGGGTGTCCAATAGCCGCGTACGTACCCCTGATGCTCTCAGGTATTTGGGGATTCATTTTGGTAAAACCCTTTACATGCGCTTCATAAATAACCGAATTAAAATATTCAATGTCAGGAGGTTTGTCGCCTTCCCAATCGAAATTATGATCAATAACTACTGATTTTGGAACAAAGGCTGCATTGTCGGTCTCGCTAAAGCTAAGGTCTTCATCCGGGCTGCCAATTTGGTATCCGAATAAAGAATCGTCCCAATTGATAGTTCCGGAAATTGCCTTGGCATAAGGGTCAAGCAGCAGTTTATTAGGATTAAAGCGGTGTCCATTTTCGGGTTCATAGGGGCCGCTCACCCTGTAGCCATAAAGCTGCCCGGGTTTTAAACCGGGGATATAAACATGCCATATCAGTTCAGAGTATTCGGTGATTTGTATTCTTTCTGATTCAATTTCGTCATTAGGAGCGTTAAACAAACAAAGTTCAACGCCAGTAGCATTCTCGGAATATAGTGTGAAGTTGACGCCCTTACCATCCCATGTAGCGCCAAGCGGGAATGATTTACCGGGGTATGTTGTAATTTTCATATGCGATTAGGGGATATTAAATTTCATATTACACCAATTAAATTAAAATCAGGTTGATTTGTTTGGCGGTACACCATATTTTGTTTTTCCATGTTGATAATCAATGTGAAACCTGAATTTTATGGTTGCCTTTTGTGTAAATAAGTTAATTTGTAATTGATAGTTTTGCTGAGTAAATTTGTGTATCTACTTAAAACCAAACCTATGAGCAAAAAAATATTTGTTGTGGAAGACGATTCAGACTTGTCTGAAGCTATACAGATCGTCCTTAGAGAAGAGGGTTATTGCACCGTTGCATCTCTTGATAAAAACTCCATCAAAGGAGTGATTCTTCATATGCCAGATCTTGTTTTGGTTGATAATAAACTAAAGGACGGCTTTGGCAGCGAACTATGCCGGGCCATAAAACAGCATCCGTTAACCAGTCATATCCCGGTTATACTGATATCGGGATATCCTGATCTTGCAGATATCGCTAAAGCCTGTGGGGCTGATGCCTGGTTAAGCAAGCCATTTGAATTAACTGCACTAACCAACCTGGTCGGCCATTATGTAAAGCATGCGGCTTAATCGTTAAGCAATATCCAAACCATTTTTACAATAAAATGGTTTGGATAAATACATTGAATGAGGCTTAAATTTGTTTAATCAATTCCACCAGCAAAGGCTCAAGTCAATAACGGCAAATCAAAACATCACGTTTAAACAGGATCAACATTAAGTTGTGATAAATTAACTCAATGTAACTGTGCTATCTGGTGTTCCTGTCGCCTTTCTCCCCGACCTGATTTTTATAACCTGGTATAGCACGCCTACAATGTAAAGTACAACAAGGATGAGCAGTCCCATTTTTGCTACCGGGTCATTTGGGTCGGCGGCCAGCGGGTGGCTTATAGGTAGCCTGGTTAAAGTTTCAATAGTTGCAGGAATCATCGAGAAAAACAAGGTTGATGACATTACTATAGTTTGAATATAATCGGCACCTTTCCCCAAAAATTTGATTGATTTGGCATATACGCCAATGGGGAGCAATACTAAAACAATAACTGCCAGGCCATGCCCAGCACTTAAATGTCCGGTTTTCATGATCGGCAATGCCGTAAGGCAGGCAATTGCTGTTAAAGTTATATATAACTTACCAACAGCAGTTGCGGGGTCTATTTTCCCATAACGGATTAAAGCGTATAATGCAATGAGAACAGCGAGGATACTAACAGCAGTATGGAAAATTCCGAGCGGGGATAGGTGATTAGGCATAACTGTGAATTTAAAGATTAAAAGGATCTGGATAAAACTTATCAGTATTTACACCGATAACCTAAAGTTACATATAAGATAATGTAAATGCAAACAGCTGTGCCACAGTATTATTTAAAAGCCCTGGCAATTGCTGCTCTGTAATGGTGGCCATAATTTGATATCTGGCTGCATTAGGATGCACGCCATCAACAGTTTCTTTATTTAGGGCGCTTATCGGCAGGTTTTAAACAGGTGTAAATAATCTGTCAGTTAAATTCCTGTAATATTTAATTAATAGTTATCAAACTATTAAAACAGTTGCTTGTTATCTGGTTATATCTGTTAATTATGGAAACCTTTAAAGAACATGAATCAGTGGTTTATACCGATGCCGAAGGAAGTTTGATAGATACCTTTGTTGTATTTGATACGGATAATGTAACCGGCTTAACGCATATCAACCATATGAATCTTAAAGTTCCCTCAGAAACCTTACAGCTTCATCCGGCTACTATAGCAAAATATAACTTGCCTATGCAGGATGCATTTAGTTTTGAGATATTTAAAAAACTGAAAGAAAAACATTATGAATCGGTAACGCCGGTAGTAAAAAACACTTTAAAGGCTGCACCCGGCTTTAAGTTGGCAAAAGCATCTTAAATCACCAAAAAAATCTCACCATAAAAAACTCCATTTGTTTATCGCGAATGGAGTTTTTTTATATTAATACGCTGTTATTTAATGGCAAATGTTGAAATATCTACAATGAGGAACTTACATGCTGTTTCCTGAACATAACAGGAGATAGCTGTGTATGTTTTTTAAAATAATTGCTAAAGTGTGTCGACTCGGTAAAGCCTAAACGGTAGGCAATTTCCTTAATAGATATGGTCGAGTTTTGTAACAGCGCCTTAGCTTCAGATATTGTTTTTTCGGCTATCCAGGTACCAATTGCCTTCCCGGTTTTTATTTTGATAACGTTGCTTAAATAATTAGGGTGCAAGCTTTGGGCATCGGCATAATCCTGTACACGGTAAGCTTTTTCAACAAGGCCATTACTCAGGTCGCGATAATGTTTTTCGAGCGTGCGCTTAAACTCCTTTACTATCTGCGAACTGCGGTTCCCTTCATAAATGGGGTTGTAATCTTTCCAAAAATACTCTTTTACTTTTAACAGCAATACAACAAACAGGTTCCCGATAATGCGATTGCGATAGGCGCTTTGAGCCTGGTACTCCTTTGATATCTGCAGGTAAAGCTGCTCAAACTCTGCAAAAGCGGTCGGAGCCAAAACCCGTGGCTGTACGGTTTCGGCAAGCAGGAACGGAAACTCCTCAAAAATATCCGGGTGAACATTCTCTTTCAGGAAGGATTCACTAAGGGTAATCAGGTATACCTCTTCTATATTATACCAGTTGTATGATTTGTAATGCCCCGGGTTTGTAAAATAAATGGTTCCGGGTACGGTATCAAACACCAGCTCATCAGTAGTATACTTTCCCGAGCCATCTTTTACAAAAACAAAAGAAAAAAAGTTTGGCCTGAACACCAGCGACTGATAAGGCAAATTCTTGTGGATATCCTTCAAATTGTGAATTACAAAGTCGGTTTTATCATCAATACAATCAGCAGGCAAACCAAAATGAATGTATTGTTCTTTGAGATTATTGAAGATCAGTTTTTCTTCTTCTTTCATAAGGATCGGTATCTAAGGTAAAATTAAATCAATCTGATACCATAACACATGCTACCATTAAATAAAAATTAAGTTAAGGGGCAAATATTGATAGCAATAGCTATTATTGGAAAATATGTATTGCTATTGATCTGCTTTTATGAAATTGAATTTTGAAGGGTTACCAACAATTGATCTGCACATTTTATTAGCACTTGCTAAGGAGGCAGGCAGGGGGATACTTACTGTTTATAACAGTGGTGATATAGCGGTAACTTTAAAGGACGACAGATCGCCTTTAACACTTGCCGACCAGATCTCACACGAAATTATAATGCAAGGGCTTACCGTTTTAAATCCAGGCATACCTGTAATTTCCGAGGAAGGGAAAGATATCCCTTATGAAGTTAGGAAAAATTGGGAATACTTTTGGTGTGTTGACCCTTTAGATGGAACAAAAGAGTTTATTAAACGTAACGGTGAATTTACCGTTAACATAGCACTTATTCATAAAAACGCGCCTGTTTTAGGTATTATATATGTTCCTGTTACCGGCGAACTTTATTATGGAGGTGAAGGTATTGGCAGTTGGAAGGAGAGTGCAACAGGCGAAACAAAGGAACTTCACACCAATAAAAAAACAAAAAATTGGATAGCAGCAGGTAGCAGGTCGCATTCATCGGCAGAAGAAATCTCTATGTTGAAACAATACCCGATTGCGGAGACGGTAACTATTGGCAGCTCTATTAAGTTCGGTTTAATTGCCGAAGGTAAAGCGGATATATATTACAGGCATGGGCCAACAATGGAGTGGGATACAGCGGCAGGCCAGGCAATAGCAACTTATAGTGGCGCTGTGATGTGTAATTCGGCCGGCGAACCATTTGTATATAATAAGCCATCGTTACTCAATGGCGGGTTTTTGGTAAAAATTAAATAGAAAATAAATGATTGTGTTTTTAGGTTGTAATGTAGGCCCTGATGCATCATTACAATTTGTACTCGAGTTGTTTTTTTAATACCACATTATCTGCAGCCTTAGCAATCATTACATCAAAAGTTCCCGGCTCTGTAACTAGTTTCATTTGCCTGTTCCAGATAGCCAGATCTTTACTGTTGATAGTGAAATTGATGGTTTTAATTTCGCCCGGTTCAAGAGCGATCTTGCTGAAACGTTTCAGGCTCATTTCGGGAGTACTTACAGAGTTTATTTTGTTACCTAAGTAAAGCTGTACAACCTCTTTACCAGCAATGCTTCCTGTATTTTTTATATCGACAGAAATAGTAACCTGCTCATTTTTAGTGAAAACCGGTTTTGATACCCTCAGGTTATCATACTGGAAAGATGTATAGCTTAAGCCGTAACCAAAAGCGAACAAAGGATCGGTTGATGAGTACACATAATCCTGCCCTGGTTTTTCTATACTACCATGCTGGCGGTTTATGCCTTTTGATGAGTTCACATAATTATAAAATACCGGGATGTGCCCGGTAGATTGCGGCACACTCATGTTTAACCTTCCGGAAGGATTTACTTTGCCGAAAAGGATGTTGGCTATTGCGGTACCGCCTTTTTCGCCGGGATACCAGGCTTCTAAAATAGCCGGGATGTTTTCCTTTTCCCAGCTGATACTCCATGGGCGGCCATGTACCATTACTAATATTACAGGTTTGCCGGTTTTATTAATTGCCTGTAATAACTCCCGTTGTACACCTTGCGGGTTAATATCTGTAACATCATATCCCTCACCACAGGTAAAAGGATCTTTAGGTTCATTGCCGGGAGCATGTCCATTCCAGCCAATTCCAGAAAATACCACGCTGGTGGTTCCTAACACCACAACAACGGCGTCGCTGTTTGCTGCTGTTTTAACAGCTTCATCAAAACCGCTTTTATCTAAGCCGGAAAGTTCGCAGCCCTGTGCATAATTAACTTTAATGTTGTTACCCGCAAATTGTTTAACACCATCTAACACCGTAACGCCCGAAAGATTATCACGGGTAAAGCTGTAATCGCCATATTGCACCTTGTTGGCATTGGGGCCTATAACAGCTATTGATTTAAGCTTGCTGATATTTAAAGGCAATAAGTTTGCCTCGTTTTTTAACAGAATGATGGATTCTTCGGCTATTTGTTGCGATAGTTTGATATGATCGGGTGTATGCAACCTGCTGTTCAAAAGTGATATATCCGGCAGCGGTTTTTCAAACAGTCCTGCTTTAAATTTGGCTGTCAGTATTCTTGATACTGCGCTATCAACCTGGCTTTCCTTTACTTTCCCGATTTTTACCAGTTCAATTAAGTGGGCATACACATCGGGACGTGAGGCTTCCAGATCTACACCTGCTTTTATACCCAAGAGCGCAGCATCCGAAGCCGTTTTTGCAACTTTATGAAAATTGTATAATTGACTTAAGCCGCCGTAGTCAGAAAAAACATATCCTTTAAAGCCCCATTCGCCTCTTAAAACCTGTTTCAGCAAAAACTCGTTACTATGGGCCGGGATACCATCAATTTCGTTGTATGATGGCATAATGGCGGCAATATTGGCATCTTGCACCGCATCTTTAAAAGGCGGCAAAAACATGGAGCGTAATTCTCTTTCACCAATTTCTGCAGGCGCAAGGTTAATACCTGCTATGGGTTTACTGTAAGCGGCAAAGTGTTTGCCTGTACACATCACTTTATCAAAGGCAAAGCTGGTACGGGTTTTCAATGGATCGCCCTGCATGCCTTTTACAAAAGCGGAGCCAAGCTGACCAACCAGGTAAGGATCCTCCGCAAAGCATTCTTCTACACGGCCATAACGGGCGTCTCTGATAAGATCAAACAATGGTGATAACGCTTCATCAATCCCTGAGGTTGAAGCCTCATAAGCAATTGCAGAACCCATTTGCTCAATCAAAGCCGGGTTCCAGGTACTTCCTTGCGCTATAGCTTGCGGAAATGTTGTTGCGCCGGCAGCCAACTGGCCGTGCAGGCATTCGCCGATCTGGATAGGGGGGATACCCAGCCTGGTTTGTTCGCGGGCGTATTTTTTAGCTACAATCGATTGTAGGGCAATGTCCTTAACATTGGTAAACGGGCTTTCCAAAACACCATATCCAATTTTGCTGTTCTTTGCTTCGCCGAGGGACGACATGCTCATTTGGCCAACCTTTTCTTCAAGCGTCATCCTTTTTAAAAGATCAGCAACGCGCTGTTGAACCGGAGCTTTAAGATTTTTATATACTTGCGCATTTGCGGCGGTAGCAAAATATACGGCTATGCCTATGATAGTCAGCGTTTTTCTGTTAATCATTTATGTAGAATGTTTTAGCTATAGTGCAGGATTAAGGTAGTTAAAATCTGTATGATTTATACTGACACATTTAAATTAGTGTCCTGCCCAGATCTCCTGTACCTCTTCAAGCGATTTTCCTTTGGTTTCGGGTACCATTTTGTATACCACCCAGAAAGATAGCAGGCAACAAGCAGAGAAAAACCAGAAGGTAACAGCCGGTCCAACAGATCCTAAAAACATCGGCGTTAACTGCCCTACAATGGTATCCGCAATCCACATCACCATAATACTTAAAGCCAGCGCCCGGCCGCGTATTTTAGTGGGGAAGATTTCGGAAGCTATAACAAACTTCAGCGGACCAATGGAAAAGGCGAAACAAGCCAAGAACAATATAATACTGATAACCAACGCGATATTGTTTGTTGCACCTGTGTAAAAACAAACACCAGTAAAAAACAAACAAACAGTAGCACCTAAGGCTCCTACAATATACAAAGGCCTGCGCCCCATTTTGTCAACCTTCCAGATAGCGATCAGGGTGAACAGGAAGTTGGCAATCCCAAAAATGATCTGCCCCAATAAAGCGTTCGTAATGTTGATTCCCGCATCGCTCAAAATGCGCGGACCGTAATAAATAACCGCGTTGATACCACTAAATTGAGAGAATAAAGGCAGTAACAAACCAATAAGCAAAGGTTTGCGCATAGCCGGAGCAAAAATCTCTTTGTATGAACCTTTTTCCTGTGTTATGGTGCTTTTTATAATCAGGGCGTCGCTTTGGGCAGTAGCAAGGTTGGTGATCCTGGCTAAAATCGAGATACCCTCTTCAGTTTGTCCTTTTTGGATTAGCCAGCGCGGGCTTTCAGGTACAAAACATAAGCCGGTGAAAAATAGCAAGGCCGGTATAGTACCCAAACCAAGCATACTGCGCCACACTTCTTTAACCAGGATAAGGTTTAAAATATGCCCCATGCCCGTACCTTTGTAATTTAAGGAGAAGCTTAATAAACCCGCATTGGTTAAGTAGGCAACCAATATGCCGGCGGTAATAGCCAGTTGGTAAAATGTAACCAGGCGCCCCCTTACATTGGCCGGTGCAATTTCTGAGATGTATAATGGAGCTACAATTGAGGCAACCCCAACACCCATACCTCCAAGCATACGCGCCAAAATGAGTAATGTAAAACCAGATGATAATGCCGAACCAACTGCCGATGCCAGGAATAATATGGCAGAGAGCATCAGCATTTTTTTTCGACCCAAACGGTCGCTCAGATCACCTGAAAAAGAAACACCTATAATACAGCCAACCAATGCCGAAGACACAAACCAGCCTTCTGTTGCAGCCGAAAGTGAGAACTGGTTTTTAACAAAAGGCAGCACGCCGGAAATCACCGCCATATCGAAACCAAAAAGTAAGCCCCCCAGTGTAGCTACCAAAGTAATTGCCACCAAAAACACGGTGGATCCGCTATTTACCGACTTTAAATTTTCCTTACTCATAAACAGTTTTAGGTGGCTTAGTTATTTTTTATTCTTACAATTTTAACTTTTTTTGAATTGCTAAAACTGTTTAAAGTTGAATGCTTATTGGTTTGCTTAATCTTTTAATGAAGTTGCCAATAATTAGCAGCATTCATCTTTAACAAATGCTTTTATCACTTTTGCCCGGCTGTTGCCTTGGTTGGTAATGGTATAACTTATGGCGTCGGCAGGGATAATAAATGTTTCGGCATAGTTTATTACCTGTTCCATATTGTTGGTGGTAACGGTGATGCTTTCGCCTTCAACCAGGCTAAGTACATGGCATTGGTTGTGTGTAAATTCTTCAATAGTGGTATCAAATTCAATGCGCTCCACAGCATAAAAATGATCCGGATGTGTGGTAAGATTGATGATTTGCCAATCATCACCTTGTTTAATGATGGTTTGCCGGGATATCAAGGTATCTGTAACTACTTTCCCTTTCCGCTCAAAATTCAGGTTTTCAAATGCCCGGTCTATATTTAATGTTCGTGGGTTTCCGCTCAGATCTGGGCGCAGCCAGTCATACATTTTGAAAGTAAAAATATAGGGGGTGGCACTTATTTCAAGCACCATATTGTTTTTACCAGAGCAATGTACCGTGCCATTGGGGATCAGGAACAAATCATGTTTCTTTGCCGGCAATATTTGCACATAATCTCCAACTTCAACAGGCTCATTGTTTTTGAAACTGTTCTCTAAAACAGCTTTAAATTCCTGCTTATTAATATTTTCCTGGAAACCAAGGTATACCTCGGCACCGGGTTCGGCATCAAGGATATAATAGGTTTCATCCTGGGTGAAATTTTCGCCAAAATTCGCTTTGGTATAGGCAACAGTAGGATGGCATTGAAGAGACAGATTGCCCCCGTTATAGGTATCCAGAAAATCAAAACGGATAGGGAAGGCATCGCCAAATCTTTCGGCGGCTTTACCTAAAACAGCTTTGGTATTATATAAAAACAGCGTATCTAAAGATACTTCCAGCATTTCGCTGCCGTTTTGTAAAATAATACCATTTTCGGGTGCTATCAGTTCAAATGACCATGCATAGTTTACAACATCATTATTTAAACCCTTAATGTGATGTTTTATCCATTCACCGCCCCATACGCCGGGCTCAAACCATGGTCGGGCCCTGAACATATTTTGAGCCATTGTTTTTAAGGTATCTCTAAGCGTTTGTCCTGTTGTCCATGATATCTCGTTGATCCTTTGTTCGTCAACAATTACATCAATTATGGGGATCAATTGCTTTTTGTGTTTATTTAATGCGGGCCATTCAACAAAATAGAAGCGTTTGTATTGAACTTTTGGATCGGCAGGTTGATTATCGCCCAAATTGGTGATCTTGTTTGCCCTTGATCTGAATTGAATCTCGTTTTTAGGAACATCAATATATATAACCGGGGTTTCCCAACCGGCAAGTGCAGCACCACAACCATAAATTATATTTACGCTGCCTTCAATTGGTTTTAATGAGCTTAGTTTTCCCGCGTCAAAAAAATCGGTGATGTCACCTTCATATATCTTGCCGAAGAGTGGATCATCCCCACCCATGGCAGGGGCTATTATTTCATTAATAACATTTTCGGGCTTAAGTGCTTCATTGATGTTTACCCAATTTACATGAATGCCCTTTTTTATAAATCCTGCATTAAGGCTATCTAAAAAAATGTCCCAGTAAACGCCGGAATAGCCATCTATAGTAATGTTTGTTTTTTGTGCTGCTATCCATACCGCCAAGCTTTCAAAACCGTTATAAATTTGTTGGTCGATTTTAAAAGTAGGATAAATATCGTATTGGTGACTTAAGGCGCTTTCTTTTTTTGCCGGGATCAGGAACTGTTTAGTCGACCTCAATTTCCGGTTGTCAATTTTGAAATCGCTTGGGGAAGCAGAATTCTTGCTCATACAAATGTTATATGTTATAATGTGCAAACATATTGTATTTACCTTATATTCCAAACACCGCTTATATATTTTTACATGAAATTAGCTGGTGCGCCTGCTCTCAACAGTATATATAAAGCTTTCGGCTTTATAGTAACCCAGGTTATACTCCATAGGGCGATCTCCTTGGTCAAAAACAAAACGTTTTCTGAAAAGTACCGGGCTGCCGGGGTCAATTTCCAGCTTGCCTGCAATTAGTTTATCGGCTGCTTTGGCACTAATCTCTTCTTTTGATAAATTGGCTACTACCGAGTGGTCAACTTCCAGCATTTCATATAATGGTTTTTTGAAATCCTCGTCACCCGTTAGCCCTATCCTGGGGTGAAAGTAAGATACAAAGTAAACGAAGGCCTCTTCGGCATTGCCTCTCAGCCGTTCCAGTTTCATGATCTTTTTATCGGCTTTTATATCAAAAAAATTGGCAATGAACTCGTCTGGGTATACCCAGCTAACATGTAATTCATAATTTTTAATAGGAATGCCCCGAGCCTGCATTTCTTGTGTAAAACTTAACCAATTCATTGATTTTGAGCTCATTTTGGGATGAGCTACCTTTGTTCCCAGCCTCTTTTTTCTGATCAGTAACTCCTCATAAACCAATTTATTAATGGCCTGGCGTAGTGTGGTCCTGGAAATAGCCAATATTTTTGCCAGGTCTACTTCATTTGGCAATAATTTACCAGACTGATATTCAGGATCTTTAATCAGTTCCCTTAACAGGTTTTCGGCCTGTATATGAAGAGGTACGGCACTTTTGTGATCAATGGAAAGTTTCATATATCTCGGTATTTTTTTAGTTTTTACAAACTATATGTACTACAAATTAAATCATTAATATATAAACATGATAATGTTTATATGTATATACTGATAATTTATATGCCGTTATAAGGTTTCTATGTCAAAAGCCGGGGGGCTTAAAATTAGGCCGTTTTTTTTAAAAAAATATGTAACAAAAAATTTGCATTATATTTTTATGTTGCTATGTTTGTACATATAAACCAGATCTGATGCTATGTATCAGATGCTTAGTACCTAATTTACATCGTAATACCTAACGTTAACATTTATTCCTGCATGAAAGTACTTTTACCTGCTTTTTTTACTTTATCCATTTTTATCAATTTAAATGCCAGTGCACAAGTATCTGTCAAACCGGTATTAGCTAAATCGATTATTTCCGATCAGCGGTTAGATACTATCCAGGTCAGGGCTTTAAAATTGCTCTCGGGCTTTTCTGCAGGCACTTCTTATAACGAAGTGTGGATCCGTGATTTTAACACATTTATTAAAGGGTCGCTTAAAGTTCATCCTAAAGAAGAAGTAAAAACCAATCTCCTGATGTTTTTTAAAATTCAGGGCGAGGATGGCAATATAGTTGATGGAGTAGTGGATAGCGCGAAAGCGAATGTTGGTTATAAATACCGGTATTCGCCATTGCTGCGTGGATGGGCGGCTCATAAAAACACGGTTGAAACAGACCAGGAATCATCTTTAGTTCAGGCTGTAAAAAAATATATCGATGTAACCGGTGATAAGGGTATCCTAAACGAAGTTATTGGCGATAAAACCGTGTTGCGGCGTATGGAAGATGCCTTTAGTTATATACAAAAGGACAGATGGTCGGCAAAATACGGTCTTGTTACAGGTGCAACCACTATAGATTGGGGCGATGTGCAATCAGAAACAGGCTGGGGTGTAGCTATCAATGATAAAACCAAGTGGGCAATTGATATTTATGACAACGCCATGTATGTAAAGGCCATTCATGATTTTCTGGCCATGAAACCCAAAAGTTATAAAACGCAAAAGGACTGGGCTTCAGTGGCAGCCGGTGTTAGCAAAAATGTACGTAAATACCTGTGGGATGCTAAAACCCAAAAGTATATCCCTCATATTTATTTAAATGGCAGCCCCTTTTCGCCAGATTTTAACGAGAAAGAGATATTATATACAGGTGGTTCTGTGTGCGCCATTTTAGCCGGTTTTAATACATCTGCAGAGGTTAAGGAAATAAACAGGCAAATGGTAGCCGCTGCAGCTAAAGAAAAACATGCCACTATTGGTATCACGGTCTATCCCCCATATCCGGCAAAACAGTACCCCAATATGCAACCATATAATTATCAGAATGGCGGTGATTGGACCTGGTTTGGCGGTAGGATGATGGGCGCTTTGATTGAATATGGTTATGTTAACGACGCATATACCGAATTATCGCCTATGCTTGACAGGGCACTTGCTAACAAAGGTTTTTTTGAATGGTATGATGTGCAAACCGGAGCCCCGAAAGGATCTGGCGATTTCAGGGGCGAGGCCGGTGTTTTGTATGATGCCATTACTGTTTTGAAGCAATGGGCCATTAAGAATAAATAGTCAATAAAAGTAAATACAACTACTAAAAACAACCTATAAACAATAATTCATGAAAAAAAATAATGCCATAAAGGTAGCTGGAATTTTTTTGTCATTTTTTTGGCCAAATACCAGTAAAACCCGGGGTGCTAAGCCACCTTGATAATGCAGGATGCATATCGATCATCCCCAAAGAATTAATTCTCTAAAAAAACTAAAATCAATGTTATGAAGAAAAAAATTATCTATTCAATTTTGTTCACTTTGCTATCGCTACACGTGATGGCGCAGCTTAAAATCAGCGGAAAGGTTACCGATGCCAAAGATAACTCTGCCTTACCTGGTGTAAGTATAAAAATAAGAGGTACCCAGGGCGGTACCCAAACCGATCTGAAAGGAAATTTCAGTATACAATTAACAGAAGCTAACCCTATACTGGTATTTTCATATACCGGTTACGCCACGCAGGAAATAAATGCGATTGGTAAAAGCACTATTAACGTTCAGTTAAAAGAAATTGCAAGTGCCCTTAACGAGGTGGTTGTAATAGGTTACGGTACAGTAAAAAAATCAGATCTTACTGGTGCTGTTACCGGTATTAAAGGCGACCAGTTAAACGATAGGCCTGTTGCCAACCTTACACAAGCCTTGCAAGGCAAAGTTGCCGGTGTTGAGGTAAGTGTTAACAGTGCGGCTCCTGGTGCAGGTGCAAAGGTACGTATCAGGGGTATTGGATCAATTAACTCCAACCTTGATCCCTTATATGTGGTTGATGGTGTAGTTGGTGTTGACCCTAACACTATTAATCCACTTGACGTTGCTTCTGCCGAGGTATTGAAGGATGCTTCTTCAACTGCCATCTACGGATCACGCGGTGCAAACGGGGTTATCATGATTACTACCAAGCGTGGTCGTGCAGGTACTGCAACTATCACTTATGATGATAATTTTAATGAAAGCCAATTATACAGGCATTTGCGCACACTTAACTCTGCCGAATTTGTAAAGGTTTATAATGAATCATTTGCTAACGGGCAAAAATTTGATCCTACTGGGGCGGTATGGACACCTCCGGCTGCTTTAAATCATGCTAACTTCCCTAAGTTATTTGATGCCAGCAATAATCCTATTTATGATACTAACTGGGAAAAGGAAACCTATAAACCATCTTTTTCGCAGAGTCATCAATTAAGCATCCAGGGCGGAACCGAAAAATCGGTATACAGTTTATCATTCGGTTACTTTAATCAAAATGGTTTAGCACCTACATCGGCATTTAAAAGATATTCTGTAAAAATGACCATGGATAATGACGTTAAAGACTGGCTTAAAATGGGTGGTAGCATTAACCTGATAAGCAGCAGGCAACGTTTGGTTACCGACGGAAACGGTGGGTTGAACGTTCCCCGCGATGTATCTGAGGAAGTGCCTATTGTACCGGTAAAATATCCAGACGGTACCTGGGCTGGCAACTATGATATAGCTGGTCTTGAAGGAGCTCCAAACCCTGTGCAGGTTGCCAATGAGCGTTATACATTGAACAATAACCTGCAAATGCTTGGAAACGTTTATTCTTTATTCCACATAACAAAGGAACTGGATTTTAAAACAGACTTTGGTTATAATTTAAGCTCACAAAAAAATAATTTTTATTCTGCCGGAGATTTGCCTCACTTATCACAGGATCAGGGAGGTGTAGCCAACGTAAATGCTTACACTAACTACTATTGGCAAACAGAAAATTATTTAACCTGGAACAAAAAAATAAGTGACAGACAAAGGTTAACTGCTTTGGTGGGGGTATCTTTTCAACAAAAAGGATATGAAAGAGTACGTTCAGAAACACAGAACTTTATTGATGATATATTCCAATATCATTATGAGCAGGCTGGTTCTGTTAAAAGCGCCAATGAAACTCAGGACGAAAAATCTTCTTTGAGTTCATATTACGCCCGTTTAACTTATAATATTGATGATAAATACCTGTTTACAGCTACCGGCCGTTATGATGGATCATCAAGGTTTGGTAAAAACAATAAATACGCATTCTTCCCATCAGTAGGCGCGGCTTGGCGTGTATCTCAGGAAGATTTCCTTAAAAATAATCAAACCATATCAAACCTTAAGTTAAGGGCCAGCTATGGTGTATCAGGTAACCAGGAGATAGGTAATTACCGCTCATTGGCACAAATACAGCCAAGTACAACAGTTTTGAGCGGAGCTACTCAATCAACACTTTTACCAAGCTACATTGGCAACCCTAACCTTAAGTGGGAGCGTTCTGTACAGTTTGATGCCGGTGTTGAATTAGGCTTGCTTCATGATCGTGTTAGCCTTAATCTTGATTATTACAACCGTGTAACTAAGGATCTGTTGTTGCAGGCGCCTATTCCATGGTCGGCTGGTGAAACCAACGCCAACGTATACAAAAACGTAGGTTCGGTAAGAAATGCCGGTGTCGAGATCAGCCTGAATACCGTAAATATAAAATCAACTGATTTTGAATGGAGCACTAATTTTATATTTAATGCCAATAAAAACAAGGTATTAAAACTGAACGATAATGGTGCCGACATTTTCCCTGGCCCTAACTTCCTTGGTCAAAACTATGTGATTCGTGTAGGCCAGCCAATTGGTTCATTTTATGGAATGACCAGACTGGGCACATACAGCGATTCGCCTGCTGACGTTGCCGAAGCCGCTAAGCATAGCTTAAAAGCAGGTGACAGGAAATATATTTATAACCCGGACGGCAGTAACTATTACAGTATAATAGGGCAGGCTTATCCAAAATGGACTGGTACATTCAGTAGCAGTTTCAGGTATAAAAATGTTGATTTTTCTTTCGATATCCGTTTTGTTGAAGGTGTAAATACCGCTGCCAACTTTAAGCACTCTACAGAAGACAGGCAAACATTATCAAACAGCCTTGCAACTGTGCTTGACGGCTGGACACCTTCTCATCAAAATACTTACATATCGCAGGTGCGTAATTACAAATTTGCGCAGGATTCGCACTTTGATACCTGGTGGGTTGAAGATGGTTCGTTCATACGTGGCCAAAACTTTACCCTTGGTTACAGCTTACCGCAATCGGTAACTCAAAAATTACACATTAACCGTTTTAGGGTTTACACCAGCGTTCAAAATTTGTTCATCATCACCAAGTATACCGGCTACGATCCTGAGGTTGATACATTTAACTCAGGTTACGGATCAAACGGTTCGTTCTCACAAAATTTAGATTTCTTCTCAAACCCACGTCCGCGTGTTTGGAACCTGGGTTTACAAGTAACCTTTTAAGTAATTGCGTAAGATAAAAGATTAGATAAAATAGCATAACGCAAAAAAGGAACGATTTATAAGTTTTACTTTAAATGATATTCAAATGAAAACAACAAGAAATATATTACTTGCAGCCACAATACTATTATCATGCTCCTGCAAGAAGTTTTTAGAAGAAAAACCCACCAGCTTTTTAACGCCCGAATCTAATGTTTCAAGCGTTAAAGTAGCCCGGGCATTCGCAAATTCAGGTTATCAGAATTTGCAGGGTTTCCTGGCAGGTCAATCCGGCTCATATGGTGGTAACACCTGGAATTTAATGGAATTTATGACCGGTAAATCAAATAGCGACCTGGGACAAACCGGATTTATTAATTACCAAAATTTGTCATACAGTCCTACGTCATTTTACTTTGATACCTGGTGGCAGCAAATGTACCTGGGTATTGGCGCTACCAATCTGGCTATCTCCAAAATACCTGCTATTAACGCAGCCGGTTTAACTGATGAAGCTAAAACAAATATGCTTGCCGAAGTACATACATTAAGGGCTCTATACTATTTTCAACTGGTAAGGATGTATGGTGCTGTACCCATGGTTACAGAAACGCCTAAGGATCTGAATCTTAATATACCACGTACAGCTGCAAAAGATATCTATGATAAAGTTATTATCCCGGATTTACTGTTAGCAGAAAAATCAACCCTACCGTGGAAAGATAATACAGGTAAAGTGTCTATGGGTGCAGTTAAGGCATTGCTCGCGGATGTATATCTTACCTATGCTGGCGCTGCCATAAACGGAGGTAAGCAATATTATGCTGAATCGGCAAAACGGTCGCTTGATGTGATCCAGAATGGTGGGTACACCTTGTTTCCTGAGTATACCGATATGATAAAACCAGGCAACAAAAATACCGGGGAGTTTATTTTCCAGGTTCAATATGCTGCGTCGGTACCTTCAACAAATCCGTTAACTCCGCTTACTATTCCAAACTTCTCGGGTATCTCAAAATACTCCGACGAATACGGGTCAGTATATCCAACTGAGCAGTTTATTAATTCGTTCCCTGCCGGCGATAAAAGGGTACAGGAAAAACAATTCTTTTATACCAATTATCCTAACATTAAAACAGGTGTTACCGTTAATTTTAAAGGGCACTACATTTATAAATGGTTTGATGTAACCGCTGCAACAAGTACAGTAAAATCTGATTTGAACTATACACTGTACCGCCTGGCCGATGTGGAATTGATGTATGCAGAAGCATCAAATGAGGCAGAGAACGGCCCCAATGCTACTGCTATTCAAATGGTTAATAATATCCGGGCAAGAGCAAACCTGGTGCCAATTGTTGCGTTATCACAAGCCGCATTTGAACAGGAAGTTTGGCTACAACGCTATTATGAACTTTGCTTTGAAAATAAAATGTGGTTTGATATGATCAGGACCCGCAAAGTGCACAATGACGTTACGGGCAACTGGGATAATTTTGTTGGGCATAAAACTGTTTTTGGCGCCACTTTTGCCGAAAAGCAGTTATTATTCCCTTTACCAAAACAAGAAACAGATGTAAACCCTAAATTATTGCCTAACAATACCGGGTTTTAAATATCGGTTAGTTAAACTAATAAAATAATTAGGTAACAAAAAAAGGAGGCTGTCGAAATGATAGCCTCCTTTTTTTGAATAAAAAGAAGCTGCATCATGATTTATATGCAGCATCTTTAATAAGCTACTTATGAAAATGATTGTTTAGCAGCTGTTCCCAATCTTTTGCCTGGGCCTCCAGCTGTTTTAGCTTTTGTTCATTATCCATAAATTGTTGGTAAAATGGTATGCTGCAAACCAACCTGTTTGTAGGATCTGCTATTTGCAGGATGATGGATTTTACTGCTTTGCCGTTCATGCTTTTCAGCACGTAACAGCGGTTAGCAGTACTCAAATTGTTGATCATCATTCCATCGCTTGCCCCAAACAATAATGTTTTACCGGCCTGTGCCCAACCGATGATCTTATTACCAATAAGTTCAGAGCGGGTTAGGCTAAGCTGTTGTTCATTTATAATGGTTTGCAGATGCTTGTTTAAGCTTGCAATTCTTTTTTGTTTAGATCGCCGGGTGATGATCACCACCGGTATGATAAATATAGATAATAAGATGCCCGCAACCAGGGCATTTTCCGTTATATGGTTCATGCTGATAATTAAAAAATGATTAAAATACGCTTTGTTAAAAAGCGGAGAAATTAAAATAGAATCAGCTGGATTTACCAGAAACCATGAAAAGGGAAGAGGATGAGCCGGTAAAACCGGGCCCCGGGAACACTTAATGGCGCACCTAAATAAAGGCCAATGCCATCTTTAGGTTCAACAAGATTACCCGTGGTTAAAAAAGCTGCCTGCTGCACACTCAACTGCAATACCGGCAAATGAATAGTATCTCCCGTTTCGGCAATCAGCTGATCATTACGTGTGCTTTGCTTAATTCCGCTTTCGGGAGTTTTTGCGGCCTTCGATTTACCCGTAACAGCATATACCCTTGCAGCGCCGCTTATTTGCAAAGCGAAGAACAGGGTAATTACCAGTACAGATCTGACGAGTTTTGACAGCATTTTACAAAGATAGGATTTTTAAAATGGGAGAGGGGATTAGGGTTTTGCTTATAAGAAGGGGTTTGTATTTTATGGTAAAACAGAATGTCAAAATAAAAATGAAACATAACCGAACCAAAATATTGTATATGTTTATCCGATGAAATTTAGCGAAGCCGTTTTGCAGCACAAAGAACAAAATATTAACTGGATAAATAATTTACGGCTGATAGCCATGTTTGCTGTTATTGTGCTACATACAGCCTCGCCGTTACTTTTTGCCTATAAAGGCACGTCTTTACAGGATTGGCTTGTTGGCGATATCTATAACGCATTGGTGCGTTTTGCTGTGCCCGTTTTTGTGATGATAACGGGTGCCTTATTGCTTCATCGCGAGTATGAGTTGGGCGATTTTTTAAAAAAACGCATCGGTCGGCTGATCCTCCCCTTTATCTTCTGGAGCCTGGTGTACATAGGCTACCAGTTATACAACGAAGAGATTGCTTTTACCAGCGATGTTTGGGCCGATCTTAAATTGGTATTACATCAGCTGCAAACCGGTAGCTTTTATCACCTGTGGTATGTATACCTGTTGTTAGGCTTGTACCTGTTTATCCCTGTTTTAAGTAAATTTGTACGTAATGCTACCGAAAACGAGCTATTATTTTTCCTTGCCATCTGGTTTTTGGCTATGCTGTTAAGCACACCCTATTTGGGCATTTTCAACACCGCTGTTGATCTTCATAATTTTACCGGGTATATTGGTTACCTGGTCTTAGGGCATTACTTAACCTACAAACGCCTTAAATTGCGTGCGTTGCCTGCTATTGCAGCTTTAGTATTTATTGGTCTTGTTGCTTTAATTACCTGGGGAACTTATTATCTGCAAATAAAGGATCATGCACTAAGCACATTTTTTTATGAGCCTATAGGGCCATTTATAGTGGTGCTTTCGGCAAGCGCGTTTTTAATGGCGAAATATACCATGGTAAAATTAAACCCTGCCATAAGGCGCGTTTTTGATAATGCCGGGAAATACACACTGGGCATTTACCTTAGCCATGCTTTAATATTAACCCTGCTTGATTTGGCTGGCATTAATTATACGCTTTTTACCCCTGTGTTAAGTATTCCACTTATAGCGTTGCTATGCTTTTTGCTGTCATGGTTATTAATTTATGCCATGAGTAAGTTGCCTTTGGTTAAGCATGTTACCGGGTGATAACGCATTAAAACCACTTACCGGCAATCTTCTCAAAAGCTTCAACGTCAACCCTGGATTGGTATAGCTTTGTTCCAAGCTGCACATATTGGCGCTCCAATAGCTCGGTGGCGGTTATGATACCTGCTCTTAGTGTAGACAAACCTTTGTACTCGGCTTTGATATCGTTTTCCAGTTTGCGTTTTTTGATGTAGATCTCGTTGGCAATGAAATTGATCTCGCGGTCAATGGCCTCCGTATCTGGTGTATAGGTAAAACCAGACCCCATTTGCCTTTGCCAATCCAGCAGCACCTGGATGTTTTTGGGGCCTATGCCGCTTATCTTGTGGGTTTTCAGTTTGTACATATCTGCCGCTGTGTGGATACCATTGGTATAGATCAGTTGCTTTTTTGCGGCGCCAAATGAGGGGATAGGGTAGTTACGGATATCAAATTGCAGAAGGTGAACCTGGTATTTAATGTTGTAGTATTTTTCCTCGATCATCCTTTTTTTAGCGGCGAAATCTGCGGGTAATGATCGGAAGGCAGTGATCAGGTCAGTAAGTTTTTTTGCCGATTGGTTATAGCGGTTCAGCTCTGTTGGCTGGTTGTGTTTTTTAACCAACGCCTGGAACTTGTTTTGTAAAATTTCATGATCGGCTTTCCTGCTTTTGAGTTCAGCTTTAAGTTGTTTTTGGGCAGGCGCCAGCGTGTTATACAGCAAAAGGAACAACGCTCCAGCAAAAGCAAACCACCAGCTTTCTGTCATGCTAACACTTAAGGTAATCAATAAAGCAATGATCTGTACGGTGATGTTGATGTAAAAAAGTGTTTTAAATTTCTGTTCAACTGGCCTTGCCTTTATCGTACCAGAAGTGTAGGTATCTGCCAGTTTCCTTATTTCCAGGTTCTCCAGCTTAAAACCATTTACAAACTGTTCAATATCCTGCAGCTCGGGGATGTTTTTCAGATGGGCATCCTCCATAAAGTAAACTATACCGGCCCTGTCTCTGAAAGCACACCAGGGGCATTGCTGCATGCTCTTTGAATAATAATGCAGCCGGGAGCGGTTGCAATTCACCATCTCCTTATTTAGCTCTTCCAGATCGAGCACCCATTGTCTGGGCGTGGGCCTTGGTGTGCTGCCATCAAACGCAGCATGAAAAGAACTAATAAGACCCGGTGTAAAATCCTTTAGATTTAGGCTGTTGGGTGCCGGTGTAAGTTTTTTATTGGGCCGTTGCAAAGAGTAAGCAAACTCTTTTAACTTAATTGCTTTGTCTTCATCAAAATCCTCTTTACTGCGGTTAACCCCTGTAAAGGGAGCTCTCCCCATAAACAACAACTGGAAAATGAGGGTGGCAAGTGAAAAGCTATCTGTATTAATTGTACGCACAACGTTTTCAAAAGACCCCATCTGCAATAACTCCGGTGGAGTATACCGGGGGATACCCACCTCACAAAAATGGTAACGCTTACCGTTTTTTACCTGGAACGAATCGCAATCTATCAGCGCCACCATACCGGTTCCGTTCACTAATATATTAGCCTCGTTAATATCGCCAACCACTATACCCAGTTGGTGTATTTTATGGAAAGCCGTTGCCAGGTTACGGGCCACATGAACCAAAAAGTTGTAACCTTTATCAGGGAACAGCTTTTTACGATCCATAGGGCTGAACAGCATGTGCAGGGGCACAAAGCCTAATAGTTTTTTCATTACAAAGCCCGATACCCTGCCCGCACCATCACGGATCACATCCACGGGCCAGGCCGCAAATTTGGCCAGTTCGGGGTCGGTAATGGAGGTCATATGCAGCAGCTTTTCCGCTTTATCGCGGTCAACAGCTTCTTTGTACACTTTAAGTACCAGTGCCGGGTTGCCCTGTACCTCGTGTATCGTTCCTTCGCCCCCTTCGCCAATCTGGCGGCCTGCCAGGTAAGGGGTGTCTTTCGCTCCCTTATATGCCTGGTTTGCCATGAGTTAATCGGGTAGCCAGCAGCAACGTTTTATCGTCATCGGTGCGGCTGTTAATGGTGTCGCCGGCTAAGTAGCCAGCTAATTTGTTATTCAGGATCTCTATGTGCTCCGGATTTTCAACCATTCGCAGTACTTTGAACAAATCATTCAAAAACGGCTGGTGAACCGTTTCGGTTTCATTGTTCAGGGCCAGCATTTGCAAGCCATCCGTAAAAATGGCTACTTCGGCAATGCTTTCATGTATTACTTTGGTTTTCAGATTCCGCAGATTAGGGTCATCTATCAAAAACGTAGTGGTGTTCTGATATTCGCCATTATGCGGCCACCACAGGTGCGTAAAATAACCGCTGCCGTCATTGCGTACTATAGCTCCGTCGCCTATCTGCATAAAGCAAGCCTTTTCGGGCAATATCACAAAACCCAGGAGGGTGCATGAAAACTCATTCAGCATCACTTCCCTTTCTGCTGCCAGTGCATCCAGACCGTCATAAATCATTTCGGCCAGTTCTATTAAAGCGGCGTCATCAATTTCTTTTTCAGCCAGGATCCAGTCGTGCATAATGTTTGTACCCTGTTGTACCGCCGCCGCAGATGCTTCGGCAGCGTAGGTGGCACTACCCGCTCCGTCGCTTACAAAACAAATCAGGGCTTCACTACTGTGCGGCAATTCTGCCAAACAAAAATGTACCGCATCCTCGCAGGTTTTTCCTGCCGCGATGTGTGATGTACCGATAACGCTTTGTGCAATTACCTTCCAGATCATACTTCTCCCCAGCCCGATGGTGGCAGTAATTTGGTTGGAGTACCCGGATTTTTACTGGATACCATTTTCATTGATGAGGATAACCACAGGAAAAACTCCCTAAACATCAGTCCCTTTAATTTGATAGGGCTGCGCACCGATAGTTTGGTTAAGGTATCCATGCTTGCGCCCTCTACACCAATAGCAAAAAAGGCAAAAGCGTTCTTTTCTTCCCCCTCTTTGATCAGCTGTGCCGCGTGCGCCCAGTTATCGGTGGGGGCACCATCTGTGATCAGGATAATCCAGGGTTTATAGTAGCCCACGCCGTTTTCTTTATACACTTGTTTACGTTTGGCTATCATATCAATACCCATGGTAATGGCTGCACCAATAGGGGTATCACCCTCGGCAGTTAAGGTCTGTGGGAAAAAGTTATCAACAGTAGTAAAGTCAGACTGCAGGTTAACCGGCCCGAAGGTAACAATAGCTACCTCCACTCTTTTAGATGCTAAAGAGTCGTGTATCAATTCGTTTTTCAGGGTTAATACACCTTCGTTTAGCTGCTGTATGGGCATCCCACCCATAGAACCAGAGGTATCCAACAGCAAAAGGCAAGGGCACCTCGATTCGGGGTTGTTGGCGAAATCATCCGAACCAAAAGGGATCTGTTCAAACGAAACATATTCATCCATACTCATATATATTCTGTTTTTTATAAAACGCTAAATTACGAAAAATTGGAAAGCAGCGCGGATGGGCTTTGGTTTTGGGGCCAGGGCGCTAAGTTTGTTTAATTTGAAAATGTGACGGGGAGGCCGATAGCTATATAGCTAACTTAATTGTTCAACAGGTAAGTCAACCACTGTTGTTGCCCGGTTATAAAAATCATTAATAACATCAGTTACTTTATTTTTAAGTTTTACAAGCTGTTTTTTCAATTTGTTAACCGTGACGTTACCTTTTTCTTCATCACTTGAAAGCAACTCTGCTGCCAGCACGCTATCATGCCAATCGCCTATAGCGGTTTGCACCTCATTTAAATAATCACCGTTTATTCCTGTATGGAGTGCTGTATGGACTATTTTATGATTGTGTACAAGGATTTTTATCTGTTTGCGGGATTCATGTAACTGATCATCAAATTCTGGTATGATGAGCGATCCTGCAATTGTATGTAACTGATGTAGATAATACTGATTGATATGCCAATCACTAATGGATTTTATTTTTCTGTTGAGCCTTTGGTGCGACTCTTTGAGCTGTTTTAAATATTTGTCGCCGTTAGATTTAAACTTCTTGTTAGCTTCTTCAAAGAGCGCTTGCTGGGTGTTTAAAAAATCCTGGTTATTTATTTGGTAAGCTTTACCCAATTCCAGGTTTATATACGCGTTTCTTATCTCGCCGGCCTGTTTAAAAATTTTCCGTACAGATAAAAAGTGTTTGGCTAATTGGGGATGATGTTTTGCGCTATCAGAGAGGATTACAAAAGCACGTATTTTTTTTACCTGTACTCTGAAATGATGAAGATCTTCAGGGCGTTCATTAATTAAATACTGCTCAAGACTGGCTTTCATATCCTTCCACTCTTTATCAATGTACTTTAATTCTTCCTTTTTCTTCATAGCAAGGCGGCTTAAATTATTCGGCCAGATCACTAAAAATAAGTCTGCCCGACGTATTGATATTTTTTTACCTAAAGCTACAATTTATATTTTAGATATTTATATATGCAATAACATGGAATAATGATTGCTATTTAACACTATTGGCCCATATTTTTATAAAACAACCGAGGTCTGTTGCTTCTTAATTTATACTAAATGGTAGATATGGCTGCAACGCAGTGGGAGGTAAACAGGTTGCCATCTTTATCAACAATTAAAAAGTTAATCTGGTAGGATGATTGGGTTTTGCCATTAATGGCCCTGCCAATCCAATAAGCCGGATTGGTTCCGCTTTGAGGAGCGCCTATATTTCCACCAAAAACATTCCCGGTTAAAACAGTAAAACCAATAATAGATACCACGTCATCCCTTTCAGGATCGATAGGCATCACCAGCCAGGATATATTATCGCCTGTATAACAAACCGTATGCAGGTTTTGAGTACCCTCCAAGGTGCTGCCCATATTAATGCGGTTATCCATTAAGTAAATACCCGTAATGGCTTGCTTGCCCGGCGGCACCCCTTCTAAATAAGCAGTATCAAGCGCTATATTAATAGTAGTTTGAGGGGTTTGAACAGCATAAAAAATATTGATCTGTGATTTGCTGGTCATGTTGATTGGTGTGTTTAACTACGGATAAAAAAACTGCCGGTTAAACTAACCGGCAGTTGAATATTGTTAATTAAAATGCTCAGGAACCTACAGTTTGAATAAACGGATCCCAGTTAATAACATATACATTATGGTTTTCGTCGGTTATTAAAACTTGTACCTGGTAGGTTTGTCTGCCACTGTTAATGGCCCGGCCAATCCAATAAGCGGCATTATCTGTAGGCTGTGGGGCGCCTAAACTACCACCGAATACGTTACCATAAGAAACATTGATACCGATGATACTTACGCTATCACCACGCTGCGTGTCAATTGGCTGGGCGTAAAAAGAAACATTATCGCCGGGGTAGCAAAATGTATATAATTCCATTTGGCCTTCATTATAACTGCCGATATTAAGGCGATTATCAATCATATAAATGCCGGTGCTTGGCTGTGTGCCGGGTGACAGGCTGGTTAAATAAGCGGTATCTAAAGCTATACCAATAGTAGTTTGAGGGGTTTGTGTTGCTTTAATTAGCTGCACTTTTGGTGTATGTGACATGTTGATTTTCTTTAAAATTTTAACAGATTGATTAATAAATTAATTACCATTCATGCCCAGAGTGGTAGCTGGCTGCAATACGTTACCACCGCCTATTGCATTAATTTCAATTTGATAGCTGGCTTGCCCGCCGTTTTGAACCTGGCCGGTAAAGTAGCCGGCAGTAGCGCTCCCAGGCTGGCCACCAGGTCCCCATGAGTTTGAGCTGCCAATGCTTTGTATGGAGTATAAAAAGCCATCGTTTGGATTTAAAGGGATAACACTCCATGCCACATTTGACATTTTTGAACAAACAGTTTGTAGCGCGGATGTACCCTCGTTGCTACTGCCTGCCGAGCTTCTGTTATCTACAAAGTACAAGCCCTGCCCGCTTCCGGTTTGTATAGAGCTTGAATCAACAAAAGCGATGATGAACACCTGGCATGAATTTACCGGGATCTTTGAAGCTGTTAATTCTGAATTTTTCATGTTGTTAAACTTTCCTGATTTTTACCTACTCTTTTAAGGCTTTTCGGTATCGGCCGTTTTGTCATTTGGTTAGATGCGCTTCTTTTTTGTTTTGACATTTCAAAGTAACGCCTATGCAACGGCCAATTTCAGCGTATTAACCCCTGTCATTTAAATCAGGTGTTTTTGCTTAAAAAGCAAGTGTTTTTACCTGTTTTTCCCTATGGTTAAATGTTGAAAAAGTGTATAAATGTTAAACGGCCTTACAAGACATAAGCCGGATGAGGAAGTTCTTAATTGAAAACAGAGCGGTTAAAGGAAAGCAATTGATACATTGCTTTGCCGCATGGGATGGTGTGTTACAATGGATGTAACTAAAACTGCACTTCAAAAACGCCGTATTTGATGGCAAATATGACCAGGCCTGCAGTGTTTTTGCATCCAATTTTTCCAAGTAAATTGGTACGATGCCCGTCAACAGTGCGGCTGCTGATAAATAGCTTCTCCGCTATTTCGGCATTGGTTAATTCGTCGCAGATCATTTTTAGTATCAGCAACTCTCTTTCGGTTAATGATATGGGGATATTATTCAGATTTTGAATGCCTGCTTTACGATGATGCGCAGCGTTTCTCATGGCACTAACAGCATCCCTGTTAAAATAGAAACCCAATTGGTGGGTATTGATAATAGTTTGAAAGAGTTCATGTGTTTCACAATTTTTTTTGAGATAGCCGCATGCCCCGGCTTCAATCATTTTACTCATATAGCGCTCCTCACCATGCACCGATAATACAATAACTTTTATGGAAGGATATTCGCGATGTAAAACCGCGTTTAGTTCAACGCCATTCATTA
Source organism: Mucilaginibacter sp. (assembly GCF_025362475.1). Taxonomy (GTDB): domain Bacteria; phylum Bacteroidota; class Bacteroidia; order Sphingobacteriales; family Sphingobacteriaceae; genus Mucilaginibacter. The sequence continues at coordinate 112,982 of NZ_JANYGH010000005.1, forward strand.
TCGGCATATTCATATCTATCAGCGCTATATCCGGTAATGTGGCCTGGCTTTTAAGATGCTCAAGCAATACACGCCCGTTTTCGGCCTGGCCCACCAACTCAAATTCAGGATTGGTGCTTAATAAATTAACCAATCCTTCCAGGAAGAGGGTTTGATCGTCAGCAACAACAATACGGATCTTTTTCATGTCAAATTAATTGGGGCCAATATCTTTTTGAGGGTCAAGGTAAATAAACATAGAAAAGCCTCTGCCGGCACTTGTTTTAACAGAATATCTTGCATTGATCAGCATGAGGCGGCTCTCTATATTTTGCATACCCATACCTTTTTTGAATCTCTTATCTTCTGTATTATAACCTATGCCATTATCTGTATAATGAATAGAGAGCAAATTGTTTTTCATAAAAAGCGATATGCCGATATAATTGGCCAGGGAATGTTTTAACGTATTGGTAACCAGCTCCTGCAATACTCTTATCAGGGCCAGCGCTACGTGTTTGGGTAGCGTATCTGTTGACATGGTTGCATGGTTGGTTATAGAGATAAGGGAATCGTGCCCCTTACTTATAACATCCTTCATTTCTTCTAATGCTTCCGAAAATCCAAACAACTCAAGCCCGGGAGGGGAAAGATTATGAGATATATTACGCACATTTTCAATGATCTTATCTATCAGCTGCTTGTAAAACTCGGCTGGCGGCACATCATATTCAGCAACATTGCTATTATTTAACCGGTTAATCAGCATTCTTAGATTTGATAGCGAACCACCAACTTCATCATGCAGATCCTGGCCAATGCGTTTTCTTTCCTCCTCCTGCGAGTGAATTACCGCGTGGAGCAGGTTTTTTTGATGATCCATAGCAACCTGGTGCAAACTTTCCCGCTGTTGCAGCAGCTTGTTTTGATTGCGTATAAACAAAATAACAAATGATATCACCAATAAGGCAATACCTCCTGTACACATAATTACCAGTACATATATATTATCGCCTACGTCTTTCTGCATATATAAAACCCCCACGAAAACAAAAGATACATGGCCAGCAGTAAGGCGGCATGTATGTTCCATATAAACAAATTGAGTGAATAATATTTGGGGCTGATAATATAGGCAACGGTTAAATTAGAAAAGGAATATACAAATAATGCACCCGAAAAATAGAGAAGTACCCCAGTATTGATCCAGTTTAAAGGGTTGCTAACCCATCGTTTTTCATTGTCGGCCTCATTTATCTGGGCGAAATAAGCCAGGCTATAAGCCATCACAATCAATACCTCTAAGGGCCTTGTATAGGTATTAAAACGGAAAATGCTCTGGAAGAAAGTGAAATTTAGTATGCAGACCAACGGAAATATCACCATTAATGCACCTATGACTTTACGAATCAATGCTTCCTTTAAAATCTTTATATAAAAATACGAAAGCAGCAAAAATTCAAATATGGTGAATATGTGTAATAACGGAAGATTATTTATCTTCCTATCGGCGAGAGCTGCTGCCAGCAGATTAACCAAACCATCCAATAATAGATAATAAAAGATGAGCAAAAGCGCCCTATCAGCGCGCTTATATTTTGACACAGCGAAACTGATAGGGATTAAAACGGAAACCGGAACAATTAAGCCCACAAAAATTAATTTGGCTGAAGGCATAACAGGCTTATTAGTTTATATATAATTCTCTAAACTATTGGTGCTATTAAATAGCGGACTTGAGGTATCGCACAAGGCCGGGCAAGGTTGTGTAAAATCGTAAATGGTTGAGGCACTCGCGCTGTTTACGATTTCACCCTCATTCATCAAACCTTCACTAACCGATTTTTTGGTTAACATATCGTGGTTGTTGGCATCAACCGGTACCAGCATACCGGTAATCTGGTAAGGGAAGGCGGGATCCTGCAAGCTTAAATATAGGCGGATTGATTTGGCTTGCGGATGATCTTGCATCAAATCTTTTACATCGGCAATGTTTATATTAATAGCTCTGAAAATGCGCTGCTTGGATACATCTGTGCCATTAGTTGCCCCCAAAACATTTGATGTACTTCCCGCGGGCATTTTAACAACCAGGTTACGCCAGTTTTCGGCCCTTGATACTGCCTCTGCCAACGGGATACGGGGTTTATTGGATAATGATGATCTGCTGCTGATAGCGCTTTGATCGGAAGTTGTACTTTCGACGTTATTCATGATAATTATGTTTTTTAGGTTTGTATTTTAAGGTGAATGTTAAAAGCATGATGGTATTTAATTCATTTAAATTGTTACAACTTCGGGCACGCCAACTGCTGCACAAAAGCTGTAAATAACTGCCTGGTTAATGGTACCATCAGGGTTGTAACCGGTACGGAATACGCCAAATGATGCTACCCAGCCTAAAACTTCATCAAGCGGGTTGTTCATATTTATTTGTCCATATGTTGTTGATGGTGTAAGGTCGCTATTATCAACCTGGGCTTGTATTTGAGTAGCCAATAAAGCAACATCATCACTGGGGATCTGGATGCCCCAATTAATCAGGTCGACCATTATCTGCGTTGTTAAAGGCTGAATGTTTCCATTTACATTATAGCTCAATACAACGCCGGCATCTTGCGATGAAGAGGGCAGGGTAATAGTGGGAAATATCGCATCAAAAATAAAAGTTGAGTCGCTTTCTGCAGCCGAAATAGCTGCTGGTATTGCCAGCTCCAGATTGGTATATGTTGGTGGGGGAGCTTCAGATGAACGGGGAGTGAGCCCCTGTATAATAATATTTAAATCAGAAAGTGCCAGTGTGATATCTTTAACTGATTGCGTAACCAGTGCCACAATCTCTGGCATAGTTAAATTAGTAACCGAAGCGAATTGTCCCATTTTTTAATGATTTTTAATGTTTAATACTTGCTGTAATTGGTTTTTAAACTTATAGCTTATTTTAATATTTATTAACTATTAGTACAAATTTATTTAATTAACTGCGCCAGGTTACAAGTGAAAAATCCCTTTTTGTGAAACAGGTGTTTTTACCTGTTTTTATAAAATAAAAGTAGATTCCATGAGTTTTTTATATGCTGTTTATAGAGGAGGATTTAAAAATAGCCTAAACAACTTCAAATACAATAAGTAGCAAAAGGTGGGCTTACATCATAACTTTGGTTTAGGTAAATGAATGATTTTTCTTAATTATTAAGAAACGATTATTTAGGAATCTATACGAAATGAGTAAATAAAAAGTTGCTATATTAAATAAGGTAATTTAATATAGCAACCTATAATATTAGCTCAAGGCCATTTGGTTATGAGTACCTGTTAACCACAGTGAAATCTAAAAAGATTAAGTATGCAAATTACTGCGTAGTAACCCTCAAATTCAAGGTGTCTGTTTGCATGGCCGTAAAAATCCCCAAACCATTGGTAACGTTGGTAGGCTCATTAACAAGGGTTTGCGAATTGCGCGATATGTTGGTGGTGAGGATGTTAATATATTCCTTATTCACCCTCATCAATATCACTTTGTAGTGGCCATAATAGTTAAAGGATGATTGAAGCAGGTTGTAATAGGAGGCTTGTTCTGTATTGATCTGGAAGCTGGGCTTATTATTACTGCGGACATAAGATATATAATATGGATCATTATCCAGATTTTTAAATACCAGCAAATGATACAACGAATCGGGGTTTGTCCAACTGATGGTTGCCCTCACTACATCTGCATACAACGGGTTAATGGCGCTGGGTACATGAAAAACACTATCAGATATAGCAAAGTTTTGTGGCTTGCCCGGCATTACTGTAGTGGCGCTCACAGTCACATTATCATAATTAAACTGCATGGTATAAGTTTTACCGCCTGTTACAAATGATGAACTGGCGTAGGTATAAGTGCCACTTGCCGACTCGGTAAGCTTAACGCTCTGACTGCCATCAGATACGCTGATGCTTAAGCCGGTAAGCGCTGCGCCATAAGTTGTGGTATCAGCAAGATCTTTTTGCTGGTAAACCTTCATGCTTAAGGCCTGGCCGGGTATAAGATAGGCTTCAACCACGGGTTTGTTGGTTGCTAAAATATCCGACTGGTTTTTTTTGCAGGATGCCATAAGGAGCACGCCTGTTATTAAACATAATATGATATGGCGGGGGTATGTATTTATTTCCATCGTAAACTTAAAGTAAGGTTGGGGGTAAAGCCCAGGTAATTAACATTGGTGGTTATCACCTGGTTATTTTGCATCTGGTACTCGCGGTACCAGGTATTGGTATGGTTGTAAATATTAAAAAACGAAAGACCAATGGAGCCTACCTTATGTCCATCTATCTTTAGCAGGTCGTATGATACCGACATATCTAAACGGTGATAGGCTGGCAAACGCTCGCCGTTTTTATCGCTGATGTTGAGGTAGGTTGTGCTGTTACCATCGGCAGTTTTAATGGTGTAGGTAGATAGGGGAGCGGTATACGGCCTGCCGGTACTGAACAGGAATGTGGCTGCAAAGTTCCACCTATCGTAATGGTACATGTTGATTGATTTAAACTCATGCCTTACATCCTGGTTGGCGGCATAATAATCATTGCCAAAGGCACTGAATTTGTTTTCGGCTTTAGCCAGGGTATAGCTAATCCAACCGGTGTAATTACCCAGCTTTTTTTGTAATAATACTTCAACGCCTTTGGCCCGGCCCGTGCCTTCGTAAAAATCTTGGGTAACGGTTTGCGTTTCTCCCACACCTGGCATTCTGAAACTGCCTCCGCCTGTTTGGGTTTGCCTTACGGTGTATTGGGTAAGTCCGCTCAGGGTTTTGTAGTAACCCTCAACGCTAATCAAAAGTTCGTCGGTTTCATAGCTTACGCCGCCTATAAAATGCCTTGAACTGCCTACCGGGATATTGTTGTTATTGGATAGCACCCAAAAGTTACGATCACCGGCAAGTATATCCTCCCTAATCACCTGGTTTTCGAACTGGTAGAACTGACCGGTGGCACCCTTTATGGTAAATCTATCGGTGAGGTTATAACTGGCCGATAAGCGGGGTTCAAAATAAGGTTTCCCGGTAGGGCCGTAATAGCTGGTGCGTAAACCGGGTTGAATATGCAGTTTGTTATTTGGGTCGATAGCCAGCTCGGCATACACACCTTCCAGTGTGGCGTTGTTATGCTGATTGATGAGCTTGCTGGTATCATTCTGCGTGTACTCATAATCTATTTTTTTGTAGGAAATAAATCCACCGAACAGTAATTTATAAGTGTTGCTGGCCTGCCATTCCCACTCAGATTTATAGCCAACATCCTTTAGGTTATTGTTTTCGATGGTGCTGTTGCTAAAAGTATGTGCTATCCCGTTACTGTCCAATAATGATCCGCCGGAACTGCCGCGGTTGCGATCATTAAAATAGGAGGAGTAGGTGACGTAATTATTGGAGTACAGTTTTTTATTCCACTGCCTAAACCATTTAATACTGCTGCCCAGGTTGCCGTATTTAGTATAATCGGTAATACCTATTCCGCTGCCCGATGATGATAATCCCGGAGGCAGGCCCAGATCGCGGCTATTGTCAGTTTTATCAGTGCCCGAGTAATAGCTCACAGATACTTTATCTTTTTGGCTGATATTATAGGTGTATTTGGCATTAGCATCGTAAAAAAAAGAACTTGGTGTTACCTGGTTGGCAAAACCGCCGCCAGATCTGCCTCCAAAACTCCGGCCACCTCCACCGCCACCCTGGAAAGTAGTAGTTTGGTTAAACTGGTTAAATATTTTGTTATAAAATGGTCCCTGGTATGATCGCCTGATGGCCAATAGTAAGGATGATTTATCTGATAGCGGAGCCTCCAGGAAACCGCTCGCGCTCAGCAAACTTAGGTCTACGCCCATGTTGGTTTCATTCCTGTTTCCTTCTTTGCCATTAATTTCGGTAACGCTTGATAGTCTGCCACCGTATTTGGAGGTAAAGCCCCCTTTGTATAACTGCACATCCTTTACCGCGCTGGCATTAAAGGCGCTAAAGAAACCGTACAGGTGGTCTACCTGGTAAATGGTAAAGCCATCAAGTAATACCAGGTTCTGATCAGGCGTGCCACCACGCACGTAGGCTCCCGACGACGATTCATTGGTGCCGCTTACACCAGGCATCAGCTGGAAGGCCCGCAGAATGTCCTTATCACCCATAGTTGGCAGTTTATCCAAATTGGCGGGCGAAAGCTGCAACACACCTACCTGCCGGCTATCGGTGTTCATTACCCCGCTTTTTTTGCCGGTGATGCTAACCTCATTTAAGGTGTTGAGCGATGAATACATGCCGCATATAAGCGTGGTATTGATTTTCTCGCTGTTGAGCCTGAAAAAATCTGATTGGTAGCCTGCATACGATACGTCCACGATACAGGTATCGGATGGTACCCGCAGAAAAGTAAAATAACCTTCGGCGTTGGTCATGGTATTAAGATCGGTATTGCGGACCTTTACGGTGGCCGAGGGGAGTGATTCGCCGGTTAGCTGGTCAATAACACGCCCGTTAACACTTACCATAAAGTGCCTGGGCACCAATTTTGGCTCATCATCCTCATCGCGCTGGCGACGTTTTACTTTGGCGTTGGCTGCCTGTAACGATAGCTGGTTAAGTTTTTTAAGACGGCTGAGGTCGTCGGTGTTTTGCAGAATGTAAATGGTGCCCGAGGATTCGATCCAGTATTTCAGATCGTTTTCTTTACATACTTTGGCAATAACATCTTTTAAAGGTTCTTCAAAAAAGTGTTCAACCACATCCATCGCGTTCAGCGGTTCGCGGTCAAAAACAATACGTACCTGGTAAGTCATGCCCAGTGTATCAAACATCTGATCAAGCGGACACGCAAAAAAATGGTTGACAATGATGTTTTTCAACTTTTTCTGCGTTTGCTGCGCCTGAACGGCCGAATGGCCTAAACCAATAATAGTAAATAACAATAAGGAAAATCTCTTCATTAGGGGGTACATTTTCTTTGAGCCGAAAATGCACCCTATTTTTAATGCCCTAAAATAAAAGCGACGTTAGCAGAGCTTGTGTAGATAAGGGAGGTTAATGTGTAGTGGGGCGAGTGGTGAATAGTGAGTGGTTGATTAAGTGAGTGGTGAATAGTGAATGGTAGTTTCACTTCTCAAATTGACTAACTGCGTACAATCAACTAAGTTTCTTAAACTGGCCAACCATTCACTTAATCAACCACTCACTATTGTACTTTTCCAATCATCCGGTTAATTACGTCTCTATAGCTATCGCTTAAGGGTACTTCGGTATTGATGAGTTTAATGCGTGCCCTGCGTAGCTGCGATACATGCTGCAGGTTTACCAGGTATGATTTATGAACCCTGAAAAACTGCTCGGCAGGTAATTGCAGCTCAACCGCTTTAAGACTGATGCGCGATAGTACCGGCTTTTGCTGGTTGGCAAAGTGAACCTTTACATAATCCTTCAACCCTTCAATATATTCCACATGGTCAAAACATATCTTAATGAGGTTATAATCGGCATGCAAAAAGAAATAGGTTTTAACTACAGGTTGCGGCACATAACTCCGGCGAAGCTCAAACAGGTCTATCGCTTTGTGGCATGCCTTTAAAAATCTATCCAGCGGTACGGGTTTCACCAGGTAATCAATTACATCAAGCTCAAAACCTTCAATAGCAAATTTTTCATAAGCGGTTACAAATATCACCATCGGGCGGTTGGTAAGGCTCTTGATAAGCTGTAAACCGTTAATTCCGGGCATGTATATGTCACAGAAAATAAGGTCGATATGCTCCTTTTGCATAGCAAGGATAGCCTCGCCCGCATTCCGGCATCGCCCCGCTATTTGTATGGCATGTACATGTTTTAAGCTATCTTCCAGCAAATCAAGCGCCAGCGGCTCATCATCAATAATCAGGCATCGCATCATTTAAGTTCCAGTTGCAGCATTACAATGTAGTTTTGCTCGTTTTTATTGATATATAAATTATGTTTATCAGGGTATAACAGCTCAAGCCTCCTTTTAACATTTGTTAAGCCAATACCGCTGTCATTATCCTTTTGTATTTCGGTGGCATTGTAAACGTTTTGTACGCTAAACCGTAGGTTTTTTCATCAGTTATAAGAGTTACCGCAATATCGGGTTTGTCAATATCGCCGGTACCATGTTTAAAGGCATTCTCCACAAAGGGAATCAACAGCATAGGCTCAATGGTTTTATCAGGTGTCTTTATTTCCGAATGGTAATATATTTTCACCTGATCGCCAAAGCGCAGTTGCTGCAGTTCGATGTAACTGCGCAGGTAATCGTCCTTTTTTTGTACCGTTACCATTTCGGCATCAGTAACATACAGCATGTAACGCAATAATTTGGATAATTGTATCAGCGTAGGCTCAACTGCCGAAGGATTTAAACGCGAAAGGGCAACCGCACTGTTAATTACGTTGAATATAAAGTGCGGACTGATCTGCGAACGCAAAAAAGCCAGCTCGGAAAGGAGTGAGGCATTGGCGATATCCTTCTTTTTGTTCATTGCCTTAAACTGATCGGCAAGGTAATGGTAGGCAAAACTTCCCGCTGTAATGGATAATAATGGGAACAGGATCAAATTAGGTCCGCGGGGAGGCATATGGCCGGCTATTCCTCTAAACTCCGGCATTGGGAAATGTGGCCTCAGATACCAGAGCAGTATATTAAAAACAGCAAAGGAGGTTAATAACGCTAAAAAATAAAGCCAAGCATTTTTTGTTAGCACCTTAGGGATCAATAAAAAAGCATTGAGGTAAAATTCCGCGGCCAATACCAGGTTAAAAGTGATGATGCGCCCCGGCGAAAACATATGCTGGGGCATACCCCGCATATCTGGCCTGGAAATAATGGGAGTATATATAATAAGTGCCCAAAACAAAAGGTGGATACACACTTCAATAATAAGCGCCGGTTTTATACGGTTAAACATACGGGCTAAGGTAATAGCATTTAAGCCATGTGTTAAATAGAATAGACAAGAAGGCAAAATGTGCCGACGAAAACGGTTTAAAACAGGCAATTTGCAGCTTTGCAATTACTGTGGTGATTTGCGATTCCAAATGGTGGAAATATTTCCACAAAATATTAACGAAAATAAAAATTAAGTACCATTTTGTGTGTTTTAAGCTATAGTTAACAATTGGCACAGCATTTGAATTTAACTTAATATCCTTCTCAAAGGATTGTTTTTCATAGGTAGATGTAGGGCCGATTAAACTGCGAGAGTTTTTCGGCCTTTTTTATTTCATGTGTCGTTCAGGTGATAGAAGCTTTTTAAGCTTCGTATTTAGCCGCCCAAACTGCTGCTTGCCGCAATAATCTTAATTTTATCAATTAACGCCGTTCTTACTCCATTTAAAAAAATAGTTATACATTAGTATAACCAATTATAAACCATTTATATTCTCGTCTGTCATGAACAAAAAGCACTTTCAACAATGCCTGTTGGGCGGTATAACTTTATTTTTTTTTATTGCTGCAAACAATACTTATGCACAAAGCAAGGATGGCTGGCGGCAGCTTTTTAATGGTAAAGATCTTAACGGTTGGAAACAGGTAGGGAAGGGCAGCCGGTACGTGAAGGATGGTGTAACCGGAAGTCACGGAGGGATGGGCTTATTATACTGGACTAAAGAGAAATTTAGCAATTGCACCATCCGGGTGGTTTACAAAATGCAAAAATTTAACAGCAATGCCGGTGTGTTCATCCGTATTCCGCTGGAACCGCGGGAGGAGTGGATGCCGGTATTTTATGGCTACGAGGTACAGATTGATAATCACCCCGAAACATCCAAGGAGGATGATTACCATATTACCGGTACCTTGTATTCGTTAACCAAACCATTGGCCAAGCCCGGTAAGCCTGGACCGGAATGGAATACCATGGAGATTACGCTGGATGGCCCGCGCACAATTGTTTTTGTAAACGGCCAAAAAGTTACCGATTATAAAGAAGGCGACCCAACCCCACAACGCAAGTTTGATTTTGAGCCTTTCCGCGGCATCCGCCCCAATGAAGGCTATATCGGCCTGCAAAATCATGGAAATGATGATGTCGTGTTTTTTAAAGAGGTATCTGTAAAGCCACTACACAAATAATATGATGGAAAAAGCAGAGGAAACTACCACCACCAATGGCATAAGCCGGGCCGATTTTATAAAAAAGGCAGCTATTGCTACTGCAGGATTTTATATTGTACCTCGTTTTGTGCTGGGTGGCAAAGGCTACACCGCACCAAGCGATAAGTTATATATTGCCGCCATTGGCTGTGGTGGCGAGGCCGAGAACGATATTCATCATTTTGCAACTGCCCCCAAAAAGAACGCAGTTATCGCCTTTTTGTGCGATGTTGACGACAGGCAGGCCGCCCCGCGCCGCAAGGAATTTCCAAAGGCACCCTTTTATCACGATTGGCGCGAACTGTTTGATAAGCAGCACAAAAACTTTGATGCCGTTACCGTGGCCATCCCCGATCATAACCACGCGCTGGTTGGCCTAAGTGCCATGCAATTAAAAAAACACCTATACCTGCAAAAGCCCTTAACACATGATATTTACGAGGCCCGCATATTAACCCAGGCATCAGAAAAATACAAGGTGGTTACCCAAATGGGAGACCAGGGCGCATCGTGCGATGGCATGCGCACCATGCGCGAATGGTTTGAAGCGGGTTTGATAGGTGATATTGAAAAAGTATACTGTTGGACGGATCGCCCAGTGTGGCCACAGGGTATAGCCTGGCCAAAGACTAAACCACCAATACCCAAAGAACTGAAGTGGGACCTGTGGCTAGGTACCGCCAAACAAACCAATTATATTGATAACCTGGTACCCTTTAACTGGCGTGGCTGGTGGGAGTTTGGTACCGGTGCACTCGGCGATATGGGCTGCCACATCATGGGGCCGCCGTTTAAACTGTTGGGTTTAGGTTACCCAACCGAAGTATCAGGCAGTGCCAGTACCGTTTACCAGGGAATATTTAAAGAAGGTATTTACCCAGAAAGCGGGCCGGTATCAAGTTCTATCAAATTTAAATTTAAACAACAAAACGGTAATAACCTTGATCTGCACTGGATGGATGGCGGCATAACGCCCGAACGCCTTGCCGAACTTGACCCCGCTTTAAATATGAATGAAGCCCTGGGCGATTTCCCCGGCGAAAATGATTTTGAGGGTTGTACGCTTTTCATCGGCACCAAAGGCAAGGTTTCCTGCGGTTGGGGTGGAAGCCATCCCCGCCTCTTACCACTTGCTTTAAATAAGGATGTACATGTTCCTAAGAAATACGCCAGGGTACCCGGTGGTATGGATGGCCACTGGTGGCAATGGGTTGATGCCAGTATAGCCGGTTATGGCAAAATGGAAGTAGATTCGCCTTTTGTAGGTTATGCGGGCCCGCTTACGGAAACTGTGCTCATGGGGAACCTGTTGCTGCGTACTTTTAACCTGCGCGAGAAAATAAAACGTAACGACCCTGTTTACGGCAATATGGAAGGCTACAAATTTAGCGGCAGATACACCGGCTTAACCTGGGATGGCGAAAATATGAAGGTTACCAATTTTGAACCCGCCAACCAATACATTCGCCGGACTTACAGGCAGGGTTGGGGTGAGTTAAAGTTGTAAAAGGAGCTAACTAAGGAAATGTATATTATCAATTAGGTGAATACATTGGCTACATGGAAGAGTTGGTAAGTACATAATTATCCTTTTTTGTGGTTAAATATATTTTACTGCCTGCTTATTTTGGATAAACAAAGTTAGTTTGCTCTTCCTTTAATTTTATTGGCCTTACTTCGATTGTAGCCGAAGGTACGTACTCAAACTCGGGATTATTCTTTGCTATTTCAATTGCTTCATCCATGTCGCTTGCTAAAATATGATAATAACCAACCTGAACTTCTTTACTGGGGTCTATCGCTATTTGTGTCCATGCATTTTCATTTTTTGAAATAATATAACCTTCCCGTACAATTGGCTGGGCTGCTATTAATTTGTTTTCTGCTTTTAGTAACTGGATATAAGTTTCACATTTTTTTATAAACGCAAGATGTTGATCTGCTGATAACGCCGCTTTTGCATCACCTGCATTGCGGATATATAACATGAATTCTTGTTTCATCACTGTTTATTTTAATAATGTAAATATAAAATCATTTAAATTAAAGATGCTTTATTTCGATAAGTTAAAGCTGATGGCTTTTTTAGTTTGATAAAGTAAATGCCACTAATAATCTTGAAATTTCTTTGTTTGACGTGAGTAAGAGACAAATGATCTTGTTCTCTATTCCCATTGCTATCCTGTTTGTTAACATTACTTTAAATGGAAGATTGTTATTAAACGGGAGTGTTATTACCAACAACAAAAAAGCCACCTTGTTAGGCGGCTTTTCAAAGAGTGTTTGATGACTATTAAAATCCATCCGCTTTTGTAAATGGTTAATTGTTATTATAAAGCAACGGTAGTACTGTTGGTTATCTTCCAGATAGCGGCACCTGGCGTTGGGTAGCTGATGCCGTTTGTGTTGCCACGAGTTGCTGCATCCTGCCCAAAATGATACAATGGATGGCCTTTATAAACAAGTTGTGTTCTGCCAAAAACATCAATGGTAGTGAACTGGCTTTTATCAAACACGGATGGAATGCTGGCCACCGCGCTTACTGTGTAAATGGGCCAGGCCACATCATTGCTAAAATCGGGTTTGGTAAAGTTATTTTTATTGGCCGCATCTTTACTGAACATGTATAATGTGAGGCCGTTGCCATCTGTAATGTATTGTGATACTGCAGTTCCTGCCACACCCTGGTCGGTATATTGCACTTTATCTAAACCAATTAGCTGCGCGTTACCAAACATAATGGAATAATCAGCTTTGGCAATTGCCCATAGGTTGGCAACCTTATCGCCGTTTGTATCGCCTGCTTTAGTATCATTCATATAATAATATAATGGCCAGCCCTTATAAGTGCTCTGTTTGCTGCCGTCAGCCCTGTCTATCGTCCCAAAGTCCGATGTGGTTAAACCTGTACCAATAGTTAAGTTTTCTTTGTAAAACACAGGCCATGTAGTCGCGCAGCCTCCCGCGCAATTTGATGTGCCACTTACATCTTTTGAGAAAAAGTACAACGAAAAGCCATTATTATCGGTAAGTATCTTACCAAACGTGGTATTGTCGGTAAGCTTAACACCGGTTAAAACAGGTGTTGGATCAATCTTATGTGAGCTTTTTTTGCAAGAGATGCTCAATAGAATAATACTCATTGATGCAGCTATAAAAAAATAGCTTAGTTTCTGATTTTTCATATTTTTTAATTTAGGAGTTTTTGATGTATCAGTAACTACTCTAAAAAGGTGTAGTAGGTTGCTTTTAAAGAAAAATAAAATTTAACTTTAAGTGAAGTTTGGATTTGGAAAGTGCATTATGAAGTGTATTCGTTGATAACAAATACATATGAGCATGAGAGCTCAGGCAGAAGGACATTGGATTTTGCGTGTTAGTAATTAATAGCTTAAAAGGGTGATTAAGCTATCATTATCTATTGAGGGGATTTATCGCTTAAACTTCTACTTTTTTAAAAACCTGGATTGTTCCGGCCGAGTAACCGGCAACATCCAGCACATCATGATTTGGTTTTAAATTAGGTACTACAACTTCAAGCGTTTTTTGTTGGAAATACAAATCGTTGCCTGGTTGGTCGGCATTTAAAGAATTTTCCGTGCCCTTACTGTCCAGTATCATTTTTAACAGTTTGTTGCTTTTTGATAACTCGGCAACAGATTGGCCTGTAACGGGCTTTTTGCCCATGTTAAAGATTCTCCTGGCCTCCTCATTTATAAATAGAATTTCCTGTTTTTCGTTGAGGCCGATTACAGCGTCCGGCATTTCTTCTATCAGCATTTTTATCCGCAATTCTGCCGCAATTATTTTGGTAAGATCGGCATTTTGTTCTTCGTCGAGTTTGGTTGCCATGATATTAAACTCGTCGGCAAGTTGGATAAACTCATCGCTTGTTTGGAAGTGCAGCCTGGCATTGTAATTTTTTTGACTGATCTGATGAAAGGCATTCGCCAGTTCCTGGAGCGGATTCAATATAAAGCCCGGGAAATTGACAATTAAAACAAAAAGGATTAAAAAGGTGATAAATACCATGCCACCAAGAAAAAAGGTTGACCTATCGACAGTTGAATGCGTGTAATTATTTTTAAGCTCAATGGCATGCATATTTAAGCCTTCGATATTTTTCAATTGCAGGCGTGCATCCCGTTCCGCCTGCTGTGTTTGATTTAAATTTGAAGAAGAACCTGTTAGCAAACGGAAGGCTTTGCGCAAATTACTTGTTGCTATGCTTTCGCCTGGTTCTGTGATATTATTTTCCTGTTTTTTAAGCGCATTATCAAATGTGTTAATTGCCACTGAGTTTAGCGGCAAATCATTTTCATCTAAAACGGAGCGCATTTCGCGGGTAAATTTTAACGTTGCATAATTATTTTTCAAGGTAATACTGGAGGTTTCAGATATTACTTTGATGTAGTATATAGAAACAATGCCAAAAATGAGCACTACAATAAACAATAGGCTAAACCCCAACAATAGTTTTTTTTTGATTTTCATGACTATCCAATGAGTTAAAACGTAATCTTAATTTTGGTCAGGAAAGGTTTATAAGTAAAGATAATTAAAAATCTACCGGTTTTATAGAAGCATCTGCCTTATAGATCATTTCCTTTGCAATTAGTATATAAAATGCTGTTGAGAGCTAAAAACAGGCTCTATATTGTAACTTTACGTTGATGAATGGCATGAAAACCTTTTCGCTTTCAAGACACAGTCGACTCTTCTCTGTACCCGATAATAACAAGGATTATCTTTTCGTGAGATCTGGTGAAACTCCGTATCAGGAAGAACCATATCGGGCGGAAAGTTATGCTATCGTTCATATAAAAGAGGGCGGCGTAAAATTAAATACAGGCTTGGTATCATGGGATGTTGAAGCGCCGTCAATTATTACCTTGGGGCCTTCGGTTATCAGGTATTTCACTAAAAGCAGCGACCTCCTAAAAATGGATGTGATATTTTTTAAGGACACATTTTTACTGGAACGACACGCGGACCTTTTTTTTCTCACCAGGTATGATTTTTTTGAAAATAGTGATCTTCATGTTTTACCGCTGAAAGAAACTAACGCTATTAAATTCAGCAAGATATTTGAGCTCATCCAGCTGACGCAAGCCACTGCAAATTATCATGAGGCCGAGATTATTCGAAGCTACATTTTCGCCCTGGTTTACGAAATTGATGCATATCACCGGCAGCATATCTCTGGTCCGACAAGCTTGCTAAAGGGACACCCTTTGCTCACAAAATTTAAGCAATTGGTGATTCGTAATTATATGCGCGAGCGCAGGCTCGATTTTTATGCCGGTCAGCTTCATGTCACGCCCAAGTCTCTTTCGGCGGCCATCAAAAAGAAAACGGGTAGGTCTGCCGGAAAATGGATCGATGATGCCATCATTCTTGAGGCCAAAGTTTTGCTGCAAAACAAGGCACTCACCGTATCGCAGGTCAGCGGGATGCTTAATTTCTCAGACCAGTCTGTTTTTGGCAAATTCTTCCGGGCAGGTACCGGGATATCACCGGTGGAATACCGAAAAAAATTCGATTGATTTTATCTCTTCACTTAAGCTTATCTAAGCCATTTCGACGAACATTGACGTAGTTTCGCCTACTTTTCGCTGCCGTTTAGCCGGAAATTTGTCCTATCAAAAATTTTAATAGGGTTTGACAAATGACAAACGCAACAAATTATGGCTTGCATGATCGCAAAGAGACGATACTGATGATCGCTGAAGAAGTGTTTGCTCAGTATAGTTTCGCTGGCGCCAGCATCAGGCTTATTGGCGAAAGATCGGGAGTGAATTCGGCCATGATCAGTTATTATTTTGGTTCAAAGGAAGCACTTTACCTCGATATTTTTAAGTTGAGACTGGACGAGATCGCTGAAGAAATCAACCAGTTTGAAAGGCTTGATCTTGATCCGGCGGAAAAGTTAAAAGCGTATATCGCGGCCTATATCAAGCGCGTATCTTCTAACCAGAGTTTTCATCGACTGCTATGCAATGAACTAATTGCCGAGCAGCATCCGCTTATTATCGCCCGGTTAACAGAAGTAAGAAACCGTGTATATAATTTCCTGCTGAAAATCATTGGAAGCGGTGTATCTAAAGGATACTTTAAAAAAATAGACGAAGAGGTGTTTGTGCTGAATATACTCGCTTTGGTACGATCGGTGTTCACTGATTATCTGACCTTGCGCATCCATTTGAATAAAACACCACAGGATGATTTCGCCCGTCGAATAGTGGACTACGTTATGTCGATGCTAACCCTCGAAGATCATCATCAATTTGAAAGAAAAAATCATGTATAATAATGCCTACTACCGCAGAAAGCTGTATTTGTCAGCTACTGTTTTATTAATAGCTATTTTAATGTTGGATATAACATTTGTAAGCGCGCAGGAGCGGGCTGGAAATAACTATAAACTTACCCTCGCTGAGGCGGTACAATTTGCCAAGAATCAGAACAAGTGGGTGCAGGCAGCCAATATCGGAGAAAATGCTGCTGGCGAAGACCGTAAAGATGCTTACAACGCCGCATTGCCGACGATTAACGTTGGTACCTCGTATCAGCGTTTTTCTCAACTCACGTTGTTTTCACAAGGACTTAGCCATTCCACTACAATACCGTTGCCACCAACACAAAACGCTGCGGCAATAGGTGTTGATGCCTCATTTAATATTTATAGCGGCGGCAGGCAGCGGGCATTGCAAAAGGAAAGTACTTCGCATTTTAAGCTGGCGAAGCTGAACACCCGGGATCAATCCGGAAATATTGCTTTACAAACTGCTAACCAATACCTTGATCTGGTTAAGCTTAATGATCTTCAGAAGTTTATCCTGGACCAGCTTAAAAGAGCGCAAACCCGGCTGAATAACATTAACTCGCTTTACAAAAATCAAAAAGTTACCAAAAGCGATGTCCTGCGGGCAGAGGTTACATTGGCAAACGTTGAACTTTCTTTGCAGCAAAATGAAAATGATATTAGTATCGCCAATCAGAAATTAGACGTTTTGATGGATGTTCCTGATTCCGTGCGGATATCTCCTGTTGATTCTGCCGGGATGCCAAAGCCGGAGAGCAGTTCACTGCTGCCGCTTATCGAGGCTGCTGGAGTTTCTTCCTATAGTGTACAAAAAACCGCTGAAAACGTTGAAGTGCAGCGGGCCAGGCTTAGGGGAGTTCAAAGTAGTAATAAACCCAATTTGAGCTTTTATACCGCCTATGGACTGAATTACCCAAATTATCTGGTGTTTCCGCCTGTTAATCAGGCCTATGCAGTTGGTTTTGTGGGGCTGAAAGCGCAGTACAGCATCTCATCGCTATACCACAATAAAAGTAAGGTGGCCGCGGGTAAACTGCGGGTGAAAGAACTTGAAGTACAGCAGGAGGCTTATAGTGATGAGGTTCGTACGGATATCAAATCCTATTATATCAAGTATGCAGAAGCGCTTAGCCGGATTTCGGTTAATGAGCACTCCGTGCAACAGGCTGAGGTAAACTACCGTATCGTAAATACCAAATATTTAAATCAGCTTTCCTTGTTAACAGATCTGCTGGACGCGGATAACCTGTACCAGGAGTCGAGGTTTAGTTTGGTTAAAGCGCAAACTGATGCACTGGCTATTTATTATCATATTCTTTATACCAGCGGTAACTTATAAACGAACAATAAAAAAAATGAAAAAAGAGAATCATAAAACACATCCCGGGAATATTGTCATCACGATTATCGCGGTGATTTTGATCCTTACAGGGCTCGTATATTTTTTTCAATACTGGAAATATAGCGAGCATTACGAAGAAACCAATGATGCC
Organism: Mucilaginibacter sp.; assembly: GCF_025362475.1. Taxonomy (GTDB): domain Bacteria; phylum Bacteroidota; class Bacteroidia; order Sphingobacteriales; family Sphingobacteriaceae; genus Mucilaginibacter. The sequence goes on from NZ_JANYGH010000005.1 coordinate 130,916, forward strand.
CAGGTTGAATCATATATCAATCCGGTCTCCGCGAGAGCAGGGGGCTATATCCAACGTGTACGCTTTAACGAGCATCAGCTGGTTAAACAGGGCGATACGCTGGTTATGCTTGACGAGCGAGAGTATAGAGCCCAGCTGGAGGCTGCGGAAGCGACTATAGAGGACGCTCGTGCTCAACTAACGGTACTTACAGCGGGTATCCACTCTGCAGAAACAGGTACGAGCGTTAACCAGGATCAGATCAAGGGTGCGGAGGCCAGATTTGTGCAACAGCAGCAGGATATCAGGCGGTACACCAACCTGGTGAAAGAAGAAGCCGCTACCGGTGCCGATTTGGAACAGGTGAAAGCACACTATGATGTAGCAGAAAGCGACTATAGTGCTGCAAAAAATGGCTTGAGAACTAACGAGGCACGCATCGCGGAGCTTAAAACTCATTTCGCCCTGTTGCAGGCAGATATCAAGCGTAAACAGGCTGCACTGGAGCTGGCGAGGCTTAACTTATCTTATACCATTATCCGCGCGCCTTACTCAGGCAGGTTGGGCCGCAAAAATATTTTAGAAGGCCAGCAGATCCAGCCCGGACAGCCATTGGTAAGCATTATCAATGAAAAAGAAAAATGGATCAACGCGAACTATAAGGAAACACAGGTGGCTGGCATGTACGTGGGGCAGCCTGTAGAGATACGGGTAGATGCTATAGACGGCAAAGTATTTAAAGGCAGGATCATGGCTATTGCAGGTTCTACCGGCTCTCGTTTCTCGCTTTTGCCGCCAGATAATTCTACCGGAAACTTTGTTAAGATCATCCAGAGGGTGCCTGTAAAAATTGAGTTTGCAGATGAACAGGCTAGTAATGTGATTGCCGGTATGAATGTGACTGTGGCCGTTAAAAAGAAATCGTAATCATGAAATCGGTATATTTTAAAGATTGGATAACAGGCTGGCATTGGGGAGTACGTATTGCGTTATTCATGATTTTACTGTCGGGCCTGGTGCAGTTGGGTATGTTCGTGCTCACGCAGAATTATATGGTTGCGTATCTTGGTGCACAGCCCGAGGATATTGGGTTTGCTGTATTGTCAACATATGCAGGTATTATCACTGTTTTACCGGTGCAATTTCGTTTTTTCAAATACTTTCAAACCCGAAGCTATTTATTGGGCAGCATGATGGTGGCCATAATGCTGAATTTCGCCTGTTTGCACTGCCAGGATATTAATTTATTTCTTGTTATCAGGTTTCTGCAAGGGATTGTAACAGGCAATGTCATTGTATTTGGGTTGTTGCTGGTGTTTTCGCGTTTGCCTGCAGAGCGGGTGCAAACTATAGCTCCCGCTGTATTTTATGGAACGCTGCTTAGTAATACTGTATTGATTGGTTTGCTTGCCAGCGTGGTTGTAGAGTCAGCAGATTGGAAGATAACATATTATTATCTGATCGTGTTCCAGCTGTTGACACTGACCATTACCTTGCTGATGTTAAAGCGGAAGACGGTGCATAAGCGCTATCCCCTGTATCAGATTGATTGGAGTGGAATGGTCATATTCGCTTTCAGCGCTCTTGCGCTGGCTTACACCATCATTTATGGCTCTAAATATTATTGGTTTGCCGATCCGCGTATACGGTATAGTGCTACAGCCACGGTGATTGGGGCATCGTTGTTTTTGTACAGACAAAGCATCGTTAAACGGCCGGTGGTGCATCTTAGTGTATTTAAAATACGAAATTTTGTGATGGGCGTTTGTTTGCTTGCTATTTATTATGGCTGTAAAGACAGTGTGAACCTGATCTATGGCTATGCAGGCGGGGTGCTTAAGTGGAGTGCGCTTCAGGTTATTACTTTGGGCCTCTGTAACATAGTGGGGATGGTGGGTTTATTGGTTTTTTCTATCCGGCTGATGCTTGCCAAAAAGGTTACTATTAAAGTGCTTTTGGTAACAGGATTTGTGTTGATGGGCGCATTCAATTTCTGGATGAGCTTTTTATTAACACCTGATTTATCTTTCACAGATTTGTTGTTGCCGGTATTTGTACAGGGTGCTGCTTCAGGCCTTTTGTTTGTTCCTATTATGATATTTGTACTTTCATCAGCGCCCGCATATACCGGAACTACAGGCCTGGTAATAGCGGCTTGTACACGTTTTACTGCCACTGCAAATTCATTCGCCGGGTTTTATAATTTGCAATTGTATTTTAATCAATATTTTAAAGAGGGATTTCTTGGTTACCTGACATCGGATAACCAAAATCTGATTGTACGTTTAACTACCTACCGGTCTGTATACGCTTCAAAGGGATTCACATCTGAACAGGCATCAAGTTTGGCGAATGGCGCTGTATGGCAAAACCTCACGCAGCAAAGCCAATTGCTAACAAACCGGGCATTGTTTATGATCTTTGCAATTGTGTCACTGGTTGTCGCTGTCCTCATCTTCGTTATTCCTGCTATTGGCAAAACGGTTGTCCATTGGAATAAACGCCTGATGATGCCTTTAAAAGATTTATAAGCCTCTGCTGCGCTCATAAAAATGGACGCTATTCCCCGGCGGATGCCCGGAAAATTAAAACTTTAAGCTACATGATTGAATGATCTACCCCAATGACAGGGTAGATACATTCCAATCATTACTTTTTAAACAATTATCTCACCGGTTGTTACTTCATTCAAAAAGTCTTCAGGTACCATATCAGTTAATGGATCTAACTTTTCAAACTGTTTTAATTTGGTATTAAAACCATCACTGCTTTTTATAATAGCTACCCTGGCACTCCGTACAAACTCAATCAGGCCGTAGGGTTCTAAAATTGTTATTAAATTATCGGTTTCCTCTCTGTGTCCGGTGACCTGAATACTGTATAATCCTTTCGGATCACCACTACTCTTGCTCCATACCTCCGCAATAACCGTTCAACGCTTAAATGTTCTTTAATAATATTTGTTGACATTTTATACAATGCCATTTCCTGCCAGATCACTTCATCATTGGAGTGATAGTATACCTTGAGGACCTCTGTCAGTTTTTCCAGGTGACGTACAAGTTTGCCGATAACATCCTCCGTTTCTGAAATTAATATATGAAAGCGATGAATACCAGCAATCTCTGATGGAGATGTATTCAGACTTTCGATATTTATTTTCCTTCGCGTAAACATCGTGGCTATCTGAGTTAACAATCCCACGTGGTTTTCTGAGTATACAGTGATATTGAATTCCTGCTTATTTGTTTCTTCGTTTTTCATGTGATTATTTAAGCCTGATTTCACTTAAACTACATCCCTGAGCTACCATCGGAAAAACATTGTTTTCTTTTGTTACCATTACTTCCAATAAAAATGAGCCCTTGCTATTTATCATCTCATTTAAGGCTTCTGGTAATTCCTGACGATCAGATACACGCTTTCCTGCAATTCGGTAAGAGGCTGCTAAAGTCACAAAATCCGGACTTTCAAGATCCGAAAACGAATACCTGCTATCGTTAAATAACTCCTGCCACTGGCGTATCATTCCTAAAAAGCGATTATTTAAAATGATGATTTTAACATCTATCTTGTTTTGCATAATGGTGCCTAATTCCTGCAACGTCATTTGAAAGCCCCCATCCCCGGCGATTGTTATTACAGTTCTTTCGGGTGCACCATATTTTGCCCCAATTGCGGCGGGCAAAGCAAAACCCATTGTGCCTAAACCACCGCTGGTTACGTTACTGCGGGTTTTATTGAGTTTAGTATAACGACTGGCCACCATTTGATTCTGACCAACGTCTGTTACAATAACCGCTTCGCCTTTAGTAAGATCATTCAGGTGCCGTATAACTTCACCCATGGTTATTTCGGCTGAGGTAGGATTTAATTCGGGGTAGATAACTTCATTAAGTTCTTCCTGGTAGTATGCCTGGAACCTCGCCAGCCATTCAGTATGTTGCTTTTGTTCAATTAAAGCAGTCAGCATTGGCAAGGTTTCCTTGCAATCGCCCCAAACGGGTACAGTTGATTTTACATTCTTGTCAATTTCAGATGGATCAATATCAAGGTGAACTACTTTTGCCTGTTTGGCATATTTGTCTAACCGGCCTGTAACCCTGTCGTCAAAGCGCATTCCAATGGCAATTAGCACGTCGCATTCGTTGGTTAACATATTTGGTGCATAGTTGCCGTGCATACCCAGCATTCCCACGTTAAGTGGATGATCGGATGGAATTGCACCGGCGCCTAAAACGGTCCACGCGTAAGGAATACCAGACTTTTCAATGAAGTGTTTAAATTCTGCCTCAGCCTGGCCTAAAATTACACCCTGGCCTAATAGCACCATTGGCCTTTTGGCGCTATTAATCAATTCGGCGGCTTGCTCAACGTATGTAATGCGCACGGTTGGCTTTGGCCGGTAACTACGTATGTGATTACATTTAGTGTAGCCGTTATAATCAAACATTTGCAACTGCGCATTTTTGGTGATGTCAATCAACACAGGGCCCGGGCGCCCGCTGCGCGCAATGTAAAAGGCTTTAGCTAAAACAGATGGAATTTCCTTAGCATCGGTTATCTGGTAATTCCACTTGGTTATCGGCGTAGACATATTGATGATATCTGTCTCCTGAAAAGCATCGGTGCCTAAAAGGTGAGCGTAAACCTGCCCGGTTATACAAACCACCGGAGTGCTATCAATCATGGCGTCGGCAATACCTGTTACCATGTTTGTTGCGCCGGGGCCACTTGTTGCAATGGCTACTCCAACTTTTCCTGATGTGCGGGCATATCCCTGGCTGGCATGAATTGCACCTTGCTCATGCCGAACCAAAATGTGTTCAAGTTTTTCGCTATAATCGAATAGCGCATCATAAATCGCAATTGTTGCACCTCCCGGTACACCAAAAATAACGTCAACACCTTCGGCAACCAAAGCTTCTAATACAGCGACTGATCCAGATACTTGCTTTGTTTCACTTGTTGATATTTCTGTTACTCCTTTTTGTTGTGCAGTTTCCATTTTGTATGATTCTTGTACTATTTGAGTACGTGTTTATAGTTTAATCCCTATTAGAAATAGGGGGCATTCATAAATTCCTGGTTTTATTTTTATCTGAATTTGGGTGATGTGAAAACACAAGAAGCCGGCGTAAATGAGACAGCTTGCTGATCATCGGTATTATTGAATTTGTTGAGACTAACCGCCCGTTTAAGTCTTATAATATCGTCATTATCAATTGTCAACACATCACCTTTTAGACTCGGTCACTGTGCAGTTGTCTTGAAAAGGAAAGCTCGGCGCCGGTTGTTGCCAATGCCCGGTAATCTTCCTGAGATAAAATTTTTTCCGGGTCGATATTCCGGCACTTCGGGACAATAAAGATGACAGCGCTTTCATAAAGTTGCTTAAAACGTTCTGCTTTTTGACTTTGTGAGTATACTATCATTTGAAACGGTCTGTTTATGCCTTAATTTCGCTGAATTGGCCTAATCTTATCTAAGCACTTCTTTGCTTTTCAACGTTAAATACAAATTTAGACTACCCAGTTTGGTATCTCATTTCAGAAATAGTCAAAGTTTTTATGATTCCAGCCACAAGCGTAATTAGGGGGGCATGCGGGTAGTGAATTGAAATAAATAAGCAGCTGCTTTAATTGTTTTACAGCTATATGACGGGTAAATAGGGGATAATTCGGAAATTAGATGAAATAAATAAAATGAGTTTAGTAGCTTCTCTTGAGGAAATTGAATTATGCCATGATTCAATATTTGTGATGCATGAAAAATGTGAAAAGTATATTCCGTTTCATAAACATTCCAAAAATCAGTTAACTTATGTAGAAGGAGGCCTGGGATATATAAGATTCCGGGATAAACTTTTCGTGATACCTGCGCGGCATTATTTTTGGATCCCGGCCGGGGTGGAACATACCATGACGATAGGCCATTCGGCAACTAAATGCAGAACATTGTTTTTTCATACCAACGGCGACTCGCAAAATGAATTTTATACCAAAGTGGGGATCTATCCTATAAGTGATCTTCTTTTTCAAATGATCAAATTCACTGAACAATGGAATGAACATATCTTGCCAGGTGATGAACGATTTCCATTTTTACAAAGCATAAAAAACATCCTGCCGCAGGTGAGTAATCAAATTCTTTCGGTTGCTTTACCGTTTACAGAAAATGAACGAATGTTGAAAATAATGGCATATATGGAAGATAATCTTTCTGAAAGCCATACTTTGAAAAGCATAAGCATAAGGTTTGGAATTAGTGAAAGAACCTTGTCCAGATTCTTTCAATCAACCCTGAATGTTTCTTTTCTACAATATTTGAAACTACTAAGAATGGCGAAGGCGTTCCAGCTTATTGTTGCAAATGAACACTCATTAGCTGATGTAGCCTTTTTATGCGGCTACCAAAGTTTATCATCCTTTAGTAACACATTCTACCAGGTTACCAAAACCCGTCCCTCAGATCATCTTGCAGTGACGAGTTCCCTGGTTTAGTTCAAAATTAATATCTCAACTTGAAATTTCTCTTCCTGTTTTTTAATTACAAGTCAAGGTCGACGGGGCTTGTTGGAACGGAGCAACAAATCAGCACGTTTCCATCTGCCGGAGGGTCAAGAGGATCTGGCGAATAAGTAACCCCTCCATCGATAATACCCGTCTCACAACGATGACAGACGCCCATGCGGCATGACCACTGCACAGGAATGTCACAAGCCTCTGCCGCTTCCAGTAAACTGCCGAAGCGGGGATGCCACCGAAAAGATATTTTGCTTTTACTAAAGGTAACGAGCGGGCCTTGCCCGGTGTTATCTGACGGTGGGTGAGGGAGTTTTCCACCTCCGCCCACAGGTTCTGAGGAACTTCCAAATAGCTCGAATTTAATTTTTTTGTCAACTATTCCGATGTCTTTCAATGCGGCGGTGATATTATGGAGATATGTTGGCGGCCCGCACAAGTAACACTCACTTTCAACTGGAAGTTGCATCGCTTGTAATTGCTGCAAATCAAGATGACCTTTGATGTCGTAGTCAATCCCGCAAGCTTCGCCATCATTAGGAGAACTGTATACTACCACGCGGTGAAATGCGGTTAACTGCAATCCAAGGGACCTTACTTCTTCGCCGAACGCTTCATAATCTCCATTCCGGCAGGAATGGATCCACCAAAGTTCCCGAGTTGAATCCCGATGGGCGACCTGGTGCAGGATACTTAATAATGGTGTGACACCTACTCCAGCGCTCAGGAGCACTAAAGGCTCCTTACCTTCAGACAAAGTAAAGGTTCCGCGTGGTGCACTGATTTCCAAAATATCACCGTCGTGCACCTTTTCATGCATATAAATGCCGCCCGCGCCGTTAACTTCCCGCTTTACAGCAATGCGTAAACTGGGCGCGTCCTGCGGTCCGCAAAGAGAATACATACGTATCATCGGAATGCCGTCTTTTGTAGGATGTACCCGAACTGCGATGTGCTGTCCTGGTAAAAAAGCAGGCGTTGGGGAGCCGTCTTCTGCACTCAACTCAAAGGAGCGCACTCCTTCACATTCCATGCGCGTACGCTGTACAACGAAAGGCCGGAAACCTGTCCAGGCGAGCGGTTCAACGGCTTGCCCGCTCAATCCGGCATTTCCTTTAACCGAACCTTTCGAAGTAGCGTCCAGCAAATCCCTGAAAGATCCATTCCAGGCCTGGCTAAGCGCAGGAATTCTTAAAGCCCTTTGCAGTTTATCTTCCGGATGGTCCTTTAAATAAAGCAACCCGTCAATTTCAGCGACGCTCATTTTCTCATCCCCATCTGCAATCTTTTCTATCACATCCCCCGCACCAACTTCTCCTTCCTGGATCACCCGGAAATAGAACCCCGGCCGTTTGTGTTTAACAAGCAAAGCAGGCATTTCCGGAACGCCGGTACTTATGCCCACCCGCCAACAGGTAACACGGGGCTGAGTGACCTCGAAAATTGCTGAACCGATCTTAAAACGGTCACCAATGCAAACCTCATTATCGGCCATACCTACTACGGTAAGGTTTTCGCCAAATTGACCATAAACAAAGTCTTTACGTTGAAGGGTGTCGCTCCAGTACAGATATGATTCAGCCTGATAAACCATAACGGCGCGATGCTCGCCGCCATGTCCTATGAGGTCTGCCTGAGCGTCCCCGTCAAAATTGAGTTTTCTTACACGAACACGTCCGGCAACAGGCGTTTTATATACAGACGTTCTGACCATTTGGCCCCGCCACGCAATCTCTCGTGGCTGGCCTACGTTTACGGATATGACTTTCATAGTGCAGTTTATTACTCATTCCTTCCAGTTAGTCAATATTAAAAAAATCGTTTCACACGATTATGTGGTATTAGGAACCTCATACAGGCAGTCAAATACCAGAAATATCGCTACCGGAATTTATTTGGGCTACCCGATTTTCTAAATAGTTAAAAATACTTTATTAAAAGTGTAAGCGCAAAAAATATCCATTAAATCGCGCAATTCTTTTGTAATTGAAAATAGGGAGTTTTCCAATTCTATATCAATAAAATGCAGCTCGCTTTTATTGAATAGCCAGGTATAATTCCCAGTAATGAATAATAAGGTCATTAAGGGTAAATCCCCGGTTTAAGCCACTCGGGTTAGGTAGTACCCAAACTTTCGCCCCACAAAAATCTTCGGGTTGATGGCCCCATTGAATTTGCTTTTTCCCGGAAAAGGCTATGTAGGCTGGTTTGCCCAGGAACGCGATATATTTCGGTTGGAAATGCGCCATTTTGGTTTTGAATACTTCGATGGAATTGTCAAACTCGTCTCTTGAAAGTTCGTCAGCGCGGGCTGTTGCTCTTTCCACAGCAGTTGTGAGGCCATAACCGAAATCGAGGATAGTTGCGTCATTTACAGGTTCAATTTCGTTGGGTGTAAAACCGGCCTGGTGCAAAGTCTTCCAAAAACGATTGCTTCGCCCGGAAAAGTGATGACCGTCCCACGCGGATTTTAAGCCAGGATTAATCCCGCAAAAAATAACCGTTAGGTCTTTGGCAATAAGATCAGTTAACGTTGGTTGCATTGGATTGATATAAACATTCGTTGTGGAAATTCGCTGCAAAGTTAATGTGGTCTTTACATAAACTAATTACTAATCCAGTCAAAGTTTATTCGAAAGCAGACAAGTCGGCTAAATAAAAAGTATCAACCATAAAAATACCGGATGGTTTATCTTTATTGCGAAAAAAGATGGTGCCTTTATCTTTTTTGAATGAGGATGGGGTTCCAGGCTAAGAATGTATTTATTTAGCTGAAATGCCCTGAAGAACACAAATATATTGAAAACTAATCCTCCATGAGGAGCTATGATAACAGAAGAATCGACAATTATTTTTACGCTTCATTTTCAAGGTGAAGATCACATCATCCGCACCAAACGGAACGGCTACTACAGCCTGATGGTCTTGATTTCAGATGTATTACAAGTGCCCGGCTTTGGGTTATGTTGTGGTATGGGGAGCTGCGGAACCTGTTTAGTTGAAATGACCAATAAAGAAAGGAATTATAAAAGGCCGGTATTAGCCTGCTGTGTCGCCATTGATGATCAGCTTGCTAACATAGTGGTTTTGGTGCCTGACCGCGGCTATTGATAATTAGATTAAAGGCTTTACAATATCATCTCAAAGTAAGAAACCAGGGTTGGCTGGAATCATCAAATATTTGGCGTTTTAGGTACGCTACCGCGAAATATATGCACTTAACTTTGTATAAACAAAAAAGTAGAAACGGGCTGATAGCTGGAGTTAAAGATGATTGTGTTGATGGGTATTGATTTGGTTTAGAGTATATTACTGATATTTTAACTGGCTTGATACAAGCGTTACGCAAACCTAATTTAAGGGAATCTTTCTCCAGGTGTGCAAAGTAGAAGCAAGTCGTCATCTACCTATTATTTTTATGATAAATGCCAAATCTATGATCCCGCTGACAGACGTCGTTTTGATTGGCGCGGGTATTATGAGTGCTACTTTGGGCACGATGCTCAAAAATCTACAGCCTGGTCTTACAATTGATATAATTGAACGCCTGGATGAAGTTGGTGCAGAAAGCTCTGTTGCCATGAATAATGCAGGCACGGGACATTCCGCGTTTTGCGAACTGAACTATACCCCCCAACAAACAGACGGATCGGTGGATATAACAAAGGCAATCAAAATTGCCGAACAATTTGAAATCTCAAAGCAATTCTGGTCGTTTCTGATAGAAAGTGGATTAATAAATTCGCCCGAAGAATTTATCAGGAAAGTGCCGCATATGAGTTTTGTTTGGGGTTCAAACAATGTAAATTTCCTGAAGGCCCGCTACGATGCCTTGACCGGGCATCATTTTTTTAATAAAATGAAGTATTGCGAAGATCCTGCTCTTTTAAAGGAATGGATACCGCTTGTTATGGGCGGCCGTGATAATAATGAGAAAGTTGCTGCTACTAAGATGGATCTGGGAACGGATATAAATTTCGGAGCCCTTACCAATAATTTAATCGAATCTTTAACGGAACAAAACGGCGTTAAATTGAGTTTGAATAGCGAGGTTACAGAAATTGAACGCCGTAATGCTAATTGGCTCATCACCGTTAAGGATTTAAAGACCGGAGCTAATAAACTTTTCCTAAGTAAATTTGTTTTCATCGGTGCGGGAGGCGGTTCTCTGCCGCTGTTGCAAAAATCCGGCATTCCTGAAAGTAAGGGCTTCGGTGGATTTCCCGTTAGTGGTGAGTGGTTGGTTTGTGATAATCCTTCAGTAATTCAGCAACACACAGTGAAGGTGTATGGTAAGGCTGAAGTAGGTTCTCCGCCGATGTCGGTGCCTCATTTGGATAGCAGGCTTATCAACGGCCAACGCAAATTGCTATTTGGTCCATACGCTGGATTCTCTACTAAATTTCTCAAAAAAGGCTCGTTCCTGGATTTATTTAAATCAATAAAATGGAATAATATATACCCGTTAGTGAGGGCGGGCCTGGATAATATTCCACTGACAAGGTACCTCATCAATCAGGTAAAACAATCTCCCGATGACCGCCTTCAGGCGCTAAAAAATTATTATCCGGAGGCAAAGTTGACAGATTGGAAGCTTGAAGTTGCCGGCCAGCGTGTTCAGGTAATTAAAAAGCACCCCACGCACGGTGGTGTTCTGGAATTTGGTACAGAAGTCGTCGTGTCCCGGGATGGGAGTATCGCAGCTTTGTTGGGTGCTTCGCCCGGTGCTTCAACTTCGGTTTCCATTATGCTTGATCTTATTGAACGCTGTTTTACATCCCAGGTGCAAAGCGAAGCCTGGCAAATGAAATTAAAAAATATGATACCATCCTACGGGAAAAATTTGGCGCAGGATGCAGAGCTGGCAGGAAAAATACGGTTATACACTACCGAAGTGTTAGGCATTGGTTAGGGTTATAATTCGCGATAATTCCTTAAACAAAATCATCCGCGATGAGGTTGTGAAATTGATGATATATAGTATTATCACCTCAAAACCGACCTGCACCATTCTTCCTGCTAATCTAATTGCATTAAAAGAGTTGCGACTTCTCTTTGGCTTGAATTATCGAAACTTTCGCGATTCAAGTAAAGTGTGAACTTTAAAGCCGCTATATTTTGTATATCTAAAAATTAGTATTTCTAATTGTACGTAATCATGGAACATTTAACATACGTTAATAACGGGAACGCAGCCTATATAAATTCCCTCTACGAAGCATATCAGCAAGACGCGGAATCAGTAGAATTTGGCTGGCAAAAATTTTTTGAAGGGTTTGAGTTTGGTGCCATTTCAGAGGTCCCGGCAACAGCTCAAACCGTAAATAATAGCAGCGGTCTCTCAGAGAAATTTTTAAAAGAGGTTAATGTGCTCAACATGATAAACGGCTATCGGGTGCGGGGGCATTTATTTGCAAAAACAAATCCCGTAAGAGAGCGCAGGCAGTATTATCCGGGAAAAGATCTTGAAACATTCGGATTAAGTAATGCGGATCTTGAAACTGTATTTCAGGCAGGGGCTGAAGTTGGATTAGGGGCTGCGAAACTTAAAGATATCCGTGAACTTTTGGAACAAACCTATTGCCGGTCAATAGGAGCGGAGTATAAGTATATCGGGAATCCTATAAAGGTGAAATGGTTTGAAGACCGTATGGAAAAAGTTAGGAATACGCCGGGTTTTTCCATAGATGAAAAGAAAAGGATACTCAATAAACTAAATGAAGCTGTTGTTTTTGAAACATTTCTGGGGACAAAATTTTTAGGGCAGAAACGCTTCTCGCTCGAAGGGGCCGAGTCATTGATTCCTGCGATGGACCTCGTGATTGAAAAAGGGGCGGATCTGGGGCTGGAAGAGTTTATTATTGGCATGGGGCACAGGGGAAGGTTAAATGTCCTCGCCAATATTATGGGAAAACCTTATAAAGAAATCTTTGCCGAGTTTCAGGGTAAAACGCAGGATAGTGACGATAACCTGAGCGGCGATGTTAAATATCATTTAGGCTACTCCAATGACGTAACCACGTTGAATGGTAAGAATGTGCACCTGAGTCTCTGCCCAAATCCTTCCCATCTGGAAGCTGTGGATGGAGTTGTGGAGGGATTAACCCGTTCAAAATTAGATTTTAAATATGATGGTGATTACACTAAGATAGCGCCCATATTACTCCATGGCGATGCGTCTCTGGCTGGTCAAGGGGTTGTATATGAAGTGCTGCAGATGGAAAAGCTGGAAGGGTACCGTACCGGTGGAACTATTCATCTCGTTATTAACAACCAGGTAGGTTTTACCACCGATTATAAAGATGGCCGCTCAAGTACGTATTGCACAGATCTCGCCAAAATTGTTTTGTCTCCGGTATTTCATGTCAACGGAGACGATGCGGAGGCCCTGGCATATGTAATACAAATGGCCGTGGAATATCGCCAGACATTTCATGAGGATGTTTTTATTGATATAGTAAGTTATCGCAAATACGGGCATAACGAATCTGACGAGCCGAAGTTTACACAGCCGCTTTTATATAAGGCAATAGAGGCTCATCTTAACCCTAAGGAAATTTATGTTGAGAAGCTCGTTGCCGAAGGGAGCGTATCCTCAGAATATGCCGCCGAAATTGATAAATCACTAAAAGCCAAATTGCAGGGTTATTTGGATGAAGCAAAAACGGAAGAAAGTATAAAGGTTACTAAACCCATGTTCCTTGGCGCATGGCAGGGAATGCGGAAAGCGAAGGCATCGGATTTTGACCTACCGGTTGATACCACAATATCTGAAGATAAACTCCTGAAAATTAGCAATGATATCACCTCACTGCCTGCGGGAAAAGAATTTATGAAAAAGGTGGAAAAGCTTTTTGACGACAGGAAACATCTGGTGAACGACACAAAGATATTAGACTGGGCCATGGGGGAATTACTTGCCTACGGATCACTCTTGACAGAAAATTTCCCTGTTCGATTGAGCGGCGAGGATGTTAAAAGAGGTACATTTTCTCAGCGCCATGCTGTAGCTACCGTGGTAGATTCGGACGAAGAATATGTTCCTTTGAATTCATTGGGTACTACCTCGAAATTTGAAATATATAATTCCCTTTTGTCCGAATATGGTGTCCTCGGATTTGAATATGGTTATGCCCTAGCTAATCCTAATGCCTTGGTTTTGTGGGAAGCACAATACGGTGATTTTCTGAACACCGCCCAGGTTATTGTTGACCAATATGTAGCAAGCGCCGAAACGAAATGGCAGCGCGGTAACGGACTTGTTATGTTACTGCCCCATGGTTATGAGGGCGCGGGCCCGGAACATTCTTCAGCAAGGATTGAGCGAATGATGGACCTGTGTGCCGATAATAATATCCAGGTAGTGAACTGTACCACCCCCGCCAATTTCTTTCATGCATTGCGCAGGCAGGTACACCGCGATTTTCGGATCCCGCTGATTGTTTTTACGCCAAAAAGTTTGTTACGCCATCCCCGTTGTGTTTCGCCCATTATTGACTTTACACAAGGTAAGTTTCATGAACTTATTGATGATGCCTATGTAACAAGTAACGATGTTAAAAGGGTGCTTTTTTGTTCCGGAAAAATCTATTACGATCTACTTGAAAAACAACAAAAGGATAAACGTACAGATGTAGCTATCGTACGGATTGAACAGCTATATCCTACGCCATTTAAGCAAATTCAAAAGATTAAGGATAAATATGCGTTAGCCCAGGATTTTATTTGGGTGCAGGAAGAACCGGAAAATATGGGGGCATGGCCATATATGTGCCGCAAGTTTCGTAATAGCGATATCTCGCTGGATGTTATTTCAAGGGTAGAGAGCAGCAGTACTGCTACGGGCTTCGGAAAACTGCATACCGCGCAGCAAATGGAAGTTATTAGTCGCGCTTTCCAGGCAAATGCCGGTGAATCCATCGAAAAGATGATCAATAATACAAGGGAAAAGATGATTGAAACAACCGCAGATTAAGCGATGTTTTACTCTTGGGTGCCTTTGTTTGTTAAATGAAGAATAAGATACAACAGGCAGAAAGTAATTCATGGGAAGTTATATGGTATTCAGGCACAAAAGCCGAAAAGATTGACGGCTAAAAATCTGAAAAGTGTATTAATACCGGTTTAGTAGCGTTAGATATTACGTTACCTAACGGGTTAAAAAAATTTAAATAAAATTAAAATGGCAACTAAAATCGTAACAAAATTCACCATCGGAACTGAAGAGGGCATTAATGCTTTGTTTTTTCTGACTGCGGCAACCGCAAGAGAGCAGTTTGCCGGAAAGATTCCTGATCAGGAACTTGAGGATTACATCGATGTAAATTTTAATAAAGATGCACTGATGGTGGAACTAAATAGTATGTCCAATCAGTACTTGATCGTTTATGCAGATGATGAACCTGCCGGCTATGCCAGGGTAACATCCAAAGGAGAAAGACCGCACTTTTTTGATAACAAAACTTTAGTAAGAATAGCTGATTTTGGGGTATTAGCTAAGTATAACGACCCTTTAATTAGTAAATCGCTATTTGAAAAATGCCTTTCGATATCAACTATGCAGCAAGTGATTTGGATGAGCGAACACGAAAATAATCCTTATTTGGATTTTTTCGAAAGCTATGGATTCAAACGAAACGTTGATATCACTGCTCCGCATGAATTGTCACTCCAGCCTGTTTATCTTGTTAAAGAGAAGGCTTGAATTTAAGCGTGCAATTCAGGGGACATTAATCTTGCCGCATAAAGCTTGATCCTTGCAATCAGAATGATTGGTCAATTGTAATAAATAATAGTATTATCTCACTCCCCTTATATTAAACCGCAAGGTTCATCTGGTTCCTTTTAGTATATGTTTGATATATAAATACCAGCACTACCAGTACCAGTATTATTGCTACTATTATCGCAATAAACATGAAAGAGGCCCGGTTGGTTAAGAGCTGGCTTTGGATGGCTAACGCTTTGGCTAATGATATATTAGCGGCTGCAGCCGCCTGATCGGCACTAAATCCTTTTGACAGGAATAGCTGTTTGAAAGCTGCCAGTCTTTCAGATACCTGCAGGTCAACACCCGTTAAGTGGTTTAAAAAACTTTCTTTATATAGCTGGTTGTAGTAAAGCTGGATGTTATAAAAACCTGCACCTGCATTAAGTAAGGAAGCAAAACGGGTAAAAGCGGCAGCTGCAAGCCCGGTTACACCGGCTGTAACAGGTATTGAACTCAATGTAAATATCATAATAGGCACAAATAACAATCCTGAAGCTGCGCCCTGGAAAAACATTGGCAACACCAGATCTAAAAATGATAAGTCGGGTGTAAATATAAAGTACATCCATAACTGGTATAATAGTAACATGCCAAAACCAGCCATTAAAAAATACATAGCCGTATTTTTGTGACGCACCAGAATGACTGCCGAAATTACCATGAATATTATCAAGCCTGCAATATTACTTAAACCCAGTAAGGCCACTTCAATTGGACTCCATTGCAATACAGAAGCAGTATAACCAAAAATGATATTTATAGTTTCTTTTGATCCATAGTATATGGCAAGGAGTATTAACCCTATCCAAAAATTTCTATATTTAAAAACAGTGATATCGGCATGTGGCCTTTTTACTATCGATTCGCGTACAAGGTAAGCTATGGAGGCTATTACTGTAATAAAAGCAGAAAGATTAATTCGAGGGTCCGAAAACCAATAGTACTTTGACCCGTAAATAATGGTGTAAGCAAAAGCTACTGCACCGGTAATAAAAAACACCACACCTGTCCAGTCTATTTGATATAAAGGGTAAGGTTTAATATTGGATTTTGCGTTCAATACTACTCTTATCAAAATTAAAACAAACACCTGGAATATGATGAGGTAATTATATATGATTTTAAAATCGGCATTGAGTGATATATTGGCAGCCACAATGCCAATTAGCACACTGCTGCTTAACACTGTACCATAAAAAACGGTTGGCCCTACAGCCTGGCGATATTCTGGTTTTAAAAAGTTGGGGATTAAAACCAATATACTACCCGAGAGTATACAGATCATGACACCTTGTAAAAACCTGATGATAAAAAACAGGGGGATATTGGTAGTATACATACAAACAATGCTGAGTATGATACCAATAAATATATTTATAGTAAGATAATTTCTTATTTCAAAGAACCTTAAAAACCTGAATTGCACAGGCAACGTTACTATAATGCCTATATAAGTTAATTGTATGGCAAAAGTGATATCTTCTGGTTGTGCTCCTAAGTAAGCGATGACATAATTTTGGCTAAGGCCGAGTGCTGCAAACTGTACCACTCCTGAAAGCAGTATAATAAACAATACGATGATAACCCCAAGGTTCCAGTTGGCCAGCCAGGGCTTAAAATAGGTTGGCGTGTTCATATTGTTTTCTTTTTAACAGACACTAAAACGTTCATACCCGCTTTTATAGGTGTTACATTGGTATCTATAAATCTGATTTTTACGGGCACGCGCTGAACAATTTTTACAAAGTTGCCAGTAGCATTATCAGGAGGCAGTAGGGAGAATTTTGCGCCCGTTGATGCGGAGATGGCTTCAATTTCACCTTTATAAACTTTATCATCAATAGCATCAATCCTTATTTCAACCGGCTGCCCTACGTACATGCCGTATACTTGTGTTTCCTTAAAGTTGGCTGTAACCCATTTATCTTTTTCATTTACTATGGATACCAGCGGCTGTCCGGGCTGTATCTGCTGGCCTTCCAATATAGTTTTACGCCCTAAACGACCAGCATAAGGAGCAGTGATGATCGTATAATCTAAATTTATACGTGCAAGCTCCAGCTCAGCTGTCTTTCTTTTTAAGTCTGCAGCCAGCAGGGATTTACGCGATTGTAATTCGGTTATTTTAGCATAACTGGTTTTAAGGTTGTTTTGAGTGGCACTATAATCGCTTAAAGAAACGTCATAGCGTGATTGAACAGATTCCAGATCGGCGCCGGTAATGGCTTCTTCTTTCATCAGGGTTTTATAGCGTTTAATATCTTTTTGCTGCAATACAAGGCGAGCCATTGCGCCGGCTATCTGATCCTTATTCACCAATGTACTTGTTTGTGCCGATGCTATGCTTGCGGTTAGCACACCAAGTTGCGCATGAGCATCATCTACTGCGGCTTCGGCTTCTATTACACGCTGACGGTATTCCCTGGCGTCCAATACTACCAGGGTATCGCCTGCTTTAACTAACTGGTGTTCATTGAAGCGAACGCTTTTAATAAAGCCGCCTACTCTTGCAGATACCGGATTGATGTATGATTCTACCTGGGCATCATTCGTCTCGAGATACCTGCTCCCAGTTAAAAAATAATTGATAAAGTATACAACGGCTGCAATCACAACTAATAAAGCCAGTATGGATAAAATTAAATTTCCCGGATGACGCTTTTTATTTGCTGAAGTTTCCATGACATATAATTTTGTTGGGATTGGTGAGTTTTTACAAGTTTCCTGATGTATATAATAGCCTGTAATAAATAAACTGTGCGTTGGTTTGTGCCTGTACCAGGTTATAGCGTGTTTCTTCGTATAAATTGTCGGCATCAAGCAGGTCGGTAAGTAAGGCCAGCTGATTAAAATACTTGGCGCTTACTATTTTATAATTAACCCTTGCCTGTTCTATTGATTTTTCGGTTACGATAATGCGGTTAAGCGCTTCCTTGTATTTTATGAGCAAGCTCGCGGCCTCCTGGCGTACGTTATCGTTGATGTTCTGCTTAATATATTGCAGCTCTTGCAACCTGATACGGCTCGCGGCTTTTTTGTACTTGTTTTGGTAAGTGGATGATATATTGTACTGAACCCGCACTCCTACAAAACCAATTGAGTAAGCCTGGTCAACAGGAGGGTAGAATATATTATTAGGATAATTGATGCCGTAAGCAGAATATAATGACAAGGTAGGAAAAAAGCCACTTTTTACCTCCCTGATCCTGGCATCCTGAATTTTGATATTCTCATTGGCTTTGAGTATGGCGTAGGCATCTTTTGAGGCGCCCAATACTATGGGTATTAAGCTTTCGGTAGCCGGCTTTGGCATAGCAGCCGAATCCAGGGGAACTACTTTAGTAGAGTCGGATAAACTGAGCAATACGTTTAATTTTTGATTGGCTATTTCCAAATCATTTTCAGCTTGTTCAAGGTTGAGCTTTACGGCCGATAAATTCAGTTCGGCACGCAACACGTCACTCCGGGTTACTTTTTGGTTGTTATATAAGGCTGTGATATTTCTTAAACGGGTTTCGGCGCGAACCACCTGTTCTTTGATAAATCTCTTCTGGTCATTTAACCTTACCATATCAAGGTATTGAGATACCACCTGCAAACCAACATTGCCGGTTTGTTCCTGTGTATTTACAGTCGCGAGGTCTTTTTTGCCACTTTGCTCAGCTTCGTAGGCTTTTTGACGGCCGCCAGCATAAAGATTAAAATTAGCGGATAAACTTGCATCGGCTCCATTGGAGGTTGGGTATTTGGGTACAGATTTAGCGGGGTTAAGTCCGTGATATAAAGTAAGACTTGTATAACGCTGATAATTAGCACCGGCAAAAATGGATGGAAACGCATTATTCTTCGCATCCTTCAGATCGGAATAACTGGCGCTTTCTTCACTTTGAGCGGCTTTAACCAAATTATTATTACTTTTTGAGATATTGATAGCCTGTTGTAATGAAAGCGGGTAAACATTACCAGAGTCGGTTTTTACCTGGGCATTTGAAGCAAGTTGCAAAGCAAAAATCAGTAAAAAAGAAATTCCTGTTAGCTTCATAATAAGCTTAATAGTAATTATTCTCATGACGTTGTTATTAAATGGCATTGGCTGTTGTTTTCCGGTTTATAGATAAACAGCTTATTTCTTTAATATCTCGTACAATTAACGTCTGATCTGATTTAAGTCTGGGGGCGCTTTACCAGGGAGACGGTAACTGTTCCATTTTTGAGTTTACTACCACAATTGAGGGTCACAAGTCTTGATCCATTCCTTATACCCGGAACGTTTAACGCGGATTCTGAGCCATTCCTGTGGTGCAACGGATCTGGTTTATTTCTCACGTTTGCAAAAAAAGTGGCACATTAGTTACATCGTATATTTATTGCTCCGCTTATATAAAATGAAATCTGTGTTTTAGTTTTTAGTATTGAACAATTTAAGGAAAAATTACTGTATCCCAGGCTTAAAGAAGAAAATTATTACGGGCAACAAGCTTTTTGATTTAAAATTGGCCAGGAAACTTTTTAGCACATTGGCGATTTGTTAAAAGGTTTCAGGGTAATGAAGATCAAAAGTATCACTGTTAATATTCAAGGACTCTGGAAATTCCTGGTAAATCGAAAACATTAGGTTTATGGAGAATTGGCTTTTTAATTTTATTTTCGACAAAAAAAATGCTAAATGGAAGAACAACTGCTTAATGTAATTAAAGCCCTGAAAGAAAATTCAATGATGTTTAATGAAGTTATTGGGTTTATAGACACTTACTACCAACATCAACCTACGGCATTTAATAATGGTAATGTTTATAATGAGGCCACGCAAAATCAAGGCAGCGCAAAGGTTTTCACTTTCGCCCAACTTCATCACTTAAGTGCAGCAGATACCCTTTACTTATTTGCAGAACATTACCGGGCGGTATTGGCTCATCCCCAGGCAACGGATCATCAAAATATCAGGCAGTTTATGGCTCATGGATGGCCGGGGGTAGTTTTTGAAGGCGAGGCTTTGGTTAGAAAATAATAAAACAGACTGATTTTCAAAAATACTGCCGGTTGGCGTTAAACCTGGCTTTGAAATACTACTAAATAGATCCTGAATCTATTTAGTAGTAAAGGAGATATTGCTAAATTAGCGGTAATGACAGACCTGAACGAATATGAATGCGAAATGCTGGATACCCTGCTGGAGGCCTTTGGCATACCAGACAGCCTTACGCGTGTGCAATTGCTGGCACTTTTTGATCAGGATGAAGCCTCTGCCTTTGCCATGGTACAGGCGTTGACTAGGGAAGGGCTGATTGCGGAATCGGGCAAACATGGGGATTATGAACTTCCTGAGAAACTCATTTTAAAGCCTAAGGGAGAAAAATTCCTCAAAGAAGGTGGCTTTACCCGGCGCTACCAGTTAGCGCAGCAAAAGCCGGTTGAAGTTGGTGGTACACTCGCCAAATTGCAGCAACAGAACCTTCGGCTGCAAAATGAAAAGCTGGCTAACCAAACGGAGATCAGCAATCTTCAGAAAAAGATCAATGCCCTGCAAACACGGCAATATATCTACTGGGCGCTGCTCCTTATCGTATTGATCATTGGGTACTTCATAGGTCACGCCGATAAAAACTAAAACCAGTCGTGCTGGTCATTTGCCGGGCTGGCAAAGCAAAGTGCCCAAACTTCTAAACGGCGCA
Source organism: Mucilaginibacter sp. (assembly GCF_025362475.1). Lineage (GTDB taxonomy): Bacteria > Bacteroidota > Bacteroidia > Sphingobacteriales > Sphingobacteriaceae > Mucilaginibacter. The sequence continues at coordinate 151,861 of NZ_JANYGH010000005.1, forward strand.
AGCCTAAACAGAACAAATATGTGTCGAGCTGTTTGCTGATTTACCAGCAATCCTAACGTGAATTTTTAATGTCAGTGGGATATAGGTCATAGAAAGTACTAATCAGATAATTTTTTAGATAAAGAAAAATAAAAAAAGTACCTTTCAATCTGTCATCGCAAGTGTATATGAGAGTTTGGAACAAAAAAATGTTAAAATAAAATATGAAAAACTTATCAATGTTCAGCAACAAGGCAATTTGCCGTTTTTTTCAGATTCAAATTGTCCTGTTCTTATTTGTTTTTTCTGTAATTAAGGTATCAGCTCGTGAAACAGAACCAACGAAAGACCCCGATGTGATTGGCCGGTGGGATCTCACTATCAGCAAAGCTGGTAAAAGTTTACCTTCCTGGTTAGAGGTGCAAAAATCAGGTACCCATACGCTGATTGGGCGTTTTGTGTATGCTTTTGGAAGCGCACGCCCTATTTCAGAAGTTAAGCCTAATGATGGTAAATATAGTTTTTCTATTCCTCCGCAATGGGAAGAAGGGAACAGGAACATGGATTTTCAATTTGAAGTTAGCGGCGATAAAATCAAAGGCACCATGGTTTATACAGATGGCGTGACCTATGAATTCACTGGCGTCCGTGCGCCACTACTTATCAGGTCTAAAAGCCCGGTTTGGGGTGCGCCAGTGAAATTGTTTAATGGAAAAGATGTTAAGGGGTGGCATACCGACGGCAAGAATCAATGGATTGCGGAGGGTGGGATTTTGAGAAGCCCTCATTCGGGAGCTAACCTGATAACAGATAGAAATTTTACTGATTTTAAATTACATATTGAATTTAGGTACCCGCAGGGAAGCAACAGCGGCGTTTACCTAAGGGGCCGGTATGAATTACAGATCATCGATACAAAAAGTGGCGACCCTGAGCCTATCAATAACCAGTTCAGCTCAATCTATGGTTTCCTGCCGCCAAATAAAATGATGGCGAAAAATCCGGGTGAGTGGCAATATTATGATATTACATTGGTTGGCAGAATGATAACCATTATAGCTAACGGAAAAACTGTAATCTGTGATCAGGTAATCCCCGGCATAACCGGCGGGGCGATAAACAGCCAGGAAGGCGAGCCCGGCCCGATATTGATCCAGGGAGATCATGGGCCGATTGATTACAGGAATATTGTAATAACAACGGCGAAGTAACGAAATGATTGGAATAACGTTTGCATAGCTGGAATTATGGAAACGTTATTTCAAATTTCACTACCTGTCAAAAACGCCTCAGGATTTGAACCCTACGGTACTTTCTACATGTACATCGTTACCAACACGAGGCCCAAATAATGTATCCAAATCATTACAAAACATTTTAGCGCGATGGACTATTTTTGCATTAGTTAAATCACGCAACTAAAGTGAAAAGGTATAAGCAAACCATACAGCAATATATAGTACTATCGCTTTTAGTGATATACCAGGTTATTGGTTTGGTTCATATTGCTTACCTCCCGCGACAAAATGATGCGAGGGCCCCGCACTCGTCATCTGCAATAGATTTTCTTCATAAAAACAGTAATAGCAACTTACCGCGGGTTCAGTTTCAAAGAAGCTTTTATTCTTTTGAAAGTAGAAAGGATTTAACAACCCCGACCAAGATCCTGGTCCTGTTTTTCGCGTTCCTGCTTATTGGGGGCGCAGCTTTGATCCCTGCAAAAAGGCCGGATGGCACTTTGGCTGCGGTATATTCCCATACGCCCTCTTCTTATCTCAACCTGCGCACGCTCAGGATTTGAGTTTACTCGTCTTTTGAATTTGCTGATCGGTTACTTAACGGCTTCAGTAAATGTCGCGTCGATCTCATTGCCTTTTACCGGCCATTAGATTCTCGAGGCTCTCAAATTTCATTTTCTTCTTAAAAATTTTAATCAGAATGACTGTTAAACGTCATTTATCATAACATCAACCTGTTTTGCCATGACGCGCATACCAATAAATATTTATGGCTTAAGTCCGTTTTTATTTGCAGGCTTACTTTCTTTATCATTAACCGCTGCCGCGCAAAATAATAAGAAGAAGCAATTTCCTGTACCTGAAAATGTACCCGACACCAGTACGGTCGGTTTCCCCATAATGCCTAACGCTACCGATGCAGGAAAAAACGGCGGGGAGTATTTAACACTCAAACAATGTATTGATTACGCTTTGGTACATCAGCCGGCTTTAAACAAAGCCCTGATCAATGTAGATATTGCTCACACTACCAACAGCATCAATCTAGCAGCCTGGTTGCCGCAGGTTAACGCCAATGGCAATGTTGTACACTATATACAGCAGTCTAATGCAAATATTTCTACCAATACCGGCTCAACCACGGGTAACGGCTCTACTAATACGGTTCGTAGCAGCTTCACCAATACTTTTATCCCGGAGCTGGCAGTATCGCAGGCCATTTTAAGCCCCAGTCTTTTGTATGCGGCCAAAAGTGCGCCCTTATTAGTAAAACAGGCGCAGCAAGTTACCGACAGCATCAAAATATACCTGGTTTCGGCGGTGAGCAAATCGTTTTATAATGTGTTGCTAACCCTGCAGCAAATCAATGTTTTAAAGGAAGATACCGCCCGGCTTGGCAAAAACCTGCGCGATACCTATCACCAATACAAAGGTGGTATTGTTGACGAAACCGATTACCTACAGGCCACTATTACCCTCAATAATTCTGCAGCCCAGTTAAAGCAGGCCAATGAAAATATCATCCCTCAATACGTGGCATTAAAGCAGCTAATGGGCTACGAACCTGAAAAAGATTTTAATGTAAGTATCGATACCGCCCAAATGATGGCCGATATCCAAATTGATACCACCCGGCAACTACAATATGAAAAGCGCATTGAGTACCGCCAGGTTGAAACCCGGAAGGATTTGCAGCAACAGCTTACCAATTATTACAAGTATGCTTACCTGCCAACGGTGTCTGGGTTTTTTAATTACAGCTTGCAATATGCTAATAACAATTTTTCAAACCTGCTATCAAAATCGTACCCCAGCTCCATTGTAGGTGTATCGCTTAGCATCCCCATATTTACGGGTTTTGCGCGGGTGCATAATGTACACAAATCGCAATTACAGGAGCAAATGATCCATTGGGATGAGGTCGACCTAAAATCGCAACTGTATAAGGAATATACCACGGGGCTGGCCGGTTACAAAAGTAACCTGTTCAGTTTTAATGTTCAACGCAAAAATGTGGCTATGGCCCGGCGTGTTTACTTCGTTGTAAACCTGCAATACAAGCAGGGCATAGTAGCTTATCTTAACGTGATCACTGCGGAATCAAACCTGATCACGGCCGAAATCAATTACACTAACTCGCTTTTCCAACTGCTATCAAGCAAAATTGACCTGGAGAAAGCGATGGGAGATATCACCTATTAATACTAAAAACAAACTCCATGAAGCGCGTATTTTTAAATACCATTTTTATAAGTATCGTAATTTTTGCCGCCTGCAAAAAAAAGCAACCGCCCGAAAATAACGAAGTACCCGTAAACCTGTATAAGGTGAAAGCACAACGGGTTTTGTATTATGATAAGTACCCATCTACAACGGCGGCCCTTAGCCAGGTAACCTTGCTACCTCAAGTACAAGGAGCTATTACAGGCATATTTTTTACCGAGGGAACCGAGGTGAAAAAAGGGCAAAAGTTATATGAAATTGACAGGCGGATTTACCAGGACAGTTATGATGCCGCTGTAGCCAATCGTAAAGTTACTGAAGGCACCCTTTTGCAAGCCCAGCAGGATGCCGACCGCTATGAGTATCTGAATAAATATAACGCTGTGGCCAAGCAGCTTTATGACCATGCCATCATCACCCTTGATAATGCTAAAAGCCAGGTAAAATCGGCAGATCAGGCTGTGAAAACCGCTAAGACCAATTTAAACTACGCGGAGGTATACGCCCCCTTTGATGGTACTATTGGCTTCAGCCAGGTAAAATTGGGTAATGTGGTTACAGCAGGAACTACCGTGCTAAATACCATATCAACTAATGACCCAATGGCTGTTGATTTTGTGATCAACGAAAAGCAGTTGCCCAAATTTGAACGCATGCAGCAAAGCAAGCATGAGCCAACCGATTCGCTTTTTACCATTTTACTGGCAGATAACTCGCTATACCCTGTGAACGGTAAAATAGCGGTTATTGATAGGGCAGTAAACTCACAAACGGGAGCGATCACTATAAGGCTGGTGTTCCCTAATCCTAAAGGGATGTTAAGGGTAGGCATGAGTTGCGTAGTACGGGTACACAACCAGGAGCCGGGGCCGCAAATAGTGGTGCCGGGCAAAGCGGTTGTTGAGCAAATGGGCGAATACTTTGTGTACACCGCCAAAGATAGCCTGGTGAATAACCCTAAAGCCGGCGCCGATTCTGCCAAAAACAAGATCAAAAAACTGGTGGCATTTCAGAAAAAGGTACAGGTTGGCGAAACCATTGGCCCCAACATGATCATCAAAAGTGGTATCGACGATGGTGAACGTGTTATTGTTGACGGCGTGCAGTTGCTGCACGATGGCTCAAAAATAACCACTGCCAATAAGGTAGGGCCATCTGCCGGTGGTAAAGCCCGTTAGTGGTAACGTTAAAACACAAACAAAAAATTTTAGACGAAGACATCCTATGATCGCTAATACTTTTATAAAAAGACCTGTAACGGCCATCGTGATATCTATTGTATTGATCATTACCGGTACCGTGAGCATCCTCATGTTGCCGATAGATCAGTACCCCGATATTACGCCGCCTATTGTACAGGTTAACGGCCAGTTTACCGGTGCCGACGCGCAAACGGTTGAACAAACCGTAGCCACGCCCATTGAAGAGCAGGTGAACGGAACGCCGGGCATGGAATACATGCAAAGCAACAATACCAATAACGGGCAAATGAGCATGAACGTAACCTTTAAAATGGGTACGGATATAGATGTTGCCGCGCTTGATGTTCAAAACAGGGTTAGTATTGCTACCCCGTTGTTGCCTGCCGTAGTAAGCAGGCTTGGGCTAACCGTACGCGCTGTAAACCCAAGCATGCTCATGATGGTGGCTATTTACGCGCCTAAAGGCACGCACAACATCACCTTTTTAGATAACTATACCAATATATTTATACAGGACGCACTATTGCGTGTGCCGGGCGTAGGCAGCATTAACCGCTTTACGGATGATTTTAGTATGCGCATCTGGATGAATCCGGATAAAATGGCCGCTTACAGTTTAACCCCATCTGATGTAATTGCCGCGCTTAATGCCCAAAACGTGCAGGTGGCGGCGGGTACGGCAGGTGTTCCGCCCCAGGCTTCCAGCCAAACCTATGAGCTGGGTATCCTGGTAAATGGGCGGTTGAGCAAAGTATCAGAATTTGAAAAGGTGATTGTAAAAACCATCCCGGCTACCGGGCAACTGGTTTATTTGAAAGATGTTGCACGTGTTGAATTGGGCAAATTCACCTTCTCCAGTAATTCCTTTGTTGATGGGCATAAGGCATCCTACCTTCAAATTTACCAGGCACCGGGTAGCAACGCGCTTGAAACGGCCAATGGCGTATACGCTGCCCTTGCCAAATTAAAAACAAACTTTCCATCTGATGTGCAATACCGGGTTCCGTTTGAATCGGTTACAGTTGTTAAGGTTTCTATGGAAGATGTGGTGGGGACGTTATTGAAAACATTGGGCCTGGTGGCCGTGGTGGTATTCCTGTTCCTGCAAAACTGGCGGTCTACATTAATTCCTGTACTGGCTATCCCGGTATCAATCTTTGGTACGTTTTGCTTTTTTATACCGTTGGGTTTTACTATCAATACCTTAACCATGTTTGGGTTTGTACTGGCGATAGGTATTGTGGTTGATGATGCCATTATTGTGGTGGAGGCAGTGCAGCATTACATTGACCATGAAGGCATGTCGGCCAAAGAAGCTACCTACCAGGCTATGAAAGATATATCTGCACCGGTAATCGCTATCGCGCTGATTCTGGCGGCAGTGTTTGTCCCGGTAGGTTTTATTCCGGGCATTGTCGGGCGTTTATACCAGCAGTTTGCTATTACTATAGCTATTTCGGTAATAATTTCGGCGTTTATTGCCTTATCATTAACGCCGGCATTGTGTACGCTGTTATTAAAACCATCGCATATTGACGCGGATGCAAAGGGCATCAACAAGTTGTTTTTCAAATTCAACAGCTGGTTTCAACGGGTAACAGACAGGTATACCGAGGGGGTTAAAAAAAGCATCAAAGCCTCCCGTTTTATCGTGATCCTGCTGGTGTGTATTTGCGTAGCCACGTTCTTTTTGTTCCAGCATAAACCATCGGGCTTTATCCCTTCAGAGGATGACGGCAATTTATATGTTACGTTTCAATTACCGCCTGCATCCTCCACAGCGCGGTCGGTTGAGGTGATGTCGAAACTGATGAAGGTTATCGGCTCAACACCGGGCGTGGCACATTACGCGGCGCTATCGGGCTTAAACGTGGTAACCAACGCCAGTAACTCCAATAACGGCACCATTTATTGCCAGCTTGCCCCCTGGGATGAACGCAGTAAAACAACCGAACAGGTACCGGGCATCATAGGCGAGTTGCAAAAACGGATTACCGACGCCGGGATACGGGATGCCAATGTAGAAGTTATCCAACCTTCGCCATTACCGGGTATTGGTACAACTGTGGGTTTTAGCTTACAGATAGAACAGCGCAGCTCAACAGATAATTTGCAGGAATTTCAAAAAGTGGTTGATAAATTTGTGACTGAGGCCAATAAAAACCCGGTGATCTCCAAAGCCTTCACCTTTTATACCTCGCATACACCCAATTATAGTTTAACGGTTGATCGGGAAAAATGTGAAAAGCTGGGTGTGAACGTGGCAGATGTGTTTACAACAATACAAGCCTACATGGGAAGCTTGTACATTAACGATTTTACCACCTATAACCGCACCTTCCACGTAGTGGTACAGGCAGATACAGCTTTCCGTAAAGTGGTTGCCAATATGGATAAATACTATGTGCGCAACCAGGCCGGCGAGATGGTGCCCCTGGGTACACTGATGAGCTATAAACCGGTTGATGCGCCGCCGCTTATTTCACACTTTAATATTTTCCGCACGGCCGAGGTTGACGGGGCGGCGGCCGAAGGGCACAGCAGTGGTGAGGCCATTGCTGCCATGCAGGAATTGGCAAAGCGCACTTTACCTGAAGGCTACGATTATGAGTTTTCGGGCTTGAGCTATGAAGAGATCAAGGCAGGCTCAACAACAATTTACATCTTCCTGTTCTCCATCACCTTTGTATTCCTGTTTTTGGCAGCCTTGTATGAAAGCTGGTCGGTACCATTCTCGGTACTTTTAGCTGTACCGATAGGGGCCATGGGAGCTATATTGGCATTGGTACTGGTGCCAAGCTTAACCAATAACGTGTACGCGCAAATCGGGTTGATCACGCTCATCGGGCTTGCGGCCAAAAACGCCATCCTGATTGTAGAGTTTGCCAAAGTAAGGGTAGATATGGGCGAGGAGCTCATCAAATCAACCCTTGAAGCGGTAAGCCTCCGTCTAAGGCCCATCATCATGACCTCTCTTGCATTTGTTCTGGGCGTACTGCCGTTGGTGCTGGCAACAGGCGCAGGCGCGGTAGCCCGCAGGACTATAGGTTTCACTGTATTAGGTGGTATGATAGCGGCATCAACACTGGCTATTTTCATTGTGCCGGTATTGTTTGTACTGATCACCCGCTTTTCATACGGTAAAGAGAAATTGGAATACCTGCAGGCCCATAAAGAAGATCTGGCAGAGAAAGCTAAAAAGGTGGAAGCTCAAAACATCGATCCCGAACTGGAATATGAGATTGAAAAATCCCGTGCATTACATAAAGCTAATTAAGGATGATTTCAAATACATTTATAAAACGGCCCGTTACTGCCATTGTGATATCGCTGGTGCTGATGATAGCTGGGGTAATTTGCCTTGTTAACCTCGCGGTTGACCAGTACCCCAATATATCGCCGCCAAGCGTATCGGTAAACGGCTCATACACCGGTGCAGATGCCCAAACCGTGGAACAAAATATAGCCACACCTATTGAGGAGCAGGTAAACGGTACACCGGGTATGGAGTACATGACCAGCACCAGTACCAACAGCGGGAGCATGGGCATCAGGGTAACTTTTAAAATAGGCACCAACGTACACATCGCTGCTCTCAACGTTCAAAACCGTGTAGGTATTGCCGCGCCCTTGCTGCCATCTGTGGTAAGTAAATTGGGGCTAACCGTGCGGGCCAGTAACCCCGATCAGTTGATGCTGGTAGCTATTTATTCGCCAAAGCATAGCCATAACATTACCTTTTTGGATAACTACACCAGTACTTTTATCCAGGATGCTATACTGCGTGTTCCGGGTGTTGGCGATGTAAGCGCGCGGACAGATAATTTTAGTATGAGGATCTGGATGAATCCCGATAAAATGGCATCCTATAGTTTAACACCCGCCGATGTAACTGCTGCCTTAAACGCCCAAAACGTTTATGTTGCCGCGGGTTCAGTTGGCGCCCCTCCGCAGGATGCTTCACAAACCTATGAAACCGGAATTTTGGTGAATGGGATGCTCAACAAGGTAAAAGACTATGAAAACATAGTTGTGAAAAGCATCCCAGGCACCAGTCAGCTGGTGCACCTTAAAGATGTGGCAAGGGTTGAACTGGGTAAATTCACTTTTTCCAGTAATGCCTTTGTGGATGGCAACAGGGCATCCACCATCCAGATCTATCAATCGCCGGGAAGTAACGCCCTGCAAACTGCCGAAAATGTGTACGCGGCCCTGGCCAAATTAAAAAAATCGTTCCCTAAAGATGTTGATTACGTGGTGCCTTTTGAATCGGTAACCATAATAAAGGTATCGATGCAGGAGGTGATAGGTACTTTAATTAAAGCACTTATTTTAGTAGCTATCGTAGTGTTCCTCTTCCTCCAAAACTGGCGCTCTACGCTTATTCCTATATTGGCCATCCCGGTATCCATATTGGCTACTTTTATCTTTTTTATCCCCCTGGGTTTTACCGTTAACACCTTAACCATGTTTGGTTTTGTGCTGGCGATAGGTATAGTGGTAGATGATGCTATTATTGTAGTTGAGGCGGTGCAGCACTACATCGATGAGCAGCACATGTCGCCCAAAGAGGCTACCTACCATGCCATGAAGGAGATTTCGGCGCCGGTTATCGCGATAGCACTTATTCTGGCATCGGTATTTGTGCCGGTAGGTTTTATTCCGGGGATAGTAGGGCGTTTATACCAGCAATTTGCCATCACCATTGCTATTTCGGTTATCCTTTCGGCATTTATAGCTTTATCATTAACCCCGGCGCTTTGTACTTTATTATTAAAGCCTACCAAGCCTGTAACTGATAAATCAAACTGGCTCGATCGTTTTTTCAGGGGCTTTAATCAGGTATTCGAAAAGATAACCTTCAAATATACCAACGGGGTACACCGCAGCATCAAAGGCGCACGGTATATCGTTGTTCTGCTGGTTTGTATTTGTGTGGGGACCTATTTGCTGTTCATGGTAAAACCATCGGGCTTTGTGCCGGCAGAAGATGGTGGTCGTTTGTATGTAACCTACCAGCTGCCCGAAGCTTCGTCAACCATTCAATCGGTTAATGTGATGAACAAGCTCATGAAAATTGTGGCTTCAACACCAGGTATCCTGCATTATACAGCTATCTCGGGTTTCAACATCCTGAACGGTGGCGCCAATTCCAACAACGGTTCTATGTTTTGCATGCTTACGCCCTGGGACGATCGCACAACGCCGGATACCAGGGTGCCGGGGCTGATGAACGTGATTAAGCAAAAAATTGCAAAGGCGGGTATCAAAAATGCCAACGTAGTGGTTGCGCAGCCGCCACCCATCAGGGGTATAGGCCAGGCTGCCGGCTTCAGCATGCAAATTGAACAGGGTAACTCTACAGATGATATCTACACTTTTGAAAAGGTGGTTAAAAAGTTTGTGGCGGCCGCAAAAGCTACCCCCGCTACGGCTGGGGCTTATAGCTATTTTTCGGCGCATACACCAAGTTATCAGCTTAATGTGGATAGGGAAAAATGCGAGAAGCTGGGCATCAATATTTCTGATGTTTTCTCTACCATGCAAGCCTATATGGGTAGTTTATTTGTCAATAACTTCACATTATACAATAGAACCTATCACGTGGTGGTGCAGGCAGATACTGCTTACCGGGCGCTCATCTCCAACATGAATAAATATTATGTACGCAACTCGGCAGGCCAAATGCTTCCTTTAAGCGCGGTTATTAGCTATAAGCCGATAGTGGCTGCCCCGTTGATTACCCACTTTAATATCTTTCGCTCGGCCGAAGTGGATGGTTCCATACCGCCAGGATACAGCAGCGGCCAGGCAATTGAAGCTTTGAAGCAATTAGCCGCCAAATCATTACCACGCGGATACACCTACGAGTTTTCGGGCCTGAGTTACGAGGAATTGAAGGCAGGATCGACCACGGTGTACATTTTCATGTTCTCCATCATGTTTGTATTCCTGTTCCTGGCGGCATTGTATGAAAGCTGGTCGGTACCCTTTTCAGTAATGCTGGCTGTGCCGATTAGCGCATTTGGCGCTATCCTGGCGCTTACCGTGGTGCCAACTATCACCAATAATGTTTACGCGCAGATAGGGCTTATCACGTTAATTGGTCTTTCGGCAAAAAATGCCATCCTGATTGTAGAGTTTGCCAAGATCAGGGTTGATAGGGGCGAAGAGCTGGTAAAATCCACATTGGAAGCTGTGCGCCTAAGATTGCGACCAATCATTATGACCTCGCTCGCTTTCATTTTAGGCGTATTGCCGCTGGTATTAGCCACGGGAGCCGGTGCCGAATCCCGCAATACGATCGGGGTTACTGTTTTAGGCGGAATGATAGCCTCATCAACCATTTCCATATTTATTGTGCCGGTGCTTTTTGTTTTGTTTACCCGTTTCTCCTATGGAAAAAAACAGCTTGCCTATTTGCAGGCACACCATGAAGAACTGATGGAAAAGGCGCGGAAAGTAGAAGCACAAAATATCGATCCTGAGTTGGAATATGATATTGCAGAAGCACATGCCCAGCACAATGAATACAAGGCATCGGTAAAACAAAATAACAAGTAGCAAATGATGAAGAATACAGAACTGCTATCGCAAAACTTAAGGCTGATCAATTACTTTTACACCCGGAACCTAAGCCGGGAACTCTCTTCCATCAAAGTGAACCATCATTTTGAGGTATTACTTACGTTGGCCAAACAGAAAAAACCAATCACTCAAAATCAATTAGCAGAGTTGCTACACATCGATAAGTCGAGGGTTGCTCATATCATTTTTTCGATGGAAGAAAGCGAAATAATTATGGTGAAAACTAACCCGGCCGATAGGAGACAGCATCTTATTTCCCTGTCTCCAAACGCCCTTAGTACAATTCCATACATCGAAAAGAAAGTTAGGGAAGTGAATGAAATGGCGAACAGCGGTATCAGCGAAGAAAAACTGATGGTTTTTATAGAAGTGGCCGAAGCAATGATGCAAAACCTGACAAAGAAAAAGCAAGGAAAAATTTCTCCCGGGATGGATCAATCGTCTGAGTTTGTAGAAATTTGAACCTTGCATTATATAATAGTTGGCGAATAGGTTACTTTTACCATGACCTTTAGCGGAATAAGCCGTCTGGTCACAAATAAAGATATCACTATAAAGATATGCTCGGTTAATGTGAAGTTGATCAATAAGAAATGGTCTATCTAACTCACCCAAATAGTTTGGTCCTGCGCTGAATGTATTTTAATTTGTCAATTTCTTTGATAAAATCAACCTGCCCTCACCAAATTCTTTGTAACCAAATCTTGTTAAATTCTGAAATGGAAATATTCAAGTAAAGAAGCCAAAGGTAATTGAGATCCTTTGCCAGGACCTGGAATTGTATCATTTAAATCAGAGAATTTACATTCTAATTAAATGATTGTCTGAACGCCAGTGGCGTCAGGTCTGTTTTAATTTTGAACAACTTGCTAAACGATTGCGGGTGTCCGAACCCTAAATAGTACGCAATTTCTGTTACCGAAAGGGAAGATCCGCTCAGCAAATCTTTCGATATGTCAATCACATAATGCTGGACATATTGCTGTGTATTTTGACCGGTGAGCGAACGTAAGAGGTCACTCAGATATCGCTGGGAGATGTGCAGTTCAGAACTTATATAATGCACGGAGGGGATGCCGTCTTTCAGACCCCACCCGTTTTCAAAGTACCGGTTCAGTAACTTATCCAAAGACACAGTCACTTCGTGATTGACCGCCTTCCGGGTGATGAACTGGCGGTTATAAAAACGATTGCTGTAGTTGAGTAAAAGTTCAATATGCGAAACGAGGATGTCCTGACTGAAATGATCAATATTGTTCTTCAGTTCATCGCCTATCTGGTCAAAAAGACGGGTAATGGTCTCTTTTTCACCAGCAGACAAAAACAACGCCTCTGACACATCATAAGAAAAGAACCCGTACTGATTTATGGCTGTACCTAAAGAATAGTTTCGGATAAAATCAGGATGGAAATACAGCACGAACCCCTCATAGCTGCTTTTATCAGTGGACGCGATCACCAGTTGCCCTGGCTTGAGAAAAGCCATTCCTCCCTGATCAAAATCGTAATGTCCCTGTCCGTACTTCACCTGGCCGGTAAAGCTATTTTTAAAGGATATTTTATAAAAATCAAGGCTAACCTTAAACTCAGTTTCAAATAGGCTTTTGGAAACATTTGCATAGTCAACAAGCGCAACCAGGGGATGGGCGGGTACCGGAAGCCCCAGTTCTCGTGTTAACTGCGAAATGCTGCTGTAATGCTTGATGTCTGATTTGTCCTTCATTCCGATAATCTTTTGTCTAATTTAATTTTGTGCCGCTGGACGGATGACAATATCACCCACCTCTACATCTTTGGGCTGGCTTAACGCGTAGATGACCGCATTTGCAATGGCCTCCGGGCTGATACCTAATTTCTCCATGTTCTTTGCCCCCGCAGTTCTGATCTCCTCATTCTTAACGTTATTGATCAGATTTGTTTTAACATACCCCGGAGAAATGCCGGTAATTCGGATAGAACCGTCTGACTCCTGCCTGAATGCTTCCGTAATAGTACGGATTGCATTTTTGGTTCCCGCATATACACCCTGAGTGGGAACAATTTTTATGCCTGAAGTGGAAATAATATTGATGATGTGACCCGATTGCTGCTGTTTGAATATGGGTATTGCTGCTGCCATGCCATACAATACGCCTTTGATGTTGATGTCGATCATGTCTTCCCATCCTTCTATGTCCAGCTCGTCAATCCGATTGATCTGTGTGACGCCCGCATTGTTAACGATAGCATCCAGTTTGCCGTAGTTTTTAATAGCCAACTGCACCAATGTTTCCAAATCGGCTTTTTCCCTAACATCAATCGCTGCACTTATGGCCTCTCCACCATCGCCCACGATATCCCTGACAATAATTTCCAGCTGCGTTTCATTACGCGCTCCCAGGATGACTTTTGCTCCGCTTTTTGCCAATGCAAATGCTGTGGCTTTGCCGATTCCGCTGCTGGCGCCTGTTATGGCGACAACTTTACCTTTGATTCCGTTTTCCATATAATTCATAGTTAGGAAGCAAAGATCAGCCCCATTTCTAAATAAAAAGTAACCAGGCTGGTAGTTGTTGTAGTCAGATTTGCAGTTCAATAGAAAACATCATCAAAACAGGATGATGATGTTTTCGGCCGGCCTGCCGACAGTGATCTATTTATTGGCATAGTGAAGTTGGTCCGTGCTTTTAAAGCGCAAACTGAAAAATGTATTTTTAAGAAAGCAGATGCTGATACGTGATTTTTAAAAGCAACTCTGCAATGCGTAAATTTTTACCGGGCTTTTGTTGATAAAGCATATTTAGAAAGCGCCGGCTTCACTATAAAAAGCTGCATGACTCTCAAATGAAAGGCGCCAAAGTAAAAAATATGAAATTTTAAACTACTTGGGATGGTTACACCTGTCGCATTCTACATTAAATTATCGTGCGTCCCATTCACAATATTTATATTTAGAATTAAAAAACTACATTTACTTTTAATGAACAGGTCATTTTTAATTAAGATCAATTTTATCCTTTTTTTTCTTTTTTCCGGGGCAGGCTTGAGAGCCCAGGACGTCCCAATAAAACAAGTACTGGAGTTTCCGACTAAGGAGATATATGACCTCCATGTTGATAAACATGGTTTTTTATGGATAGCCAGTGATTTCGGCGTAAGCCGTTACGATGGTGTTAGCTTTGTTCATTTCAGTCATCCCCGGCAAATTTCGTTAGGCTGTACCAATCTTTTGGAAGACAATTACGGCCGCATCTGGTTCAATAATTTCAATGGGCAAATTTTTTATATTGATCGTGAAACGGTTACGCTGGTAGAAGGCTATGACCATACAAAAGAGCGTAATTTTCCCCGAATGGCCCTATTTAAAAATGAGCTTCTGGCTACATCAGACCATGGCCTTTTTGTGTTGGACACTAAAACCTTAACGGGGAAATACGTCAATAGTAATACCTATACAGCCAGCCTGGCAGTATTAAAAAAGCAGGTATTGGTTCGTGGTGACAAAGTCTGGTATTCATATACTGAAGCGGCAGGCTTAAAAAAGCTAACTTATAAAGGCGATAACGAAATTAGTAGTAATGTTTACCTGCTCACCAAGGATACTTATCGTGATACTGTATATATGATGGTTAATCCCACAGGTATTGTTAAAAAGCTGCTGTTACAAAACGATACCGTAAAACAGTGCGCGCAAATTGTGTTTAACAATTTTATAAACACCCTATCCATCACGCCAGATGATCAGTTTGTAAACACAAACTACAGTAGTTACTCCTTAAAAAATGGCGGGCAAATAAAAGGGCAAAACATATCTGCCATTGCAACCGATCACGAAGGCAATAATTGGTTTGGCAGTTTATACTATGGGTTATTGATACAATACAAAAAGGATATAGCCAACAAAACAAGAATACCGGACCTGAATAATGATGATCTTATAGTGAGCGTGAAGAACTATCACGACAACTTACTGTTGGGCACACAAAAGGGTTTCCTGTTGCTTTATGACCCGGTTACAAAAAAAACAAGTTTTAAGATAAAGGTAGCGCCTAACGTTGGGTCAATAAATTACCTTGCTGCCATTGGCAGGGATGAGTATATTGTGGCATCTTCGCTTGCTACCTACAAAATTAATATACCTACGAAAAAGATCACAGAGCTATCTGCTATTAAAACGGTAAAGCAGCTCTGTTATGATGAAAAAGCTATTTACATCGCATCAACAAGCGGCTTGTTTGTGATACCGCAAGAACGATCAGAGCAGTTGAACAACCAAATAATAAATGCATTTGGCCATGTGTTTAAATATGACGCTACTGAAAACTATTTTTACCTGAGGCTACGAAGCCGCTCCATAGCCTATTTTCCAGATCAGGCCTCTTTGTTTGTTGCTTTCAAAAACAGCTTATTCAAAATTAATAAAAAGGGCATGAAGCCATTTTTATTTAACAATGAGCAAGTTTACGCGGCGTCTCTATCTTACATTGATCACCGGCTTTTTATCGGAACAATCAGTAACGGCATGTTGGTAGTGGAAAAAAGCGATGTAAAACATATTTCCGTCCAAAATGGCCTGTCTTCAAAGTCAATATTCAAGATCAAACCTGTGGATAAAAATTTATGGATATTAGGTTCAGGTCCGCTTCAAATATTTAACACACAAAAAAACGCATTAGTTGATAACTATGAGTTTCCAGACCGTAGCGCATCAGAGGTGTTGGATATCGACGGAGTAAATCAAACAATCTATTTAGCTACGTCATCTGGACTGGATAACTTCCCGCTTGTGAAAACTGCAAGTGAGAAAAAATTGAAGAACTATTTATTATATGTTAAGGTAAATAATCAGGTATCAACAGGAAATGCCGGGCACAGATTATCCTACTCCGAAAATAATGTAATATTTAATATTGGTATCCCTGCTTATTCTAAAGCAAGGGAAATTTATATAAAATATTGTCTGGTAACCAAAACAGACAGTACCTGGTTAACGACAGAGCCCGGTGAACGAACTATTCATTTCTCGTCATTAATGCCAGGTGAGTATACATTAAAAGCCACCGCAGTTGACCCCCGCCTGGGAATGGCGGACGCCATGATAAAATATGATTTTACAATAGAAGAGCCATGGTGGCGTGGAACCGGCCTTAAAATAATTTTATTTATGGCCTTTGTTCTCTTTGTCTTCTACGGTTATGTAATCATGCTTCGTAAAAGACTATCATTGAAAAAGGCATTTGAGACGCAGCAGCAATTGATCTCGTCCGAAAGACAAAGGATAAGCTCAGAGATGCATGACGATATCGGATCAGGGGTGTTTGCCATTCAGTCATTAGCCAATAAAGCCAGTAAAAATGGAAATGGAAGCCCCGAGATAGATCAGATCAAACAGATGGTGAATGAGCTGTCGGAAAAAATTCGTGATGTTATCTGGAGCACTAATGTGGGTAATGATAATCTGGAAAATTTGATTTACTATACTTATGTTCAAATTAATAAGCTATTTGAACACTCTGATATAGATTTTGTGTCGGAGGTGCCTGATGATATTCCTGATGTGAAAATTAGCATTCAAAGCCGCAGAAACGTTTACCTGTTGGTTAAAGAAGTTGTGCACAACGCCATTAAACATTCAAAGGCAAGCACTATAGAATTAAAAATGCTTACTGACGAGCAAAATCTTTATTTCGCCATTAATGACAACGGCGTGGGCATACACTCTGATGGTGTAAAACAAGCCGGGCACGGTATGGGGCTTGGAAATATCGCATCGAGAGTTGAAAAATTCAAGGGGCAACTTTCCATAGAAAATAACGGGGGGGCGCAGATAAAAATTAAGATACCACTTAATGAATTGAAGGTAGTTGAATTTGATAAAAAGTTGAACAAATGGCAGCTGTCCATCATTCGTCTTTTAAACCTCCCGTTGGATTAAGATCGCATTACGTCTGCCACGACAATGGACCGACTTGCCATGCTGGAACAGGAGGGGGTAATTTCCAAACGTACGGACCCTGATCATAAAGCAAAAGGTTATTTACAGCCTGACAGAAAAAAGTATTGATCTATTACCAATATTGCTTGAATTTATAAGGTGGAGTCTTAAGCATAAGCCCGTTGATTAATGCGCTTGGATAGGCTTTATAGTATTGGTAAACAATGACTTATGTTCACGTTTCGGGATTGTGATAAATTCATTAAACTTTTCGATATAATGTTTTTTTTTCATGTTCTACTGGATATTACAGAAGGCCTGACCATGTGATTCCATCACCCAAGTTCATGGTATTTGTGTGATATGTTTTACTAATTGATTCATATTAGCATGATCAAAGTGTTTTGGAATGATATTTTAGATATTCCGGAACGATAGGGTCAACAATTCAGAAATATCCAGAATAGTTTCCAACGTATGAAACTTATTCGCCTGCCAACGCTTGTGTAGGCCTATGGCAACTATCAAAAATGTAAAACCACTCAGCGCTGAAAAGCTGTTTGACCTGTTAAAGACAGAATTCGCGGATTATATAAATGGAAAATTGGGTTCCAATCTGGCGATTGACTATGCGCATGTGTATGATGTGATCAATGTGTTGTTTCCAGAGGTGATCGAAGGCCCTGCCCTGACAATTATCGTAACAGACGACGCGTTATCCGTTACTGTTCATGATACGGATTCGGATTATAATACCGATTTGCTGGAAGAACATCTGATCGGTTTCCTGGAGTTACAAGCCAGTTAATCAATGAGTTATTTATTCGCCACGAGGTAAAGACCAACGAAGGCTTTATCAGAGAGATAGCCGACCAATATACGTAAGGGAGCAGGACGCTTTTTAATTTGGGGGGCACCGCAATAATTTGTTCGCCTTGTGAGGATGTTCCAGCAGGTCGATAATCTCTACCGCATATTGGTTTTTTAATTCGTCCTCGCAATAGTTTTTGAGTTTTTCAATAGCCTTGTTAAACTTTTGAATTGTTCCTGCGATGTACAGGAACAATTTATATTTTTCAACTTAAATAACATTTTCAAGATTATTTAAGTCTTTTTATAATAGATATCTCAAATTAATATACGTTTTCACTCCGGTGGCAACTATTGCTTTTTAAAAGCTCACGGTGGGTAAGCGGCTGACAACCCGCTTATTTTTAATCAGCAACAGGCCACAATGAAAAAAAACATAATATTATAAGAGGAATTACATGCCCTTCGGAAGAATAAACCAAAATGTGGCACCCTTTTCGACCTCGGTATCTACTCCGATCTCACCGCCGTGTTTCCGGATAATCTCTGAGGATATGTATAAACCCAGACCTAAGCCGGAGCCTTGATTGCGGTTCTTGTCGACGCGGTAATACCGGTCAAATAGAAAAGGAACACATTCTGGAGAAATACCTTTCCCTTTATCGATAACGGAAACTTTTACGCGATTCCCCATATCCTCAACATTTAGGGTAATTTGCATTGAATCTGGAGCATGCTTGACCGCATTATTGACCATGATCATTAATACCTGGTTTATTCTGTACTTATCTGCAAATACGTTTAAGGATAAGTCACCTTTGTTTATAATTCGATACATCCCGTTTAAACGAATGTGATTGCAACAACCTTCAATAAGGTCCTTTAACAATAAAGATTTTTTGTTTAGCGTTAATTGCCCTTCACCCATTCTTGTGGAGTTCAACAAGTCTTCGACCAAATGGTTAAGCTTTTCAACATAGCGCTCCGCATCATGAGCCAGTTCTACCACTTTGGCTGGAATGGTCACGTTTTTTTGTATGATTCTATTAAATAACTGAATTACAGCCTTCAAACTGGTCAATGGTGTTTTTAATTCATGGCTTGCAACGTTTATAAATTCATCTTTGTCCAGCTTAATCTCCCGTTTAAGTGTGATGTTTTCGATGATGGTAAACCCTAAAGTTTTGTTATTATCCTCAAAAAGAATAGAATTTACATTACACCAGATCAGGCTGCCGTCCTTTCTTCGCAAGCAGGTTTCCAACGTAAACGATGGAGAAGATTTTTTCCATAGATTTTCTTGAAGCAATTTCCAATGCTGATGGTATTCTATAGGTGAATAATCAAGTATCCTGGTTCCCTCGATCTCTTCTTCGCGGTCATAACCCAACAGCGCTAACAATGCGGGATTAACCTCCAAAATTTTAAGATCTGGCCCGATGATTTTATTAGCCAGCCGTGACGATTTAAAAACGGTACGAAATCGAAGCTGGGAAACCTGGAAAGCCAACTGTTTATCGTTCCTGATATTAGCTAATTCTCCGGCAAATTTTAATTGCTGATTTTCCTTTTTTAAGGCAAAAATTTCTTTATTAAGATTTTCGATGGTTTCCATAGGACTATACGAGTATATTCCTTATACTCCGCAACTAAAGAAATCAGGGAAGGGGGACGATTGCTCATTGATACAAGCAATAGAATGGAATTTTGTTTGATTAATTAACGGCTATTGACTCTTTGTTCGGCAAAGTGAACCAAAAGGAAGAACCTTCACCAATTTTGCTTTCCACGCCAATTTCTCCATGATGTTTCTTAATGATCTCTGCAGAAATATAAAGCCCTAAACCTAAGCCCGAGCTGTGTTTATCGCCTTTACCTACCTGGTAATAACGCTCAAACAAATGTGGCAGATCTTCGGATGGTATTCCCTTTCCTTTATCAGTAACTGATATTTTTACGCTGGTAGATAATTGCTCTACCTTAATGGCTATTTCTTCGGAAGCTGGCGCGTATTTTACTGCATTGTTTACAAAATTAACCAGAATCTGGTCAATCTTATGCCTGTCTGCGTTGACTATGATCGAAAGATCACCGTTATGCGTAACGTAGTGTTTTCTGTCTAATCTCAAATGATTACAGCAACCTTCAATCACCTCAGAGAGCGGAAATTTACGCTTATTAACAGATAATTGGCCCTGTTCAAGCTTGGACGCGTTCAACAGATCTTCGACAAGATGGATTAGTTTGGAGGTATAAAGTTGTGCTTCGTGAGCCAGGTTAGCAATCTTTTCCGGAATTGTTTCCTCCTTTTTGATCATTCGGATTAGCAATTGTAACACCGCTTTAAGGCTGGTTATAGGCGTTTTTAATTCATGGCTGGCGATTGCTATAAACTCCTCTTTCTGTAATTTAAGTGCATGTTGTTCTGTAATATCCTGGATGATGGTATAACCTAAGTTATGGCCCTGATCCGGAAACAAAATAGAGGTGACATTTACCCAAATCAACGTTTTATCCTTTTTGATGAGCACGGTTTCCAAACTAAAGAACGGGGTCGATTTCTCCCATAAATGTTCCTGGAGCAGTTCCCAATGGGCATGATGGTCTTGTGGTGAATAGTCCAGTATCCGGGTTCCAATGATCTCCTCCTTATGATCGTAGCCCAGCAGGGTGACCATAGCAGGGTTGATCTGCGTGATTTTTAAATCTGAAGTGATGACTTTATTGCCCAATTTGGAAAGTTCGAAAATAGTGCGGAAACGCATCTGGCTTTCCTGATAGGCCAATTGTTTGGCTTCAGAACTTTCAGTACTTTGTAAGTGCTGAATTTCTTTTCTTAGCATAACATTTTCACTTTTTAGCGAATTGATTATTTCTAAGGTGTTAACTGAATCTTTATCCTCACTTTTCATAATTCAAATTATGCAACAAAGGTATGTCTTTAGTGGTGGTTTATTTTGAAAAAAAGATTCCATCAGCCATAGTCTTCAAATTTTGATTTAAAATTGAAACTTTTAATGCTTCCACCACTTGTTGGATAATCATTAGATCATCTCTTTCGCCCAGTGCTATTATCTCAAAAAATTAGATCAAACAACGATTCAGTATTGATATTATTGGCAGTTCAACATACAATGTTGTATTGTCAAAATAAAGATAATTAATTCCATATCTCCAACAGAGCTATATTGTTAAGTGCGAATGTTGATTAATTGGACCATTTTAAAAACAAATCTTCCAACATCTGCTTCTTGAACGGTTTACTTATAAAGGATTTAACGAATGAATATTTTTTTGATTTTAATATGTCTCTCGGATCAATCGAAGACGATACTATATGAACCTCTATTTCTTTGTTAAAGCCAGGAATTAAGTTGTTAAAATGTTTAAGAAATTCCCACCCGCTAAACTCCGGCATATTCAGATCTAAAAATATAACGTCCGGAATTTGATCAGATTGATTGATGTTTTCTTTAAGAGATTGAATCGTTGACTTGCCATCCAAACTGTGCACAGCATTTGGGAATAATTTATAGGTATCAAGCATTCTTTGCACAATAAAATGTTCAATAGGGTTGTCATCAATCATTAAAAGCCGGCACATCATAAACTTGTTAAATTTATAAACTGTATGCAAATCCAATGCCGTTTGGTGTTTTAAGCCAAAGCATCGTGTTTACCTGGTTTTTCTTCTTAAATAGTGTACAACCATTGTACGTCTTTCATTGATCTCAAGGATATGTTAGAAATTAATGGCACGGCGATTGAGTTGGAAGGATACTACACCTAAAAAACAGAAATTAATTATTGATGGATCCCTTTAACGCTGCATTTATACGCCAGGAAAAACGATGGAAATGGATTGATTATGACAAAGGCATCAGTATAATACTGGTTGGTTATGGTCATTGTTACGAAACCTTGAAAGATCATGGTTTGGCATTAGATAAGTATCCTTTTTTTAATTACATAGGTGTCTTCTTATATGGCTTCAGGATGCCCTTATTTTTCATCATCTCGGGCTTGCTTATTGCTAAAAGTTTAAATAAAAAGGGCCTGGCCACCTACATAGGTAACCGAAGCAACAATATATTGTGGCCATTATTTGTTTGGGGCGTTATCCAGGTTACCTTACAGATTATTATGAACCATTTTACCCATAATGGTTTTACGCCGGTAGATTATTTCAATTTAATTATCAACCCGAGACGAACAGGTATTTTCTGGTATTTAAATGCGCTATATTGTATAGGCGTAATTTATGCTTTCTTACATGTTAAACTTAAAGTTCCGGCCCTTGCACAGGTCGCCATTGGTGCACTTTTATATTCATTGTTCCCGCTGATGTATAGTTTAAAAGCGGGATTATTTACAGACATTTTTGAATACTATCTTTTTTTTGCTTTGGGCGATTTGTTGTCAAAAGTGATGTTAGATAGCAGAAGAATTGAAATTTATACGTCGTGGAGGTTTTTTGTTCCACTGCTGATATCGTTCGTTGTTATACAATATTATTGTACCCCAACAAACCTTCAGGCTTCTGATTTAGGTATCAGAAACATAGAGATAAATAAGCCCTATTTATTCTTTTTACAAGCTGCTATTGGTTGCGCGCTCTCTATTAATTGTTCTTTCTTCTTGCAAAAACTAAATATCCTGTCCTTTCTTAGGATCGTAGGTTACCATTCGCTTTATATTTACTGCGCACAAATAATTGTAATGACAGTAATGCGCATTATTTGTTTGAGTCTTCTCCACATTACCTTTGTACCCGTTTTGATATTGGTGATTTGGGTATCTGGCATCGTATTACCGATATTCTTTTATAACTTTTGTTTAAGATATGGATTCTGGTGGTTGTTTAGCTATAAAAAGCCTGTAAAACAAATAGACTATATCAAGAGCGCAGCTCTCTTTGGGTTTGCAAACAATAAGAAACTGGCCCGGACATAGCAAAGATCCGGAAAAATTTTGCGTTCAGTCCCCCTGATTAAATCCGGCTATATACCCGTGATATTGTTGCGTAATGCCGCTTTTCTTGAGGTGAAATCCATTTGTATTTTTTTACCGCCAAATGCTATTAGCAGTGTAATGATCCAGGTTACTGAAAAAAGCAGGTAGGGGTTAATTAATCTGCTGAAGAAAATGTAAGTCGAAACGAAAATGATAGTAATAACATAATATTGCATTACCGATCGTATCGTCACCATTTTACGCCTTAGTAACAATATATCCTGCGAGATATGAAAAATCAGGAAGGACGCGAAAATCGAATAATTTACAACACTTAATGATTTAATGTACAAGAATCCAACAACGCACATGGTGAGGTTAACCACCAATGCTATAATGTTAAACAACATATCCTGTTTTTCCATTTTCATGGCAATTAAAATATTGGCCTGCAATAATGCTGTTGGAAAAACCAATATGGTTAAAAACATTTGCCGTGTATAATAGGGGTTACTTAGGTAGGTATTGCCAAAAGCTATAGGAATTAATTTATCTGAAAAAGAGTATATGAATGTATAGGCCAGCCAACCAAATAAAAGGTAATAAACATGCATTTTTTTGTAAAACGTAAAGAAATCTGCTTTATCTGGCTTTGAATAATGCTTTACCAACAGCGGAAAAACTGAGGTTGAAATAACTACAGGCAATATTTGGGCGATGGAGAAAATCTTGAAAGATATTTCATAGTTCGCAACATCAAAAGCTGTTAATACTTTTGAAATTATGATGTTGCACATTCGCCAATTAATGATTGATACTCCTCCTATTATTACAAATGCCCAGTTAAGGATCACTAACATTTTCATATCAAGATAAGTAACCTTACATCGCCAAAGTGTTTTTGCAGTTACAAGATTAGATGAGCCAAAGGATAGAAATAAATTAAGCGTCAAAAACCGGATACCAATTAAAATAACAGATAAAGTTATAATAGATAAAGGGTAAACAAAAAGTAGGCAAGCGGCAACAAATTTCAGTATTGACTCGATAGTTAGGATTATAAAGGTTTTCTTTTGCTCAAAATTGGCAATGTTTAATGATTTTATGCCATTTATAAGGTTGTCAAATATCACGTTAACACCTAATAAGATAATCAGAATACGGGTAAATTGATCATCGTATATTAAAAATGCCAACCCAAAGTTGACAACGTAAAATGCCATTCCAAAATAGATCTGCATTTTTATAAACTTGCTTATCAGGGTTTCTTTATTCTCGGTATGAATAAATTCCCTTATAAACCATTGGCTTAAACCCATGGTTGAAAACGCCGTAACTAATTGATAAATGGCATTGGCAACAATGTACTTAGCAAAAATTGCTGTAGGGTACTTTCGGGCCAGGATCACAAAAAATAAGCTCAGAAACAGCGTTTGCGACATTTGTGATATGATGCCCCAACTACTGTTTTTAAATAGCGAACTTTGAATTAAACCTGAAATTTTTGTCGTAAGTGTATTATAAGCAATCTTCATTCTATACGTAGCTGAGTCAATTGTGGGGTTAATATCATTCGTTGTTTTCGGCTTTTTAAAATGGCATCGAATGATAGTGTTATAAAGAGTTAATGAGCCGTGTATAGTTTTCAATCATGACATCATAGGTAAACATTTTTTCGTAATGCTGTCTGCTGTTTCTGCTCATTTGCTGATAATCCAGTTGTGATAAATTAACTATACTATTTATCTGATTGGCCAAAGTATCCCAGTTTTCAGTTAGTTCAATACAATTTAAGCCGGGTACACCTATTTCTAAATTTCCGCCTACATCATTAACCAGTAACGGTTTTCCGAGCATAATACCCTCAATTAAAGATATTGGCAAGCCTTCCTGGGTGGAAAAAAGCATTAAAAAATCAACTTCCTTCACCAAATTATTTACGTTCTCAACAAAACCCAAGGCTTTAAAGTTTGTGGTGTTGTTGCATTTTTCTTCTAATTGTGTATAATCCGGGCCTTTGCCGGCAAACAAAATTTCAATATCCTCGTGCAATTTGCCTTTTAAACAATCAACAATCATCAACTGCCTTTTAACATCAATTACCCTTGCTGAATATAATATTTTTATTTTCCTGTTTTTTTTGAATGAAGGCACCTCTTGATTCGTACCCTCATCTATAATGCCATTATAAATCAGGGTTATTTTTCGATTTTTTAAATTAAAATAACCGAGTAGATTTTCGGTAACCTTTTTTGAAATAGATACGATATCATTTGGGAAAAATGAAAACCGGCGATGCGTGCTATACACATTATGTGCTACATATATGATCCTGGTATTTAAAAAGAAAACCCATTTAATTACCATAATTAACGCCATGATGTTCCTGGCATGGACAATAAGTACTTTATTGTTTAAATAAAATGGGTTAGTAAATTTTACGTATTCGCATTTTTCAATTCTGTATTTAGGATGTAATTGTTCAAAAGGTGTAAAACCTAATATCTTACAATTGTATTTACCTTTTATTCCATTGTGCAGATCTAAAAGGACTTTTTGGGCGCCACCATATTCGTTAAGATCGGATGTGGTGGACAATATTTCTAAAGCCATTGTTATTTATTAATTACAATAAGCTCTTAATTCAAGAAGATTCTTGTAATATTTCATGTATTTTTTCGTTAGAACAACCTATTGTTTAAAATGTTTTCTAATTTTTACATTTTAATTCTATTTATTTAATTGTTTTATTTACTAATTAAATTTAAACCCCCGCTTATGACGAAACTATTGGTTTTTGTAGCATCATTATGTTTATTCTCATGCAAAAAGGAGGCCACTTCTTCCAAAGCTTTTCAATCAGAGTCATTTAGCAATTCATTAACAATTAATTCATCTATTTCAGCGGCGGCATCTTCCTCTGTGAATGTTAGAGATCATGGGGCAAAAGGTGATGGCGTAACAGACGATACCGAAGCCATTAAAAATTCCCTGGTGTTTGCGAAAGCCAACGGTATCCCCAATATTTACTTCCCCGATGGAAGTTATATGGTAGGCGCCACAGGAAACGGAGGCGGCATAATTCAATTGGTTGATGGGGTTGGGATGATAGGTACAGGGGTGGCAACCTGCCATATTAAACTTACCGGCGGAAGGCACAATCCCAATCCGTTATTTTATCAATATTATGTAGGCACCCCATCTATTAGTAACCTGGTGATACAGGGTATTGATTTCAACGGAAATTTGGCCAGTCAAACTTTTGATGCCGACTACCAGTTTTGTACTGCATTAAGTATAAACAACGGCAAAAACATTGAAGTGAAAAATTGCAAATTTCAGAGTTTCAGGGGGGATGGCTTGCTTTTCGGCGATGTCTTTGAACCAAGCCTGAATGCCAGAATTGTAACAGGCATAAAGGTACATGATTGTGAATTTTTTAATATATACCGTGAAGGCACGATGTTTTGTTGCGTTAACGGTGCCTCATTTTACAATAATAACGTTCATGGCGATGGCTACCTTGTAGGCGGTGTGGACATTGAAAGGCATAGTGTTAATGAAGCTGTATTAAACGTTTCAGTTTATAATAATGTATTTAATTTTGGCGATGGCTATGGCCCCGTTGAGCGTGGCGGCCCCAAAGTGAGGTATCGCCGGGCAGTAACCATGGGTTTCTTTTATAACGGCTATAATAACGGAATAGCTGATTCTTTAAGTGGACATCATAAAATCTACAATAACAAAATTTACCAGGGGCAAATTGATTGCTGGAATATCATTAATGTAAGCATATCCGGCAATAGTTTTAACAATAGCTATGAAAATATAGCAGGAGTTAGTTTTTTAACAGCGCCGGCAATTAAAATATCAGATAATACAACAATTAGCGGTCTTGTAAATGTATATGCAGATAATAACGTCATTAACTCTGCCATGGGCAATGGAATAGCTTTCAAAAACTATTCAAAGGTTACCGCAAATAAAAATACAATAACCGGAACACCTGCAGATGGAATCAACGTGCTTGGTACCAGTGGTTGCTTTTATGGCAACCTGATAACTGATGCAGGAACAGCAGCAACACCGTGTTCGGGAATTTTGATTAACGGAAATTCGTCCGGTTTATTCGTGTCGACTAATCAAGCAACAAACAGCCAAGCAGGTAGTAATCAGACTATGGACTATGTAGTAAAAATAGCGAGCGCAAATAACGGGCAAGTGCCACCCCGAATAATTGGCAATAGGGGGAAAAAAATGTTGAAGGGAGTTGTTAGCGAATATTACTATCAGCAAAACTACGTACAAGATATTGACAATTTAACGGTTAATTGAGATAGTTTTCATGCTCCGAAAAAATCAGGCAGTCCTAATCCTCTTTTTATTGAGGCGGTATTTTTTTTAAGTAAATACCACGTTAGATGACATCCATTTTATTTTACTTTCCTTGCAAAATAAAAAGGGTATTTCTGTTTCCAAATTCCAGCATAAAATTTTTCGTTACAGATAACTTAGTTAATTGTTTGTAACAAATTAATTACGATAACGTACAAAGGGGCATATTGATTAAAAATACACCCTAATGAAGAAGATTTTAGTAATCGCTGCTATTTTCATAAATTTTGGATGCAAAAAGGAAAGTGTAATTTTAAACACCCCAACATCAAGCAGTTTAACTCCGGTTAACAGTACACAAAGTTTTTCAACGTCCACAATTTATGTTAGCGTAAAAACTCAGGGCGCAAAAGGCGACGGAATAACAGACGACACAAAAGCCATCAGAAGTGCCCTGCTTTATGCAAAAGCCAATGGGATTGCCAATATCTATTTTCCAGATGGCACATATATGATTGGTGAAACAGGTGATGGTGGTGGCACAATCAAGCTGGTCGATGGCGTAGGTATGATGGGTACGGGAGTTGCAACGTGTCATATCAAGTTAACTGGCGGCAGGTACAACCCCAATCCTGTTTTTTACCAGGACTATATCGGTAGTCCTTCTGTCGGCAACCTGGTGGTACAAGGAATTGATTTTGATGGTAATATTGCTAACCAGCGATATGATGCCGCATATCAGTTTTGCCACGCATTTAAAATTAACAACGGCAAAAATATCGAAGTGAAAAATTGCAAATTTCAAGGCTGGAGAGGCGACGGGCTATTATTTGGCGACACCTTTGAACCAACCTTGAATGTCAGGATAGTTACTAATGTGAATGTGCATGACAGTGAATTTTTTAACATTTACCGCGAAGGCATTATGTTTTGCTGCGTAAACGGAGCTTCGTTTTATAATAATAATATACATGGAGATGGCTACCTGGTAGGTGGTGTCGATATTGAAAGGCACAGT
This sequence comes from Mucilaginibacter sp., assembly GCF_025362475.1. Lineage (GTDB taxonomy): Bacteria > Bacteroidota > Bacteroidia > Sphingobacteriales > Sphingobacteriaceae > Mucilaginibacter. Next base: position 180,121 of record NZ_JANYGH010000005.1, read on the forward strand.
ATAAATGAAAGTGTGCTAAATGTTTCTGTATACAATAACACATTTAACTTTACTGATGGATATGGCCCGGTTGAGCGCGGAGGTCCAAAGGTTCGGTATCGCCGGGCGGTAACCATGGGTTTTTTTTATAATGGTTACGCCAACGCCACCGCCGATTCATTGAGCGGTCACCATAAAATTTACAATAATAAAATTTGCCAGGGACAAATTGATTGTTTCAGAATAATTAACGTAAGTATATCTGGCAATACCATAACCAATGCATACGAAAACATTGCAGGTGTTAACTTTACAACTGTCCCATCTATCAACGTGGCAGACCCAGGTGCAACCAAAGGGTTAATTAATGTAAATGTTGATAATAATATCATTACCTCGGCTATGGGTAATGGTATATCGTTTTACAACTACTCAAAAGTTACGGCTAACGCAAATACAATTACAGGCACGCCACTTGATGGCATAAATATTTTAGGAACAAGCGGCTGCTTTTATGGCAATAACATCACAAATGCAGGCACAGTTGCTACGCCTGCATCCGGCATTCTTATCAATGGTAATTCTTCTGGCCTGTATGTGGCGTCAAATATAGCTGTGAATACAACAAGCGGCATCAACCGCACCACAGATTATGTTGTTAAAATAGGCAGCTCTAATAACGGCGCCGTGCCACCCCAAATAATTAATAACACTGCTCAGAACGCCCTAAAGGGGGTAATTTCACAGTATTACTACCAATTAAATTATATAACCAGCTTAAATAATATTGCTATATAATGATGGCTTAGGCTATTAGCTACTTAAATTATCGCAATAATAAAACGAGGTCTTAAAAATTTTATTTTTTACTTTTATTTTTTTGCAGACATTACTTAAAGAGGTAATGTTCATTTGACTTTTAAATTTCCTGTGATCGAAACGGGATCTCCAAAAAAAGTAATATCCACTTCAATTTACAGGTTGAAAAATAGCGAAGTTTCATAACATGAAAATATATTAATTGTTTGTAACAAAAATATCTAATTGGCGTAAAAAGGGACGTATTGATTTAACCCTCCCTTATGAAACAGTTTTTACTAATTATTGCGGTTTTTTTTATTTGCTCATGTAAAAAAGAAGATCAGCTTACGCCTTCGCAGCCTGACAACATGGTGGCAATAAGTACCAATGCAAACAGCCTGGCTGTTGCATCTTTAGCTGTTATCAATGTAAAAGATCAGGGGGCAAAAGGAAATGGCATAACAGACGATACCAAGGCGATTAGAAATGCCCTTATTTACGCAAAATCACATAATATAGCCAATATTTATTTCCCCGATGGCGAATACATGATAGGTGAAACCGGAAACGGTGGAGGTATTATTAAACTTGTTGATGGTGTGGGTATGATTGGTAACGGACCAACAACTTGCCATATAAAATTAACGGGAGGACGATACAACCCTAATTCTATTTTTTACCAGGAATATATAGGTACACCCTTTGTTGGTAACCTGGTAATACAGGGTATAGATTTTAATGGCAATCTCGCTCTGCAAAAATATGATGCATATTACCAGTTTTGCCACGCCTTAAGTATAAACAATGGTAAAAATATTGAAGTTAAAAACTGCAAGTTTCAAAACTTCAGGGGGGATGGCTTATTATTTGGCGATTGTTTTGAAACAAAGTTAAATTTAAGGACGGTTGCCAACGTAAGTGTTCATGATTCGGAATTTTTTAATATTTATCGTGAAGGCACCATGTTTTGCGCAGTAAATGGGGCTGCATTTTATAATAATAACGTACATGGCGATGGCTACCTGGTGGCTGGCGTGGATATTGAAAGACATAGCGTTAATGAAAGTGTGTTAAATGTTTCTGTGTACAATAACACTTTTAATTTTACTGACGGCTATGGCCCGGTTGAGCGTGGGGGGGCAAAAGTACGCTATCGGCGGGCAGTTAGCATGGGGTTTTTCTATGGCGGATATAAAAATGGGATCGCTGACTCATTAAGCGGCCATCATAAAATTTATAATAATAAAATATATCAAGGGCAAATTGACTGTTGGGGGATGATAAACGTGAGCATAACAGGCAACGCTATCAAAAACACTTACGAAAACATAAGTGGTGTAAATTTTTTAACCGTCCCGGCCATTAATATTTCTGATGCTGCTAAAACAACAGGACTTATAAACGTAGTGGTTAATAGTAACACCATAAGTTCTGCAATGATGGGCAATGGGATTTTGTTTAATAATTATTCGCAAATACAAGGTAACGCAAATATTATTACTGGAACTTTGGCAGATGCTATTAATCTGTTGGGCAGTTCCGGTAACATCAGTAATAATACCATCAGTGATGTTGGTGCAATTAACAAACCGGCCGCTGGTATAATTATTAGCGGCAATTCATCAGGATTGATCATTTCTGGTAACCAGGGTATTAACACAACGTCGGGAAAAAACCGAACTATGGATTATGTGGTGAAAATTGTAAGTGCAAATAATGGTAAAGTGGTCCCAAAAATCATGAATAACAAAGGTCGCAATATGTTATCTGGTGTAATTTCTATGTATTGGCTTCAACTTACATTTGCGCAATTAATTAATAACCTTGCAAATTAAATATAACATTCCAGATTGAAAAAGGGGAGGTGCGAAAGCAGCTCCCTTTGGGACTTAAGCAGATTGTGAATTACTCGTTGTTTAAAAGAAAGCAAAAAAAGCAAAACTTTTTGACGAATAAAAGATTATACCATGGGTTAACAGGAAAGCTTCTTAAAAGAAAGCGTCTAAAAATAATATCCTGCTGTTTCCTTAACTATGCTTTTAAAAATTTTAATTTTTTTTGCCCTCGTTATTGTTTATTTAATTTGGTACTCAACACTTTTAATTAAACAAAAAGATACGTCGCATCTTTTTTTTAGTTTTATTGTTACCTGCATTCCTTTCCAGATGTCTTTTCCTTTGTTTACGCCGCAATACGTGTCAACCGATGGTATTGGATCTTTTACAGGTAAAATATTCCTGATGCTGCCATTAATTGCTTCGGTTATTTTGTTGCTGATACAGAAAAATAAAAACGTATTTTACATATATAAAAATGAGAGATGGATACTATGGGTGGGGATTTTAATTGTTATTTCTTTTATAAATCCCTTTAACGTAGCAAGATGGGGAACCGTAGCTTTTGCAGTGGCGATGTTTTCATACATTTTTTACTTTCGCCTGGTTTACAACAGTCTCAATCCGCTTCAAATTCTTCGAGGAATTTTTACAAGTTTTTTGATCCTTTGCATCCTTAATTTTGTGTTGGCTATTTTGTATCCCGTACTGGGGGTTACTTTTGTTACTACAATTTTTCAGGCAGGCGGAGATATATGGGCTACCAGGAATGGTACCAGAGCCGGAGCGATCGGCATTTTTGTGACTCCTGCTAATCTTGGGTTATTTTCAGTAATAGCATCAGGTTTCTTTTTTGCCAGTTATTTAAATGGTTTCGAAAAAAAAATCAGTCTGTTAACCCTAATATTAACAGCGATAACAATTATTCTTACCTATTCCAGAACGTCATATATCACATTGGTAGTAATACTATTTGCCATGTTTTATATTTACAAAAATGCCAATAAACCTCTGCTCTCATTAAAAAGTTTTTTTTTGGGGATGGTACCAGCTTTGTTGGTTTTATATTGGCTGGTGTTTCTTTCGCCGTTCAGCGCTACCTTTCTTAAAACCGATGCCGATGATATGTATCAGGCACGCCTGGATCACTGGACAATGGGTTTAGAAATTTTTCATACTTCGCCCATAATTGGTGTCGGTATAAATAGTCATCTGGAATTTGTAAACAGATCCCCAGCTTTGAGCAGGATTGTCCATAATGACTTTTTAACGTCAAATCCTATCCATAACACACACTTAATTATCCTTGCAGAAACCGGCATAGTGGGCTTTTCATTATGGATTATTTTTATAATCTCAGGGTTTAGGAAAGCCAAGATCAATTTGTCTCAAAATATTAATACCATATTGTCATTAACTCAAATATCATTGATCATGACTTATATTATTTATGGTTTTACAGATTGGGCACCGGTTTCACATTCAACATTTCCAATCTTTTTACTATTTACATTTTTCTTCAATAAATATAGCCCGGAAAGCCAAGTCCCGACTGTATAAAATAAATCGCATTATTAACGCAGCTTAATCTATATTAAAGTTCAAATAGCTTAAATATTTTAGGGTGTCGACTTGATTTTTTTTGGTAGAGAAACTATCCGTTAATTACCGTCGGCGATAAAGTTATTGTACCTACAAAAGGAGTGGTTTAATTGCTTATATTCAGGCTTTTATAATAAATTGTATTTCTACTGCTAATAAACCTACATTAAATATAACGTAAACATAAACCTTATCGTGAGCAATCCGTATACAGGTGTATTGGAGTAACAGATTTATAATATGGATAATAAAAAGTTTGGTATATTGCTTACTTTGATTAACTTCTTTAGTACTATCACATTAGAAAAATTTTGGAAAAACGGCGTTAAACTCGTTTTCAAAAAAAAAAAGAGTGAATCTTACTCTTCAGAATTCAAGCCTGTTGTTAAAACATCTTTAAATCCAGTTAGTTAAAGCAAATTATGTTGGAGCTACTCATCCGGTATTTGTTGGTTTATTAATAAACCGTTTTACCAGAGCCCGCTCTTGCTTTATTTTGAGTTAGTACAGAAATCACTATCAAAACTTGCCAAATCGTCGTTTTTTGAAACTACTTTTATGTTCTTTCGCGCCGCAGCAATTTTTAAATCGTCGTTAATATAAACCTCGTCTGATTGTTTTTCTACATTAAACAATTGTGTTAAAATTAAATAGCAAAACATAGGGTATGTTTTTATTGATCTTTTCAAAAAGCCTTTCTCTCTAAACATCCTATAAAAAAACCTTAAATTTAATTTATCAATAAATTGCGGGTAAAAATTAATTTCGAGTTTTGATTGGTGTAAAAATCCACCGCAAGTATAAACTGCACCATTATAACCGGCCTTTCTTAAATCCAGCACCATGCTTTCCTGCAAAATTGTTCCCATTCCTACAAAAATCATATCAGGGTTTAATTTTACAATGTGATCTATAGCTTCATCCCGATCAACTTTACTGCTAAAATAACCCTTTCTGAATCCAGCAATATTCAGCGCAGGGAAATTGTTTCTGAAAACGTTAACAGACCCTTCAATCCCGCTTTCGTCAGTTCCTAAGAAAAACACACTTAAATTATCCGCTATAGCAATATTAAAAACATAGGGAACTACAGATGTCATGTCACAAGAAAATCTTTTTATCTTAAATGTAACGGCCTTAAATAAATTAAGAACATGCACAATCAATATTCCATCGGGTGCTATAAAATCAAAGTCCTCAAACAATTCGGCTCTTTTAAATGCAAGTGTATAGGAATGTGGATTTAAAAAAGTGATCAGCTTCTTATTACGTGGATCGAAATCTTCTATCGTGCGAGGGATTTTTGAGGTAAAAATGTTATAAATATCCATTAAAGTGGCGATACTGAGTTAAATTATTATACTGATGAATTGTGGCATTGATAATTATGCCTACTCAAACCAAGAGCCAACTTATTGATTATCCTATTTGCTGCTTATGATTTTGATTACTGATTGCAGAGGCCACAACTATCAGGAATAAAGAAAGTCTCTTATAATAGAACATTTTTTCCCACAACGAGTTTTTTTCTACTATTTAGAAATTTTTTAGCCCGCTTTTTCTCAAATTACGGACACAATGATATAAATACAGTACATTTTTGTATTGAAATGAATAATAATAATTGAAAGAAAATTACTTTTTTAATAAACGAACATTTATTTTATTGTTGGATCGTTTATTTTTTCATTGTTACAGGTGGTGGGGATGTTCATTAAAGTAAGTGTGATAAAGAATCCCGTTTTCGCCCGTAAAGAGCATCTTTTTCCTCATGAAGGGCAATTAAAAACAACTACCGTCTATTGTCGCATTAATTATTAGTTTTAAAACAAACGCCAAAGTTGAATGTAAAGGCTTTCATTTAATTGCGACTTTAAGAATGAATATCTTAACGAAAAAAATAAATCTAATGGGCGATTTATAATTTCATTATTAAATTAAAAACATTTCCTCCTTTTTTTTATTATCTGGGAGGTAATTACATCATAATAATTAATAAAATTAATTGTAAAAAGATACCACGCACATAATAACTATAAAATAAAATCTAACATGTCCCTTCTACCTTCTGCGGAAACTGAACCACTAAACATTAATTCTATTCTTAAAACAAGTATTTCTAATCTAAAAGTCTCGTCAACCATTCAATCTTCTTTGTCCGGAATGGGGGCACTTGATTATGAATTAAACGAATTTGAAATTAACCGGAGCCTGGTTGATTCGCTTACGGGGCTTAAAGAGCGCAACCAGATAGAATTAAGTTCGATTTTAGTCGCTGCGGTCAACATCATATTGCAAAGGTATTCGGGACAGGAATGTGTATTATATAAGCAGGCCTTCCTGAAAATAGGGCATAACAGGATCGATGACCCCAACGACTTTAAAATAGCAGAAATAGTAACTGAAATTAATGGTGCTGATGTTTTTAGGGATGTGTTGAAGGGGATTAATAAAAAAATTGTTACTACCGCCGGATTTAATGCGCTTAATAACAAAGAAGTGCAAGGGGATTTGCCGGATGCATTATTAATTGATGAGCCATTTAAGTTTTTATTTATTTCTGAAAAGCGGAATGATGCCGATCTGTTGGAAACTACAAAAAACAATAGCCAACACATCGGCAGCTTATTTACGCAAATTAATAACCTACACTTAAGCCTGTGCATAACTGAAACGGAAAGCAACATTCAAGTTCACTTATATTCTAATAAAAGCCAATTAAGCGAAGTTCTTTTATCGTTATTCAATAAAAGTTTAATCAACTTATTAGAGGCTATTTGCGATGACGATAATTGTCAATTGGGCGCTTACAATATACTCGACCAGTCAGATCGGGACATGCTGATAAATGTATTTAATGATACCGTTACATTCTATCCCAAAGAAAAAACATTGTTTGAGCTTTTTGAACAGCAAGTTGCAAAATCGCCAGGCGCTTGTGCCTTAATACAAGGCGAAAAACAATTGACTTACGACGAATTAAACAGGCAGGCAAATCGTTTAGCTTGGTATTTAATTAAAGAAGGAGTAAAACCTGGCGACAATGTAGGTATATTAACAAACCGCAATTTTTATATGGTTGTTGGTATGTTGGGCATACTTAAGGCCGGAGGTGCATATGTGCCAATTGACCCTGATTATCCGCTTGAAAGACAGGAATATATTTTCAATCAATCTTTAATAAAAGTTGTTGTTGCTGATGATCGTTATCCGTTAAAATCCGTTATTACCGATGACAATTTTAAACTGATCAATAAGGAAATACTGGCCGGATTTGACGATACAAACCCATCTCTGAAAATTGACAGCAACCAGCTTGCCTACACCATATATACGTCAGGATCAACCGGCAGGCCAAAAGGTGTTATGATAGAACATCACTCGGCAGTGAACCTCATTTTATGGGTAAATAATAAATTTAACATTGGCCATGATGACCGATTGCTTTTTATTACTTCCATGTGTTTTGATCTTTCGGTATATGATATTTTTGGTATGCTGGCCTCAGGTGGAGCACTGGTTATAGCAGAAAAAGAGGAGATTCAGAATGTGCAAACTTTATCTGCGATGATGGTTAAGCACCAAATAACGTTTTGGGATTCGGTGCCAACAACTCTCGATTACCTGGTTACGACTTTAGAGATGGACAAAACTGAATATCGTTACGAGGGATTGAAAACGGTATTCATGAGTGGCGACTGGATTCCGGTTAATTTGCCCGACAGAATTAAAGTATTTTTTCCGAAAACACAGGTTGTAAGCTTAGGTGGAGCAACGGAAGCTACAGTTTGGTCAAACTATTTTATTGTTGAAAAAACAGATGAATTATGGAGCAGTATCCCTTACGGTAAGCCAATTGCCAATAACTTTTTTTACATCTTAAATGAGCGTTTGCAACCTGTACCGGTTGGCACCATTGGTGATTTGTATATTGGTGGAGTAGGGGTTGCCAGGGGGTATGCAAATGATATTGAAAAAACGCGATATTCATTTATCCCCGACCCTTTTCATGCAAATAGTGGAGGGATGATGTATCGCACCGGAGACCTTGGCAGAATGATGCCCGATTATAACATGGAGTTTATAGGGCGAAAAGACAATCAGGTTAAAATACAAGGTTTCCGGGTTGAGCTGGGCGAAATTGAAAGCGTTCTTAATAATAGCGTTTTAGTTAGTAATGCTGTGGTTTTGGCTAAAAAAGACAAGGAAGGCACCAAGCGGCTTGTTGGATATATAGTTACCGCCGGCCAGGAATTAGATCAGGATTTGTTGATTTTATACGTAAAAAAAAGCCTTCCCGATTATATGGTCCCATCCGTATGGATCAAGCTTGACAGGTTGCCGCTGACGTCGAACGGAAAAATAGATAGAAATTCGTTACCCGACATTATTCACTTTGAATCTCCCGATGAGGTTGCTGTAGAAGCTGAAACCGAAACTGAAAAACTGTTGATTAATATTTGGCGCGAATACTTCAAAAAAACAGATATTAAAGCGAGTAGCAATTTTTTCGAAATCGGCGGCCACTCGCTCATGGCTGTTCAAATCCTATCCCGGTTAAAAAAAATATCAGGTAAAAACTTTCAAATTTCCATACTATATAAATTTCCAACAATCAAACTCCTGGCTGAATTTATTGACAAGGAAGTTAGCGACTACAATTTCAAATCGTTAGTGCCAATAAAACCGTCCGGTTCATACCCCCCGTTATATATTATTCATGGCGATGGCCTTAATGTACTTAATTTCAGCGAGCTGGCTAAACACGTTAGTCCCGAACAGCCTGTATATGGCCTTCAAGCCTTAGGGCTTAACGGGAAGGACGAGCCTATTGATAATTTACTGGTAATAGCATACCACTATATGCAGGAAATAATTCAACATAACCCCGAGGGACCATATCTTTTAGCGGGATATTCATCCGGGGGGTATGTTGCTATGGAAATACGGAAACAGATGATTGCAATGAAAAAAGAAGTTAAGATGTTAATTATTTTTGATACAGACGCGGAAAAAACTGAATATAAAGATTGGTATTCTTTATTACCCAAAAAAGCCAAAAGGCATTTCCCAAGAATAATACAAGCTTTAAAATTCTCTTTAAATCAGCTTTTGAAAGGAAAAAACGTTGCCGATACAATTCATAATGAACAAAAAAGAGACACTAAAGACTTTTATAAATTAGTTCAGAAAATTAAAAGTAAACATATCACTGCTTTCCGAAATTATCATTTAGAGCCATTTGACGGCAAAATTTATTTATATAAAGCCAAAATCAGCGTCCATTATGTTGAGTACGGTAAGTTTCTGGGATGGGAAAAATATGCTAACAAAGGTGTTGAACTATTTGAAATCCCCGGAGATCATTTTTCCATGCTTCAACCACCTTACGTAGCAAATTTTGGCACAGTATTACAAAACAATATCGATGATTTAGCTGCAAGTTAATAGGATTCTAACCTTTTCCGGCGATGAATTAATAAAATAGCATGGTGCCTGATATATCTGCAGACGGCGCCTCTGGCTATTTACTCTAAGTCTACTTGTTATTCCTGGTTCTATCCTTGGGTTGTTAGGTTAAATATATCCATGGCATAGATATTGTGTAGGGTGATTTGTAGCATTAGATTTAACAATTTTCAAGCTGTAACTTCTTGAAAGCTAAAAAATACCACATTTAATAATTATATCTATGAAAAAAAGTTTTCTTATCATCATGGCGTTTGCGCTAATATTTGCAGGATGTAAAAAAGGCCTATCAGCAAATGCACCTGCAAATTTTGATGCGAATTATGATACGCATAATAGCATCTTTAGGGTAAAAGCGAGTTCAACTGCACCCTTTACATTACAAATTGTAGAATATGATAAGGATGGAACGACTCCATACAATACACAAAACGCAGATCAAACCGGTCCCTTTGATTATGGTTTTACGCCTGTTGTTGGCCATAGAATATCGGTAACTATACAAAGCCCCAAGGGTTTAATTTCATCAAATGTGATGTATAAGGGGGTTTACCTTGATGCAGTTGTTATAAAAAAGACTGACAGCGGTTCCACCGGAAGTTTTAGTTATACTGTGCCTAACTAATTATCGGCTCAGTTTGATCAAATATCTTTTAAACAGGTTTTACTTATCTGCTTTTTCTATGGTTAATGATGCATGCCAGTCATTTGCCGCTTTTGTTATCCACTTGGTTTATGACTAATATCCTATTATTTAAGATAATGCTTTTTTCGATGATAGCGGCAAAAATGGAGTTTGCTGCCCCTGGTAATCAAATTTCATTAGCTTATACAATGCCGCCAAAAAGATTTGTTAGTGTTAAAGACATGGGGGCAATAGGTAATGGAATTGACGATGATACTAAAGCGATAACTAATGCTATTGGTGAGGCTAAATCAAAAGGTATATCCACAGTTTTTTTCCCCAGCGGCAATTATTTAATAAAACAGATTGGAGAAAAGCCCGGGATCATAAAATTGTTAACCGGAATTAATTTAGTTGGAACGGGCCCACAAACATGCCACATTATTTTATCAGGCAGGCGAATAAACCCTAATTCTATTTTTTACCAGGCCTGGTGGGAAGAGCCGTCTATAGATAATATTGTTATAGAAGGCATTGATTTCAATGGGAACCTCCGGAAACAGAAGTTTGATCCAGGATATCAATTTTGCCATGCATTAAGTATTAATAACGGGGAAAATATCGAAGTAAAGAACTGCCGTTTTCAAAACTTCCGGGGTGACGGCCTGCTATTTGGCGATACGTTTGAACCAACGCTTAATGCAAGAATAGTTTCAAATGTATCGGTACATAATTGCTTTTTTTTTAACATATACCGCGAGGGAGTTATGTTTTGTTGTGTTAACGGTGCATCGTTTTACAATAACAAAGTTTATGGGAGTGGATATTTGGTGGGAGGGGTGGACATTGAACGTCACAGTGCCAATGAATCCGTATTAAATGTTTCGGTGCATGATAATATATTCAACTTTAGATACGGCTATGGTCCCGTTGAAAGAGGGAAAATTATAAAATACCGCAGGGCAATAACCATTGGATACTTTTATTCCGGATACAAAAATGGCTCGGCCGATTCACTTAGTGGCCATCACAGCATTTATAATAACAAAATATACCAGGGACAGATAGATTGTTTTGGGCATGTGAATGTTAAAATTACTGGCAATACAATAATTAATGCCTTTGAAAACATTAAAGGGGTACTTTATGTTACAACTCCGGCTATAAACGTATCTGAAGCACGAGTTACCACCGGGCTCGAAAATGTTATAGTTAGTAATAATTATATAAAATCCTCCATTCCGGGTAACGGAATTGTTTTTTACAAATACCAAAATATTTATTCTATAAATAATGTATTGAAAGGGAAAGATCTGGGCGGTGTTGCATTAATAGAGTCTAAAGGCGAGGTACGGTCTAACTCCGAATTATTCTAAAGGCCATCTTTTCACAATCATTAAAATAAAAAATAACTTTATGTTGAAATTTAAAACTAACCTTCCATATCTTTTAGTTCTGCTTACCGTTTTTACCCTTGCTTCCTGCCAATCGTACAAAAATGTACCATACTACCAGGATATAAATAAAAAGGAGGTTACTACCGAAAAAATTAATAACACCGTTTCGTACTTGATCCACGCTGGTGACATATTAGGGATTAACATAACCAGCAGAAACCCCGAATCGGCGGCTGTTTTTAATTATAACCTGGCCAGGGTAAATGGCAATAATTACAACACATCTCCGGATAACCCTGTAATTGGGTACCCGGTTGACGAACACGGCAATATACACTTACCGCTTGTTGGCAAAGTAAATGTGGCCGGGTTTACTACCGCACAGGTTACCGAAAAGCTGGATACAACCCTACTTACTTATTTAAAAGATCCGGTGGTAAATGTTAGGATAGTAAATTTCAAGGTATATGTATATGGCGATGTTGCCCGTCCAAACTCTTATAATATTACCGATGAACATCCAACGGTTACACAGGTGCTTACAATGGCCGGTGATTTGAACGTAACCGCTTTGAGAAAAAAAGTGTTACTGATCAGGAACGAGAATGGCGAGAGAAAATATATTAATCTCGATCTGACTTCTAAAAAAATATTTGATTCACCTTACTTCTATCTTAAAAACAACGATGAAATATATGTAACTCCCGGCCGATCAAAGGTGGCCGCAAATGTGATACCTATTATGGGTATAGTTATATCTGCTTTGTCTGTTGTTGCAATTGTTTTAACCCGTTAATTAAATGAGTACAAATTCCCCGCAATTTTTAGCTTTTGCGACTGAAAAGGAGAAGAATTCTTCAGTAAGTTTTAAGTCGTTATTTGCTAAGTATATTTACAACTGGCCGGTTATGGTAGCAACTATCATAATTATGCTGGTTTTGGCTTTTTTTTATATCCAGATTACAGATCCGGTTTATCAAATTAAAGCAACCCTCCTGGTTAATACGGATAAAGTGGCCGATAAACCGCAGCAAAGCCAATCAGTACTTGATAAGATAGACTTACCAAATACTTCGGATGTTGTTGAAAATGAACTTGCCAAGTTGAAATCGGCAAAATTAATCAACCAGGTTATAAATGATCTGCAGCTTAGCGTAAGCTATAAAAAAAAAGAAGGGCTGTTTTATAAAGATCTGTATTCCAGTTTACCATTTAAAATAGCGGTCATTAAGTCAAACCAGGATTTTAAAACTAAAATTAACATCTGGGTAAAGGACAATAAAACCTTTTTAATGCAAACAGATGGCGAATATAAGGAGTACTCTTTCACCGATATTATGCATACAACTATCGGTACCTGGAAGTTAACACCTACCGATGATCTATCAGCGTTTAAAGGCTCAACTATAAGTATAATGCAGCTTGATCCTGATAAATTAACCGATTATTACCAAAAAAGTATCGACGCGAGTTTAGAAGATAAACTGGCAACTGCTGTTGATCTTTCTTTTAGTACTACCGACAAGCAAAAAGGGAAAGATATTATTAATCGCCTTATTGAAGTATATAATGCCGACGAGATAGAAGATAAAAACAAGGAAACACAAAATACTATTAATTTTATCGACCAGCGATTATCATCATTAACCGGGGAACTTAACAGCGTAGAGAAAAATATTGCAAACTTTAAAAGTTCAAACAGGCTAACTGATATGACGTCGGATGCTAAATTTGAACTTGATAAGTTGCAAACCAACGATAGCCGTTTAAATGAAATTAATGTTCAGCTGAGTGTAATTAATGGCATTGAGCAATACGTTAACTCGGCAGGAAACGGCGACAAGGCTCCGGCCATTATTGGCATCAATGACCCTTCCCTGGTTAGCTCGGTTGAGAAACTTTCCCAGTTACAATTGCGTCACGATCAGTTGCTGGCTACTACACCAGAAACAAATCCTGACTTTGAAGAAATAAATTCCCAGATAAAAACAACTAAAGCCGCAATAAAGGATAATGTTAAAAATATAAAATCTTCATTATTGAATGCCCACACAAAACTCCAATCATTAAGTTCAAACTCCGAATCCTCTATATCAAATTTACCCGGACAAGAAAGGCAGTTCATTAGTATTAAAAGGCAACAGTCTATAAAAGAGAATTTGTATGTATACCTACTTCAGAAGCGTGAAGAAGTTTCATTGAGCTATGCCTCAACAGTGTCAAATTACCGGGTGCTTGACGGCGCCCATGCACTGCCCTCAAAATGGCCAAATAATAAAGTTATCTATTTGGTGGCATTTATATTAGGTATTTTATTGCCTGCAATTGGCATTTACATAGTACATTTATTAAAAGGAATAGTTTTAGACCCGCAAGATGTTGAAACCGTGCTTAATGCTCCTGTTTTTGGCGAGATAGCCTTTGACGGTAATGCTAAAGGCATAAAGTCACAAAATGGGTTGTTAATTGAACAGTTCAGAAGTCTAAGGACCCAGTTACATAGTATATTTTTATCTACCAACTCATCGAATGTAACCCTTGTAACGTCAAGCGTATCAAATGAAGGTAAAAGCTTTATCGCCAGTAATATCGCGTTGGCATTAGCCAGCGCAGGTAAAAAAACGGTGATATTGGAATTGGATTTAAGGAGGGCTACTATCAAAGACGTTTTTAATTTATCAAAAAAACACCCGGGCATTTCAGATTATTTAAATGAGAAAACAACTTTCGGAAAAACTATTCAGCCATCTGGCGCTAACCCATTATTAGATGTTATAGGTAGTGGTTCCTATGTATCCAATCCAATTGAATTGTTAGAGAATGGCAAACTGGCTGTGCTAATTGCCGAACTGAAGAAAAACTATGATAATATAGTTATCGACAGTCCGCCCGTTCACCTGGTTGCCGATGCTTATGTGATAGCCCGGGAGTGTGATGTAACCCTATATGTAGTAAGGCAGGGAATAACGCGGAAAAGTGAGTTGAAATTTATTAAAGGCCTTGTAAAGGAAAACAAATTACCCAATTTACAGGTGGTATTTAACGGCGTAAATGTGAAGAAATTCGGATATGGCTATGAGTACGAGACTTCTTATTACAAGACAATTCTACCGTCTGAATAAAATTAATAATAGCTGGAAACCCAACGCCGAACCATTGAGCCAACAGCCATTGACTATTATAAAATGAAAAAATTATTTGTTTGTTCGGAATTTTACGCCGGATTATTACCTTTTGCAGTAAACATAGTAAATGCCCTGCGCGACAATGATAGCTATGGCATATTTATTTGTACTGCGAAATGCGATTATAGAAAGGCCATTATCCCTAACGGTAATAACTATGTTTTTTTAGATTTTCCCGAAGGCAAGATCAACGGTTTATTACATAATATATACCCCAGGCAATTACTAAAAGCAATTGATGAGGTGTGTAAAGCCAACAAAATTGATGTTATTCACCTTTTAACCGAGGATTCTTCACTGGCTTTACATGTAAAAAAACTAAAAAGATTGGCTAAGGTCTATTATACCGTTCACGACCTTTTTTTTCATGAAAAGGTTTATAAAAATGCCCTTAGCTGGTTATTGAGAACGGTACTTGTAAAGATGAGGGTAACCCATTTAATAAAACATACTGATAACCTGGTAACATGCAGTGTATCCCAATATGAGTGGATGTTGAAATCGTTCAAAAAAAAGCAAATATACTATCATAACTTTCCAACGCTTGTTACAGATAGTATAAAATCTGGCGAAGCTACCGTCCCCGAATTAGCCGGCGTAAATAATTACATTTTATTTTTTGGGCAGATAGAACAATATAAAGGGATAGCATTTTTATATAATGCTTATATTAACAATACTCGTGATGGTTTAATACAGCCATTGGTAATTGCTGGAAAAGGTCATATCTATTTCGAAAGGGACTTAACAAAGGAACAAAATGTATTTTTTGTTAACAGGTATATAGATGACGAAGAAATTAGGAATTTATTTATCAACGCCTTTTGCGTGGTTTTTCCATACATTTCAGGTACACAATCTGGGATTTTATCAATACCATATTATTTCAAGGTTCCATCCCTGGTTTCTGATATTGCTTTTTTTAAAGAATTTATAATAGATAATATAACAAGCATTAGTTTCAGCAATAATGATCCGGAAGCCCTTATACAAATTATTCTGGACCTGGAAAAAAGAGATATTGAAAAGATTAAAGCTGAGGGGACGTCATACTACCTGCAAGTTTACGATCAGGATGTGCTTAAGCAGCAACTCTTAACAGCTTATACAGGTAGCACAATACCGCAGAAGAAATTATTCAATTAAAATTTATTGATCTATTATGGAAAGCTTTTTTATTACAGAAAAACATTTGGATGATTGTGTGGGCGTTTTTGTGAGCGCTTACAACGCTCCCCCGTGGAACTGCCATTGGACTATAGAGAAAGCAAATCAATATTTGTCTGAACTTATTACCAATGCCGATTTCGTTGGATTTATAGTATATGAAAATAACAACGCCGTTGGAGCCATTTTAGGACATAAAAAAACATGGTGGACTAATCAGCAATTAGTTGTTGATGAATTATTTGTTTCAACAGCGTTTCAGAAAAGCGGGTACGGAAAGCAGTTATTAACGTTGTTTGAAGACTACGCCATCAAAAATCAGATTGAATTGCTGGGTTTAATGACTAACAAGTACCTGCCGGTATTCGATTTTTACGAACGTATGGACTATGTTGCTGCAGATCAATACGTTTTTATGTTTAAACAACTATCTGTTTAATTAAAAAAGGTGATTAATTAATATTTGGCAATTGTAGCATTGTTTTTGCATTTGTTTAACGAAAATTAATATATGGAGCAAACTCGTACTAACTTAATCAGATCACTAAATCCTCTTGTCGATTATTTGCTTCTGAATTTTTCGTTAATAATAGTCTATAACCTATTTCATACCGGTTACTTAAATTGGGCAGGCGATAAAAGTTATGTACATGTTATCCTTATTTTTAATCTTGTTTGGTTACTGGCTACCAACATTATTCGTTTATACAGTATAACAGCATTCGGTTATATTTATAAAAAATCATTTAAAGCATATTTCCTATATGTTTTTCTGGTATCCTACATTGTCATGTACTTGAACAATATCGCTTCATACAATACAAACAGTCAGTATTTGTTAGCGTCAATGTGTTTATATGGAGTATTGTTAGGACTGTGGAAAATTAGTTTGGTAAAAACCGTAGCCCATTTAAATGTTTTTCGTCAGCCATTAAGAACTGCAATAATAGTTGGCGGTAGCCGCACCGGAATTGAACTTTACAATCGTTTTAAAAATGATTCCAGTTTAGGCTACCAAATATTGGGAATTTTTCATGACAGTCCCTTAGAAGAAACATTAAAAGAGTTACATCTCGGCCATATTGCAGATTGCATAAATTTTTCGCGTAAGAATAGCGTTGCAGAAATTTTTTGCACACTTCCGTTTTCACAGAAACATATCATCGAAAAATTGATTAAAGAATCGGACAAAAATATGATTAGGTTTAAATTAGTGCCTGAGCATTACGCATTTTTACAGGGTACCTTATTAGAACAAAGTTTAAACAGAACTAATGCATATGCTATAAGGGTTGAACCGCTTGAAAATTTAGTAAACCGGCTGGTGAAACGTGTGTTTGACATCGCATTTTCATTATTCGTAATTATATTTATTCTAAGCTGGCTATATCCTATCATTTATTTACTGATAAAACTGGAGTCAGAAGGTGCGGCCATTTTTGTACAACCCAGGTCAGGCAGAGATAATGTTCCTTTTAATTGTTATAAGTTTAGAAGTATGCGGATCAACAATGATGCAAACTCGTCACAAGCCACCAAAGGAGACGCAAGGGTAACTAAAATTGGTGCGTTTCTGAGAAAGTCGAGCTTAGATGAAATGCCGCAATTTTTTAATGTATTAATTGGGAATATGTCGGTGGTGGGGCCGAGGCCACACATGTTAAACCATACAGAACAATACTCTAATTTGATAGATCAATTTATGGTGCGCCACTTTATAAAACCGGGCATTACTGGGTGGGCCCAAATCAATGGGCATCGCGGCGAAACTAAACTGGTGGAAGATATGAAGGCACGTGTTGAAGCTGACGTGTGGTATATGGAGAACTGGCGCTTTAACCTTGATATAAAAATCATCTTTTCTACATTTCTTAAAACAATAGGGGGAGATAAATATGCGTATTAGTACAATTTCTACATAGTTTCAATAACGTGTTTTTATTGCGCTATCGAATTATTGTTTAATAAGTAGGTTGTCGATAACAGAGATCAATTTATCGACGTCAAACGGCTTAGGGACGTAAGCATCATAACTGAAATTCCCCAGCGATATCGCCATTTTATGATAGGCTGATATCAATATTACCGGCAGTTGGCGGGTAGCTTCCTGGCTTTTGAGGAGGTTGCAAATCTGGCCGCCATTTAATCCCGGCATCATATAATCTGTTATCACCAGGTCGGGCTTGTGTTTCTCAACGGTTTTAAAAATATCATCTGTTTCGGAAACTCCGCTTACGGTAAAATTGCTGAAGCGTAATGCAAGTTCGAGTACGTTTAAAATATCGGCATCGTCTTCAATAATTAGAATATGACCTGGCATAAATATCGCGAAAATTAGGTAGTAAAAATAGATTTGAGCTTGTCCAGTCCAATTGGTTTGGACAAAAAATCAGAAACAAGCGGGTTCTCAATGGAATCCTGGATTTCATTCTTATCAATTGTGGAGGATAGTACAAACAGCTTACTTCTTTTTTCAGGCGTAATCGCTAATTCCGCGAATTCCTTTAGGAATTGCCAACCATCCATAACCGGCATCCTCAAGTCGAGAAATATATAATCGGGCATCAATGAAGATGAATTATCCGTAAGTAATCTTAGTTTTTCAATCGCCCTTTGGCCATTAGCACATGTGTCAATGGTGGGGTTTGGAAGTAAGCGCTGAAGCACCATTTTGAAGATTATGTTATCAAGTTCAACGTCATCGATAAGCATGATCGTGGGCTGTGGTTCGTTTAAATTCATTAACTTTTAAACACTTAAATTACTTTATTGTTTAATATATCGTAGGATAGTAAATGGTGGATGCTTTGATAGATCGGGGAATAATCCGAAAAAGAAGGTTGATTATCTTTTGGTAGATCAGTTAAACAGATTTAGGCGCGACGTCAATGAAAACAATAACACTCGTTAACAAACTTCAGAAAGAATATGGCGTTCAGATAGTAAGTGTTACCTGAAGGGATTATCGTGATTAATAATCCTGAAAGTTATTTTAGAATTGGACAGCTTTGCCTCTCATTTGAGTACTGGAAAGAAGGCGAGGGACACAGCCTCCATTACGCTGGAACACTGGGAGTTGGTTACTATTATAAATATGTGTATCCCCATCACAAACATAAGCGCAGTTAAATTCATAACCAGTTATTTACTTACGATCCGTGGTTATAAAATTTTACTAAGCTTAAGGATGCTTTCTTTACAGGCCCAGACACATCGAATAAGCTTAGTTATTCCTGTTATATTGAACCGCAAATGGGAGCTAACAATCAATAAACTAATTGCTGGGTATTTTATCGATTGTTGGGATCGTAATAACTTAAAATTTGAAATGCCTGACTACTTCCATTATGGGGACAGTACCACTTTCTTTTTAACCCTGAGCTTTTTAGCCAACCGGTTCTGTTTAAAATCTTCGTCGCCAAGTATAATTCCCCAGGATTTCAGACTTTCTACACGGTCGAAGATGATCTTAAGGACAGCTATTACCGGAATAGACAGGAACATACCGGGTATCCCCCAAACCATTTCGCCAATGATCACACCTAATACTGTGATTAGGGCATTGATCCTGACTTTAGATCCAACAACTACCGGTAATAAAATATTGCTGTCGATAAGATGGGTTACAACCAGGGTGATTATTACATAGATCACGGTGCTTTGGGGGCCGGTAGCGAGTGTTACGGCAGCACTGATCACCAGCGCTGTGAAAATACCGATATACGGAATGATATTGAATAAGGCAGTAATGAGGCCGAGCAAAATGGCATATTTTACACCCAGCAGCATAAAAGCCCCACTGACTACGATGGCGATAATAGCCATTTCGATCAGCAGGCCGATAATATATTTGCGGATAATATACTGGACGTTTTCGATGATGTCATGCACCAACTTTTTATTGTCCTCCTGAAAAACGGACTCAAAGAACCGCATAATAAGTTTGCGGTACAGTAAAAAGAAGAATGTATAAATAAAGGTAAAGACCAGAAACAGCAAGATTGACGATAAGGATAGGAGGGTGGCACCCACCACTGATCCGCCGGAAGCGACCACTTTGTTAGTGGTATTGGCTACAAAGGTCAGTTGCTTGTGCTTGGTTACATGGAAGCTGGAACGAATCCAACCCATAATGTCATCTTGTGATTTGTGCAACTGATCCTGGAACTGTGGCCAATCGCTGGCTAAATTAGATATTTGTGAACCGATCACATATAGCAAGCCTCCGATACAAGCCAAAAGACAAAGCACTGCTAACATCGAAGCTGCGCTTCGCGGCAGATGCAGTTTATTTTCCAGCCAGGCAGCATACGGCAATAACAGGATCGAGAATAAGCAGGAAAAAATGATGGGAGACAGGATCTCTTTGGCAACGATTACGATATAAACTATCGCGATCAGGCTGAACAAAACCGAAGCCAGTTTCAGGTAAAACGGCAGTCCCTTAAATTGTTGAATATCCATAAGCGTGATAGGGGATTATTGGTTTTTACCCCGAAACATGGAGATGATCCAGATAATGATAGCAATTACAACAACTACGGCGATCACGCCAACAACGGCGCCTGCTTTGAATATGCCGCCAATTATTGTGCAGCTATTGAGACAGGTTAGTAATAACAGCAATAAGAATGATGGGTAAGTTTTTTTCATTTTAATTATTTTTTAAAGGTAATGTAATCAGATTATCAAAAGACGAACTGGTTACTTTAGTAGGTAACTATAAACACTAAGCAGGCACTTTATCCTTCTTTTGCCTTTCCCAAAAACGGTGCTGGGCAATAGCCTGTAGGGAATCTTTAGGTGTTTTGCCCACGATGACGCCCGGAGGGTTCTGTAAAAATCCTGCTTTAGTATATTTGGCCATCGATTCATAAACCTGGAATACACCATATGCTCCTGAACCACGAATGTGTACAATCCTTTCCGGAATACGTTCGTGGTAAAAGTGGGTGATTTTTTCTCTAAGAATAAAATCTTCCAGTAAGGTTGCGCCGCGTTTCCCGGCTTTTAAAGAATTATTATCGTCGTTAATCTTTAGTCCTTGGTCGGTAGTCATGAACTCGCCGTTACTGGTCTCTTTGTCACTGTTCAAGTCTTCGAGTTTTCTGTTTGAATTTTCGAGAGGAGCCGGTGTTTTTGCCATTTTTGTTCTAATTGGTCAGAATACAAATAACCTTTGGAAATCCCCTTTGTTTCATTATAGAGGAATAATTTAACTAATGCGCTTTTAAATTAACAAGTTAATTGCATCTAAGTTACCTTGTTGGGTAGCCAGGTCAAGCACCGATAGCCCACCTTTATCCAGCAAGTGTTTGTCAGCACCATTGTTTATTGAATAAACTTTATCTCCTAAGAAGCAGCTGATAGTGTTTTTGTTTTTTTTTGTTAGGTTAAATAGTTTTCAAATATTTATTGCTTCCGCTCCTTTGCTTGAAAACAAAACCCTTAAAAATGGTACAGAAAAAACATTTGAGCGTTTCTCCAATTGAACAAACGCGACTACAGGAAGCTTGGTCGCATTTGTAAACCAAGCCATCATATCCCAACGATTCAAAAGACTGATCCGCTTCAGTACACAGAAAAATACGCTCAAAAAGTAAATAGAAGGCCATCAACGGGCCTGCTGGATTATGAGAAAAGGTTTTTCATGTATCCTTCGAAATGCAATCAAGCGTTTAACGCTTGATTGATAAGATTCAATGCTTTTTGGCACCGCCACTTTAAATCAGAATCAGGGGTTCGACAGCATTTATACTATAAAAATGGCGTCTATCGAACAACCACAATGATGGATGTATTCGCACGTAATGAATTGATAATGAGAAAAAGGCTTATTAATATATGAAAAAAAAGGGATAATCAAATGATTATCCCTTCTAGTGGAGCCGGAGGGATTCGAACCCTCGTCCAAACATGGTATAAGGTAAGCTTTCTACATGCTTAGCTTCTGTTTAATTGTAGGGAAATGGAAGGTCAGTCGCGTACCTGTACCGTTTTCCTTAGGTGCTTTATCTCGCCCGCTATGCACACCTTAAGCAGGCCAGTTTCATTTTTCGATGCCCCGGTTGCCGATCCAATGAAACGCAGAACCGGCGGGACAAAAGCTATTTAATTCTAAATTAAGCAGCTAAGGCGTAGTTATTTTCGCCATTTGTAAGTTTGAGCGTTCAGATTTAAGCGCTAATTCACCCAACGCGCTGCATGCTTACCTACTTATCTCCATCCTGTCAATTCCGGTCGACCCCATTTTTTTGAGTTCGCATTTGCCGGTGGGCAGTTTGCAGTTAAGGGTACAAATATAAGTAAAAAGTTGGCTTAGTTAGTTTACAATTTGCAATAATCAAAGGTGTTCGGTTTTTTGAGGGAATACACATAATGTAAAATTCAATTAAAATAAAATACTGATAGTCAGCAAATTGAGTGTTTTTGAAAAAGGGGGTAAATTAGTAATTTATTGATAATTAATGTGTTGTGGTTTTAAAGAATTAGGTCCGAACACACCCCGAACACCTGCTTTTAAAAAACCGAACACTTGTGTTTAATTAAAAGCCAAAAGATTGATGAGATATGGGTGGAGGATTAAGCCCATCAGAATCTGTAAATATTCGCTTAATTATGTCCAGATATGGGCAATCGCGAGGTGTAAAATTAACTGAATTGATCAAAAAAGCGCTAATAATAGACAATGATGTGCGGAGTGTTTTTTGAACATGATTACCGCTTTATCAAGGTACAAACTAAAAGTTAAGGGAATAATAAACCCCAACTAAACCGAGCTAAAAGCTGGATTTGGTTGGGGTAATTGATGAAGGCGAGCTAAGAAACTATTTGCCAGCCAACAGGTGTTCGCTGCCAACTGTGCGGCCGGGATACACTTTTAGCGCTTCTTCCAAACAAATCATGGCGCTTTTAAGATCATCATTATTAATTACATAAGCCATGCGTACCTCGTTAATGCCTGCACCGGGTGTGCTGTAAAAGCCGGTTGCGGGTGCCATCATCACGGTTTGATTGTTATAGCTAAAGGTTTCCAACATCCATTGGCAAAACTTGTCGGCATTGTCAATAGGTAACTGGGCCACCACGTAAAATGCACCCCCGGGGTTAGGGCAAAAAACGCCGTCTATTTTATTTAATGCTGTAACCAAAGTATCCCGCCTGCTGGTGTATTCTTTATTTACGGTTTCAAAATATTCATCAGGAGTATCAACTGCAGCTTCGCCGGCAATTTGTTCAACCATGCCTGCGCTTAGTCTTGCCTGCGCAAATTTTAATGCTGCGCTATGCAGTTCTTTATTCTTGGTAATCAGGCAGCCTAAGCGTGCGCCGCAGGCGCTGTACCGTTTACTCACAGTATCCATTACCACCACGTTCTCTTCCAGTCCGTCCAGGTGCATTGGCGAAATAAATGTACGTCCATCATAGCAAAACTCGCGGTAGGCTTCATCAGAGAAGAGGTACAAATCATACTTTAAAGCCAGCACCTTTAAGGCATCCAGCTCTTCCTGCGAATAAAGATAACCTGTAGGGTTATTAGGGTTACAAATAATGATCGCCTTGGTTTTATTGGTGATCAGTTTTTCAAACTCGCTGATGGGAGGCAGGGCAAATCCGTTATCAATGTATGATAGGATGGGTTTTACCACAATGTCGCTTTGGCTGGCAAAGCCGTTGTAATTGGCATAAAAAGGTTCAGGAATGATCACTTCATCACCAGAATCCAAACAAGCCATCATCGCAATGGTAATAGCTTCAGATCCGCCAGTGGTAACAATAATATTATCTGGCGTAATGTTATAGCCCAGTTTGTTATAGTATTCTGTAAGCTTTTTTCTGTAGCTTAAGGTACCCTCAGACGGAGTGTAGGCCCAAACCTTAAAATCAATATTTTTAATGGCATTCAGCATGCCTTCGGGCGTTTCAATATCAGGCTGGCCAATGTTTAAATGGTACACTTTTTTGCCGTCCAGCTTAGCCTTATCGGCATAAGGTGTTAATTTACGTATAGGGGATGCGGGCATGCGTTGCCCTTTTTGAGATATTTTTGGCATGTGCAAAATTAGTAAAAAGATAGGACAGCTCAATTTATTACCACCCATAAACAAAAAAAGACCCAAATTGGGTCTTCCTTAATATTTTAATCACTCCGTATTTATCAGTGATATTTGAGCTTAATTGAAGCAGTAATTACTTGCTTGATGCTGGTTTAGCAACAACTTCGCCAATTATATTTAAATATTTCTCGGGCGTAACAGCGTTTGATTTAACTACTATTGTTTTGTTAAATGGCGCGGCAACAGCAGCATTATATGTAATTTTTATGGTGCCTTTATCACCACTTTTTACAGGGGTTTTGGTATAATCGGCAATGGTACAACCACAGGTTGGCCTTACTTCGGTAAGTATAAGTGGCTCTTTACCAATATTGGTAAATTCAAAAACAGTGGTAACGGGGGTGCCTTGTGGTATTTTACCAAAGTCGTGTTTTTCCTCGTTAAATTTAAACTCGGCCTTTTGGTTATCTTGTGCCGATGCGGTAAAGGCAAAACCTAATACCACTGCGCAAATCATTAATATCTTTTTCATATGCTATATTTGATTATCACAAATATAAAAGGTTTAATGTAATAACAAAACTATTAGCATTACTTCATGTTTTAATTGTTACTATACCAATTACAGAATAGAATTTTATAATTTTACCGTCTAAACAAAATTTTATATGCCCGAAACTGTAATACGTGCAACCAGTAAATTTGATTCAGCTGAG
The DNA here is from genome assembly GCF_025362475.1 of Mucilaginibacter sp. Classification (GTDB taxonomy): domain Bacteria; phylum Bacteroidota; class Bacteroidia; order Sphingobacteriales; family Sphingobacteriaceae; genus Mucilaginibacter. Next base: position 204,954 of record NZ_JANYGH010000005.1, read on the forward strand.
CTCAGTTTTGATGATTTTAAACAAATTGTGATTGATGATTACCGTATTGGCTACCAAAGCAGGCAAGCCAGTTTAATAGGTAGGAAAGAGGTTTTAACGGGTAAGGCTAAGTTTGGTATTTTTGGTGACGGTAAGGAAGTTGCTCAATTGGCTATGGCCAAAGCATTTCGTGCCGGCGATTGGCGCGCAGGATATTATCGTGATCAAACGTTTATGTTTGCTACAGGTATGAGCAACCTGAAAGAGTTTTTTGCTCAGCTTTATGCTCATCCCGATGTGGAGAAGGATCCTTCATCTGCCGGAAGGCAAATGAACTGCCATTACGCAACCCGTTTTGTGAATGCAGATGGTAGCTGGATAAACCAGGCCGAAACCATGAATTGCTCGTCGGATATATCAACAACGGGCGGCCATATGCCGCGTTTGCTGGGTTTGGCCTATGCTTCAAAATTATATCGACAGAATAAAGAACTGGAATACCTTAAACAATTTTCTGTTGATGGTAATGAGGTAGCTTTTGGCACCATAGGTAATGGTGCAACATCCGAAGGCGTTTTTTTTGAAGCTTTTAATGCCGCAGGTGTATTGCAGGTACCCATGGCTATTTCTATTTGGGATGATGCTTATGCCATTTCTGTTCCGGCCAAGCTACAAACCACTAAAGAAGATATCTCAGAAATATTAAAAGGGTTTCAAAGAGAAAATGGCTCAAATGGTTTTGAAATATTTAAAGTAAAAGGCTGGGATTACATTGCCCTTTGCGAAACTTATGCACGGGCAATAAAATTATGCCGGGAAGAGCACGTGCCGGTATTGATACACGTTATCGAAATGACACAGCCGCAGGGCCACTCCAGTTCCGGTTCGCATGAAAGGTACAAAACTAAAGATCGTTTAAATTGGGAAGATGAGAACGATTGCCTGCTAAAAATGCGTCAATGGATGATAACATCGGCTATTTCAACACCGCAGGAATTAGATGAACTGGAAGCCGAAGCAAAGAAATATGTGCGTGATTGCCAGCGGGAAGTGGCAAGTGAACTGAACGTTATTATTAGTACCGAACTGGAAGAAGCCGCGAACCTTTTAGAACAGTTTGCCGAAAGCGTTTCAGTTAAAAATACGATTGACGAAATTGTAGATACATTACGCAAATGCTACGATGCCGGGCGTAAAGATATAGTATCAGCTATACGTAAAACGCTAAGAGCTACCGTACATGAAAATTCTGCAGAACGACAAATATTGATTGATTGGTTAAATGCCGAAAATGCCAAAAACAAAACCCGCTATAATACCAGGTTGTTTTCTGATACTCCACAATCACCCCTGTATGTTCCGGTAGTACCTGTTACTTATAGCGAGGATGCAAAATTGATAGATGGGAGAGAGGTGTTAAATGCCTGTTTTGATGCCAACTTTGAGCGCGATAAAACTATTGTTGCCTTTGGCGAAGATGTGGGCGCCATTGGTGATGTTAACCAGGGATTCTCGGGATTACAAAGTAAATACGGCGATCTGCGTATTACCGATACCGGTATCAGGGAAACTACGATCATAGGGCAGGGAATGGGCTTGGCTATGCGCGGCTTAAGGCCAATTGCCGAAATACAATACCTTGATTATCTTATTTACGGCATAACAGTTATCTGTGATGATATTGGTAGTCTAAGTTACCGTACTTTCGGTGGGCAAAAAGCGCCGCTCATCATACGTACACGCGGACACAGGCTGGAAGGGATCTGGCATTCAGGGTCACCATTGGGTATGATATTAAGTTCGATGCGTGGTTTTCATATTTGTGTACCGCGTAACATGACCCAGGCAGCCGGTATGTACAATACCCTGCTGCGTGGCGATGAACCCGCGCTGGTTATCGAAAGCCTTAATGGTTATAGGTTAAAAGAAAAGTTACCTGCCAATGTTGGTGAGTTTACCGTGCCTTTAGGTGTAGCCGAAGTAATGAAGGAAGGCACCGATGTTACTGTTGTATCATACGGTTCAACCTTACGCATTGTATTAGAGGCTGCCGAGGAACTGGAAAAAATGGGCATTCACGTCGAAGTTATCGATCCTCAAACACTGTATCCTTTTGATAAAGGATTTGTTTGCGGAACCTCATTGAAGAAAACCAACAAGCTGCTTGTGGTTGATGAAGATGTACCCGGAGCTGCTTCTGCGTATATCATCCAGCAAATAGTGGAAGGTCAAAAAGGATATTATTCATTGGATTCGCAACCACGCACGTTAACCGCTAAAGAACACCGCCCACCGTATGGCTCTGATGGTGATTACTTTAGCAAACCATCGTTTGATGATATTGTTGAAGCTGTTTATGCCATTATGAGCGAAGCAAATCCAGCTAAATTTCCACCGATATTTTAAAGAAGAATCAAGAGTTAAGAGTCAGGAATCAAGAGAAGCGCGCCAGCAATTTATAGGTTTTTGACTCTTAATTTTTAGTGACTGTCTAAAAATATAAAACAGGGCGTCATTGCGAGGTACGAAGCAATCCCGAACTCTGCAGATCCAATTTGCAAAGCTACTCTGTAAGGCGGGGATTGCTATGTTACAGCAATGACGCGTGGGTGTGTGCTTCATTAGAAGTCTAAAAACATTTAATAAATCATTTTTAGACAGCCTCTTACTCATTCCAAATTAACTTAGACAAACAATCCTTTTTACAGTCTTAATTCTTGACTCTTAACTCTTTATTCTTCATTTTTAACTCTTGATTCTCATTTACCATGCATTCTACAGATTTCGCAACAATATCTAATATCATACAAACCCGCCGCAGCATTAAGCCCAACATGATGAATGGGCATAAAGCGCCTAATGGTCATATTGCAGCCTTACTTGAGCTTGCAGATTGGGCGCCAACTCATGGCTTTACCGAACCCTGGCGCTTTGTTGTATATGAAAACCCAGCAGAGTTTTGCCATCAACATGCCGAACTATACAAACAAAGTGTAAGCCAGGAAGATTTTAACGAAACTGTTTTTAATAATATGTTGCACCAGGGGGATAAAGTTTCGCATGCTATTATTGCCATTATGCAGCGTGGCGATTTGCCAAAAATCCCCCCGTTTGAGGAAGTTGCGGCGGTTTCCAGCGCTGTTTAAAACATACTACTCGGCGCTACGGCATTAAGTATGGCTTCATTCTGGAGTACGGGAGGCTTAATACTAAAACCTGCCATGAAGCGTTTCTTACAATTACGGGATGAGGATCAGGTAATTGGTGTACTATACCTTGGTTATGCAGATCATCATCCGGAAGGAAAAAGAAACATTCCCCTCGAAAGCAAAATAAAATGGGTAAAATAAAGGAATTAAAACCTTTTTATTTTAGCGTCGTATAAGTGACTCTTAATTTCTTCATTAATAATTAAATTTCATTTTAGTAAAAAAGAATATTAAAATGACTTTTTTTTAAATAGAAAATTATACATTTGTAATTGTTCGGTTCCTAATGCTGTTCAATTCCTAAATCCTAAGCCTGTTACTGATTTTACTATTTGATTAAAATTTAACTCAAAAACAAGTATGAGGAAGTATTTTTGGTGTATAACGTTAGCGGTCTTATTTTTCTCAGCAACCATTATTGGTTGGAGATCTCCGGCTTCGACCAAAATAAAAGGAGGGATAAATTCAAGCCTTTCTGCAAAAGAATTATTTAACCAGTACGTTAATAGCCTATATATTGCAGCTAACTTACAGGAATCAGGATTAACGTTTGATGTGTTTGAAAAAGCGGTTACGGGTTACACTAACTTAAAACTTGCCCATAAACTCTCGCAAAATAATGCAGTGCTTACGGTTGTTGATTTTACCAAATCGAGCCGCGAAAAGCGCATGTGGATCATTAATCTATTTAGCAAACAATTGCTTCTTAATACCTGGGTTGCTCACGGCCAGGGAAGCGGAATGGAAATGGCCAATCAGTTTTCTGATCTTAACGATTCGCATCAAAGCAGCCTGGGGTTTTACTTGGCTGATGATATTTATATGGGGAAACACGGCCGTTCTTTACGTTTGGATGGATTGGATACAGGGTTTAACATTAGCGCCCGTAAACGTGGTATTGTTGTTCATGCTGCAGATTATGTTGGGCAGGACGCAATTAACCAAATGGGACGTTTAGGTCGTAGTTTTGGTTGCCCGGCCGTATCTCCCGATGTTGCTGATTTTGTGATCAATACAATCCAGGGCAAATCCGTGTTTTTTATCAATGGCAATGATAATGGGTATACCTCAAAATATCTTGACGAAACCGCACCCTTAAACCAGGTTGCGGCCGATACAACATCATTTGATATAACGAAACTTTAAATACTTATCCTTTTAAATTTAATGCCTGGCTTTAATCAGCCGGGCATTTTTATTTGCCCATGATTTTTTGAAGATGAGCGTAAAGTACAATATCCAATCCATATACATCCGGGCGATATTGCAAAGTGCCATTTTCATCTGCCCAACAAGTAACGTAAGTTATATAAATAGGGGTCTTTTTGGGCAGAGAGATACTTGTGGGTTCGGGGTTATCCTCGCTCATGTCCTTTATTATGGTATCCAGGTTTTCGCCCTCTCCAAAAAGATTTTTAGCCAATGCCTGCGGATCTCCCAATCGCACACAACCATGGCTCACGGCACGCATACTTTGCCTGAAGGCAGCTTTCGCAGGCGTATCATGAAGGTAAACACTGCTCTTATTCTTGAACAGGAATTTGATTTTACCCAATGAATTATCATCACCCGGGCGTTGTTTAAAATCATATTCCAGGTTGTCTTTTGTTATGGTCGACCAGTCAATATCTTCCGGATCTTCCACCAAATTGCCATCTTTATATACATCAATATTTTTGTTTGATAGGTAATACCTGTCTTTGGCTGCTTCAACAATGATCTCTTTGGTGGCTATGCTTTGCGGGATATTCCAAACAGGGTTTACATCAACACTATGTATCAAACTGTTAAGTTGCGGCGTTTCGCGCGGAAAAGGTTTATCAATTTTGGCTGTATCTCCAAACCGGATCAGTGATTCTTCCTTGTTCATGTTACGTCCCTGGCCAACACAAACTTTCATGTTTAATACCGATTTACCATCTTCAAATACATCAAGGCGATAGTCGGGTATGTTAACGTATACATATTTAGGTTCATAAGGTTTATTCCTCCAGCGTAAACGTTCCAGGTTAACCATTAAATAACGTTGTGTTTCTTCTTTTGATAGCCCGGGTAATGCTTCGCCACTAACAAATGCTTTCTGTAAGGCAATATATTGTGGGTTTTTAGGCTGGATACTGTCAAGATAGGCTTGGATGCTGTTAGCTGTAAACACTGCCTTCGTGGATGTACTATCAGGCCGTTTGGTTGCCACAAAGTATCTTGAATATATTTTTTTAGGATTGATTACCCCAAACTGAATTGCGTTGGCGTATTTGGTTAGTGTGCTTGCGGTAAGTAATTCCAGCTTTGCAAGGTCATGATATGCTTCATCAATTGTTTTTATCTTCTTATCATCATGAAATTTAGCTATCAAAGCTTTAAGTTCATTAGGGCTAAATAAGCTTGAATCTAATCCGTGTTCGTTAGCTTTATTATAATACTGGGGTATCGCATCCAGATCGCCATTGCTTAAATGGTTTAATACAAACGTAGGTTGATAATCATTAGCCTTATAATATGCTTCTATAACTGGTTCATTAACCAACTTCGATTTTTCGGCAGCCAATTCCTTTTTAAATACTTCGGCATAAGCTTCGGGGTCAACATCTTTAAAAACTTTGTTTTTCGTTATTTTGAAAAGCTCGTCGGCCATTTCAGAGTGCTTTTTTTTACAGCTTTGAAAAGTAAGCGCTAACACAAATAAGGAAAGTAATATTAGGGAGAGAGGGGCTTTATTTGTCGTGACAGAAGGCATAAAAATGTAATTCAGTTAAATACGTGTCATCAATAGCAATAGCCGTACCACAAAGCGTGTAAGTTTTTAATTAAATTTGAAATCAGACAAATTATCAGCAATATTGAATCAATCACACCCAGTCACTACAAAATGAAAAATTGTTTATTGTTCACTTTAATCTGTTTGCTGCCAGTTTGCGCTTTTTCTCAAAGCTTTAAACCAGTGAATAAGAATGCATCCCCTGAGGCAGTTAAGTTATTATCTTTTCTATATGATATCAAAGGAAAGCACATCCTATCGGGCCAGCAGAACTACAATAGTGATCTGAATATATTTTCGGACAGTGCAAAGGCTATTTCCGGACAATACCCGGCTTTGTGGGGATCTGATTTCATGTTATGGGGAGATAAAGACCTTGGCCAGAAACTGGTTGATGAGGCTATAAAGAAATGGGCCGATGGTTACTTGGTTACCATTATGTGGCATGAGGGGCGGCCAATAGACAATCCTCCTTATGATTGGAAGCAAAGTATTCAGGGGAAACTGACAGATGCCCAGTGGACAGAATTGACAACCCCAAATACGCCTTTAAATAAAAAATGGCTTGCAGATATTGATAAGGAAGCAGGTTATCTTAAACAATTGCGGGATGCGCATGTGCCTGTTTTATGGCGCCCATATCATGAAATGAATGGAGTTTGGTTTTGGTGGGGCGATAAAAAAGGCGAGAATGGCATCATAAAGCTTTGGAAAATGATGTATGACCGGTATACCAATTATCACCATTTAAATAACCTGGTATGGGTTTGGGGCGCAAACGGTTTACGTGATATTCCTAAAGATGAGGCCAATGATTATAAGTTGTATTATCCTGGCGCCAACTACGTAGATATTTTGGGATCAGATGTGTACCATTTTGATTATGAGCAGAAAGATTACAATGAATTGCTTAAGCTTGCTAATGGCAAATTAATAGTACTTGGCGAAACAGGTGAATTACCTAAACCGGAAGTTCTTGCGGCGCAACCCGAATGGGCCTGGTTTATGGTGTGGACAAGTTGGTTATGGACAGATAATACGCATGATAGGGTAAAAGAGATTTATGGACTACCACAAACCCTAAATCATGATGAAGTTAAAACAATGCTCCTGAAAAAATAATGGCAGATAAATTACCAGAAGTTTGGCTCCGTGGCCCTTTGAGCAATATGCCCTCCCTGGTGCAACCGGTAGCGCATGCACTCCTGCAGGCCAGGGAGGAGCTGAATGAATTGATGAATAAATTCCCCGAAGCTTTGTTGTGGGATAAAGTTGCAGGTATGGCGTCGCCTGGATTTCATTTGCAACATTTATCGGGAGTATTAGACCGACTTTTTACTTACGCAAAAGGGGAAGGGCTTACCCAAAAGCAGCTGGAGTATTTATCGGCTGAAGGAAAACCTGCCGATAATATAAGCGTAAACCTGCTTGTTGAACAATTTAACTTGCAGGTTGATAAAGCGTTAAAGCAATTATCCGAAACAGACGAATCTATATTAACGGAGATAAGAGGAGTGGGGCGTTCGCAAATTCCGTCAACCGTTATCGGCCTTTATACGCATGCGGCAGAGCATACTATGCGGCACCTGGGGCAGTTATTAGTTACCGTTAAAGTGCTTACAGCTTAAGCCAGTTAAGAGAATATTACTACCGCATCTTTCAGGTTTTTTGATGAGTGCGTTGCCGGCGCGTTTTGATGCCTGCTTTCTGGATCGAATAAAAAGGTATCAATACCTAAAGAAATTGCCGCTTTTATTTCTGATTCAGGATCGTCGCCGATAATCAACAATTCTTCGGGCAGGTAATTGTTGACATTCATTATCATGGTGAAAATATCTTTTTTAGTGTTGGCGGATACTTCGGGATCAACAATGTAAATTGCTTTAAAATCTTCCTCGATACCTAATTGTTTTATTTTGCTCCACTGCAATTTGGTAAAGCCTGTAGTTACTAAAAACTTATCTATTTTAATTTCACTGATGTATTTATACTCATCATAGGGCTGCATAGGCAGGGAGTATTCAAGATTTTTAAGCATTTCAAGACCCTTGTTCTTTGCCGCGTCGCTAAAATTGAATTTTTCGGCAACCTGGTGATACGGCCTTCTTTTCATTTCTTCCTTTACCTTTTCTACCTCTTCCAAACCTATTTCTTCGGCAAGGCTATCCACAAATCCAAAAACTTTATTAAATAGATTATCGGCAATTGAACTCACCGGGTATATGGTATTATCGAGGTCTAATATGATAGCTTTTTTCATTTTAAATAGATTGATCGGTTATGATGGCCTCTGCTTTGTTTTTTATATTGAATTTTTTCAAAAAATAATATCCGGTGGATACAAACAGGCACACGGCTCCCAATATCCACCACAATGTATCAAAACCGCCGTAAGCGATGATCTGGCTACCTGCTGCCGGCGCAATGATCTGCGCCGCAGACCATGACATGCTGTAGAGCGCCGCATACTCGCCACGATTACTGTTGGTGGTGCGGCTGAGCCAAAACGTGTTCATAAAAGGCATGCTGATTATTTCGCCAAGGGTCATCAGCGATACAATGAATATAGCCACAAAAGCCGTATGAGGTAGTAAATTTAATAACACAAAGCTTAATCCCGAAACCAAAACACCAATCCTGATGTAGGTGAGCGGGTCTCTTTTGCCATCTAATTTATGCACCAGTATCATCTCAATAAGTACAATGATTATCCCGTTTAACGCCAGCAAAAAACCTATAAACCTGACGCTAAAATGCCATTGAATTTTATAAAATACAGGCTGCATTATAAAAAACTGGAAGAAACAGATGGAGAATAATGTTCCCAGGGCGATGAATACCAGGTAAATATGATCAGAGTAGGCAGATTTTGCTACGATGACTTCTTTAATAGCTTCTACCGATTTCCTGATCTTTGAACGGGGCATTAACGTTAATAATAATAATCCTGCAAAAATATTTGTACAGCCATCAACCCAAAAAAGTGAATGATAGCTGTATGAAGCTAATAAGCCGCCCAGGCCACCGCCAAATGCCCAGCCAAGGTTGGCAGCCAACCGGTTTAAAGAATAGGAGCGGGTTGTATTTTGTTCGCTGCTATAGTGCGCTATTGCGGCGGAGTTTGCCGGTCTGAAGGATTCATTACAAATGCTCAATATAAAAGTGCCTATACCCACACTTATAAATGTATGCTGAAAATCTAAAATAATAAACATGACACCGCCAAGCAGCAAAGCACCAACCTGGATATCATAAAAACCAATTTTATCTGATAGCCGACCACCTATAAATGCCCCCGATATAGCGCCGACACCGAAAATAGCCATGATCCATCCCGATTGTACAATGGTAAAATGTAGTTGCTGAATGGTGTAAATGCTCATAAAGGGTACAACCATTGTTCCGCTCCGGTTAATAAACATCACCAGGCTAAGGTACCAGCTGTTTTTAGAGAGTCCGCTATAGGCTTGTTTGTATGATTGGATGAGAAGGGTAAGCATTTAATCAAAGATAAATATAAGCTTAAAACCAAAAGCAAAAAGCCCAAAGCTTTTTTGCTTCGGGCTTGTAATAAATTTAGATTCAGGATTTTTAGCCTAAAATCGAGTTTCTATTTCTTAGCCAATGATCGGCTAACACCAAAGCAGCCATAGCCTCAACAATAGGAACTGCACGAGGCACTACACAAGGATCATGACGGCCCTTGCCCGATATTTCGGCAGCATTGCCTTCGCTATCAATGGTGGCCTGGTTTTTCATAATAGTAGCAACCGGTTTAAATGCAACTTTAAACTCTATTGGCATACCATTGCTGATACCACCCTGGATACCACCAGAGAAATTGGTAATGGTACTCACCGTGCCTAAATGCGATTTAACAAAGATGTCATTATGCTCAGATCCGCGCATTTCGCTACCTGCAAAGCCCGATCCAAATTCAAAACCGTGTACAGCGTTAATACTCAACATGGCTTTACCTAAATCGGCATGCAGCTTATCAAATACCGGGTCGCCTAAGCCAACGGGACAGTTTTTGATGTAACAGCTTACTTTACCGCCAACTGTATCACCATCTTTGCGTACGCTATCAATAAATTCAATCATTTCTTCGGCAGTGGCAGGATCGGCGCAGCGAACGATATTCTTTTCACGTTCATCAATAAATTCCTGGATGGAGTTTATTTCTACATTGGGTGCATTTATCTTACCAACGCTGCTTACATGTGCGGCAATCTCTATGCCCTGGCTTTTAAGCAATAGTTTTGCCAATGCACCGGCAGCAACCCGTGCCGCAGTTTCGCGTGCTGAGGAACGACCTCCGCCACGGTGATCACGAATACCATATTTGGTTTGATAGGTGTAATCTGCATGCGACGGGCGGAACACATCCACATTATGGGTGTAATCCTTTGATCGCTGGTCTTCATTCGGGATCAGCATGGCAATAGGGGTACCTGTAGTTTTACCCTCAAATACGCCGGATAAGATTTTTACCGTATCGCTTTCTTTACGTTGCGTAGTGATTTTTGATTGACCGGGTTTGCGTTTATCCAGCTCGCCTTGTATATAATCAAGATCAACTACCAACTGTGCCGGGCAGCCGTCAATTATTACCCCAATAGCTTCGCCATGCGATTCGCCAAAAGTGGTTATTCTGAATATTTGCCCGAATGAATTACCTGCCATTTTATTAGATATGAGATGTTATAATTAATACGTCATTGCGAGGAACGAAGCAATCTCTTTGCTATACAGAGGTACTCTACAAGTCCGACCTGCCTGTGTAGAGATTGCTTCGTACCTCGCAATGACGGTTGGGTTTATAGGTTTTTGCCTTTCGCCTTAAACCTTTTGCCTTTCGCCCTTTAACCTTGCGTTTCCTCCACCGTAAACCCTTGTTTTTCCAGATCAGTCCAAAAAGCGGGATATGATTTGTCAACTACCGGCCCGTTCTCAAATTCCAGCTGAGGAATTATCAAAGCAAGTGGCGCAAAGGCCATTGCCATACGGTGATCATGGTAGGTGTTGATAAACATACGCTCCGGAATAAACTTTTCGCTGCAATCCAACTTATAAACCTGGCCTTTTTCGATCAGTTTAACGCCCATTTTAGCCAGTTCTGTTTGAAGAGCCAGGATACGGTCGGTTTCCTTAATCTTTAAAGTTTCAAGGCCTGTAAATGTGGCTTCATGACCTAAGGCAGCACATACAACAATAACTGTTTGCGCCAGATCAGGGCATTCCTTCATGTCAAAGATCTTCCTGCTTAAAGGTTTAGCCTCTTTCAATAAATGCACACCACCATCTTTAAACTGCGACGTGATGCCAAAGTTGGCCATGATCTCGGTGATCACGCTGTCGCCCTGCAGGCTATAAGGCGTTAAGCCGGTCAGGAATAGTTCGGCTTCATCTGCCAAAGCAGCAATAGCGTACCAATAGGAGGCTGCGCTCCAATCAGGTTCAATGTATAACGATGTTGTAGCAAATTCCTGATTTGATATTGCAATGACGTTATCAGTCCAAACGTGCTGTATATTTGCACTTTGCAACATTGCTAAAGTCATTTCAACATATGGGCGCGAAGTTAGTTCGCCCTCAATATGTAATTCCAAACCAAAAGGCAGTCGGGCAGCGATGAGTAACAGGGCCGTAATGTATTGACTGCTAATGTTACCTTTAATACTGATCTTACTAGTGAGCTGCTCGAAACTGCCTTTTAGTTTTATAGGTGGATAGCCCTCTTTTTCTTCATAATCAATATGGGCACCCAGTTCCCGCAACGCATCAACCAATACACCAATTGGCCTTTCCTTCATCCTTTGACTGCCGGTTAAAATTACTTCATCATCCTGAATAGCATAATAAGCAGTTAAAAAGCGCATAGCTGTCCCGGCAGGGCCGATGTCAACCAGGTTCGGGGTTTCTGTTGCGGGATGCGGGTTAGCTTCATCGCCCGCCAAAACCTCTTGATTCCTGGCTTTTGATTCTTGAGTCTTCCTTAAAATTCCTGCTAATAACACGGCATCTGCCGCATCCGAAACATTCTCTACCCGTACCTTACCGTTGCTTAACGCTTCAATAACAAGTGCCCGGTTACATTCGCTTTTGGACCCGGTAAGATTTACCGTGCCACTTATTTGTTTATTGCTTTTACTCAGGATGATGTTTTGCATCACTATATAATTATGCGTGTGTTAGTTTTTCTGCTGCTTGTCCTGCTTCGCTGGTGTTCATGATAGCTGTTTGTCTGCCGATAGATTCGGCATGTAAAAGCTCCAATAATTTCTCAGTAAACTCGTCGCCTAATTTTAAAGCTTTTGCATAGTTGGTGCGTTTTTGAAGAATCTCGTCCCAACGGCCAACCTGTAAAATGGTAATGTTATTATCTTTTTTGTATTGACCGATCTTGTCAGCAATCTGCATACGCTCGGCAATTTTCTGGATAACTAAATCGTCAATTTTGTCGATCTGGTTACGTAACTCAGCCAGTTTGTCGTTTACTTCCGCATTACGGATCTCTGGTTTACGTAAAGCTAAGTGATCAATGATATCAGCAAGGGCAGCAGGGGTAACCTGTTGTTTGGCATCTGTCCAGGCTACGCTTGGGTCAATATGCGATTCGATCATTAAACCTTGCATATCAAGATCTAAGGCTTTTTGTGATATGTAACCTATCAGATCGCGGTTACCAGAGATGTGGCTTGGATCGTTAATGATTGGCAATTCAGGAGCTAAAGTTTTTAAAGCGATAGCGATATCCCACATTGGCTCGTTACGGAAAGCAGATTTTTCATAAGATGAAAACCCGCGGTGAATAGCAGCCAGTTTAGTAATACCTGCATTGTTGATACGCTCCAGAGCGCCAACCCATAAAGAAAGATCTGGGTTTACCGGGTTTTTAACCATTACGGGAATATCAACACCACGTAAAGCATCAGCAATTTCCTGTACAGTGAAAGGGTTAACTGTTGAACGGGCACCAACCCATAAAATATCAACGCCTGCTTTTAAAGCCTCTTCAACATGTTTACCGGTTGCTACTTCAATAGCAGTTGGCAAACCTGTTTCTGCTTTAGCGCGTTTTAACCATTCTAAGCCAATACTGCCGATACCTTCAAACTCTCCCGGACGGGTACGCGGTTTCCAGATGCCTGCACGTAAAGCAGATACTTTACCAGTTTGGGCTAATAAATGAGCTGTGGCAACTAACTGATCTTCAGTTTCGGCACTGCAAGGGCCTGCTATTACCAATGGTTCTTTACCGGTTTTAATCCAGGTATGAAGCGGCTGTATGTTTAAATTTAGTTTCATCGTTTTATTGTTTGTCCGGCTTTTTGATTTTATAAGTCGGGGTTGTTATTATATTTTTTGCTTATTTAATTATTGTTTATTGTTGTCGATCTGCAGGATCTTAAATGTTCCTCCGGATATTGATATATCTCCGTACCCGTTCAGTTCTTTGGGGTTTAGGGGTTACTGATAGCTCGTCTTCGTGTCTTTCATATTCGCCAAGTATATTAAAGTTTTGTGTGTATTTCAGAATCTGTCTTATCGCGTTATCATAGTTTTTTTGCTCGTCCCACTCAACATCTACATAAAAATTGTATTCGTTGCGTTTACCCAGAATTGGCATTGATTGGATTTTGCTCATATTCAAGCCTTCTTCGGCAAAAATATTAAGCACTTTAGCCAATGCACCAACTTTATTACTCACCTGGAAACAAAGCGATGCTTTATTAACACTTTTCTTTTCTACATTATCATGATGGGTAAGTATCAGGAAACGTGTAAAGTTTCTTTTGTTTGATTCAATTCGACGCTCCAATACATCAAGCCCGTAAAGACTTGCAGCAAGTGAATTTGCAATAGCCACAGTATCTGTCAGCTGTTCATCCCTGATACGTTTGGCACAAGCGGCGGTATCGCTGCTTTCCACAATTTTTAAATGTGGGTATTCATCAAAAAAATCAACACACTGGCGTAAGGCTATGGGGTGCGAGGTAACATACTTTACATCCTCAAACTTTACACCAGGCAGCGCCATTAAATGCAGTTGTATGGGCAGATATATTTCACCAACTACCGGGAAGCCATAATCAAGGAGTAAGGTGTAATTTGGAAGGATACTTCCGGCAATGCTGTTTTCAATAGCCATTACTACATAATCAGCTTCCCTCTTTTTCAAACTTTCAAAAGTTTGTTTAAAAGAGTTACACTCAATCATCTGGGCGTTTTCGCCAAAATATTTTAGCCCTGCCTCTTCGTGGAAAGAAGCGCGGATCCCTTGTATAGCAACTCTTGGTTTTTCTATTTTCATAACCCCTGTTAAAGCAAAAAGTCCCGGCATTTTGTGCCGGGACTTTTTAAATTCTTTATGTGTGTTTAGTACATATTAGTCCCGGCTCTCACTGTTAAAGTAAAAGTAGTAACCATAAAAATATGCACTGTTAAATTTCATTTGTTTTTATTATGTTGTAAATGTACGGTAAAAAATGATTTTGTCAATAGATAATTTTATTTTTTGTGAAATTAATTGGCGTAACAGAATTTAATTTCGCAAAAACAGGTTTTGACTTCTTTTATTCTTGAAAAATGAATTCTTTGTTAATTTTCTAATATTTCATTTGGTACGCTATATCATTACGCCGAACTTTTCTGCTCAGAAAGATGAGTAATGTGCTGTATTTCATACTCCCGTTGCATCACCTTAGCAGTTTGCGTGCTGCCATCATGGCTCCAGCCCGGCGGGTTAAATAAATAACCCAATTTATTTTTAAAACCTGGTGCATGTTTAACATCATGCATCAGGGCTTTCCATTCATGAAAAATTACATTAACAGGGCCCATATCTTCGGGTTGTTTGGTTATGCCATACTTAACAGGCTCGGGTAAATCCTCATCACGAAACGTTCCAAAAAGCCTATCCCATAAAATTAATACCATGCCCATGTTTTTATCCAGGTAAGGAATGTTTGATGCATGGTGTACCCGGTGATGTGCCGGGGTAACAAATATCCACCCGTACCATTTGGGTAATGGTACTTTATACTGTGTATGTACCAGGTTGCCGTAAAATTGGGTAACCAAATAGGCGTATAAAATATCCAACGCGGTAAAACCCATTAAAGCTAACGGTAAATAAAAAAACACCCTGTATAATGGCTCAAAAACCGTCGACCGGAATCCCGTGGTAAAGTTGAATTGCTCTGATGAATGGTGGGTTACGTGTATAGCCCAAAAAAAGCGGCAATAATGGCCTATGTAATGCAAAACCCAGTATAGGAAATCCTGTAACACAATTAAAATAGTCCAATACAGCCAGGTATTATGTATTTGAAACAGCCTGTATTGGTAAGTAAACGTCAGTATTATAAATGTACTTCCTTTAACTATCACGTTTGTTATAACGGCAAGCGAGGTAAGATAGATATTGGTAAGTGTATCGCGTGTTTTATAGTAGTGCCTGTCTTCCCAATAGCTCAAACCCATTTCAACCAGGGTTAAAACAACCAGCAGGCAAAGTATTACAATTGCACTTAATTGCGTTTTATCTAAATGCTGCATTTATAAATTTATGTAATATAATAAACTATCACAAAGTTCGGCTTCTGTGCAGATATTATCAATATTACATTGACCAATCTTGGTCAGCAGGGTGCAATTTATATTACCGTTTTGGTTTTTCTTATCCTTTTTCATGATTTCCAATAAAGCATCAAATGTTGATTCTTTAATAGTGTAACGCGGATAAAGGGTATTCAATGTTTCTGTTATTTCCTGCAGGTCTTGAGCAGGTAACCCTGTTTTTTTATGGGCAAGGTATGATTCGCAGATCATTCCAATAGCGATAGCTTCTCCATGTGATAAATGATCTTCATCATTGATCAACGAATAGGTTTCAACAGCATGGCCGATGGTATGACCAAAATTTAACGCCTTACGGATTCCTTTTTCATGTGGATCCTCAATCGTTATTTTATTTTTGATGGCTA
Source organism: Mucilaginibacter sp. (assembly GCF_025362475.1). Classification (GTDB taxonomy): domain Bacteria; phylum Bacteroidota; class Bacteroidia; order Sphingobacteriales; family Sphingobacteriaceae; genus Mucilaginibacter. The sequence continues at coordinate 220,892 of NZ_JANYGH010000005.1, forward strand.
CAGAGCGATGAACCAATTCGGCAGATGGCTTAGTAAGGTCGCTTGCCTTTAATTGGTGCCAGTAGTCCGCGTCCTGAATAAGGCCGTGTTTCAGCATTTCGGCCAGGCCGGATAGTATTTGTCTTGGCGGTAAAGTTTCTAAGAAGCTTAGTTCAATAAATACAGCTTTTGGTTGGGTAAAGGTACCAATGATGTTTTTGATGCTATCAATATCGATACCTGTTTTACCGCCCACAGAGGCATCAACCTGGGATAGCAGGGTAGTAGGGACATGTACAAAATCAATCCCTCTTTTAAAGGTAGATGCAGCAAAGCCGCCCAGATCGCTAATAACACCACCACCTAAATTAATGAGTAGGCTTTTACGGTCAGCGCCAAAGTCGATCAGCATTTTCCAGACGCCTATGCAAAAATCAATATCCTTGCTTTCTTCACCGGCATTTATCTCAATGATGTCAAAATTGTCCTGATCTTCAATTTTACTTTTCACAAGCGGCAGGCAATGCTCTGCTGTATTTTCGTCTGTTAAAATAAAAAACCTTGAATAATGACCTTGCTTTACAAAATTAGCCAGTTCATCAATACTATTATTAAAATAAATAGGGTAGTTGTCGCTCTGAATGGTGTCCATAATTTAAATAACCACGATTTTATTTCCTCTGAATTCAACCAGGTCGCCTCGTTTAACTTTAAGGCGTTTGCGGTAATCTACCTGGCCGTTATAAGTCACTTCGCCCTCACTTACAACTATTTGCGCCTCACCGCCTGTTTGTACTAAATGGGCAGCTTTTAGTAATTGTATCATCGGGATGAAGTCGCCTGTTAACTTAAATTCAATCATGGAAACGCAAAATTAAACTATTCATGGAATAATGAGTTATCATTTTATAATTTTGCACATGCTTTCTAACGAAACCGATAACAATTCCAAACACGCTAAGCTCTCTTTTGAAAATACAGAAATCGCTTTTCGTCATTCAACCAATACCGATCTTAGCCGCGCTTACTGGCTGTTCAGGATAATTAACGTTAACTTTTTAGTGAAGATCGGTCCGCCCGTAACCAATTTTGCTATAAAAATAGGTTTGCCTATTAAAAGTATCATTAAGGCCACCATATTTAAACACTTTTGCGGCGGCGAAGCCATTGCGGAGTGCGATAACACGATCAAAAACCTATACAGCGGAGGAGTAGGTACCATTTTGGATTACTCTATTGAAGGTGAAGATGATGAGGCTGTTTTTGACAGCACCCGTGATGAGATCATCAAGACGATAGTAAGGGCATCTAAAGATAAAGCTGTTCCTTTAACTGTATTTAAAATAACCGGGGTTGGCCGTTTTGCTTTGCTGGAAAAACTTGATGCGCGCTTGCCGCTTACGCCTGAAGAAGAGCAAGAATGGCAAAGAGTTCAAAACAGGGTATTGGCAATTTGTGATAAGGCCCATGCCAGCAACGTACCGGTTATGATTGATGCGGAAGAAAGCTGGATACAGGAAACCATCGATTTGCTGGCCTTGACTATGATGACCCAGTTTAACACAAAAAAAGCCATTGTTTATAATACCTATCAAATGTACAGGCATGATAAGTTGGCTTCGATATTAAACGATCATGAGATAGCCCAGAGTGAAGGGTTTATTTTGGGAGCCAAAATTGTACGTGGCGCCTACATGGAAAAGGAGCGTAAGCGGGCTTTGGAGATGGGTTACAATTCTCCTATTCAAACTGATAAAAAATCAACAGACCTGGATTATGATTCGGCGCTTGATTATTGTACAAGTCATATTGATCAGATAGCTTTTATTGCCGGGACTCACAATGAAGAAAGCTGCCGTTTGCTGGCCGAATTATTGGATAGTAAGCAAATAGATCATAAACACCCTCACGTTTATTTTTCGCAGCTATTAGGTATGAGCGATAATTTAAGCTTTAACCTGGCCAATGCAAAATACAACGTGGCAAAATATGTGCCTTATGGGCCTATAAAAGCAGTTTTACCGTACCTTTTTCGCAGAGCGCAGGAAAATACCGCTATTGCCGGGCAAATGAGCCGCGAGTTGAGCCTGATAGTAAAAGAGCGTAAAAGAAGAAGTACAAAGTAATTGTTTTAAGAAGTCCTTTTTAATCAATTGTAATAGCTATTATTGTTTTCAGTTATAACCAACTTAAAACCAAATAATTATGAAGTATTACATTGAGGCCTGGAAAGCTAAGCAGGCGTGGATTGATATGAACCATGAACAAAGGGGGGCATACATGGCACAGCTTGGTCCTGCCATACAGCAGTTAAGTGAGCAGGGTACAGAAATTGTAACCTGGGGCAGCAATGATGGCGATACTTTTAACCGTATGGATATGGATTTTTTTGCGGTTTGGAAATTCCCAACGGCCAAACTTGCCAAAACGTTTGAAGAACTTGTTGAAGCTGCCGGATGGTACGCCTATTTTGAACAGATAAATATAAAAGGAAGTCCTGCAAGCCCTAATGAAATTATTGGGCATCTTATAAATCTGTAACATATTAAGAATATTTCTTTCAGGCGGCTGTTCAAATAGCCGCTTTTTTTGTTTTAAAGTTTTGTGAATTGATCGTTTTCAATATTTCATATAAAAATTTTTAGCCAACTGTCCAATAGCTTCCATTTCATTTGTTATCGGGGTATAATTCATATATTTATTAACCCGTCTGCCTGTAGGCAGCCAATTAAAGCCAATTCAAAATGAACGAGTATTTAATTTTAATGCGCCTGGATCTGATCACTAAGGAGGCCCAGCCATCGCCCGAGCAAATGGAAGGATATATGAAACAATATCACGATTGGGTAGGTGGTATTGCGGCCCAAAATAAATTTGTTGGTGGTACGGGCTTATCCATGGAGGGCAAAGTTATAAAACCCAATAATGTGATAACCGATGGGCCTTTTGCCGAAGTGAAAGAATCGATCGCAGGTTTTGTAACCATAAAGGCAAAGGATATGGATGATGCTGTAAACATGGCTAAAACTTGCCCGATATTGTTGGGCGATGGTAATAGCATTGAAGTACGTCAGATAACAGGAAGCCATCAGGATAACAATTAAAATGATGCTGCCAAAAACTGTTTGCATGCAGTATTTGGCGGCATTTTCATTATGAATACTGCAGAACTCATACCGCATTTATTCAGAACAGAATACAGGAAAATTGTAGCTGTACTTTGCAGGCGCTTTGGTTTCGACCAGATAGAAATGGCAGAGGATATAGCCAGCGAAACTTTTCTTACGGCTACGCAAACCTGGGGAATTACAGGTATCCCGCCAAACCCGCCCGCCTGGCTTTATAATGTTGCCAAAAACAAGGCTAAAAATTACTTGCAGCGTAGTTCCACTTTTAAAAGCAAGGTCTCGCCCGAAATAATAAATAGCACGCCCGATTTTTACGAAACGGAGATTGACTTGTCGCCCGAAAATATAAATGATAGTCAGCTACAAATGATGTTTGCTATTTGTAACCCGATAATTTCAACGGAGGCGCAGGTTGGGTTATCTCTTCGGATCCTTTGCGGTTTCGGGGTTCAGGAAATAGCCGATGCCTTTTTGACCAATAAGGAAACTATCAATAAGCGATTATTTAGAGCCAAAGAAAAACTCAGAGCGTTAAAGATTAAGATACAGCTCCCCGGATCATCAGAAATTGATGAGCGTTTAGCGCCTGTATTAACAACCATTTATTTGCTCTTTAATGAAGGGTATTACTCTGTTAGCCAGGATAAAACACTGCGGAAAGATCTTTGCCTTGAAGCAATGCGGTTATGTACCATGCTTATAGAAAATCAAAATACCAATAAGCCCGATGTAAACGCGCTGCTTTCGCTCATGTGTTTTCACGCTTCGAGGTTTGAAGCCCGTTTCAATAAAAACGGCGAGCATATTTTGTACGAAAAACAGGATACCAGCTTATGGAACACCGATTTAATTAGCAAAGGGGGATATTTTTTAAGTTGCGCGGCAAGCGGCAATAAATTATCAAAATATCACATCGAGGCCGAAATTGCCTATTGGAGTACCCGGCAGGCGGATACAAAAGAAAAATGGGAAAGTGTTCTGCAACTTTACAATCTTTTGCTGCAGATAGAATACTCACCTATAGCGGCTTTAAATCGAACGTATGCACTTTCAAAAGCGAATGGAAAGGAAGAAGCAATTATTGAGGCCGAAAAGCTGGAACTTACCGATAACCACTTTTACTTTGCATTGCTTGGGGAACTTTATACAGATCTCAACAACTTGAAAGCGAAGGGTAACTTTGAAAAAGCGCTTTTACTTGCAAAATCAGAAGGGGATAAGCAAAGTATTAAGAAGAAGATGGATGAGATGTGAGCGGTTTTTTTATCTAAAATAAAATCTCATTTGATTGAATAATGTAAACTTTTCGAATGGTATGTTGTTGATACGGCTAAGTTGTCCGTAATATTACGTTCAATTTTAAACAAATTACAGACTATGAAAATTTACCATTCATTACTGCTGATAATTATTATAGCAACAGTAACCCAAGGTTGCGTTAGCAACAAAAAATACAACGAATTGCAGGGTAACTACACCCAATTACAGAACAGCACCCGCGACCTCAGTGTAAAATATCAAACCAGTGAGCAGGCGCTTGCGGTAAGTACTGGCAGGGTAAAAAGCCTGGAAGAGCAAATAGCTGCAGAAAGATCAAATGCTGCCATTTTGCAGGATGCGCTAAATAAATGTTTAGCCGGTAACAACCAGGGGAATGTAAATATTTCCAAACTGGTAGATGAAATTAATGCATCTAATAAGTACATCCAGCACCTGGTTGAAACCAAAAACAAAAGCGACTCGCTTAATATGGTTTTAACTAACAACCTTACCCGCTCATTAAGCAAGGAAGAAATACAGGATGTTGATGTGAAAGTACTTAAAGGCGTAGTGTACATTTCATTATCAGATAATATGCTTTACAAATCAGGTAGTTATGAAATATCTGATAAGGCAGGAGCAACGCTGAGCAAAATAGCCAAGATCATTTCTGATTATTCAAGTTATGACGTATTAATTGAGGGTAACACGGATAATGTGCCTATTAAACAAGCCAATATCAGGAATAACTGGGATTTAAGTGCTTTAAGAGCATCATCAGTAGTACAGGCGTTGCAGAATACTTATAATGTTGATCCTAAACGTTTAACAGCTGGTGGCAGGGGAGAATACAACCCAATTGCCGATAATGGAACACCAGGAGGTAAAAGCCAAAACAGGCGTACACAAATTATCATAACACCAAAACTGGATCAGTTTATGGATCTGATAGGCAAAGCCCCGGAAACAAAAACGCCGCCTAAACAATAAATGTTTTAACGCGTTTCTTAAATAAAAAGGCCTTAACTAATTCGTTAAGGCCTTTTTTGTTGCGTTATATTTAATATACAAAATACTGGATCACTTGTCTGTACATATTTGAAAATACGGTTTTGACTCGTCATTTGAATTTATTTTTACTAAACGAGGTAGTGTTAATTGTTTGTACATATTTTAAATTCTTGTTGTAAATTGTGTTGGAAATTACTAATTTTAATTTCTGAAGATCAATTAACCAATTTTAAACCAATGTTCCGGAAGTTGTATTATGTGTGGCTGGTGATAGCCGCTTGTGTTTTGTACACGCTTCATGCCTGCAATTCATCTGGCCAGGGTGATGCTGAACAAATACCTGATACAATCAGTTATAATTTTAACATCCGGCCCATACTATCAGATAAATGTTATAAATGTCATGGTCCTGATGCTACGCACCGGGAGGCAGATCTGCGGCTGGATATTCGGGAAAGTGCTTATAGAGCATTAAAAGACAATCCATCAGCTCATGCTCTGGTACCAGGCGACCCGATGCTGTCAGAAGTTTATCGACGCATTTCAACAAAGGATACCACAGAGCAAATGCCGCCGCCATCATCAAACCTAAAAAAGTTAACACCTTATGAGGTTGATTTGATTGAAAAGTGGATAAAACAAGGCGCTAAATATGAAAAGCACTGGGCCTTTGTTCCGCCACATTTATCTCCTGTCCCACAGGTAAAAAATAGCACCTGGCCTAAAAATGCCATAGATAATTTTATACTTCAAAAACTGGAACAAAAGGGTATTAGTCCCAATCCCGAAGCTGATAAAGAACGGCTTTTGAAACGGGTGTCGCTTGATCTTACCGGTTTGCCCCCAAGCCTGCAATTGATGGATAGCTTTTTGGCTGATAAAAGCCCTGATGCTTACCAAAAAGTGGTTGATCAGCTAATGGCAACTCCTCAATATGGCGAAAAAATGGCGCTGCACTGGCTTGATGTTGCCCGCTATGCCGATTCTCATGGTTACCAGGATGATAATTATCGTACCCAATGGCCATGGAGAGATTGGGTGATACATGCCTTTAATGAAAACATGCCCTATGATAAATTTATCACCTGGCAATTAGCCGGTGATTTATTGCCGAATGCAAGTAAAGAACAGCTGTTAGCCACAGGCTTTAACCGCAACCATAAAATTACCGAAGAAGGCGGCGTAATTGATGAGGAATATAGGGTAAGCTATGTTACAGATCGTACCAATACCTTTGGTAAGGCTTTGCTGGGTATTACACTGGAATGTGCCCATTGCCATGATCATAAATATGATCCCTTTTCGCAGAAGGAGTATTATCAAATGTTCGCTTTTTTTAATAATGTAAAGGAAGTAGGCCTTCAATCTACCGTTGGCGGTCCGGAAACTTATGCCAAGCGGCCGATGATGCAGATCAGTAATGAAGATGTTAAAAAAATACTTACGTTTATAAACAAGCAGGACACGGGTAAACTCATTGTATCTGTAATGACAGATAGCGATAAAGTACGGCCAACTTATATTCTTAAACGCGGCAATTATGATGCGCATGGCGATGTGGTTGAACCGGGAACACCAAAATCAATATTACCATTTACTGCCAACTATCCAAAAAACAGGCTGGGTTTGGCCGAATGGATGTTCAATAAAAGCAACCCCCTTGCTGCAAGAGTATTTGTAAACCAGGTTTGGCAGGAGTTTTATGGCAAGGGCATTGTAAAAAGCTCTGGCGATTTTGGTATGCAGGGCGATCTGCCATCACATCCCCAATTGCTTGATTGGCTTTCAGTTGATTTTATGGATCATGGCTGGGATATTAAGAGGCTGGTAAAACAAGTTGTTATGTCTGCTACCTACCGCCAATCGGCAGTGATTGGCCCCGAAAAGTTAAAGGCCGATCCTGAAAATACTTTGCTATCGCGTGGCGTGCGTAATCGCCTGCCAGCCGAGTTTGTCCGCGACCTGGTGCTGGCAAGCAGCGGCTTGCTTAACCCTACCATTGGCGGGCCAAGTGTAAATCCTTATCAACCACCCGGTCTTTGGGAAAACGCGACATCAGGCCGTGGAATATTGGCTAATTATAAGCAGGTACACGGTCCCAACCTTTATCGCCGCGGCATGTACACCCTTATAAAAAGAACTGTACCTCCGGCATCTTTAGGCATATTTGATGCCAGTAACCGCGATCAATGCGAGGTGAAACGCCTGCGTACAAACACGCCGCTGCAAGCATTGGTGATGCTTAATGACCCTACAGTATTGGAATCTGCCCGGGTATTGGCTGCCAAATTGTTGCAGGATAACAGCGTGTCGAAAGATAAAATAATCAAGGCCTTTCGCTTAATTATGTGCCGTCGTCCGCAGGAAAAGGAATTGGCCATATTAACTGCTTATTATAACGATGAGTTAAAAAATATGAAGGCAGATGATGCCAAAAAATTATTAAGCGTGGGCGAATATCCTGTGCCTGAAAACCTCAATAAAATAACGCTGGCGGCGATGATGAAAGTAGTAGATACAATTTATAACCTGGAAGAAGCGATAACCAAAACCTGATTGATATGGAAAAAGATTTTTTAGAAAGCAGGCTCAATATAAACAGGCGCAGGTTTCTTTCAAGATTAAGCCTGGGCATTGGCAGTATTGCATTGGGATCGTTACTTATTCCTGATCTTTTTAGTGGAAGTGGCGGCGAGAGTGAAGCTGAGTTTATACCCGGGATACCCAACTTTGCACCTAAAGCCAAAAGAGTTATTTACCTGTTTCAGGATGGAGCGCCCTCGCAATTAGAATCATTTGATTACAAGCCCAAATTACGTGAAATGATGGGGCAGGAGTTACCTGCCTCGGTGCGTGGTAACCAGATACTCACCGGGATGACCGCCAAGCAGGCTTCATTCCCGCTTGTAGGCTCATTTTATGACTTTAAACAATATGGCGAATCAAGGGCGTGGGTAAGTGACCTGTTCCCGCATATTGGTAAAATTGCCGATGACATCTGTATCATCCGGTCAATGAACACTGATGCTATTAACCATGATCCGGCGCTTACTTTTTTTCAAACCGGGGCGCAGCAGGGCAATCGCCCAAGCATGGGTTCATGGGTAAGCTATGGTCTGGGAAGCGAAAATAAAAACCTCCCGGCATTTACTGTACTGCTATCAAAAGGCAAGGGCAATGGCCAGGGAGTTTATTCTAAACTATGGAGTAATGGCTTTTTAGATTCCATTCACCAGGGTGTACAATTTAGCAGTGGTGAAAATCCCATCCTGTATTTGAATGACCCTAATGGGATGGACCGGCGTGAGCGCCGTAAAATGCTCGATAATTTAGCGGCGCTAAATGATATCAGCTATAAAGAATTTGGCGACCCCGAGATAAATACCAAAGTACAGCAATATGAAATGGCTTACAGGATGCAAACCGCCGTTCCTGAAATTATGGATGTATCAAAGGAATCGGATGATATTGTAAAGATGTATGGCCCTGATTGCCTTATTCCGGGTACTTACGCGGCCAATTGTTTATTGGCGAGAAAGTTATCGGAGAATGGGGTGCGCTTTGTACAGCTATATCACCAGGGATGGGATCAGCACAGCAACCTGCCACAGGAAATGGCAGGACAGGCAAAGGATGTTGACCAGGCTTCCGCAGCATTGGTTACAGACCTTAAACAACGCGGTTTGCTTGATGAAACATTGGTGATATGGGGGGGAGAGTTTGGCCGTACCAATTATAGCCAGGGTAAGCTGGAAAAAGCCAATTATGGCCGTGACCATCACCCGCGTTGCTTTAGCATATGGATGGCCGGTGGCGGTATTAAACCCGGTTTGGTTTACGGCGAATCGGATGATTTTGGCTATAATATAGTGAAAGATCCGGTGCATGTGCATGATTTTCATGCCACCATCCTCAACCAGTTAGGCATCGACCATAAAAAATTAACTTTTAAAAGCCTGGGCCGAAGATACAGGTTAACTGATGTTGCAGGCAACGTTGTAAAGGGGATAATAACATAACACAATTTTTTATTTTTAGGATGGACGGGATTTTAAGGCATTGGGCGCCTGGAATATTTTATAAGAGTTTTAATTAAAAAGCACCATTGCTAATATATGAAAGGCAACCATAAAGGTTTTGCAGATGGAACGTTATTTGCGCTAAATATTTTCATTGTAGTTTTAGTTGTTGCCGGCAATAATCTGGTTGTGCCGCAATGGCTTCAGCCGGTAGGGAGGTTGCATCCCTTGATCCTGCATTTTCCCATAGTGATACTTATGCTGGCTATGGTGATGGAGTTTTTTCGTTTTCGCAGTGAGTTCGCCAATGAAAAGCTATACCAGAGTTTTACCGATTACCTATTGTTGTTAGGCGCTCTTTTATCGTCTGTAACAGTTATCATGGGTTTGTTATTATCTAAAGAGGCTGGTTATGAAGGTAACACGTTACAATGGCACAAATGGCTTGGGGTGAGTGTCGAGTTTATGGGTTATGGGGTATACCTTATTCGAAACACGCCGAAATATACAGCTACACTGGCCAAAACGGGGGCATTAGTTACCGTGTTTTGCTTAATAGTTGCCGGGCACTTTGGCGGGAATCTTACCCATGGCGAAGATTTTGTTTTGGGACCCATCATGGACAAAGAGAAAAATCTGGTTCCGATTGATAAGGCGTTAGTTTATCAGGATGTGATAAACCCAATCTTCATGGCGAAGTGTCAAAGCTGTCACAACCCCGATAAAATGAAGGGTCGGCTTATGCTTACCAGCCAGGAGGCGATACTGAAGGGTGGTAAAAGCGGGAAACTCTTTGTGCCCGGCGACCCGGCAATAAGCTTACTTCTTCAGCGCGTGCATTTGCCCGAGGGCGAAAAAAAACATATGCCGCCAGTGGGTAAACTACAACTTACTGATGAGGAGAAAATGCTCCTTTATCTGTGGGTAAAGGGCAATCCCGACTTTAAGAAAAAAGTTATCAGCTTGCCGGTAACAGATTCCTTAAGGATGATTGCATCAAAACTGCTAAAGCCCGTTGAAAGCACTGAGGAGGTTTATGATTTTTCTGCTGCGGATGATAAGGATATTAAAAAGCTGAACAATAATTACCGGGTTATTTATAAGCTGGCTAATGAGTCGCCGGCATTGGCGGTAAATATCTACAATAAAAGCACTTACAATATTAAGGCTTTGGAAGAGTTAAGTCCCGTTAAAAAACAGATTGTAGCACTCGACCTTAATAAAATGCCCGTAAAGAATGCCGACCTGAAAGTTATTGCCAGGTTTGAAAACCTTCGTCAGCTTAACCTTAATTTTAGCGATGTTACCGGCACTGGTTTAAAAGAGCTTGCCGCGCTTAAATACCTTAAAAGTCTCTCGCTGGCTGGCATAAAATTAAGTTCTGCCGATATAAAGCAACTTACCGCCCTAAAAAGCTTAACTGAACTGGCGGTATGGGATACCGGCTTAAAAACTGCCGAGTTGGAAACCTTTCAAAAAGCCAACAAGCATGTTAAACTTTTAACAGGATTTAAGGATGATGGAAAAGCCATAAAATTAACCAGTCCGCAGTTAAAAAATACGGCAATTGTATTTAAGCAAAGCTACCAGCTGGAATTAAGTAATCCTATTAGGGGAGTTGATATCCGTTACACTACTGATGGCAGTGCTCCTGATAGTATCCATTCCGCATCCTATAAATCCAGCGTAACATTTACACAAAGTACAGTGATAAGGGCACGGGCTTTTAAAGCAGGATGGATAGTTAGTGATACTGTTCAATTCAATATTTACAAAAGCACTTATACACCAGATAGTGTGGCTTTTTTGAAATACCCGGATGATAAATACAAAGGCGACGGCCCCAAAACAATAATTGATAAAGAACTGGGCGGAAATAATTTTGGCAATGGTAAATGGCTTGCATCACAAAAGGATATGGAAATGCTGTTGTGGTTTAATAAGCCCGTAGACTTGCACTCTATTAACCTCGACGCGATGCGTAACACCGGGCCACAGATATTTTTACCCTCTAAAATTGAAGTATGGGGCGGAGCTGATCAAAATCATTTAAAGCTTTTAAGCCATGCAGCTCCTGCTATGCCACTTAAAACTGATGCGTTCGGCATTATGAGCCTGGAGTGTAAACTAAAAACATCCCAATCGGTATCTTGTGTAAAGCTGGTAATTAAACCACTGGCAAGCGTGCCCTCCTGGCATCCGGCCAAGGGCAAGCCGGGCTGGGTTTTTATAGATGAGGTTTTTGTTAATTAAGACGTCCAGGCTAAAAAAATGGCGACACTTTCATCTATAAAATCCCTATTTCATACTTAATGATTGATTAACATTATAGAACTTCATTTCAAGGCTTTTATCCAAACTGTAAATATCATTGTAGGTAACTATTTCCCCGTCCTTTATCTCACAGGTGAGGTAAGTGATTTTAATTGGCAGCGGTTTTTTTAAAGCGATGTTCTTATTAACATGATTGAGCATCCCGTTATGAAAGGAGGCAATTTTACTTTCAGAATTATCATTTTTTAATAAAAGTGTTCCCAGCTTTTCTGCATGTTCAACACCGATAGATCCATTACTCAGATCCCTTTCTTTTTTCATGAATAGTGCCTGTTCCTTTATATCATGGATATATATATTATACGTATTAGGGAAGTGAAAAGCAAGTGAACCTGGGGCATCGATGAAAGATCGTTGAATGTTCGTATCCTTTTTATTATCAGTAGCCAGTTGATTGTTTTGCAGGTGGAGGTTATCTGTTTTTACCTTAGGTAATATTTTCCCGGGTAACATTTTTGGCGGAATCTTCAATTTTGGAGCAGTGGTAACGTAACCAACAGTACTTTGCAATGTTGGGGTGGGGGTTCCTGGTTTGCCGGCTATTATCCTGAAAAAGTAAGTAGAATCCCGAAGGCGTAGTTTTAATGTATATGATGGAATATTAATATGGATATAAGCACTGTCTTCAATATTTACCCATCTTAGCCGTTCCATATTAATTGCAATCTTCCTGATCACGGCCTGGGGAGTTTCATAGCAATCATTTTGGTATAAGCCCTCGAGCAAATGCATTTTACGCTGCATATCCCTGTATTCTTTTGATTTTGGCTGTACGCTCGCTATCGCGCCCATAGTGTTGGTTTGTTTAAGCGCCTGTATCAAAAATTTATCGGCTTGAAAACGGCCATTTACATTACCATCAATTTTACGGGCCGGATAATCAGGATTAAGTTTTCCGTAGTGCAGGTTGTTCATAAATGTTATAATAGCGTCAGTAAGCATAATATCAAACCGGGCCTGTTGATCCAGGTTTATTTTGCCTGGTGTATCTAATATATTATGCAGTTTATCGTAAAGTAGTTCTTTGGGGTGATAATCAGCATGAGAAAGTCCGAATTGTAATACGCAGTCAAGCATGAGCATAGCCTGCCAGGTGGGCCCTTCTCCGTTTTGCGGCTTTATCCAAACAGGAGTAAATCCATTTTGCTTATATAACCGAAGCACTGATTTAGGGTAATATAAATGGCTACTTAAATCTTTGCCGTTTACTTGTTTCTGAATTTCTTTACTAAATAAACTATCGCTTTGGAATACGTTTTTATCTGTATTATTAATGATTTTGGCGCAAACTTCCTGGCTATTAAAAGTTACCAGGATAGCGATTCCTATTAACAAAAAGTGTTTAACAAAAGTGTTTTTCATAACCATTAAATTGTGCTATAAAGTTCGGTTAAACCCGTTAGGCGAATAATGATCTATATCACATTTTAGATTGATAGTAAGCACCTGGAAGACAAAAAAAGAGGCCGCTCATAACCAGTATGACGCAACCTCTTTCAATTATTAATTATGGGGTGAGATTAATTTACAATCAACTTATCTTCATGCTCAACATCGAGTATAAGATTAAACAGTTCCTGCTTAATTAAACGGAATTCGCGGGTTAGGTTGGTCATAAAATATTCTAACTGTACCTGCGTTGAGGCTAATGCTTCCGTATCTTCAGGAATAATATCTTCGGCCATTAACTCCAGTTGTTTTATTTGCTTGTTAAGCAAGTCGTCAACTTCCATTTGTTCCAGTTTCTGAAGTGTTTTTCCGGTAGTAATGAGTTTATCAATATGGTTATTGTCCTTTAAGCGGGATATGTTGCTATCCAGCAAACGATGCAGGAACGAAGTTTCAATTTTGAAAAACTCAAGATCTGAGAGCCATCGCCGAGCGATGACATAATATTGTAATGATCTGGCAGACATGGCGGTTGTTGTTTCCATATAAATTCAGGTTTTATTTTTTTAATTCCTGTTAAGTAATTTATAAATATCGAAACTGTTAGTAGGTACTTAGATGATGATCGTCATTTATAAAGGTGACAGTTCTCATATTTTCAAATGCTAAATTGGGCGTCCGCTTATTAAACAGGTTTTATCGGGCATGTTCAAATCTTTGGAAATAAGAATTTTCCAGTATTTCCCGATGATCAGGGTGCGCAAGTTCTATCAATGCCCTGGCTCGTTGCTTTAAGTTTTTGCCGAAAAGATTAACTATGCCATACTCGGTAACCACCCAATGCACATGCCCTCTCGTGGTTACAACACCCGCACCTTGTTTCAAAAATGGCACTATGCGGCTAATGCCTTTGTTTGTTTGTGAAGGTAATGCGATGATTGGTTTACCCCCTTCAGACAGCGATGCACCATGGATGAAATCCATTTGCCCGCCGATACCTGAATACTGATAGGTACCAATAGAATCGGAGCAGACCTGGCCCGTTAAATCAATCTCAATGGCACTGTTAATGGCCGTAACCTTCGGATTTTGACGAATGATGCTGGTGTCATTTACATAACTTATATCCATTACCCTTACACTTGGATTATCATTTACAAAATCATATAACTTACGGGTTCCGGTTATGAAGGCGGTTACCGAGCGGCCGTTATTTAATTTTTTCTGGCTATTGTTTATTACCCCTGCTTCAATAAGTGGTATGATGCCATCTGAGAACATTTCTGTATGCAGACCTAAATTTTTATGTGTGCTGAGGTTTTTTAGTACCTGGTCAGGAATACTGCCAATACCTAATTGTAATGTTGCTCCGTTATCGACGAGCGAAGCTACGTGGTAACCAATTTTTTCAACCACAGCATTGGTTTCAAAAGCATAATTTACTTCCGGTAGTTCGGATTTATGCCAAACCATAGCGTTTATTTTATTTATATGGACAAAACTTTCTCCATGCGTTCTGGGCATTAACGGGTTTACCTGGGCAATAACAATTTTGGCAGTGTCAACTGCTGCCCTGGCAATATCTACCGAAGTACCAAGGGAACAATAACCATGAATATCTGGTGGTGATACCTGGATTAAGGCCACATCTATTGGCAGAATGTTTTTTCGAAACAATTGGGGGATCTGGCTCAGAAATATCGGAACATAGTCTCCATCGTCACTATTAGCTACGGCCCTGGTGGCCGCCGAAACAAACAGCGAATTAAAGAAAAAGGATTTACGATGTTCGGGCCTGTCAAAATTCACATCACCAAGTGTTGTGATGCTAACCAATTCTACGTTATAAAGATCATTGTGCCTTTTTTGTAAGGCTTCAACTAAACACACCGGAGTAGCGGCACTGCCATGTATAAAGACACGGTTACCGGGCTGCACCAATTTCAATGCTTCGTCTGCAGAGATATATTTTATATCAATCATATAAATCTTAAGCTTATTTAAATTTCGTTTCAAAACTAAATCCAATTTAGCATTGAAAAGCTGATTGCCGACATGTTAAAACCTGACAGTGATCATTAAATGTACAATATGGCATCAAGCAGTTCTTTGTGATATTCTTCACCGAAATGGTTACCGGGAAATTGTTGTCATTGCACTTAGGACTTTTAAATAGTGGCCTAATTACTTTATATTATAAAAAATGACCATCATCACATTTCTATATGAAAACAGTTATATTTTAATTGGAGCTTTATGTTAATATTTGTGATGGATATCAATTTTTTGATAAAACTGCCTTATGGAAAACACCGCCCTGTTAAAAGCTATTATTGATAATGCCATTGATGGTATTATTACAATTAATGGCCGTGGAATTATTGAAAGTATTAATCCATCGGCCTGTAAGCTTTTTTTGTGTAGTCCAGAAGAGGTGATAGGCCAAAATGTTTCAACGCTTATGCCTCCGCCGGATAAAGAGCAACATGATGAATATATCAATCGTTATCAACGAACAGGTAGTCCACATATAATTGGTATTGGACGTGAAGTAACCGGATTGAGAAAGGATGGGTCAACATTTCCATTCCGGCTTGGTGTAAGCGAGGTTCCTTTTGCCGAGAGAAAAATATATACCGGATTTATCCATGACCTTTCGAGGGAAAAGGAAGCCGAAGATCAGTTAAGGAATTATGCCGCTCACCTGGAAGAGTTGGTTGAACAGCGTACAATGTCGTTGAAAAACACGGTGCAAGCCCTGCAACAAGCAAAAGAAGAGGTTAGCATTTCTCTTGAAAAGGAGAAAGAGTTAGGCCATTTAAAAAGTCGCTTTGTTTCTATGGCTTCTCATGAATTCAGAACGCCTTTAAGCGCTGTGCAACTATCAGCCTCTTTGATAGAGAAATATGCCCAGCCTTTTGATAATCCTAACATCAGGAAACATGTGGGGAAAATAAAAAATGCGGTAGGTAATTTAACAACCATCCTGAATGATTTCCTGTCGCTGGAAAAACTGGAGGCCGGGAGGGTAGAGGCTTCATGCACACGGTTTGATCTGGTTAAACTCGCTGAAGAAATAACTGAAGAACTGCAGGTGGTGGCCAAACAAAATCAAAATATTATTTATCAGCATACCGGCACTCATAGTATAGTTAACCTTGACCAAAATCTGCTGAAAAACTGTGTCATCAATCTTATCGCGAATGCCATCAAATATTCTGGCGAGAATACTTTTATAGAGTTTAATACGGAAATCACTGATCATGTATGCATTATTACCATCAGAGATAATGGTATTGGGATACCAGATGCCGACCAGAAGCATTTATTTGAAGCATTTTTCCGCGCTCACAATACGGGCAATATTCCCGGAACCGGTTTAGGTTTAAATATTGTGGCACGTTATACCAGTTTGATGAACGGGCATATAGAATTTAAGAGTAATATTAACCAGGGAACCATATTCACTATTACATTTCCAATATCATGAGTAAAAAAGTTTTGATTATTGAAGATAATAACGACATCCGCGAGAACGTGGTGGAAATTCTTGAACTTGCCGGTTACCAGGTGTTTGATGCCAATAATGGAAAAAAAGGAGTCGAAATTGCGTTAAAGGAAATTCCTGACATTATTTTATGCGATATAATGATGCCCGAATTGGATGGTTACGGTGTTTTATATATGCTGAATAAGAATCCGGAAACCGCGGCTATCCCGTTTATATTTTTAACTGCAAAAGCCGAAAGACTGGATTTAAGAAAAGGAATGGAAATGGGGGCGGATGATTATCTTACCAAACCATTTGATGATATGGACCTCCTGAACGCCATTGAAAGCAGGCTGAAGAAAAAGGAAATCCAAAAAAACTTTTATAGCAAGTCATTAGATCGTTTAAATAACCTTATCTCCAAAAATGACGGGCTTTCTGAATTAAAAAAGATCATCCAGGATCGCAAAAGCCGTCACTTTAAAAAAAATCAGGTTATTTACTATGATGGGGACAAAGGTTCTGGCCTTTACCTTGTTATTAGCGGAAAGGTAAAAACGATTAAACTTGCAGAAGACGGACGGGAATTGATGACCGGTATTTACGCCCATGATGAATACCTGGGTATTAACGCTCTGCTGGCCAATGAGCCTTACGCAGATACAGCAACCGCTTTGGAAGATAGCGTATTGTGCCTTATCCCAAAAGATCAATTGGAGCAATTACTTAATCTGTATCCGGAAGTTGCCCGCGAGTTTATTAAACTTTTAGCAAATGATATAAGGGATAAGGAAGATCAGCTTATGCAGCTGGCCTATCATTCAGTACGAAAAAGAATGGCAGAGGCCATGATCAGGCTATATCGCCAACAAAGCGACGGTAAAGAAGGCTTTAAAATTACGCGGGAAGACCTCGCCGCTATGGCTGGTATGGCTACGGAAACTGTTAGTCGTACTTTATCAGATTTTAAGGACGAAGGATTGATTGAAAAAAAGGGCAGCCTGATCACCATTTTGGAGCCTGAAAAGCTTGCTAAAATGAAAAACTGATATAGGTCATTTTTTTGACTGACCTGGCTCATACTATAGGGGCAATCATAACGATAACTTTGTTTTATAAAAGTATTTTGGATGAAAGCGGTAGCCTATAGTATTAAGCCTTTTGAAAAAGAATATTTGGCGAAAGCCAATCAAAAGAAGCACGACATAACACTTATTTCCAACCCCCTGGGGCCGGATACGGTTATCTATGCCGAAGGGAAGGATGCGGTAATTGTTTTTACCAATGATGATGTATCTGCAACAGTTATTGAAAAACTGGCTGCCCTGGGAGTAAAGTTTATAGTAACCAGATCGGCCGGGACAGATCATATTGATAAAGATGCAGCAGCTATTTATGGTATAAAAGTAGCCAACGTGCCATCTTATTCCCCACAGGCAATTGCAGAACATTCCGTAGCAATGGCATTTGCCCTAAACCGGCAGGTAGTTAAGGCCGACCAGCATAGCCATGAATTTGATTTCAGAAACGATGGACTGATTGGCTTTAATTTTTCCGGAAAAGTGGTTGGACTGATTGGCTTAGGGAATACCGGGCAGGCAGCCGCATCGATATATCATGGTTTGGGATGCCAGGTAATAGGATATGATCCCTATTTTCCGAAGAATCTGCGCTATGTGAAACCTGCATCATTGGAGAATCTCCTAAGTACTGCCGATATCATTTCATTGCACATACCACTTACGCCGGATACCAAACATTTCGTCCAAAAAGCTACGCTTGATCAAATGAAAAATGGCGTGATGCTGATCAATACTTCAAGAGGTATGCTGGTTAATACCGTAGATGTGCTTAAAGCTATTGAAAGTAAAAAAATAGGCTATTTGGGGCTTGATGTATATGAGTTTGAAAAAGGTTTGTTTTTTGAAGATCATAAAAATGACCCCGTTAAAGATTCGTTATTAAAAAGTTTGATGAGCTATCCCAATGTTTTGATCACCCCTCATCAGGCCTATCTCACTAAAGAAGCCTTACAGGAAATTGCCGACCAGACCATTAAAAGCCTTGATCTTTGGCAATTGAACAAATGTGTTGGTAAAGCCTGCGCATGTGCACAGGAATGCAAAAAAAATCCAACTACAGAAAAGGTTATCCATTCTTAAGCTATGGAAAATATTAACAAGCAATTAGCCGATAAATATAATGTGGCTGTTCCGCGCTATACCAGTTATCCTACTATGCCGTATTGGGATAGTGACACTTTTAACACTTCACTCTGGAAACAATCTGTCAAATTTTCTTTTGACGAAAGCAACACTTCATCGGGAATTAGCCTTTATATACACCTCCCTTTTTGCGAAAATCTTTGCACTTATTGCGGGTGTAACACACGTATCACAAAAAATCACCGTGTAGAAAAGCCTTACATTGAAGCTGTTTTAAAAGAGTGGCAAATGTATTTGCAGGTATTTGAAGGTACGCCGGTGATTCGTGAAATACATCTTGGTGGTGGTACTCCAACATTTTTTAGCGCTGAAAATTTACATCAATTGGTTGATGGGCTGCTTCAAGGCGTTCACATTCATAAAGACGCTGCATTTAGTTTCGAAGCCCATCCGGCAAATACTACTGTTGATCATTTACAAACCTTGTTTGATCTTGGTTTTCGCCGATTAAGTTTAGGAATCCAGGATTTTGATCCAAAGGTACAGTTCATTATCAACAGGAGTCAATCCTTTGAGCAAGTATTGGCAGTAACGCAACAGGCCCGAAGAATTGGCTATACATCTATTAATTATGATTTGATTTATGGGCTCCCATTGCAAACATTAGAAGGTTTGATTAATACCATGAATATGGTTTCGGGCTTAAAGCCAGATAGGATCGCCTTTTACAGCTATGCACATGTACCATGGCTTAAGCCAGGGCAAAGGCGATTTACAGAAAATGATTTACCAAACCCGGATATGAAAAGTAAGTTACATGAAACGGGGCGAAACCAGCTCATTAGCTTTGGTTATAAGGAGATTGGTATGGATCATTTTGCTTTACCGGGAGATGAGTTATTGGAGGCCGAAACATCAGGTCATTTACATCGTAATTTTATGGGTTATACAAGCCAGCATACCCAATTATTGGTTGGGCTGGGGGTATCATCTATAAGCGATTCCTGGTATGCTTTTGCCCAAAATGTTAAAACAGTTGAAGAATACCTTGAACTTACAAAAAAAGGAGAGTTGCCTGTTTTTAAAGGCCATGTACTTACCAGCGAAGATCTTATTATACGCAAGCATATTTTAAATATAATGTGTAAGGGATATACTTATTGGATCCATTATTCAGAGCCATGTAAAGCCGTTTTTGAGGGGATGGAGAAGCTTCAGTCGCTTGAAGAAGATGGTTTAATTAAACTGGACTCGTTGGGTTTAAAGGTTACACCAAAAGGAAAACGTTTCCTGCGTAATATCTGTATGTGCCTGGATGCAAGGCTGTGGGCAGATAAGCCAGCCACCCAATTATTTAGCATGGCTGTTTAATTGCTCTAACTCCCGATCATTTATTAAACAAACCTTTAACGTTTCTGTAATAGCGTTTGACCGTGATCCGGAACACGTCATATATTAAAGTGTATATGAGTATGGTAACCGGTACAAAAAAAGAATAAAAGCTAAATGAGCGGAAAAGCCATGCACCACCCAACGCACCGCACATAAAGAAAAAAATAATGGCCATGCGTAACTTTATTCTTGGCTTTAATGCGTTATTTTCTTCGGGTTTATTTTGGATAAACTGAGCCAGTTCAATGCCCAGATCGGTAAATGTGCCGGTTAGGTGCGTTGTTCTGACCACCGAACCGGATACCATAGAAACAAGTGCATTTTGTAAGCCCATTGCAAAAAGCAGGCTGCCCGCAAATATTTCCTTTGCAACTAAGCTGTGGTCATATCTATACCCCAACAGGGCTACGCTGATAAGTATAGTTGCTTCAATCAATATTGGAATTACGTATGAATATTGTTGGTTTTTGCCGATCCTGGAAACAATTAAGCTTGATATGAAAGCTCCGGCCAAAAAAAGGAACATCCAAAGTGCAACTACCCTTGCAGTTCCCCAGTTTTGCAAAGCAATCTGCTCTGCAAATAATGCAGCATGACCGGTTACATTGGTAGTTAGAACACTAAATCCCAGGAACCCTGCTGCATTAACAAAGCCTGCAGTAATACCTAACAATGATGCCAGTTTTACATTATGCTGATAGGTTCTTTTTGTTCCCAGGTGTCTTAACATTCTTCAAAGTATTACCCAGTGGTATCGTGTTTAAGAAATTAAATATCAGTTAAAATAACAGGAAACTGTGTTTAATGGCAGGCATTAATTCCTGAGGATTGTTTAGCCGGGCTTAAATAGGGGATATCCAAATTAAGGCCACGCAAAACAAACCAAAGCCCAAGGCAAACCATGAGATAAGGCATTCCTTTATTAATACGGCGCCTTACAGCCGGACCGATAAAGCCAGAACTGACCGTCGCCAGCAACATGAGCGGAAATGTTCCCACACCAAACCAAAACATATATTGCGCAGAAGAAAATGGCGAAGAGGTATTAACAGCCCCGGCAAGGGCCAGGTAAACAAAACCACATGGAAGAAGGCCGTTTAACATTCCAATTGCTAAATGCCCTGCTTTGTGTTTCAATGCATAATTTATTAAGCGATTAACAGGCGCTAATATTTTAGGCATTAACCGGCTTTGCATAAGTTTTATTTTAAATAACCGTGAAAACCCAGCCATTATGATAAGTATACCTGTTAATATACTCACACTTTGCTGCAGGCCAGCCAACCAAAGTTGCTTACCAATAAAACCAATAAGTAATCCTAAAAACGAATAGGTGATAACACGGCCGGCATTGTAAATAAATTTATCTGTTGCTACAAGCCACCATCGCGCATGAAATGATGGTATAGCAAATGCAAGCGGGCCACACATTCCTATGCAGTGTACACTGCCAAATAAACCAATAAAGAAAGCTACCTGGTTACTGCTCATTTTATATCTACTTCCTGTTCGTATAAATAGGCTTTTTTATTACTTTGCCATTCCAATACTACCCTCCACCTGCCTTCTGTTAAGGCCCTGGCCGATATTTGTGTTACCAGGCCAGTATCAGTATTTAATTGAAATGTTTTATCTAGGGCCTCACTTGATGGCCTTATAAATTTAATATTCCCTTTGGCTGGTTCTGCAAAAGTGACGCTTACTTGCTTTTCGATAATGCTTATTAGCGGTCGGGCATGATCCTTTACCACTTGCTTTTCCTTATCAAAATCTTTATCAAAGTTTAAGCCTTTTTCATAATAATGATGGTCGTATTCGTCGGCCGGTAAAGCAAACATCTTTACGCACATTAATATAATAAACAGCATAAATAAACCCATGCCTATAATAATTCCTTTTCCCCAATTCATAATTTAATCATTTAATGGCCCAACAAATGTGGTGCTTACTGTTTTAATTACTTTTTTATTCACTACCAGGTTTATTTTAATATCCGTTTTTGGAGCGTGAATCTGCCGGGAAGGTACCAGGAGGAAAAAAACAGTTTTTACAGATCCGCCGGCGGCAACCTTGCCCGGTGCCTGGATATATCTTATCCCGATGGCCGGGTCGGCGGTTTGGAGCGTGATGTTCTTGTCCAGGTTTGATTTATTGATGATCTCGGCGTTATAAATATTACTGATAAAACCTCCCTTTTGCTCCTGGTACAGCATGCCGGCGCTGCGCATAACAGTAATATCCATATCTCCACGACTGAAAATAAAATAACTGAGCACGGTGATCAAAACAACGATGATACCGCTATAGCCAGCCATTCTACCTGTAAAAGATGGTTTTTGCTGTTTATGGATCATGTTTTCTGAGTAAAAACCGATGAGGTTAAGCGGCTTATGAATTTTTTCCATTACCTCGTTACACACATCGATACAGGCCGTACAGTTAATACACTCCATTTGTGTTCCCTGCCTTATATCTATCCCTGTGGGGCAAACAGACACACATAAACCACAATCCACACAGTCGCCTTTAGTATTAACAGGTTCAATAGTTCTGGATAATTTACCGCGTGGTTCGCCACGTACTTCGTCATAAGCAACAACAAGGGTGTCCTGGTCAAGTAATACTCCCTGAAGCCGTCCGTAAGGGCATATTACAGTGCAAACCAGCTCGCGTACCTGGCTATATACCAGGTAAAAAACAACGGTAAATATCCAGATGCTTAAAAATCCCGACCAATGCAGTTCAACAGGCTCTCTGATGATCTTGAACAATGTTTGGCTGCCAACCAGATAGGCCAGGAAAGTATTTGCAATAAGGAATGAAAAAATAACAAACAGGAGGTGTTTGGCTGTCTTTTTCCATATTTTTTCCTTGTTCCAGGGACCGGCATCTAACTTTTTTTGTTTGTTTGCATCGCCTTCTATCCAAACCTCTATTTTTCTGAAAAACATTTCCATAAAAATAGTTTGCGGACAGATCCAGCCACAAAAAATACGGCCGAAAGCGATTGTAAATAAAACAACACAAACTACAAAAACAAGGGTAGCCAATACAAACAGGAAGATATCCTGGGGCCAGAAAACCTGCCCCAGGATTACAAATTGCCTGTCGATAAAGTTTAGCATCAATAAAGGCTGCCCCTTTATTCTGATTAACGGACCTGTGAAAAACAGTATTAAGTATGCATAGCTAATCCATGAACGCCATTTATATAATTTACCTTTCCGTATCAGCGGATATATCCATTTACGCTTCTCTGTTTCTTTCCCTTCCAGTAATCCGTCCATGATCTGTATTTTAATTGTTAGATGCTAATTTGTTATCCGCATCTGATTCTTTAGTTCCCTGGGGTTCTTTAGCCCCAGCAGGCTTCGTTCCGTGTATAGATTTTATATAGTTAGCCACGTCGGATATCTGTTTGGGTGATAGTTGCTTTTCCCAGGTTGGCATGCCTTTTGCCAATACGCCATACTTAATTGTTTTAAACAAATCGTTTATTTTGCCGCCATGCAGCCAATAATCATCTGTAAGGTTTGGCCCAACACTGCCCTGCGCGTGGTCGCCATGGCAAGGTGCGCAAGTTGATTTAAAAATAGTTTGCCCAGACGCTATCACCGCGGGATCATGTACCAGTTTTACAGTGT
This sequence comes from Mucilaginibacter sp., assembly GCF_025362475.1. GTDB lineage: Bacteria > Bacteroidota > Bacteroidia > Sphingobacteriales > Sphingobacteriaceae > Mucilaginibacter. The sequence continues at coordinate 244,703 of NZ_JANYGH010000005.1, forward strand.
TTTCGTCAACCCGGTTAGCAGCTTTGCTTAAAAATACCTTCTTTTCTATATCAGCCTGTACCATTTCTGTTTTATATTCTGCATATTGTAACTGCCCTGTTTTAAAAACATGGTAATTAAGCAAGTAGGCAACGCCAAAAACGATAGAGCCGTAAAACAAGTACATGAACCAGCCGGGTATTGGGTTATCCAATTCCTGTATGCCATCATAATCATGCGCTATCAGTATCTCATTTTCTTGTTCCATCGGCCTTAGGGAAAGCAGTTTTTGCCAAACCTCGGCTTTGGGTTTCTTTTCTTTTTTTGCAGGTTTCATTTCTGCAATGATTTGCTCTTCGGTATAGCCCTCATATTTAAAAATGATCCTGGTTAAAACTTTAAAAGTTTTCAGTAAAATCAACATAACTATGAGGAATAAAAGAAGCATAGTTACGATAGCCCCATAGCCGATGTAATTCATTATATCGGTAGGAATCAGGCTATCGCTTGCCGCCATAGCCGGTTGCATAAGCAATATTAAGGCTGAGGATATGATGATCCGGTGAAATTTCATGATTGGTAAGGTTGTTGTAAATCGGTTAAACTATCTTGTAGCGGTAAATCACTCATATGATCTACATGCGGTTTGCGAATACGGATAAGCATAACCGTTACTACAATAAAAAACACAAAGAATATCCCCAAAGAGAAAAGCAGGTAAGCCTGGTTTGCGTTAATGTTTTCTGTGAATTGCTTAAACATGATGTAATTATTTATTGGCTGTTTTATTTGCTTTGATATCTGTTCCCAAACGTTGCAGGTAAGCAATAATGGCGATGATCTCTTTGTTGCTTTTTACCTTGATGTGGTCCTGGTACAGGTTGTCTTTTATTTCTTTTGCCTGTTTATCCAGGTCCTGGTTAGCTATATTCTCGTATCCTACTGGATAGGGAACACCCAAAGTGCGCATGGCGTTTATTTTAACCCGGGTTGATGTGGTATCCAAATTTTGAGTTATCAGCCAATCGTAATTAGGCATGATACTTCCCGGCGACATCAGCCTCGGATCCATTAAGTGATTATAGTGCCAGGCGTTTCCATATTTCTGTCCTTCCCTGGCTAAATCCGGACCGGTACGTTTAGAACCCCAAAGAAATGGGTGGTCATAAACAAACTCGCCTGCTTTACTGTATTCACCATAACGCTCAGTTTCTGATCTGAAGGGACGTACCGTTTGTGAGTGGCAGTTTACGCAACCTTCTCTTATATAAAGATCCCGGCCCTGTAATTCAAGCGGCGTATAAGGCTTTACAGCAGCAATTGTTGGTATGTTTGATGATATGGTTAAGGTTGGCATCAGCTCAATAAAAGTTCCAACAAGGATAACAAGCAATGCGGCTATAAGCATCTGAATAGGTTTACGTTCAAGCCTGCGGTGCCAGCTGTTTTCTCTCGCAATGGTATGTACAGGCTCAAGGGGCATAGCCTGGGCTGCCTCATTAGCTACCAGTTTACCTTGTAAAGCGGTGCGCGTAAGATTATAGGCCATAACAATAACGCCTAACAGGTACATGGCGCCACCTGCAGAACGCATCATATGCATGGGCAGGATTTGCAAAGTAGTTTCCAAAAAGTTTGGATATTTCAGCATTCCCTCTGATGTAAATTCTTTTAACATCAGGCTTTGCGTAAAGCCGGCCCAATACATGGGTATGGCATAAAATAAAATACCCAGGGTGCCTATCCAGAAATGGAAAGAAGCCATTTTTTTAGAGAACAGTTCTGTTTTATATATACGGGGGATAAGCCAGTATAAAATGGCAAAGGTGAGGAAGCCGTTCCAGCCCAGGGCGCCAACGTGAACGTGCGCGATGATCCAATCGCTGAAGTGAGCAATGCCGTTAACCTGTTTCAAAGAAAGCATTGGTCCTTCAAAGGTGGCCATACCATAAGCGGTTAAGCCAACAACCATGAATTTTAAAATAACATCATCCCTTACTTTGTCCCATGAACCACGAAGGGTAAGCAATCCGTTGATCATACCACCCCAGCTTGGGGCTATAAGCATAATAGAAAATGCGACACCTAAAGATTGTGCCCAACCCGGTAAGGTAGTATATAATAAGTGGTGGGGGCCTGCCCAGATATAAATGAAGATAAGGGCCCAAAAGTGCAGAATACTTAATTTATAAGAGTAGATAGGACGATTAGCCATTTTGGGCAAAAAGTAGTACATCATGCCCAGGTATGGGGTAGTTAAGAAAAACGCAACCGCGTTATGGCCATACCACCATTGTACCAGGGCATCCTGAACGCCGGCATAAACCATATAGCTTTTAAAACCTGATACCGGAAGCTCAAATGAGTTAACAATATGTAAAACAGCAATGGTAATAAATGTGGCAATGTAAAACCAAATGGCTACGTACAAATGTCTTTCCCTGCGTTTAAATATCGTTCCAAACATATTGATGCCAAAAATTACCCAGATAATGGTGATGGCAATGTCAATAGGCCATTCAAGTTCGGCGTATTCATGTGAGGTGGTAAATCCTAATGGCAGTGTAATTACGGCCGAAACAATGATGAGTTGCCAGCCCCAGAAATGGATCTGGCTTAAAGCATCACTAAACATGCGTGCCTTAAGCAGGCGTTGTAAGGAGTAGTAAACTCCCATAAAAATGGCGTTACCAACAAATGCGAAAATAACCGCATTGGTGTGAAGAGGGCGGATACGTCCATAGGTTGTATACTGGTTACCCATGTTGGCGGCAGGATGGTAAAGCTGAATGGCTACAATTAAGCCTACAGTCATTCCAATAATACCCCAGATTACGGTAGCGATACCAAAATTCCGGACGATCTTGTTGTCATAATAAAAATTTTCGGGCTGCATAAAATGTTGTCTTTTTCTGGTTGTAAAACTATTGAGGAGTGGCGGGTGACAGAATGATGACAGTTGGCTTTAAAGGTGATCGTAGTCACTTTTTATCCTCATCTGGATGTTCATCATCCAGTAAAATGCGAATGGAGGGCGTATACAGGTCATCATTTTGCCCGCTGCGCTGTGCCCATAAAAAGGCACTTAAAAATCCAAGGGCCAGCAATACGCTGCAGCCGATGAGGAAATAAATGATGCTCATATTAATTTTCTTCTTTTTGCTGTAAAATGTGTGGCCAGTGTGGTAAAGGATATTATGGTAACGGTACTCAATGGCATCAGTACAGCAGCTATAAGCGGGGAGAGGCGCCCTGTTACCGCGTAACTTAAACCGATAATGTTATATGTTAAGGAGATGAGGAAGGACAGGTGGATAATGTTAACCGTATCTTTTGAAAAACGAAGAAATGCCGGTAATTTATCAAATGAACGTCCATCCAGGATGGCATCGCTCCCGGGCGAAAAGTTATTTACATTATCGGTTACAGCAACTCCAAGGTCACTTTGCTTAAGTGCTCCCGAGTCATTCAGTCCATCACCTAACATCATCACTTTATGCCCTTTTTGCTGAAGATTCTGGATCATATCAAGCTTTTGTTGAGGCGACTGATTAAAATGCATCCTGGAATCATCATGAAAAAAATGGATCAGTTCATTCCTTTCATGATTCTGATCTCCCGAAAGCAGGAACAGCTGGTAATCTGGCGATAGTGAACTGATCTTCTCCATACCATCACGATACTCATGAGCAAATCCAAAATAGCCCAGGTAATAGCCGTCGATCATTAAATGAACGCGCGTTATTTGCTTTGTATCTATGTAATACCCAAAAATGAGGTCGCCACTTCCAATATGAAGCTGGTGCCCTGCAATGTTGGCGTTAATGCCCTTGCCTGGTATTTCTATATATTCATTTACCGGTAATTTCCTCATGTCGCCTAAAAATTGGCATATCATTCGGCTTAAAGGATGAATGGAATTTGAGCAGGCGCTATACACCATTTGCTTTTGTACATCAGATAATTCTCCGCTCAATTCAATCCGTTTGCTGTTGCCGGTGGTTATGGTTCCTGTTTTATCCATTACCAGGGTATCAATACGGGCCAGTTGCTCTACTACAGCTGTGTTTTTCAGGTAGAAAAGGTTGCGATCGAAAATACTCAGCGCGGCCGACATGGTGAAAGGTGTGCTTAAGGCAAGCGCACACGGGCATGCAACAATTAACACCGCAGTAAAGGCATCTATTCCTCTTCTGAAATTAAACGGAAGCCAAGCCATCAGCGAGCCAATGGCAATTATAATTAATACAATAGTGAAATATTTGCTAACCGTTTCATTAAAGGTTTTCATGCGGTTATCCTGCTTGCGGGTAAACGCTTCATTGTTCCATAGTTGGGTGAGGTAACTCTGTGATACAGGTTTAACAACTTCCAATTCTATTGCTTCGCCGGTTTGGCGGCCACCGGCGTAAATTATCTCGCCCAATGTTTTATTAACGGGTACAGCTTCTCCTGTAACAAAGCTAAAATCTATCAATGCCTTGCCTTTTAAAAGAATGGCATCTGCGGGAATGATCTCATTATGACGGATCACCATGCGATGCCCGGTTACTAACTGGGCAAGCGGGATAGGCTTTTCAATTTCATCAGTTAAAACCTGAACAGCAACCGGAAAAAAGGACCTGTAATCTCTTTCGAACGAGATATGGTGATAGGTTTTTTGTTGCACAAATTTGCCTACCAGTAAAAAAAATACAAGCCCGCAAAGGGTATCTGCAAAGCCTGCACCGGTATGTGTTAATATTTCTGCCACTGTACGTGCAAAAAGCACCGCGATACCAAGGGCCAAGGGAAAGTCAATATTCAGTATTTTGCTTTTTAAATTTGTCCAGGCTGAAATGAAATAGCCGCGGCCACTGAAAAATACCACCGGTAACGCAAAAAGTATATTTAAATACCCAAAGAACTGTTTAAAGCTGTGTTCATATACCGAGAGCCCAAAGTATTCAGGAAAGCTAAGAAGCATTACGTTACCAAAACAAAACCCCGCTACAGCTATTTTTTGAACAAGGTTACCTTTATCTGCCTTGTTTTGTTTTTTTATGATATCCTGCAGACTGATGAGCGGTTCATAGCCTATATCATAAAGAAGCTCTACCAATTGCTGTAAACCGAGCTGTTGGTGATCAAAACGCACAACCAACTGTTTTTTCAAAAAATCAACCCTTGAATAATGGATAGCAGGATTGAACCTGTTTAGCTGCTCAAGTAGCCAAAGGCAGGAGCTGCAATGTATGTGTGGTATATAAAAGGTGATGAGGGAGATGTGATCATCTGTGTAGTCAAGTAGTTCTTTTAAAATCGAGGGTTCACTCAAATAATCAAACCGTTTATCAATTCTTGCCCTGGTGGCGCCCGGATGATCATTGTAGTTATAGTAGCTGCAAAGGCCGCTATCTGCTAATATTTCATAAACGCTTTTACAGCCGTGGCAGCAAAATTGCTTTTCATCAATACTAAATGATGTGGTTAAACATTCATCACCGCAATGGTAGCAGGTTGTTTTTGCAATTGTAGGGGCTTCCGTCATTTTGTTAAATTTGGGTTGCTCAAAAATGAACTTTCAGCAGTTCACACAGAATGATGCGTGTTGTGTAAAAAAGTGATCTCGATCACCTTTTTGATTAATTGACGGTGTACATTTCATCCTGCCACCTTTCATTTCAACACCCCATCGGCATTTTTAGCAAATCCAGATCACCAGGATAACGATAAGCACCGTAGTGTTTCTGCCCCCTATAGATTATATATGATGAAAGTTTTCCCAACAAATGACTTTCATCATTTATTGCAGCTGCCTTACCCTATAGTTTTGCGGCTTATTAGTTTAAATGGAAATACCAGAGATTTTAAATGTAACTATTGTTGAAGCCCATTTAACGCATCCTGGCGTATTTGAAAGGTTTGGCGCACTTAAGCAAGGATCATCATTTGTAATTCAGAATGATCTCAAACCATATATTAACTATCACAGCCTAAAATATATACTATTATGAGTCATACATTTCACATCCCGGTTTTAGGATTGGGTTACTCCATTGATACCCCTTTAAAGGTTGCCCGTTATGGCATTTCATCAGTTATGTCAATTGTAGATGATGAACTGATTGAAAGGATACGCGGATATCACACACAGCTTAATGGCTGGGTATATGTTCCTATCCTAAAAAAAGAGGAGGACTATCGTGCTAAACGAATAACTGCTTATCTTGATTTGGTTGCCAACCTGGTTGATAAACAGTTTGAAGAATTGAAGCAGCTGCCTTTTGAAACAGGTAATGATCTGTGCAGGTATTTTGAATTATTACCCGAAAGCGCGCGTTTAAAACAAGGCTATGATTTGATGATGGATTATCCTGAAGGAAATCAAAAACAGTTTTTTCAGGAATTGCTTAAGAAAGAAATGACCAAGGGTGCCATCGACGTTAATATCATGTCGAAGGTTGATAAAATGAATTATACCGTTCAGGGAGAATCAACGGGCGAGCAGAACACAGATGCGCTTGCTGCTCTTCGTGGGTTTGCTAAGAGCAAGCTTACATCCTCTGTGATTCTATCTGCCGGTATGAACCCGAGGTTATACAGCTACCTGGAAACATTTAATGATTTCTTGCCCAATGAGCACGGAACAATCAATAAAAAAGTTATTTTGAAAGTGAGTGATTTCCGTTCGGCATTTATACAGGCTAAATTCCTGGCCAAAAAGGGTTTGTGGGTATCTGAATTCCGGGTAGAATCAGGACTTAACTGTGGAGGTCATGCCTTTGCTACTGAAGGTTTTTTGTTAGGACCGATTCTGGAAGAATTTAAGCAAAAGCGACAGGAAATGGTGAACGAGTTATTCCAAAGCTATCAATCAGCCCTGCTTGAAAAAGGAATTATTTGCGCTGTATCTCCTAAACAAAAATTAAGTGTGCAGGGAGGGATAGGTACAGCACAGGAAAATAGGTTTTTGATTGAACATTATCAATTAGACGCCACGGGTTGGGGTAGTCCGTTTTTATTGGTTCCCGAAGTTACCAATGTGGATAAAGGTACACTCGCGCAGCTGGAGCATGCTGTAGAAAGTGATTTCTATTTGAGCGGTTCTTCACCGCTGGGTATACTTTTCAATAACTTTAAAAATAGTACTGCCGAGGTTCAACGGCTTAAGCGTCTTGAAAACGGAAGGCCAGGCAGCCCCTGCATAAAAAAATATCTTAGTACCAATACAGAGTTTACCGAAAAACCTATATGTACGGCATCCAGGGAATATCAAAACCTGAAAATACAGCAACTGCAAACCTTGGATCTACCCCAGGCAGAACATGATAGGCAATACCAAACAATTACTGAGAAAATTTGCCTATGTGAAGGGTTGTGCGCATCCGCCTATCTCAAGTATGATCTGTTGAAACCGAGAGAAAATAAGGCTGTGGCTATTTGTCCGGGTCCAAATCTGGCGTATTTCTCCGGAATCTATTCTCTTGAGGACATGATAAAACATATTTATGGGGCAACAGACCTGCTTGGTAAAATTAAACGGCCACATATGTTTATAAAAGAGTTAAACCTTTATATTGATTATCTTCAAACCGATATCCAAGCTCAACTTAAAGATGTTACAGACAAGAAAAAGAAACAACTTTCTAAATTTAAACTACAGCTGCAAGAGGGGATTAATTACTATAAGGCACTTTTTACGGAATCAACTAATCAAACCTCACAGCTATTACAGGAATGGGTACATGAATTAACCACTTCAGAGAAAGAATTAAGTGGAATAAATATCTAAATTGAAGTAAATTAACAACACAAAAAAGAGGCAGTCGCATTATATGAAGACTGCCTTTTTTATAAACGGAGAGAGAAGGTTCTTTTTTGGTTGATTTTTAAGTAAAAATTAGGTTGATGTAGAGTGTTTTATCTGGTTTTCTTAAATGCTTCCTATTTCCCGGGCTAATATTTATTTTAGGTTCATTTTAAACCCGTATATTGAAATGCCAATATTAATATTTATATGGAATCAAAGGGGCAGCAAAAGAAATCAAAAAACAAATTTTTAAAATTCCTTACAATTTTAGGTCCGGGACTTACTACAGGCGCCGCTGATGATGATCCGTCCGGCATTGCAACGTATTCCCAAACTGGCGCACAATTCGGGTATGGGCAATTATGGACAGCGCTGTATATGTTGCCGTTTATGACTGCCGTTCAGGAAGCATGTGCACGTATTGGTTTGGTAACAGGTAAAGGTATTTGCGCCGTTGTTAAAGCACATTATAGTAAATCTGTTTTATATGCCGTGGTGGGTTTGGTAGTGGTAGCAAATACAATAAATATAGGGGCCGATATTGGTGCCATGGCATCCGCAGCACAATTGTTATTTCCGGCGCCATTTGTTGTTTTAACCCTGGTATTTACGATAGTTATTCTTTTATTAGAAATATTTACCAATTACAAAACCTATTCAAAAATATTGAAATGGTTGTCCATTGCTTTACTGGCTTACCCTTTAACATTATTTATAGTTCATCAACCCTGGGGAACTGTTTTAAGAGCGAGTATTGTACCTCACTTTGAGTTTAGTTTCAGTTTTTTATTTATAATAACTGGTGTTTTAGGTACTACCATATCTCCTTATATGTTTTTTTGGGAGGCGTCCCAGGAAGTGGAAGAACAACAGGCAGAAGGCCGAATATTTCATAACAAGCCCCAGGTTAGCTGGTCACATATCAGCAGAATGAGAATAGACAATAATTTTGGTATGCTTTTTTCTGAATTTGCTACCTGGAGTATTATTGTTGTAGGAGCAACGGTACTTCATAAAAGTGGTGTAACTGATGTTAAAACTGCCGCTGATGCTGCAAGGGCTTTGGAGCCTTTGGTTCATAGTTTTCCAAATGCAGGTTTTTTGGCCAAACTGATATTTTCTGTTGGCATTATTGGGTTGGGTTTATTAGCTGTTCCCGTGCTTTCGGGTTCTGCAGCGTATGCCGTTTGCGAAGCATTTGAATGGAAATCAGGCTTGAACTTAAAATTCAGGAGGGCGCCCGCGTTCTATTCGGTAATCTGCATTGCCACGATGATTGGCTTATTAATTAATTTTATTGGTATCGATCCGGTAAAGGCCCTTGTTTATGCGGCAGTGTTAAATGGCGTTGCAGCTGTACCTTTACTATTTCTGATTATAAGGATTGCGGGCAGTAAAGAAATTATGGGGCAATATAAAAACCAATGGCTTTCCAATACCCTGCTTTGGGTTACGTTTTTAGCAATGGGAGCCGCAGCGGTTGCCATGTTCTATACCATATTTAAGTAACTCAGTAGTTTGGTTTTTAGGGTGTTAATAAATGGAAAGTGATTTCAATTAATCACTTTCCATTTATTAGTTTTGCCATTCCAAACGCGGCACCGGCTGCTAATGCGCCAATAACAACCACTTTTAATGCACCACCTAAAGCTGGTTGCCCTGTTAGTTTACTTTTAAAATAACCAAAAACAAACAGGCAAATTAAAGTTACTATGCAAGAGTAATTTAAAGCCTCCTGAGCATTATCAATTATGAGGTAAGGCGATAAAGGAATAATTCCTCCTGCTATATAAGAAAATCCTATAGTTAAGGCGCTTTTTGATGCGCGGTTGGCGTTTGGCTCTTCCAAACCGAGTTCATACCTCATCATAAAGTCAACCCACTTCTTTTTATCTTTAGATAGTTCCTCAGCAATTTCATCTTGCAAATGCTTCGACAGGCCAAATTCTGCAAAAACTTCTTTTACTTCTGCTTTTTCCTGTTCAGGCACTGTCTCCACTTCGTTATATTCTCGTTTAAGTTCAGAGTTATAGTGATCCACCTCGGTACGGCCTGCTAAAAAGCCTCCCAGCCCCATCGCTATCGAACCTGCAACTATTTCGGCAATGCCGGCAGTTACTACCAGCCCCGAAGAACTAATAGCCCCGCTAAGCCCTGCTGCTAAGGCAAAAGGAACGGTTAAACCATCCGACATGCCTATAACAACATCCCTGATGATTTCTGAACTGGTAACATGATGTTCTTTATGCATTTTGATAATATTAATAGTTTGACTTTTAGAATGTGCGTTTAAGATAAAATATTAAAAACAAACATGAACAAAGCAATCCAATTATTTAAATGCAGGTTTATAATGTCAGTGTATTATGCCCATTCTCAATGATTTTTTGAAGTGAATTATTGGAGGACTTTTTAAAACGTTCGCAAAGATTTAAACTTAATTATAGATAGAAAGGTTATATATTAAGTTTTTAAGATGTAGATGAATACAAGTACCGATCAAAATAAATCTGAAAAAGTAGGATTAGCACTGTCAGGTGGTGGAATAAGAGCCGTAGCCCATTTAGGTGTTATACAAGCCCTAACCGAGTATGGAATTAAATTCTCACATATCTCCGGTACAAGCGCCGGAGCAATTGCCGCGGCTTTTTTTGCTGAAGGTTATGCTCCGAAAGAAATTTTACAGATGATTAAGGATACCAGCCTGCTCAGATTGTTGCGCCCCTCACTTGGCCACGCCGGTTTAATATCTATATTAAAGGCCCGTTACCTGATAAAAAAATATATTCCACATAATTCCTTTCAAAAACTCAAAATTTCAGTGACTATTACTGCTGTAGATTTGGGTGAGGGGAAGCTGGTTTATTTTACTGATGGCGAGCTTGATATGGCAGTTTTAGCCTCGTGCTGTTTGCCTGGTATTTTTAAACCCATAATAATTGACCATCATATGTATGTAGATGGCGGAATACTAAATAATCTCCCGGTTGAACCATTGATAGGCATTTGCGACCTGATTATTGGCTCATCTTGTAATCATTTGCCTACAGTTACAGAAATTAAATCTTTTGGGAGCCTGATTGACAGGGCTGCTATGATCTTGATAAACTCCACCCTTAATACACATAAAATTTTGTGTGATGTGGTGATTGAGCCGCATTGGTTGGGCGGCTACGGAATATTTGATACCAACGCTGCCGAAGAAATTTACATGATTGGCTATGAAGAAGGCTTGAAAACAATTAAAGGGAACGAAAAGCTGAAAACATATTGTGCGAAATAAAATAGACTGATAGTTGAACCGCTTTGGTTAACTATTTTATTTTTAGATAGTGTAAGTATTTGAAAAGCGAAAAAAGGCTTTAGGAGAATGTTTTGATGTTAGTTTCGGCAGCTTTGTGAAAGGAATATTGAATAATTGGAAATTAAGATGCTTATTACGCAAATAATTCCGCCAATTTCGCCAAACGCATTATTTTAAATTTTATTGTCATTAGCACACTTATTTTACATAAATAAACTACATTTGAATATATAGTTTCTGTACAGAAAGCTTGATCCTTTATAAACCGGTTATTCATATTAATGAGAAGATTTTTATTTACTCTTGTAGGAGTTACAGCCTTTTTCTTTAGTTTTTCGCAGAGCCTATTTACAAAAAAAGTAATGAAATATTCATTGAAAGATGGACTTTCATTCGGGATAATAAATGGTATAACTCAGGATAATAAAGGATTTGTGTGGTTTGCCACTGGTGATGGTTTAAATCGGTTTGATGGTACAAATTTTAAAGTGTTTAAATTTGAACCTAATAATCCTTATAGCCTGCCTAGTAACTATGTTCAAACTATATATAAGGATACACAAGGACATATCTGGATATCATCCAGACGGGGAATTTATCAATTTGATACCAACAGAGAGCGTTTTATAAAATTGAACCCGCCTGGTGTTCAATCCAATTATTTAAACAACGTAAACAGCATTTTTGAAAATAAGAAGAACCAATTATGGTTCTCTTGCGGTGCTTCCGGATTCTCATCCTATAACATAAAGACCAGTCAGTTTAAAAGTTACACTAAAAAGGAATTGCCAGGTTTGTTGGGTGATTTATCAGTTATTAATGTGGTTGAAGATACCTACGGTCTATTATGGGTGGGTACGCGCGATGGTGGGCTCAATGTATTTAGCACACGGAATGGAGGCGTTTTCAAAAATTTAAATAATCAGTTCCCAATTAGTCAGGTCCCTCAAGGACTGATCACCTGTATCTATGAAGATCATAATCATGATATGTGGATAGCTACCAGCAAAGGATTAGCTCTTTACAGAAGAAAAGAGAATGAATTTCATGTTTTTTTAGGATCTGATTATAAGTTAAGAAGTAATTATTTTTATTCTCTTTTAGAGGATGATCACAAAAATCTGCTTGTCGGACTTCAGGATGGAGGTTTGTATAATATAGATCTTGAAAAGGCAGAAAAATCATCATACAAGAATATAACTATTGATCCGGTGAAATCGGAAGATAGCTATAATATTACCGTCCGTACTATTCAAACCTTATTTCTGGACCGGGATAAAAATATCTGGGCCGGAACCTACGGTGATGGTATTTACTTACTAAGTAGCGTCCCTGAAAAGTTTAAAAAATTTCAAAATAAATTAACAGATGCTTATGGTAGCAGTTTCTTAAGATATTATGGAATGTGCATTGATGATGAAGGTTATTTGTGGATGGGTACCGACGGTGATGGAATATATAAGAAAAAGCTAAATGGTGAAGTTGTAAAATATTATAGGGCAAACGGAAAAACCGGCTCATTAACCAGTAATAATATACTTTGTGCCTATAAAGATCATTCAAATACATTATGGTTTGGTTCTTATTCACACGGACTTTTCAGATATGATAAAAAAAACGATTCATTTACTAATTTCATTCATAAAGCAAATGACCCATCAAGCATCGGTTTAAACGATGTAAGAGTGATTCTCGGAGATTCAAAAAATAACTTATGGATTGGTACAAATGGAGGCGGACTAAGTTTATTATCTGCGGGCAGCAATAAATTTGTCAATTACAATCCCCAGAATAGTAATATTAGTTCAGATTATATTCGCGCGCTTTCGGAGGATAAATATGGTAATCTTTTTATAGGGACATATGCCTCTGGCCTCAAATATTATATAAAAGATCAAAATAAGTTTGTTACCTATTTTAGTAAGGCCCAGGTTGAAAAGTTTTTGCCAAGCCACTTCATATACTCTTTGTATTTAGATGAAAAAGAGAATCTCTATATAGGTACAGAAGGAGACGGACTTGTTTTATATGATATCAAAAATAAACAGTTTAAGAGGTATACCGAAAAAGATGGATTGGCAGATAATACCGTAAATGCAATACAAAAAGATGAGGCAGGCGATATTTGGATAAGCACCAACAAAGGCTTATCAAGGATTGATGTACATACCAACAAAATTATTAATTATGATAGCTCGGATGGGTTACAAACTGGCCAATTTAACCCGGGTTCGTCAATGTATTGCGCTAAAAACAAGTTTATGGTTTTTGGCGGTACCGAAGGCTATAACGTTTTCTATCCTGCAACAGTTAAGCAAAATCTGTTTAAACCCAAAGTTTTAATAACAGGCCTTCAGTTGTTTGGTAAAGAGGTTGAAGTGGGCCAAAAGGATAGCATATTAAGTGAAGTTATTGAGGAGTCAAATAATATTACGCTAAACCCCGATCAATCGGTTTTTTCTATCCAATATGTAGCGCTAAATTATGCTTATGCCGAAAAAAGCCAATTCACCTATAAATTGGTTGGATTAGAAAAAAATTGGAATAGTGTAAAGAATCAAAAATCAGTTACTTACCGCTACCTCCCGGCGGGTGACTATGAATTTAAAGTTAAAGCAGCTAATCAGGATGGTATCTGGTTTGAAAACTATGCTACCTTAAAAATAAAAATATTACCTCCCTGGTATAAAACCTGGTGGGCTTATTTAAGCTATTTATTTATAGTAGCCACGCTTATTTATTACTATTTACTGTATCGGAGTAACCAGGCTAAGTTGAAATATGAAGTAAAAATAGCCCACATGTCTGCCGAAAATGAAAAGGAGCTTAATGAACGTAAATTATCCTTTTTTACAAATATCTCCCATGAGTTTCGTACGCCACTTACTTTAATCATAAATCCCGTTAAAGAATTACTGTTTAATCCCGAAGAAAAAGAGATAGAAAGAGGTAACTTGAATATTGTTTTTCGTAATGCACGCCGGCTATTAAGTTTAGTTGATCAATTATTGTTATTCAGAAAAGCGGAAAGTGAATCTGATGGGCTTAAAATTGTAAGGCTAAATATTGTAAATCTAAGTAAAGAAGTTTTCTTGTGCTTCAGCCATCAGGCAAAAAGCAAAAATATATCGTTTGATTTTGTTTCAGACACCGATGCGATAGAAGTATTTGCTGATAGGGAAAAGATAGAAATTGTTTTATTTAATTTAATATCAAATGCATTTAAGTTTACGCCAGATTATGGGAAAGTAAGTTGCTGTATTTCTCAAACTGAATCTTCGGTTAACATTGAAATAAAAGATACCGGGTGTGGAATAGCCGAAAATATTGGTGAACAATTATTTAATAAATTTTACCAGGTACAAAATGAAATGCCTTTAAACGGGGGATTTGGTATAGGCCTGTATCTTGTAAAAAAGTTTATCGATAATCATAAGGGAAATGTTACTTATCATAGTACAAGCAGAGAAGGAACCACGTTCAGGATAAGCTTGTTGAAAGGTAAAGAGCATTTGGCGGCTAATTATATTTTTGAAGATGTTGCAGAAACCTCCGTTTTTTTGGATGAGCTTACTGATGGTCATGAGTGGATACCCGCGAATAATAGAAATTTAGCTGCGGTAAAGAGCAAAAAAGCCGAGCCTTATAATCTTGAATCAAAATCAATGCTGATTGTGGAAGATAACGCAGAGATCAGAGCCTATTTAAAGCAAATTTTTTCTGCAGAGTTTGAAATTTTTGAAGCAGTGAACGGTTCAGAGGGATTAGATATGGTATATCAATTTTTGCCGGATATTATTATCAGTGATGTGATGATGCAGGGATTAACTGGTATAGAGTTATGCAGCAGAGTTAAAGAAGATCCGGCACTAAATCATATCCCGGTTTTGTTATTAACTGCAAGCTCATCACCCGAAATTAAGCTTAAAGGAATAGAAGGTGGGGCTGATGATTATATAAGTAAACCGTTTGAACGGGAATTACTTGTTGCCCGGGTTAATGGCCTGCTCAAGAGCAAAAATAACCTTCAGAAATATTTTTATAACGAGATCACTTTAAAATCAAATGACCTTAAGGTTCCGCCTGATTATAAAGAATTTTTAGCGGCCTGTATAAAAGTAGTGGAGGATAACCTGGGTGATAAGGATTTTTGCATCAAAACCCTGGCAGATACAATAGGAATGAGCCATTCTAATCTTTATAAAAAGATCAGAGCTATTTCAGGCCAATCTGCCAATGGGTTTATAAGATTTATACGACTTAGAAAAGCTGCTGAAATGTTTCTTAATACTAATTGTACTGTTTCTGAAGCCGCTTACAACGTGGGTATTAATGACCCTAAATATTTTAGAGAACAGTTTAGTAAACTGTTTGAAATGAATCCCTCCGAATATGTCAAAAAATTCCGTGCTCCTTTTCATGCTAATATTACCAGGAACGCAGTTAAATTGAAAACAGGGAAATTTTAATTTAACTATAGGGTAAAAGTCTGCACATCGGTAAAAAAAACTCCATTTTACCAATTACCCCCTTAAGTTGTATGAGTTTACCCCTCATTAACAATCTTTATTTTACTCATCTTAGTGCTGCCAAGTATAAATGTAAAACCCACATTTATTTTATTGAAGAGAAAGTATATGATAATATTAAGTTATTAAACGCTGGTTTAACAACTATAATATTGTCATGAAATGTGGGAATTTCAAGGCTGATCTTATTAATAGATTAATAAGGGGAGCAACCGGGTGATAGTATTATTTATTGTTATTAATGATAATACGGCTGGATATGCTTCTTAAATGTTTGCTGCACTGAACCAATTTTTAATTTATTATAAACCTCAAAACGCTAAATGGAAAAAAAACAAACTTAAGAAACCCGCAAACAGGGGTGGATTATAAGAATAATTAGCTCCTAAATTATCTCGCTTTTATAGTGTGCATTAAATATTAATTAATTAAATAAGATAATATGGAATACAATTTACATAAGACTGTAAACTTGTTAAGGGTCTTTAAAATTGCGCTGAGTCAAATATTAATAGCTTTAATATTTGCTGGTCTGTCATACGCCGGCGTAGCAAAAATCGAAAAAACAAAATTTACAAAAACAAACGGGGGGGGGATCAAAGAAAACGCCCCGATAAAAATTTCGGGAAAAGTAGTTGATCAAACAACAGGCGAAACGCTGGTTGGCGTATCAATATTGATCAAGGGTACAAACACGGGGAGTGTAACGGACGCAAACGGAAAATTTACAATTACGGCTGCCGATAATGCTATATTAGTTGTATCGTATATTGGCTATAACACTTCGGAAGTGCCTGTAGGTGGTAGAAGTGTTTTAACTATTAAATTACAGTCATCATCCAAAGGATTAAATGAGGTTGTGGTTGTTGGTTATGGTGTACAAAAAAAGGTAACCGTTACCGGGTCTGTAACGTCTGTTAAAGGGGACGAATTAGTAAAATCGCCTGCTGTTAACCTTTCTAACTCAATTGCCGGGCGCATGCCGGGCGTTGTTGCCACAAATGCAAGCGGCGAACCTGGTTACGATGGTTCAACCATCCTCATCCGCGGTAGAAATACCCTGGGCAATAACGATCCATTGGTTGTTATAGATGGAGTTCCGTCACCTGCAGGGCAAAACAACATCGATCGTATAAACCCTGCTGATGTTGAAAGTATTTCGGTGTTGAAAGACGCCTCGGCAGCTATTTATGGCGCCAGGGCTGCAAATGGTGTTATTTTGATTACTACCAAGCATGGTAAAACAGGAAAACCCGATCTTTCTTATACCTATAACAAAGGATGGGGACGGCCTACAACTATACCTAAAATGGCTAATTCAACCGAATATGCTACTCTGGTTAACGAAATAGACCTGTATGGTTTGCCTTCAAATTATTGGGGCGCTGCTTCTACCGCACTTAAAACAGTGGGAAAATTTACCCGGCCGGATAATGGGGCTACGACAACGGCTACCTTTCAGCCAGCCGATTTCCAAAAATTCGCTGACGGTTCTGATCCCTGGGGGCACCCTAATACCGATTGGTTTAAAGCAACAATAAAAGACTGGTCTCCTCAATCACGTCAAAACATTCAATTATCGGGCGGTTCTGAAAATATCAAGTACCTTACCTCAATAGGTTACCAAAACCAGGATGGATATTATAAAAACTCGGCAACGGGCTATAAGCAATATGATTTCCGCTTAAACGTTGATGCAAAGGTTAATAAATATATCAACACTTGGGTAGGGGTTGCAGGTCGCCAGGAAAACCGTTTTTTCCCGGACGGAGGAGGTGCAAATGATATATTCAGGATGTTGATGCGTGGTTATCCATACAGGCCGGCTTATTGGCCAAATGGCTTACCGGGCCCCGATATTGAAAATGGCCAGCAACCTGTATTGATTACTACTAACCAAACTGGTTATGCTAAAGATACCAGGTATTATGTACAAACAAACGGTAAATTGGAAATCTCAATCCCCGGTGTAGAAGGATTAAAAGTTACCGGAAATGTTGCTTTGGATAAATACATGCAACAAACCAAGAATTGGCAAACACCATGGTATGTGTACAGTTGGGATAATGTTACCAAAGATGCAAGTGGCACCCCAGTACTTACCAAAGTAGCCCGCGGTCCGGCACAGGCAAATCTTAGTCAGGGATCTGATGATCAGCTGAGTAGTTTGCTTGAGGGTATAATAAGTTACAACCACAGCTTCGGCAGCCATAACATTTTATTGCTTGCGGGTGTAACCAAAGAAAAATCAAACGATAGCCAATTTGGTGCCAACCGTAAATATTTCAACTCAATAGCTATCGATCAGTTAAATTGGGGTGGCAACTCAGAGATAGGGAATTACGGTACTGCATGGCAAAAAGCACGTTTAAATTATTTTGGCCGTGTTAATTATAACTATAAAGAAAAATACCTGGTTGAGTTTTTATGGCGGGTAGATGGTTCTTATATGTTTCCCGATACTCACCGTTTTGGTTTCTTCCCGGGGATATCTGGCGGTTGGAGAATTTCGGAAGAGAATTTCTTTAAAAATAACGTAAAATTCTTTCAAAATTTGAAATTGCGTGGGTCATGGGGACAAATGGGTAACGATTATATTGTTAAACCAGGCACCAATACCTTATCAGAATATGCTTATCTGCCATTATACAACGTTGGCTCATACATCATAAACGGTGCGCCTGCCCAAACATTGTCAGAAAATGTGGCTCCAAACCCCAATTTCACCTGGGAGGTTGCCAACAATACCAATGTGGCATTGGAAGGTACTACATTAAACGGAAAATTGGATTTTACATTTGAGGCATTTTTAAACAAACGCACCCAGATATTGTTAGGTCAGCTTGGTTCTGTGCCTGCAACAGCAATACCGGGGGGACTGTTACCTCCTGTAAATTACGGAAAAGTGACCAATAAAGGATATGAGTTTCAATTGGGTTACCACGACAGGATTGGTGAGGTAAGGTATAACATAGGTGTTAACGGCGGATATACCAAAAACCGGATTGACAAATGGGACGAAGCTCCCGGAGCACCAGCCTGGCAAAGATCTACCGGACAATCTATAGGTTCTCAGCTTTATTACGTGTATGATGGCATATTTTCTACCCAGGCAGAAGCCGACGCTTATAACAACGGCCCTAATAAGGGTGGGTACAGCAGCGTAGGTGCCAGTATAATTCGTCCTGGTGACATGAAGTATAAAGATTTGCATGGTAAAAAAGATGCCAATGGTAACGATATTGGGCCGGATGGCAAAATTAACGGAGATGACCGCGTGTGGAGTAATAAAAGCACGCTGCCTACTTTCCAGGGTGGTTTTAATTTTGGAGTACAATATAAAAACTTTGACCTGACTGTTTTATTCCAGGGTGCAGCAGGTGGGCAACTCTTCCTGCAAACAGAGTCAGGAACTATTGGTAACTTCCTGCAATATAGCTATGATCATCGTTGGACGGTTGATAACCAAAGTACAAAAGACCCACGTACGGTTGATAGAAATAACCAGTATTATTCAAGTGGAAATACTTATTGGTTGCTTAATACGAATTATATCAGGCTTAAAAATGCCGAATTGGGTTACACTGTCCCGGTAGCGTTAACCTCAAAAATTGGTATCAGTAATTTGCGCCTATACGTTAATGGCCTTAACCTGCTTACATTCTCTAAACAAAAAATATTTGACCCTGAAGCAACCAGTTCATCTGGTCAGTATTATATACAGTCAAAAGTTATGAATATGGGCGTGAGTGTAAAATTTTAATTTGAACGATATGAAAACATTTATAAGAAATATTTCAACAATCGCGATGCTGTCTGGAGTGCTGCTTACTTCGTGTAAGAAGGATTTTTTGAGTACAACACCAATGAATCAGGCATCAGCAGCGATTACCTGGGCAGATCCAAACCTTTCTGAGGCCTTTGTAACAGAACTTTACAACGGTTTACATGATGCCGAGCTTAACCAGGAAAGTATGGATTGTATTACTGATAATGCGCTCTATAATTTTGGGAAACAGGATATAATGGAAGGGAATATTAGCCCGGATCATTTAGGATGGGTAAACAATACCTATGAGTGGAATGAAATGTACGCCCGGATAAGGTCTTCTAATCTTGCTTTGGAGCAACTTGCCAAATCTAAGCTTGATAAATCACTTGTAGACAGGCTGGCCGGCGAAGTACATTTTATGCGTGCATACTTTTACAATCAAATGCTGCGCTATTACGGCGGAGTTCCGATAGTAAAATCAACTTATGCGGTTGGTGCTGCTGACTATACTATTGCCAGGAATACTTACGCAGAATGCGTTGATTTCATAGTGAGCGATTTAGATGCAGCCAGTACTTTGTTAACTGGTAAAGATTTAGCAAAAGGACGTGCTACAAGTGATGCAGCTTTGGCTCTAAAAGCAAGGGTATTGCTATATGCAGCCAGTGATTTGCATGATATACCAACGGCTAAAGGTAAGTCAAGTGTTATATCCGGATTCGCACATCCAGAATTATTAGGTTATTTAACCGGTGACCGCGCCGCCCGTTGGCAAAAAGCGCAGGATGCGGCAAAAGTTATATTGCTTAAAACTGGCACATACGGTTATTCACTTAATTTATCAGCTCCTGCTTCTGCGACAGACGGATTTACAAATTATCAAAACTCCTATTTATCAAGAAATGGTGGTGAAAAAGAGATAATTTTTGCCAGGTACTATAGCAATAGTAAAGACGAATGGGGTGCATGGTATGGCAGAAATAACTGTACTAATGGATACCATGGCTGGACATCAAGCGAACCTACTCAAAATATGGTAGATGATTATGAAGCATTGGATGGAACTGGAAATGCAGTTAAATTCGATTGGAGCAATCCTGCGCAGGCAGCTGCACCTTATGCTAATAGGGATCCTCGCTTTTATGCATCTATTTTATATGATGGCGCCCCATGGAAACCACGTACACCAGATGGTGCAGGGATAGACCCTTTTAATGAAATACAAATGGGTACCTATCAAACCGGCAGCTCGGCAAGTCCGGTAACTTATTTCGGTTTGGATACAAGAAACGGTCCTATTGAAAACTGGAATGGAACCCGCACAGGTTATGCTATCAGAAAATTTATGGATCCTAACCCGGCTATCGTTGATCAAAACACCCGGTCGGAAGTGCCATCACCATTAATAAGGTATACAGAAATTGTATTTAATTATGTAGAAACGTGTTTAGAACTGGGACAGGAGACCGAAGCCAAAATCTGGCTTAATAAAATCCGTTTCCGCTCAGGCATGCCGGCAATTACAGATGCAGGTGATGCGCTAAAACAACGCTACCGGAATGAGCGCAACGTAGAAATGATGTTTGAAGAACAACGGTTTTATGATGCGCGCCGCTGGCTGATTGCTCCTACAACTCTTGGAAATAAAGTGAAGATTATAAAAATTACGGGCACTTTAAAGGCTGGTAAATCAGTAACTGTTTATAGGCACAGTACCGATAATTTCAATTACACTTACACTGTTCAGGAGCTTGATCCGGGAGTTGAAAATCGTAGCTGGAATGATAAGCTTTATTTTCCTCCTATTAGCAGGGATGAGATTAACAAAAACAATAAGTTAATTCAAAACCCAGGATATTAACCCAAGGATTATAAAATTCTTATATATTTATTGTAAAGAATGCCGGTAGTAAAATGCCGGCATTCTTTTAAGTTTTTAGTCCATTAATTTAAGCTGAACCGGGTGAATACAAACATTAAATTATTTCCACATCTACTTTTTATCGTAATTATTGCACTAACAAGTTGCGGTCATCCAACCGAAAATAACGAATCAGGTGTAAACAACAGCAATCCGTTATTTACCTTATTATCAAAAGATCAAACCCATGTAGACTTTAGTAACACTTTAACAGAGGGGTTAAATACTAATGTCTTGATGTATGAATACTTTTATAATGGAGGAGGAGTAGCCACAGGCGATTTAAACGGAGACGGCTTACTGGATGTATATTTTACCGGCAATATGACCGATAACAAACTGTACCTTAACAAAGGGCATATGCAGTTTACAGATATTACCGCCATAGCCGATGTTGCAGGCAGACCAGGTCCCTGGAAAACGGGAGTTACTATGGCCGATGTGAACGGTGACGGCAAGCTGGATATTTATGTTTGCTACTCGGGAAACGTAAGAGCAGAGAAGCGCCAGAATCAACTTTTTATTAATACCGGAAACGACAAAGACGGAAATCCACACTTTACAGAACAGGCGCAGCAGTATGGATTAGCAGATGCCGGGTATAGCACACAAGCTGTTTTTTTTGACTATGACAGGGATGGTGACCTGGATATGTTTTTATTAAATCATAGTCCTATTCAGTTACCTGTTTTAGATGAAGTAAATACGGCTGCTATCTTAAAAAAATCAAATTCGCCAAACGGCGTTCGACTATACAAAAACGATAATAACGTTTTTAAAAATGTAACAGAACAGGCTGGAATTAGCAGCTCGGATCTTACTTATGGTCTTGGAGCGGCAATAGCTGATATCAATGGTGATGGATGGCCTGATATTTATATTTCTAATGACTATACCATACCCGATTTTCTGTACATCAACAACGGAGATGGCACATTCACTAACAAACTGCAATCTTCCCTGGGGCATACCTCACAGTTTTCTATGGGGAATAATGTTTCTGATATAAATAACGATGCTTTACCGGATATTTTTACGCTGGATATGCTTCCGGAAGATAATCACAGGCAAAAACTATTGTTCGCGCCGGATAATTATGAAAAATTTGGCTTAACTCTTCGCACAGGTTTCTATTATCAATATATGCGCAATATGATGCAGATAAATAATGGTAATGGCACTTTCAGTGAAATAGGGCAACTATCAGGTATCTCGAACACCGATTGGAGCTGGGCGCCATTATTTGCCGATTATGATAATGATGGCTGGAAAGACCTCTTTGTAACCAATGGCTATACCCGCGATTTTACCAACATGGATTTTGTAAAATATATGGGCGATTTTTTGAAGGACAAAAGAATGATGCGCAAGGATATATTCAACTTAGTGCAACAAATGCCATCATCACAAGTAAAAAGCTATTTTTTTAAAAACAACGGTAATTTAACTTTTACCAATACCAGTGCGCCATGGGGCATTACGGAGTCATCAAACAGCAATGGTGCAGCCTATGCCGATCTGGATAATGACGGCGACCTTGACCTGGTTGTAAACAATATTAACCAACCTGCATTCATCTATCAAAACGAATCTGATAAACAAATAAATAACCATTACCTGCAATTGAAATTGAATGGGGCAGAAAAAAACACGCAGGGTGTAGGAGCAAAAATTACCATATACATAAAAAATAAAAAGCAATACCTGGAGCAAATGCCAAGCCGCGGATTTCAATCCAGCGTTTCGCCAATCTTGCATTTTGGATTAGGTACGGATAAAGTAATTGATTCTTTGCGCATAATATGGCAGCAGGGAAAAGAGCAGGTTGTTAAAAATATTAAAGCCAATCAGCTGCTAACTTTAAATGAAAAAGATGCCGCTAACATTCATCAAACACTCAAAATTGAAAAGCCGATTTTTACAGAGGTAAACTCACCTATAGTTAATAAACAGGAAAAAAATAGTCTTAACGATTTTAAACGGCAGCCATTGATGATAAACCCGCTATCGTTTTCGGGGCCATGTATCACAAAAGGAGATGTAAATGGCGATGGATTGGAAGATGTTTATGTAGGCGGAGGCAATGGAATGCCGGGTATGCTGTATCTTCAGCAACCGGGTGGCAAATTCAATGCAAAACCAGAACCCGCTTTTGATGCTGATAAAAAAAGCAATGACACGGATGCGCTATTTTTTGATGCCAATGGCGATGGAAAGCCAGATTTGTATGTATGTTCTGGGGGGTATAATAATTACATTCCAGATGATCCTTTATTGCAGGACAGACTTTATTTAAATGACGGGAAGGGCAATTTTACCAAATCAAAAGATGCATTACCGGTAATGCGCAGCAGTAAAAGCTGTGTTAGGATGGCCGATATCAATGGCGATGGGCACCCGGACTTATTTGTAGGCGGAAGAGTAATACCAGGCAGATATCCCGAAGCACCTCAAAGCTTTATCCTGGTAAATGATGGTAAGGGGCATTTTACTGATGAAACTGTAAAATATAACTCCGGATTAAAGCATATAGGTATGGTGACCGATGCCGCATGGGTAGATATGAATGGGGATAAAACACCTGATTTGATTTTAGTAGGAGAGTGGATGCCGGTAACTGTAATGCTCAATGAAAATAGCAAACTGGTAAACAGCACTAATACTTATTTTGATAAACCCAATAGCGGCTGGTGGAATAAGATACTTGTGGAAGATTTTAATCACGACGGGCATCCGGATCTGCTTGTTGGGAATCAGGGATTAAATACCCAATGCAAAGCCAGCGATAAAGAGCCTGCAGAAATGTACTACAAGGATTTTGATGATAACGGTGCAGTTGATCCTATCTTTTGCTTTTACATACAGCATCAAAGTTATCCTTATGTTTCCAGGGACGAACTTTTAGAACAGATTAGTATGATGCGTTCGCGTTTTCCTGATTATAAAAGTTATGCTGATGCTTCTCTTACCGATATTTTTACTGCTGTGGAGTTAAAAGGAGCAGGCCACTTACAGGCTAATAACCTGGCTACTACCTTTTTCTTAAGCGATGGTAAAGGTAAATTACATTCATCTTCATTGCCATTACAGGTACAGTTCTCGCCGGTATATACAATCACGTCTTTAGATTATGATCATGATGGTAAGCAGGATTTGCTTTTATGCGGTAACATCAATAAAGCCCGGTTACGTTTAGGTAAATATGATGCAAATTATGGCACTTTATTAAAGGGTGAGGGTAAAGGCCATTTTGAATATATACCTCAGTTACAATCGGGTTTTAAATTATGGGGAGATGTAAGAAGTGCAATTGAAGTTAACCATACTTTATTGTTTGGGATTAATCAACAGGGAGTAAAAGCCTATAAAGAATTTTAATGATATGAAAAGAAAGGCTTTTTTAGCATTTATATTGTTCACTGCGGCCGTGTTATATAACAGTTGCAGCAATAAGAAACAGGTACAACCATCATTAACAAGCGCCGATATTTCTAAAGTGATTGATCATATGACGGTTATTATGATCCATGATGTAACAAACCCACCTTTGGCCGCACGTTTTTATTCGTATACCTGCCTGGCAGGCTATGAAGTTATAGCAGAAAACGACAAAAGTGTTAAAAGCATGCATGGTATTTTAAATGAATATCCTGTTGTTAAAAAACCGGCATATGCCAAGGGCTATGCTTATCAGCTTAGTGCGTTAATAGCCATGATGGAAATTGCAGGAAAGCTGCAGCCATCTGGGAGTTTGTTGATTAAATATGAGCAGGCTTTTTTGGATTCGTGCAAAAAGATAGGTTTTACAGATGAAGTAATTGATAGCTCCAAACATTATGCGCAGGCTATTAGTAAGCAGATCCTCGCTTATGTTAAAAAGGATAGATATAACAGGATCAGTAATTATACCAGGTATACTCCACTGGGAAAGGATGGCGCCTGGGATCCTACACCTCCGGCTTATATGGCCCCGGTTGAACCTTATTTTAATACCATCCGTCCGCTTACACTTGATTCTTCCTCTCAATTTCTGCCGGCACCGCCTATACCTTTTTCCACTGATAAACAGTCTGCTTTTTATAAATTCATGATGATGAACTACAAAGCGAGCGGAAAAGGCCTAACAGATGAGCAACGAACAATAGCTGGCTTTTGGGATTGCAATCCATTTGCTGTTCAGGATAACGGCCACATGCTGATAGGCGTAAAAAAGATCTCGCCCGGGGCGCATTGGATGGGAATCACAGGCATAGCATGCAAACAAACAAAAACAGGCTTTTCAAAAGCACTGGAAATCCATACTATGGTGGCTACAGGATTATTGGATGGCTTTATATGTTGCTGGGATGATAAATACCGAACCAACCGTGTTCGCCCGGAAACTGCTATCCGCAAGTATATTGATGTTAACTGGAAACCACTGTTGCAAACACCACCTTTCCCTGAATACATCAGCGGCCATTCTGTGATATCATCAGCGTCGGCAGTAATTCTTACCCACTATTTTGGCGACAATTTTCATTACACTGATAATGTGGAAGAAAAATATGGACTTACTCCCCGTAATTTTAGTTCATTTAGCCAGGCGGCTACCGAAGCTGGTATGTCTCGATTTTGGGGCGGCATTCATTTTAAAGATGCTATTGATAATGGTATAATACAAGGAGTTAAGGTTGGCCAATGGGTATTGAGCAAATATAATGGCCAGGCTAAACACCAATAAAAGACATTCTTCTTCTAACAAATCATAATTCAACTACACTGTTGTAAAATATTAAAGAGACTTAATAATCCCAAACATGAAACTCAAACAGCTCATACTACTTACAATATTTTTTTTAAATGTCATCAATACATTTGCCCAGACACATACGTTTGCAATGGCTGATGAGTCTTTTTTGCTTGATGGCAAACCATTCCAGATGATATCGGGCGAGATGCATTATCCCCGGGTACCGCGCGAGGCCTGGCGGGCGCGGATGAAAATGGCAAAAGCCATGGGATTGAACGTTATAGGTACATATGTTTTTTGGAACCTCCACGAACCGCAAAAAGGGCTTTTTGATTTTACCGGCAATAATGATGTTGCGGAGTTTGTACGTATAGCACAACAGGAGGGATTGTGGGTAATATTACGTCCAAGTCCCTATGTATGTGCCGAATGGGAGTTTGGAGGTTACCCTTACTGGCTGCAAAATGAAAAAGGATTAGTAGTGCGGAGTAAAGAAGCAACGTATTTGAAAGAGTATGAAAGCTATATTAAACAAATAGGCAAACAACTGGCGCCGTTACAAATTAACCATGGTGGTAATATATTAATGGTGCAGATAGAAAATGAATATGGTTCATATGGTAGTGATAAAGAGTACCTGGCCATTAATCAAAAGTTGTTTAAGGAGGCTGGTTTCGATGGATTATTATATACCTGTGATCCTGCACCCGATTTGGTAAAAGGCTATTTACCAGGTTTGCTTCCGGCTGTTAATGGCTTGGACAATCCAGCCAAAGTCAAAAAAATTATAAAAGATAATCATGAAGGCAAGGGGCCTTATTATATAGCGGAATGGTATCCGGCATGGTTTGATTGGTGGGGTACCAAACACCATACCGTCCCTGCCAAAGATTATGCCGGTCACCTCGATTCTGTTTTGGCGGCGGGCATATCTATCAATATGTATATGTTTCATGGAGGCACAACCCGTGCATTTATGAATGGCGCTAATTATAAAGATGAAACACCCTATGAGCCGCAAATAAGCAGCTATGATTATGATGCTCCCCTGGATGAGGCGGGTAATGCCACACCAAAATTTATGAAATTCAGAGAGGTTATACAAAAATACTTACCTTCTGATGTACACTTGCCTGCGGTTCCTGCGGCTAAACCGGCAATCAGCATACCATCAATTAAACTAACGCAGGCAGTGAATTTACTGGCAACGTTGCCAGTGCCGAAAGAAAATTTAACTCCCTTAACTTTTGAAGATTTGCACCAGGATTATGGTTTTGTATTATATAAAACTACCATTCAAGGAGGGAAAAGCGGCGTGCTTAAGCTTAAGGATTTAAGAGATTACGCTATTGTTATGGTAAATGGTAAAAAAGCAGGCACGCTTGACCGCAGGTTAAACCAGGATAGTTTAACACTTACGCTGCCAGCCGGAAAAGTAACTTTAGAAATATTAGTTGAAAACCTGGGGCGGATAAACTTTGGCAAATACCTGTTGCAAAATAAAAAGGGAATTACCGAAAAGGTACTTTTTGGTGGCATCGAGTTAAACCAGTGGAAAATGTATTCGCTTCCGTTTAATAACTTAAGCAAAATTATATTCAATAATGCTGCTGTTAATACACAATCACCGGTTATAAGGAAAGGTGTTTTTAGCCTGAACAGCGTGGGGGATACTTATTTAAATCTTAGCAACTGGGGTAAAGGCGTAGTTTGGGTAAATGGACACAATTTGGGCAGGTATTGGAATATTGGTCCACAGCAGACAGTGTATTTACCTGCAGAGTGGCTTAAAAAAGGGAATAATGAAATTGTTATCCTGGAATTGCTGAAACCGGGCCAAAATCAACTTTCGGGAATAAGTAAGCCGATACTAAGCCAGTTGTTGTAATTTGATTAATACGATTCGCTTAGTATTATAGATGGTATAGGGCTGATGGATTAGAAATCGCAGTGTGGTTTTTAATGCTTCAGCCCTGATATTTGGATGGTATAAGTTAGTAGGGACGTGAAACCTATATTGCCGAAGATTTTTTTATAGATTCTGAGATTTTTTTTAGTGCTATAGCCAACTGGTTTTCTACAGTTTTTACAGACAAGTTTAACAATACTGCAACTTCTTTATATTTAAGGCCGTCTTCTTTTATAAGTCTGAAAATAAGTTTACACTTGGAAGGTAAGTTATTGATAAAGCCATTCAGGGTATTGACACCTTCTTTACTGATCATCACACTTTCTGGATCAACAGTAATGTAGTTGTTTTCATTGAATATCGTTTCAATATCCTCATAAAGGTATTTACGCTCGTTTCTTAAATGATTTAATGAAAGATTTTTCACAGATACATACAGATAGGTATTCAAATTTTCTATCTCAGTAAAAGTGTTCCTTTTCTTCCACAAATTGATCAGCACATCATGAACTATCTCCTCCGCGGTTTCATTACAATGCACCAGGGATGTTGCAAACCGGTATAATTTAACAAAATATTGCCTGTACAGGTCTTTAAAAACCTGCTCATCCTTAAGGTCTGTCCGCTCAAAACTTTTGTTGAGAATAACTTGCATAAGTAGGAGATACCCTGTTTATAATTGGTTAATAAAGGTAGAGTTTTTTTAATGATATATTAATCCCCAAATAAAAACCTTTTTTTTATAAAATATTTATTTTTCATTTGGGGGTTTTTAAACTTCTCTGTGTCTTGTATTATATGACATCAGAAGAAAAGATTTGGCTGCTCATCTCAAGATCTGTATCAGGAGAAATTTCTGCTGATGAGATTGATGAACTGGAATTGATATTCCAGGCCAGGCCAGAACTGCGTGCTGAACATGAGAGTATCAGGAATCTTAAAACAATGGCTCCCGGAAGTTTTTCTATGGCAGAGCGCCGGGCTATGGAACGGGGCCTTGAAAAATTTGATGAGGCCCTGAACAATGAAAGCGGTTTCGCCGAAAAGCCACTGATCTACCACGGGCGGCTTGATCCGCTGCAGCGCAATACCCGCAAAAGCTGGATGATTGCTGCTTCTGTGACTATTTTACTGATGGCAGGCCTTTGGATTAAATTTTATACCGGTCATAATGATACGCCTATCCAGCAACAAGCCATTGTAACACCAAACGGAAAAAGGGTACACACTATTTTACCTGATGGATCATCTGTTTGGCTTAACGCAGCGTCATCAATTAAATTTGTTAGCAACCTAAACAACCTTGGTAAACGAGAGGTTTTTTTAACCGGTGAAGCTTATTTCGATGTAAAACATGATGCTCAACATCCATTTATTGTACATGCCGGCAAACTTAATGTTGTTGTTTTAGGAACCGCTTTTAACGTAAAAGCTTATAATAGCGACCAGTTCGTTGAAACAACTCTGATAAGGGGTAAAGTAGAGATCTTAAACGAGAACACGCCATCTGCTCATATAGTAATGTATCCTAATGAAAAGATTACTATAAATACAATTAAAAACACGGCTAAAAAAGTGTTGCTGATCAATAAAGCCACGATAAAAGATTCAATGATTGTATCCTCTCCAGCATCGGTTGCTTTACCGGATACCGCCATTGATGAAACAGCCTGGCTAAATAATAGACTGTCATTTAAGCAAAAAAGTTTTGAGGAGATTGCTGTACAGCTTGAGCGCTGGTATAACGTCAGGATAGTTTTTGATAATAATAAATATACTACAAAGAAATTTACGGGAACATTTAACAACCAGGGAATTAACGAAGTTATCCATGCTTTTCAATATACCGAACCATTCCACTATTCAATAGCCAATAATCAGATTCATATATGGTAACCAGCCAATTAAATAAACTAAAAAGAGAAGAAAGGAACTATCAGATGAAATAAATCATACCAACCAAAATGTTTTATTAGTCTCAAAAAATAAGGAAGTGCGGGAACACTTCCTTCATTGGGGCCAGTGCATACAACCTAATATCTGGACGGATCTCAGGAATTTTATAAACTTTACTAACCTCAACAAATCAAAAGTATGAAAAAAACTTTTAGTTCTTTCATTAATCCTCCGTGTGTCAAAAAAATTCTTTTGTACGTGAAATTAACATGTATTCTGCTTTTAGTTACCCTTATCCATGTTTCGGCAAGGGTTCATTCTCAGGAAAAACTCGATTTAAATGTTAAAAACGTTAACCTGGAGAAATTTTTTGAACTACTTGAAAAAAGAAGTAGTTACACCTTTTTGTATAGCGATCAGGCTATACCCAATAAAGTCGTCAACATTGATGTTAAAGACTACACCGTTCTGCAGATACTTGATTTTACATTAAGAAACACCGGTTTATCATACCGGGTATTATCTGATAAGCTGGTAGTCATCACACAGTTATCTGCACCACACGTGGTAGATATTAAATTTACAGGTAAAGTAGTTGATGCAACAGGCGCACCGTTAATAGGGGCTACTGTAGGTTTAAAAAACGGTAAAAATATTGCTGTTACCGATGTTAACGGCAGCTTTGTTGTAACCGTACCCGAAACAGCCGTTTTAGTGATTTCCTATATAGGTTTTCAATCACAGGAAATAGCTGTTGCAGGCAGAACCACTTTAACCATTACACTTAAAGATGCAGCTGGCAGCCTTAATGAAGTTATTGTTATTGGCTACGGTACTCAAAAGAAAAAGGATTTGACCGGTGCGGTATCGGTAATTAGTGCAAAGGACATCAACGCGATACCTGTGGGTGGTGTTGACCAGATCATGCAGGGTAAATCTGCCGGGATATCGGTGAGCCAAAACACGGGAGCGCCCGGCGATGCCATATCTGTAAGGATAAGAGGAGTAGGGACTATAAATGATAATAACCCCCTATATATTATAGATGGAGTACCTACTAAAGATGGTATTAATGAAATATCACCGGCTGATATTGAAAGTATTAACATCTTAAAAGATGCCTCCTCTGCCGCTATCTACGGCGCCAGGGCATCAAATGGTGTAGTAATAGTTACCACTAAGCGTGGTAGCTCTGGCAAGGCGAAGCTATCTGTAAGTGCTTATACTGGTGTTCAAACTGCAGAGAATCTTATTAAGATGGCTAATACATCACAATATGTAACAGCTTACAATACCGCCGCAAAAAATGACGGACGGGCACCTATATCCGATAGTCTTGCCAAAACATTTTCTGATGTGAACTGGCTAAAGCAGGTACTCAAGCCTGCGCCGGTAACCAATGCACAGTTTTCAGTAAGCGGTGGAAATGATAATTCGCAATACATAGTATCTGCCAATTATTTTAACCAGGATGGATTAATAAAAAATTCATCATTCAATCGTTTTAACCTGCGTACGGCAATAAGCAGCACATTATCAAAATACCTTAAAATAGGTACAAATATTAACCTTGGGTATTCTAAAACGAGGCAGGTAGGTACCTCTGGTGATGGATATGGAGATGGAAACCCCGGGCCAAGCGTGGTTCGGTATGCTTTATTCCGCACTCCAGCAACCCCTGTTTATAATGCGGCAGGTCAATTTGTAGATTTACCCGCTCATTATGATGTATTGGGCGATGGTATAAACCCGGTAGCGCTTGCAGATGCCACAAACCGCAATTTTTACAACTATACCATTTTGGGCGATGCTTTTGCAGAAGTGACACCGATAAAAAATTTAAGAATTAAATCCGACATCGGTATTAATATGATCCTGACAGATTATAAGCAATTCTTTGAAACTTATGGTATCGACCGTTCTTTTAATTCTCCAAGTTCCCTTGCACAATCGCATCAAAACGAATTGAATTATAACTGGACAAATACAGCAACCTATGATTTAACCTTAGGTAAGCACGTAATTAATTTTTTAGCGGGTACAGAAACCATCAAAACAGATGTGCAGGCTTTATCAGCCTCCCGTACCAACTTTATTGATCAATCGTCAACCTTTCAATACCTGGATAGTGGTATTGGTACGCAACAAAATGGTGGTAACAGATCTGATGTTGGCCTGTTTTCATTATTCGGACGGATTGGCTATCAATACAATAATAAATACCTGGCAAGTGTGAATTACAGACGGGACGGTTCTTCGCAATTATCTCCCGCTTCGCGCTATGAAAGCTTTTATTCTGGCTCATTAGGCTGGCGTATTGATCAAGAAGATTTCATGAAGGATATTAAACCCATATCAACGTTTAAATTAAGGGCAAGCGTTGGGCAGTTAGGGAATTCTTCCATCGGTAATTATCCATACGCATCGCTTGTATCCGGTGGTTTTTATTACCCTTTCGGCGGTACATCCAACCAGGGTTATAGCATCGTTCAAAAAGGAAATCCTAACATCAAATGGGAGTCAAGCACACAGGAAGACGTGGGTGTAGATTTGGGTTTCTTTCAGAATGCATTAACACTTACCGCTGATTATTATATCAAAAATACCTCGAATGTATTGTTGAAGCTGCCTGAGCCAAGTAGTGCAGGAAATGGCGGTAACCCAGCAGTAAATGCTGGAAAAGTGCGCAACAGCGGGCTTGAGCTGGAACTTGGTTATCGTGGTAATATCAATAAAGACTGGAGCTATTCCTTAAACGGTAATTTTGCTACGGTGGTTAACAAGGTTACATCGCTTGCTGGTGGACTACCAATTGTTGGTGGACGTATAGATAATAACTATTATGCAACACTTACGGAAGCGGGGCAACCTATTGGCTCATTCTACCTTTTACAAAAAGAAGGTATTTTTCAGAATGCTCAACAGGTGTTCACACATGCTTACCAGGGACCTGGTATTAAACCGGGCGATGTGATGTACAAGGATATTAACAATGATGGTGTTATTGATGAAAAGGATCGCTCATTTGTAGGTAGTCCAATTCCTAAATTCACATATGGCCTTACAGCTAATATCCAGTACAAAAACTTCGATCTGAACCTGTTTTTCCAGGGAGTATATGGTAACAAGATTTACAACCAGGTACTTACAGATATAGAAGGTTTTTACCGACCATTTAATATAACTGAAAGAATAGCAACCCAAAGCTGGACAGGACCAAATTCAACAAATGAATTTCCGCGTTTATCATGGTCAGGGGGGCAAAATAATAAGATGCCATCAACTCGTTTCCTTGAAGGTGGCTCTTACTTAAGGCTTAAAAATATCCAATTGGGATATAAACTGGGTAAAAATGCCTTAAGTAGCCTTAGCATATCATCTTTAAGGATATTTGTTAGTGCTCAAAACCTGCTCACTTTTACCAAATACACAGGTCTTGATCCCGAAATGTATAGCAACAGCAACAATTCTGGCGATGGTGACCGGGCGGTAGGTATTGATTGGGGAACTTACCCATCGGCACGTACAATCACTTTTGGTGTTAACGCAAATTTCTAATCTAAATTTAATTAAGAGATGAAAGCAAAAAATATTATTATATATACTACCGCCGTCCTTGTTTTTATGAATACGGGATGTAAGAAGAATCTGGAGCAACCTATTTCGGGACAATACCAGGCAGATAAATTTTTCACGTCAGATGCTAATGCAACGTTGGCTGTAAATGCTGCCTATAATCCGCTTACTTTCACAGATGCTTCTTCTAATGCCATATGGGTATTGGGCGATGTGGCATCTGATGATGCGATAAAAGGAGGAAACCCTGGTGATCAGGCCGATTTTCAAAGCATTAATGATTTTAACATCTTATCATCAAACTCAGCAGTTGAAGGCGTTTGGAAAAGATATTACGATGGCATTTTTAAATGTAACGTAGTTACCGATGGATTAACAGATGCAAATAAAGCAGTATCTGATGATGTTAAGAAAAAAGTAATTGGACAGGCTCAATTTTTACGGGCTTACTATTATTTTAATTTAACTGTTGCATATGGCGATATTCCATTGCATCTTAAAGTAGAAACTCCCGAGGAACTACAAAGTCCGGCGTTGCCACAGGCACAAATTTTTGCGCAAATAGAGAAAGATTGCCAGGCAGCTGCCAATAGCTTGCCAACAACTTGGGGTACTACTGATCTGGGCCGTGCAACAAAGGGAGCAGCGTTATCACTCCTTGCTAAAACCTATCTTTTTGAAAAGAAATGGGATTTGGCAGCATCTACAGCTAAATCAGTTAACGAATTAGGGATTTACAGCTTACTGCCAATTTTTGCAGATAACTTCAGGGCTGCTACAAAAAACAATGCGGAAGCTGTTTTTTCTATCCAGCATGCAACCGGTTTGGTGCCATTTGCTGGAAATACATTGAATCAATGGTTCGCTCCACGTTCGCAAAATGGTTATGGGTTTTTCTATCCAACACAAAGCCTGGTCAACAATTTTGAAAAATCAACGGGTGGCGTTGATGATCCAAGGCTTGACTACACAGTGGGCAGGGCAGGGCACCCATGGTTTGATACCAGTTTTGATCCTACATGGACTTCCACCGGATATTTAAGTAAAAAGGATATTCAGCCGTTAAGCGAAATTCCAACGTCTATAAAAGGTGATGGTAACTTAAATTACCAGGCCATCAGGTTTGCAGAGGTTTTGTTGATTCAGGCTGAGGCTTTAAATGAAAAAGGAGACGCTGCCGGAGCTTTAGCGCCTTTGAACCTTGTGCGCAAAAGAGCACGTGAGAGTTATGTGAATGATAAAACACTGCCTGGATATGCCGGCGGAGTTATACCGGCTGGTTTATTACCAGATATAACAATTACCGACCAAAGTCAGTTGCGGGATGTTATCCGCAAGGAAAGACGCTCTGAACTGGCGCTGGAGTTTCATCGCTTTTTTGATATTATACGTTATGGTTCAGCTTACGCCAACGATGCACTTAAAGATGTGCCTAACTTTAGCTTTAGCAGCAATCAGTTTTTCCCTATTCCGCTAAGCGAAAGGCAAACCAATTTAAAATTAGGTAAGTAACGGTAACACTTAAAATATTATAAAATGAGTAGATTCAAAAAATCGTCAGCAGCTTTCATGGTGATGATAGCGTTGATAAGTATATTTCAATCCTGCACAAAAAGTGCGGATAAACCCAATTATAATTCTGACAAAACAAAGCTGGGCTTAGCCATTGATTCGGCAACTTTATTGTATACGGCTACGGTTGAAGGCAGTAAACCAGGACAATACGCTGTAGGTGCAAGAACCGATCTTAAAACAGCTATTGACCTTGCGACAGGTGTTAAAACAGGCACATTTACCCAACAGCAGGTAAATAATGCGCAGGCAAATCTTAATCGCGTTTTAACGCAGTTTAAAAGCCGGCTTATCCAGGAAGTATCTGCAGCTAACCTTATTGCACAATGGAAATTTGATGGAAATGCTAATGATGCTACCACAAATGGCCATAACGGAATGTTAAAAACAGGTATAATTGGTCCCGGTAATGCGCCTGTAGATGGTAATACGCTGCCAAAGTTGATTGCCGACCGTTTTGGCAGGACAGATAAGGCCTTCGATTTTAATAACGGAGCCTATATTGAAGTGCCCTATGACATCACATTAAACCCAAAGGAGTTTACAATAAGTATTTGGATAAAAAGGCATAGCACTTACTCCGACAACTATATTATGTCTTTAAATCGTTGGAACGGGTTTAAATTCCAACTGCAAAGCAATAATTTTTTATTCATGACCTTTCATGCTGATAATGGCTACCATGATGTGGATGATAATCCCGGCGCCGTACCATTAGAGGTATGGACTCATGCAAGCGTTTCCTATACCAATGGCACTATGAAGTTTTATGTTAATGGTGCCCTGGTGAAAACCGCAGCTGTAACGGGAGCTCCGTTAACTCTTGCCAATCCTGTTAATCTTACAATAGGGCAACAGCTTCCTAAAAGTTTGATTACTACAGATCAGTCAAGTGATTATGCCTATTATGGTGGCTCATTCTTCAATGGCTCAATGGATGATCTCCGTTTCTACAACAGAGCCTTAACGGACGCCGAGGTGTTATCGATTTATACTATTGAAAGTACTTTATAGCTAATATAAAAGGGTGGCAATATAAAGCCACCCTTTTTTGATCTTAACCAATCTTCTATGAAAAGTTATACCATATTAATATCCATAGTAGCAGCTTTAGGCGGCTTGTTATTTGGCTTTGATACAGCTGTAATTGCCGGTGCAGTACATTACTTAAAACCTTTTTTTCAGCTTAACGATGCGGAAATTGGGTTAGTTGTAGCTATGGCATCTATTGGATGTATCCCGGGGGCGTTGTTTGCCGGCGGTTTGGCAGATAAGTTCGGCCGTAAAAACCTTATGATCGTAACTTCCCTTTTATATATTATTGCGGCATTAGGAAGTGGTATTGCCGGCAGTTTTGTTCAACTCGTTATTTATCGTTTTATTGGGGGGATAGCTATAGGTATGGCATCAACCCTTGCGCCTATCTATATCTCAGAAGTAGCACCTCCGTCATTCAGAGGAAGATTAGGTATGCTACAGCAACTGGCAATAGTTACTGGTATTTTGCTTTCGTTTATATCCAACTATTTGATAGTAAATGCCTCTTATACATTTTTAAATAATGATAATTATTGGCGCTATATGCTGGCCGCCGCAGTAATACCATCGGTGATATTTTTTATCCTCTTATTACTTGTGCCAGAAAGCCCCCGATGGCTGGTATCCAAAAACAAAATTGCTGATGCCAAAAAGGTGTTTGGCAGTATTTACTCAGAAGAGGAAAGTTTGGCACAGGTAAAAATGGTAACAGATGATATCGAATCAGAAAGTACTCCGGCACTTAAGGATGTGTTTACACCACGCTTCAGAAAGGTGGTGATAATAGGTTTGGTGTTTGCCTCCATAGCACAGCTTACAGGCATTAATATCATATTTTATTATGCTCCGCTGATATTTGAAAAAATACATTTTGGAGGGAGTGTTTTATTTCAAACCATATTAACAGGTGTTGTTAACCTGATATTTACTTTACTTGCCTTTCCGTTGATTGACAGACTTGGCCGTAAAAAGCTATTACTTTCGGGCTCAGTTATTATGGGGCTATGTATGTTCATCTTAGCTGCGTTGTTTTATTTTAATCTGTTGCAAAATTATTTTGTGTTACTTACCATATTCATTTACATCGGCGGCTTTGCCTGTACCTGGGGCGTTGTGCTTTGGGTTTATGTGGCAGAGATATTTCCCAATAAGATCCGTGGAACAGCAACTTCCATTGCGGTATTTGGTAACTGGGTAGCAAACTCTATTGTTTCGTTAACTTTCCCGCTCATGCTTTCTCAACTGGGGCCTGTAATCACATTTGGCCTTTATGGAATAATTAATATCAGCATGATTTTATTTGTAAGTCGTTATGTGTTTGAAACAAAAGGTGTGCCCCTTGAAAAAATTGAAGAATTATATGCCAATATTTAACAAACCATTTATGCTGATTAATTTAATAAAGACCGGAAAGATTTTGGCCCTTGTATTAGTGGCCCAGACATGCTTAGGTCAATCAAATAAAAATATTTTACCGTCATGGGCTTTTGGCGGGTTTGAAAGACCTGCAAATATCAATCCTATTATATCGCCCGATACCAGCTCGAGGTTTAAAGACCCGGTAAGTGACAAGATGGTACCGTGGGAAGCAAATGATACTTTTAACCCGGCCGCAGCTATAAAAAACGGTAAAGTGGTTGTAATGTATCGCGCGGAAGACCTGTTTGGTATAGGAATCGGTTTTCGCACATCCCGTTTAGGATATGCAGAAAGTACCGATGGCATTCATTTTAACCGAAAAAAAACACCGGTACTTTATCCGGATAATGATATTGCCAAGCAATATGAATGGCCTGGTGGGTGTGAGGATCCGCGTGTAGCAGTTACGCCCAATGGAACATACGTTGTGTTTTATACCGAATGGAATCGTAAGCTACCTCGTTTGGGTGCAGCCACCTCTAAAGATCTGGTGCACTGGAAAAAACATGGTCCTATCTTTGAAACCGCTTACCACGGTAAGTTTTTTAATATTGCAAGTAAGTCGGCATCCATTTTAACAAAAGTGGTAAATGGAAAGCAAGTAGTGATTAAAATTAATGGTAAATACTGGCTGTATTGGGGAGAGCAACATGTTTATGCTGCTACATCAACCAACCTGGTTGACTGGGCGCCGGTTGTGGATAAAAATGGCGAATTGAAACAATTGATATCCCCCCGCAATGGTTATTTCGACAGCGATTTAACGGAATGCGGACCGCCGGCCTTGATGACAGAAAAAGGTATTATCTTATTTTATAATGGTAAAAACAAAGCAGATGATAATAGGGATAAAAGGTTTAACGCCAATTCGTATTGCGCAGGGCAAGCTTTATTTGATAAGAAGGATCCTTCTAAAAATATTACCAGGTTGGATGTGCCTTTCCTGCGACCTATGGAGCCATTTGAAAAAAGCGGACAATATGTTAATGGTACAGTCTTTATAGAAGGCATGGTTTATTTTAAAAAGAAATGGTTTCTGTACTACGGCTGTGCCGATTCAAGGGTTGGTGTTGCAATATATAACCCATCCATGCCAGCTTCTGCAGATCCTGTTGAAGATAAGTAATAACAAGGCAACGGTTTAAAATAACGATAGATGCGGCCTCTTTAATTTTGAGTCATAGGCCAGACGTATATAAATAAGTATAGACTGTTTTTACCAGTATAGACTGTTTTTACCAGTAGATTTTTTCGTGCTGCTCTCCGCGGTGCAACAACGGCTTTGGCGTTATCGCTAAGGCCGTTTGTGTATCCTCCATAAAAGTTTTCGGGCAATTCATTTATATTACTTCCAAAATCGTATGAATTGTTTATCAGAGTAATCATGTGCAATAGGTATTTTAAAACGGCTCAAACTTTACAATTTGTGTGCATTATTCGCATTTTTTTTATCGTGTAGAAAAATAGATATAAATTGTGTTTCAAGCCCAATCGCAAATGAAATCAAAAATTTATGATTTAATGTATCCATTGATCAATGATGGTAGTGGAACATATGAACTTGGTGATTTAAATGCCTACATTGATAAAATCATCGAAAAGGGATGTTTAATCTCTATAATGGAGAACGATGTTCTACTTGCTTTTTTAGCATATTACGCTAATGACTATGAAAATAAGCTTGCTTTTTTATCAATGGCGGTAGTTTCACCATCAACACGAAAAATGGGGTATGGAAGAAGGTTGGTTGATTTTTGCTTTGTCGATTTAATTTATAAAGGTTTTAAAAGATGCCTTACGGAGGTAAATGCGAACAATCTTGCTGCGTTGAACGCTTGTAAGAAATTAGGTTTTAATGAATTGGAAAGAAAAGGTCCATATATAATTTTGGAAAAGTTATTATAGTAGTTATCCTTAGTTACTGAATTGATCTCAATCAATTCAGTACAGCTCTATTCTAAGACTCTACTCTAATATTGATAGCTTTTATCCGTGCATTGCGTAGCAGTTAAAAATAACTGTAGGAAATAGGGATTGTGAGCTTTCAATCCTTTTTTGCTTTTCCGTCTTTGTGAAATAATGTTTTACTATATATAACGGTATGGTATCCTGTGAAGAATCCCCCGTTTCCCCGCATAATTCCCGTTGAACAGCCCTTTGATAAAGTTTTTAAGATTGATCGCTAAGGAGTTAAGCATATAGGTTAAGTAATTGTTAAAAACAGCTTGCGGAATTGTGAAATCGGCGTACCTTTGCAGCCCGCAAACGAGGAAGCGGGATTTGTTCTTAGAAAGGTTACTGAAAGGGTTTTTGAAGCAGGAAGAGTGAAAGCGAGAAGAAGAAGGCTTCAAAAAAAGATCAGATAAATTTTCGGAAAGCCAAAAAGTTTGCTACTTTTGCACCCCCGCCGCTGAGGAAGAATAGAGAGAAGGAAAAGGGGATTGAAAACTGAAAAAACGCTTGAAAAAATAAAAGCGAAAAAGGTTTTGGAAAAGCGGAAAAGGTTTCTACCTTTGCAGACCCAAACGGAAGGGTCCTTGAAAGAGGAAAAGAAGTAAAGAAAGCTAAAGCGATTTTAGCCAATA